>NZ_QGKL01000035.1 GCF_003172895.1 Leucothrix arctica | reverse complement strand
CACCTGCACTATCAGGATCTAGCGCTGCATCAAGTAGATTTAGTCCAACATCGATCTGAATATTAGCGAGTGTTGAGCGAATATTGCTCGCTGCACTCACACTCCCCAGACTAAACATCCCCGTCGGATCAACCATATTCACCGGATTAGCATTCGCATACAGGTACTTGTGCAAGGTAATCGGATCTGAGTTATTCCCCATCCATGTATCTTGCTGGGTGAATCGCCCTTGGTGCGGGTTGTAGTAACGGGCACGAAGATAGTAGAACGCGAGGTTGGCGTCGTATTGTTCTCCCGTGAATCGGTAGCGGTTTACGGTGTTACCAAGTGTTTCTAGGTCTTCACCAAAGGCATCATAGCGGTAGCGGTCAGTGAGCGTGCCGCTACTATCGGTGAGTAGGCGTGTACTACCTAAACCATCGTAGTGATAGTAGCTCGTATCAGTATCGCGCTGCTGTTGCAGTAGGTCGTCGCCGTAGAGGTAGTTGACTTGGATTTGGCCCGTTGCATCCTGCTCTTGCACCACTTGTGCGTAGGCTTGGTTGTTATCAATGACGAAGCGGGTGTCTGTGCCGTTTTTCTGCGAACTAGTACGGATGCCGTTAATGTCATAGGTATAACGTAGTGTGTCGGTAATGACGCCTGCTTCGCGTGTTTCTACCTCAATAAGTTGATTCAGTGCATTGTATTGATAAACAGTGACTGTGCCGTCAATGGTCATTTCCAGCGTACTGCCATTATCATCGTAGCGGTAGTGTTCGCCACCTTGCTGCGTCAGTCGGTCATTATCATCGTAGGTGTAGGCCGTAGTAATACCGTTGACCACACCTTGCGTACGATTACCGATGTTGTCGTATTCATAGCTAGCCGTGTGGGTCACAGTGGCGCTAGAGTCAGTCACTTCCTCCGCATCTAGGCGATGAATCGCATCGTACTGATAGCGGCTGAGTGTGCCGTCTGCATCGGTAATCGACGTTCGTTGACCCGTGGCATTGAGTTGGTAGGTAAAGGTGTCGAGTAACGCCCCATCAGCGGTCTTGTGCTGCAACTCAGTCAGGCGGTTTAGGCTGTTGTAGTGATAGCTTGCCTGAGTGCCGTTAGGCTGAGTGATTGACTCACGGTTGCCAACGGCATCGTAAGTGTACTGAGTCACACCACCTTCAGTATCCGTTACTGTATCTAAACGTTTAAGCCCATCATAGGTGTAACGCGTGATGACTTGACTCGCGTCGGTTTGCTCAGTGATGAACTGTGTTTTATTACCTGACAGGTCGTATTGGTAGCTTAGGACAATGCTGCTAGGCTTTGTCTCAGTGAGTAGTCTTCCAAGTGAGTCATAGCTATAACGGGTGATATCACCGTCTTGGTCAGCACTGAGTACTTGACCAACTGCGTCATACGTCCAACTTTTGGTAATCGTTCCCGCAATTGTTTGAAGTATCGGACGGTTGTTGATGTCGTACTCAGTATCGGTACGTTGACCTTTAAAGTCCGTATGCGCAATGCGGTTGCCCGATACGTCATATTCAAAGGTTTCAACCTGTCCCATAGGTAGAGTACGGCTAGTGACACGACCGAGGTTGTCATAGCTCCAATGGGTGGTGCGGCCTTCTGCATCGGTTTGCGTGAGCTTGTTGTTTTGCTCATCGTAGCTGTAGCTGGTTTCGTGACCGAGTGCGTTGATGACTTTGGTGAGGTTACCCACACCGTCGTATTCGTAGAAGGTGGTGTTGCCCGCTTGGTCGGTGCTGCTGGTTTTGCGGCCTCTGACGTCATAAACGGTGCTGCTGGTCGTGCCATCCGCAAAGTGTGTTTCGATCAATCGGTCGCTTAGATCAAAGATGTAGTTGGTGGTACTGTTATTTGCATCGGTCATGCTGATGCGATTACCACGTTGGTCATAGCCATACTGGGTAATGTTACCCAAAGCGTCAGTAACAGCAATTTGTCGGCCAGCGGCATCTAAGGTGTATTGGGTACGATTACCCAACGCATCGATTGCAGCGATCATTCTACCCGCCGCATCGTATTCACTTTGGCTGGTGCTGCCGTCTGGGTAGGTGGTTTTGATCAGGCGATTGGCTGCATCGTACTCCATTAAGGTGGTGCGACCCGCGCGGTCTGTTTCGCTGATTTTATTGCCTTCAGGGTCGTAGTCCATTTGGCTGGTAGTGCCATCTGGGTACGTCATCTGTTCCATCAGTCCACGCGCGTTGTAGCTGTACTCGGTACGACGGCCAACGGCGTCGATAGTCGCGGCTTCTTGCCCAAAGACGGTGTACTCTGTTTCGGTAACGCGGCCCATTGGGTCGGTGGTTTTAATCACTCGGCCTTTAGCATCGTACTCGTAACGGGTAGTGAGTAAGTGCGTGACACCTTGAGCATCGGTACGGCTGGTGGTTTCGCTAGTTTTGCGTCCCATTGCCGTGTAGACATCATAGCCGTTGGTGGTTTTGACGCCATTGGCATTGGTTTCTGTGAGCACATGACCGAAGGGGTTGTAGGTCATCTGCATTTGCGTGCCGACGGCATCAACCATTTCTGTTGGGCTGGTAGACCACGTGCCATAGTTTAGGCTGGTGGTTTCACCCAGTGCGTTAGTCAGGGAGGTAAGCTGGTCTTTACCATCATAGACGTTGGTGATGCCTACTGTACCATCAGGGTTGGTGATGGTTAACGGCTTGCTGTTGTTGTTATAGGTATAACTTGTGATGTTGCCTAGGGCATCTGTATCGCTGAGCTGGTTACGCTTGTCGTCATAAGTCCCTGTACTGGTGTTACCCAGTGCATCAGTACGCGACAGTTCATTGAAGTTGTCATCATACGTTCGTGTAGTGGTTTCGCCTGCGCCATTAGTTTCTGCGAGGATATTTCCCATACCGTCATAGCTGAAGACTTGAGTAAAGCCTCGGCGATTTTGGACGATCTCGGTGTTACTGCCAAGGTTATGGGTGAACTCAATACGGTTGCCATCTGCATCTATTTGAGCCACTAAGCGCCCTGCTTCGTCGTATTCATTACGCGTAACACGTACACCACGAGGATCAAGAATATCAACTAAGCCATGTTCACTGTTATAGGCAAACGTGGTGGCATTATCGAGCTGGTCTTTGTGCGCTATTAGGTTTCCGTCTGTATCATACTCATAGGTGATCTGGGTTTCATCGGGCAGTGTGATTGCGCTGATGTTGCCGTTCTCATCGCGGGTGAAACTAACACTTGCACCTGTGCTGTGAAGAACTCCATCACCTGTGAAGGTAAGTGACTGACCGCTTGGCTCGGTGACTTTACGGATATTGAACCCTTGTTCAAGGTCGTAGATATAGCCGTCAGCGGTGGTTAGTTGGTAGTTGTTTGGGTCAACGTTTACACTCGGATCAGTCAAATCAACTAAGTTACCATTTACAATACGAACGGTACTGTAGTCTGTCTGCACGAGTGTTGATGAAGTACCAGACAATGGCTCAAATACAATTCCAACATCCAACGCAGGAGTGATTTGCTGGCAACTAGGGCTTGCTTTAGCAACGAATTTTTCTACGCGACCACTAGGCAAAGTTACGCTAACAATAGGGTCGCCATTTGGCTCAACACACCAGTTATCAAAGAAACCGGCGGAGTACTGGTTAAGCTCCCATGAGAGACCTATTGGACGAGACTCTTGGACACGTGCATTTTGATAGTCAATGCTCCAGCCATAACCGAAGTCAAGGTCTTGATCTTTTTGACGTGAGTCGTAAGTACGGGTAACGACGATTGGTATTCCCGCTAGCGGGATGTTGACGTCTTCGAAGGTGACGGAGAAGTTGCCGACTTTTAGGTCGCCTTCTACAAGTAAGTCTAATGTTTCAGTTGTCGTAAGGTTGCTTTTATCTATTGCTATTAACTCAAGCGTGTATTGACCATTGATTAATTGGCTAGGGTCAAAAGTAGCAAGCACTTGATTAGTAACAGCCTGAGTGCCTTGAGCAATAACAATAGTCTCTGCACCTAGCTGCTCGCTAGAGCGATAAGATAAAGTCCAACTATCTAGATTACTATCGTTAATACTGGCCACAATTTCTGTTGGAGCAGTAATAATAGTTAACTTCTCAGGTGAATGTATAGTTACTTCTGGAGCCACAACCGTTGAAACGACCTCAATACTTACATTTACAGTGTCGGATGCTACATTGCCTTCATTATCAGTAACCTTCAAAGCAAAAGTATGTAAGCCAATCGCAAGGCTCTCCATTGAGAGTACTACTTGATCAGAAATTACAATATTCTGTTTTGACCATTCGTAGCTAACAATCTCTCCGTTAGGATCAAAACTAGCAGAACCGTCAAGTGTAACCGTTGCACCTTCTAAGCCAATTTGGTCATCACCTGCTACTGCAATTAAACTATTCTCTGCGTCTCCAACCGAAATTAAGACGGTATCTTGTTTTATTACATTGTTGCTGTCTGTCACTTTTAGGGTAATTTCATTTACACCCAACGATAAGCTCTGAACATAACTAGTTTGGCCAGTAGCAAGAAGCTGTCCACCCTTAAACCATTCAAATTTAACCATGTCAGCATAGAAGTTATGACTCTTACTTCCATCGAGCGTAATACCCTCCCCAGAAGTGACTTGCTTATCTACTCCTGCTGAAACAATAAAGCTATTGGATAAGTCGAGATCTATAACATTCACCATTACAACGTCGCTAGACTCAGCGCCATCATCACGCAGAATAGTTAAGGTTATTTCGTTTGCGCCGATAGGAAGGTTGTTGATTTCACATTCAATATCATTTTCACAATAGATTGTGTCTGCGGTATGCCATTTATAAGATGTAATCGCTCCAGGGCTAAGACCAGTCTTTAGAGTTACGGACTCCCCTTCAAATATTGACTGATCCAATCCCGCATCTGCCGATAGCACACTGTCTTGAACTTCGACAGTAATTTGGTCACTACTGCTCATACCATTGTTATCAGTACCCGTCAGAGTAATTACATGTGTCCCGATGGGTAAGTCTTCGATAATGCAGCTTTTAGTATCACAATGCAGGGTATCTCCTTCTTCCCACTTAAACTCGATAACATAATTTTGAGAATCATTAGCAACGAGGGAGCTACTACTAGATATCAGATCATATACACCATAACCAACGGTTATTGGTGAAAACCTTACTGACTCACCAACACTAATCACCCGATCTATACCAGCATAAATACGTGGTGACTGATTAGGAAGAACCGTTACCTTAGTTATATATCGTTTTGCTGGGCTACCATAGTTATCGGTATGTTCAAAAGTGAAGACATGCTCACCAACACTTAAACTCGATGGTTCAACATAACATGTTGTCAAGAGAGTCCGCTGAGAACTACAGATTGAAGTGCCATCAGCATGAAACCAAGTGCCCAGCATTGTTTGCGGTAATGTACGCCAAGATGCTGATAAAATAGCAGTCTCGCTTTGGAGAATTTCTTGGTCATCGGCAAGATACGCATATGAGTATCTTGGCACGATTGTGATAACTACATCATCCTCAGCTTCAACTAGGTTATCACCATTATCTCGATATGCACCTCTTAAGGTTAAAAAGTGACTGCCCAGCGGTAAATCTATCAACTTTTGATAAGTTAATGCAGCACCATCTTTGTACCAAGAACCAAACAAACTACCGTTTGTATATGTTGGGTCATAACCAGTAAATTGTCCTCTAAACAGCGTTCTATCTGGACCAGCATCAATAGGGTTATCATGTAACTCTCTATTTACTACTGTTAATTTAACAGTATCTAAAGCATCGAAGCCATTTCCATCTTTAGCACTAAATGTAAGTATGTACCCCCCCTCGGGGAACACAATATCACTACAGTTTTGAGAGTTACAAATTACACCTTCTTGGCTTTCCCAACTAAACTCACTACCATAACTATCAAGAACACTATAATAGCCATTTAAAGTAAACGGTACTCCAGAAAAAGCCATCAAATCAGTCCCTGCATACACAGTACCTATACCCGTTTCCTTTACAGTTACTCTCACATCGTCAGAAGCACTTAAGCCATTTGAGTCAATTATTGTATGGGTAACCACATACTCACCCACAGGTAAATTTGTAGAATCGAAATCACAGGCCCTTATCGAAGAAGGGACATCACATATCAACTCACCATTCATACTCCATTGATGTTTTGAAACCGAACCATTGACGACATAACTCAAGGTTCTTAAGACCAGATTTCGGCCTTTAAATACAACTTGGTCATCGCCAGCCAGAGCAACAGGTGGATTTAAACCAATAACTGTCACCAGCAGGCTATCTTGACTTTTTTCTCCAGAGCTAGATGTAATTGTTAGGGTTACTTTGTGAACCCCCAAACCTAACCCAGTATAACAATAGCGTGACAATGACTGACAAACTTGTTCTCCACCAATAGACCAGACTCTTTGATAAAAATCCCCACTTTCAATATGCCTGCTACCTGCCGAGTCTAATGATATATTACTTCCTAACAACACTGTCTGGTCGGCTCCAGCTTCAGCAAATACTTCAAACTCTGAGGGAGCAACACGAACAGTTACTTCATCACTAGCTTTCTTGCCCTGTTGATCAGTTACGGTCAAAACAAGGCGATGTTCCCCCACAACTGTTGGGGAGTACTCCAACTTACTAGTCGAACTGGCGGAGCTGATAACTTCACCGCCTTCCCTCCATTCAAAACTATCTATCGGTCCATCAAGGTCATAACTTCGATCTGCATTTAAAGTGACAGTGGTATTTTCGTAAATAACTTGGTCAGCACCGGCATTTGCTACAGGAGGGGTTTGAGGATACACAGGTAGATTAACTTCATAGCTCGAAGCATCATTAGTTAAAGTAACGTCTATATCACCCTGTTTACCTAACCCCTCCGCTTTAAGAGTTATCTGTTTGTCACCGAACAAGGCAACCTCGATTGCAGAGAGGTTGTTACTATCAAAGCTTAATAAATATCTGCCGCTCTCATCTGACTGAATAGTTTGTAAGTGATACAAACTACGATTAACACCGAGCGATGGAGAGCTGTCTTTCTCATACACGTCAATACTAACGCTGGGAACAGGGTTTCCATCTCCATCAACAATAGTTCCCGTGACACTAATCAAACTAGCAATCTGTTGCTCATCAATTACGATACAACTATCTAAAACAACACTATTCCTTCCTGCTTCAATATAATATGGATTCGCTCTATAGCTACCGAACTTACCTTCATTGCTACTGCCAAAAAGGTTAAAGCGGTCATCTCCAATAATACTGCTTAATACTAATTTTCCAATCTCATTAGTCTTACTTAGCTTTCTCCAACTCCCATTAGTTGGCTCAAGGCCAACATATCCTTCGACTGGGTTACCATTTGTATCTTCAATACATACTTCTAAGGAACTAACATCAAGATATTTATCTAAATTCCATGTCGCTACTCTATCGATAGCTGTTCGGTATGACTTTGTGAGCGGATCATAAGTCGCAGCACCATCTTCTACCCACAAACCTTGATCAGTATCGTAGTACCACATTGGTATTGTTGAAGGTTTATCTAAACCTTCATCAGCTGGAATTGAAATCGTTATTTCTTGCCCATCACTTAGATTAATTGGATTACCGTTATCATCTTCTAGTTCGAGTTTTGTAAAACCATAAGACACCAACTCCCCAACCACACCTTCATTATTTACAGCACGATTATCTCCAGGAAACTCATTTTGGCCTTCCTCTGTTGTTACGGGGAAGTACGAAGCTGAAAGCGTCAAATTACCCGAGTAACTTTCACCTAGAGCATTTTTATAATCCCCAGATGGCAAAACTATCTCCATGCCGTCTGATGTAATTTGAGCACCTTCCTGAGTATCAAAACTTTTTACAATTTTCGGACGTGACAGCACGATATTTTGAATAGATTCATTTTCAGAGGATACTTGTGTAATTTCTGAATTTTGAAGAAAGCTATAATGAGATGCAGTTACTACTGCACGCTCCATTGGTAATACCGTCGAAAATAAGTACTCACCATAACTATTTGTGACAACTAACTCACCTGTTGCCAACTCAACTTGAGCATTTGGAATATAAGCCCCAACTTGATCAACAACCTTGCCTGAGAGAGAGCCAGGTAAAGAAGTGTTTTTATTCACAGTGACGACAATACTATCCCTTGCCACTGCACCGGAGTCGTCTTTTGCTTCAATTGTAAAGGTGTGACTACCAAGAGATAAACCTGATACAACGGTCGTTCCTTCATTAGCAATAACTGTATCGCTATTCATCCACTGTAAACTTACAATAGTTCCATCGATGTCATAGGCAGTAGCCTTTAGAGTGACTGATTCAGTTTCAAGAACGGTTTGACTAGAGCTTGTTTCTACGACTGGAGCATCATTAACTGGGCGGATCTCTAGATTAATATACGCAGTCTCTGAATCTGCCTGACCATCATTAACTTTAAAGGCGATAGTATCTGAGCCGAAGTAATTATCAACGGGGGTATAAACCAAGTCTGGCGCTTCACCAGAAACTTTTCCGTACGTAGGATTCTGAATAACACTGAAGGTTAAGTCATCACTTTCAGCGTCTGCTGCTAATAGCATAAACGACTTCGAGCCGTCCTCATCGAGAGTAATAGCAACTGATTCAGCGACTGGTGGCGTGTTGGGAAGAGCCTCGACGGTGACGCTTACCCTATCTGTAGCTGTTGCACCCTCATTATCCGTTACAATCACTGTAAAAAGGTGCGTCCCTACCAATAAGCTACTAACATCCAGCGATAAATTGTTACCTAGTTCAGTTTCACCACTCAACCACTGCTGAGCTACAACTTGACCATCAACGTCACTAGCAGTCGCCAAAAGGGTAAGAACGCCACCTTCTAGAATACTTCTATCTTCACCTGCATTTACAGTAGGCAAGTCGTTAACAGGCAATACTGTAATTGAGACTGTAGCGAGATCTGAACTATCGGTGCCATCATCAACTTGAAACTGAAAACTATCAACTCCGTTGAAGTTCTCATTTGCAGTATATATAAGGTTTGGTGCTACACCACTTAGCACTCCATGACTTGGCTGATCTATAACCGAGTACGTAAGAAGAGTCCCGTCCACATCCTCTCCCGTTAAAGTAATAAGTAAGAGCGTATCTTCCTCAATTTCTAAGTTTTCAGCATTTGCTGTTGGCTTGTCATTTACAGGAGCCACATTGATAGTTACCACACCAAGATCTGAACTAACTTGACCATCACTTACGCTATAGCTAAGAGAATCCGTGCCATTAAAGTTCGGCTCTGGCTGATAATATAAGTTTGGAGCTATACCTGTAACTGCACCGTTCGAAGCTGTACTTACAACTGTAAAACTTAATGTATCAGAGTCTATATCCGACCCTAAAAGCGTGATCGGAAAGCCTACATCTTCATTGGTATCGAAAGATTGGTTCTCAACTTTTGGGGCATCATTTTGTGGCGCAACAACGATATCAACCTTAGCTGATAATGACTCTAACTCCCCATCATTTGCCTTGAATGTGAAGTCATCACTGCCAGAGAAGTTTTCATTAGGGATATAAATCAGATTTGGTGCAGTACCCTCTAGAGCACCATGCTTCGGCTGCTGGTCTACAGCGTAAGAAAGTACATCACCATCAGCGTCGGAAGCTAATAATTCAATGACAGCACTTTGATCTTCATTTAATTCAACAAATAGGTTTGTTGATATCGGTGGATTATTAACCTCAACAACGCCACAATTTGCTTCGTTATTATCTACCGAATCATAAATCGAACCATCGTCAACCGCTTCTTTCTTTTTACTTTTAGGAACCGATACTTGAACTGTGCCACCACAGCTTGCCCCTTGAGAGTCAGTAGCTAAATAACTCACATGGTAGACACGACCATTTCCATTGCCTTTTCTTTCATTTCGAATGAAAGCACTACTAGTACCAACACCATATCCATCATAAGCGGTATTTCCATCACCAGTGGAGTTGAGCGGTTCATCTTGTTTTATACATTGTATCTGGGTTGATACAGCGTCACCGTCAGGGTCAACAACGCCAGAAATGCTTATCTGTGTGAACTTATGATTTGGCGGCCATATTTTACTAAGGGGGCTAGGAAAAGCACTATTACAATCAGGTGCTAGGTTATTTATTGGGGTATTAGCATATAGCGCCACGGGGTTTATAGCAGATAAAACGAACCCGAAACTAACTAATAGTCTTCTGATCATTTGTAGAGGCATGATGTCATTCCCAACTGATATTCTTAGTAAAGTACGTACTTGCGGGCACAACTTAACCTATAGAACACTAAACCTCAACAATCGACCCTCAAGAAAATATCGACTTTAAGACAAGCGGGAAATTACACAGAACTACTAAACACCTCTAGACCTCCTTTTCCAGCTCCCAACAAACCACCCTCCATCAACCGCTTCCCAACCTGCTCCGCCACCGCATCCTGAGTCTCAATGATTTGTATACTTTCCCCAGCAATCCTAAAAATAATCGGCACCAAAAACGTATAATGCGTACATCCCATCACAAATGTATCAACACCTTGCACCAACAATGGCTCAACATACTTCCGCACCAATACTTCCGTTTCAGGCGTATTAATCAGTTCATTCTCAATCTGCTCAACAAATCCTGGACACCCCTGTAACACAAACTCACAACCATTCGCATGACGAGCCACTAACTGCTTAAGGTAGTCACTATCCGCGGTGTACTGAGTCGCCAAAACGGCTATTCGACCTGTTTTCGTCAACTGAATAGCAGGCTTAACCCCCGGCTCTACACCAATAATGGGTACCGCAAACTCTTTACGAAGTGTTTCTATGGTTGAGACAGTCGCCGTATTGCACGCGACCACAATTGCCTTGGCGCCACGCGCTAGCAAAAGCGCGGTAATGTAGCGCGAACGCGCTAGGATAAAGGCTTGAGATTTTTCGCCATAAGGGGCGTGTTTGGAGTCGGCATAGTAGAGTAAAGACTCACACGGCAGTAACTTACGAATGCTGCGAGCGACGGACAAGCCGCCCACTCCCGAGTCAAAAATACCAATAGGACTATTGTTCATCGTTCGAAAGGATTAACGCCACTTAATAGAACAGCCTACACTCGATTGCTGTTCAGCGGGACCTGTGCCTGTTTGCGCCACTAAGCGCATCGCATCCAGTAATTCGGGAGTGCGGCCATCACTGTCACCACTACCCGCATCATCTAGACGGCCACGATATTGCAACTCACTCACGTTATTAAAACCAAAGAAGTCTGGTGTGCAGGTCGCGCCATACGCTTTACCAATAGACTGATCTTCATCGACTAAGTATGGAAATATAAACTGGTATTTTTCTGCGAACAACTTCATATTTGCAGGAGAGTCTGCTGGATAAAGCAGATAGTCATTAGACATCACTGCGACCGTATTTATACCCTGAGCTTTTAGCGTTACCGCGTCTTTTGCTAAACGCTCCACAGCTGCGATAACGTAAGGACAATGGTTACAAATAAAAGCGACGAGTAAACCATTATCACCGACTTGCTCGGGCAAGGTGTATTCTTTACCATCAAAGCTCTTGAGCGTGAAGTCTGGTGCTTTCCAACCAAAGTCACACAACGGTGTATCCAACAACATAGGGTATCCTTTCTAGGTGCCTTCAGAGAAGACTAACTGGGTAAGAATACCCTAAATCACGCTATTACAGTAACTCTTCGGCTGCAGCCCATCCAGATAGCACTGCACCTTCTACTCGAGGACCACCAAATGCATCTCCCGCTAGAACCATTTTTGGCGCCTGGCTCACCACTAAGTAAGGGTGAGCTTCAGTAGTAACCGGTTTACTATAAAGCCAAACGTGAACTTGAAAACTCTTCACCGACGCGCCCAACAGATGCTCTGCCATGTCTAACAATTCTTGGCCTACTTCAGTTCGGTCACGGTCCCAGTTATCACGACTGTACTCAGCATTCGCTTGCAACGTAATCGTAGGTACTTCTGTTATGCCTTTTTGAACATTATCTGCCAACCATGAGATCGGCCCAACGCTCATTTCTAACCCACCAGGCTCAGGCACTTCAGGCTCATGATGCAATACTGCCATCACGGTTATACAAGGGTGATATTCAATCCCTTGTAACTGTGCTGTATCAGCCTCACTCATCGCGACACTGCCAGCTTCCAATAAGGCTAGAGTCTGCGGCACAGGTGACGCAATCAGCATTTCTTTACTGTGAATAGCCTCGCCTGTCTCTAATGTTGTGAGCCAATCATCACCATCTAACGTGACCGATACCGCCCGTTTACCCAGCACTGTTTCAATGCCTTTAGCCAATTGCTTAGCCATCGCACTCATCGTCGGAGCGCCACGATAATGCGGGTAAGTATCATCGTCTTCACCGCCACTGCGATACCATTCTTTAACAGCGCCTGATGCTTCCCATGAACTTAACAGCGCTTTAAAACGCTCAGTTCTAGCTGTTACAAACTGCGCACCATGCTCTGCTATTGCACCGTCACCCATGCGACGGTTAGCCATACGACCACCTAAACCGCGGGATTTATCAATCACAAGGACTTGCTTGCCTGCGGCGTTTAAGTCTGCAGCAGCGGCTAAGCCCGCCATGCCTGCACCAATAATAAGAACGTCGGTGTGCGTTGGAATCTCTGACATGATCTACCTGTTAAGTAATGTTATTAAGTTAAAACGGTGATGCTATCCAATAGAAGGTATCACTTATTTTTTAAAGCTAATGAGAATTTCACCCACTTTAAAGCCAAACTTAGACATAGTGGCACGATTAATCAATACATCGTCATCGCTCAAGTACATCCAGTCATCAAGGTTGAGTGCCAAAGTACTGCCTTTATAGGGCACTTCCAACACGTACTTCCAGTTAAGCGCATTGCCTTTAGCCTCACCGTAGGCAGTACCCACTACATCATCGGCTTCACCTGTGTATTTGTTATTCGCTAGCTTCTTGATTTTCCATTGGCGAAAGCTCTTTTCACCATCATCAAACTCAAAGTACTCATCCAGCGTTAGCATTTGTGTTTTCTCGTCCCAAGTACCTTCCAAGTCCACCAAGAAGTTACGGGTTGGCAAGCCGCTACGGTCAAACAAAATCCCATACGCTTTACTTTTCCCAAGGAAATACTCTTCTATCTTCAGCTCAGGTTTGACGCTGGTGACATCTTGAATGCTATTAGTAGAACAACTACTTAAGCCCATTGCTGAAACAGCAATGACGGCCAATACCATTAAACCCAATCGTATTTGTTTTGCTAAGGCGTACATTAAACGACCCTCTTGTTATTGTATTTAGCAACTCGGGACATCAGTAAAATAAGCAATGCCCAAAGCACTGCAAGAATCCCTAAAGTGTTGATTTCTGGCGGAGCCATATACATGGCACCAAAGTTACTACCGGCAACATAACTCGTTGCTCCCGATATACCACCCAATACTGCAACTGCTATCCAAGGCACTTTTTCCAACCATCTCAAACTATGATTGAAACTAATGATGAGATGCACCCATAGCAACACCATCCAAACAGGTAGAGTCAGCGCACTTTCGTACCACACAAGCTCCGACAGTATCAGCCCCATTTCTACCAATAAACCTAACGGTAATAGAAACAAAACCAACTTAAGATCAGCACGCCTGCTAGTCGTGAAGTAAAAGTGCAATGCTAGCAACGGAACCATTATCCAAAAGGCTTGGTCACGTAACAATGCAGCACTAAACCAGGCGGCTTGAAAGACAAAAATATTAGCTATTGAGAACGGCGGCATGATCTGGATCCACATAACGAGGTTTTTCGGCAACAAGGTGTACAGTACTGATTACACGCTCACGGAACCCACCTTCACAGTAGTAAAAGTAGAACTGCCACATGCGGTAAAAGGTATCATCCAACCCTAAACCCGCAAGCTCACCACGCACTGACTTCAAACGCTCCGACCACTTCTTTAGCGTGATCGCATAGTCCAAACCAATGTCCGTAGTACCCACGACTTTCATGTCAGTGTGCTTGGCAATCGTCTTATTCATAATACCCGTCGATGGCAAAAAACCACCCGGGAATATATAGCGCTGAATGTAATCAGTCTGCTTGCGGTAATGGTCATAACGCTGATCGGCAATAGTAATCGCTTGAATCAACATCTTGCCATTTGGCTTCAGCAAAGCATTACAGGTTTTAAAGAATGTCGGCAAATAGCTATGCCCAACAGCCTCAATCATTTCGATAGACACTAACTTGTCGTAGCGTCCTTCAAGGTTACGATAGTCTTCTTTAAGTAACGTGATTTGATCACCCAAACCCTGCTTCTCTATCTCAGCGTGTGCCCACGCATGTTGCTCTTCTGAAATAGTCGTTGTAGTAACATGAACACCGTAATTTTTCGCAGCATACAGTGCAAAACCGCCCCACCCTGTACCAATCTCAATAACCGACTCACCCGCTTTTAACTGCAAACGCTGGCAAATATCGTCAAGCTTTTGTAGTTGCGCTTCATGCAAGGTTGTCTCAGGCGTATTAAATACAGCACTGGAGTACATCATGGTCTCGTCTAGAAACAGCTTATAAAAGTCATTTCCTAAGTCATAGTGCGCCACGATGTTCTTCTTAGAACCTTCCTTAGAGTTACGTTTCGCAAAGTGATAAAAACGCTGAGCAGTGCTCGTGAAAAAGGTGTACTTCTGATCAATCGTATCCATCAACGCTTCGTTACGTACCATAATACGCACGACAGCGGTAACGTCGGGGCTATCCCATAAACCATTAAAGTAGCATTCTCCAGCTGCGTTAGTTCCACCCGTCAAAATTTTGCTGTAAAGACTTTGGTCATGCACAATCACATGCGCACTCAAGTCACTACCCTCTACCCCAAAGTGATGAGTCTCATTTTGCTCTTGAATCGTTAACGAGCCTTCCTCAAGTTTTCCTAGCAGTTTGAACAACATGCTTCTAGCCGTTGCTTGCCACCACGTCGGTTTCGTTGACTCTGCAATGCCCACTTGTGAACTCATTTTTTTAACTCCTTGCTCTTTTTCGTATAGGTGACATAAGAAATACCCTTGAGGTATATCTTTGCTGCCTGCCAAT
Source organism: Leucothrix arctica (assembly GCF_003172895.1). Taxonomy (GTDB): domain Bacteria; phylum Pseudomonadota; class Gammaproteobacteria; order Thiotrichales; family Thiotrichaceae; genus Leucothrix; species Leucothrix arctica. The sequence goes on along the minus strand of NZ_QGKL01000035.1, from coordinate 259,193 downwards.
AAATCCCCAACATCGTCTTTACCGTCATGGCAGGAATTTTAATTAATTGTTTGATTAAGTTGCTGCGCGTAAACGCTTGTTTGTCCATGTAAATAGTCGCATCGAATAGCTTATTACCATCTGGCTCTACGTTATCTATATTTAAATACAAACGTGGATTTAGTGGTGTGAAGCGCCAGCGGTAAGCCATGTCTTCATTCATAAATGGCGACACATGGAACGTCTTGTCTGTCATGACATTTTGCTTATGCTCAACCAAGTAACAATGACGCTCATTCCACGGCGTATTACTCACTTCAGCAACCAAGTAACGCAACTCTCCACCACGATCGTGACAGTAGTAAAAATTCACTGGGCTAAAATAAATATCAAAGCAACGTAACTGCCCTAACAGGGTTACTTTCCCACCCCAGTTTTCACCCCCTAACGACTCCACTTTGTGCCACACTTTTTGCGCTGTCAGCTTGCCTTGTCCGTCTAGGTAATCGCTGTGCCTAAAGCTCAGTACTGCCTTTTTTTCTACACCAAACCATCGTCCAATAGACAAGCCATCATTTAGCTCATCCAAGTCCAAAGCCGTCAAAAATAACTTATAGTTAAAAGCGTTACTTTTCTCCCCGTAACGACGATGTCTAACTCGACCCGAGTAGATGGCGCTATCCATCAGGCGTTCTCAAAACGTAGTGCGACATCTACCGCACTGCGTACGCCATCTTCATGAAATCCGCTGTACCAATACGCGCCACAAAAGTGTGTTTTGTTCTGCCCACAAATCTCATTTCGACGGCCTTGTGCAGCCACCATGTCACGGCTAAACACCGGATGATCATAATGAAACGTCCGTAGTATTTTGCTTGGATCAATACGGTCAGTGGTATTCAGCGACACACAAAACTCTGGTGCGCCTTCTGGTAAACACTGTAATAAATTCATGCTGTAAGTAACCGACGCGGCGACTGCCTTATCTTCAGCAACACCCGATAAGTGATAATTCCAACACGCCACTGCTTCTGGTATTTCAGGCAACATATTGCGGTCGGTATGGAGTACCACTTCGTTTTGGCGGTATGGAATAGCGCCCAATACACTCTGTTCTGCTTCACTAGCATCGCCCAATAACGCTAGCGCTTGGTTACTGTGACACGCAAAAATCACCTCATCAAAATGCTGAACGTCACCATTTCCGAGCGTAATCTCAACCCCGTCATCCGTTCGCAATACCTTACTAACAGGCGTTGATAACTGAATATCGTCTTTGAATTTTGCTGTGACTGCCGGAATGTATTCACGCGATCCGCCCTTAATAGAGAACCACTGCGGACGATTAACCACGTTTAATAAACCGTGATTATCAAAAAATCGAATGAAAAAACGTAGCGGAAACGCTTCAACTTCACCGAGACTTGCTGACCAAATAGCAGCAGCCATTGGTAAAATATAATTCTCTGCGAAGTACGGGCTAAAGTCTTCCTTATCCAAGAACTCTTTGACGCTTAACTCAGGATCAATCTCGCCTTTATTAAGTGCTTTACAACGTTTGTTAAAGCGCAAAATTTCAGAGATCAAACGCCAAAACTTCATCTTAAAGAAGTTACTGCGCTGCGCGAATAAACTGCTCAGTGTATTACCGTTATAAACCAAACCAGTACTCGCATTCTCGACGCTAAAGCTCATGTTCGTTTCTTGGTACTCCACCTTTAGCTCGTCCATCAAGCCCTGAAAGTGTGGATAGGTATGGTCGTTAAACACGATAAAACCCGTATCAATCGCCCATGGCTTTCCATCAACTTCAACATCAATCGTTGCAGTATGGCCGCCGATGTAGTCATTCGCTTCAAAGACAGTAACTTGATGATTAGGTGATAACTTATGACCACAAATAAGCCCAGAAATACCCGAGCCAATAATTGCAATATTACTCATGACTGCCCCATCCGTAGTGACAACCAGTGCTGGAAGCTCATCGGTAACTTACCAACCAAGCCCAATATAAATGTAAATAAACGTGGCGTTTTAACATGCAGTTTACGCTTTGCCAAACCTTTTTGAATCTCATCTGACGCTTGCTCTACCGAGATTTTCATTGGCATATTAAAGTCGTTTTTAGCGGTTAATGCTGTTTCTACAAAACCAGGACTAACCAGACTCACAGCAATCTTTTGTGGTGCCAAATCAACCGCTAAGGTTTGTGCTAAGTAAGCAATTGCCGCCTTACTTGCGCCATACGCCTGAGCACGAGTAAACGGGAAGAAGCTTGCACTTGAGCCCATCAACGCCAATTGCCCGCCGTCTTTTACTTTCGGTAAAAAAGCACTTAGACAATCTGACGTACCGAGTAAATTGCTATTAACCACTCGACGAAACATTTCCGTATCGAAGTGCTTAACGTCATCCATGTACTCACAGGTTCCAGCGTTTAAAATCAACATATCTAGCGGCTGTTCTAGTTTCTTACTCGCCTCAACCACTTCATTAGGAATAGAAATATCAAACGCCAGTGTGCTTATATTCTCGTTAGCCTCAAGCTCAGCAAGCACGCCTTTGTTGCGGCCACACGCCACAACATGCCAATCGCTTTTTGCGTAGTTCAACGCTAACTGCTTACCAATACCGGATGTTGCACCAGTAATAAGAACCGTTTTCATGAGATCGCCTTTTTCTTAATGAAACGGATAACCGACCCAAGCACAGGAATATGCTCATAAAGCATCTGACCCATGTCGATAAAGTCACGGTGATAGGTAATTTTTTCCTCAAACCGTAAGTCTGTAGCACCGTCTACTGTAATATTTTTGCCACCCGATAACTTAGGGTGCGCAAAGTCCATTTGCCATGTTAAAAAAGCATGGCCAGAACTGTCTGATTGAATGTATTTAATGTCGAACCTGCAGTACTCTAAGTTGCTGTAAAGCCCCTCAAAATAATCCGTCAAATTACTGATACCTTGTAGCTGATGAGACGAGTCAATGAACTCCACATCATCACTATAAACCTCTGATAACCTATGCAAATTATCCTTATTCAGCGACTGATAAAGCTCAGCGAAATCAGTGATGATCTTAGGCTCTACTGGATGTGACGCGTTGTCTGTACTCATAACTTTCTAGCCTCGACAGTGTTCTTAATTCAGGACACAATGAATAATCAATGGCTTTAGTGTGCCAATGACAATGTCAAAACAACGTGAAGATAGGAAAATATTTTGCAAAAGTCGGGTATCAACAACAAACTGATTCGAGTATTTGTGCTGCAACTGTTATTCATCAGTACTGTAACGGTGCTGGGTGTTTTTGTCGCGGCCATCATTGTTGAGCAGGTCATGGTTAAAACAGCCTTAAAAAACGAGGCCATACACTATTGGGCACAATTAGAACAAAACCCAAACCACCCAGTACCAAACACTGACAACCTACGCGGCTACATATCAATAGATGACAACTTAAACAACGTTCCGACTGAGTTACGTGATATTAGCGATAATTATGGACGAGTTGTGTTTGACGGGCACAAGCCGATTTTGTTTACTGAGGTTCGGGATAATAAGAAGTTATTCCTATTGTTTGATGAACAAAGTGTCCGTGCGCTATCGTTTTACTTTGGTGTAATGCCACTGAGTATGGTGCTTATCATCATCTATTTGTCAGCCTGGTTTGTTTACAAGTACTCACGCAAAACACTCTCACCATTGATGTCATTAGCCCAAACTATGCGTCATTTTGACCTCTCGAAGGACGAACTCGACTCATTGCAATTGGATAAGTACACACAAGAACATAGCAAAGACGAAGTGAGCGTGCTTGCCGACTCCCTCAAAGGGTTTACCCAGCAGTTAAAAAACCAACTGCAACGCGAGCGTGAGTTTACACATGATGTGAGTCACGAACTTCGCACACCTCTGGCCGTCATCAAAGGGTCACTTGAAATACTGGATAAACAAAAGGACAAAACACCCGCTCAGCAACGCGCCATCAAGCGAATGCAAACGACATCAAATGACATGCTATCCATGATTGAAACGCTAATGGTATTGGCACGTGACAGCAAGTTAGGACAAGAAAACAAAGAGACAGTGACACTCAATAAGTTACTCCCTACCCTAATTCAACAAGTAAACAATACCCACAACGCTGACCAACATGTGGTGATTAGTTTGGAAGAACAGGCTGACTTGCAAGTCGAAGCACCCAATCAAGCCGTCAGTATTGTGCTCAGCAACTTATTGAGAAATGCATGCAATTACACAGAAAAAGGCACGGTAATCGTCACGATACGGAAAAGTAGCGTCAGTATTAGTGACAGTGGTAAAGGCATTGCTAAGGACGAAATAGAACGCATACAAAAGCCGTTTGAGCGCTCAAGTACACAACAAGGTGGTTATGGTTTGGGGCTGGATATAGTGAGACGTTTTTGCCAGCGCTTTGATTGGCGCTTAGGGATTTATAGCGAGGTAGAGAAAGGTACAACGGTAACAGTCACTTTGATAAGAAATCACTAGCGGGTTCACCTCAGCTAAATGCTTTCTCTGTAACAAGCGTCGTTGGCTCACCAAGGTAATAACCTTGTACATAATCCACGCCTATCTCTGTCACTTTGGCCAAAATATCTGAGTTACTGACATACTCTGCAACCGTCAAAATATTCATTGCCTTTGCGGCAGATACAATTGATTGGACCACAATCGCGTCGATCTCATTATCACAAATATCTCGAATAAAAGAACCATCGATTTTAAGGTATTTGATAGGTAGATTCTTCAGGTAACTAAAAGACGACACCCCTGTTCCGAAGTCATCTAGGGCAAAAGATACGCCCAAATAGTTCAGCTTTCCCATGAAAGCAATACACTTAGAAAGGTTAGTTATTGCCGAAGTCTCTGTAATCTCTAAGCACAAATAGTTAGCTTCTAATGGAAACTCAGAAATAAGGTCATACAACATCGCACGACTATTAGCAGTGCTTAACGTCACCCCTGAAATATTCACATTCAAAGTGCATTGTTTATTGGTTCGCAAATACCGTAGCGTCTTTTTAAGTACCCAAAGGTCGATCTCACTGATCTTTCCACTACGCTCAGCAGCAGGTAAAAAGGCATTAGGAGGAATCAACTTGCCATCCTTTCGAATGCGTAATAGCACTTCCTCATGTGACGTTTTAGTAACATCTGACACAGGAATAATGCGCTGTCGGTACAAAACAAACTGGTAACTATCATCTAAGTTGAGTAACGCCAAATTAACGCAATGAAGGTAACTGAGGTCTAATTCAACATCACCCTTTTTAGAGGTATTTTTATCAGCTAGTGTGACTTGATTACGACCGTTTTCTTTAGACGATAAACACGCTTCATCAGCACGAAGAAAAATAGCATCCGCATCCGTGTCAGTAATTTTAATTTTGGTCACACCCAAACTGATGCCGACTGTGAATATATTTCTTTCCCAGCGAAAACGCAGACGGTCAATATTCTTACGAATACGCTCAGCAATGTTTAGCCCATTATCTATCGTACAATTCTCTAAAATAACGCAAAACTCATCCCCACCAACACGCGCTAACACGTCATTGTCGCTAATCTCTTGAAGCATTAGCGTAGTGACTTGTTGTAACAGCGCATCTCCGGCTAAATGACCTCCGATATCATTCACATGTTTAAAGCGGTCAAGGTCCATACAGATCAATACCGAAGGCTTAGTACGCTTGTCAGTAATGATCTGATTCATTTTTTCTTCAAAGCCACGACGATTAAATGCCTGAGTTAAAGGGTCATGGTTTACATGCCATATTAGCTCTTGCTGCAACTGGTGCGCTTCTGTGATGTCGTTGAAAGTGCACACGTAATAGCGACTTCCCTCTTGTCCTTCTTTCACATGGTCCGGAATACTTTGCACATTCAAACGAACCACCAGCCTACAATTATCGGTGAGCGACAAAACGACTGGCTTCTCGTAAAACCAACTACCTTCTTTTTGACAGGCTTTAAAAATCTCATTTGTAATATCTTGGAATTTCACACTATCTAAAATTCTGAAATACTTTGTGACGTTATTATTAATACTAGAGAATTTTTTAACGTTTAGTAGTCTTCTTCCGGCTGGATTCATAAAATCAACCACACCATTATCATCAAACACCAGCACTGCATCTTTAATCGCGTGAAGGATGTGTGTCAGCTTATTTTTCTCTGTTTTAAGATGCTCAGAAATAGTTTTTATATGATCATGGTCTCGATCAATCGAGAGAAACTGCATCCTATCGACATAGATCTGGCCGAACCTCGTAATAGGCGCGTTTAGAGCCGTTATTAAACCAGCATTAAACGGTTTAGCCATTCGTTCAATGATCATATAACCTAAGTTTTTAATGCTGTAGCAGTACCAATAAACGTGGTCAATGACGATCTCTTCAACAAACTCACTAGATTCAGGCAAGTCAGCAGAGACATACTTTTCTAGGTGAGGATGCGTTTCAATGCTAGGTGCCAACAACGGCACTCGATGGTGATAATCCTCAAGCCCTACCGCTTTATTTTCTTTTTGTATGATGTAGATACAGCGAAGGTTGAGCGCTTTGATAGCACGCATAGTAAAACGCTGCAAAATCTCATCTGGCTCAGAAGAAGAGCCCAATACCATCACTAACTCTTGCTGCAACATCACTAAGTGATAGGCTGCATTTGCATTCATATCCATAAATTAGCCACAACTAAAGACATGCTGTGAAAACACGCCAGACCGGTACTGTTACTCGCAATTTCACCAATTGATCTGACACCAATAATCTGACGACTATTACCCATGCTATTAGTCAGAATAGCTAACTCTTCATCGCTCTTTTCTGCCATGTGGGCGCGTCGACCAGAACAACTAAAAACAATCGAGAGATCTGGTTTCTCACTGGCTATCGTTTTAAAACTATCAGCCTTATTTCTCACATAGTTTAGTAAATTTTCCTGTTTACCAGAAAGAATATAAACACTTGAAAATTCGGGGATGTCACCGAAAAAATGCATGTCCTCATCATCAGAAGACTGTATGGCTCTTACGATCATATCCTCATCGTAAGGCTGGATGCCGATGGGATATATTTCTATCATTTGTTGAAACGTCAGATCGTTCGCTTCGTCACCGACGCTATTTTTAATCAGGCTTTCGTAATAAGGTTTTATCGCTTGATAATCTAAGGTCTTAACCCTATTTTGTTCCGACTCTGTCACCAAGTGTGGGCCAGATAAAACCGCCCAACCATGACCAACATGGTTTTTTTGCTTATACGGAAACGAAGTAATTTGCACCGCATCTGCAACCAAGCCATCATTAGTAACAATACTGCTACCATCTAGGTCTGACAAGATACCTGTGCCGGTACCTGCATACTGAGAGCTTTGTCCATTTCGATAGTAAAGCGTATCTAAAGCCGCTTCTGCCGCTCGCATTTTAGTGTTGGAAAAGACCAAACTAGTCTTATGGTCTGTGCCTTCTAAAATAGAATCTTGTTGTTGATATAATACTGAACTCAAGTTGCTAGCATCCAGAAACGTCGATACTCGTGTCTCGTGAAACCAGAGAACGGCAATCATCCCATCCGTAAAGTACTGACCGTCATAGATAACTTCACCGAATACACCACCCGACACTGGAACAGTCATGTTCTTTAAAAAGGGATCAATTGTGTCTTGGTTTTGAAGGTACTCGGAAGCAATCAGAAACGTGATACTTTTAATCCCACGTTCTTCAACATCTTGAAGTTGTTTTTCAAAATACGCCATCGAGCGGGCTTCACGATCAAACAGAACTTGAGGAGACTTGTTCATAAGAATTCAACATTATTTTTTATGGGTTAACCATAACCTAAATAACATCAAAATAAATATATAATTGGACGAGTGGAGATTAATAATAAGTCAAAAACAACAGTAAACGACATGACAATCTCACCACATAAGTCCTCTACCACGCTAAGGCTAGATACTTTAGTTTTTCCAACACCAATAAACTGGTCAAAAAGGTACAACCAGCTTCAACCCAACACCCTTCACCGTCTGCACCATTGACTGATCAAACGGATGATCAACACCTTTACGCAGATTATAAATATGACTGCGCAGCACGTCAGTGTCAGGCACGTCACTGCCCCACAACTCCTGCTCCATGGCTTCACGCGTCACCACGTCGGGGTACTCACGCATAAGAATATTTAAAATGCGGAAACTAGTCGGTGACACTTCCACCGACTTTCCAGCACGTGTAATTTGCTGGCTACCACCGTCTAACACCAAGTCACCAATGCTGAGCTGCTTCTGAGTCACTTGGCCACGGTTACGCTTAACCAAAGCTTGTAAACGCATCACTAACTCTTGGTTTTCAAACGGCTTCACCAAGTAATCGTCTGCGCCATGCTCAAACCCAGACAGCTTATCATCAAGCTGATCTCGCGCCGTTAACATGATAATGGGCGTGTCTATTTTGTGCAGCTGACGCAGCTTTTGACAGATCGTAAACCCATCCATACCCGGCAGGTTTACATCCAAAATAATCGCGTCAAACGTCTGAGTCGTCGCCAACTCAAACCCCTGCGTCCCTGTCGAGGCGTAGTCCACGTCAATAGACTCCGTCGCAAGGTAGTCGATAAGTGTCTCGGCTAATAAACGATGGTCTTCAACTAATAGCACTAACATGCAACATTACTCCCATATCATTTGCCATAGACGCTTAACTGCACCACGACTATCACCACGATCATTATAGTAAACGATGTGATCTTCAGGCGTCGCATCTGGCGACAAATCGATTCCCCATAACGGTTGAATCTCTTGTGGTAACAGTGAATAACGGATGTCAGCCACGCGGTTTGGGTTGTTTTTATCTAGTGCAATATAGTCCATAGAGAACCAACGGAAACGCTCAATATCTTTCGCTTGCTGAGAACTTTTATCCAACCACGGTAAGTCACGGTCAATGTCTAACTTCTTAGACGACTGCCCTTCCCAAACGTTGGGCGTGTCACCAAACGGTTTAATCGCGTCCACATAAAATGTATCTTTGGTTTCCGTGATGATCTTCCAAACGACAATATTTGCAAAGCTAGGCTTAGCTTCAAGCCTTACCACCTCTAGTCCACGTGACTCTGCCAGCTTCACGCCTTCTGCCAATGCACGCTCGTGCAAGTAAGCCGCAAAGCCAAAATACAACACCAACCACGCAATGGCTAAAAACACATAGCCCCGCGCCTTTCGACGAGCCGCCAGTATCGTTAGTACCAAAATTGGCACGGTCACCAATGGGTCAATAACGGAAATAATGTCCCATGAAAAACGAGTATTAGTCAGCGGCCAAAGCAACTGCGTGCCGTAGCTAGTACACGCGTCCAGCAAAGCGTGAGTGGCATAACCAATAATGCACCACAGCAAGGTTTGTAAAAAACTCAGCCCCCATCGCCGGCCCAATAAGGGGTGTAGCACCAAGCTAACAATCAAACCACCAAAGGGAATAAATAATAGCGAATGCGTGAAGTGACGGTGGTATTCCAACGCCAACAACGGATCATTCATCGAACGAATAAGGATATCCAAGTCGGGCGCCATGCCTGCTAACGCACCGATAACACCCGCTTTCGCGATGTCTTTTTTACGGCCGTGCAACTGCGCAAATACCGCACCAAAAGCACCTTGAGTGATTGGATCCATAGTTGTTCCTAATAATTTAAAATAGCGAAGCCAATAGTGCTTTTATGTCTTGGATTAATCAATAAAAAAGCGCGAATAGTTTCCCATTCACGCTCTATTACTTTCTAGTTTTGAAACAGTGCGTACACTGCTAGTTGAGCTTTATGCGGCTCGTATTTTTGGCTCTTCAGTTGCTTTTCCAACCGCTGACGTACCCGAGTTAATCGAGATAGTGCGTGGCTTCATCGCCTCTGGAATTTCTTTAAGCAAGTTGATGGTGAGTAAGCCGTTGGCAAGGTCTGCGCCCGTTACTTCTATATGATCAGCAAGGTTAAACTTGCGCTCAAAAGCACGGTTAGCAATACCACGGTGTAGGTACTCACGCTCTGCTTCATCGTCCTTTTTGCCACGGACGGTGAGCACGCCTTTTTCTACGTTTATATCTAGGTCGCTCTCAGCAAAACCTGCTATCGCCAGTGAAATAGCGTAACGGTTTTCCTCTAGCACCTCGATGTTATAAGGGGGATAGCCTGAGCTTGCAGACTCTGTTCTCATTGCGTTATCTAGCAATGAAGCCATGCGGTCAAAGCCAATGCTGTTACGGTAAAGCGGTGATAAATCGATCGTGTTCATGACATATTCTCCATTAGAAGCCATACGAAATTAAAAATGATTGTTACCAACAAAACACCCAGAGAGTCGAAGTGTTGGTAAAAATAATCTGAGGCCGTATTTTTGCTTTTCAAGAAAATATTTTGAAATAATTTATAAATTAAATAATCTTTATCCTAAATCAGACACCGTTTTTACCAACTCAGCATTGATTGATCTTGGGCCAGTATCTTGTCTGTTTTTGTGGCGGCGCTCACCGGGTAAACGCACACCATCAAACGACTTTAGCTTATCAAATAACGAGTCTGCACCAGTTCCCCAGTCTGCCGTACCTGAGGTAATTTCAGGTGACATGGCTAAAATAAACTGACCGCCAGCAGGTGGGCCGCCATCGTTATTATCTGTTTTTTCGGTTTCAAAACTCACCGTTTGCCCCATCAATGGCCCTGCCAATAATTCCACCATCATTGAGATATGTGAGCCTTTATAGCCTCCAAATGGCAGGATCATTCCACCGCCTGTATTTGGGTCGATATCCTTCGGGTCGGTAGTCGGTTCGCCCGCTTCATTTAAGCCAACACCCGAAGGCAGTGTTTTACCATCTCGTGCAGCGACTTGTATGTCACCCATCGCCATTGCTGAGGTCGCCATGTCAAAAACGACAGGGGTACTTCCCTCTCTTGGCCATGCAAATGAAATGGGGTTGGTGCCGTAGACTTTTTCCTTAGCACCATAGGGCGCAACCATCGGCATGTAGTTCACACAAGTGAATGCGACGAGTCCTTTTTCAGCCAGCGTTTCGGTCTCAGGCCACAACGCTGCGAAGTGATGAGAACGGGTAATTTGCGCCATCGCTATACCGTAGGTTTTCGCCGCTTCTGCTAGCTGATCGAGGCATCTTGCGTGGGCAAGCGGTGCGTAAGCATTGTCTGCATCACAACGAATCATCACTGGAGTTATGTGTTCTACTTTGGGGTTGGCGTTGCCGTTTACTTTGCCGCTAACAAGTGACGCGACATAACCTGGAATACGGAAAAGACCGTGTGAATGTGAGCCGTCACGTTCTGCGCGTGTGACCGTGTCTGCGACGCAATTGGCCATCTCTTCGTTGCTGCCGGCTTTTAGGAGAGCAGCGCGTGCGAGGGTGTGGATTTCGTCTAGTGTTAGGGTGACGGTGTTCATTTTTATGGCTCATTGTTTTGGCGAGGTGAAGTACAGCTTATATGAAAATGACGCTAATCACTGAATGGTCTTGAGTGCTATGGCGCGATTAGACCCGTTATTCGCGCCATAAATAGGCCTAAAATGGCGCGAATAAATACCGCTGACCAAAACGCAGCGATATATTATTGAAAATCATCACTCCGTGCTAATCTTCTATACAAACCATAAGGATGTGAAATGCCAAAGACACCCACTCCCCCCAGCAAAGACTTCTCGGAAATCTTAGATGAGCTAATCGCCTTTAAGGAGTACTTTACCGATGATGATAAAAACAAAGTCTTGGCACAGTGGATTCACGAAGAAACTGGCATTAATAAAGCGAGTGTACGACTGGCGCTTAAATACGTCGCACCCTTTATCATTGCTCGTCTAGCTCAAGCTGGCGAGATCGTTGGTAAGGCTTGGATGACCAAACTCCACGATAGAATGAGTGAAAAAGAATGGTACTTCAACTTTACCCAAAACATCCTCAATACGCTCAAAACAAGAACCGATAATGCCCTTGGAGAAGCGTTTACCATCGCCTCTGATGAACACTTAGCAGGTCTAATCACAAATAAAGCACGCTGGGAAAATTTAAAGCCTGAGCAACAAGGCTTAGTCCAACTGTTACTGGGTCAAAACCAACAAACAGAAGCACAGGACGCACTTCGTAGACAACTAGATAACATCGTTGAACAACTCAGTTTCAACCTAGACCTTCAAACCCCAGAATTCCTAATCACAGATACTGAGAATGCGCTCGACCAACAAGCACAAAAAAGCAGCCCGTTATGGCTCACGTTTAAAAGTCGCCAAGCAAAGCTTATCGGTCGTGATAACAGCCTAAAGTTACTCAACGAGTTTTTTGACACTGACAAAAACTTTAGCTGGCTAGTCATTACCGGTGAAGGCGGCACTGGCAAAAGCCGCCTTGCCTTAGATGCTCTGCTTTCACGCCAAACTTATTGTGATGTCGGCTTTCTGCACTCAGACAAACTTGGCAAGTCAGATGCTCTAGATAACTGGCAACCAGCTAGGCCAACTATAATTACTATCGACTACGCGGCAGAGTACCCAGACGAAATAGCCAACTGGATTGACCATTTTATCCAGCACCAAAACGACTATGACTTCCCCGTTCGCTACTTATTTTAGAGCGAGTTGCCGAACAACAAAGCTGGTGGAAGTCGCTGACTTCAAGCTCAGCCAATGCAACTACTCGCAAAAGCTATTTACATACGCCAGAGCCGCACGAACTCCACCCGCTCACTCGTCCAGAACAACAACAGGCACTACAGAGCTTTCTCGACTCATTAGAGTGTGAGGAAAAACTACCAGACCAAGACAGTGACTTTTGGGAGGTACTTGAAACACTCAGTAACAATGGCCGACCATTGTTTATTGGCATGGTTGCTAGCGCGATTAAACATCACAGTATTCATCAAGTTAGAAACTGGACGCAAGCAGAGCTTTTAAAACATGTGTTAGATCGTGAGGAAAAGCGCTGGCAAGCAACACTTAGTCAATACTCAGAAAATGAAAAAGCCTCGATTTATAAACTACTCACTATCGCAACATTGTCGGGTGGCTTAGACCTAGAGCATGATGAAAATCATGTTTATGATGCTTTAAACGAAACAGATATAGCCAATAGTGAAAGCGAGCTAGAACGCTACATCGAGGTTATAAAACAGTTATCTGGTAACCCTAGTGGTTCGCTGCAACCTGATATTTTTGCGGAGTATTTTCTCTTACAAGACTCTCAATATAGAACAGGTGGTTTTACACGGTCGCTTAAAAGGTCTCTGGTGACTGCTCAAGAATTATCCCCCCAGGATACACATGCCTTCATCTCACGAGCAGCCGTAGACTACACATCAGAGTTAACCGCTTTTAAGTGGTGGAAGCTTTTATTTACAAAAGCAAATACAGAAGAATCTAACGAACTTTTAGAAGAATTGACCGCTAGCGCATTCAATACAATTTCACAGCTGTCGCTGCATGGGGAACGTCACACTATATTGGATCATTGGTTACCGACACTTTGTGCACTTGAAGATTTAAAATCAAAAGCAAGAGCGATTAATTATCAAGGACTTTTAAATAGCCATCTTGGAAACAAAACAATAGCATTAGAACACTACCAAACCGCAGACGAGATATATAAAAAGCTTGGCGAAAAGTCCGGCGAAAGCTCAACGCTCAATAATATTTCCCAAATATTCAAGGCCCGAGGCGACTATGAGACCACACTCAAATACCTACAGCAATCTCTGGCCATTCAACAGGAGATCGGTGATAAATCTGGCGAAGGCACAACACTTAACAACATGGCCACTACTGCGCACGCTCGCGGCGACTATGAAATCGCACTCAAATACCTACAGCAATCGATGGCCATTAAACAGGCGACCGGCGATAAGTCCGGCGAAGGCGTAACGCTCAATAACATTTCCCAAATATTCAAGGCTCGTGGCGACTTTGAAACCGCAATCAAATACTTACAGCACTCTCTGACCATAAGACAAGAGATCGGCGATAGGTCCGGCGAAGGGACAACACTCAACAATATGGCTACTATTGCTCAAGCTCGTGGCGACTATGAAACCGCACTCAAATACCTACAGCAATCTTTGGTCATTCAACAGGAGATCGGCGATAAGTCCGGCGAAAGCATAACGCTCAATAATATTTCACTAGCCTGCTCCGCTCGCGACGACTATAAAACCGCACTCAAATACCTACAGCAATCTCTTGCCATTCAACAGGAGATCGGCGATAAGTACGGCAAAGGCGCAACGCTCAACAATATTTCCCAAATCTATCGCGTTCGCGGCAACTATGAAACGGCACTCAAATACCTACAGCAATCTCTGGCAATTCAACAGGAAATCGGCGATGCAGCTGGGTTATGTGTTACCACTATAAATATTGGTCATATTCAATGGGAAAATAGCCAACAAAAAGAAGCGTACAAAAGTTGGGCAGAAGCCTATCAAATCGCTAAAAAAATTGAGCATGCGCAATCGTTGGAAGCATTAACAGGTTTGGCCGAGCAGCTTGATTTACCAAATGGACTTGAAGGATGGGAGATGTATTTAAATGATTAAAGAAGCCATCAACCCACCCAATAAACCCGACGGCTAAACTCCCCACGTATTTGCTTCTTCCAGCTCTCAGCTTCTGTCGCTGTAATCACACCGCCATCAACGCCTTGTTGAATAAACGGATTAAAGCTTGCCGTTAGAGACTCAACCAATTTTTCTGGTTCCAAACCAAGATATTCACAAGTCTTAGCAAGATTCAAATTATGGTCTTCCATCAAGACGTGCATTTCGTCGTGATTGATGCCAAGAAAGACTTCCAGCACTGCACGAACTTCTCGATGACCACGGTGAAGTCCTAAAGAAGCCTCGCCCCATGCTAATGTGAGTAAGTCATCCAAGTCTGACTTTTCATCAACGCGACCATCAAATGGATAACCACCATTGGCAGATATATTCGTCACCGCCTGCCCTGTTGCAGAGCTGGTAATTGCTTTGTGTGAGTCAGCGATCACGGAAGATGAAGACAGCAAACCAATCACTAAGATAACGGCGAAACGTGTCATAGGTGTATCTCAAGTCAATTTTATTTAAGGTAACTATCGCATCAACTGAGAATACGATGCAATTCATATTACCGGTGCGTTTTTAGAAAAAAGAACGAGACACACTTACTTTATCTTCACCAACGACTGAAGATATTTTTTCAGAAAGAAGTTTCATATTTTCATACCCTTTCAACTCTCCGTTCATGCCTGTGACCGATTTAAGATTTATAGACCTGACATCTCCCTTTTTCATTTTAACCTGAACAGAGTCAATCGCTTGAACAGCTATTTTACTCTCACCATCAAGTCCTTTGTCGATAATATAATCATCATGTACTGAAACCGAAATACTCGGACCGAAACGCTTCCAATATTTAGATTTTTTTATGGCTTCAATAGATAAAATCAGAAGTATAACGACCAGTACAATAAGTCCCGCAACTCCATGCATCACACTTTCAAACACAAAGTTCCCTACTACAAAAGCAACTGTGGGAATTGATATGACCATCATATTCACAAAAGGGCCACGGATTTGCTTTCTGATATAATCTTGACTCAGGTTGAATTCCATAATGCCACCTCTCAAAGTCGGCTTAGTTAATTACTGATAACGCGCAACAACTTGTAGCGACGCTAACTATATATCCAGTGCATTCGATAACTGCTCTCGCATCATTTCATAATCTGAGAAATCGACCGTCTTCTTTCCTTTCAGCAAGCGATGACGAACGCCAGACTTGGTAATGAGTTGCAGCTCTGGCACAGACCTGCTTTTCTTTTTACCAGAAACCTGAGTCTCAGAAACAAATAGCTGTTCTATCTCAGAAGACTGAAAACGATGACGCTTTCCCAATGGAATAGGATGATGGGTCACCGTGAGCGTCTGACTATTCGCTTTAATGGTCGTGCTATTGATCATGCGCACTAAAATGTAAATTGGCCCAATAATCCCGACGACCATATGAAGCGCTGGTATGGGAAAGATCGACAAAAACGCTTCCCAATAACTAATGTCATCGCTGAAACCATAATCCCCTGAAAAGATGAGCGAATTCCAAATCGCAAAAAAGATCAGTAACCCAGCACTTTTCATACCACCCCAGCGCCATGAAATGCGTAGTTCATCACCCTGCCGCTCAACTTGGTACTTATGACTTAACGACTTGAGAAAGGTTGTTGCTGGGTTTTGTTTTTGGTGAATGACATCACTATAGACTCTCCCGCAATAGTCACAGCTATCGCCTCGGTTGCGAGCACTGCCGCAGGTAGAGCATGTTGCCCAATCTTTTGATTCGAATATTGTTTTCATAGACGATATTGTATTCAAATTACAAATTTTTATCGATCGGTTCAATCAAACCCAGAGAAATGCGCCACAGTAATATTCAATAGGGTAAATCTTTGTAAAGCATGCCCCTAGCAATCTAAAAAAACCGTAATTAGTGTCATTATTGATAAACCTTTAGTCTCGAAGCTTTGGTACATGCTCTGCTTGACCTACCACAAAGGAATCAAACGCAATGAAACTACCCACTTACACAGTGGCATTATTTTGGTTTATTAGTCTCTTCCTTATTTGGACGACGCCTGTCAGTGCTGAAGAAACTACCTCTGGCGACCACGTAAAGGTTCGCTGGCTTGCGCCTGACACCTTCGCGTCGGGCAGCACTGAACACATCGGTTTTTACTTTGAAGTAGACCCCAAGTGGCATGTGTATTGGAGAAATGCGGGAGACTCAGGCGCAGCACCGCGCTTTGACATACAAGCAACAGGCGCAACCGTTGACCCTGTAAAGTGGCCATTCCCAACACGCTTACCCGTCGCTCACCTGACCAACCTCGGCTACGAAGGCAATGTCGCTTACCTGCTACCTATCACCCCTGAAGCTGGCGCGGAGTCATTATCGCTAACGGTTGATCTGGAGTGGCTAGTCTGCAAAATCGACTGCATACCGGGCTTTGGGCAAATGACGTTAACCCGCCCTATTGGCAAAACAGCTAACTGGAAGTCAGGCGACTTAGCATTACGAGATAACTTTCTTAACCGTGTGCCGCAAGCTTCATCAAGTAATCTATGGTCAGTACAAAGCCTTACATCAACCAGTGCGACCGAAATCACTCTGACGCTTAGTGACGCCACTAAACAAGCGACTATTTTCCCACTAGATGCCGACCTAATCGCAGCAGCAGAGCCAAAGGTTAAGCAAGTTAGTAACGGCATGAGTTACACCTTCGAGCGCGTGTCTGCCAACCAAGTAGCGACCACTGACTTTGTCGTGACGGATGGTGAGAAAGCATGGCGTTTAAGCAACGTGCCTATTCAAGCCGCAGCCGCTCAACCTATTCCAGTAGAAGCAACGCAGCCCTTATGGTTGCTGCTGTTAGCCGCTTTTGTTGGCGGTATGATCCTTAACCTAATGCCCTGCGTATTCCCCGTGTTATCGATCAAGATGATGGGCTTAGTCCAGTCACCCGCATCAAAACGACTCAGTGAAGCCTTTGCTTATACCGCAGGTGTGTTGGTGACATTTGGCGCATTAGGCGGTTTATTGCTGCTATTACGCGCCAGTGGCAGTGCGATTGGCTGGGGCTTTCAGCTGCAATCCGCACCCGTTATTTTAGCGTTGATCACCTTATTCTGGCTGATGGCTTTGTCCTTTAGCGGTGTGTTTGAGTTCGGTCACAGACTCATGACCGCAGCAGGTAATCATCGTGGTGGTGCATTTATCACAGGTGTTCTGGCAGTGTTTGTTGCAACGCCTTGCACTGGGCCGTTTATGGGCGTGGCGCTGGGTGCAGCGGCAACATTACCACCCACTTCTGCGATGGCAATATTCCTTGGTCTTGGCGCAGGTCTGGCCGCGCCATTTGTACTGTTGTGTTTATCACCTGCACTATTGCGTCGCCTACCCAAGCCCGGTGCTTGGATGGTGACCTTGCAGCAGTTCTTAGCCTTCCCGCTTTACCTAACAGTGATTTGGTTGCTGTGGGTGCTAGGACGTTTAGTCGGCGATAACGGTTGGCTGATTGCGAGTTTGTTGATGGTGTCATTAGTCTTTGCCATTTGGCTTGGACGCTCTGCTTCTAAAGCTAGACGCTGGATGGCTGCGGGTATTGCGGTTATCGCTTTAGCTGCCGCATTTACATCGGTTATAACAACACCTGCTAGCTCCCAGAAAACGCTTTCAACAAGCAGTTGGCAGTCGTTTGATGCGGCAAAAATCGCAGAAGCACGTGCGAATAATCAGGCGGTCTTTGTCGATTACACTGCGGCATGGTGCATTACCTGTCAGGTAAATAAAAAGCTAGTACTCGACACTGACCCTATTCAAGCCTTATTCAAAGAAAACAAAGTGTTGCTGGTACGTGCCGATTGGACACACCACGACGCAGCGATTACCGAGTCATTAGCTCAGTTTGGTCGTAACTCAGTGCCCGTTTACGCGTGGTACGCCCCTGGAACTAAACAGGCCGAGTTATTGCCTCAACTATTACAAGCCGGAATGATCCGCGACTTATTTAACACCCCTTAACTCTCATAAAAGGAGACGATGATGTTTCAACAAGTCATGAAGACGACATTACAAAGCTTATCATTTGCAGCGCTTATCGCTGTACCTGCGTTCGCTTTTTCAGCCGCACAACCTGGCCAACCAGCACCTGACTTTTCAGAAGTGGATGCGAGCGGCAAGACTCAAACCCTAGCTGACTACAAAGGCGAATGGCTAGTAGTCGAGTGGTTTAACAAAGACTGCCCTTATGTACGTAAGCACTACGGCAGCGAAAACATGCAGGCACTTCAAAAGAAGTACACGGATAAAGGCGTTAAGTGGGTATCGGTGATTTCATCTGCATTTGGTCGCCAAGGTCACTTGGAAGCAGACGAAGCAATCGCTGAAGCTAAGAGTAATGGCTCTGCGCTAAGTGCCGCTTATTTACTAGATGAAGACGGCGGCATGGGACGTGCGTTTGGTGCCAAAGCGACGCCACATATGTTTGTGATCAACCCAGAAGGCGTTGTGGTTTATGCAGGCGCGATCGACGATAACAGCTCAGCAAATCCAGCGGTTATTGCTAAGTCGACAAACTACGTTGCAGCAGCGTTGGACGCTGGCATGAAAGGCGACGCTATTCAGGTCGCTTCTACACGTGCTTATGGTTGTTCAGTTAAGTACTAAAACCATTTTTTAAAAAGCTCTCAAGGCAGCTACCGCTATGGATTCCTTCTTTATGTAGCTGCTTCTAGCACGCTTATCTAGGTATAATTTCGCCGCTTACCCCATAGAGTGTTGTCATGATTTTAATCTGTTTATTGCTTTTCAGGTTATTGCCACTCCTGCGGGCTTAATGAGGGTCTAAGTGAAGTAGATAGACTTCTCCATGGCCGTTCATTTCAACGTGACTAAGCTTTTGTACTGATACCGTTAAAACACAAAACTACCGCTTATAGCTAAAACTTATCTTATTTAATAATTATTTTTGTTAAGTTTACCGTCAAGAATCAGCCTTCGCTTATTCAACGGATACTTATAAAAGGATTATTTAGAATGAAATCAACACTAGCCATTGCAGCATTAGGTTTGTCATTAATTGCTAGCGCTGCTTCTGCGGCCCCTCAAAACGGTCTATATGGCGGCATAAGCTATGGCTCAGCCGATTATGAAGTTAATGACCAAGCTATTTACCCAGACGTTAAAGATGGCGCGATTATCGCCTACTTGGGGCAACAGCTGAACAATTACTTTGCAGCAGAAATTGGCTTAGTCTCGGTAACTGGCATTGAGGAAGGAGGTATCTCTCGAGATGTATATGGCGTTGAAGCATCTGTTTTAGGATTCCTTCCAATCACACCAAAAGTGTCGCTATTTGGCCGTTTAGGCTATTGGGACTGGGAAGCTGAGGAGTTTGGTTACACTTATGCAGCGAATACTGACCTAGTTTACGGCGCGGGCGTTGAGTACAACCCAACTCCACGCTTACAAATGCGCTTAGAGGCAAAGCAGTACGAACTTGATGGTAGCAATGAAAACATCAACCTTGTAAATGGCTCTGTAGGTTATCGCTTCTAAGTAAAGGAAGTAGCTATATTTAAAAAGGCGGCTCGATTGGCCGCCTTTTTTATTTACGTGTCGTTAATACCACTGCGCGAAGTCAGCAAAGGCTTTACCAAGCTCTCTGTTAGATGCTTAAACGCCTCAGCTTCGAGCAGTTCACTCACATCACCACCACGATATAAAAGCTGCCAATAACTATCCTGTCCATAAGTAGTTTCAAGTGTTGCCAATGCTTCGTCTTGAGGTGTCTTCTTGGAGCGTGATTTGGCATTTAGCTCTCGCGTCACCCAAGCAAAAGCTGGCTCTAATAACAATGGACTCAAACCAGATTGCGCAGTTTTGTAAGCATCTAGCAGCGCCAGTAACCGACTCTCACTGTCAGCCACTTCATCAAACTTCCAGTAACCATCCATGTGCATCATGTAAGTGGTGTTAGCCTCAACCTCTGGCGCATTCAGGCCAATCAGATGATTAAGCCATGCAGTCATATTATCTTTAGGCTTACAGCGCGCATAACGATATAGCAGGTTGCCATTATCATAAACATTACTCAACGCGCCTTTCAGTCGGTAGTCACCCAAGGTAAAATCAACTAAGGTTGGTTCGTGCTTGTTACCAATGTTTAGCTCGCGTAGCTTCTCAACAAAGCCTGAAAGCTCACCTGACATATTGTCAAAAAGCTGGTCACCCAAGACTCCATGAGGCCAGCGCCCTTCGGCACGTAGTCGCTTCAAAAAGGCATGACCAACCGCCTCGCCATCCTCACTCAAGTGTCGCGCTAGCCATTCCTGATTCACAAAGAACTTTTCTAAGTTATCCAGTTCAAACGACTCACTCGTCCCTGCTAATTCTTCAGGTCGTTGAATGCGAAGTTGTAAGTGCTTTTCAACAAAGTAACGCTGCGGGTGATTATAAAAACGGAACAGATCTTGAAGGTCGATCACCATTTTACTGTCAGCTGCAAGCTCAAGCGGTTCGCGGTTTTGTAGCTCACCTTTCCACCAGAATTCGGTGTCAGGTTTAGTGTTGGATTGTAGGCGCATGGCTACATCAGCAGCCGTTTTAGAGTAACTAAACAGCTTCACACGCGGGTCATCTTGCGGCACAAAGTAGCGTGGACTAAATGCTTGCAGCGGGTGTTTAGTCACCACTGTTTCAGGCGCTATTTGATAATAATGGTCCAACACATCAAGCAACTCAGACACCACAACCGACGGTGGTATTTCATCATTGGTTTTAATCGATTGCCCGATGTAACTAATAAGTATTTGCTTGCGTGACGACACCAAGGTTTCAAGGAATTGATAACGCTCATCCGCACGACGAGAACGGTCACCACGACGGAACTCGCTGTCCATCAAGTCAAACGCTGCTCGGCCATCTATATTAGGGAACTCACCTTCATTCATGCCCAACAAACCAATCACGCTAAACGGAATCGCTCGCATCGGTAACATGGAGCAGAAAGTCAGCTGGCCACGCATGAAACCTGTGGCTGTTTTAGACTCGCTGGCCGTGGACTCTAGGTAGTCGATAAGCACTTGTAGGGTCAGTGTTTCTGTGTGTTCTTCGGCAACTTCAGTCAGTTGCTCAAACATTTCTCGCAACTGTCCCCACTGTGACTCGGTTTCAGAGTCTTGCAGTATTAATTGCTCAGCAAACCCTATGAGCTTTTCAACCCACTCTTTTAAGGTGCGGTCTTTAGATAACTCAGCACGCGCTGTTTTTAGCAGTTTAAAGTAGCTGTAAAAACCACCTAAAGCTTGCGCCTGTGAGCCTTCAATGTCGCTATACGGTAGTATGTCATCACAAAACTCTGCGTCACTCGGTACGGCGTAACCCATGAGCAAACGCTCCAAGCCTGCTTGCCAACTGTTTTCGCTAAACTCACCCACACCAATGTCTTTACGATGCTCCGCTGACTCACCCCAACGTATGCGGGTTTCTTCAACCCAGTGTCTGACCATAAGAATATCGTCGTCGAACAGTCCAAACTGCTCTCGTACCGCAGGCTCTTCTAATACCGCGAGGACTTCGTTCCACAACATACGGCTTTGGCTGAGGTCAAAAAAGCGCAACAATATATCGAGCAATAAGTTGCTCTGTCGCAAGCTTCGGTCAGCCACCGCATAAGGAATGTCGTCAAAAGTCGCATCTATGTAGGGTAAGTAGGTTTGAATGTCAGGTGCCATGACCACTACATTTCGCAAGTCGAGATCAGGATGTTTGTCAAAGCTTGCCAGCAACTGATCTTTAAGGACTTCTACTTCACGTAAGCGCGAGTGGCAGGCATGTATCGAAAGACTGTAATCATCATCTTGTAACTGAAAACTGGTATCGCCAGCTTCATTAAACAAGATGTCGTTTTGCAGTTGCTCAAGTAGGCTAGGCTCACCCGTGGATTTGACCGCATCAAACGAGGTAATCTCTATTTCATTGGCTTCTTGCTCCAACAACAACACTTGAAAGTCTCGACCTTGCTGCCCGAGCATTCCAAGTAAAGGATTGATCGGTGCTTCATCAACCCCGTGTATTTGACCCGCTTGTATAGATTGTAAGCGTAATTGGTGTTTCACTGCTGTGTTACTTTCCGCCCAAAACGCTTCACAAGGGTTTAGAAGGTAGAAGTGAACTTGTATATGTTTTGACAATGCTTGCAAATAAGCGAGGTACATTGGCGATAATGTGTTGATTCCTAGTACCGAAATACGGGCTGGAAGTATCTTTTCTAGGTCTCCTCGACGGCGAGTTTCTAGCTCTGTGATTGCATCCTTCCAACGCTCACCGTGGTGAGAAATGCCTTCGCCATCTTGCCTACCAATGAGTTCGCGCCACAGTTCAGCTTGCCAGAGCTGAGTTCTGTCGGTTATGTCACTCGGATTTTGTAACTCAACTTTCTCGTTTTTTTCCCACGTAGCGAGCCAATCAGGACGCATAAATTGATATTGATCATACAGATAGGCTAATTGTTGAGCTAACTGATAACGCTTGCGTTCAACCGAAACACCTGTTAAATATTGGTTGATTGGCTTATAAACATCAGCGTCAATAGTGCGTAAGATCGATTCAAACTGCCACAGCATATTTTCACGACCAAAGGCTTGTTGCTGCAAGCTCAAACCAAGCTTATTGGTCATTTCATTAAAGAAACGTGCTGGAAACAGATATTCAAAGTTAGCCCATAACTGTGAACGCTCTGCCAATTGCTGCGACAACCAACGCTCCATGCCCTGACTTTGAATCAAAAAAACTTCTTTAGAAAAAACGGATGGCTGAGGTGTCTCCAATATCTTCGTCAGGTGTTCTAACAAGTTTTCAGCACGGTTTGAAGTATGCAAGACGAACATAATGAGCTCTCAGTAGTAGACGTTTAATGTAGAAGCAGGTCGATTGTATGATTATTAACACCTTAATGCAGTTAATAATTACCACTCATCGGCGGTTAAGCTGGGAGTAAATCTTCGCACGTAAACTCGGTATTATACGTCACTAAAAACGCATCCATTTTATGACTTCAATAATTAAGAAAGTACTTTCATCAAGACTCAATCTCAAGATTGCCAGTACGGTAATGCTGAGCATTGTCCTTGTTGAAATAATTATTTTAGTGCCTTCACTATTCACTGAAAAGCATCATAAAGAGATGATGGCTGAGAGTCATGCGAGTATTCTTATTTCTACGCTAGAGTCATCGCTGCAGTATGAAAACAAGGTATCTGACCCAGAAATTTACAGCCGTCTGCTAGGCCATCATGAGCTGGTGAAGGGTTATGCCGTCTGTAATATGACTGACTGCCCGATTAAGTTTGGAGAGACAGTAAACACATCTAATATCAAACTTAAGTCTCCTGCTCCTTCGATTTCTAAAGATCACACACGACTAGAAACAACCAAACAAATCATGTCTGGCAATGACCCTTACTGGCTTGTTTTACGGACAGACATTAGTAGTTTTAAAGAAGAACTGTTACAGCACATTATTAATATATTAGGCCTTATCGCTCTGATTTGCCTATTTGTGACTGTTACCACAACAGCCGGTTTATATTGGATAGTGCTACGCCCTATTCAAAATCTTAAAGGTAATATTCAAAACCTATTGGCTGACCCAAAGAACCCACTGAAATATATGCAAAGAATACACAGTGATGATGAGATTGGTGACTTAACGAAGACTTTTAACCGCTTATTGTTTGATATAAATAATTATCAAGAAGCGGTTGAGAGTGCTCAGAAAGAAGTACAAAAAGGACTCTCTGCCAGTGAAGCTCGCTGGAAGTTCGCGCTTGAGGGTTCAGGTGATGGCGTGTGGGATTGGAACCCTGTGAGTGATGATATTTATTTCTCTAAACAGTTTTTAAACGCGCTGGGCTACGAGGAAGGTGAGTTCATCACCACAATGGATAAGTGGACAACAGAAGTACTTCATCCTAAAGACAGACCGTCCTGCTCTGCGACGATGCTTAAGCACCTAAAAGGCGATACTGACTTTTTTTCCATGGAGCATCGCGTTAAACACAAAGATGGCCGTTGGGTCTGGACGCTGTCTCGCGGCATGGTGATTAGTAGAAATGAATTAGGTTTAGCAGCTCGAGTAGTTGGTACACAAACCGACATCACTTCACATAAAGATGCTGAGGCGCTGATTTGGAGACAAGCGAATATTGACCTGCTGACTGGCTTACCTAACCGGCGCTTATTTCAATCTGAGCTTAGCAAGTCCATTCAACGGTATAAACGTAAGAACATAGGCCCTATCGTGCTTATGCTACTAGACCTTGATAATTTTAAAACCATTAATGATACCCACGGTCATCAATTTGGAGACTCCTTACTTAAGGAAGCTGCCAAACGCTTAAACGCCTGTGTAAAAGGTCACGGCATTGCAGCCCGCTTAGGGGGTGATGAATTTACCGTTGTGCTTGAGGATGCTAAAGGAAAAGACATAATCGCAGATATTGCTGACAATGTGTTGTCGGAGCTTGCTAGACCGTTTGTTATTGGCATTGAAACCTTCCACGTTTCTGCCAGTATCGGCATCACGCATTATCCAGAAGATGCCGCGGACATTGATACTCTCATCATGAATGCTGACCAAGCAATGTACGCTTCCAAAGAAAATGGACGTAATCGTTACAACTACTTTTCGCAAGACATGCGTACCGTTGCTAAAAATAGAATGCGCTCAATTAATGAGTTGCGTGAAGCTTATAAAGAAGAACAGTTTGAGGTGTACTACCAACCTATTATTGACTTTGAGTCAGGCAAAATTGTTAAGGCTGAAGCCCTTCTCCGTTGGAATCACCCGACACGAGGCATAGTGGGTGCTGACGAAGTTATTCCGCTATCTGAAGAGACCGGCTTGATCGTTGACATTGGTAATTGGGTATTTCAGAAAGGTACTAAACAGCTTGCTGAGTGGCAACAAAAGTATGAGCCAAACTTCCAACTGAGTGTTAATACATCCCCCATCCAGTATTACCATAATGACTGCATCGTCAATGATTGGTATGCATACATGGACACTTTGGGTGTTGACTACACGTCTTTAGTCGTAGAAATCACTGAAAATCTGATGCTTGATTTGGACGGCAAAGTGCGTGCTAAGTTAGATGCATTCAGAAATGGTGGCGTTCAATTGGCGCTAGATGACTTCGGTACGGGTTACTCATCCCTGGCTTACTTGAAAAACCTAAAAAGTAATTACTTAAAAATTGATCGTAGTTTTGTATCTAATATTGTTGGAAATGATAAGAACTTGGCGCTTTGCTTAGAGATTATCAAGATCGCTCACATTTTTGATATGCAGGTTATTGCAGAAGGTATAGAAACGCAGGAGCAAGCGTGGCTACTCTCTGACGGTGGCTGTGACTTTGCACAAGGGTACTTTTACTCAAAGCCTGTTTCAGCAGAAGTGTTTGAGACTTACCTGATCAAGCAAAAAGGTGATGATGATCATCAAGAGTCACGACCACTGTTAGCTGCCAACCACCTTTGAAAATAAATTGATCACCATAACACCCGCTATTATCAGTAACATCCCTAAAACAGCAGGCATATCTAATGCTTCTTTGTGCCAAAGCACACCGATGATCGCCACAAATACAATACCCATTCCTGACCAAATCGCATAAGTTATGCCTAGTGACATTTTTTTCAAAACTAGCGTTAACAAGAACAATGAAACACAATAACAACTGAGCGATAGGACTGTTGGCCAGACACGCGTAAACTGATTCGACGACTTCAAAGCATTAGCCGCGATAATTTCAGCAAGAATGGCGACTACAAGAATTGCATATGTTTTAAACATTACTAACTCATCAAAAATAAACGTGTGCCGTTGATAACATCATCGTTAACAAGTCGCAACTTTTTTGAGAAAAGTAATATAAGGGATTTGACGCTAAATGAAACTTGCCACCATTAATTTATACCAATTTTCCGAGCACGGTTTATATTGGTACGAGCGTGAAGATAGAAACACCTACCAGTCACGCGAATGGAAAAAAAAACAACAATGGGTTAGCGATCAATTAAAAGAAATGGACGCTGACATCGTCGGCTTTCAAGAAGTGTTCAGCCCTAAAGTACTAGAAACCTTAGTTAACGGACTCGGTTACCCTTACTTTGTCACAGTAGACTCACCAAAGGCTTTAGACGATGACAGTGCGGTACTGACGAGTCCTGTTGTTGCATTGGCTTCTCGCTTCCCTATCAAGTCTACCGCTACGGTTGATCAAAATGCTGATGCGAGCGACGTACTTCCTATCGATGATGCGTTTAAGTTTAGCCGCCTGCCAGTGCGAGCGGTGATTGATACGCCAGATATTGGTGATGTGGTCGTTTATGTTGTCCACCTCAAGTCAAAACGTGCAGTCATGGATAAGGAGCTCACCTACCCTGACTCCACACCTTGGGAAGCGCGCTATAAAGACACCCTCCTGCGTCGCGCACGGGGTGATGCCCTGTCTATGATTCAACGGGGTCTAGAAGCGACGCTGCTCTATCATGACGCGATGGCGCAATCCGAAGTTTGTAATAAGATCGTGGTCATGGGTGACTTAAACGATGATGAACATTCGTCACCACTCGATATTCTTACACAGCGTCAAAAGGCTTATGACATTGGCGGCGTGGACTATGACGATTGGCCTGAGGAAAGTAAGCGTGCGTTGCATGACTGCCGCTTGTTTGACAGCTTTTCGTTAGCGCCTAGTGCTCGCTCTAAGGCGCGCCCATACACACATTTGCACCAGGGTAACCCGAATGTTCTAGATCATATTCTAGTATCTAACGCGCTTAACCCTCGCAACAAAGATGCGATTGGTGAAGTCTGTGATTATGAGGTCTTTAACCATCATATTCGCGGCGACAGCATTGATAACAAGTTGCAGTCTGACCACGGTTTAGTATGTATCGAGATTATTCCTTGTACGGCTCCCGAGCCTAAGAAAAAAGCAGTTGTTAAGAAAAAGCCTAAGCAAATTTGGACCAAACAAGGTGCAGCAACCGAGTGCGAACGTTTAGCTTTTATCGAAACGGCTGGTGGCGTGTACGAGTCTCGAAATAGTTACCGTCAGTTGAAATCAAAAGATAAGTGGAAGCAGTTTTGGTCTTTCTTTTTTGATGATGATTTTGGCTGGGTAAAGTCTGTTTACGGTTCTATCCCAGTCGATACTTTAGTGCAAAAGAAGCGCCATACTATTGAACATATTGTACCTCGTTCTTTTTTACAAGAATACATGATTCGCAAACGCATACCGCGCAATGTTCGGTTTGGTGCGGAGACTAACCCCTTTAACTGGGTACCTGCTGACCGAAAGCTAAACTCCCGTCGTTCAAGTTTTCAGTTTGATTTTCATGGTGATGAAATCGTTCGCCCAGAACATATTCACCTAAACCCCGATGCTTACGCCAGTACCGGCACGGATGCGGATGAAGAGTGGGTCGTTCCAAAACGTTCACAAGGCGACATTGCACGCGCTATTTTGTATATGTTACTCGTTTATGAAATAGACGAGCTATATCTTGAGCATGTTAAGACGCTAGTCCACTGGGCAAAGACCGATGTGCCGTCAAAATGGGAAGTGGCTTATAACGAATGGGTTTTTAAGAACCACGG
The DNA here is from genome assembly GCF_003172895.1 of Leucothrix arctica. GTDB lineage: Bacteria > Pseudomonadota > Gammaproteobacteria > Thiotrichales > Thiotrichaceae > Leucothrix > Leucothrix arctica. The sequence goes on along the minus strand of NZ_QGKL01000035.1, from coordinate 230,940 downwards.
TATTCGAAACCCATTTATTGATAAACATGCTGACAGTATGAAGTGGCTAAATGACGAGGCACTGTTAACGGGTTTATTGTGCAAATAAGTGCATAAAACGCCTACATTAATTGTCATTCATAAGCGTGAATAATAGTAAGTATGCGCTTGAATTTCTTATGTAAAAGATCAATAGTATAAGTAGTTACCCTTTCCCCACATTTAATGGAGTATGTCTCATGCAACTGGCACGTAACGTAGGTAGAAAAGATAAGAACATCCGTATTGGTGCAGGTATTGCACTACTACTTATCGGTTTTTTTGGTGCAGGCTTCCTGATATCACTGATCGGAATAGTGTTAATTGCTTCGGGTGTACTGAGCTTTTGTCCGTTATATTCATTCCTTGGTAAAAGTACTGCTACAGACGCTGAAACAGCAGCGGCTAGCGAAGACTTAACTGACCGAGCGGCTGACAACCTTGGCGACTTTAAAGACGAAGCAGTAGAAACTGCCGGCGAAATTAAAGAGAAAGCTGGCGAAAAGTACGATGAATTCAAAAGCAGCGACCTTGGTAAAGACACTCAAGAGAAATTTGATGATCTGAAAGAAAAAGCCAGTGATGTGGTTGATGATATCAAGAGTGGCGAATTTACTAAGGATGCTAAAGAGAAGTTTAGCGACCTAAAAGAAGATGCAGGCGAGTTAGTTGACTCTGCAAAAGATAAAATCGCAAAAGCGACAGACTCCAACAAAAAATCATAATAATAATGCCAGCGTAGTCTTTACTGCGCTGGCATTCCTTTCCTGATCGTCGCTCGTCCCACTTATGAAAATCCACTGGCAACACTCAACAATAGATAGCTTTAACTTTGCCGGACGGGATTACTTTGTCAAAAGAGATGACTTACTCACACCACTAAATGGCAATAAAGCGCGTAAGTTATACGGTCTACTAGACGCGTATGACCTCTCTAGTTACAAGCGTGTCATTAGTCATGGTGGCGCTCAGTCAAACGCAATGCTGGCTATCGCTCAACTCTGCAAGTTACTTAACATTGAATTTCACTACTACACACGCACACAGCCCAAGTGGTTAAAACAGACACCGAATGGCAACCTCAAACAAGCGTTAGCGTGTGGCATGCTTTGGCATATCAACGATTCAGGCCTACCACTAAACACTGAAACCTCATTGGACACTTTGTACATACCGCAAGGCATAGCTATGCCCGAAGCAGAACTCGGCATACAAAAACTGGCAGATGAGATTAAAACGTTTTGTGACACGCAGAGCTTGGAAGATATCGCGATTTTTCAACCGTCAGGGACTGGAACGACTGCGCTGTATTTACAACAGCATTTACCTTATACCGTTTACACAGTGCCCTGTATTGGTAACTCAGACACGCTAACGCAGCTATTTAAACAGCTACTCCCCAATGCAACACGCTACCCAGTTATTTTAGAGAGTGAAAAGCCTTATCACTTTGGAAAGCCTTACCCAGAGTTACTGGAGATATACCAGTCATTAAATAATGCAAGTGGGATAGAGTTTGAACTGATGTACGATGCCAAAACGTGGCTAGTACTTAAAGACTGGAAGTGCGACCTGCCGATACTTTATATTCACAACGGCGGCGTCAGTGGAAACAATAGTATGTTAGCCCGCTATAGACGCCTTGGTTTCTCATAAGTCGAATAAGTATGAATAGATCAGCTATCGTCTTGATCATGCTCCATCGGCACAATCATCTGGTGATTGGCTTTAGCCACTTTTGCTTTCAGATATGAATGATTGCCAGCACTGATATAAGCACCAGTAGTCACCATTTCGCAAACTTCAATGTTGTACTGTTCTAATTGCTTAACTTTATCAGGGTTATTACTGAGTAAACGTAGCTTAGTTAGACCCAAGCTATGTAGCATTTGCGCAGCAACTTCAAAATCTCGCAAGTCATCTGCAAAGCCTAGCTGCTCATTTGCCTCAAAGGTATCGTAGCCTTCAAGCTGCAATGCATAGGCATCCAGCTTATTATAAAGACCAATTCCTCGTCCCTCTTGGCGAAGGTAAAGTATGTATCCACCCTCTTTCTCAATAAGGTCAATTGCTTCGTGAAGTTGATCACCGCAGTCACAGCGTTGAGAAGCAAAAACATCCCCTGTCAAACACTCTGAGTGTAGACGTACTAAGGGTATTTCGATATTTTGGAAGTCACCTAGTCCAATCGCAATATGTTCTTTGCCATCGACAAGACCATCGAAACTGACGAATGTCGATTCAATACTTCCATCTTTCTTTTCAAGAGGAATAATAACTTGATTGCGAACACGAGAAGTCGCTGGTGTAGTACCTGCTGACTTTGTATCGGTGTGTTTAAAGTTCGCCATGTGACGGAACATCCTAGGGGGTCAAAATATAATTTTAACAAAAACTTGCACCACAAAGATACTTTACCTGACAGAGAATCCTATACTATTGATTTAATGAAAAAAGCCCACGCATAACCGATGTTATACGCAGGCTTTTATATCAATTTTATCGATTATGCTGTCTTAGCAAAGCGTTCCATGTGACGCTTAAACTTGAAATAGACATCAAATACTTCTACTGAATTTGTCTCAGAATCTTTAACAACAAAAAAAGGTGCACGATCCATACTGTATTGCTCAGCCAATTGGATGCCCTCTGACTTAGGGTCTGCCAAGTCTGCAACGACTGTGCGATCAATGAAACCTGCCGTACCGTCTTTTTCTAAACGAGCAGACACATCATTACATTTGGCACACCAGTCGCCATTTTCAAGTTTCTTTTTTACGAACGTTACTTGTGTCATTGCATCATTCTCCTGAATTATTTTTTATTTAACCTGTAATGTGTGTAAACCACACTCACGGTCATTTGCAGCTTTTGTCGGATCGAAGTAGTCAGTCTCGTTTGGAAGATCAAACGCTTCGATATAATTTTCCATATCCGCCGCAGTCCAGTCTAAAAGTGGTGCTACCTTCATCAAGCCGTATGGGCCTTCTGCAACGTAGTCCATCTCTGCACGTACAGCGGTTTGCTCGCGACGTACTGCTGAAAACCATAGTTTACCTGTCTGTTCGTTCATCGCCCGTTGAAATGGGTCTAACTTGAACTGCTTAGTGAACTCAGTGTGTCGAGCGTCATCAAGACTTGGAATACCGCCCATAACCGCTTCAAAACGTGCCGCCGTTATCGTTGGCGTGTAAACCTTCATATTCAAGTTCAACTCTTCAGCTGCAATGTCTGCGAACTCATAGGTCTCTACTTTATTTAAACCTGAATCAATCCAAATCACGGGAATGTCAGGCTGTACTTGTGTCAGCATGTGCAAAAGAACAGTTGCTTGAGGACCAAAGTTAGTCGTCACAAACGCGCTTGGCTCAGCAGCAAATATTAACTTGATGATGTCCTGTGGCCTTTTTCCGGCTACGTCTGCGTTAAGTTGTTCTATATTAATCGTCATGTCTCTAATTGCTATTGCTGATCTGATGAAGAGATAATAGAGACTTAGTGGTATCTGTTAAAATGATATAAATTGATGTATAAATTCATTTTTGTCATAGATAGATTTTACTTATACCTAATTATGAATATTATTTTATGCCCGTTTTATCGATTAAATAACCATCTCGTGCAGATACCCTAATTTATTAGACACTTACAACGCTTAATCCTAATAAACACGCGCTATCTCCTAAAAAATTCCTATATACTCCGCTCTTGAATTTGCCGCAGTTTGCAGTAATAAGGAAATACACCATGATTTTTTCATCATTAGACCTACATAAAGACCTACAAAAAGGCATTGACGCCTGCGGCTATTCAGAGATGACGCCCATCCAAGAGCAAGCCATTATACCGGCTCGCCGTGGTAAGGACTTACTTGCAACTGCACAGACAGGTACAGGTAAGACAGCTGCTTTTGCCATTCCTGTATTGCAGCAGATGATCGACAAGCCGCGAAACGATGATAAAACGACCCCTCGCGCACTTATTTTGACGCCAACACGTGAGCTAGCAGAACAACTTGCTAGTACGATTGGTGAGTACGCTCAGTTTTTGCCGTTCAAAGTCGCTTCAGTCTACGGTGGCGTTAAGCTCGTAGGCCAAGCAAACATGCTGAAAGAAGGTGTGGATATACTGATTGCGACACCGGGCCGACTACTTGAGCATCTTGAGCAGTGCAACGTAGAGTTGTCTGATGTTGACTATGTTGTATTAGATGAAGCTGACCGCATGTTAGACATGGGTTTTGTTAATGATGTTGTCACCATCCTAAAGCTAACAAACCAAAAGCGTCAGACACTATTGTTCTCAGCGACACTATCCGCTGCGATCAATGAGTTGTCACACAAGATCCTGACCGGCCACCAGACTATTCGCGCTAGTAAAGGCAATGAAACTGCGGACACGGTAGATCACGTGCTTTACGCGGTTGAAGAGCGCCGTAAGATTGAATTATTCCTAGAGTTACTAGAGGAATATAACTGGTACCAAGTGCTGGTGTTTACGAGTACTAAAGAGCAAGCAGACCAGTTAAGACTGAAGCTGAAGCGTCACCCTGTTGCTGTTTGTCATGGTGATAAGAGTCAAGGTTCTCGCCGTCGCGCGATTGCTGACTTTAAGTCGGCTAAAGTACAAATCCTAATTGCGACTGAAGTAGCTGCACGTGGTTTGGATATCGAAGGTCTTGAGTACGTTGTTAACTTCAACTTGCCTTACCTTGCTGAAGATTATGTTCACCGTATTGGCCGTGCTGGTCGTGCAGGACAAAAAGGTCATGCTATTTCTTTTGTGAGTCGTGAAGAAGAGCGTAGCCTTGCAAACATTCAACGCATGATTGGACAGAAGATTAAGCGTATCAACCGTCCTGGTTACCAAGTGAATTATCGCGAAGAACTAGTGAAGAAGGTCTCTGATCAGAAGCGCCCTCTTCGCCTTAATAAAAGTACTAAGACCGTTATTAAGAAAACACCAGATGGTGACCTTAAGAAGGGTAAGCCGGGTACTAACAAAACAATTAGAAAGAAGAAGCCTTCTTAAACTAGCGCTTTAGACCACTCTATAAGTAGGCTACTAATCGAAGTAGCCTACTCTTTCACCCGAAACTCCCCACCTCTTTAAAACTCATATCTACTTGTTTGGTTTAAGCTTTAAATAAAATACGTAACTTATTGCGTTATGTAGCTATAGGCACCAGAAACCAGTTTTTTCAGACTTTCAGGACTTAGTTCAATCTCCAGCCCACGTCGCCCCGCACTCACATAAATGGTTTGTTGGTCACATGCGGACTGATCGATAACTGTTTTAAGGCGTTTCTTTTGCCCCAAAGGACTCACGCCACCCAATACATACCCTGTTGCGCGCTCTACTTCGCTCGGGTCAGCCATCTCTGCTTTCTTTGCACCTGCTGCTTTAGCAATGGCTTTCATGCTTAGCATCTCTGACACAGGTAGTACGCCAACTGCTAAGGTTTTTCCATCAAGCTTTACTACGAGTGTTTTAAATACCTGCGTTACTGGCACACCCAGCTTTTCAGCGGCTTCTAACCCATAGGACTCACTCGCAGCATCGTGTGTATACTCATGAATGGTATGAGGTGTTTTTGATTTCTTCGCTAAGTTTATTGCTGGCGTCATTATTCATTCTCGTATTTCAAAATATTCATTGAACGGTCAAACAGTTCACACACAGATTATTTTCAATCATTTAGGCCAGTATGGCGAGTCTCACTTTTTAGCATTAGAAGCACTTACGGCTCAACAGTTATATATTCAACGCATAACCGCTTAGGTATAGTCATCACTCCTCAACGCTTTAGGAATAGCTCCATTGAGTAAGCAGCCAAGTCAACCGCGACCATACAAAATAGGTTTACCTCAATGGCATCACCCTGAGTGGTATGCGCCTGATCAGCGAACAACTGACTCGTTAACGCTTTACTCGCAACACTTCACCTCTGTCGAAGGTAACCATAGCTTCTATGGCGTGCCTAGCGAAGCCAGTGTTGCTCAGTGGGTCACTCAAACACCCGACGACTTTAGGTTCTGCTTCAAATTTCCACGCTCCATTAGCCACAGTGGTGAGTTGCTGTCTTGTGACCATTTGGTCGTTGAGTTTCTTCAGCGAATTGCACCTCTTGAAGATCGCATCGGTATAATTTGGCTACAACTAAGTCAGCAATTTGCCCCCCAGCATCTGTCCGATTTGAATGTTTTTCTCAGTCGATTACCCAGTCACTACACTTATGCGGTTGAAGTTCGTAACTTGAGGCTGTTTGATAAGTCAGATAACGAACGACTTCTTAATCAAATATTGATGAGACATAAAGTAAACCGAGTGATTTTTGACACTCGCTGCTTGTTTGCAAATATGAAAGATGACGACGAAACACGGGATGCAAAACAGAAAAAGCCACGTGTCCCGACGCATGTCATCGCAACTGGTGAACAACCACTGGTGAGATTCATCAGCCCTGTTGATATAAACCTAGCCCACACCAGCCTTAGCCAATGGGTGAAAAAATTTATTCAATGGATTGATGAAGGTAAAACGCCTTGGATGTTCTTTCACACACCAGGTAACCAACAAGCGCCGGAGTTAGCACAGTGGTTTGCTGAGCAATTACATGTTGCAAGACCGGATATTGCACCGTTATCACTTTGGGATAAACAGCCTAAACAAGGTAGTTTGTTGTAATTTATTAGCGCCCATGAGCGATACCCAAACGTCGCGACATGGCACGATTCAAAGAAATGACTTAGCGGTCAAAAACGTCTGTAGGTTATTCTGGTTGTTTTTTAACCAACACACTCAACCCCTTATAGCGTATAGCTCTAGACCGCTTATGATTTTGCTATCAACACACTTATCCACAATTTTTGTGCACAACTATTAAGGCTATATTTAGGTTATTTTAAAAAATTACGGCTTGAAATACATAAAACTTTAACACTCAAGCAATAAGCTCCGTCATTCTCGGGTAATCCTATGCCCAGTAGGACTTTTCCCTCCCTATTGTTAGGTGACTTCAACTCATACGCGATGGAAGATCCTGTGATTGTAGGGCTAAACATTATTCCTGTTACGACGACGAAGAAAAAAGGAGGTGGTGCTATGTCTCCACTATTCCTATTGATCTCGTTGTTTGGAGTAGCTTTGGTACGTTTTCGTCGTAGTTAAGTTAGTGGTTTGATGGAGACGTAATAGACGCCCGCTACTATAGCGGGCGTTTTTGTGTGTGCTATAAAGGCGCTTTAATCATACCTCGTGATTAGACATTCATCGTCACACAGGCTTCAAGTTGGCATCCATATAAGTACCACATGGAAAGCTCGATTAGCGACTATCTTCAGATATATCCCCTCTTGTTAAAAACTTATAATAAATATAAAAATCACCTATTACTAAAGCACAAATACGGTCAAATTATCCCCGATAAATCCATTAAATAACCTATATAGTAAAATGGCTAGTGCAATATATAGGGTTTAGGGTTGTATTCAGCAGTCCTATTCTTGAGTTTTATAATGTTAACTAAGGATGATTTTTAATGGATTTAATACGTAAGAATGTTATAGACGAAATGATCGAAAGCGTAGGCAAAGAAACATGGAACCAGAATATGCTTTTTGTTCACGAGTTAGTTGATCTAGTAAAAAACCATAAAATAAAAAAACACCCTATCGTAACTCAGTTAGCCAATAACGAATTTTCACTTCAAGAAATACAAACGATGCACATGGAGTATCGTGAAATCGTCCACATTTTTACCGATGCTTTGTTAATGGCTCAGTTCCAATCCAAGCGCGTTGAAAACGTGATGAAGCCTGGTAGTAAAGCTTATGCAAGATTCCTATTAACACTGAATACATTGGATGAGTTTGGCTTCCATTATAAAATTGGCGAACCTTGTGATTTCCAAGGTACTCCGCAAAAGTCTCATCTAATCTTATTTGAGAACCTAATGACTGACTTGAGCATCACAGATCAAGATAGAGAGCGATTCACTCCTTCAGCGATGACCCTGAAACTCAAAGAGTGCTTCTTAACAGCCTATGATGATTACCCACTGTTACTCACCCTACTCGCTATTGCTGAAGAAATAGTGATGATCTTTAGCCCTGTGATGCGCTTGAACACTGGTGCACTGGGGATTCCAGTAGAACAAGGCTATTACCAAGTTCATGGTGTTTCTGATGACGAAGAAAATAACGCCTGTGATGATTACCACCAAAATGATTTGTGGCTAATACTCGCTCAGGGTGCTGGTGGGTTTGATAAAAAGTCTCTGATGGAGAATACAAAAGAGTTTATCGATCTGTGGGATGAGTTTTGGACTCAAGGCTTTTCTAACAACAAAGTAGAGTCGATGCGTTCAACAGCGTCAAAAGTACAAAATACTCAGCAAGCAGGAGCCTCGCTCTATTAATAGGTGAATTTACCTATCACCCATCGCTTCTTCAGAAAAGAACGATGGGTGCATCCACAAAAAAGCCCGCTATAAGCAGGCTCTTTTAAAATAACGTCGAACTTAATATATTATTTAGTTTTTTCTTTTACATCTTTTCCTAAATCACGAATCGCTTCACCTGTGTTTTCTATAACTTGTCCTGCGCCCTTAGGGTTAGCTATTGTCGCACCCGCTGCACCAGCGACTACTGCAACACAACCAGATAGAAAATTAGTCAGTAATAATATCAAAAATATTTTCTTCATCGTATTTTCCTTTAATTTTTAGTCGCCCAAAATCGGTATTCAAAGAAACGAGTATCCCTAAAAAATAGACTGATGTGTATGATTTTTTACAGGCACAAAAAAGCCTGCAATAAGCAGGCTTTAAATGTATGGCGGAGAGACAGGGATTCGAACCCTGGGTAGGCTACAAACCTACGTCGGTTTTCAAGACCGGTGCATTCGACCACTCTGCCACCTCTCCAGTGCGCGTACTATAATAAAAAATTAAAGTAGACGCTAGTACTACGGTCATAAAAAAACCTGCTATGCAGGCTTTTTAAAATTCTTGGCGGAGAGACAGGGATTCGAACCCTGGGTAGGCTACAAACCTACGTCGGTTTTCAAGACCGGTGCATTCGACCACTCTGCCACCTCTCCGAAGAGCGCGTATAATAATCAATAATTAAGATACACGCCAGTACTTTATTAAAGTATTTTCTTTAAGCTATTTCTCTTCATCTGCAGCACTAGAAGCGCCAGGGAAAAGAGAGATATTATCACTCTCTTCATAGTCAGAAATCTTACACGTACCACGTTCTTTCACTTCATCAATACGAACAATGCTGTGCAGAGGAATAAAACTACGCTTTACACCGCTAAACTCAGCTTTAAGCTTCTCTTCACTAGGGTCGATAACTATATCGCTAGCATTGCCAAAAACAATTTCTTCAACTGCTAAAAATCCATACAAGTCAGACTCGTACACTTGTTTAGCAAAGATATCGTAAACCTTATCTCGATTGATAAAGCTAATTTTATAAAGCCGTGAATCGTTCACGTAGAACCCACCTTGTGTAAATTGATCGGCCTTTCTACCAGAAAAATCTTAGCACCGCAATCACGGTGTAATACTTTTAAGTCTCAGTAGAATCAAACGTGCCGCATCTTCACGCAAGGTCTTACGAATCTGCTCTTCTTCTTCCTGCTTACCCAGTACATAGTCAGAGTCGTAGTTAATGGTCTTATCTAAGCGAATGCGTTGTTTAGCAACCGCTTTACCATCCACCATTATTTCGTAATCAAAAACCAGGAATAACAAATATTGACGAACATCAAGGTCAGCATCATAGGATGCGACACGATCGTCTTCTTCTAAATTACTAATAACTAGCTGGGTACTGAGCCCTTTATCAGTACGTAGCTCACTACGCGCATCAATAAAGGCATCTCGCAATACATCGCCGAGCCCTTTTTCAAGGTCATTACCCTGTAAGCCAATCTGTTGGTATTCGGTCGGCAGCTGCGTTGTCTCACGTAGCTGAAATCCACACGCGCTCAACGTTAAACAGAGCACCGCACTTCCTACCAGCTTAGTCAACCGAGTCAATCGCATACTGCCTTCCTTTTTCGTGAGTTAGCCAACAACAATGTTAACTAATCGACCTTTCACCACAATCACTTTGCGAATCGTCTTATCTTCAATAAAGCGAACCACGTTCTCATTTGACTGAGCCAGTGCTTTGATAGTGTCTTCGTCCGTATCAACATCAACATCGATTTTACCACGAAGCTTACCGTTGACTTGAACCATCAACTGAACAGTACTCTGTACTAGTGCCTGCTCGTCTACTTCTGGCCAAGGGTAATCAATCACTGTGTCAGTGTTACCAAGACCATTCCAAAGCTCTTGAGCAATGTGTGGCGCGATAGGCGCAAGCATCAATACCGCAATTTCTAAGGCTTCCTGACGTACAGCACGAGTCTGCTCATCATTATCTTTAATCTTAGATATCTCGTTAATCAACTCCATATTCGCTGCAATAGCGGTATTGAAGGTGTAACGACGTTGCATATCATCCGTCACTTTCGTCAATGTTTGATACAACTTCTGACGCAAGCTCTTTAGTGAGTCACTCAAGTCAGACGTATCTAACTCAGCTTTTTCACCTGTAGAAACATGATCATTAACCATGCGCCATACACGCTTAAGGAAACGGTTTGCACCCTCAACACCAGAGTCAGACCATTCCATGCTTTGATCAGGCGGCGCTGCAAACATTGAGAACACACGCAATGTATCTGCACCGTACTGCTGAATCAGCGCTTGCGGGTCTACACCGTTATTTTTCGACTTAGACATCTTACTCATGCCCGGTGAATTAACTTCTTCACCTGTCGCTGTTAACGTTGCACCGGTTGCTTTACCACGCTCATCTCGCGCAATTGTTACATCCTGAGGAGCGATCCAGTTTTGACCACCATTATCATTCTCAGTGTAATACGTGTCAGCCAGTACCATGCCTTGCGTTAGTAGCTTTGTGAATGGCTCATCGCTATCCACTAGACCTTCATCACGCATCAGCTTATGGAAGAAACGCGCATACAATAAGTGCAATACCGCATGCTCAATACCACCAATGTACTGATCAACTGGCAACCAGTAATCAGCACGCTCATCCAACATAGACTTGTCGTTATCAGGCCCTGTGAAGCGTGCGTAGTACCAAGATGACTCAAAGAATGTGTCAAAGGTATCTGTCTCACGCGTCGCATCACCGCCACACGTTGGACATTTTGTTTCATAAAATTCTGGCATTTGCTTGATTGGCGATAAGCCAGAGTCGTCAAATGTTACTTCTGGTGGAAGCTCAACTGGTAGCTGGTCTTCTGGCACAGGTACTGCACCACAATCATCACAATAGATAATTGGAATTGGGCAGCCCCAATAACGTTGTCGAGAAACACCCCAGTCGCGTAAACGATAGTTGATCGTCTTACGGCCTTTAGTCTCAGACTTTAATAGCTCTGCAATAGCATCAAATGCTTCGTCCGAGCTTAATCCGTCAAATTTACCGGAATTAACCACAGTACCTTTTTCAATAAAAGGCGCTTCTTGAACATCAAAGTCATCACCATTTGCAGGTGCTATCACTTGCTTAATCGGTAAACCGTAGCTCTTAGCAAAGTCCCAGTCACGCTCATCATGTGCGGGTACAGACATTACTGCGCCTGAGCCATATGACATCAATACGAAGTTAGCAACCCAAACAGGCACAGTCTCGCCAGTCAGTGGGTGAATAGCGTAAGCGCCTGTTGGCATACCACGCTTTTCCATGGTCGCCATGTCAGCTTCTGCTGTTTTAGCATTCTTACAGCTATCAACAAAGGCTTTAAGCGCTTCGTCATTTTCCGCAGCAGCAAGTGCGATAGGATGTTGTGCAGCAACCGCTACATACGTCACACCTAATAAAGTGTCTGGGCGTGTGGTAAATACTGACATTACGTCTTCGGAGCCTTCAAGACCGAACTCAAGTTCTACACCTTCAGAACGACCAATCCAGTTTGCCTGCATTGTGCGAACTTGTGCTGGCCACTCTTCTAGCTTCTGAACATCTTCAAGTAACTCATCAGCATACGCAGTGATTTTTAAGAACCACTGATCAATCTCACGTTGCTCAACCAAAGCACCAGAGCGCCAACCGCGACCATCAACAACCTGCTCATTGGCTAGTACCGTGTTATCAACCGGATCCCAGTTTACCGTTGCTTTCTTACGGTAAACTAAACCTTTCTCTAACAGTCTTAAGAAGAACCATTGCTCCCAACGATAGTAGTCAGGCTTGCAGGTTGCTAATTCTCTCGACCAGTCATAAGCAAAGCCCATGCGCTGTAGTTGGCCACGCATATCGTCGATATTGGCGTCAGTCCAAGCAGCAGGCGGTACGTTATTTTTAATTGCAGCATTTTCAGCAGGAAGGCCAAATGCATCCCAGCCCATTGGTTGCAGCACATTCTTTCCCAGCATGCGCTGAAAACGGCTGATTACATCACCAATAGTGTAGTTACGCACGTGCCCCATGTGCAGCTTACCACTAGGATAAGGGAACATAGACAGGCAGTAGTACTTCTCTTTGCTTTCATCTTCAGTTACAGCAAAAGCATTTTGCTCGTCCCATAAAGTTTGAACGGCGGCTTCAACGGTAGAATGATCGTATTGTTCCTGCATAAGCGTACTGGTATTAATCTATAAAGAGAGGAAGGATACCGAGGATTGCTGATGTCTGCTAGTCATGAATCATAGTTAATAAAGGTATTCCTAGCATATAAGTTAAAAAAAACACCTAAAGCATCAAACTTTTCACCACCTGTTGAGCCAGTCGCTCACTATAACTATGTATTTTCCAATGATTAGGGCTCCAGCCTTTAAGAAAGCGATAAAAATCTGTCCACGCCACTGAATACAAAGGTCGCCATGCTTGTTCTACCTGCAAAGAGTCAATGGATGGGTAATAAATCAACAATGCTTTTTTGAGTGCGCCAAAGTAAATATCCAGCAACTCCGCTTCCATCTGCTCACATTCATCTTCATCTAGACAACTACCAATAAAATAAGCGACATCCTTCATTCCACAGCCACCACCGACATATTGGAAATCTACAGCGGCTACTTCTGCTCCATCTGACGAGAAACAAAAGTTAGCTAACTTAGCGTCACCATGAACGATTGTTTGAAAAGGTGCTTTTGACAACGCGTTATCTAACATTGATGCGGCCTGTTTAAGCTCACCCTCTTCCATGACTGCAAACTCATCAGGACGTGTGTCTAAGTGCCAGTAAGTGCCGACTTCCCACAGTCCGACGGGGTTTTCTTCCATGAAAGTTGCATGGAAATTTGCTAACCACGTTAAACATGCGTTGATTTCAACCATAGACACTGTGCTTTTTCGAGCGGGATAGCCACTTGCGTCTAAGTCTTCAAGCATAATAACAAACTCGCCCTCTTGTTGCTGTAGCGCTAATGTCTTAGGCACGCGACAATCCTCACCACAACGATGTGCCCAATCTTGATACCAACGACTCTCTACTTCATAAGAGCGTAACTTTCTAAGATGTGACTTATCCGTATTCCAACCGCGAGGATGTTGCGCCTGTTTTGGTAGGCGCACATGTTTGACGATTACCGAGCCACCAGTACCACCAATCAGCCCGTAACGATCTAAACTTCCGTAACCACTCCAAAGACTTTGAATGGTTTCAGCCAGAAAAATATCCTCTGCGCCTGTCGCTTTTAAAATCACTTCTTTCACGAATAAACCCACTTTTTAATAACAAACCATATACCAATACATTATATGCCACTTAGCCGATACCTTTGGCAATGTAACTAGTCTAGAATAAGATCTTTCTTTCATTCGCTTAAAGGACTTTTTCATGGATCAGCAGTGCACTACCCTCTCAAGCTTTATTATCGAAGAAAACCGTCGTCTTGGAGACAAGGCAACTGGCGAATTCACCGGCTTACTCAATGACATCAGCATTGCTTGTAAAGGTATTGCCGCACTTGTTAATAAAGGTGCACTAGCAGGTGTACTTGGTGTAGCTGGCTCCGAAAATGCTATGGGCGATGCACAAAAGAAAATGGATTTGATCGCAAACGATCTATTCATTGATGCATTACAGAACAATGGCCATTGCGCAGGCATGGCTTCAGAAGAGTTAGATGAAATTCTGACACTACCTGAAGGCAAGATCCGCGGTAGCTACCTTGTTACGTTTGACCCGTTAGACGGCTCATCTAACATGGATGTAAATATTGACGTAGGTGCAATCTTCTCAATATTGAAAGCGCCAGCTGATAAGAAAGATCCAACGGCTGCTGACTTTGCGCGCCCTGGTACTGAACAAATTGCAGCAGGCTATTGTCTTTACGGCCCATCATCTATGTTCGTATTGACGACGGGCAACGGTGTAAACGGCTTTACGCTTGACACAAGCATTGGTGAATTCATATTAACTCACCCTGATATGCTGATTCCTGAAACAACGAGTGAATTTGCAATCAATGCGTCTAACCAGCGTCACTGGGAACCTGCGGTACAACAGTACTTTGCTGACTGCCTAGCTGGCGAAGATGGCCCTCTAGGTAAGGATTACAATATGCGCTGGGTTGCAGCAATGGTTGGTGAGATTCACCGTATCCTTTGTCGTGGTGGTGTTTTCTTGTACCCAATCGACGCACGTAACCGTGAAGCTGGCGGAAAACTTCGCTTATTATACGAAGGAAACCCAATGGCGATGATCGTTGAGCAAGCTGGCGGAGTTGCTTCTACAGGTTATAAGTCAATCATGGATGTTGTGCCGAATGGCGACCCTCACCAGCGTGTTGCAGTGATCATGGGCTCTAAGCAAGAAGTTGAAATAATCCTTAGCTATCACTAATTACCGACAGCTTAAAATACTGAAGTTACAAAAAAGGCGCTAACGGTTAGCGCCTTTTTTAATGCTTATTTTTCGTCTGAGTTTGGACGAAATGCATCAGTCAAATATTGAATCATTGACCACATCGTCAATACTGTTGCTATCGCAAGGAAGATCAAACCTAACTCGTGGAAAGGAATACCCCATAGCGTCTTATCGTAAAGCAAAAATATCAAAGACATAATTTGTGCAGTGGTCTTTAACTTACCAATGAAAGCAACAGCAACCTTACTACGCTGCCCTACTTCTGCCATCCATTCACGTAACGCTGAAATCACCAACTCACGACTAATAATCAATGCTGCTGCGATAGTCACCCATGCATTCGCTTGGCTTTCTACGATTAAGATCAAGGCTACAGCGACCATTAACTTATCTGCGACAGGATCTAAGAAGGCACCAAAGCGTGACTCCTGCCCCCAGCGTCTTGCTAAGTAACCATCAGCCCAATCTGTAAGCCCTGCTAAACCAAACACTACGGCAGTGGCTAACGGATAGTCATAGTAAAACAACACCACCATGACGGGAATTGCTGCAATTCTGAGGTACGTCAGAAATATCGGTATGTTAAATATCATATTTTTACCATAGCTGATTATGTTACGACCGTAGACCGCTATTCACCATTAAACCGGTCGTAAATTTTTTCAGCCAAAGCCCGACTAATGCCGTTCACCTTAGCTAACTCTTCTACACTTGCTCGTGTAATCGCTCTTAAACCACCAAACTGCTTGAGTAGCTCTTGTCTCCGCTTAGGCCCTAACCCTTCTATACCTTCAAGTGGAGACGATGTACGTGCTTTCTGACGTCGCTGCCTATGCCCTGTAATCGCAAAGCGATGCGCTTCATCTCGAATTTGTTGTATCAAGTGTAACGCACTTGAGTGATGAGGTAACTCAACTCGTCGTTTACCAATGGTCAATGTATCTAGCTCAGCTTTTCGGCCTTCGCCCTTAGTCACACCGACGATATCAACACCGGAAATCTGTAGTGATGAGAGCACTTTAATCGCCTCACTTACCTGACCTTTTCCACCATCAATAAACAAAATATCGGGTAACTTAGCATCTTCCTCAACCTTGCCAAAGCGTCGAGTAAGTACTTGATTCATTGCAGCGTAGTCATCACCGGGCGTAATACCTTCTATATTATAACGTCGGTACTCACTCTTAATCGGCCCTTCTGGACCAAACACTACACGGGAAGCCACTGTCGCCTCTCCTTGGGTATGACTGATGTCGTAGCATTCCATTCGGTTTGGAATATAGTCTAATGACAACGCCTCTTGCAACGCATCCATTCGCTTTTCAACACTATCTTTTAATATCAGCTGATTTTGCAAGGCATGCAGCGCATTCCTAGTCGCCATATCAACCCATCGTGCACTAGTACCTCGCGCTTTAGAGGTCACCGACACCTTTCGATCCGACTTTAAATTAAGCATCTCGCTTAATACATCGATACCATCTGGCTCATGACTCAGAAGCAGCTTGGCAGGTATCGTACGACTGAGGTAGTACTGTCCGATAAAATGAGCCATTATGCTGTTTTCTTGCAAAGCCATTGCAGGAAGCTTAGGGAAATAATTACGACTACCTAAGTTATTACCACCGCGAATAGTCATCACCTGTACACAAGCCATGCCTGAGGCCAGCTGTAGAGCAATGACATCCACATCACCTTGCCCGCCACTTATGTACTGTTGCTGAGAAATCAGCCTGACTTTTTCTATTTGATCGCGGTAATCAGCCGCCTGCTCAAACCTCAACTGAGTCGCTGCTTCATCCATTTTAGACACTAATGAGTCGGTAAGTTGCTCATTTTTACCCTGCAAAAACTGAACGGTATGACTTATGCTCTCACGGTAATCTTCAGCAGAAATTTCGTTAGTACAAGGCGCTGTACAGCGCTTTATTTGATATTGCAGACACGGACGTGAGCGATTACTAAAGTAACTGTCTTCGCATTGACGTGCTAAAAATAGCTTTTGTAACTGCCCCAATGTCTCTCGAACAGCCCCTGCACTTGGATAAGGCCCAAAGAACTGGCCTTTCTTTTTACGAGCGCCACGGTGGAAAGTCACTCGAGGAAACTTACCATCAGACACATAAATATAAGGGTAACTTTTATCATCACGCAGCACCACGTTGTAACGCGTGTTGTGCTTTTTAATGAGGTTACTTTCTAAGAGTAGTGCTTCAGCTTCGGTTTCAGTAATGGTTATTTGTACGTTGCGTACTTGTTTTACCATTGACCAAATTCGAGGGTTTACTAGATTCCCTCGAAAATAACTGGAAACACGATTCTTTAAGTCTTTAGCTTTACCAACATAGAGCACCGTATTATCAGCACTCATCATGCAATAAACGCCGGGCTTATGTGGCACTGTTTTTAAGAATGCCTTGCTATCAAAAGTATCTGGCGTCGGCTCAGTCATAAGCTAGTACACACTAGTAGCGTATGAGTGCAGAACCCCAAGTAAAGCCACCACCGAACCCTTCTAATAATATTGTCTGGCCTCGCTGAATACGTCCATCACGAACCGCTTCATCTAAGGCTAAAGGAATCGATGCACTTGACGTATTACCATGCCGCTCAACCGTCACAACAACTTGATCCATCGACATTTTAAGCTTTTTCGCGGTCGCAGTAATAATTCTGATATTGGCTTGATGAGGTACTAGCCAATCGATATCCGACTTATCCATGTTATTGGCAGCCAATGTTTCATCAACAATACGACCCAATGTTTTTACAGCAAAACGGAAAACTTCATTTCCTTTCATCTGTAAGAACGCTTCACCTTTCAGATAAGCTTCACGCCCTTTTGAAATACCGCCCGTTACATTAAGTAAATGCTCGTAGCGTCCATCCGCATGAAGGTGTGTAGATAGTATTCCTGGCTCTTCATCAGCTTCCAGTACAACAGCACCTGCGCCATCAGCAAACAAAATACACGTACCACGATCAGTCCAATCGATGATATTTGACATTGCTTCTGCGCCAACAACCAATGCACACTTATGTGTACCGCTCTTAATAAACTTATCAGCAACACCTAAGGCATAGACAAAACCAGTACATACTGCTTGAACATCAAACGCCGTGCATTCATTAGTAATCTCTAAACGCTGTTGCAGTAGGCAGGCCGTACTCGGGAAAACGACATCCGCTGTCGTTGTCGCAAATACTATTAGATCAACTTCATTCGCTGTTTTACCAGCCATTTCAAGCGCAAGACGAGATGCGTGCTCGCCTAACTCGGAGACGGTCTCACCATCAACAATGTGACGTTCTTTTATCCCCGTTCGCTCAAAAATCCACTCATCAGAGGTATCTACCATCTTTTCCAGGTCATGATTGGTCAAAATCTTTGGCGGTAGAAAACTGCCCGTGCCCGTAATGCGTGAATACATAGTTAAACCTTTATGATGCTTTTGCTTGTTGCTCATCATCGACTAGCGCTTGCAAGCGATGACGAATTTTTTGTGGTACTTCTGCGATCACTTCTTTTCGAGCAACACTGATTGCGTTTGCTAGTGAAAAGCTGTCTGCCCCACCATGGCTTTTAACCACGATCCCCTGTAGACCCAGAAAACTTGCGCCGTTGTAGCTTCTAGGATCAAACTGTTTACTCAGTGCTTTTAGAACAGGCATCGCGACCAAAGCCATTAACTTAGTTAACAGGTTTTTCGTGAAGTGCTTCTTAAGCTCGTTAGATAACATTTTTGCTAAACCTTCTATAGTTTTAAGCGAAACATTACCAACGAAACCATCACAGACAACAACATCAACGTGATCGGAGAAAATATCGTCGCCTTCGACGTAACCAATATAGTTCAGGTGACCTGCTTTCAGCAAACGATTTGCAGATTTAACCTGCTCGTTTCCTTTTATGTCTTCCTGACCAATATTAAGTAAGCCGACAGTAGGCTCTTCAATACCATCGATAGCACGTGTTAACTCTGAACCCATTACCGCAAACTGATATAAATGTTCAGCCGTCGAGTCAATGTTAGCGCCCAAATCAAGCATATGTGTATGCCCGTTATTTGACGGAATTTGACTACAGATAGCAGGACGATCAATACCTGGTAGTGTGCGTAAAACGAACCGTGCTGTAGCCATTAAAGCCCCAGTATTACCGGCACTCACAACTGCGTCTGCCTCACCCTCTTTAACAAGGTTAATTGCTATACGCATAGAAGAGTCTTTTTTTCCACGCAACGCTAATGCGGGTGGCTCATCCATTCCAACGGTTTGTGAAGCATGGCGAACAGTAATGCGAGGATTATCAGCTGCGCTGTGTTGCGTAAGATGCTCGGTAATTTGAGCCTCATCGCCAACGAGAATAAGAGAAATATCATCGTACTTCTTTAGGGATTCCAAAGCAGCAGGAACAGTTACTGAAAGACCATGATCGCCACCCATGGCATCCAAGGATATACGGTAGTGCGAGCTCATGTCTGACTTCCAATGTTTTTTAGTGTGCAATACGAAAAATCGCGGGACAAGCCCGCGATTCTAAAGATCTTTGTTAGAGAGCGAATTATCGCTTACTCTTCGCCTTCGTCTAGATCTTCAGCTACTACTTTAGGAGCGATGATCTGACGACCACGGTAGAAACCGTCTGGAGTCATGTGGTGACGTAGGTGAGTTTCACCTGATACTGGATCAACAGACAATGTTGCTGGTGTCAAAGAATCGTGTGAACGACGCATACCACGTCTTGAACGTGTTTTTTTACTTTTCTGTACTGCCATGGTTCTAGCTCCAAGTAGGCAAACGACTGTGAAGTACGTTAATTTAAATTGCCTGGTTTCTTAAGATTTTGCAACACTGCAAAAGGATTTTCTTTCTCATCATCCAGTGTTTGCGATACGGTCTCTGGTAATGCCTCTATCAATGGTCGCGCAGGGTCACATTGATCATGCATTACCATCTGCGGAATATTTAACAAAATCTCATCTTCGACAAAATCTTGAAGGAAAATCCGCCCTTCTTCAACTAGATAGGTTTCGTGACTACCTTGTAGTCGCTCAGCCGCCTCATCACTTGTTACCATTACCAGATCAATTGGATGATCGATAATGTAAATACACGACTTCATGCAACGCTGACAGATCAGTTGTAACTGCCCTGTTAAGTGTCCATGTATGGAGGGTAAGTTTAATTCATTTTTTCCAAAAGATAACGTAGCTTCGATAACACCTTCGTTATCCGCTAATAGATCTGCGATTCGTGAGAAGCGATTAATCGGAAATTCGCCGTCGAGCTCGCGCCGCTGCTCGATAAGACGGAATGGATTAACTTCTATTGGTAACCTAGTTGACATAGGCGCGGGATTATAAGAATTTCTACCTAGGCATGTAAAGTATTTTTCGTTACTTTTCACTAAGAAAGGGTTTTATTAGCCTTTTATATGCATACTCGGTCAAATCGTTAGTCATAAGCACACCTATAATATGACTCCAGAAAGCCCATCAACACCAAATTATTATGTCTAAGCAATCTTTAGTACTCGCATCTAGCTCTAGTTTTCGTAAAGAACTACTAGAACGCCTCCACCTTACCTTTATTACTGATTCTCCCGATATTAATGAAAGCCTACTTTTAGATGAATCACCAGAAGACTTTGTAAGGAGACTTTCCTTAGAGAAGGCTCGCAAAGTTGCGTCTAGACACCAGGACAGCCTAATCATCGCCTCAGATCAATGCAGCGTATTAAATAGCAACATACATGGAAAGCCCGGACACCACGATGCTGCCGTTAAACAATTATTAGAAAGCTCAGGACAACAAGTCAGCTTTTTGACAGGCTTATGCGTACTCGATAGTAAGACTGGCAACTACGAACTCGCCCTTGTTCCTTATTATGTACACTTTAGAGAACTAACATTAGAGGAGATAGATCGATACTTACGACTAGAAACACCTTATAACTGTGCAGGAAGCTTCAAATCAGAAGGATTGGGTGTCACTTTATTTAAAAGTATGGAAGGAGACGACCCTTCTGCATTAATTGGGCTACCATTAATACGACTCTGCGGGATACTAAGATCATTTGGGCTAGAATTACCGTAAACATCCGGTAAAACATTGAAAGTAACTCATTATTCTGTTTACGCCCCATGCGACGAACAGTACAATGGCGCCCGAATTGCCCCCTATGGGCATCGAAGTATTTGGAATTTAACACTATAATTTGGAGTCTTTCATGGCTATCGAACGCACAATCTCAATCATTAAGCCTGATGCAGTTGCTAAAAATGTTATCGGCGAAATCTACTCTCGCTTTGAAAAGGCAGGCCTAACGGTTGTAGCTTCTAAAATGAAGCAGCTTAGCCAAGCTGATGCTGAAGGTTTCTACGCAGTACATAAAGAGCGTCCTTTCTTCAACGACTTAGTTTCTTTCATGACTTCTGGTCCTGTTATGATTCAAGTTCTAGAAGGCGAGAACGCTGTTCTTAAGAACCGTGAACTAATGGGCGCAACTAACCCATCAGAAGCAGACGCTGGAACTATCCGCGCTGATTTCGCTCAAAGCATTGATGAGAACGCTGTTCATGGTTCTGACAGTCTAGAAAATGCTAATATCGAGACTGAGTACTTCTTTGCAAAAGAAGAGCTTTGCCCTCGTCTACGTTAAGATTAAGGTTTAAGTAATGAGTCAAGCTGGTACGAAGAAAACGAATCTACTCGATCTGAGTAGTGACAAAATGAAAGCTTTCCTAATTGAACGTGGAGAGAAGCCATTTCGTGCCACGCAACTGATCAAGTGGTTACATCAGCATCTCGCTGATGACCTTGATCAGATGACAAACATTAGTAAAACCATGCGAGCGGATCTTGCCGAAGTGGCTGAGATCCGCCTGCCTGAAGTGATATTAGATCAAGCCTCTGAAGACGGCACCCACAAATGGGTACTGCGTCTACATGACGGCAACTGTATTGAAACAGTCTATATACCAGAAGCTGAACGCGGAACACTGTGCATATCCTCACAAGTAGGCTGCGCACTCGACTGCACGTTCTGCTCTACCGCAAGACAAGGCTTTAGCAGAAACCTAACCGTTTCTGAAATCATTGGCCAACTTTGGATTGCTAGAAAAGCCCTCCAACCTGACCCGAACTCAAGCCGCGCTGTTACTAACGTAGTAATGATGGGCATGGGCGAACCACTGCTTAACTTCGAAAACGTTGTTGATGCAATGTCCTTAATGCTTGATGACAATGCATACGGCCTAAGTAAGCGCCGCGTGACATTAAGTACCTCAGGTGTCATTCCTGCATTAGACCGCCTTCGTGATCGTATCGATGTTTCGCTGGCTGTTTCTTTGCACGCACCCAATGATGCTCTCAGAGACCAACTAGTCCCTGTCAACAAGAAATACCCAATTAAAGAATTACTCGCCGCTTGCCATCGTTTCTTAGAAGGCAAAGCAGCACGTGAACACATTACAATGGAATATGTAATGCTAGACGGCGTGAATGACACTGACGAGCATGCTCGTGAGCTGGCACACGTTCTGAAAGGACTCTCAGTTAAAGTCAACCTGATACCATTTAATCCATTCCCAGACACACGCTACAAGCGTTCGTCGAATAATAGGATTCACAGGTTCTATGATATTTTAGCGAATGCTGGCATGGTCGTCATGACCCGTAAAACACGGGGTGAAGATATTGATGCGGCTTGCGGACAACTTGCTGGTGAAGTTCAAGACCGCAGTCGACGCACTATCCACTTTGCCAAGCTGGAAAAAGGAATCACCTAGAAAAATGAACACAAAAATAATAACAATAAAATCATTTACCGTACTTATCTTATGCCTTGCTACTCTCGTAGGGTGTAGCAGCAATGAAAGCCGCCCTGCTCCTAAAAAAGCAGAAGCGGCTGGCTACAACGCAAGACTTGGTGCTGAGTACACTCGAACAGGCCGCCTTAACCTAGCTAACGAAAAACTAAAGAAAGCACTCGATCAAGACCCTAACTCTGGTGAAGTGCACCACTACTTTGCGTTATTGCAGCAGCGCCTTGGTAAAAACCAAGAAGCTGACAAATATTTTCGTCGCGCAATTCGCCTTTCACCAAAAGATCCTCACTTATTGAATAATTATGGCTCTCACCTGTGCAGAAACGGCGACTATCAAGCTGCTTCAAAACAATTTTTAGCTGCAATTAATGATCCGCTTTATACTACGCCTGAATTCGCATACACTAACGCTGGAATTTGCGCGAAAAAGTCGGGGGACACTGTAAAAGCTGAAGCATATTTCCGAAAATCACTCGAAAGAAAACCGACCTTCGGATCCGCACTATTTCAGATGGCAAAGTTAAAATATGAGCAAGGTGATTACTCGCTAGCTCAAGCTTTCCTTCAGCGCTACAACGAGAACAACCACGTAGTACCTGAAACAGTACTGCTGTGCGAAAAAATAAATACACAACTAGGTGATTTAAGCGCTGTTAACCAATGCAGCAGTAAATTATCGAAGAAGTAAATAAAGACTGGTAAGTAGCTTCCATCACTTGATAGCGAAGCAACATAAAACGGAATTAGGCATTCATGGCAACAGAGCAAACAAACGAGTTACCTGTAGCAACTGACGTACTACCGGGTGATTTATCCTCTATCTTTCGTCGCCACAGGGAAGAGCACGGTTTAAACGTAAATCAGGTTGCTGAAGCGTTATGCCTATCGCCAAAAATCATTACGGCTATCGAAGCTGAAAACCTTGATGGGTTGCCTGAGCCTCCGTATGTGCGTGGCTACATACGCAGTTTTGCAAAGTACACAGAGGTTGATCCTACCGATATGATCAACGCTTACGAAAAGTTACGTGGTGCTAAGCCGAACGAACTGGACTACCACTTCAACACCCCTCCTGCGACTAGAAATAAAAAGCGTGGCATGAGCTCGGGGATGTTGAAGCTTGCGTTGCTTATTCTGTTAGTTGGTTTGCTTGCTATATTAAGCATGATACCTAGCGTTAGAGAATGGGCTGGCAATACGTGGAGTTCGTTTTCGGATCAATCTGACCCAGGGTTCACCCTGACAAACCAGAGCGACAACCCTCTATTGACTGGCAATATTCCAGCACCACTACCTATCGGTGGCTCAGCACTTGATGCAACGAACAGTACTGGTACTGGCCAAGCAGTTGTAGGCACTGATGGCAACGTTAGCTTCCCTGGCGTTGGAGATGCTCCAGTATCAGCAGACACACCTGCTACGGCAGATGCAACAGTTGCTAGTACAGACGCTACGGCAGCGACAGAACAAGTAGTAGCTGATGCAAAAGCGACTGATGAAACAGCAGAAGGCACGACAGCAACGCCAGAAGGCAGCAGCGTACTAAAACTAACCTTTAATGATGAAGTTTGGATGCGTATTCGTGACAATGATAAGAAAAAGCTCTTTGAAGCCCTTTCTCAAAAAGGTGAAAGCAAAGAACTCACACTTGCTCGCCCAATGGTTATTCGTGTTGGTAACGCACAAGGTCTTGAGCTAACCGTTGATGGAAAACCGTTTGATATGACACCTTTTATCCGCGGCAGTGTTGCTAACTTTACAATCGAATAACGCAGAAACTTATATTAACTATGGCTAAAGTCATTCAATCGATCCGCGGGATGCACGACATCCTGCCGGATCAGTCAGCTTCATGGCTGCATCTCGAAAACACCATTCGTGAACTTTTTACACAATACGGTTATCGTGAACTTCGTACGCCTGTACTTGAGTCAACAGATCTATTCTGTCGTTCAATTGGTGAAGTTACAGATATTGTTGAAAAGGAAATGTACACATTTGACGACCGAAATGGCGATAGCCTAACGCTGCGTCCTGAGTGTACTGCTAGTTGCGTCCGTGCAGGTATCCAGCACGGACTCATGTATAACCAGCAACAACGAATTTGGTACATCGGTCCAATGTTCCGCCACGAGCGCCCTCAAAAAGGTCGTTACCGCCAGTTTTATCAGGCAGGTATCGAGACTTTTGGTATCGCAGGTCCAGACATTGATGCTGAAGTTATTGCAATCTCTGCGCGTCTTTGGAAGCGACTAGGTCTCAAGAACGTTGAACTACAAATCAACTCATTGGGTAGCAGTGAAGCACGCGCAAAATATCGTGACGTACTAGTTGCCTACTTTGAGCAGCATGAAGCGCTGCTTGATGAAGACTCTAAGCGTCGCATGAAAACTAATCCTCTGCGTGTACTAGATAGTAAAAATCCAGCGATGCAGGAAATGATCGAAGCAGCACCACAGCTTCTAAATCACTTGGATGAAGAATCACAAATTCACTTTGATCGCTTAAAAGAATTACTAGAAGAGATGGAGATCGACTATGTCGTTAACCCTCGCCTAGTTCGTGGCTTAGACTATTATTGTCGCAGCGTATTTGAGTGGGTAACTACTGAGCTTGGCACACAAGGTACTATTTGTGCCGGTGGTCGTTACGATGGCTTAGTTGAACAATTGGGCGGCAAGCCAAACACAGGCCTTGGGTTTGCAATGGGCTTAGAGCGCATCCTGCTATTACTAGAGGAGCAAGGTATTGAAACACCTGACTTTGCACCCAATATTTATGTGGTCACGCAAGGCTCTGATGCTGAAAAGGCAGGACTGAAGATCACAGAAAATTTACGTGATGCACTTCCTAACTTACGCATAACAAACAACTGTGGTGGTGGCAGCTTTAAAGCACAAATGAAACGTGCTGATAAGTCTGGTGCTACTTACGCAATTATTTTAGGTGATAACGAGCTGACTGAAAAAGTCGTAAGCTTGAAACCGCTACGCCTTAAAAGCGAGCAAAGCCAAGTCTCATTTGATGACTTAGCTTCACACCTAGCAACTATAGATTTTGACGGAGAATAATAATGGCTGATGAATTAAAGACTGATGACGAGCGTTCGGAAGAACTCAAAGCTTGGTGGCGTGAAAATGGTACCTCAGTTGCAGTAGGTGTTGCTGTTGCTGTAGCAGGTGTATTTGGTTTTCAACAATGGAAGCAATACAACTTAGACCAAGCTGAAACGGCCTCAGCTCTATTTCAAAAAGCAACGATTGCAACAACTGATAAAGTTAAAGCATTGAACTTTGTAACATCAGAATATAGCTCTACACCTTATGCAGCACTTGCTGCGCTAGCGTCAGCTGCTGAGACTAGTCAGACTGATCCTGCGGCAACTATTGCTTCTTTGAAGGTAGCATTAGATGCAAAAGACAAGAATGTAGCGGACATTGCGACACTTCGATTAGCACGTGTCTATATCGCTGAAGGAAAATTAAGCGAAGCAGAATCTTTGCTGGATACGGGTCTAGCCGTGGCTTACACTTCTTTAGTAGAAGAGATCAAAGGCGACTTATTTGTTGCTAAAAAGGATTTAGACAAAGCACGCACGGCTTATGACAAAGCCATCTCAAGCGCTGACGGAACTTCGGTTCAGTACTTGCAAATGAAGCGTGATAACCTTGGTAAAGGAGCGTAACCACGTGAATAAAAGACTACCCCCCCATGTCTTAAACAGTATTTTGGTTTTATCGGCAAGTATTGGAATTTCCGCCTGCAGCGGTCAATCCTTTCCGGGTAGTCAACTATTAGGCGGGCAACAAAAAGCATCTTATGTTGCTCCCGTGCTAAAACCACTTGAGAAGATTACTAGTACTGCCACAGCAAGTAAGTTGTGGCAGGTTAATACTGGCACCGCTTTAAGCCACGTAAAGATTCACCCATACGCCAATAACATCGCGGTGTATGCGGCAGCTGGTAGTGGTGTTTCTGCTTGGGACAAAAATAGCGGTAAATCGCTATGGAAACAGTCTCTTGGAGAACACATCACCGGTGGTGTAAACGGTGGCGAAGGCTTTGTATTCGCAGGTACTAATAGCGGTAAAGCAGTTGCGTTAGATGCAACTACTGGTGCTATCAAGTGGATTAGCAACGTTGAAACAGAAGTTTTAGCAGTATCAAAAGCGTCATTAGGCGTGGTGGTTGTTCGTACTATTGATGGCAAGCTTCACGGCCTCAACAGCAAGAATGGTGAGATCCTGTGGCAACGTGTTCAGCGCACACCTGAACTTTCACTCTATGGCGCAAGTGTTCCTTTAGTTGTTAGTAATGGCGTCATTGCTGGTTTTGATAACGGCGTAGTTGCGGCTTACGGCCTTAAAACAGGTCAACCAGTGTGGGAAATCAAATTATCAACACAAAAAAGCGGCTCTGAAGTAGACAAGCTTGCTGATATTGATGGTCGTCTAAAGTCATTGGGTACCGCATTATTCACAAGTAACGGCAACGGACGTATTGTTGGCGCTAACATTGGTGAAGGTACGGTTGGCTGGACGAGAGCATTCTCATCATTTACGGGTGCAGAGGCTAATGCTGGTGGTGTTTACAGTACCGATGACAACGGTAATGTTTGGAAGCTGAATCCAAAAAATGGACAGCAAATGTGGAAACAAGATGCTCTTGAAAACCGCCAACCAACAGCACCGACACTGACACAAGACGGTAGTCATATTGTTGTGGCAGATAAGCAAGGAAATATACACTGGATTGCGACACCGAAAGGTAAAATTACTAGCCGCATTTCAGGTGACCCTGCAGGTTACAATACGCCTCCACTTAATAGCGATGGCGT
The DNA here is from genome assembly GCF_003172895.1 of Leucothrix arctica. Lineage (GTDB taxonomy): Bacteria > Pseudomonadota > Gammaproteobacteria > Thiotrichales > Thiotrichaceae > Leucothrix > Leucothrix arctica. The sequence goes on along the minus strand of NZ_QGKL01000035.1, from coordinate 203,346 downwards.
TATTTATACCCTTGGTCGTAGCGGTGTACTAACAGCGACTAAATCTCAGTAACTGCTAGTAGTCATTAAGAAATACTTAGTCCAGCAGTCGCTGCACCATTAGTTGTAGCGATCGCTGGCCATTGTATTCATTCACTGCCAACTGATAGAGCAGATGCGCTTTATCTCCCACTTGAGGCCACGCCTCAGGGTCAACGTTAAATACAATCGCAGGCAATAACGCAGAGTGACCTTTCGCTCGAAGCATAAGCTTAAGATGTACCATCTTTAACACCCTTCGCTCTACAATCTCAAACACATCGTCAAACACTGGTGCGGGAAAACCTTGTCCCCACGGGATGCGTTGAGCCAACTCTTCAGCAGTACTTAAACTATAATTTTCAGTCTCTAGACTGCCGTCACTCAGAACTTCTTCTTGGAACACTTCTGGTTCGGTGTGCTCAGTGACGATCGCCTCTACTGCATCCTTAAACTCAGCAAAGTCATTATTCTTGAGGCTCAATCCGGCCGCCATTGCATGCCCACCAAACTTTTCAACTAAACCAGTATGCTTGGTTGCAACCCGATCAATGACGTCGCGCATGTGAATACCGGGAATAGAGCGCCCAGAACCTTTGATTTCACCTGTCGTACCCGGTGCAAAAATAATACAAGGACGGAAATAACGTTCACGAATACGCGCTGCAATAATCCCGACAACACCTTGATGCCACTCTTCATGAAACAAACAAATAATGGGAGGTAGTTGATCACGATCTAAATCAATCGTATCTAGCTGCTTTAACGCATCTTCCTTCATACCCGACTCTAACTCACGACGCGTACGATTCATTTCATCAAGCTCAGCCGCTAAGTCCATCGCTGTATCAGCGGACTCTGTTAGCAAGCACTCTATACCGAGTGACATGTCATCTAAGCGCCCAGCTGCATTTAATCGTGGCCCACACACAAAACCAAGATCTTGACTCGTGACTTGTTGAGGGTTCTTTTTACCTATTCTTAGTAGCGCCAATACGCCCTGGCTACAATGACCACTGCGAATACGTCGCAAGCCCTGCTCCACCAAAATACGATTATTGGTATCCAATGGTACGACATCAGCAACAGTGCCGAGCGCAACGAGGTCTAACCACTGAACAATATTGGGTGGCGTAACGCCTGAATCAGCAAAATAACTCGTTTTAGATAACACCTGTTTGAACGCTAGCATTAGGTAAAAAACAACACCTACACCCGCTAGGTTCTTTGATGCAAAGTCATCACCGTGCTGATTTGGGTTAACAATCGCTACTGCAGCAGGTGCAGTACGACCCGGCAAATGATGATCGGTAATAATGACGTCGATGCCCAGTGACGCGGCATAATCCACGCCTTCAACACTGGAAATACCATTATCGACCGTAATAATTAATTGTGGGTTATGAGGACTTGCGACATCAATGATTTCTGGCGTGAGACCGTAACCGTATTCAAATCGATTAGGTACAATATATTCAACATGCTGAAAACCAAAACCTCGTAACGCTCTAACGATGAGAGATGTAGCGGTTGCACCGTCTGCATCAAAGTCACCAACGATGAGTATGCGCTCTTGCTGCTTTAAAGCCTCTGACAGACGATCGGTGGCATCGGTTATACCTAACAAGCTTCCAATCGGGTGAAGCTGTTTAAGCTCTGTTGAGAGCGCCTCATCATCTACCACACCACGACTTGCGACTATACGTTGTAACAACGCGGAGCAATTACTTAACTCAGGAAGATCAGTCGGGATTGTGCGGCGGATTAGTGTTGCTTTTGTCATGAGGATACTCAGCGTTGCTATCGGCATTCGCTGTAGAGCACCGATTGGGTTATCGATGATGGCGTATTATTTAGCTAAAAGAAAGCTAACTTAAGAAAGGATACTGGTCGGGACGGCAGGATTCGAACCTGCGACCACCACACCCCCAGTGTGGTGCGCTACCAGGCTGCGCTACGCCCCGATTCAGGCGGAGAATAATACCCGAACTTATAAAATAACGGAAGTGTTAAAATAGTCCACATCAAGCCTAACCATTTATCTGATCGCCTCCCGTTAGTCCTCATTTTACAAGACTTTATAACCGACTGACGGCATTCTTGTCTTATAAATCTAACAATAATGAGCTGAAAATGATTTTTACAGTTGATGTTGAAGACTGGTCACAGTCTGTTCTAAATCGAAATCACCCTGTCACTGAGCGCGTATTACATAGCACTCACAAAGTGATGGACATCCTGTCTGAGAATAATACCAAAGCGACATTCTTCACCTTAGGTAATGTTGCTGAAAAGTTCCCACAACTCATTCAACGTATGACCGAAGAAGGCCACGAAGTCGCCTCTCACGGCTACTCACATCAAAATATCTACAGCATGAGTAGTAAGGAAATGCTGGAAGATATCAGCAAGTCCGTCAAACTGCTTGAAGATGCAGGCGGCCAAAAAGTCATTGGCTTTCGTGCGCCCAACTTCTCCATTCGCGAACACCTTTTCCCTGAGTTCTGCGAAGCGTTAGCGACTAATGGTATTCGTTATGACTCTTCGCTATTCCCGATGAAGGTGATCAAGTACGGTATAGAAAAAAAGTACGATTTAAGTATCTTCAAAGACTACGAAATAGACGAGCACTACTTAAGCTACATCACTGCTGGCAGTTACAAACTGCCCTACTTTGGTGGTGGATATTTCAGACTTTCGCCTTACCAAATGACTCGCTTTTTAAGTAAGCCACTACCAGACTCTTCTGTATTTTATATGCATCCTTATGAAGTGGATGCTGATGAACTGGAGTTTGTAAAAAAAGAATACGGGAAAGTACCCGCTAAATGGCTAATCACTCAGTTTGTAGGACGCAAAGGCGTACCTAATAAATTAAGTCGATTGATTAAAGACTATGACATGACATCGTTTAAGCAGGCTTATTATGCTGAAACGAAAAGCAACGAAACAAGCAGTCAAACACCGGTATTAAGTGCTGCTGGGTTTTCTCAACTCGCGGCGCAATAATCGGCCCGACTTGAAACGTGGTATCTTTTCAACAAATTCAATCTCTTTGGGGCGCTTATAACCACTCAATTTTATTTTACAAAATGCGTGTAGCGCCTCAGTATCATCAAAGCCATCTTTTCCCACAACAAAGAGCTTAACAACTTCGCCAGAACGATCATCTGGCAGACCAACCGCTGCAACATCTTCCACACTCTCATGAGTAAGCATTAGCTTCTCTACCTCACTGGGATAGACAACAAAGCCTGACACATTAACAATATCCCGTAGGCGATCAATTACTTTGACCATACCGGTTTCGGATACCATCGCAACATCACCCGTTCTAAACCAACCATCCTTACACAACGCACCATAAGTTGCTTGTGGCTGCTTCCAGTAACCCAGCATGACCTGCGGACCCCTGGCCCAAAGCTCGCCCTCAGCACCTTGGTTTAACTCGTTACCTCGCATATCTCGAATAGATATTTCGGTTGAAGGCAATGGAACGCCAAGGTAACCGCTATACTTTAATAAACTAAGTGGGTTCGCTGTAATTGCAGGTGACGTCTCAGTCATTCCGTAACATTCTGTAATTTCACAACCGGTTACCTGTGACCAGTTTCGTGCCACTGCTTTATGTATCGGCATACCACCAGAAAGACATATTTTTAACTCGCTAAAGTCCAAATCTTCAAAGCCTTTGGCCTCTAAGAGTTTATTAAATAAAGTACTCACACCCACAAGACTTGAGCAGGCGTTTTTCTCCATGATTTTGACGATGGACTCACAGTCTCTAGCGTCTGCAACCAGTAAACTACAAGCACCCTGCCTGATCGGAAAAAGGAAATTCGCAGTAAAACCAAAGATATGACTAAATGGCATTACAGCCAATGCAGTTCCCTGTAATGAGACAACTGTCGACGTCCATGCGCTCGCTTGTAATACATTGGCATAGAGATTTTGATGACTAAGCATGACCCCTTTTGGAACACCTTCGGTGCCACTGGTGTACTGCAATAACGCAAGGTCATGCGCATTGATTATAGGGTCAGCGTAGATTGAAACAGATGAACGCAGTGCCTGACTAAATGAGACACTATTAGGTAAATGGTAGATGGGAACACGGCCCGCTATCCACTTGTGATAACTGTTCATTGTTAATCGCTTTACAGGCCCTAGCAGGTCTGCCACTTGAGTAACAATAACGGACTCAACATCGGTCTCTGCGATGATACGCGACAACCTTCTAGCACAGTCTTCAAGTAAAACAACTGCGCGGCATCCTGAGTCTTTTAATTGATAGCGCAACTCAGATTGGGTACACAGCGGGTCAATATTAACGACAACGATTCCGGCACGACAAGCAGCGTAAAATGCAACTGGGTACTGCATTAGATTTGGAATCATTAAGGCAATACGGTCGCCTTGGTTCAAATCCAATTGATTGACGAGGTAGCTAGCAAACCGACGACTCAAAACATCAAGCCGTCGGTAGCTCATACTTTTATCAAAGCTAATAAAAGCAGTTTTGTCTGCATTACGCTCCACACTACGGCGGAACATATCTGCAAGCGAAGAAAATTCCCGAAGGTCAATGACCGCAGGAACGCCTTCTTGATATTGGTTTAGCCAGATTTTTTCCAATCCAACCCCTCACGCGCTTAGATTTATTATAAATGCCCTCATTTATAATACGCCAAGGAGGCTGAAATAGCACTACTCTCCTGAGATCATCATTTGCTCAACTAATATAGAGCCAGTCCGCGTTGAAAGTCGCTCATCACGGTCATTACCAATCGCTGCAATATTGCTAAACATGTCCTTCAAGTTACCCGCTATAGTAATCTCTTCCACAGGGTACTGAATAACGCCCCCCTCAACCCAGAAGCCAACTGCGCCACGTGAATAGTCACCCGTGATACCGTTAATTCCACTACCAATTAAGCCAGTAACCAATAAACCTGTATCCATTAGTTTGAGCATTTCATCAAAGTTCTGCCCAGTAGAATCAGCCGTAAAATTACGCAAACCACCCGAGTTTCCAGTCGTTTTTAAGCCTAGCTTACGCGCAGAATAACTGCCTAAAATATATGATTGAACGATCCCATCTTTAACAAAATCACGGTCCTGTGTTGCAACGCCTTCAGCGTCATAAGCAGAACTACTATTTCCTTGATAAATGTAAGGACGTTCATACAAATTAACAAAATCAGGAAATACCTTAGTATCAATACTATCAACCAGAAAGCTGGCTTTGCGGTACAAAGAGCCACCGCTAATCGCTGAGGTAAAGTGCCCCAGCAAGCCACTCGCATATTGAGGCATATATAAAACAGGTGCCTGACGACTCGTTAATTTACGAGCACCCAAGCGAGAAAGTGTTTCTTCAGCCGCTCTTCGACCCACTGACGCTGCACTATCTAACTGATCAGAAAAACGTGAACTGGTGTACCAATGATCACGCTGCATACCGCCACCATCAGCTTCGTTAGCGATCACAGAACAACTCAGTGAGTGTGAGCTACTCGCTCTAACGTCCGCAAAGCCATTAGTATTTGCATACGAACTAATACCGCTGTAAGTCGAAACACTGGCACCATCTGAATTAGTAATACGCGGATCAAACTCACGCGCACTATTCTCACAGGCAATCGCTTGTTCGATCGCTTGCTCAGCGGTCAAGTCCCAAGGGTGATACAAGTCAAAGTCTGGAATATCGGTTGCCATTAGGTCAGCATCCGCAAGTCCTAAGCAGTCATCTTCAGAGGTGTATTTAGCGATATTACAAGCTGCTTTAACCGCATCGCGAATAGCACCTTCCGACAAATCACTGGTACTTGATGCACCTTGGCGCTGACCGAAGTACACAGTCACCCCTAAACCTTGGTCGCGGTAATATTCTAATTTATCAATTTCAGCCATGCGTACATCGACAGATAAACCATCACCTGTGCTAATGCCCACGGCTGCATCACTCGCGCCCAATTTTTTAGCTTCATCGAGAGCTTGCTTTGATAAGTCGAGTAAACGCTGTTTTTGAGAGTCCATTGTTTTCATTATCCTGCCGTCCCGCCAACTGTCATTCCATCAATTTTCAAAGTAGGCTGACCTACTCCTACTGGTACGCTTTGCCCGCTTTTACCACACACACCAACACCTGGATCTAACTCAAGGTCATTACCAATCATGCTAATGCGGTTCATTATTTCAGGGCCATTTCCAATCAACGTTGCGCCTTTAACTGGACGAGTCACCTTGCCGTTTTCAATCAGGTAAGCTTCTGAAGCTGCAAATACGAACTTGCCCGAAGTAATATCAACCTGTCCGCCGCCAAAATTGACCGCATACAAACCATTTTCAACCGACTCAATAATCTCTTGAGGGTCACGCTCACCTGCAAGCATGTAGGTATTGGTCATACGAGGCATTGGCAAGCTATCGTAAGACTCACGACGACCATTACCTGTAGACGCTACGCCCATCAGGCCTGCATTCATTTTATCCTGCATGTAGCCCTTCAGGATGCCGTCTTCGATCAATGTCGTGCACTGTGTTTGCACACCTTCATCATCCACCGTTAACGAGCCACGACGATCTTGCATAGTGCCGTTATCAACAACAGTTACGCCTTTAGACGCTACCTGTTCACCAATACGCCCACTAAATGCTGAAGTACCCTTACGGTTAAAGTCACCTTCTAAACCATGCCCTACGGCTTCATGTAGCAACACACCCGGCCAACCATTACCGAGGACAACTGTTTGCTCGCCCATTGGCGCATCCACAGCTTCTAATTTCATCAATGCTTGTCTAACTGCTTCGTCCACGTAGCCTTTCACACGGTCTGCTTGAGTGAAATAGTCCAAACCAAAACGACCACCACCACCTGAACCGGCACTTTCACGCTTGCCATCTTTTTCAATAATGACCGTCACACCCATGCGTACCAATGGACGCACGTCAGCACTTAAATGACCATTATGATCAGCCACTAACACAACTTCATGAGTCGCCACAATATTAGCCATCACCTGCTCAACATACGGACTAGCCGCACGAGCAGTGGTATCCGCTAGACGCAGTAGCTCTATTTTCTCAACTTCTGTAAGACTATCTAACGGGCTGTGAGCGGTATAGCGTGCGTCAAAAGCAGACTGGCGCTTCCACGCATTAACACGACCATTTTGACCCGCTTTACTAATTGCAGAGGCTGACTTTGCAGACGCCAATAACGCATCAAGGCCGATATCATCAGAATAGGCAAAACCACTTTTTTCGCCGCTGACCGCACGCACACCCACCCCTTGGCTAATGCTGTACGAACCCGATTTAATAATGCCATCTTCCAAATTCCACCCTTCCGAGCGTTTGGATTGAAAATAAAGGTCGGCCAAGTCTGTGCTAGGCCCAACTAGCGCATCAAATACTCGATCTAGCTTATTGGTGTCTAAGTCATACGGGGTCAATAAAGTTGCTTCGGCAACATCCATTAGATTCATATTATTTTGCCTATCGTGCCACGGCACATTACGTTAGTTATTATTTAGACTATGGGACTAAAGTATCACAACATCAAACTGCTCTTGGGTGTACAACGCTTCAACTTGGAAGCGTATCGGCGTACCGATGAACTCTTGCAGCTCTGCCAAACTGTCTGACTCTTCGTCCAACAGTAGATCTACAACGTCTAACGATGCAAGTACCAACAATTCTTTTGCATCAAATTGACGTGCTTCACGCGATATCTCACGGAAAATCTCATAGCAGACAGTGACTGCCGTTTTAACAAAACCACGACCGTTACATACAACACACGGCTCACACAAAACTTGCAGCAAGCTCTCACGCGTTCGCTTACGCGTCATTTCAACCAAGCCCAATGACGACACGCCACTTACCGCTGTCTTAGCCGTATCATGCTCCAGTGCGCGCTCAAGTGAGATGATCACCTGCTTTTTATGTGCTTCGGTCTGCATGTCGATAAAATCGAGGATAATGATGCCGCCCAGATTACGCAGGCGGACTTGCTTAGCAATACCCTGCGCAGCTTCTAAGTTAGTCTTAAATATAGTTTCTTCAAGATTGCGATTACCAACATACCCACCCGTATTCACATCAATCGTGGTCATCGCTTCTGTTTGATCAATGATCAAGTAGCCGCCCGATTTAAGCTGCACCTTACGCTTCAAGGCTTTTTGAATATCATCCTCAACCCCGTACAAATCAAAAATAGGACGCTCACCAGGGTAATGACCAATCTTGCCTTCTAGCTCAGGAATATACGTCTCACAGAACTCATTTAAGCTTTGGGCAGTCTCACGTGAGTCTACTAAAATCTTACCGATCTCATCATTCACCGCATCGCGCAAAATACGCTTGGCTAACGGCAAATCAGAATAAAGCTGTGCGACTTTCTTAGAGCGCGTTGAACGCTCCGTGACTTTCGTCCAGACCCTGTTTAAGAAGCGCATATCCGAACGAATCGCTTCGTCTGACACGCCTTCCGCTACAGTACGAATGATAAAACCAAAGTCGTACTTTTCTTCTTCGCGAATCGTTGCAACCAATGCTTTAAGACGTTGACGCTCTTCTTCAGTCTCAATTTTGCTCGACACACCAATGGTTGGCGTATCAGGCATGAGCACTAAGTAGCGCGAAGGAATGGTGACATAAGTCGTTAAGCGAGCACCTTTAGTACCGAGAGGGTCTTTCACCACCTGCACAATCACTTGACTGCCTTCGTGAAGTACTTGGTTTATTTTGGGCTGCGGCTGATCTTCTTTGCTTAAAGAGTCACCCATGAAATCACCCTTCTTTTTCACCGATAAATCGGACGCATGAAGGAACGCGGCTTTTTCTTGGCCAATATCAATAAACGCCGCTTCCATACCGGGTAACACACGGCTGACACGCCCTTTATAAATATTTCCAACGATGCCTTGGTGAGCATTGCGCTCCACCAGCACTTCTTCTAGAGCACCATTTTCAGTAATCGCGACCCGACACTCTTGCGGGGTGACATTTATTAGTATCTCTGCACTCACAACTCACCACCTAAATTTATTGTTTAATTATATTTGTAGCCTGCTTGTTGCATCAGCTGTGCGGTTTCAAACAGCGGCAATCCCATAATACCAGAATAGGAACCTTCAATACGTTCGATAAAGACAGCCGCCAAGCCTTGAACAGCATACGCGCCTGCTTTATCTTGTGGCTCACCTGTTGCCCAGTAATCTTTGATTTCTGCAACCGATAGCTCACGAAATTTGACTCGGCTAACCGAGGTTGTTTGGTATTTTTCGCCTTTATAGATCAATGCAACCGAGGTATATATCTCGTGCCATTGATTGGACATGTTTAATAACATGCGTTCTGCATCGGCATAATCAACCGGCTTGCACAAAACTTCACCGTTTAATAAGCCTACAGTATCTGAACCGATAACGGGGTTTTCATCACCTTGCTCAATGACACCCTGCTCAGCTTTCTCTAATGCTAAACGTGGCACAAGTTGAACAGCGGTTTCACCAACACGTGGCGTTTCATCAATATCAACAGGATGCTGAATCAGATCAGACACGCCTATCTGAGTTAATAACTCGCGTCGACGAGGTGACGCAGAAGCTAATACTAGAGGCATGATTTAACCTGCTCGATGATAAGGGTGATTTTCTGTAATCGTCCAAGCACGATAAAGCTGCTCTGCAACAATCACTCTCACCATAGGATGAGGGAATGTTAAATTCGACAGCGACCAATGCTCATCTACAAGACGTATGAAGTCGCGAGTGAGACCGTCAGGCCCACCAATGATCAGCGCAATATCCGAGCCGCCCATCATCCAGTCTTCCATACGCTCCGAGAGTTTCTCGGTACTCCAGATTTTACCTAAACCATCCAATGCCACGATATGGCACTTTGGCGGTAACGCCTGACGTATTTTTTCTGCTTCTTTGACTTGAATGTCAGCCGCATTGACGTTTTTGCCACGCTTTTCAGGGACAATTTCTTTCAATACGATCCGGCAATGAGGAGGCATGCGGTTTGCATACTCCTCATAACCTTTTTTCACCCAGTCTGGCATTTTATTGCCGACAGCGATCAAATGAATCTGCATGTCTGAAGAATTACTCTTCGTTTTCTTCGCGAACCGCTGCGATTTTCTCAACAGCTTCAGGACGTTCCCACATCTTCTCAAGCTTGTAATACTCACGAACGTCAGGAAGCATCACGTGAACGATTACCGAGTTAAGGTCAACTAGCACCCACTCACCTTCGCCTTCACCTTCAGTACCCATTGGCTCATCGCCTGCTTCTTTTACAGCAACAGAAACGCCGTTTGCCAAAGACTTAACGTGACGCGATGAAGAACCGCTTGCCAAGATAATGAAGTCAGTCATTGATGACTTACCTTGAATATCAATCACTTGAATATCAATTGCCTTCATGTCATCTAGGGCTTTACGAGCTACTTCTACTAATTTATCTAATTCCATTATGGTATTCTATATAATTGATTTTGCTTAATATAATCATAAACCACATCAGGAACTAGGTAGCGAATACTTCGCCCCTCTTGCTGATGGTGTCTAATATCGGTTGCGGAAATTGACAGTGCCGTGGTCTGTACAAAGTACAATTTACCAGCCGCATTGGCGTGCAGTTCCTGCATATTATCGCTGCGAATGGCTTCTGCCCAAGCTTGCAACGGTTGCGCAGTATAGTCGGGTCGAGAGGTAACTACCAGATGCGCGAGCGATATGATGGTCTCCCATTCATACCATTTGGTAAAATCAAGAAACGCATCCATGCCAATAATCAGCGCCAGAGGCTCTTTTTCACCAAACTCTTCACGAAAAGATCGTAGCGTATCGACCGTATACGACGCACCTTCGCGACGTAATTCACGGTCATCAGCAATGAATAAATCATTACTTTGCACCGCAAGCTCAACCATATCCAACCGCTGCTCTGCACTCGCCAGCGGTTGAGGTCGGTGTGGCGGAATGCTACCCGGCAATAAACGCACCTGCGATAAGGCCAAAGCCTCTACAACTTCTAGCGTTGCGCGCAGGTGTGCGGTGTGAATCGGGTCAAACGTACCGCCACGAATACCTATCATGTACGAATATGGCCATCACCAAACACGATGTATTTAACAGAGGTCAAACCTTCTAAACCTACTGGGCCACGTGCGTGCAGCTTATCCGTACTGATACCAATCTCAGCACCTAAGCCATATTCAAAACCATCCGCAAAACGTGTTGATGCGTTAATCATGACTGACGCTGAGTCTACTTCACGTAAGAAACGACGCGCTTTAGTGAAGTTTTCAGTAACAATAGTGTCAGTGTGTTGCGAGCTATGCGCATTGATATGCACAATAGCAGCGTCCATATCATCAACCACTTTAATGGATAAGATTGGGGCTAGGTATTCTGTATCCCAGTCCTCATCCGTCGCAACAACGCAGTTTGGCAAAATGTCACGAGTGCGATCACAACCACGTAGTTCTAAATCGTGCTCTGCATACAACGCTTCAAGCTTTGGCAAAATCGTAGCGGCAATGGGTGCGGCAACTAACAACGTCTCCATTGTGTTACAGGTGCCGTAACGGTGAGTTTTAGAGTTCACAGCAATCGCTAATGCTTTCGCCTCATCCGCTTGCTCATCAATAAACACATGGCAAATACCGTCTAAGTGCTTGATCACAGGGATCAGTGAATCTGCACTTACGCGCTCAATAAGGCCTTTTCCACCGCGTGGAATGATCACATCAACGCTATCTTTCAGTTTCAGTAACTCACCCACCGCAGCGCGGTCAGTCGTTTCAATCACTTGAACACAGTCAGCCGGCAAGCCTGACGCCTGTAAACCTTGCTGAATACACTCGGCAATCGCCTTGTTTGAGTGAATCGCTTCTGAGCCACCGCGCAAAATCGTTGCGTTACCTGACTTTAGGCACAAAGCCGCAGCGTCAGCCGTAACATTTGGACGTGACTCATAAATGATCCCAATAACACCTAGCGGCACACGCATATGCCCTACTTGGATTCCGCTGGGGCGGTAAGACATGCCTGAGATTTCACCGACGGGATCAGCCAGTCCAGCAATTTGGCGTAAGCCCTCTGCCATACTCGCGATACGCTCATCAGTTAATGCTAGACGATCTAGCAAGGCTGCATCTAAACCTTTGGCAGCACCTGCCTCTAGGTCTAATGCGTTTTGTGTCTTTAAGTAGTCGCCTTTCTCTTCCAATAAGTCGGCAATGACGTTGAGTGCTTTGTTCTTTGTTGCAGCTTCTGCAGCCGCTAGAACGGTAGAGGCACGTCGTGCGTTTTTACCAACTTGTTGCATGTATTCGGCGATAGTTGCTTGTGTCATGGGGTCCTTAAGTTGTTCTATATTAGAGGTCTATATTATTGAACTTGAGAAGTTATTGGTAGTAGAGATTACATAGACTGCCCTAAGGAAGCTCTCACTTTCAGAACTATTTATTAGTTACTCTATCGTTTTTGCATTGATTGGGTGAACTAACTCTAGCTTAGGATTAATGAAGCAGATTAGCTTATGTGATATTTCATCTTTCTTACTCACATTCATTTTTTGTAAGATAGATTTAATATGTTTTTTCACCGTACTTTCATCAATACCAAGGGCATTCGCTATTTTTTTGTTAGTCCCTAAATAAACTGATGACTTAGCAACCTCAATTTCTCTTGGAGTAAGTCTATACTTTTCCTTAAGTTGTATTGCTTGATTTTTATATTCAGAGTCACTGTCAATACCAAGTAATTTCATATGAATTTCAGTGGCTAAACGAAGATGAGGAAGTAATTTCTCTAAGTCTTCGCAAAGCTTTAGAACAGCATCAGTATTGTCATTATGAAAAATTTTTAAGACGATCCTGAAGTGCCTAGATGCAAATAACTGAATGACCATCCCGTCCGAGACACCTACGGGCTTTAACCAGTTCTGATAAAAACTGGTTGTTAGTAATTGTGTTTTAGGTAAGTGGTCGGACAAAACAGTGACTTTCCCAACAGGGCTATCCCACTCAATTTTTGCCCACACATCATTTTTATAGTGCTTAGTTAGATAAGACTCAACTGCATCTTTATCTATATTCCATGTTTTGATTATATAAAAATTATTTTTATCTATTTCAAATGACTCTTTTTCTCTTGCCGTTACAGAGCCTGTACCGTTTTCCACATAAGATGAGAAGTACTCAAGGATCTCTTCCCAGCTCGACCAGTCCATACCTACTCGATAAATTTTCGATATTAGATCATTCAATTCTAAACAACTGCAATCTTCCATAGAATCACTCATATAACTTCAACAACTCCGAATAAAACAACATTATCACATTAGCTGAGTTAAATCGGCCGTCAGACAATGCTCTTAATTTATCTATGGTTGATTTTACGACGAAAGTGATAATTAACTTGTAGACAGAAAACGAAGAAAAAATTGAATGCGTATATTCGAAACAACCTACTTTCTCAGCACTCCAAACAAAAAAACCACGCAGACCGATAAGCCTGCGTGGTTTTATAAATAAAAGTCAGAGAGGGTAAGCCTCTACATCCCTTTATTCTTAGTATTCTTTCTTAGTCAGACCATCAATTGTCCAGTTATCGTACTCAGCCAATAAGAACAAAGCGGCAATCGCTGCCAGCATTGGCCATGCTGCGAAGAACAATAAGTTTGCACCCGCCCAAGGGTCTAGGTAACGCTCGTAAGAGATAAACGTTGAAACACCGTGCATAAGTAACACGATGCCATAAGCCCATGTACGCTTAAAACCTGTTACAAATGCAGCCAAAACAACAAGCTGTACAGCGCCCATTGCGTAAGATGCGCCTGCGCCTACATCTTGGATAGAGTAGAAGTTTAACAAAACACCAGCGGTGTGCGTTGGGTTAACAAATTTATCGACTGCCCAAATACCCATTACAATAAAAACGCCTAAACGTAACAGGAATAGTGAAAGGTTAAGGCGCTGATTCAAGTCTGTGTTCATAATGTTATTTTTTTCGTGGTTGTTTAATTAACGACAGTGACAGAAGGTTTCAATTAACGATTTTAGCTATGTTGCCAACTAAATTATCTTCCTGTGTGACACTGAACTGTATACAAAAGGCGGCTTAACAACCGCTACCAAAACCAATACGCGTAAAAATAAAAAAAGGATGCTGAAAAATGCATTAAATTTTAGCTAGAAAAACCATCAGCTACCGAAGAGCCAACGTATACAAGCATACCTTTCCCAAATCAAGTTATAGAGGTACTTAAAAGTCTAAATAATACTCCCAAAAAACGCTTACATAACTAGACTAGGGCTACTTTCACTGTCCATTAAAGTTCAGTAAGCTATTGTAAAAATAGGTAAAGCTCACAATTGGTACACATTTCATTAAATAAAATCAGTTAGTATCTTTATCAACACATTCACATCATAGGTCATCGTATGAAACATTTAATTTTACTGCCTTTAGCACTGCTCTCATCTCTGGCTACCGCTAAGGATATGCCTGTTTTCGATGCCCATATTCATTATAGCCATGATGCTGTTATCCAAGTACCACCAAAAGAAGCCGCAGCCATTCTTCGTAAGGCAGGCTTAAAGAAGGCGTTAATTTCTAGCTCTGACGACAACGGCACACAAGCTATCTATAAAGAAGCACCTGACATTGTCGTCCCTGCGCTTCGCCCTTACCGTCGACGTGGCGAGATAAGTACATGGATGCATGACCCAACCGTTATTACTTATGTAGAGTCACGTCTCGCAAAATATAAATACAAGGCGCTGGGTGAATTCCACGCTTATGGTGATGACATAGACACACCCGTTTTGCAGCGAATGATTGCACTAGCGAAACAGCATGACTTACTACTACACGCTCACTCCGATGCGGATGCTATTGACCGCATATTCAAAACATTTCCTGACGCTCGTGTGCTGTGGGCACACTCAGGGTTTGGCCGACCAGACGAAATTCGTGCGTCTTTACGTAAGCATAAAAACCTATGGAGTGACTTGGCGTTTCGAGACGACCAAGCCAGTGAAAACAAAGTACCTGCAGAGTGGCGTGCCGCCTTTGAAGAGTTTCCAGATCGCTTTGTCGTTGGCACAGATACCTTCGCGCCTGAACGCTGGTACTACATTGGCTCACATGCAGATTACACGCGTGGTTGGCTAAAAGATTTACCTGCAACCATTGCTAAGAAAATTGCGTATGAGAACGCTGAAACAATGCTGAGTTTACACAATGAGAAATAAACTATTAACCATCACTTTTTTAATCGTCTGTTTCGCAGCGGACGCTTATGCGTTTGTTGCGCAAGAGTGTCGGTCAGGCTCTGGCTGGAGCTTTCTCCAAACAGCTGAAGCTGAGAGCGGTCCTGTTATGAGTGACTTAACTAAAGATGACATCACCCTTGGTCAGCCATTTTCATTTCACGTTGCCCTTTGTGATACCAAAAAAGACCAACCTGATCGTGTCACCGCCACTGCAATCATGCCTGCACATCAGCATGGGATGAACTACACACCGACCGTTACGTTTGACGTCGCAAGTCAGACCTACAAAATTAAGGACTTCCTGTTCCACATGCCGGGCCAATGGACTGTGAATATTTCGACGTATACGGGAGACTTCGCAGTACACTATTCACAAAACATAACCATCAATTAGACACATGAAGCGACTCTGGGTTTTGTTCATGGCGGCAGTGGTTCTTTTCGGAAACTGTGGCCTAGTGCTTGCGAATGATAAAAGTAAAAAAGACTTACAGCTGTCGCCACAAATATTATCCAGTGCCTTAGCACATGGCCCTTGGCCTCCGTCATCAATATCTAATTCACCGATAGACCCAAGTAACCGAGTCTCAGGAAATAGCGATGCTATTGCCTTTGGTAAGCAGTTATTCTCAAGTACCGCTTTGTCTGGCGACAACAGCACTAGCTGCGCTTCCTGCCATTCACCCGATCAAGCGTTTACCAATGACTCAACTAGCGAGTCAGCCAAATCACTTAACCACCATGAGTTAGACCGCGACACCCAAACACTCGTCAATGTAAGGTTTAACCGTTGGTTCGGCTGGGACGGGCGCAACGACAACCTCTGGGCACAATCGATAAGACCTATCCTTCATACTTCTGAAATGAACTTGCCGATAGAAAAAATACGGGATGTTGCAAGCGCTAAGGACTTAGCTAATCAATACAACGCACTATTCGGCGCTCCCGAACCTCAGTCAAGTGAGGAAATATTGGTTAATATCGGTAAAGCCCTAGCGGCCTACCAAGAAACATTAGTCACTGGCAAAACACCGTTTGATACCTTTAGAGATGCCGCAGCCAAAGAAGACTGGGTAACGGTAGCCAACTACCCAAAAGCCGCTCAACGTGGTTTGGCACTATTTGTTGGTCGTGGACGATGCAGCTTTTGCCATCAAGGCGCACTGTTTACCAATGGTGAGTTTCATGATGCTGGCGTGCCCTATTTCATCCGATCCGGTGTCGTTGATAAAGGTCGTCACCAAGGTATTATTGACTTAAAGGAGTCACCTTTTACGCTAGACGGAAAGTACAACGACGATCCAAACAAGACAGGCGCTTGGGCAGTGCAGAAAGTGACTCAATTACATTCTAACTTTGGGATATTCCGCGTACCAAGCCTGCGTAACGTTGCCAAAACAGCACCCTATATGCACAACGGTTCGCTTAAAACATTGGAAGATGTCGTACAGCACTACAATAATATTGATATGGAACGCTTACACGCGGACGGTGAAGCGGTTTTAAAACCACTCGGGCTTTCTAAAGATGAGGTCAGTGACCTTGTCGCTTTTCTACATTCACTGTCTGATTAACTACCGACAATCTCAGTACCTGCTAGCAACAAACTCAAGTCTAATAACTCAACCCAAACACGGGCATCGCCTTTGTTCGCAACCTGACTCAAACCTTTGATCAAGCGATCAACTTCAATAGCCTTTTCTGTAATGTGCGGCCAATCCGCTGACTGTAACCGACGCAATGCCGGCTGAAATACCTTTTGACGGGGCTTAGGTACTTTGCTCAGTGCTTGTTGTTCATTACCACCATTTCGCATGACAAAGCTCGCCTCTGACAGCTGAGTGACTAAGTCATTCACCACCCAAAGCACCAGAGTCGTTGGTACACCTTCTTGACGCAGATGATACAAAATATGTTGTACGCGACGACTGTCCGCAGAGGTTATTGCAGTCGATAGATCAAACACGCTAAAACGCGCACTATCACTGACCACTTCCAAAACTTCTACTTCACTAATTTGCGCTTTGCCGTAGAGTAATTTTAACTTATCAATTT
Source organism: Leucothrix arctica (assembly GCF_003172895.1). Lineage (GTDB taxonomy): Bacteria > Pseudomonadota > Gammaproteobacteria > Thiotrichales > Thiotrichaceae > Leucothrix > Leucothrix arctica. The sequence goes on along the minus strand of NZ_QGKL01000035.1, from coordinate 185,972 downwards.
CTTGTGCGGCAGCAAGCAAGTTACCTTCAACACGCTCAGTGAGTAGTCGCACCGCTTCTTGCGTTGGCTGCAGTCCATTATGACGCAGGCGCTTTGCCACCCAGCCTAATGTTTGCGCGAGCGATAAGTCCCAAAACTGTACAAAGACACCCGCACCAGATAACGCTTTGACCCACGCACTGTTCTTCTGCCGGTAGTCCAGTTTCTGACACGTTATTAGTAGAATTTTATCTTCAGGAATACGCTTCACATATTCACTCAGTGCTTTACTACCTTTTGCGCCGGGTGACTGTTTTTCTAAGCGAAGATCAAGTATTTTTTGCTGGCTAAACAATGACATTTCATCAGCAGATTGTCCAAGTGATGACCAGTCAAACCCTGCTTCAACACGTAGTATTTCACGCTCAATGTAGCCTTGATCTCGTGCCGCTTTACGCACAGCATCAGCCGCTTCCATCATTTGCAGAGGCTCATCACCACTTAACAAGTAGATCGGGCTTAACGGCTTACCGTCATCAAATAAACGCAAAAACTGGTCAGCATTTACATTCACTTTGTATCCCCGCCTTTTTTCATTTTCTTGCCTGCAGCCGCACGTTGTTTTCTGACTTCTTTCGGGTCAGCTAATAACGGACGGTAAAGTTCGATACGATCTTTCTCTCGCAACACATGAGTGCGCGGTGTTAGCTTGCCAAATAGGCCCACTTTCATTTCTGAAAAATCAAGGTCTGGATAATGTGTTTGAAGGCCGGATAAACCAATCGCTTGGTCGAGCGTCGTGCCCTCTTCTACCTCAAAGCTCAACAACGTTTGCTTCTCAGGCATGGCGTAAACGATCTCCACATTAAGACTTGCCATAAACGACCTTGGCGCGCTCAACAAAGGAATCAACGAAGGTATTTGCGATCTGATTAAAGATCGGACCGATAGCCAAACCGATTAACATATTGGAAAATTCGAAGTGTAAATCGAAGGTAACTCGACAGGCTTTTTCTGAAAGTGGCTCAAAACGCCACGTTCCATGCAACTTTTTGAAGGGACCGTTCAATAAATTTAATTCAATTAGACTATTTTTTTTAAGGGTGTTTTGCGTGGTAAACACCTTATTTATAGCGCCTTTTTGGATTGTAACGGAGGCTTTTACTTGGTCTTCAGAACGATTATGCTCTTCAGAACCACCACACCAGGGTAGAAACTCTGGGTAAGCGGATATATCATCGACCAGTTGGTACATTTGCTCTGCACTGTAAGAAACCAGTGCACTGCGATTAATGCTGGGCATAGCGTAAACTTTCCTGAAACGTGTCTTGCTTAAAAATATCAACGAATAGCGGTATCGAATGCAATCAACCTGAGGGTATAATACACGGATGGCTAAGAAGCAAAAGAAAAAAGGGCATGGTGGTTTAACAATCGCGTTGAACAAGGTTGCACGTCACGAATACTTTATCGAAGATACTTTCGAAGCAGGTTTGGTGATGGAAGGCTGGGAGGTTAAGAGCCTTCGAGAAGGCAAAGTTCAACTGAAAGAAAGTTACGTCTTTATCAAAAAAGGCGAAGCGTGGTTAAACAACACCCACATATCCCCGTTGAGTACTGTCTCAACGCACATCGTCGCTGACCCACTACGTAACCGTAAGCTACTTCTTCACGTTGAAGAGCTAGTAAAGCTGAGTCAATCAGTCGAGCGTAAGGGTTATACTATTGTTCCGCTCGCTCTGTATTGGAAAAATAACAGAGTGAAGCTCGAGATCGGCCTTGGAAAAGGTAAACAGACACACGATAAGCGCGCTGACTCTAAAGAGAAAGATTGGAATCGCGACAAACAACGCGTGTTGAAAAACACCTAAGCTTAAAATCTATTAAGACCTTTTATGACTGATAATACCGTTCAATTTGATCTATCCACATTTCAAGCACTACCTGACTTAGAGCGTTCTCTACTGCACTTATTGTCGGTGATCTATGCTCCTACGGCAGCGACACCACTGGCAATCTGTGCACGCAAAGTTGGCATTAAAAACCCAGACGGAGATGAGAGTTTCAATCTACATAGTTTGAAACCCGTGCTTCAAGGTCTGATGGATAGTGGCTGGATTACATCCGGCATCAACCGTTTTGCTTGTCTCTCTGAAATGCGTGAGCTAATTACCATGGATGCTATGCGTAATGGCACCTTTGATAGTTACTCAGAAAGCATCTTAGAAGCATTTGAACCACGCCAAGTTGACGGCATGGTGACATGGCAGGATCTTGAACACGGTATTTCTCACGCTCGTATTCACCTATTTAGAGGTGACCGCGAGCGATTACGTGAGACGCTTAAAACAGCTTATGCACAGTTTTCAGACAGCGAAACACCGCTGGATGCTAAAGGCTTTTATGAGCCTATTTTTGGTACGCCGCCAGATCCGGAAGTACTAGAAACACTTAAACCTGCGATCCTATCTGACGCATTTAAAGACCTTGCGCATACTGGTATGCAGAAGCTGCAAAACCTACAGCCGTTGTGGGAGTTGATGCAGCAACGTAAAGCGACTTCAGAGAGTACGGAGCAAGCTGAAGCGACTGACGAAATACTTGAAACGCAAACACTATACTGTTTGCTAACGGGTCAGTTAGACGCGTTAGATGTTGCGCCAGATGATTCAGCACATAACCCTGCTAATATCTTATTGGAGTCAATTCGCCACCTTATTCATTCTGGTGTTGATGCAAGTCTCGAAATAATTGGGATGGACGTCGAAGGGAAAGGCTCAAGTGTTATCACACTGAACCATGAACTCACTGTTCTGCCGACGCTTGCGTTAATGGCTAGCCCAAACGCTGATCATCTGCATATTGCTCGATTGGCGCTAACGCAAAGCCAACGCACCTCTACCCATACGTTACTACAACAGTATTTAGAGTCTGTTTCGACAGGTGTCTTCAGTGTTAGTAAAACACCTGTGGATATTGAGCACGGTCAGTTAAATCTATTATTATTCTGCGTGTTAACGCATTGGCTGAGTCAGCAGTTAGATGAAGTCACACAGGCAGAACTAGAAACACGCTACAAACAGTCAAGTGATGCCAATTACCATTGGTTAGCAGCAGAGTACGCACAGGCGCTCGCGTTTTTAGGTAAGCCTGAGTCACAAGAAGACTATAAGGCGATTGCTGAGCAAGCGCACAAAGCACTCGGCACTAGCTCACTGTTTAGTCTAATTACACCAAAAGCTAAGTGGGAACGTGCACTTGATGCGCTAAACATGCTGGCAGATCACCAAGTACAAGCAGTTCGTCACAGCGAAGAACGCTTAATTTGGTTGCTTGAAGCCGATACCCACGACAGCTATAACTTGATGCCGAAAGTGCAAAAACGCAAAGCTGCCGGTGGATGGTCAAAAGGTCGCACACTGTCACTGGCACGTTTAAAGCTTGAGTACACCGAGCTAGCTTACCTTAGCGATAAAGATGTTGAGCTATGTAACCTTATCCAGCATAGACCTGACTTTGACTTACAGTCAGACACTAGCTCGCCTTGCTATATTGACATGAATACAGCTTGGCCAGTGTTGGTGAGCCACCCTGCTTTGTATTGGGATCAATCTCGTCATACACCGCTTGAAGTGGTTCAGAGTGAGTTTGAACTATTGGTTAATGAGGAAGGTGACAAGTTACGCATCAGCTTCTATCCACCGGTATTCTCAAGCAAAACGAATGACCAGTTTGTACTTCAGAAAGAAACACCAACCCGTCTTTGCATCTACCGCAAAAACGATCAGGTTATGCGCCTGCATGACATTTTGGCACAAGGCTTGGTTATTCCTCGTGAAGCTGAAGCTCAGCTGCGCGACACACTTGGCTCACTAGCACCGATGATCAGTATTCAGTCTGACCTTGAAGGTGTGGTTGACGCAGAAGATGTTGAGTCTGACACGCGTATTCACGCTAACTTATTACCTTATGGTGAAGGTTTACGTGCCACGTTACGTGTTAAGCCGTTTGGTTCGTTTGGTCCACTTTACCCTCCGGGACAAGGTCGTAGAAAGCTTGTTACTGAGCACTATGGCGATAAGTACAAAACCGAACGTGACCTTGGCTTAGAGACTGAGCGTCAGCAAAATATATTGATGCACAGTGCAACGCTTGAGCATGACGAAGATGACTACGATGATGAATACATTATCGAAGATCCTCAGGATTGCTTGGAGCTACTAGAGCAGCTACGTGAGTTAGGCGAAGAAGTCGTTATCGCTTGGCCAGAAGGTGAAGCACTACGTGTTGAGTCTCGTGTTGATAGCGGCAGTATGCGCCTTAACATCAACAAGTCAGATGACTGGTTCCAGTTAGATGGTAGCTTAGTTGTTAATGACGACTTAGTACTAACGCTGCAACAGATTTTAGACTTATCTAAATCAAGCAACGGTCGCTTTATTGAGTTAGGTGATGGCGAGTATGTTGCCCTAACCCGTCAGCTTCAGAAAAAATTGAATGCACTACACAGCTTAGCTGAAGAGCACGAAGGCAAAATTCGTATTAGTAGTCTTGCTGCGTTGGCGCTTGATGAGTTAACACAAGACATTGGCGAGCGTATTGTTGATGACGCTTGGGTTAAACACCTCGCACGACTAGAGTCGCTAAAAGACTTTACTCCTGCAGTACCTGACACGCTTAATACAGAGCTACGTGACTACCAGGAACAAGGTTTCCAGTGGTTATGCCGCTTGGCTGAATGGGGCGTAGGTGCCTGTCTAGCCGATGACATGGGTTTGGGTAAAACTATCCAGACACTGGCATTGATCCTACAGCGTTCAGAGCAAGGTCCAACGTTAGTCGTTGCACCAACATCCGTTTGTAACAACTGGATGAGTGAAACTGAAAAGTTTGCACCGACACTGACCCCTATTTTTTATCGCGGTAAAGAACGTGATGAAATACTGAAAGATGCTGGGCCCAATGACCTAATTATTTGTAGTTACGGTTTGCTTCAGCAAGATGCTGAACAGTTCATTGAAGCACAGTGGACAACGGTTGTATTGGATGAAGCTCAAGCCATTAAAAATGTTGGCGCTAAGCGTACACGTACCGCACACCAGCTTAAATCTGACTTCCGCTTGGTAACAACAGGTACACCGATTGAGAATCATTTGGGTGAGCTTTGGAGCTTATTCCGCTTCTTGAATCCGGGCCTATTGCACACACAAGATCAGTTTATGAAGCGCTTTATGCTGCCGATTGAACGCGATAAGAATGATGGCGCACGTCATGCACTTCGCGCATTGATCCAACCATTTATGCTGCGTCGTACTAAGGGACAGGTACTTAGTGAGCTACCTCCTCGTACTGAGATAACGCTAGAAGTACCGTTAAGTGAAGGCGAGCGCGCACTTTATGAAGCGGTTCGACTGCAAGCTATTGAAGGTTTGGAGCCGGGTAAATCTGAGAACGGTGGTGATCACCTTAAAGTACTGGCTGCGATTACGCGCCTACGTATGGCAAGTTGTAACCCTAAATTGGTTATGCCTGAAACGACGCTACCAAGTAGTAAGTTACAGCAGTTTGCGACGCTGACCGAAGAGCTGCTTGAGAACGACCATAAGGCGCTTGTCTTTAGTCAGTTCGTTAAGCACTTGAAGTTGATTCGTGAGTACCTAGATCAAGCTGGCATCTCTTATCAGTACCTTGATGGTAGTACCAGCATGGCACAGCGTAAAGAGCGTGTAGACGCGTTCCAAGCGGGTGAAGGCGATATATTCCTGATCAGCTTGAAGGCTGGTGGTTCTGGTCTAAACCTTACCGCTGCTGACTACGTGGTTCATATGGATCCTTGGTGGAACCCTGCGGTAGAAGATCAGGCATCTGACCGTGCTCATCGTATTGGGCAGACACGCCCTGTGACGGTTTATCGTCTGGTTGCTCAAGACACTATTGAAGAGAAGATCATTAAGCTGCATCAGCAGAAACGTGATCTTGCTGATAGCCTACTGGAAGGTGGTGATATTAGTGGTAGTTTGGGTGCTAAGGAAATGTTGGCGCTTATTCGAGATATTTAAGGCTAAGGTTTAGCTGGAAGTATTTCAAAAGGAGCAATGGTAATTCATTGCTCCTTTTTTATGTCTGCGATAAATCTAGTTTGATTCATGTGCTGAAGTGTTTATCTAATCTCTAATGATCTGGCAACAAAAGCCCCACTTATTTTTTAAAATTATCCCACGGTGATGGTTTTGAAAATGTTGAAATATACAAACTTTCAACCTTATCTCTCGCCCATTGCGTTTTACGTAAGAATTTTAGAGATGACTTAATTGATGGGTCACTCTTAAAGCAATTAACATCGATCCTTTGAGCCAATCCGTCCCAGCCGTAATGCTCAACTAGGTCAGTTACCATTTTTTCTAACGTAATACCGTGTAAGAAATTATTTTCCTGTTTATTACTCATACTATAAATTTTCTTACCTTTCTGAAAGTATACATAGCATAACGCCAAAAGTTGCAACTGCGAAGTAGCTATAGGCGATGTATTCCTAATCAGTTTGAAAGATGGTGGCTCAGATCTAAACTTGACGGAAGCCAACTACGTAGTTCACATGGATACTTGGTGGAACCCTTCGATTGAAGATCAAGCGTCTGACCGTGCGCATCGTATTAGACAAACGCGCCCTGTGACGGTTTATCGCTTAGTTGCTGAAAATATTATCGAGCAGAAGATCATTAAACAGCATCAGCAGAAACGTGATCTTGCTGATAGCTTACTGGAAAGTGGTAATATTAGTGGAAGTTTGTCTGCTAGAAAGTCGCTTTGATTGTGTGTTGGTAGTTTACGTTAGACACGTCACTTAAGCACTCGGAGCGCTTCGATCAGACGGATGATTTACACCGTCATTAGTAACAATCTCACCCAAATCAAAAGGGTTAACGCCTTCTAAACACCCTACATTAAAACCATATTCAGTCGGATTTGATCTACGCTGATGATGAGTGTAAATACCACAATTTGTACAAAAATAATGCTTAGCTTCTTTTGTATCGAACTGATAAAGCTTTAATACATCTTGGCCTTTTACTATTCGAATATTATCCAGTTTAACCGAAGCAACAATAGCTCCTTTTCTACGACAAATTGAACAGTCACAACGCCTTGGACTCTCAATACCATTTGGCAAAGTTATTTCAAGCTCAACTGCACCGCAGTGACATGTAGCTTTGTGCTTGGGTTGAATTTTGGTATTTCCAATCTTTTGGATCATGATTCTATTCCTGCTTGCTTCAAACACCTTGTTATTTATCATTTTGAGTGAAGTACTAACAAGTAAGTTAACGGACTGCTGTAACGGTTATTTCAATTAACACATCACCGTCAAGATCTACACCTAAACAAGCTCTTTGTGGCCAGTCTTGAGAGTTTTCACCAAACCATTCGCACCAAACAGCATCCATCGATGATTTGAACTTCATATCTGCGATATAGACTTGAGCAGATACTATTCTAGTTTTATCGCTACCAAGCTCAACTAGGTTATCTTGAATTGTATCTAGTGTTGATTTGGTTTGCCCTTTGATATCTAACGAGGTATCCGATGATGTGGCTACCGTCCATGCCAAGTCTTTATAGGCGGAGGACTTGTTACGGCCATTATAAATACCATGTTTGCGATCTATCACTGATATTTTCCTCTACTACTAAATAGTCTATAAGGTCGACACAGAGAGGTTATTTTTAATAGAATAAATAATATACTCCCAACAATAACCTCCCAAACAACTTACTCATTCCATGAAACAAAAAAGGGAGCAATGAAATCTCATTACTCCCTCTTCAGTACTAACTGCTTGAAACGCTCTTAATTAAAAGAAGCCGGCATAAGTTGCTTAGGTAACCAAAGCGCAATCTCAGGGAAGATAATAATCAACAACAAAATCAGCAACATCGGTATAAGGATAATAACCACTTCCTTCAACACCTGAGTCACATTCATCCCACCAATGGAGGCGGAGATCAGCAGGCATAGACCATAAGGAGGAGTAACCAGTCCAAACGCCAACGAGATGATTCCGATGATAGCGAATATAATCGGAGAAATATCCGCTTGAGCCGCTACAGGTAGTAACACGGTTCCCAAAATAATGATCGTCGGAATCGCATCAATAAACAAACCGAAGAACAAGAATAGGAACGCGATAGCCAATGCAGTTTCAAAGCTACCTAGCTGCATGTCAGTCATAAACGTAATGATCAACAACGGCACTTTATAGAATGCTAACAACCAACCAAACACTGACGCTGTACCAATCGCGAATAACGAGATTGATGCAAAGCGACCTGTGTCATAAAGGATAGTCCCTACTTCACGTACCGTCACTGTTCTGTAAACAACCATACCTAAGAACAACGAGTAACCCGCTGCAATAATTGCACTTTCAGTTGGTGTCACAACACCAGCAACGATACCGTAGATAACGAACACTGGCGTTAACATCGCAAGGAAAGCACCTTTAAACGCTTTAAAGGCTGTTTTAAGTGTAGGCTTCTCAGCGATTGGGTAGTTGTACACTTTCGCGTAACCGTACACCGTCGCCATTAGCGCGAAACCAATCATTAAGCCGGGTATTGCGCCAGCTAAGAACAATGCCCCAACCGATACCTGCATCACACCACCCCAAACAATCATCAAAATACTTGGAGGAATGATGACACCCATAACCGATGAGCAAGCAGTCAGTGCAATAGCAAAACGCGGGTCATAGCCTTCTTTAATCATCGAAGGAATAAGAATTTTTCCACAACCTGCTGCATCCGCTGTAGACGACCCAGAGATACCTGCAAACAGCATTGATACCGCAACGTTTACATGACCCAAGCCGCCCGGCATCCAGCCTGTGAGCACCCTTGCCAAGTCGATGAGCTTATCGGTAATCTTTCCCGAGTTCATAAGGTTGGCGGCTAACAAGAAGAACGGTACGGCCAATAATATAAACGAGTTATACGACTGAAACATACGGTCGATGATGATGAATGGCGTCAAACGCAAATCCATCGCAACAACAGGAATGGTGGCAATACCCAAAGCAAATGCCACTGGCACACGCAGGATAACCAAAAGTAAAAAGCCGCCCACTAATAGCGCGCAAGCAAGTCCGGTAGAAAGAATCATGAAGCAACCTTTTTAGTCGATTTGTATTCTGTAAATGCTTCGCTTAAGCGGAAGAAAGAAAAAACGCCCCACAGCAATCCGGCCAGTGGAATCGTGACGTGCGTTATCAAATAATTAGCATTCATCATCACTGAATGTTGAGCATAGCCAAACTTCGCATAGTCGATGCCGTACCAAGCGAACAACACACCAAAACCACCCACGAGTATAAGTACAATCGCTTTTTGGATAAACAAAATAAATGGGCTAGAACTATCTGGAAGGACTTGTACGTCAAAGTGCGTACCATCCCAAACAGCAACCACCGAACCGATCATAACGACCCAGACGAAAATAAAGGTGGCTAATTCTTCGGTCCAAAGGTAGACAGGAATAATGCCGGTATAACGAGCAATCACCTGCATCGCAACTGGAATAATTAGGACTCCGACTAATATAGCTAACATCACCCGAAGTACGGTACACAGCGATTCTAATCCGCGTTTAATCATGAATAATCCTCAAGGAGGCAATTGGGTTAACTTAAAAAAAACATCCCCGTGATCAATTAAGACCACGGGGATATCAGAACGGGGGTAACGCGACTTATTTACTTGCTACGAATAGCTTTCAGTAACTCTGTTGCCTCAATGCTTTCTGCGAACTTATCTTGTACTGGCTTAACCATGTCTAATAGCTTTTCACGGCCTTCAAACTCAGAAACAATGATTTGCTTAGCATCAGACATTTCTTTCAGCTTGATAGCATCTTCACGAGACTCAAGTTCACGACCAAATGCACCCGCTTCTTTACCCGCTTGCATGATTGCTTCTTGAAGCTTAGCAGGCAGTTTACGGAACTTCTTACCACTGAATACGATTGGACGTACAGTAATTGTATGGCCAGTCAAAGTAACGTTAGGAGCTACTTCGTAGAACTTTAGGTTCTGAATACTTGCCGCTTCGTTCTCAAATCCAGCAATAACACCTGTTTGAATAGCATTATAAACTTCGTTATATGCAATAGCCGATGGAGCTGCGCCTAAAGCATCAAAAATTTGTGCCTGAATAGGTGCACCCATAACACGCATTTTATGACCCTTTAACTCTTCTAAATTACCCACTGGGTTTTTAGATAATAAGTTACGTGTTCCACCACCTGCATAACCAACGATAACAATATCTGCCTTGTCAGAAAGCTCTTTCTCTAAAGGAGCCATTACATCGCTACCTAATGCAGTATTCCAGTGCTCTAGATCACGGAACAAGAAAGGCATATCCATTAATGGAATCGAAGGTGCAAAACGAGCCATGTTTGAAGGCGCAAGAATTGTGTAATCAATTGCTACACCTTGGTTTAGGAAAGTTACATAATCTTTCTCAACACCCAACTCACTATTCAAACGAAGGTCAAACTCAACGTCACCATCATAATGCTTTTCAACTAACTCGCCGAACTTAACCATTGTCTTGGTAAAGGTATGCTTATCGTCGAACATGCTTGCGCCACGTAAAGTTTCAGCACTTACAGATGAAGTGAACGCTGCAATTGCAACACCTACTAAAGTAGCTTTTACAAGCGTCTTAACGCTCTTATTAAATAACATAATTTCTCCTCAGATAATGATGAGGTTGAAGTGGATATCGATAGCGACACCGCTCAAACCGTTGAATCGACTATATGTAAAAATTTGTAAGCTGTCTACGAGTTATTTCTTACAAATACAAAGATCAAGCGCGCAAACAAACATTGCAATAATGTGTATAAGTCGCTTAAAAACACTTATAAAAAAACATTTATCACCAAGATAAGACAATAGTGAAAGCTAAATAAACAAATTATGTAGCATATTAGATAAATAGAATTAGTGAAATTTAACCAGTGTACCGTTGTACTAGTAAGTAAAAAAAACTTCTAAAGGAGTCAATTTAACGATAAAACAGTGCTTACTTTTAAGCCTGCTTATTAATTTAAAGGGGGGAATGATCTAAAACGAACGGAATAGTCTAGTACTTGGAAAGTCTAAATTCCCGCCTCGCAGTGCAAAGCGGGAAACATGTCTTCTGGAGTCTTTTTTTTCTACTTACTTTTAGAGATAAAAGAAGCGGCTTCTTCACGCGTTTCAAAAATATGAGAAGGAATAGAACGATTCTTAAGATCTTTACCAAGCTTCTGACGAAGGAAAGCACTCGTAGAATAACGGGATGCCTTGAGGTAATAATCACGCTCCAATTGCTGCAACATGTTAACGAACTTGGCTTCCATTTTAGAAGAGATATCCACCCCATCATGGTTGGATACAAGGTTAACTTTTCTACCGATATTTTTGAAAAACGAATTTAATTCATCATTTAAAACTTCAAGCTGCTCAACTGAGCTGACTCGTAGTCCACTTAAGTTCCCAAAAACGATGTTAGTTTTTTCGTCGTGAACCAATCGATCTTTTATCGGAATATCAAGTAAATGACTGCGCAACTTCATACGTCGCTCATCAAAAATACACGCATCCATAAGTTTTACGTTTCTAATAAGCGGCGTAAAGTTCATTTGACTCAAAATATCTCTTTCTAAGTCGATACCAGGGGCTATCTCAGTTAGCTCTAACCCTGAGTCACAAAAACGAAATACACAACGCTCCGTGACGTAAAGTACCTCTTGGCCTTGCGTTCTAGAGTATTCACCGTTGAAAGTAATCTGCTCGACTGCCTCCAAGAACTTACGGTTACGACCTTCCTGAATGATCTTTAACTCACCACCTGACACTTCAACCTTTAAGCCCCCTGCGGTAAAGGTTCCCACAAACACTACCTTACGGGCATTTTGTGAAATATTAATAAAGCCACCTGCGCCAGCAAAACGGCCTTTAAAGCAACTCACATTCACATCACCGCGAGCATCAACTTCTGCCATACCTAAGCAGGCTAAATCCAAACCACCGCCATCATAAAAATCAAACTGTTGGTGGGTTTGAATAACAGCACTGGCATTGATTGCCGCGCCAAAATCGAGCCCAGACTGAGGAATACCACCAAAAACACCCGCTTCTGTTGTCAACGTGATGTTATCGATAATCCCCTCTTCATTAGCAATCGCAGATACTCCTTCAGGCATACCAATACCCAAATTGACGACACCATTAATTGGAAGTTCCATCGCTGCACGACGCGCAATAATCTTGCGCTCGTTAAGATCCATATACTGCACATGATCAACGTCAGCCCTCATACGACCACTAAATGCATGGTCATAAGCGGTAGAATAAGTCTGAAGATGTTCCTCAGAGCCAGAGACCACAACACAATCCACCAGATTACCCGGTATAACTACTTGTCTAGGGTCCAGACTACCATTAGCGGCAATTCGCTCAACTTGCGCAATCACTAAGCCACCTGAGTTTTTCGCAGCCATCGCAATCGACAGCATGTCCAACGTCAACGCTTCACGCTCCATCGTAATGTTACCAAGGCGATCTGCCGTAGTACCTCGAATCAATGCCACATCGACAGGAATGGATCGATAGAACAACCACTCTTCATTATCGATTTCTTTGAGTTCAACGAGTGGCTTAGTCGTCAAATCATTGATCGCACCACCCGTTTGCCTAGGGTCAACAAACGTATGTAACCCTACTTTAGAGAACATGCCGGGCTTACCCGCAGCAATATCCCGATACAACTGTGAGATACAACCTAGGGGTAAGTTATACGCTTCAATCTCATTATTAATAGCCATCGCACCTAACTTCGGTACTAATGACCAGTGCCCACCGATGGCGCGCTTCACCAAGCCAGGAATCGCTAAGCGATTTAAGCCTCGCTCTTGTCCATCACCTGGGGCAGCAGCAAACAATAAAGAAATATTCTTAGGCATCGCCTCTTCTAAAAAGCGATTTTCTATACCACGCAGCAAACACTCAGGCGTACCAATCCCGACAAAACCTGATACACACACTGTGTCACCGTCGTTAATTGCGGCTACTGCGTCTTCCAACTTAACTACTTTATCGACCATTAAATGATTCCCTTCCTCGTGTACGTTTTGATCAGTAAATAGAATAGCCTATTTCTTTGGGGGAGCTTTTGGTGCCCTAGCCCTTGCTGGTGCTTTAGCGGGTGCTTTTGACGCTGTCTTTACTGCAGCTTCAACAGGTGCTTTTGATACCGTCTTTGCTGCGGCTTTAACAGGTGCCTTTGCTACCGTCTTTGCTGCGGCCTTAACAGGTGCTTTAGTTGCTGCTTTTACTGGTGCTTTCTTGGCTCTTGTAGGCGCCTTAACTGTTGTACGGTTGACCCAATCAAGAATACCTCCCGCAACCACTCCTTGTGCTTTGCGGCTTACAAAAACACCGACATGACCACCGGGGAAACCGATTTCTTCATACAGGTCTTTTTTAACAAACTGTCCGAGTGCTTTAGTACAACTCACCGGAATAATATGATCTTTTTCAGCATAAATATTCAGTACTGGACACTGGATTTTCGCGAGATCTACTTTCTCACCAGACACTTCGAAAGTGCCTTTAATCAAACGATTTTCGCGGTAGAGCTCGTTAACCCATTGACGTGCAGCTTCACCGGGGTGGTCAGGACGATCAGCAATCCACTTTTCCATACGAAGGAAGTTTAGCATCGCTGCTTCATTCCCTTCCATCTTGAGCAAGCCAAGGCTGTACTTAGTAGAACTGTTAACGGTCGACAGTGAAGAAAATATTGCCCCAGTCATTGCGCCCGGTAACATACCTAAAGTATCAATAACCAAGTTAACATCATCTTCAGACAGGTTATTAAACCACGTGTTTAAGAAGCCCTCTCCTGCCCAAAACTCATCTGGTTTACCATGAAAATCGATAGGGGTAATAGCCAGTATTAAACCGGAAAGTAGCTCTGGTCTTAGTGCTGCTAAAGAAGCGGCAAACGTTCCACCTTCACAAATTCCAAACAATCTAATCGGCTTACCACCGTTAGCTTCTACCGCATGTTCGACACACGAACCTAAGTATAGGTCGATGTAATCATCAAAGTTGAGGAACTGATCAGCGCGTGTTGGGTTACCCCAATCCACGACATACACTTCAAACCCTTCCATTAGTAAGTTTCGAACCAATGAACGGTCTTCTTGCAGATCAATCATTGTTTGACGACCAAACAGGCCGTAACAGATCAGTAGAGGGTCAGCATCTTTCTTTTTGTCAGTCAGTGGCAAATAGCGATGCAGTTTTACTTTATCAATTTCAAAGACAACTTCAGAAGGCGTTTCTGCTATCTGAATATCTTCTGCTTTGATTTCCGTAAGAAAGGCATTCGATTTTGCAGCCTTAGTCCCAGAAGCAACCATTTGTTGCCAAGCTAAGCCCCACGCTTCTGCGGCTTCTTCGTAAGCATTTACTGGCTCACCAGATCTATTTCTTTTACTTGGTATCATGATTACTGGCCCTTTTTAAGCAATACCACATCACGCTTTAATTTGCGCACTTCACGGCGTAACTCATGAACCGTCTTCATCAGGTCATCAAGCTCTGTTCGTGTAGGCATTTGATAGGACTCACTCCAGTTCTCAGCAACCTCTCGCATGCGCGCTTTGATTTCTATTGAAGAGCGCAACATACCGCGCTGAGCAGCCATAAATTCATTAGAGCGCTGTGTCTCTAATAATTCTGAGTTAGCAATTTTCAGCCACGTTTCTAAAGCGCCAGAAACGTCACCAGAGTTTAGATCATCTACTGAATATTCTTCAGTATATTTTTTAAGAGTACGTGCCCATGTTTCTTGCAGCACCTTCCCCATATCAGCTAAGGACTGTTGGTAGTCTAATGTTTCACGCCACGCCTCAGCCATTTCAATTTGAGGTGTCGCAAGGTCAGCAAATTGAGGACCTTGCGCAACACTTTCAAGAATTGTTCGCAGTTGCTCAGGCGCAAAAGGTGACCAATTCGACGGCGTAATCATATTTAAAAAAGCATCACGCCCACTAGAGAATCCTGCATCTAGCGGATTATCCAACATCGACTTAACATCCCAATTGGGTGCCCATGCTTGAACAAAGTCCTGCCACATTGCAAAAGGGTCGGAGTCCTTTTGCTTTTTAGTGCCTGATAACGCGTTTTCAAAACTTTCCATTGAATCTTTCTGAGCCTTAAAAAAGGCCGCCTGACCCTCGCTCCACATATTCATCATTTGTTCAAAACCATCATTCTTTGACATTTAAAATCCTCCGACAAGTGTCGCAATTGAATCAGTGAAAAACGCTTACAGTGCTTTAGTGTAAATCGCTAAAGCAGCTTCATAAGTCATTTCGCGTGGGTTATTCATTAACAAGCGGCTTTGCTTCATAGCATCTTCCGCTAACATCGCTAAGTCACCTTCGGTAACGCCCACTTCAGACAGCTTAGTAGGTAAACCCAATGCTGGCCCTAGCTCCATAAAGCCTTTAACCATACCATCAGCCTTAGCTTCAACAGACAATCCTGCTAATTCTGGGAAGATGATAGGGGCAATATCTGCATACTGCTCACTGGCTTCAACCATATTAAACTCTAGTACATAAGGCAGTACTAATGCGTTTGAAAGTCCGTGAGGAACATGAAAATGTCCACCTAATGGATATGCCAGCGCATGCACAGCAGCCACAGGTGAATTGGCAAATGCCATACCTGCAAGCATCGAACCCAATAACATGTTTGAACGTGCTTCACGATTTTGACCATCTTTACACGCGATATGGATATTTTCTCCAAGTAACGCTAAAGCACGACAGGCCAAAGTATCTGAAAGGATATTTTTCTTAATCTTTGAGGTATAGGCTTCGACGGCATGTACCATCGCATCAATACCCGTTGCTGCCGTAATGTGACTCGGCAAACCAACCGTTAGCTCTGCATCAAGTACTGCCCAGTCAGGTAGTAACACTTCTGAAACAACACCCTTTTTCTCACTATCGCCAGTAGAGACAATCGAGATGGACGTTACTTCTGAACCTGTACCTGCAGTTGTTGGCGCAAGTATAAGTGGTAGACGCTTACCGGTAATTTGACCGACACCGTACATTTCACTAATTTCTTGCTTTGAACCGACCAATGCTGCAATCAGTTTTGCAGTATCTAACGATGAACCACCACCCACAGAGACAACACCATCAACACCTGCTTTCTCAGCTTCAGCAACGGCTGTTAGCACCATTGCCTCTGGTGGATCAGGAACAACATCATCAATTAAGTGAACTTCTACACCTGCAATTTTTAGTCCTTCTAAGGCAGCTTCCGCTAAACCCAATTCTAAAATAATCTTGTCTGTAACAAATGCGACTTTCTTACAGCCCATTGCTACCATCAGGTCGCCAATTTTGGCTGTGCCGCCAACTTCACAAAGCACAGACTTCGTCGTATTAAATTGAAATGTATGCATTAGATTTTACTCTTGATCAATAGATGTTAGAGATTTTAATCGTTCGGTTAGCTTCATATTTTCAGAATAATCGACTGGGCAATCAATAATAGACACAGTGCCATCATTCATTGCTTCTTCAAGAATTCCTACCAACGACTCTGCACTGTCAACTTTGTAGCCTTTAGCACCAAAGCTTTCAGCAAACATAACAAAGTCTGGGTTTGTCACATCAATATGACTCGCACGTCCATAATGACGTAGCTGATGCCACTCAATAAGACCGTACTTGTTATCGTTAAAGATGATAATCGTAATATTTAGACCAAGACGTACCGCTGTTTCGACTTCTTGACTATTCATCATGAAACCAGAATCACCCGCCACTGCAACGATGTTCTTTTCAGGGTAAACCAGCTTTGCTGCGATAGCGCCCGGTAAGGCGATTCCCATTGATGCAAAACCATTTGAAATGATACAAGTATTAGGACGCTGTGCCTGATACATACGCGCAACCCACATTTTGTGAGCACCAACATCCGATATTAGAATATCTTCAGGGTCTAACACCTTACCCAAGTCATGGATAATCTTCTGAGGCTTAACTGGGAAACCAGTATCGTCAGCGTGCTTATTAAGTTCATGCTTAATTTTTTCACGCAACTTTACCATTGGCTTGCGTGGCTCACTCTCACAACGTGCCGCGATACGAGTTAGCGAGTTTTTCATGTCACCAATAACGCCAGCTTCAACGATGTAGTTTGTATCTACTTCAGCTGCACGAGAATCAATATGAATAATGCGCTTATCAGCATTAGGATTCCAATAAGCAGGATCATATTCGATCATGTCATAACCGATACAAATCACTAAGTCCGCGTCATCTATGCCGTATGAAACAAGGTCATATGCTTTCAAGCCAACCGTGCCAAGACTTAATGGATGAGCTGAAGGTAAAACACCCTTCGCCATAAATGTTGTCGCAACAGGCGCGTTTACCAACTCAGCAAAATGAACGAGTTCGGCAGATGCTTTGTTTCGAATAATGCCGTTACCAGCAATAATAATAGGATTTTTTGCTGCACTAATAAGTTCAGCAACTTGGCGACACTTACCGACTGGCGCAGTTGATTGTTGCGGAGATTGTACAAACAACGGAACGCTATTTCCCACGTCCATATCGGCTACGTTTTCTGGGAAATCAATGAATGCTGCGCCCGGCTTTTCAGCTTGAGCATTTTTGAACGCTTTACGTACAATTTCTGGCACAATTTCTGGTTCGCGAATTTGTGTAGAGTACTTAGTAATTGGGTCAAACAGATTAACTAAGTCTAGTACCTGATGACTCTCTTTGTGCATTCTAGTTGTCGCGCCTTGACCAGCGATCGCAACCATCGGGGCGAAATCCATATTTCCATCAGCAACACCAGTCACTAGGTTAGTTGCACCCGGACCCAACGTTGACATACAAACACCTGCTCGGCCCGTCAATCTTCCGTACACGTCAGCCATGAAAGCAGCACCCTGCTCATGTCGTGTAATTATAAACTCAATTGGACTATCAAGCAGTGCATCCATCACTGCGATATTTTCTTCTCCTGGGATGCCGAAAATATATTCTACCCCCTCATTTTCGAGACACTTTACGAGTAGTTGAGCTGCATTCATTCGTTTTTTCTCCGTACACGCTTGTTAAAACATATTGTGTAATCACAATACCGTTTGGTGAATTCCCCTGTCTATACGATAAATTCTATATATATCATTAAATTATAATGAATATTTATTTTAATAATAATGGACTTAGAATAGATCAAGATAAGACCAAATCATACGTCAATAATTAAACAATATCAGCCAATGTTCTTGTTTTTTCGTACAATTGAGTAAAAAAAAAGCGATTCCATAATTAAATGAAATCGCTTTTTCTAGTATGCCTACAAATTACTTTCATAACCTGCGAACTAAACGCTTTTTACATGCTTGAAGCAAAGCTCTTAGCGTAAGCACTTTGACCAATTTCAGTCGTCTCTTTAATCATCTTACCAGAAAGCTCGATTAGATCTTTCGACTGTTCCATGAATTTTTCAGAAGCTGTTGCTGAATTCTTAGAAGCAACTTTGTAAAACTCTGCTGCGTCAGATGCTTTGTTCAATGACTTCATTGCTTCAAAGCTTGCTGCAACATTTGATAAGTAGTTGTCATAAACTTTCTTAGCAACAACTTCACTGTTCTTAAACATTGCTGCGTTGAACTCAATCATGCTCTCAGTAGCTTTCTCAGATGCAGTGATTTGCTTTGTTGCAAATTCCTGTGTCTTTTCTACTGCTTCTTGTACTTTCGCTTCTGTTTTCGTCTTTACTGTAGCCATGTCAAATTACCTCTTAATGAATTAAATTTTAGAGATGTAAATCTCCATCTTTAGTCAGACCGTGATGCTAGATTAACCCAACTATTTGTGCGTTGCAACATTTATTTGCTGCGCCGCACAATTCAAGCTCATAACTACCCTCCAAAGAAACATCAAACCCAAAATAAATACAATTAAAACATATAGTTAATCTCTAAAAAACAAACCCGTAATTACATATATTTGTTTGCAATAAACATACATGATAAGATGTGCACTGCAATATAACAGGTAACGAACGTGCCAAACTCTACAAAAAAAACAACCCTAGAGAATGAGAATACGGCATCAGCCGAGCCAACTCCGATCTTAATAAAGAAGTACCCTAATCGTCGTCTTTACAACACTTCGACTAGTACATATATAGTACTAGATGATGTGATAGAGCTGATTAATTCAGATACACCATTTATTATTCAAGACAAAAAAACCGGTGATGACATCACCCGTAGCATTCTTAATCAGATCATTTTTGAGAAAGAAGTTAAGCCTAAAAATTATCACTTTTCGTTAGAAGTACAAAAGCAATTGATCAATATGTACTCGGATACTTGTTCACACATGGTGCCTGATTATCTAACAGAATCGATGCGGTTGTTTCAAACAGAAAAGAACAAAATGACCGAAGCTTGGGGTGACGCCATCAACAAAAACACCCAAGTAGCGATGGAATTTGGTCAAAATATTGCACGACAAAACATTGAGTTTTTCAATCAATCGCTTCAAATATTTAATCATAAGACAACAGAAGATACAGAGACCACTGAAGCTACAGGTAGTAATACCACTGTAGATTTGGAGAAAAAGTTGGCCAATATGCAAGCAGAGCTTGAAGTCCTTCAAGGACAACTCAAGTCTCTAAAATCAACCAAATAATCAGGAGCTAATAATATGCCACATAAAGTAACCCAACCTGCCACTGCTTATTCAACAAAATTTCATCTTGGTTTAGGCTTTCACGGCTTTCACAGAATCCATTACATTGAATGGGGAAAAGCGAGTAAATTCAACACACAAGAAACCCTGCTCTGCGTACACGGTATTACCCGAAACGCCCGTGATTTTGATTATCTAGCAAAGAAAATGTGCAAAGATTATCGAGTCGTATGTCCTGACGTTGTGGGCCGTGGTGATAGCGACCACCTAGGTACAGACGAAGGCTACAACTACCTACAGTACAATTCAGACATGAATGCTCTGATTGCTCGCCTAGGTGTTACAGAAGTGAACTGGATTGGTACTTCTATGGGAGGCATCATCGGTATGGTTTTAGCCTCACTGCCGCAGTCCCCTATTCGCCGACTCGTGATTAATGATATTGGTCCGGAAGTTGCTCGCGATACCTTACTCTCACTGTCTGAGAACATGGAACCGAAGGAAGACTTTGACACACTTGAAGACGTCGAAGCTTATTTCAGAGTTATTTATGAAGAGTTTGCTCCCATGACTGATGTGGACTGGAAACACCTAACAAAGCACTCCTGCCGACGCACGAGCAAGGGTAAATGGCGTTTGAAAACGGACAAGTGTGTCGGTGAAGCTTTTAGAAAATCAATTACTTATCTTAATGTTGATATGTGGGAAGCATGGGACCAAATAAGCTGCCCAGTACTCATACTTCGAGGCAAAGACTCAAGTTTTTTGACTGAAGAGGTTGCACAAAGAATGATATCAACAGGCCCAGAAACGACCCTAGTGGAATTTGAAAACACCGGCCATACGCCAACACTGCGTAATGACGAACAAGTCAATGTAATTGCTGACTGGCTAAAAAGCACCTAATAAGCCAGACAATTACAAAGCATCTAACCACCCTTAAATGTAATTAATATAGGTAAACCGCCTAACTTTTTATATCAAGGCAGTCATAAAAATCATACAACATCAAACATGAGGTAATATTCATGAAGACTCTTACTCAACCTGCTCTATTGAAAGACAAATGTTATATCAACGGAGAGTGGCACTCAGCGGCTTCAGGGAAGACAGAAGATATAATGAACCCTGCAACAGGCGAAGTGATTACTGCTGTGCCGTTCATGGATGATACGGAAGCACTTAAAGCCATTGAGCATGCAGCAGCTGCACAAATTGGCTGGCGCTCAGAACTTGCAAAAACTAGATCTGCGATATTACGTCGCTGGTTCGAGTTAGTGATGGCTAACCAGGATGACTTAGCGTTAATTCTTTCATCTGAGCAAGGCAAGCCTTTCGGCGAGGCTAAGGGTGAAATCGCTTATGCCGCGTCGTTTATCGAGTGGTTTGGCGAAGAAGGTAAACGTATCTATGGGGACATCATTCCTGAGAACATTCCTGGCACACGCATGACGGTTAGAAAAGAGCCTATTGGTGTAACGGTTGCGATTACACCTTGGAACTTTCCAGCAGCAATGATCACACGTAAAGCGGGCCCTGCTCTAGCGGCAGGTTGCACGATGATTATTAAACCTGCACCACAGACACCACTAACCGCATTTGCACTAGTTGCACTCGCTGAAGAAGCAGGTGTTCCAGCTGGAGTTTTACAAGTCATTACAGGTGACTCTATTGCTATCGGTGAAGTGTTTTGTGAAAGCAAAACAGTACGTAAGCTGTCTTTCACTGGCTCTACAGGTGTCGGTAAAATCCTTATGCGACAGTCTGCGGACAACATCAAAAAGCTATCTCTTGAGCTCGGTGGAAACGCGCCATTTATCGTTTTTGATGACGCTAATGTTAATGCTGCGGTCGCCGGTGCAGTCGTTGCTAAGTTTAGAAACAACGGTCAAACCTGTGTTTGCCCTAATCGCTTCTATGTACAAAGCGGCATTCATGATGAGTTTGTTGAAAAGCTGGCAGCTGAGGTTGACAAGCTTAAAATCGGTAACGGCATGGAAGAAGGTGTTGATTTAGGGCCTTTAATTGATGAGAAGGCACATGAGTCAGTACTTAAACTAATTCTAGATGCTAAAGAGAAAGGTGCTGTGCAAGCGACTAAGCGTGACTTAGTCACTAACAAAAGAGCACCTTTCATAAGTCCTGTTGTTTTAACTAACGCTGATGACTCTATGCAACTTTGCTCTAAAGAGATCTTTGGCCCTGTTGCACCTGTCTATAAGTTTGAAACGATTGATGAAGCGATTGCTGTATCAAACGACACTGACGCTGGTTTGGCGGCATACCTCTACACTCAGAGCATCAACACTTATACAAAAGTGAGTGAAGGTTTGGAGTATGGAATTGTTGCGGTGAACACCGGCGCGTTCTCGACTGAAGTTGCACCCTTTGGTGGTGTGAAAGAGTCTGGCTTGGGCCGTGAAGGGTCTATGTACGGGATCGAAGACTACTTAGAAATCAAGTATGTTTGCTTGGGTGGTTTAAGCTAAGACTGACTGCTTGAGAGCTTGAATATAAGCCACCTTTGCTTTTAGCATTGGTGGCTTTTTTATGCTCGTTGACTAGCCGCATGTTTTAACAAGCAAGACTGACAGATGCAGGCTTTGTTTATTTCCGCGACTGGGACCTTGCTTAGTAATCTTTCAGGGAATTTAATATCTGGTTTGTCCACCAGCAACATAAGCTGCTACCCCATGTCAACAACCCGACTGCACGTGCTTATTTGAATGCGGTATTACCTGTTAAAAAAACACCGATTGATGAGGTGGTCTTTCTGCCATTGAATTTTAAACGACAGGACTCCAAGCAAATACTGACGCGATCCTGAGCGTGAGTTATATGCCGTATAAAGACGGGCGTATTTCGATGGCTTCATCTAACTGTGTTGTTATTCAACAAATTACCGATGACAAAATGAAAAACAGGTGTGCCACTGAATGATGTAAACGACGATAGCTAAAACATCCATATAGACAAAACACTAAGAACAAAAAATACCTAGTTAGTTACAAACAGGAGTACATACTGGACTCTTCTCTAAGTATAAACTCTGCTTCAGTGAACATATTACCCTCTGAAACGCCTCTCTCAGATAAATAGTCTATGAGGTATTTTTCACAATACACAAAGGCAAGATCATATATGAATTTTTCCGCTGCTGGCGGGATTGAACCAACCGTTGATTCGTATTTATTTACAATTTCATCAATAGAGTCAGTATGAAATAATAAAAATTCAAGATCATTATCAAATGAAAAATCTGAAATACACCTATATTCAAAAATATTGAAGTTTCGAAATAACATGTGGAGTGTTTCTCTATCATTTTTTTCTACCAAATTTTTACAGTCCACCGACTCTAAACGACCTCTAATATGAGAGATAATGCTAGGAGAAAGATCCTCGAAGCCATGATCAACAATATGATTATTATATTGATCGACATACGAGGTGTATGTTTTTAAATCAAGAACTGATCTTGCGTTATTTAACTTTGACTGTTCTTTTCTAACCTTTTCTAATAAGGCAGAGAGCTCTGAACTCGCTTGGCAACTTACACAAAAAAACATGAAAAAAACAAATAACAACTTACTTAAATTATTCAATTCCCCAACCTGCCTTAAAAATATAACCATGTTTAGTATCAACGTAAATATAGCCTCGTGCTACAACATGACCATCGCCTGTCGCACCCGAGAGAAAGCCCCAGAGACCCTGAGCAACCTTAGATGTTCTTTTTAGAGCAAAAGCGTCAGATGCATAAGATGCCGTATCAGCGAATGCATCTGCGATTTGTACATTTAGAATATTCATTTTAATTCGATTAAGTCCTTTTAAAGCCCTATATCTAGCTTCAAAGGGGTTAATTCCAAGAAGTGCCCCTATCTCCTTATCAGTCATATTACCATAATCTTTTAATAATCTATCGTAGTCAGACCCCACTCCTGAGACAACATTTCTTTTTTGGGCTAATGATAACTTATCCCAAGTAATTTTTTTTGCTGTCTCTGCATTAAACAAGTGTGTAAAAGCAGCTGTAATTGCACCATTAGCAAACTTACCACCCGATACTCTAGAGATAGTGCCTCCTACCACTGAGGAAACAGCAGTACGACCCATAATGCTCCCCCATGAACGGCCATCGCCAACAAGACTTTGCCCTAAGCCAGCAGAAAGGTGACCAAAAAAACCTCCCATAAAGCCTGATCTGAACTTTCCGCCCTGAAGAACATTGACCCCTCCTTGTGTTGCGCCATGAGCAAGTGACTTACCAAACTTACCTAAACTAGCAGCAGCACCTATTTTAAATGCAATCCCAGCAGACAAACCTCCAAATAAAGCTCCTTTGACACTCCCAGTCATTATAGCACCTGACACAGCCCCTGCTAACGCACCGGCTTTCATCGCAGTACCAATACCTGCAGCAGCCTGTCACCCCAAAGACCACCCAGCTGTCAATGCAGCCGCACCAATAGCAAGTATCGTACGTCCATACTTTTTCAGGAATGTCCCGATCTTATTAAACAACTTCTTAAAGAAGTAACCACTAGGGTCAGTATAAGACAGCGGATTATTCTTCACATAGCTATACCGATTATAACTCTGAGTATCACTCGGTGCTTGGACATGCGGATCAGCACTAATGAATCGACCGATCTTCGCGTCATACAAACGCCCACCCATATTGATTAAACCAACTTCATCATCATGCTCATGACCTGTAAAGCCTCGTTTAACTGACTCTTTATTGATCCCCGCGAGCATACTGTTGTACTGAATCGTATTTAATGGACTCCATGTATCACCACGTCTCTCACCCCAACTGCTAAAACTTAGCTTAGCCACTTTCTTGTTATTAGAGTCAACAATGGTATCGACAGAGCCTAAGTAGTCTTTTAGCACATAGCGCAAGGTCAGTGATGTACGGCTTTTCGCAGCATTAAAGTTTTGCTTGATAGTACCAAAGGCGTTACCACCGACTTTAAGGTGGTACTTTAGTAGTTCTGAACCATCCTTCTTAAGCTCACGCTCAACTAAACCACCGATGTACCATGTCTTGGTACCATCTTTTACCTCTTTAACCAGGCATTCACGGTTTATACCGTAACCAAACGATACAACAGTTTTGCCTTTGGTAATTTTTGATGGTTTGTTAAAACTTGTCCATTCAATAGTTCGGCTATCACCACTTTCCATATTTCCATTGGCATCGTAGTTATACGTTCGTAATGTGGTGCCAGCAGTATTTTTCACATAGCGAAGTGCATGGGTTTTAGTCGCGTCATAATTGTGGTATCTCGCGTCTTTAAACGTATAAAGACGGGCGTATTTCGATGGCTTCGTCTAACTATGAAGTGATTAGACTCAAACGTGATCTCCCCGCACAGGGTGTTGTCATTCACCAGATTACCGATGACAGAATGAAAACAGGTGTGCCGCTGCATGATGCTTTGGATCGTTTACTTGAAGCGGTAAAAGGCAAGGTGCTGTTGGTACATTATGCGAAGATCGAACGGGATTTTTTAGAAGCTGCGACCAAGCGGTTTTATGGTAAATCACTACCTTTTTTGATGGTGGATACCATGCAGATAGAAAGGCGTAGGCTGGAACGAACGCATCAGTCGATTCAGAGTAACCAGCTGCGCTTAGCGTACTTATGCCAACAGTATCAATTATCTAAATAGTAACACCATCTGATGCTCCCAATTATCAATGCTATTGTATTATTTCGCACTTTTAGACTTTGGGTAAGAAAATAAATATATTACCCAACCAATAACATATGTTAAAAGAGCTAATCCTTCATTATGACCTTGCATCACAACAGCGAAACTCGTACACAACAGAAAAAATAATGTTAATTTCTTTTTTTTATTGTACCAACTTCTTTTTCTCTTCACCCATAAAAAAAAGAGTATAGCCACACTAAAAGCCAACAAATAAATGGCCGTTTGATTGAAAGACAAAGCCAATACAGGTATCACTCCTCCCAACGCAGAATACTCACGCCACGCCTGCTGCTCTTCGGTATATAAATTAGATCCAGTAACCATTTCTCCCCCTCCAAACTATCATCTACCGTAGTTATACGCATCCATTAGTGTACCTACAGCTGAAAAGCTCGCTATAAAAGGTATAGTGACCTTATTTACAGGTACAAACGACATCGCTGTCTGATCACTCAACATTGAAGCATTATAAGCAGAAGATGAGGTTGCGACTTCCTGACTCACTCTTTCAAACTTCTTGAGGCTTTTGGACAATAGCTAACTGTGAACACATATCTAATTTTTGGACATTTTCGACTCGAAGGTTACGTCAAAAAACACTTTATCCACAGTGATCACAGATAATTTTACTAGGTAAGTTATTCATGCTTTTGGATGATTACCTTTTCATTAAGTCCAACTACACAGATAAATTCATTAGTCATAATTTTGGCAAAACGATGAAGTTGGCATATAACTCGCCACCTTGTTACTTATCTTTTTTAATGAAAAATAACGATTAGTTTTTTAAAGTCATAGCTAATACACTTATAATATTTAATTCCATAAATCACGCTAAGTAGACTATTAAACTGTGCAAACGTTCTTCATCTTGTGGAAAACTATACTTAAGCAGGGTTATCAATATCAATAAACGTATGCTCTAACCCAAACTTCTCAGCCAAGTGCTCACCCAGCGCTGGCGCACCATATCGCTCAGTAGCATGATGCCCTGCCGCGAAATAATGAACACTATTCTCACGCGCCAAATGCGTCGTTTGCTCTGAAATTTCACCACTCACAAAGGCATCAACACCCAGCTCAATAGCTTGCTCAATATAAGACTGAGCGCCGCCCGTACACCAAGCAACAGTTTTGATTTTATGCTCGCCTGCAACCACAACAGTCGGTGTGCGGCTTAATGATTTTTGAATAGTTTGTGCAAGTTCGTAAACGGATAACGCTTCAGCAAGATGACCGTAGTCACCCACACCTTCTTTGTTCATCGCACCTTCGCGAATAAAACCAAAACGCTTAGCAAGTTGAGCGTTATTACCAAGCTCAGGGTGTGCGTCTAATGGCAGATGATAGCCAATCAGGCTAATGTCATTCAGCAGTAGCGCTTTTACGCGATTCTTTTTCATCCCAACAATGCGCTGGTCTTCACCTTTCCAGAACCAACCATGGTGTACCAGTATGGCATCTGCATTTTCAGCGATTGCAGCATCAATGAGTGCCTGACTCGCGGTCACACCAGAGACGATACGTTGCACCTCAGACTTACCTTCCAGCTGCAAACCATTCGGTGCGTAGTCTCTAAATCGACTCACATCCAATAATTCATCAGCAGCTTTTACTAACTCAGTCAGTGCAACCATATCTTAGTCCTTTATACGATACTCAGCAGAACGTGCGTGAGCGATGAGCCCTTCGCCACGTGCCAATACTGACGCTGTTTTTCCTAAACGAGACGCAGAGTCAGCAGTACATGAAATCAACGACGAACGCTTTTGGAAATCATAAACACCCAACGGTGAAGAGAATCTCGCTGTACGTGACGTTGGCAGTACGTGGTTAGGCCCAGCACAGTAGTCACCAATCGCTTCAGACGTATAACGACCAATGAAGATAGCACCTGCATGACGAATCTTGCTAGACACTTCCATTGCGTCATCTAAAGACAACTCTAAATGCTCAGGTGCAATGAAGTTAGCCACTTCAATGGCGTTATCCAAGTCATCGGCAACAATCACAACACCGCGACTAACGATCGACTCACGAATGATGTCTGCACGTGGCATTTCTAATACTTGGCGCTTCATGCTTTCAATGACTTGCTCAGCAAATGCAGCGTCAGTGGTTAGCAAGATAGCCTGTGCGTCTTCGTCGTGCTCAGCCTGTGAGAACAAGTCCATCGCAATCCAATCTGGATCAGTCTTGCCATCACACATCACAAGGATTTCAGATGGCCCAGCGATCATGTCGATACCCACCGTTCCAAATACCATGCGCTTAGCCGTAGCAACATAAATATTACCCGGCCCAACGATCTTATCAACCGGTGGAACAGACTCAGTACCATAAGCCAATGCAGCAACCGCTTGCGCGCCACCCACTGTAAATACACGATCAACACCTGCGACTAACGCAGCAGCCAATACTAATTCATTCACAACACCATCTGGCGTTGGTACAACCATGATCAACTCAGCAACACCCGCGACTTTCGCAGGGATTGCATTCATTAATACCGATGAAGGATAAGCCGCTTTACCACCTGGCACATACAAACCAACACGGTCAAGCGGGGTGACTTGCTGCCCCAATACCGTACCGTCCGCTTCCGTATACTGCCAAGACTCCATCGTCTGATGCTCAGCATAATTACGAATACGACCTGCTGCCAACTCAAGCGCTTCACGCTGGTCAGCGGGCAAGTTAGCATGTGCTTCATGCAAACGCGCTTGTGGAATTTCTAGCTGAGACATTGCTCCAGCATCCATACGGTCAAAGCGGTTTGTGTACTCAAGCAGCGCTTCATCACCACGCGTACGTACATCGGCTAGGATGTCATTTACTGTGTTAAAAACTGCTTTATCAGAAACCGTTTCCCACTCCAGCATGCCCTTTAGGTCATCCCAAAAGCTAGCATCACTGGTGTTTAATCGCTTAATATCCATCTCGCTTACCTGCTTACAGTGCGCGGCGTGTTGCCACTGCATCTGCTAATTGACGAAGTACTTTTACCGTATCGTCCCAATCAATACACGCATCCGTAATACTCTGACCGTAAGTCAAACTACTATTATCTACGCCCTCACCATTCTGATTTCCAGCAACCAAATGACTCTCAATCATCACGCCACTTACCGCATGACTGCCGCTAGCGACTTGATTCGCTACTGTCGCCGAGACTTTAGGTTGGTTGTTATGATCTTTACGGCTGTTCGCATGACTAAAATCAATCATCAATGATGGTGATAAGCCATTTTTAGCAAGCTCATTTGACGCATCTTCAACACTGACCGAATCATAATTAGGACGCTGACCACCGCGTAAAATCACATGACAATCTTCATTACCTTTCGTAGTGAAAATCGCTGAATGGCCTTCTTTAGTCACAGACAAGAAGTGATGCGGCTTCGATGCTGCTTTGATTGCATTGATCGCAATATCAACATTACCGTAAGTACCGTTCTTGAAACCGATTGGGCAAGACGCGCCCGATGCCAATTCACGATGGCCCTGGCTTTCAGTCGTGCGCGCACCAATAGCGCCCCAACTAATCAAGTCAGCAACATACTGTGGTGAGATCAAATCCAAGAACTCAGTCGCCGCTGGCATGCCTTTTTCAGAAAGCTCAACCAACAAACCACGCGCTACACGTAAGCCTTTATTGATGTTGAACTCACCTGTAATATCAGGATCGTTGATCAGTCCTTTCCAACCAACGCTCGTACGAGGCTTTTCAAAATAAACACGCATGACGATCTGTAGATGATCTTTTAGCTCTTCCTTCATCACCATTAGACGATCCGCATATTCATGCGCTGCCTTAGTGTCATGGATAGAACATGGGCCAACGACAACTAACAAGCGATCATCTTCACCCTTGATGATGCGATGCGCTTCTTGACGTGCTTGATAGACAGTATCAAAAGCGTTATCAGAACCTGGAAACTCTTTAATAAGTTCCGCTGGTGATAAAACTTCTTCTACTGCTGTAATTCGCAAATCATCCGTCTGGTGTTTCATTTTGTAAAGCTCCGTTATTTTCTTGCGCCTACTGCCGCAGACACTTTGTCTAAAATGCCCTGCAAAGCAGTATGTTTCATTTTCATTGATGCCTTGTTCACAACAAGACGCGAACTAATGTCAGCAATATGCTCTTGTGGAACTAAGCCGTTAGCACGCAATGTATTACCCGTATCTACAACGTCAACAATACAGTCAGCTAAACCAACAATCGGTGCTAGTTCCATTGAGCCGTAAAGTTTGATCACTTCGATTTGACGCCCTTGTCCAGAGAAGAAGTCTTTTGCACAGTTAACGAACTTTGTCGCCACTTTCAGCTGACCTTCTGGCAATGGAGTGTCTTTAAACCCCGCGGTCATTAACTTGCAACACGCGATATTTAGGTCAAGCATTTCGTACAAACCATGACCGCCATGCTCCATCAATACGTCTTTACCAATGACACCCAAATCCGCAGCACCGTACTCAACATAAGTCGGTACGTCTGTCGCGCGAATAATAACTACTTTAATGTTTTCATTGGTGGTGTCCAAAATCAGCTTTCGGCTAGTTTCTGGATCATCTAATACTTCAATACCTGCTGCTTTGAGAAGTGGCATTGTTTCTTTGTAGATACGACCTTTTGAAAGGGCGATCGTAATTGTCTGTGTCATGCTATAGCACCTTAATGCTTCTAAACCTGAGTTTATGAAACTGCTTTATAAGCGAGGAATTCGAACGCAGCAAAAGCATTGAAACTTCTGCGTACAGTTTATATTCCTGCAGTTAAACCGAAGGGGAATGATAACCAAATTTCTTGGGAATTACAGTAAAGCGGCTATTTATTTAAACTACCGAAGCGATAGAAATCACCATTAGGTAATAATGGTGATTAAGGGAATTTTATTATGGTTAGCCGATGAGTGAGAAGAAAGTCGTTCTCACTGCTTTTCTAGCGGCTTCCAATTACCGTCAACCAAGCCTTCTAAAGGTTGGAAGCGGGTTTTGTAATTCATTTTGCGGCACTCTTTAATCCAGTAACCGGGGTAGACATACTCTAGCCCAAGGCTCTTCGCGTGCTCTATTTGCCAGATCACCGCAAAAACACCTAATCCACGTTTACCGCCTTTTTCAGGGTCAAAGAAGGTATAGACCGCCGATAAGCCTGATTCCAAACGATCAACCGCTGCCACCGAAATCATTTCTTCGCCGTCGTAAAACTCTACAAACAACGTGTCGCACCAAGAGGCAGCCAAGAAATCCTGTACGCCTTCTGCTTCAGTATCGTCATGACGTGACGCTAAATAAGACTCATAAAGTGGAAGGTATTTATCTTTAAAGCCATCTTCATTGATCACAACACGTAAGTCTTGATTTAGCTTTGCGTTACGCTTTTGGCTTTTGCTCATGGCAAACTTTTTGACTTCAATACGCGTCGTAATGCACCCATTACAGCCTTCACAATACGGGCGATATACTTGACTGCCACTGCGACGAAAACCTGATTTTATCAAGTAATCATACACCGACATTGTCATATCAAAATCAGGGTCTATTACGGCATTTCGAGCGAGTTTACCTGGCAAATAAGCGCAAGCGTGCATAGCAGTGGGGTAGATTTTGAGGGGTTTTGAAAAATCCATATGAAACAGTATACCTGAACTGACACTATTAGAGGTTGAGGCTTGGGGTTGCCTCATGCTTAGCCGTAGATTAATGCGCTGCCGTACATCCAGCAATATAAACCCTGATCGGAGGCAATGCCGTTAAGCTACCATCCGACAGGGTGAACTTTATGTCTTAATATTTTGCAACTAAGCCAGACTGACAGTTTGATGAAGGCGCTTTACCCGCAGCCATCAAATCTTTCATTGAGTCATTTGCCGCATCGCCTTTCATACCAATCCACAACTCTGTGATTTGATCTCTACGGCCGCAACGCAATGAAACTCTCGACGCTGCTTGATCACCAAAGCTTTTAGCAACGGCTTTACGTATATCTTTCAAGCGCAATGAGCGGCCTTTATTTGATGCAAACAACGCTCCAACAGGGCTTTCATTAAACTCATTAGTTACTCGAATAGAGTCTTTGTAGTAAGTCTCAGCATCTTTCGAATAACATGTTCCATGTTTAATCCACTCATGACGCTGTAGAGCCGACAAGTAACCCGGCATCGCCACACTTAACGCTTTAACAGTATCAGAGCTTAGGTCTAGCTTCTTTAACAAGTCCCAGCGACCACGACGATCAATTGCTTTATCCGCTTCACTCACACCGCAATAAGCATTGTCACGCGGCTGTGGCCATAAACCATGTAGCGATAAGTTCTTCGCTGAGTGATCACCACTATCCGCACGTTTACATTCTTTCTTGCTACCGTGTGTTGAGCAAAAACCTGGCTGCCAGCTCAATGCTAGTAAGTATTCATTACCTTTTGATTTTGAGCTTTTAGGTGCTGAGCTTGCGACCGCCCCACCCTTTAAACTTCCACAGTCAACAGAGACCCAGCTTGGTACTGACTGCTTTGGAATATCGATTAGGTAATGACTTGGCGCTGGTTTGTTCTTTGCTCTCACCGTATACGCTTTACCTTTCTCCAACTCAACAGGGTTAGATTGTTTGCGAATAGAGCGATAGGCCTCGCAACTTTTTGAGACAGTGAATACACCACTCATTTTTTCTGATGCAACACTGGGTGTCGCTATTAAGGTCAAGCTACATAGTAAGGTACTTATAGACCACTTCATTACATTCATTATTTCACATCCAATAATTGTTGTTTTATTTCATCCTTCTGCAACTGCTTGATTAGCCATTGCAGACCTTGCCCTTTGTGCGTTGTTCGCCACGCACACACCGCTGGGTAAAATCCGTTGGTATCTAATTCAACTTCTTTAATTACCATCTCGCCGCTAGCGATATGTGGTTCGACCAGTTTTCTCGAAACAGTTCCCACACCGAGCCCCTTTCGCTGTGCCTCAACCATTGGCAACACGCTCAATGGCACGTTGTGCATCACTGGCAACCTGCAGCAAATTTTGACTGTGACGCAATAATTCTCGCCCAGCCTCGGTTAACACGACGCCGTTTTTTTGCCTTTCGAAAAACTTAACACCAAATGATTTTTCTAGTTTCGCAACAGTATAGGAAATAGTTGATGTCACACGGTGCAATACGATCCCAGCACCACTAAAGCTACCTTGTTCAGCGACTGCTTCTATTACACGTAAACTATCTAAGTCAATTTTAGCGTTCGAATTCATTGAAACCTATGAGCAATATTTTCTAATTGTGTTATGAATCCAAACCGCTATTATTCCCGTAATCAAAAACATAACAAATTAAACACTTAAGGAAAAAGCCTTTGATTAGAAATACCAGCACGGCCTATGGCTTAGTCGCTGTCGCCTTGCACTGGAGTATGGCTCTTATATTGTTTGCATTATTTGGTGTCGGTTTGTACATGACCGACCTCGGCTACTACGACTCTTTATATCACATAGCGCCTTGGTGGCATAAAAGCTTTGGGCTGCTTGTACTAAGCTTACTTATAGTTCGATTGTTTTGGAAAATGGTCAACCCTAAGCCTCGCCCCTTAGCAGCACATAAGCCATGGGAGAAAAAAATTGCATCCATTAGCCATCGCTTGTTGTATGTATTGACTCTTATTGTTGGTTGTAGTGGTTATTTGATATCCACTTCGAAAGGCGATGGCGTTGAGTTTTTTGGGTGGTTTGACGTGCCCTCAGTATTAAAAATTACTCCCGAATACACTGACCTTGCAGGTGACGTTCACTTTTATCTTGCTTGGGCTTTAGTACTTTTAGCAGGCGCTCATGGTCTGGCCGCCTTAAAACATCACTATATCGACCGTGATGACACATTGAATAACATGACACTTAGGAAACATAAAACATGAAAAAATTAATTGCTTCTGCACTACTTGCAACAACGCTGCCGTTTACTGGTAATGCGCTAGCTGCTGACTATACGCTTGATACAAAAGGCGCTCACACAGCGATTGAGTTTGCTGTAAGCCACCTTGGCTTTGGCTGGGTAAATGGTCGTTTTAATGAATTTGAAGGCTCTTTCAGCTTTGATGAAGCAAAGCCAGAGGACTCAACACTTAACGTAACAATCAAAACGACAACTGTTGACTCTAACCACGCTGAACGTGATAAGCATTTACGTGGTGCTGACTACTTAAATACGGATAAGTTTGGCGAAGCAACGTTTAAGAGCACTAGCTTTAAACTTGGCGAAGATAAGAAAGGCACGCTAGTGGGTGATTTCACTCTTAATGGCGTCACTAAGCCATTAACGATTGATGTGAAAATGACGAATGCTGGTAAAGATCCTTGGGGTGGCGAGCGTATCGGTTTTAAAGGCGATGCAAGCTTTGCACTTAAAGATTACAACATCACAAAACTTGGCGATGCTGAAGTTGAGCTAGACTTGTTTGTTGAAGGCATTAAGAACAAATAAGCCAATGCTTTAGTTTTCAAAAGGCATACCTGCTTACGTAGGTGTGCCTTTTTTGTATTTGACCATGCAGTAAATTCCCTAATAAAAAAATATTCAGCTTATAAAATAATCATTTTATGACTTACCTAATATCTGAGAACTCCCACCACTGACCCGCATCCCACATTCGTTGATTTAGTAAAGCCGTTACTGTCTTGTTATTGATTTTATTCTGACTCATAAATCACATACGTTAAGGACAACAATGAAACTAAAACAAAGCCTCTTATATCTAGCGATGGCGGGTATCCCTTTTGCCACGGCAGTCGCTGCAGACTGGCCTATTTCAGAAGCAGATAACGCAGTCACAACCGTTAACCAATCCATTAGCATCGACGTGCTTGCTAATGATACCGGTGAAGGCTTGGTGCTCACCAAAGTAAATGACTGGTCTGTTAACGGTGGGCGCGCCAGTATTAATGAAGATGGAACATCGGTGACTTTTGTCCCAGGCACTGATTTCCAAGGGTCAGATACGTTTTGGTACGACTTTCAAGACAACCAAGGTCGAACTAATGCGGCACAGGTGACGGTGCGTATCGAAGGTGATGTGACTGAACAACCTGAAGCTTGGCCTACGGCTACTGAAGATTTCATACACATAAAGACAGCGCAACCAAACTATATCATTAGCTCTGACTCTTACATCCCTATTGATGTTCTTGCTAACGACATCGGTGTGGGACTATCAATCACATCCGTTAACGAATGGACTCAAAATGGCAATATCGTTCGCCTAAGTGATGACAAGAAAAGCGTGACGTTTAGAGCATTTGTCTCTCAAAACTCATGGCCAATGGTCGATGAATTTTGGTATGTATTTGAAGATAGCTGGGGACGCTCAAACGCGGGCAAAGTCAAAGTACTTTTAAGCACTGAAGATAAGCCTGACGCTTGGCCAACAGCGAGTGGCGATACTGCTGAAACTACCGTTAACACTAGCGCTATCATAGATGTACTCGCTAATGACGCGGGTATCGGGTTAAGCCTGAAAAGCGTCAATACAAGCTCAGTACGCTGGGGCACTGTTGCAATCACTAATGGGAAATTATCTTACACTCCCTATGCTGACTTCGAAGGTGTAGATGAGTTTTGGTATGTCTTTGAAGATGCTTGGGGACGTACAAATAGCGCTAAAGTAGTGGTGAATGTGGGTGCTACAACGCCTGTTGCTCAAGTACCTCTTAACGATACGGGCCTCACTGTTTGTGGTGATTATGCTTATGATAATAGCGTTAACCATCAAAATGACTTAACGACATGTACTGCTGAAACTGACTCAGAAGGCGACGCGATACCACAAGGTCAAGATGCTGTCAGTGGCCGTGACGCAACTGCAAACGATGATAGTGATGGTCACGCAGGCTTTAGTTTTACTAAACTAGATGCTTCAGGTAGCCCACTAGCTGCATCGGCACAAAGCTGGTCTTGCGTTAAAGATAATGTTTCTGGCTTAGTTTGGGAGAGTAAAAAAGGACTCGGTAACGGCACTGCCGCTGCAGGTGCGCACTCTGCTGACGATACATTTACATGGTACTCAACAGACCCTAGTAAGAATGGTAGCGCAGGTAATGGAACAATACGCTCCATTTACAGCCCAAACTCTTGCTCAGGGTTTGATGTAAACGATACAAGCACATACTGTAATACGGAAGCTTTTGTTGCACGTGTAAATGCTGAATCACTTTGTGGTTTAACTGACTGGCAGATGCCAACAGTCCATGAACTTTCTTCGCTGCTTAACTTTAATGATAACAGCCGCACAATTGACTCAACGTTCTTCCCGCATACAACTTACGGTACTTACAGCACAGAAACATTGAGTGCTCGTTCACCTGCGTACGCTATGGTCATTGCGTTTTATGACGGTCATATTCATACGAATCTTAAGTCTTCATCTTTGGCTGTACGACTTGTCAGTAAATCAACGACGGCAAGCGAGGAATAATCATGAAATCAATTACTCACGCAACTCTAGTAACACTATTATTGAGCGTATCTAGTGCAGCATTCGCCGCTCAAGTCTGTAATGAGAACACTGAGCAGTTAGCACCGAACTCACGATATGAACTGTCTGATGGCGAAGCTAAGGATAAGCAAACGGGTTTAATCTGGAAGCGTTGCATGGAAGGACAAGCATGGAGCCAAGAAACAAGCACGTGTGAAGGTAGCCCGATAGCAAGAAACTGGCTTCAAGCTCACCAAGAAGTCCCCGAGGGTTGGAGACTTCCTAACATTAAAGAGCTAATCAGTATTGTTGAATATGGCTGTGGAAACCCTGCTATTAATCTCAGTATATTTCCGACGACAACGGTAGCCTCTGTTTGGAGCTCTAGTTTAAGCAAGGCTCCTATGTATGCTAATTTTCGACCTGCTGATCAGCTATCTTGGGCTGTTTACTTTCAAGATGGTGCAACGGGTTCAAATAGAGCGAATTCGGCACTACTTACTCGTTTGGTTAAAGACGACACGAATAATTAAGCGCTTAACGCATTTAACTGTTAGTTAAACAAAAGTCACCTGATGAAAGTATTCACAGGTGGCTTTTAAATGAGAATGAAAGAGCGTCAAAATATTAATATATTCTTACCCAGCCAAAACACACCTAAGCACTCCATAACTCCAAACCCCATTCAAATCTGCATAGAGTTGCTTCAACGCTCCCTCAGACTGGTTTGACAACTTAGCCGCCGCCTGACGAATTTCAGCAATTTCTTCCTCACCTAAATCTGTCGCATCTTCAACCGACAACTTTCCTTCACGCACTGCATCAGCCAGTTCACTATACACCGTCATCGCAACAACTTGCCGTTGCTTAGCTATCTGCTCTATCGTCATACCCTGCTCAAACATAGCCAACGTCGTTGTCGCAGAACTCGCAGGACTGACAGGCTCATTATGAATAAGGTGCTCAGAGATAGCCGCCATAAAGTCATCACCATAACGGTCTAACTTTGACTCTCCCACACCTGCAAGATAACGGAACTCTTCATTACTTTGCGGCTGACGCTGCGCCATTTCTTCCAAGGTTTTGTCATGGAAAATAACGTAAGGCGGCACACCCTGCTCTTTCGCAAGTTCAGACCGAAGCGCCTTTAGCGCGGTTAGCAGTACATCATCATCGGAGCTCAGTTGTGCACGTTCTCGTGTTTTTCCAGACTTCCCTGCAAGCTTTGGAATAGCTAATTTACGCGCTTGAAGCCCCGCATCGCCTTTTAGTAATGGACGTGCTTTTTCAGTGAGTTGCAAAGCACCAAACCGTTCCATATTAATCAACAAGTAACCTTGCGCAATCAACTGACGAAACAGGCTGCGCCAATCCACTTGAGTATGGTGTTTGCCTAACCCAAATACTTTCAGCTTGTCATGACCATTATTTTTGATTCGGTCATCATCCTTACCCACCAATATGTCGGTCACATAAGCAACACCGAAGCTTTGTCCTGAGCGGTACACTGCTGACAATGCTTTTTGCGCATCCTCAGTCGCATCCCAGGTTTCAGGTGGGTTGATGCAATTATCGCAATTACCACAGCCATTATCTCTAGGCTCACCAAAGTAATTTAGAATAGCCGCACGACGACAACTGACTGTTTCGCACAATGCCAACATCGCCTCAAGCTTATGCTGCGTGACACGCTTGTAGTCTTCACTACCCGTGCCATCCTGCATCATTTGCCGAAGCGTAATAACATCTTGAAGGCCATAACTCATCCACGCGTTAGCGGGTGTACCGTCACGCCCTGCTCGACCTGTTT
Source organism: Leucothrix arctica (assembly GCF_003172895.1). Lineage (GTDB taxonomy): Bacteria > Pseudomonadota > Gammaproteobacteria > Thiotrichales > Thiotrichaceae > Leucothrix > Leucothrix arctica. The sequence goes on along the minus strand of NZ_QGKL01000035.1, from coordinate 148,184 downwards.
CTTGGTAATAAGCTTCTATATTTTTAGGTAGGCTTAGATGAGCCACAAAACGTACATCAGGCTTATCAATACCCATGCCGAAAGCAATTGTCGCAACGATAATCACACCTTCGTCTCGCAGAAAACGCGCTTGAGTATGTTGGCGTAGCTCTGCCGGTAAACCTGCATGATACGGTAAGGCGACTCGGCCTTTATTACTTAACCACTCTGCGGTTGCCTCTACCTTCTTACGTGATAGGCAATAAACAATACCGGCATCCGTAGGATGATTTTCTTGTATGAAACGCCATAAACGATCACGTGAATTTGGCGCATCTGACAATGTGTATTTGATATTAGGTCGATCAAAGCTATTAACAAATACTTTGGCGTCTTGTAGGTGAAGCTGATCAATAATTTCTTGGCGAGTACGCTTATCCGCCGTTGCTGTCAGCGCAATACATGGAATGTCTGGGAAGCGCTCATTAAGGATTTTTAGCTGCTGATACTCTGGTCGAAAATCATGACCCCACTGCGATACACAATGTGCTTCATCCACTGCAAACAAAGAGATTTTGCACTGACTCAATAGGCTTAATGTGTACTCATTACTCAGACGCTCTGGCGCTATATAGAGAAAGTCCAACTCTTGGTTTCGTAAGGCTGATTCAACCGCTTGTCGCTGCTGATTATCTAAAGTCGAGTTCAAGAAAGCCGCTCTAACACCTACTTGGGTTAAGGCATCCACCTGGTCTTGCATCAAAGCAATGAGTGGCGATATAACAATCCCGATACCGTCACGAACCATTGCAGGTATTTGATAACAAAGTGACTTTCCGCCACCTGTAGGCATCAATACAAAGGCATCTTGCCCAGATATGACGGTATCAATAATGTCCGCTTGGTTATGTCTAAACTCAGAATAACCAAAGGTCGTGTTAAGAATTTCTAGTGCGCGTGACATCCATCAACCTACAGCATCAATCAGGGCTCGTAATAAAAACACATCACACGTCGTAATTGAATTAAAACATGGTAGAATTCTCTTTTTTAAACGGTTCGTAAGGATCTACGCTTCAATGGAAGAGAATAAAACCTCCCTGACCTATCAGGACGCTGGTGTTAGCATCGAAACTGGTAACGCATTAATCGACCGCATTAAACCTCACGCAAAACGTACTAAACGCCCGGAAGTATTGGGTGGTCTTGGTGGTTTTGGTGCGCTTATGTCTATCCCAAGTCGCTACGAAAACCCTGTACTAGTGTCTGGTACTGACGGTGTTGGTACCAAGTTAAAACTCGCTATTGATATGAACCGTTTTGACACGATTGGTGTGGATTTGGTTGCTATGTGTGTCAATGACATCATTGTAACGGGCGCTGAGCCATTATTTTTCCTCGACTATTATGCAACGGGTAAGTTGAATAATGATGACGCGGAAAACGTAATCAAAGGTATTGCTGACGGTTGTGAGCAAGCTGGCGCTGCGCTAATTGGTGGTGAAACGGCTGAAATGCCGGGCATCTATCGTGAAGGCGATTTTGACCTTGCTGGCTTCAGTGTAGGTGTTGTTGAGCGTGACGCAATCATTGATCAAAGCTCTGTTGCTAACGGCAACGTGTTGATCGGTCTTGCTTCTAGCGGCCCTCACTCAAACGGCTATTCTTTAGTACGTAAAGTGATCGAAGTATCTGGCGCTAAGCTAGATGAGAAGTTCTCTGATAAAGAAGAAACGTTACTAGGTGATGCACTTCTAGAACCAACAATTATCTACGTTAAGCCTTTGCTAAAAGCGCTTAAGCAGTTTGATATTAAAGCACTTGCTCATATTACAGGCGGCGGTTTAACTGAAAACCTTCCTCGTGTTTTACCAAGTAACTGCAAAGCAGTAATTGATCTAACGAGCTGGGACCGTCCTGAGATCTTCAATTGGCTTCAAAAAGAAGGCAACATCGAAGACATGGAAATGCTAAAAACCTTTAACTGCGGTATTGGTATGGTATTGGTTGTCGCTGAAGATCAAGCTGATGAAGTCATCAACAGCTTTAAGCTACAAGACATTAAGAGCTTTAAGCTTGGTCAGATCAGCGCTGCTGAGACTGAAGAAGCCTATGTTGAGTACGTTTAATCAATGCGATCAATTGTTGTATTAATTTCTGGTAGCGGCAGCAACTTACAGGCGATCATGGATCGTCTGGCTGCCGATAATCTAGATGCTAAAATTGAGTTAGTACTGAGTAATCGTGCGGATGCATTTGGTTTGGAGCGTGCTGCAAAAGCAGGTATCCCAACCGCGGTAATCGACCATAAGCAATTTGACTCTCGTGAAGCGTTTGATCAAGAGATGATTAAGGTGATTGATCCAATCAATCCTGAGCTCATCGTATTAGCTGGCTTCATGCGCATACTGAGCGAAGGTTTTGTTGAGCATTATAACGGTCGTATGATCAACATACACCCTGCGCTACTCCCTGCTTACAAAGGCTTAGACACTCATAAGCGTGCACTAGCTGATGGTGTTAGTCACCACGGTGCTAGTGTCCACTATGTGACGCCTGAGCTTGATTCTGGTGCGGTCATTGTTCAAGGTCGCGTCCCTGTTTTAGCAGGCGATGATGAGGAAGCACTTCAGGCACGTGTTCATAAAATTGAACATGTCGTATATCCAGAAGTAGTCACTTGGTTTGCAAACGGACGTTTGAATAACCAAGGTGATATCGCTTACTTAGACGGCAAGCCGTTAACTCAACCCGTCATTATCGATCAAGAAACAGTGCGCACATAAGCGCACTGTCTTTCTTACATTTCTCGTAACAAGCTATTCACCGCCTGAGACAAACGACGTTTTCTCGTCACTTCCATTTCCATCAAATTTTGAAATATGCCTCGCAACTCGTCCGTTGAAGCGACGTCCTTCATCTCGTCATAAACATCGACTAGATAACCATCTACTTGTTGTCCAAGCGCACCCACTTCCTCGTGATTCATGTCTTTATGAAATGAGAGGTGACTAAAGAAGTCTTCCGGAGATTTTTCTAAGGTAACCTGCACCCACGTTTTCAGTACAGCGTCTGAGGTATGCTCAGTGAATTTTTTAAGTTCTTTGACCGCCGCTTTATGATGCTTTTTCACATAACTCAGCAACATTTTTGTACGTGGATTACTGCTTTCTTCATCGAGCTTGTCATAAAAGTCAGCGGCATAGCTGTGGAATTTTTCTGTATTGTCAAAGATGTCTTTGATCGTTTCAAATGTTTTCACTTGTAAGCTCCTAAGCTAAACACGTTAGTAGTAATGCTATCAGCGCCACTGAGTATCAATTACCCAGCGACACTGCCATACCATTACTATGAACTGAAACACGACACAAGCCAATCGACTTGTGGAAGAGTAAAGACTCGCAAAGACCAGTTGCTGACCTAATACATACTCAGCCTACTCTTGAAGACCTGCTTGACGTGCTAAAAACACGCGCTCAACAGCCGCTAGATCTTCAGCTGTATCAACACCACCACCGGGCACTTCTTGCGCCTCAGCAACGTGTATACGTGTGCCGTACCACATAGCGCGTAACTGCTCTAATTTCTCCAACTGTTCCAGCTGGCAACTTTCCATATTGACAAAATCACGCAGGTACTTCGCACGATAAGCATAAATACCAATATGACGATTAGCAAATTCAGACGTTTCAAAGTCTTGGTCACGCTGGTAAGGAATCTGTGCGCGAGAGAAATACATCGCCATGCCTACATGATCTTTTACAACCATTACGACATTTGGATCAGTGTATTCTTCATCAGTCATGATCGGCGTACACAAGGTCGCAATCATCGCTTCTGGATGAGCGATTAAGTTCTCAGCAACTTGGTGTAAGTTCGCAGCGGGCGTTAACGGCTCATCACCCTGCAGGTTAACGATGATGTCTTCATCATCAAACCCACGCATTGATACGACTTCTGCCAGACGATCACTACCCGTTTCATGGTGAGGACTGGTCATGCAAACATCTGCTGAAAAGGTACTACAGACTTCACGAATACGCTCATCATCGGTTGCAATGATGATGTCATCGAAACCTGCTAAGCGTGCGCATTCATGAACGCGTTGAATCATAGGTTTACCCGCAATAGGCAATAACGGCTTACCGGGTAAACGAGTTGAATTATATCGAGCTGGAATAACGAGTATGGTTTTCATCGTTGCTCTACTTCCTGTTGGGTCAGTGGTCGGGCTTCGCTTTCAAGCATGATCGGCTTACCGTCAATGATTGGGTATGCGAGGCGAGCTGAGCGGGAAATGAGTTCTTGCTTATCACGGTCGTAGATCAAGCGTCCCTTAGTAACAGGACAGACTAAAATATCTAACAACTTATGGCTTATTGTGTTCAAACTCCATTTCTCCTAAGCGTTTCAACAAATCCTTGATGAATGCTTTACTGACTTTAGCGGTAACGGGTACACACCAATGTTTATCTGTTGCAAACGAATGACATTTGACTGCATCTTTTTCAGTCATTACCACTAAAAATCGGTCGTCGAATTCTATATCACTCAAGCTGAACGGATGATGATCGGGGAAATAATGTTCAATTACATCCAAACCTTCACTGCGTAACGTGTCAAAGAACCGAGATGGATTCCCTATCCCAGTCACCGCATGTACCGTTTGTCCTTTCCACGCTGATAATGGTTGTTGATTACCAGAATTCAAGTGAGATAGCTCGCTTACTTGTAGTTGCATACTTATGTCGGCATTAGCCATCACTTCGTTCACAATGACAAAATCACATGACGCTAACCTTGCTGCGGGCTCACGTAAGGGACCTGCCGGTAAGCAATGTCCATTACCTAAGCCTCTCGCACCATCGATTACCGCTATTTCAATATCACGCTTGAGTTTGTAATGTTGCAAACCATCATCACTGATCACGATATTGCAGTCGGTATTTTCTAACAGAAATGTTACATCAGCATTACGATCTGGCCCGGCTATGACGGGTACGCCACTTCGTTGTGCCATTAACACCGGCTCATCACCGCAGACAGATGGATCACTCTCTGGCGACACCATTACAGGCCATTCTTGCAAGTCACCCGCATAACCTCGCGTGATAATCGCAGGGCGATAGCCCGCTTGTTGAAGCTGTTCTGCTAAATAGATAACGAGTGGAGTTTTGCCTGTACCGCCAACACTAATATTCCCTACAACAATTATAGGCAATGGATGAGGTATTTGCTTATTTTTACTGGAAGACTGATCAGCTTTTGCCAATAGGCGATATAGACCTTCCAAAGGTAGCAAGACGCTTGCGCCCCAGCCACCCTTGTACCAGATTTTTTCTAGGCGACGTTGCACCCAACTGATCTGACTCTGTGAAGATTTAGGGTCTGACTTAGCCATCAGTTTGCATATGCTGAAGCGCCGCATAAACACCATTAGCCTTGATTAACTCTTGGTGCGTGCCAGACTCAACAATCTGCCCTTGGTCCATCACTAAGATCTTATCAGCTTGCTCGATAGTCGTTAAACGATGAGCTATCATGAAGGTCGTACGGTCTTTTAGAAGCTCGTCTAAAGCGGCCTGAATATAACGCTCAGACTGAGTATCCAGTGCTGACGTCGCTTCATCCAGAATCAGAATAGGCGTATCTGAGAGTATCGCTCGTGCGATTGCTAGACGCTGTTTTTGGCCACCAGAAAGTAACGTACCATTCTCACCAATCATCGTGTCCAGACCTAGCGGGAACTGATCGATGAACTCCATCGCATGGGCGGCTGTCGCTGCTGCAATCACTTTCGTATCATCAGCATCACGCAACTGACCGTAAGCAATATTGTTACGTATTGTGTCGTTAAACAGCGTAATGTTTTGACCAACATATGCAAACTGCTCACGTAAGTTTGCTAACTCATAATCTTTTAAAGCAACGCCGTCTAATTTAATATCACCGCCTTGGTAATCATAAAAACGTGGCAGTAAGTTCACTAGTGTTGTTTTACCGCTACCTGACTTACCGACTAGCGCGATCTTCTCACCTGCTTTAACCTCGAAGCTAATGCCTTTTAGTACCGGCTCAGCATCGTCATATTTGAATGTCACTTGGTTAAACACCAAGTCACCTTTCGCACGTTCAGTCTTATGAGTTCCTTGATTTACCTCAACCGGCGCATCAATGATTGCAAAGATGCTTTCTCCTGCTGCGACACCGGCTTGCAAAGTCGAACTTACCGACGTTAGACGCTTGAGTGGATCAAACAACAACATCATTGCCGCCATAAACGACATAAACATACCTGGAGAAAAACGCTCCAGTAAGTCACCACGGGTCGCTACAACAATGATCACTGATAGTGCGATGGCGACAATGAAATGAACGAGAGGCATACTCAATCGCTCAGTCAAAATACGCTTCATATATGACACACGATTGCGCTCATTCACTTCAGAAAAACGATCTTTCTCAAAATCAGTCGCACCAAAGATTCGTACTTCACGTGTCGCTTGAATCACTTCGCTACTGATCTGGGAAACTTCACCCGTAGACTCTTGTATCTGTCGACTAAAACGTTTGAAGCGCTTAGATACGTAGTTAATAATAACGGCAATCACGGGTCCTGTGAGCAACACAATCAGCGTTAGCTCCCAGCTGTAATACATCATCAAACCTAGCAAGCCAACAATCGTTGCAATGTCTTGTACCAACACAGTGAGTCCGCTCGTTGCTGCATTCGCAACCTGCTCTACATGGTAAATCACTTTAGTAATTAGCTGACCCGAGTTCGTGCGGTCGTAGTAACTAACAGGAAGGTGTATCAAACGAGAGAACACTTGCTTTCGAAGCTCTGTCACCACTTTTCGTCCAACCCACGCCATGAAGTAGCCGGATAAAAAACCAGAGACACCACGCAGTAAGAATATGAAGAGTAATGCCACAGGCGCCCAACGAATAATATCAGGGTCCTTATCCATGAACGTACCATCCAACAAGGGTTGGAGATAAGCAGCAAACATGGGTTGTGTTAGAGCATTAATAATTAGGCCAGATAAGGCCAATAGAAGATAGCGCCAGTGCTTGAGTGAATAGCTTCCTAAACGCTTATATATGCCAACCCCGCTCGGAGGCGGGGTTGTTGTACTATTTGTCAAAGATGACATCCTGTCTTTGTAAGTTTATTTACGTTGAGACTGAGCCGTTGCCATTGAGAAGTTAGTCAGTCCAAGTCGACCAGCAATATCCATCGCCGTAATTACTGACTGATAATTAGCATTAGCATCTGCACTAATAACAAGTGGTGGGTTACTACCACGGTCATCAAGTGCCTGACTCATTGCTTGGAATAGTGTTTCAGACTTTTTATTAAGCACTTCACGGCCATCGATATAATAGTTACCGCCGCCATCAATCATCAATTCCATCGTGTTCTTTTCAGCTACCGCCACCGCACTTTGCGTTTTTGGTAGGTCAATCTTAATTTTTGCGTTGCGGTCAAACGTTGTTGTCAGCATGAAAAATATCAACAACAAGAATACCACATCGATAAGGGGCGTTAAGTTAACCTCCACCTCGTCTGGTACATGTTGTGTAAAATTCATGCTACACCGCCTGCTGCTTTAGCCTTGGCTGCTCTGATCGCCGCCATTGCTTTTTGTGAGCCTACAGAAGTAGGAGCCGCCGCTGATGCAACTGCCGCCGCACTACGCTTGCTAGCTGTGGCACTACTCACTGTATCAACTAGCTTCATCGCAGACTTTTCCATATCTATAGCAAGACCATTAATCTTACTGCGGAAATAGCGATGAAATATTAATGCAGGAACAGCGACTGAAATACCAGCTGCCGTTGTAATCAGTGCTTGTGAGATACCACCCGCAAGCTCAGTTGGGTTACCAACACCTTGACTAGTGATAACACTAAACACACTGATCATACCCACTACTGTTCCTAACAGACCAAGTAATGGTGCAATCGCAGCAATGGTTCCAAGCGTCGTCATGTAGCGATCCATCTCGTGGATCACGTGACGCCCAGTTTCTTCAATATTCGTTTTCATGACATGACGTGGCTGGTCAACACTTTCCAAACCGGCTGCAAGCACTCGACCTAGAAGCGAACCGTCACGAATTTGTGCAATGTGAGATGGCGTCATTTTACCTGACAGCGCCAACTTACCTGCCATTTCAGCAACGCCCTCAGGCACAACCTTCTTCGAGCTCAACTTTATAAACAAGGCGATAACTATCGCCATTGCTAATACAGAACAAAGTAAGATCGGGATTACTAAGAATCCTCCCGCTGTAATATATTCAAACATATCTGGCCTTTAGAATTTATTATAATAGTAGCTAGTCTGAAGTAGATTCAGAGTTAACAGCTTGGAAACCCCCGCTTCCAAAACTACTCGACCCTTCCGAGTAGTGACCGTTATTGTACATTAACGTTTCTATTACATTAAAGGCTATAAAGTCAGAACCTAAGCTGAATATTTAGCCTTTTTCAAAAACCGCAATCGACTCAACATGTGCAGTATGAGGGAACATATCCATCACACCAGCACCCACTAAGCGATAGCCTTGCTGATTCACCAAGATTTCAGCATCACGCGCTAATGTTCCTGGGTGGCAAGACACGTAAACGATACGCGCAGCTTTCAACTTTCCGAAATGTTCAATAATCTCTTTAGCACCTGAACGTGGCGGATCAAGCAAGATACAGTCATACGTCTGCTTCATCCACGGCTCACTCTTTACATCCGACGTTAAGTCAAAGGCAAAGTAGCTTGTATTCTCGATACCGTTGTCTAGCGCTGTCTGCTTTGCACGTTGCACCATCACAGTATCACCTTCAACACCCACAACCTCTTTCGCATTGCGAGCGATTGGCAGTGTGAAGTTACCTAAACCACAGAACAGGTCTAACACCTTTTGAGTGCCGTCTAGCTTAAGAAGTTCAACAGCGCGTGGCACCATCTTACGGTTGATGCTGCTATTCACTTGGAAGAAATCTTGAGGACCAAAAGCAACTTTGGTATCAAACTCGGGATGCTCATAGAACAAACCTGGATTTTCTGGCCAAATGCAATGAACAGTCGTCGGACCTTTAGGCTGCAAGTACATCAAGAAGTTGTGCTCTTTAGCAAACTCAATCAGTAGTTGCGTGTCTTTGTCACTCAGTGGTTGCAAGTTACGGAACACAAGTGCGGTCGCGTTATCTCCTACTGCCACTTCGATCTGTGGAATAGTTTCACGCGCATCCATCTTGTAAATAAGTTCTTGGAAGTCGACTAACTTCTCACCCACTGAAGGGTGAAGCACTTTACATGACTCGATATCAGCCAACATACCACCAGAGCGCTCACGGAAACCAACCAACACTTTCTTTTTCTTAGCCACGTAGCGCACGCCTAAACGTGCTTTACGACGGTAACCCCACTCTTCACCAATCATCGGCTCGAAGACTTCTTCAGGCTCTACTTTACCGATGCGTTTCAAAGCATCTAACATCGCTTTTTGCTTATGGTGAATCTGTGTTTCAACCGCAAGGTGCTGCATGCTGCAACCACCACAAATATTGAAATATTCACAGCCTGGTTCAACACGTTCTGCTGAAGCTTCTAAGACCTTAGTTACATAAGCTTCATCGTACTTGAGATTAATCGCAGTGTACTGAAAAATAACTTTTTCACCTGGCAACGCGCCACCAACAAAAACGGTCTTGCCATCTACGCGGGCAATCCCTTTACCTTCTAAACTCAGTGATTCTATAACCGCCTCAACAGGTGTTTGAGGTGGCTTTGGTGGTCTACGTCTACGTGCCATGTTCTATCCTAATACGTTGGGCAAGTTGCCCGGTGTGTTGTGTTCGTCGTGCCCCAGCGGTGCTCGATACTTGCGTGGGGGTCGGATGATACCTTACCGGCCTTGAGATTGCTCCACAATTGACGCAAATTAATCGTGCGTTTGGTATTCGAAGGATAAGCCGCAAGACTACAAAAACGATTCAATTCAGCATTCAGATGATTAGGAATCTGAGGGTGGAAAATCGCACGTGCCAATAACTCAATCGAAATCTCGTTACGCTTTAACGCGCCACCGGCATAAGCAATCTTTTCTACTTCGTTGAAATACATTTTCAAACGCTTATCGCGAGATGGCGTTGAATAATAATCATATTCAGTACGATTCATGCACTGACGACCGCCAGCACGGATTCTGCGTAGCTGATTCAAACCATCATTAACATAGTTCACACGCTCTTTTGCAAAAGCACATAGACCGTAAAGTACACGTGTTGCTTTTTCTTCAAGTGGCTCAGGACGACGACGTAGCTTCTTCGCAATAATGTCAGTGAATGCAACGTAGTTATATTTTACCTGTTCAGCAATACGGTATTGCTCATCACTAAAGCCCGGCTGCTGCTGCATTGGCTTCTTGATGTTTTTAGGCCATTTGAAACGACGGTAGCCGTCACGCATGTTTTTCTTATCTTGTGGAATGAAGAATGGGTATGCAAACAAACGCACCATGTTCTTCGCTGACGCAGGTGTGGTAGAACTCATGATCGAAGTAACACCCGTTTCTGTGATGCCCGTGATCTCATATGAATGAGCACCCGGCTGAACGTATAAATCACCCGCCTTGATATCTGCTAGTGCAATAGGAAAAGTATCCTTATACAAGCTGCGCGTACCTACACGGTCTGCTATGTACTTAAGGAATGATCTCATACGCTGTGTTTCAGGAAGCTTGTCCCAAGTCGCAAGGTCATTGGTCAGAAGTTCACCAGGGCGCATGATGTTATTAATCGCAAACGGCAGCTTATTCTCATAAGAGAAAGCGATACGCATAAAGTAAATCGCATCTGCACAGTCATGAGCCACTCGGTCATACATAGGCACGGTAGGGTTCATAAAGAAGTCCGTCGTCCACTTCTCTGCTACCCAAGCCTGATACTTGCTCTCCCAAGCATTTGACCACTGGTTAGTCGCTTTCCATATACCAGCATGAGCAGTTGAAGCCCCCATACTTACCAATAATAGCAACCCCGCGAGCAACCCTTTTACACTATTTTTATGTCTCATATAATTAGTCTATTTATCCACTTTATGGTTTTTATTGGTCATTGAATGCGCGCTTTAGTTCATCCGTTAAACGCACTAGCGACACTCGACCCTTGTTCAGTAATAATGTTTGTCCCTTAACGGCAACATCGCCTTCAAAGGCTGTTTCATATTCTCTTAGCCAAGCTCGGCTAACCCAGCGCCGCAATAACCGCGCAAATGGCTTATCTAACTCGCTACTTACAATTTTTAAGTCGCCCGTTAACGGCAAACTAGGTTTTTCGTCCAACAGAACAGCATTACCTGCTAAGTTTAGTTTAGCTAATGTTTCAATTGACTGTTTAACACCTACTTCAACCATCAATTGACTCTGGTCTGCTGTCAGCATTGGACTGATAACATCCGTCCAATTAAGACGACCCACCTTCTCCGCTTGGTATATCAACGAGCGATAGAAGTCTTGCTGTTCGGTTGTTTCAACCTCTTCCAACGCCCACTGCCCTTGCCTTAATAGGTGACTGCTATTAGACAGTTGTTCCAAATAATTACGCGCACCAGCCGTTAGCCACTGGCGTAACTGGACAGAAAGATAAGCTTCTTTGCTGTTCAGAGGTAATGTATTAACAAACGACACTTTAAAATCAGCATCTAATGTATCATTCTTTTTCCAGATAGAGGCAGCGCTGCTTAAATTTAGCGACATGTTTTTGCCACTTTTTTCATTTAATAACTGGCCGTTAGCTGCACTTAAACCTATTTCAGTTAGATTCACCGACTCGCCATTCATGAGGCTCATCGCTGAATCGACCTCTAGGCGAGCATTCGTAAGCTTTAAACGAACACCAGATGCATAACCATTTAGCGCCTCTACAACCGTCACGAACTGGTATTCACCACTGTCTAAATCGACAGCACCCTCAGTCGTTACGTTATCTCCACTTAGAGTCGATGTATTAAATTGAGTAATACTTCCTTCAATCTGTAATCGCGAGGAAAAGTCATCAATGACCTTTAGCTGCGCAGTCGTCTTATCTGACAACTCAATAGATTCATCAAAGTCTAAAGTAACGACCCATTCTGCTCGTCCAAAAGCTAACCCGTTTTCACCAAACAGTATCGGCCCTGCTTTTTGATCGACATTTAGAGTGAAGTCACCCAGTAGCTCAAATAGATAAGGCACGTTAGGTGTGACACGTATTTTTTTATGACTACTAAATACGCCTTGCTCAGACTCTAATAACGTTAAACCCGCAACATGTTCAGTACTGGACGTATGCCAGCCAGAAACAAGCTCATCCAATGTTTGACTTGATTGCTTAGCAAAATACCAACTACTGACTAGCCACCCTGTAACAAGTAGCAATATGACAGCAGTTGTAAACTTGAGGTAACGATTCATACTTTTAATAATTGCTTTGGTCGAATACCGACGGCAAGAATAGCCACTAAATAAGTCACCATCGCGGTTAGTAGTAAAATACCCAGCTCACCTAGTTTTTTCCAAACGCCTGCCGCTTGCCACCAAGCATCATCAGGATTTAAAAACCAAACGGCTAGCACCATCGCCAACGATGCAGCAGTGATTTTCAGCAAGTACGGCACCCACCCACTATTCAAAACCATGTGACCTTGTTTCTTCAAGGTGTAATACAGTAGACCTGCATTCACAAAACCGGAAATAGCTGTCGATAATGCGAGACCTGCATGTGCGCCAACAAATCCCATCTGATACCACGGCAACACAATCACTAAGTTAGAGATAATGTTTACGCCAATCGCGATCAGACCGATTCTTACGGGTGTTTTAGTGTCTTGTCGAGAGTAAAAACCTGGCGCAAGTATTTTCACCATAATGAAAGCAGGTAAGCCAATCGCATAGGTCATCAGACTCATGCTAGCCATTTCTACATCGCGCCAGCCATTTACACCGTTATCAATGACTATCGCTAAAATGGGCACGGCTAGCACTATTAGACCAAACGTAGCAGGAATGGCTACTAACATAGACAAGCGCATTGCCCAGTCTAACGTTTGAATGAACTCTTTACCTTCTGCATTTGCGTGATTGCCCGATAACTTTGGCAGAATAACTGTACCAATCGCTACTCCAATTAATGCTAACGGAAACTCGACAAAACGGTCAGAAAAGTACAACCAACTGATACTGCCTGAGGCAAGCAGTGAGGCGATCATGGTATTAATGGTGATGTTTAACTGTGCTGCCGAAGAGCCTAATAAAGCAGGTGCCATCAACTTTAATATGCGACTTACACCTTCATGACCCCGCTTAAAACTAAAGTTTGGAACAAGCCCAAGCTTCTTTAAGTAAGGCACTTGGAACAAAGCCTGTGCGATTCCTCCCAAGAAAACACCCCAAGCCAGTGCCTCTACAGGCTCGTCAAAGTGAGGCGCCCACCACACTGCGGCCGCAATCATTACAACATTGAGTAATACCGGCGTAAAAGCGGGAACGGCAAAGTTACCAAAGGCGTTTAAGATACTGCTAAAAAATGCAGACAAGGAAATGAACAGCATATAGGGTGCTGTAATTCTTAATAAGTAAGCTGCCAACTCAGGCTCAGCATCCGCTTTTGCGGCAAAGCCCGGCGCAAATACCATCATCAGTAATGGTGCCGCAACCACTGCAACTAACGTGATCATAAAGAGAATCAAACCCAACATGCCACAGACATGATTGACCAGATCTTTCAGTTCAGCCTCACTACGTTTTTCTTTGTACTCTGTCAACACAGGAATAAAGGCTAATGAAAAAGCACCCTCCGCAGACAAGCGACGCATGAGGTTTGGAATACGAAACGCCACTAAAAAGGCATCCATTGCCCCACCCATAACAAAGTAGTTGGCGTAAACCACGTCGCGCACTAAACCAAGGATGCGCGACATTAACGTCATGATGCTAATCGCGATGCCTGAACGGAATAAACGACTCATTAGAACCCACCCTTTATTATCATTAGTTTTATATGTCCTTTTTTATGATTAATTGTTCTGCGGCGTATTCTACACAAGGCACACTTAAATGTGACCAAGGATGCTTAACTACTCAATAAATTCAGCTAGGATATAGCTAAAAATCTCTAACATACTTATAAATAAACGAAAAAAAGCATCCAAACCCCACTTATCAAAAAGTTATTACAGCTTCGCGCTTTTTTCTTGATCCCCCAATCAATAACCATTTTAATTGCATTATTAATAAAGAAAACCCCTGACGTAATAATAAAAAAAACGAGTATCAAAAATGAAAATAACCAACCGACAACTGCGTAGATTCTGTTATTACGCACCCATTTTCTGCTCTATGGCGGTGCTTTCGTCACAGCTTCAAGCAGGTCCGACTATTCAACTAAATGGTGATGACTCGCGTGATGGTATGGCTGACTCTGGTAGCCTTGGCTACGTAGGTGGCAATACACGTATTGGCGTGAGTATCGACAGAGACTTACAAGGTCAGGTCGACATCAATCAAATCATTCATGATGACGATAGTAGCGCAACAAGTGTAGAAGGTTGGTTTGGTTACAAAACTAAAGATGATGAGAATAGCTCAAAAGGTGTTGATAGCGGTGGTGCTAAAATCAATCACCAATGGGTGAATGATAACGCTGATACTGTTCATAAAGTATTTGGTGCTTATGACCGTAATTCTGATGATCTCTCAAAGGCAACGGTTGGTTACGGACAAGAAACAGAAGATCTATTTTGGTCTGGCCACGTTAGCGCGGGTATGGGTGACGACGTAATAACAGATGAAGTCACAACCAGTGTTTATGACTACGGTGTCGGTGGTGAAGTAGGTACTTTCCTTGAAAGCACTCAAACACGACTTCGTGGTGGTTTGGATTATGAGTTTGGTACTGAGTTCGCTGATGATGAAGACCGTCCAGCAAACCTGACTATCTCAGCCGGTGTTGAGCAGTACTTCTATGACTCTCCTCACAGTATCAGCCTAGACGTTTCTGGAAACAGAAAGTCAGGTGGTGCAGATGCAACAGACACAGATTACAACGCTCGCCTTGGATATCGTTATGAGTTCGGTGGTGGCGGTGCATTCCAGTCAAACACAACAACATCACGTCGTCGTGTAGAAATCCCAGGTACACCTGCTCGCCCAGGTCGTGCAGGTCACGCAGGTCGCCCTGCTGTACAAGGTCGTCCAGCTATTCCAGGTACTTCAGCTATTGCCGCCACTCCAGGTCGTCCGGCACAAGCAGCAGTTCCTCCTCAATATGAGCGTAAACTCGTTAAGAAGCCGGGCCATGAGTTCGTTAAGACAACGATGAAACTAGAGAATGAAACATTCTTTAAGCTTAACTCTTCTGTATTAACAAGCTCTGCTATGAGCAACTTGGATAAGATCGTCGGTCAAGTACGTAGTCATGGTTATGTCGGTGCTATCCGTATTACGGGTAACACGTGTGGTCTTGGCGACCCTATTTACGACCAGCGTCTATCTGAAAATCGTGCTAATGCAGTACGTGATTATCTAGTAGAGCAAGGCTTTAACCCTCAGCACCTAATCTCTCGTGGACTAGGTAAAGGTAGCCCTAAATACAACCGTAACGATGACGACTTTAAGAACCGTCGTGTTGACTTAGAGTATATGACAGAGCGCTCTACTCGAAAGCAAAATGCTCAGTCTTATTATAAGAATGTACTTGTTCAAGCCGGTCGCCCTGCTGTTGCTGCCATTCCAGGCCGAGCGGGTCGCCCTGCCACACCTGGCCGCGCAGCAATTCCTGGTCGTGCAGCTATTCCAGCGACACCTGGTACAGCTGGAACACCTGGCACACCGTCTCGCTTTGTTTGGAAAACAGAAGTTGTTAAGTCTGCTCCTATTTGGATCAAACGTGCACTTCGTAACACGATTAAGCACAACAAGACGATTAACACTTACACAACTCGTACTGCTGCTACCGTTAAAAACGACACGTTCACGCTTACAGACCGAGATGGACTACTAGACGTACTTGGTAATGACAGCTCAGGCTCTGAGATCATAGGTGTTACTCAAGGTGCTAACGGAACAGTTACCATTGTAAATGGCATGCTACGTTACACGCCACGTGCAGGTTTCTCTGGTACTGACACATTTACTTACACAGTAAAGGATCGTGAAGGTAATGAGCAAACAGCAACAGTAAACGTAACGGTGCCAGTGGCATTGAACAATGCACCTGTAGCAGCGGATGAAACTGTTTCAACCGATGAAGATACAGCTGTAGATATTAAAGTTAGCCCAACTGATGCAGATGGTGATGAACTAACAATCACTGCTGGGCAAGCATCTAACGGTACTGTGGTTGTTAACGGCGACGTGATTACCTATACGCCTAACCAAAACTTCTCTGGTTCTGACTCGTTCACCTACACAGTAAACGATGGCAATGGGAACACTGATACTGCAACGATTAACGTTAATGTAAGCAATGTTAACGCTGCACCGGTAGCAGATGATGATTCAGGCTCTACTGCTGAAGGCACTGCATTAACAATTCCTGTTCTAGAGGGTGACGTTGATCCTGATGGTGATGACTTAGTTGTTACACTGGCAAGCAACCCAGCTAACGGTACTGCAGAAATTGTTAATGGTGAGGTTGTTTACACGCCTAACACAAACTTCTCGGGTACTGACACATTAACTTATACCATTACTGACCCTGAAGGCCTGTCTGATACTGCAACAGTTACTATCAATGTAACTAATGTAAATGCAGCGCCAGTGGCGATGGATGATTCTGAAGTAACGCCAGAAAACACAGCTGTAACAGTCGCTGTTATTGGCAACGATACTGACCCTGATGGTGATGATTTTGTCGTTACGTTAGCAAGCAACCCAGCCAACGGTACTGCGGAGATTGTTAATGGTGAGGTTGTTTACACACCTAATACAAACTTCTCTGGTACTGACTCGCTAACTTATACAATTACTGACCCTGACGGCTTGTCTGACACGGCAACGGTTACTATTAATGTAACCAATGTTAATTCAGCGCCAGTAGCGATGGACGACTCTGAAGCAACGCCAGAAAGCACACCTGTGACAGTCGCTGTTATTGGCAATGATACTGACCCTGATGGTGATGATCTTACTGTTGCGATTGCTACTGATCCATCTAACGGTTCTGCTGCAGTTGTTGATGGTGAGATAGTTTATACACCTAACACTGACTTCGCAGGCACTGATACATTAACTTATACAGTGACAGACCCTGATGGTTTGTCTGACACGGCAACCGTTACTATCACTGTAACGACTGTTAACTCAATGCCTGTTGCTGAAGATGATGCAAAGGCAACGACTGAAGATACACCTGTCACTGTTTCTGTTCTAGCGAACGATACTGACCCTGACGATGATGATCTTACTGTTACAATTGCATCTGGCCCAGCAAACGGTACAGCTACGGTTGTTAACAATGAGATTGTTTACACACCGAATGCAAGCTACTCAGGGCCAGACAGCCTTACTTACACAATCACAGACCCTGACGGTTTGACTGATACTGCAACAGTTATTCTTAATGTAACGGATGTTAACTCAGCACCAATGGCAGTGAATGATACTAAAGATACTGCTGAAGACACGCCTGTAACAGTCACTGTTCTTGCTAACGACACTGACCCTGATGGTGATGAGCTAACGGTTGCAATTGAGTCTGGCCCATCAAATGGTACAGCTTCTGTTGTTAATAATGAGATTGTTTACACACCAAATACAGGCTATTCAGGTCCAGACAACTTAACTTACACAATTACTGACCCTGACGGAATGAGTGATACAGCAACCGTTATTATTAATGTAACGAATGTTAACTCCTCCCCTGTTGCAGTCAATGACGCTGAAGTCACGCCTGAGAACACACCTGTCACTATTGACTATATTTCAAACGATAGTGATCCTGATGGAGACAATCTAAGCGTTGCTATTGCAAGCAACCCATCTAACGGATCAGTATCTTTAATTAACGGCGAGATTATTTACACGCCAAATACAGACTATGCTGGCCCTGATAGCTTTACCTACACGATCACTGATCCTGACGGACTTAGCGACACAGCAACGGTTTCTATTAACGTTACTAAAGTCAACACAGCTCCGATAGCAACAAATGACTCACGTAGTACGCCAGAAGATACAGCGATCTCAATCGCAGTTATGTCAAATGACAGCGACCCTGATGATGGTGACTTCATAGTCCTTGATAGCAACACTGCTCCAATTAGTGGTACTGCTGTCATTGATGGCACTAACATCATTTATACGCCAAACCCTGATTTTTATGGTACGGATATATTTGACTACACCATTATTGATAACAATGGCGCAACTCAGACAGCATCAGTAACAGTAACAGTCGTTAAAGTTAATGAAGCGCCTGTACTGGTTGATGATGAGGTGACAACACCATTTGAAACACCAATCAATATGGACGTGTTATTGAATGATACTGATGGCGATAACGACACATTAGTTATCACAGCAGTGTCTTCAACGACAGCAGGCGGAGCAGTGACTTTCACAGGCACTGGAACGACTTACACGCCTGCAACTGGCTTTACGGGTGTTGACACATACACTTACACAGTGACTGACAACAATGGTCATACAGAAACGGCAACAGCGACTGTTAACGTAAGCCCAGAAGCTAACAAAGCTCCTATTGCAGTTGACGATACGGCCACTACACCTTACGAAGTTCCAGTAACAATTAATGTTGCTGGGAATGACTCTGATCCAGATGGTACAACAACGTGTGTATCGGGTATTCAATCAGACCCAACGAGTGGTTTTGTGAATATCTCAAATAGTGGAACTGATATCGTATACACACCATTTGATGGTTTCTCAGGTTCAGACTCATTTGTGTACATAGCATGTGATAACGAGGGTGCGACTTCAACGGCGACTGTTTTCGTAACTGTTGAAGCGAATACTAATCAAGCACCTATCTTGAGTCCTAACTACTCAGCTGTTCAGGGTCATGGTATTCCGGTAACCATTCGTGTACTTGAAGATGACACTGATCCTGAAGGAGATACACTTACGCTAACACGTATCTCAACACCGCCGAGCAAAGGTACTGCAACTATAGATGGCGACAATGTTATCTATGTAGCAAATACAGGCTCTTCTGGTATTGACACTTTTTACTACGAAGTATCAGACGGTGAGGGTAACCTAGCAACTGAGTTTGTTGAAGTTGACATACAGACTAACAGTGCACCAGTCATTACGTCGATCCCAACACAAAATGTTGACGGGAAAACGACAACAACAACTTTAGACATTTCTAACTACCTATCTGATGCAGATGGTGATTCAGTTTATGTTGCAGTAGCTGATGCGCTAAGTGGTTCTATCACTTTTAACGGCTCAGTTCTTGAATATACACCTCACGCTACTGAAGCAAGCTCAGGTGACACCGATACAATCTACATAACTGTATCTGATGGAAAAGGAGGTATTACTGAGTCACAATTTACAATTAACATCATTTAAGCCATAAGTTAAATCTCGCTTAAATTAAGGCCCGTAGCTTACGCTTCGGGCCTTTTTCATGCTTGTCATAAGATAAGACTTTACCTCACCCGCAAGAAACGCTATTTTCATAAAATTAAACCGTATTATGGAAGTCTATGACGAGCGAATATAACGCATCCGCAATCGAAGTATTAAGTGGTCTAGACCCTGTGCGCAAGCGTCCAGGTATGTACACAGATACAACACGCCCTAACCACTTAGCTCAAGAAATCATAGATAATAGTGTCGATGAAGCCGTTTCAGGCTTTGCTACAAAAATACACGTTACACTTCATGCTGACGGTTCACTTTCGGTATCGGATGATGGACGTGGTATGCCTGTCGACATTCACCCTGAGAAAAAACTACCGGGTATTGAAGTCATCCTTTGTACGCTCCACGCAGGTGGAAAGTTCTCTGACAAGAACTATCAGTTCTCTGGTGGTCTTCACGGTGTCGGTGTATCTGTTGTAAATGCTTTATCACTAATTCTTGATGTTCGTATCAAGCGTGACGGTAAAGAATACAAAATGATGTTCGAGAACGGCTACAAGTCTAGCGATCTAGAAGTTATTGGTACGGTCGGTAAGAAAAACACCGGAACTACCCTGCACTTTTGGCCTAACGCTCAGTACTTTGACACGGTTAAATTTTCAGTAACACGCCTCAAGCATAACCTAAGAGCCAAAGCGGTTCTTTGCCCAGGCTTGCATGTTACCTTCGTAGAAGAAGCGAAGAATGATACGACTGAGTGGTATTACGAAGATGGTCTTACCGACTACCTTATTGACTCAATCAAAGATTTCATCACTCTACCTGACCATCCTTTTATTGGCTCATTAAAGACTGAAACAGAAGCGGTAGACTGGGCATTGACTTGGTTACCTGAAGGCGGAGATCTAACTCAAGAAAGTTATGTAAACCTAATACCAACGACGCAAGATGGTACACACGTTAATGGTTTACGTACTGGCCTGACGGATGCACTACGTGAATTTAGTGAGTTCAGAAACCTACTACCTCGTGGTATTAAAATTGCTCCCGATGATGTTTGGGATCGCATTAGCTTTATCATCTCTTATAAGATGAGTGAGCCACAGTTTGCTGGCCAAACCAAAGAACGACTATCATCACGAAATGCTGCGGGCTTTGTGTCCTCTTCAATTAAAGATGCCTTTAGCCTGTTCTTAAACCAGCACCCTGACATTGGTGACCAAATTGCAGAGCACGTTATTTTTAACGCAGCAAAGCGACAAAAAGCCAGCAAGAAAATTGTTCGCAAAAAAATAGCAACTGGCCCAGCTTTGCCGGGTAAGTTGGCTGACTGCTCTTCTCAAGACCTCAGTAGAACCGAAATATTTTTGGTAGAGGGAGACTCAGCAGGCGGCTCAGCCAAGCAAGCACGTGATCGTGAGTTCCAAGCAATCATGCCATTACGCGGTAAGATCTTGAATACGTGGGAAGTAGACTCTGACCAAGTACTCAGCTCAAATGAAATCCACGATATTTCTGTTGCTGTCGGTGTTGACCCCGGTTCAGACAACCTAGACAACCTTCGTTACGGAAAAATTTGCATTCTTGCCGATGCTGACTCGGATGGTGCGCATATCGCAACGCTCATCTGCGCCCTATTCGTTAAACACTTTAAACCGATGGTCGTTGCAGGGCATGTCTACATTGCTATGCCGCCACTTTACCGAGTCGATATTGGTAAGAAAGTTGAGTACGCACTGGATGAAAGTGAACGCCAAGCAATTATGGATCGTATTGAAAAACAGAAGCTAAAAGGTAAAGTGTCTGTTACTCGATTTAAGGGTTTGGGTGAAATGAATCCCGGACAACTTAGAGAGACTAGTATGGCACCAGACACTCGACGCTTGATTCAGCTAACACTTGACGACCCTGATCAAGCCGACAGTATGATGGATATGCTGCTCGCCAAAAAGCGTGCACCAGATCGTAAAGCATGGCTGGAAAGTAAGGGTGATTTAGCCATAATTTGATGATAAGAGGAAGTATGTCATACTCTGCCGCAGCTGGTCGCCTACATTAACCTTGCGAACTTAATTCGTAAGGCGGTGACCAACCTACTGTAGCTATAATATGCTTCCTCCTTGAACTCACACCCCCAGTTTGTTTGAAGAGCGAAATTCAAAAATTAAGTTTGATTAATACAATGAATCTAGTCTTGTAACGCGTGTCTAGAAAAAGCGTAACAAAACTATTAACTAAAAATAAGGACAATAGCGACCGATGAAGATGGAGCTTGTGATGAAATTTTGGCGTAATTTAGGCCTAGGTGTAGCGATGCTTGCTATGACCTCTGTGGCATCTGCTAACCCCGGCAATAAACTTGGATTTAATACCAGTGGTCTTTCACAGATAGCGGTATCGAACCCTTTCATAGACAAATTTAAAGTCTCTCGTGGATGGATTACATCTTGCGAGTTTAACTGGCAAGAAAATCGTCCAATCGATGCGGGTTGTACTAAGAAAAAATCGTTCAACACTGGCGAAACTGACAAGGTTAAAGTTGACCGTTTCGGTTGGCCAATGCGTTTACCTGCTTCAGGTGAAGCACCTATTTATACCTCAATCAATGCGATTTGGGATTTAGGTGAATACTTCACACTGGGTGACTATGTTGTTACTTATCAAGGTGATGTTGATATCAAGCCTCATGGTGATCTAACAATCACAAGTGAAGCTCCGGGTAGAATCGAATTCAACTTAAAGTCAACTAAGCGTAACCTTCGCTTACACGTGACTCGAATCAACCCAGGTAACTACCTTCGTAACGTCAAAGTTATCCCAAAGAAATTTGTAGCCGTTGCAAGTCGTCAAAAGTTTAACCCTGACTACCTAAACACAGTCAGACCGTTTAACTCTATTCGTTTCATGCCTTGGCAGAATACCAAAGACACACTACTGACTCGTTGGGAACAGCGTACAACACCAAACGATGCTTTCTATAATAAGAATGCTGGTATGCCTGTTGAGACAATGGTTGAGCTGTCTAACCAAGTAAACGTTGACCCTTGGTTCTCGATGCCTCACCTAGGTGATAACACGTTTATGTATCGTTTTGCTCAGTCTGTTAAGCAAAACCTTAAGCCTCACCTTAAAGTATACGTTGAGTATTCAAATGAGATCTGGAACTACATGTACCCAGCAACTCATCACGCAACGCTTATGGGTAAGAAAATGTGGCCTAACGGTTACCCTAAAATCAACCAAGGTTCTCGTAACCTGAAGTGGGCGTTAAACTACAACGCACTACGTACTGGTCAGATTTGTGATATTTGGAAGCAAGTATTTGGTAACCAAAAGAACCGTGTTGTTTGTGTCGTGTCTGCTTACGCAGGTGCTCCAGCAATGGGTGAAGAGATTCTGACTTGCCCTCTAGCAGGCGGTAACTGTGCTCAAAAAGTTGATGCTTACGGTATCGCACCATACTTCGGTGATTACATTGCTCGTATTGAAAACCGCAACCTTTTACGTCAGTGGGCACATTCAGGCGCAGCAGGTATGAACAATCTGTTTAGGGAAATTAATCAGGGTAACTTGATCCAAGATAATATCCCTGGTGGAGCGATTCCTCGTGCAGTTAAAAACCGTATGACACCTAACGTTGCACTTGCTAAAAAGCACGGTGTTAAATTAGTCGCTTATGAAGGTGGTCAGCATTTACTACGTGTAGATGGCGCTCACAGAATTCATGATGAGAAGATCTTTGAGCTGTTCTCAAATGCTAACCGTGACCCTCGTATGATTCAGTCATACCAGCAGTACTTACAAGCCTGGAAGCGCAGTGGCGGTGGCATCATGATGCACTTCAATGGTATTTCAAACATTGATAACCGTAACTACTTTGCTATGTTAGAGCGTCCAGAAAACCCTAACTCTGCAAAATATCGTGCACTTACGCAGTACCTTCGTCAGCGTTAATCGCTAACGTAGATAGAAATAAAGGGTGAAGCTTAACGGCTTCGCCCTTTTTTTATGCCTAGCAAAGCTGGTTTCACTTCTTAATAGTGCTAAACTCGCCAATTAGTTAAGTCAATATGAAGTCCAGTTATGCATTGGGATGAAGAGATACAAGATTACGTTTACGCTGAACGTCCAAACAAAACCCTGATCAAACGTGAGTTAGATCACATTCAGGCAGTTTTAAAGCGAATGATTGCACTACCGCAGGGCTACTTCGATCAAGTACCTATGTCAGATGATCTTCGTGAAAACTTAGTACTTGCTCGACGTATAGAGCGTGCAGCATTGCAGCGTCATATTCGTTATATGAGCGGCCGTACTGAAAATGAAGACCTAGATTTGATGATCTTAACAATGGATCGTCTAGCTCACCCTGCGGTGATGGCAACTGAAAAGCTGCACCGAGCTGAAGAGTGGCGCGATAAACTAATTGCAGGTGATAACAATTTAATCACTGAATTAGTCGGCTTGCTTCCGGGTTGTGACGTACAGTATTTACGCCAACTTATTCGCAATGCTAACGCTGAAGCGAAGAAGAGTAAGCCACCAAAGTCTGCACGACTTTTATATAAGTACTTGCACGACCTAGACGAAGGCGAATAAGCCACTTATCACTTATGAATAAAGTAAACGTCTTGTTTGTCTGTATGGGAAATATTTGTCGCTCACCAACTGCTCATGGGGTATTTGAGGCGTTGGTTGAGCAGTACAATCTCAGCGATAAAATCAGTGTCGGCTCAGCGGGAACTCATGCTTACCATGTTGGTGAAGCACCCGATGAGCGCTCACAGGCTGTTGCTCTGACTCGTGGTTATGACTTATCAACGCAGCAATCGCGTCTGATAACAAAACAAGACTTTGAGGCGTTTGACTACATTCTCGCGATGGACAAGGCAAACCTATACTCGTTGAGTAAAGTAAGCCCTGTACAAGACCGCGTATTCTCACTTATGGACTTTGCGCCTGAGCGTGACGAAAGCGAAGTACCCGACCCCTACTATGGTGGTGATCGAGGCTTCGAAAATGTACTAACCATGATTGAAGTGGCTTCACAGGGATTACTCAACCACATATTGAAGAGTAACCCTAACTTATCCCACTAAGCCTTATGGCTTGCCACCATCGCTGCACTAAACACTACATCTGCGTTATCACCCAGTTCAACCATCAGTGACAAACGCGCTCGACCTTTGCGCTTTAAATGTTTAATAAACGTCAAGCTGACTACAGGCATGCATTCACACTGACAACGGATTTCGGACTGAATGGGCCGACGATAACGTATCTCTGCACTTGCCATCACAACATCTGCTTTGAGACCTGCCTGATTTATCAAGTGTGTCGTCAACGCCCACGCAGATAAAGCAGCTAGCGAATAAAGACTGCCGGCGAACCCTGTTCCATGAACATTAATATTGGGCGTCAAAGGAGCAACAACCGTTATTGACTGGTCGGCTAGCACCTCAATATTAAAGTGCATGGCTTCAGAAAGCGGGATACTCTCATGTATTAGCTGAGTCAAAGACTCTGCGTCTAAACAACTGTTGTTAGCCAAACAACTGATCTCCCATTTGATCGATCAGTAAACGGCCTTTACGCAGCACTTCTGATGCACACTGGTCAGCACTACCGAAAGTATCTGCACGAATTAACCTATGCTCTTTATCACCCTTACGAATAAGGCCATTCAAACGATACTGTCCGCCCTCTTTCTGAGGCATTGGGATAATTTGAAATCCCTCATACTCTTCAATTTTAGACGTATCTATTTTTGGCTCAGCGTCTGGTGATGATGAAAATAGTGACTTAAAACCTGATAAAAGACCCATGGCAGTGATAATTCCTTAATAACTAATGGTAATAGTGTAATACAGAATTCAGCGATTGAGACAAACAGGGGGAATAAATTATTCAGCAGTTAGGGTAATAGTGACTCTATCTTGATACCAGCCATCTTCAATAATTGCTGGTAATCCATCTCGCGCAGCAAAAGTAAGTGCGGAATTAGCGATTAAACAAGAGTCTAAGGCAATAGTCTTATCAGTATTTGTAGTGACTTGATGACCAAGAAAACCTAGCTGGTAGCGCTTCAAGAGCGACCCACTGGCATTATGGAGCAAAGCAAAGTCATTCATGGTGGAGAACTTGATGTAACAGCTGTCACCATTCGACTTAACACCTAAAGTACCCAACGAAACAACGGCGTTGGACTCTATGTTATTCATGGAAACTGTATTGATATTCCCGTCGACAGCAGAGCCAGTAAGCTCGGCAAATGTGCCTTGGGTAACCTGAACGTTGATTGTTTTAACATCGCTAGCGGCAAACGCTGCAGTGCTTAAAAGTAATAGTGAGGTGAATAAGAAAGCTTGGGGGGATGCATTCATTCTCTGGCCTTTCCATAAAAAAATAGGTTGGAACGCTTATTTCATCGTCCCAACCTACTACTTTTTTTTACAAAAAGGTATGTGTTTCTTACTCAGCGGTCAATGTGATTGTCACTGTATCTTTATACGTACCTGCTTCGATCGTTGCTAATGTATCGCCAGAAGGTGTAATTGTTAAGGCTGAAGCATTAGTAGCACATGAATCTAGTGCCATATTCGAGTTAGCATCAACATTTGAATAAACATTAGTCCCTAAGTAGCTTAGGAAATAAGTCTTTAGTGTCGCGCCGCTTGATTCGTGGTTGAAGCGGTAGTTATTCAACGTTGAAAACTCAATCGAACAGTTAGAACCATTTGAATTTACACCCAATGTACCTAGTGAAGTGCTGTTACTTGCTGTGATGTCATCCATATTGATGTTGTTCACATTACCGTCAACAGCAGAACCTGTTAACTCAGCATAAGTACCTTGAATTACTTCGATATCGATTGTCTTAGTATCAGTCGCAGCGAAAGCAGAACCTGTTAAAACAACGAACGCAGCAGAAGCAAAAATCGGGGAAAATTTGTTCATTTTTAAGACCTTATATTTTTATAATTATATTATTTTTAATCTGTGCAACTCGGGGGAGATACCTCAGATCTGGTCGCTACTTTACTGAATTTTACATGAACGGATTATGAACGAAACTTAATATTCGTTCAGTTTCGATAACTTACAGATGGATGGTAACTTTACCAAGGTCTTGGATACCATCCTCTTGAATGCTTATTTTAACCTCAACTGCACCCATATCAGGGTAATCATGAAGCTCTAATATATAGCTACCTGAAGCAACCGAAGGAATGCGGAAACGTCCTGATTTGTTTGAGAAAAATGCGATTGCCTTGTCTTTATTTTTAGTCGAAATCCATTGCCCTCCTTTGAATCCCAAGGGCTTTCCAGTGACATCAACTAAGATACCATCAACGACCGTACCAGGCTCTCCGCCAACATTAAAACTGAACCCATGATGAAATCCTGAAAATGCTTCAAACTCGGTTTTTTCTGGGTCATAACCGAAAGGAAGCGAGATTTCATCGACACTAATACGCTGCCTTTCATAATCATCTAAATGGATGACAGCCTTTTTTCCTACCGATGGAATTAACGCAGAATACGTGACTGGCAAAATACTATCTTCATCATCTGCATAGACAAAGCGACGATTGCCTGTATTGAGCGCTATCGCTTGTTTCTGGTTTCTAGGCCCACCAACCAGCGCAAAGCTATTATCGATCGGATACGTCACCGCACACTCGCTCCCAGCACATGCCAAGCTCGTATTAATACCCACTTGCACACTTTGCTGGTCGGTCGAGCTAGTACTGGCATGACTAGCACTAAAGTGAGACTCGAACTTTTGCATCTTTAACGAGCCTTCAACCCTTTGCTCAACACTACTGCCCTTTTTACGATAAATTAGGTTGCCCGCTAAACTATCTTTACCGATTGAATTAAGCGCCTTCACTTCGTAGCGTGTTTCTAGAGAGCTATCCTTACTATTAGCCAATACACCAATCCGCTTTCTTCGAGATGTCTTACCACCCAAAGCGATTGATAATTGCGTTTTCACGCTCCAATCGGTGTCATCTGCATAATTAAGCCCGAAACTAACGCTATTACCTTTCCCAAAACGACGCGAGGTTGATAAGTCCAACGTTAGGTCATTACTACCATCATAATAATTAGCGTGGTTAAGCCCTAAGGCCGTGTTCCACTTTTTTTGTAGCACTTTGCTGGCTTTATAATAAAAGCTCGTTCTGAGGCTATCACTATCCTCAAGGGTCACATCATCTAAACTTAATGCCGCAGAAAAACCTTTTGAATGTAGTTCACCACCCAACTCCCATCTAACCTGTTTTTGTTTACTCATGACGTTCGACTTAAATGTAGCGCTAAGTGCTGTGCCCATGCCACCAGCGCTCGTATGACTTATCGCAGTCCCCACATGAAGACTTCCTAATTCATTCGCGCTCAAGACATCCGCACCCAACAGTAGTTGGTCACCCACTAACTGAGCGTCAGCTCCAACAGTGATGGTCTCGGTTAGTCCGTATTGATAAATACCACTCGCGACAAACTTATCCGAGTCATTAGACAACGCACCTGTGGCGACGGAGTACTTGGATAGCTTTGGTTTTAATAATCGGTTATCAAATAACTGTGACGATTCTTTAATCGTCTCCTTACCAAAGGAATCAATAATTTTAAGCGTAATATCATTGTGCCCATCAGTCAGGCCGATATCCTCAAGCTGGTAAGTACCCGCGGCAAGGGTGTAACGCTCTATTTGAAAGTTATTGAGGAGTACAATCACATCCGAACGAGTCGTTAAAATCAGCTTTTCACTGGCCACAGGCTGACTTTCCTGAGACCTATCCAGAGAGAAATCCTTACTTATCGACAACCCCGTCAGCGTGACACCTTGTTGAAAGTTTCGTTGAATACCCCTCACATCCCCTAAACGGTAACGGATTAAGTTATGAGGTTCGTCGTAAGTAAGGTATGTATTAGAGAGCGACCAATCATCATCGGACTTCGTTAACTGGCTTTCTAGCGTCACTTTATTGACCGTCAAATTACCATCAAGCTGTAATTGGAGGTCACTGTAATTCTCACCGTCTTGAAACGTGAGTTCAGTATTTGTATATAAATTTAAATAGCCACTGACATTACTGGCTTCTAGTTTATTGTCTTTCCTAACGGATGAGGAGATATCTTGTAGTAATGACAGTATCAGCGGTTCGCGCTGTTCAGGGTCTAGCTTTAGGTTAAGGCTTAGCGCTGCAGTGTCATAAGCCGCTTTGATATCATGCTCAGCCAACCACTCAAAACTCACCTCTTTAGTGTCACCCAGCGCTTTCTCTAGTGCGATGAAAACATCTTCTTTTAGAATAGTTTTTAACTGGGGAATCACATCAACCGATTTAACACGATTAACGACTTGCTGCTTGCTGTTAAAGACCATGACAGCATCATGTTTTTGACCATCAATCATCAAATCAACGGTGAACTGCGAAGGCACTGCTTTTTTCTTGGTACCAAATGCCTTAAGAAATAAGGCCTGCATATCGGCTGCTTGATCTGCTAAAGCGATAGAGGGAGACACAAGTAAGCATAAACTCAGGCAAATACTGGCGAGCAACACTGAACGAACACGCCCATTAGTGCTATTACCACTCCTACCAAGTTTTAACCCCATAATCCCCACAACCACCTTGCTCAGAGCCACTATAAAAAGGCCCTGAGCATAACTTTCTTATTATTTTGGTACGCTCAATGATGCAATCCAAGCGGCATTTTGAAACTGTGCTGGCTTCTTGATAAGGAAACGCTGCGTCGACTTAGCCAGTACATTTTTTCCTTCCATACCCAGTAATTGGTCACCTTTTAACGTGATCACTTGGTTACCGTGCTTCAAGCTCAAAATAGCTTTATTCAACAGTTGATGACGCGTGCCTGAGTTAGCAATTGTCACACTCAACTTGTCGCCTTGTGGCTGGACTGCACTGACGCTCACATTACTTTGAGTTTTGCTCGGCTGAACATAAAGAGCACCGACTAGCTTCATTAGCATCGTCACGCCCGTTGGTTCTTTATCCAATGACACATGCACTTGCTCTGCGATCAAACGATACGCTTGCTCATCTTGCAGTCTGCTATCACCCAACCACTGCACACGAACCTTCTGCGCTGTTTTTGCAGGGATGATTGTCTGTGGCGGATAAATCATAAACTTATCATCCGCAGGTAAACGCACTTCTTCAGCGCCTTTCTGCTGTCGTGTTGTCATGTTGAATTGAACAGCGATCGGCTTATCACTCTCATTTATAACACTAAATATTTGGTTTGCACCCGCGCCAGCAGGCTTTAAAACCAAGGATAACGGCTCCATTTGCAATGCGCTCGCGAGGGGGCTGACGAGTACTGCTGCTGCAAAAATAAGGGATTTAAAGAGTGGGTTCTGTCTAAGTTTCATTGGGGAGACCTATTATATTAATTATTGTGGCTTGCCTGATGCTATAAACGATAACTGACCAGCACAATGCTTTTCAGGTTAAGCGGCGGCATTCCACCAAAAGCACACTACATTTGGCTTTAAACAGGTCACTGTCATTAGAAAGGTTTTTTAGCGACAAGCCATGGAGTGTTGTAGCATAGACTCACACTATTACCGATATGCCTCCCCATGACTCAAGTAACGCCTTTCGCCTTCGACAATACGTATGTAGAGCTACCAGAAACTTTTCATGCTGACGCGACACCTACGCCCGTCGCTGACCCAAAACTTATTCAGTTTAATACTGAACTCGCTCAAGAGCTGGGCATCGACCTTGAGCAACTAGAAGCTGCTGACCCTGCGCTTATCTTTTCGGGCAATGAACTGCCTGAAGGCTCAGACCCTATTGCTATGGCTTACTCTGGTCATCAGTTTGGTAATCTTAATAAATACATGGGTGATGGCCGAGCGATCTTATTAGGTGAAGTGGTTGGTAATGATCAACACCATTACGGCATACAACTAAAAGGTCCAGGAAGGACGCCCTTCTCTCGTCGTGGTGATGGTCGCGCAGCGATTGGCCCGGTGATTCGTGAGTACTTACTCAGTGAAGCGATGCACATACTTGGTGTGCCAACGACGCGGGCTTTAGCGGCAGTATCAACGGGCGAACACATCGTTCGACAAACCCAATTACGCGGGGCAATTATTACCCGTACCGCACGTAGTTTTGTGCGTGTAGGTATGTTTCAGCACTTCGCTATTCGTGGTGATTATGACGGTTTAAAAGCGATGGCTGATTATGTCATTGAGCACACATACCCTGAACTTAAAACCTCTGACACGCCCTATTTGGACTTGCTTAATGCGGTCATAGAGCGCCAAGCAAAGTTGATTGCACATTGGATGCAGTTAGGATTTATTCATGGCGTGATGAACACTGACAATATGTCTATCTCAGGCGATACCATTGACTATGGCCCCTGTGCTTTTATGGATGAGTATCATCCTGAAACGGTCTTTAGCTCGATTGATAGTCGTGGTCGCTATGCTTACCAAAACCAACCTGCTGCGGGACATTGGGATCTCTGTAGACTAGCGGAGTCAATGGCACAGCTATTTAGCGAAGACCAAGATGAAGCAGGCAAATTAGCACAGGAAGCAATAAACGACTTCCCTAAGCATTACGAAAAGTATTGGCTGACAGGTATGTGTCAAAAACTAGGCTTGAGCGAAGTCATTGAAGGCGACCTTGAACTAGTGAATGACTTGCTTGATGTCCTGGATGCTAACGAGGCTGACTTCACACTGACCTTCTACCATCTCTCTAGCGCGTTAATGGATAGCACGGTCAACGACCAAGCGATTCGTGACTTATTTGAAAACTCAAAGCCGTTTGAAGCATGGGCTGAGCGATGGCGTGATCGTCTCGCGACTGAGTATCTTACCGATGAAGAGCGACAGATAAATATGCATAAGGTGAACCCTTTGTATATTGCGCGAAATCACTTGGTTGAAGCGGTGGTTCGTGCAGCCGAAGATAATGCAGACTATGCGCCGTTTTATGAAATGCTGGACGTTTTGAAACAGCCATTTACTGAGCAAGTGGGGAAGGATAAATACGGTTTACCTCCTCAAAAAGAAGAAGTGGTCTTACGGACTTTTTGCGGTACTTAAACCAGCTAAAGCAGAAGCTCATGAGTTAATCAGAAGCTTCTGCACATAATCTGCAAGGCCTGTCTCTAAGATACAAACCATTAAAACAAACAGGCCGCTGCAATGACAAAACCACAACTCTTTTGTAAATGGACCATACTCGTTTGGTTAAACGCTGCATTTAGCTTTTTCATGGCACTGGGAAATTCTGCTCGAACAGAATCCGCAATTGCAGGCATGATTTGTGGCGTATTCACCTTTGTCGTTTTGTACTACTTGCTAGACCTTCGCTTGCTTCAACAAGGTAAAGATACACTCAGAAAATGGCTACTGATTGGTGTCATTATCAAAGCACTTACCCAGTTCCTCCCCGCCATTGAAATAGCCGCTGGAATGGCTGCTGTTGGCCTTGTTGAAATAGGTGTGGAATTCGCACAACAATTTGGTTACTTCTTAAGTAGTACTGGCCTTGACTCGTTTATCAAAATCTACCTAATCACCGTCATTGACGGAGTACTACTCTCGCTCGCAGTGGGTATATTTGTACTACTGATTAAGCTATTTTGTAACAAGGTTCTCCCTCTCTTCAAAAAGCCCAAAGAAGCAGTCACTAGTAGACTCGCCTAGGTAAACTGCACCTACAAAAAAGCCACTAATAAACAACTTAGTGGCTTCCTTTAAAACAAGTAGATAATTAAACTTTACTCGTCTGCATCTCCACCTTTGAAATTACCCCAAGGGTCTTTCGCTGGCGTAGGCTTTGTATCTGCTACTGAGTCATCTGCCGCTGCCGATTTATAATGAGTCGACTTACTTGGCAAGCTCTCACCAGACTTATCGATGCTCGGCTTAGCATCCTGACTCTCAACCTTCGCCTTATAAAAACTAGGCTTGCTGTCTTCAGCAGGTACATCTGCTTTATAAAAACTAGGCTTGCTGTCCTGACTTGGCACATCTGCCTTATAAGGGCTTGGCTTGCTATCGCGACTATCAGAGTCTGACTTATAAAAGCTAGGCTTACTATTGCCTTGATTACGACTCGCTGAGCTGCCGCCTTTATAAAAGCTAGACGTATCACTATCAGAATCATCAGAGCCATAAAAACTAGGCTTACTGTCACGATCCTTAAAGTAACCGGCGCTACGCTGCTCGTTATAGTCTCTGCTCGACCCTTTACGAGCACCAGAATAACTATCTCTCTGAGCGGCTCGCTCTTCACGCTTTTCTTGCTGATACTGACCGTCTTCAACGGTTAATACAGCAGGCTCGCCCGGCACATGGTGCTCTGGAACGATGCGCTCTCTTGGCGGCAATTTAAACTGTTCAGACGATACAGCAGGCAAGTTCTTATACTTATACAAGTAAAACACTTCAACCTTCTCACGCGCCCAATCTGTCTTTTTCAAGAACTTATAACTAGCCGCTAAACTAGGGTTCGCTCTAAAACAATTGATATTCAAATGCGCAAACAGCACATCAAAACCATAGTGACTCACTAACTCATTCAAAACCGTTTTTGTACCAACGCCATGCAACGGGTTATTTAAGTATAAGTTTTCTTCGCTCATGCTTTACCTCGGCTTGCTCGGTATTCGTCGTATGTACCTTCGAAATCAATCATCTTATTACCCTTAATTTCTAAGACACGGTTAGCAAGTGTAGAAACGAACTCACGGTCATGGCTAACAAAGATTAGCGTACCTTCATACACTTTAAGCGCGTTGTTCAACGCTTCGATCGCTTCCATATCCATGTGGTTAGTCGGCTCATCCATTACCAAGACATTGGTGTCTTGCATCATAAGCTTACCAAACAACAGACGATTTTTCTCTCCACCTGAGCAAACCTTCGCTTTCTTGTTGAAGTCATCTTCCGTAAACAACAAACGGCCTAGCATCGCACGGACTTTCATGTCATCGTGCTTAGGTGTACGCCACTGAGACATCCAATCGAAAATCGTTAAGTCGTTACCGAAGTCAATCGTATTATCCTGCGGGCAATAACCAACCGCCGCATTTTCAGACCACTTATACGTACCACTGTTTGGCGTTAACTCGTCCATAAGGCAGCGAAGGAATGTCGTCTTACCAGAACCGTTATCACCCAAAACTGCTAAACGTGTACCCGCTTCAAGGATCAAGTCATTACTCTTAAACAGAGTCTCGCCTTCAAAACCGTGGGACAACTCTTCCAGTACCAACGCATTACGGTGTAATTTTTTGTGCTGTGTAAAGTTAAGCGATGGTGTCATTCGACTAGAGTTTTTCACATCATCTAACTTAATCTTATCTAGCTTTTTAGCACGAGAAGCAGCCTGTTTCGCTTTAGATGCATTCGCACCGAAACGATTAACGAAGTCTTGGAGTTCTGCAATCTCTTCACTCTTCTTACTATTACCCGACAGCAACTGCTCACGAATAAGGCTAGAAGCCGCTAGGAAGTACTCGTAGTTACCCGGGTAAACACGTAGCTCACCGTAGTCGATGTCAGCCATGTGAGTACACACAGAGTTCAAGAAATGTCTGTCATGCGAGATGATAACCATCGTACAAGTTCGCTTGTTAAGCTCGTCACTCAACCAACCAATCGTCTCGATGTCCAAGTTGTTGGTAGGTTCATCAAGTAGCAAAATGTCTGGATTAGAGAACAACGCTTGCGCTAGCAATACACGTAACTTACGACCCGGAGCAACCTCGCTCATCAAGCCATAATGTAATTCTTCTTCGATACCTGCGTTAAGTAAGATGTCACCTGCACGACTTTCAGCAGTGTAACCATCCATTTCAGCAAACTCAGACTCAAGGTTACCAACTTTCATGCCGTCAGCTTCAGACATCTCAGGCAATGCGTAAATACGTTCACGCTCACATTT
Source organism: Leucothrix arctica (assembly GCF_003172895.1). Taxonomy (GTDB): domain Bacteria; phylum Pseudomonadota; class Gammaproteobacteria; order Thiotrichales; family Thiotrichaceae; genus Leucothrix; species Leucothrix arctica. The sequence continues at coordinate 113,653 of NZ_QGKL01000035.1, read as the reverse complement.
GATCGCCCAAAGCTCTTTGTCGCCCATTATTACGGCATCAATAACGCTGAACTCTTCAAATGCGAACTGATCCTGACTCAAGGTACCTAGCTTTTCGCCGGGTGTAATAGAGATATTTCCTGCGCTAGGCTCTAGATCTCCACTCATGATTTTCATTAATGTTGACTTGCCACAGCCATTCGCGCCGATTAGGCCGTATCGATTACCATTGCCAAATTTAGCTGAGATGTTTTCAAATAAAGGCTCTGAGCCGAACTGCATGGTGATGTTTGCTGTGGAGATCAATGGAATAGTATCCGAGTGGTATAAGAATTAAGGATGCGAAGTTTACAGCGTATTCGTTTTTTAGTATACCGCGCACGCTATTCTATCTAGCGAAATATTCCTAAGCGGTTAAAAATTCTCTTGTCGTAACAATTGCTTATCGTATTTTCTCCAGAACCTATTGCCACCTAATCATGAAATCAGCGCTAATATAAGGTGCAATAAGATCAACAAATTACAATGACTTTAGTATACTTCGATCATCCTTAAATGCAGTGAAACACTATGAGTCTGGACCTGAGAAATTACTTAACCGTAACAGGCGGTTATTGGGCGTTCACCCTAACAGACGGCGCTATACGCATGTTAGTAGTGCTGTACTTTCATCAACTCGGCTACACCGCTTTAACCATTGCATCACTATTCTTATTTTACGAACTATTCGGTGTCATCACCAATCTTGTTGGTGGCTATCTTGCGGCAAGACTCGGCTTAAATGTGACCATGCATATAGGGATGGCCATGCAAGTCGTCGCTCTAGGCATGTTAACCGTGCCTCCTGAAATGCTAACAGTGCTCTACGTGATGGTCGCGCAAGCCATGTCAGGCATCGCCAAAGACCTCAACAAAATGTCAGCCAAGGCCAGTGTCAAAACTCTCGTGCCAGAAGATGCGAATGATCGTTTATTCAAATGGGTAGCGATACTCACAGGCTCAAAAAATGCACTGAAAGGCGTTGGTTTTTTCTTAGGCGCAGTCTTATTAGAAGTACTTGGTTTTCGGGGCGCACTACTCGCGCTTGCAGGTGGATTATTGGTAGTACTCGCCATCACGTGGTTTTTGCTCCCTAACGAGCTTGGTACGGCCAAAGTTAAACCCAAATTTACCCAAATATTTTCCAACTCTGCTGCCATCAACTGGCTGTCAGCGGCACGCTTCTTTTTGTTTGGTGCGCGTGACGTTTGGTTTGTGGTCGCCATACCCGTGTTTTTGCACGAAGTATTGGCGTGGAGCTTTACCCAAGTCGGTGGCTTTATGGCGCTATGGGTGATTGGCTACGGCATCGTACAAGCCAGCGCGCCAGCTCTACTCAGAACCAAAGACCAAGCACCTAAGGGTGATGCCGCTCGTTTTTGGGCGTTGATACTACTCTTCATACCCGCAACGATGGCGGTAGCACTGTCTCAAGATGTGAATCCACAATGGGTGGTTTTGATTGGACTGACGCTGTTTGGCATCGTGTTTGCGATTAATTCTGCGCTGCATTCTTACTTGATATTGGCTTATGCGGATGGCGATAAGGTGTCTATGAACGTTGGCTTTTATTATATGGCCAATGCTGGTGGGAGATTGGCTGGGACGGTATTATCTGGCTTGGGCTATCAGACGTTAGGGTTACAGGGGTGTTTGTGGATTTCGGCCGCGTTTGTGGCGGCGGCTTGGGGATTGTCTTGGTTTTTGCCTGAGGGAGAGGCGGGATCTTTAAACCATAAATAATTATTTCCACCACTATACTATTGAGGTTACTTTTACTTGCTTACAACATTAAGTAAATCCCAGCCGCATACTATGTCACAACCATAATAACCGCTCATTAGCGATTGACAGGCAACTATGACTAACCATTCAAAATCAATTCATTTGCTTCAAAGCCCACTCGAACTTCCTTGTGGTGCAGTGCTTAAAAATAGAATGGCAAAGTCACCCATGTCGGACTCGCTTTCAAATGGTATGGGTGATGCCACCGAAGCACAAATTCGTCTTTACGAAAGATGGGCAGAAGGTGGAACTGCACTGTCCTATATTGGTGAAGTGCAAGGTGATCCGCGCTATCCAGAAAAGCCGGGCAACTTGACTCTCGGGCAGGATAGCGACCAACAAGCCTTGCAGTCACTCACTCGTCGAGCAACAATTAATAACGCTCACTTATGGGCGCAGCTTGGTCACGCGGGCGCACTATCGCACTTGCCCATCAGTCAACCGAAAGGCCCTTCCGCCCTCCACCTTGCAGGACTTCAATGTGAAGGCATGTCTATTAATGAAGTTCGACAACTGCCTGACATGTTTGCAAAAACGGCTTTGCAAGCACAGCTCATGGGGTTTAGTGGCGTTCAAATTCACGCAGGGCATGGTTTTTTACTAAGCCAGTTTCTTTCTCCATTATTCAATCATCGAACAGATAGTTACGGCGGATCTATCGCTTCACGCTGCAAGATAATCATCGAGATTATCAATGAAGTTAGACACGCAGTGGGACCGTCTTTTCCCGTCGGCATTAGAATCAATTCAACCGATCAGTTAGAGGGTGGATTGACCGAACTTGATGCTTTGGAAGCTATACGACTACTAGATCAAACCTCCGTCGACCTTATCGATATTAGTGGCGGTACTTACTTCCCCGGCGCAAAAGCGAGTTCCGATAATGCTAGCGCTGGGCCTTACTTTTTAGACTTTGCTCGACGTGCAAAAGAACTCACTAGTATATCTCTGTCAGTTACTGGCGGATTTAAAACACGCTCACAAGCCATTGATGCACTCGCGAGTGGCGCGGTTGATGTAGTGGGATTAGGCCGTGCGATGGCGCTTAACCCTCAGCTTGCAAATACTTGGTTAACAGAAGAAGGTGGAGACCCTGAGTTTCCAAAGTTCGCATCCAACCCGCCTGGCGGAATAACCGCTTGGTACACCATGCGACTGACAGCTTTGGGCGAAGATAAGGAGAAATCCTTCGACATGGACCTCCCCACAGCTATCAGTGTCTATGAGGCGCGCGATGAAGAGCGCTGCATTACATGGCAAGAAAAGTTTGCTCATTTGTACACATAAGCGCTTGACCCTATAGCTAACTTCAGGGTTTATACTCGATGTATATTCTCTGAAACAGGTAAGCACTATGCGAATAGGCGAACTCTCAAAACAATGTGGCATTCCCGTAGAAACCATTCGTTACTACGAAAAGGAAGGCCTAATCCCTGCACCACCGCGAAGCGCGAGTGGCTACCGTGAATATTCTAAGGCAAGCATGTCGTTTCTGAGTTTTATACAGAGTGCTAAGGCCGTTGGTTTTTCACTAAAAGAATGCCGCAACTTACTCAGTATTTTTGTGACTCGTGATGCACATACCTGTGCCGAAGTTAAGGATCTGTCTGAGCAAAAGCTCGAAGATCTACAAACTCAAATGCAAGCACTGGCCAATATGCACCAAACTCTAAAAGCGATTTCAGATGCCTGTTGTGGTGGTGATGAGTCCGCGGCTAATTGCGCAATTCTAAATAAATTTGAAGGAAGTGAAACATGAGTATTCCAGACAATTGGTTTATAAGTTTTTTTCAAAACTTGCTCGATCTATCTCTAGAAGCGGCACCGTGGCTGATCGTCGGGTTGGCACTAGGCGGCTTGATGAAGGCACTGATACCTACTGAGTTTTTGCAGAAGCATTTAAGTGGATCAGGCTTTACTTCAATTGGTAAAGCGACATTACTTGGAGCGCCTTTGCCGCTCTGCTCGTGTGGTGTTATCCCTGCGGCAATTGGCTTACGTCAAGCAGGTGCATCAAAACCTGCAACAGCCGCTTTCTTGGTTTCAACCCCAGAAACGGGTGTTGACTCGATTACGGTGACGTATGCGTTAATGGGGCCATTTATGGCGATTGTTCGCCCTATTTCCGCATTGATTTCGGCATTTTTATCGGGAAGTTTAGTGGCTATTTTTGACCCCGATGAGCCTGTTAAAAAGACTGCTAATGACCACGCAACTGCAACTAAAACGGATAGCTGTTGCTCAACTGAGCCTCAAGCAAAAACAGAGTCATGCTGCGCGACAGAAGCGGTTAAAGACGTTGTTACAGAAACAAGCTCATGTTGTGACTCAGAACCAGCAAAAGCCGAAAGCAGTTGTTGTAGTAATGAAGTAACACCACCTGTCGAGCCGTCATTTTTCAACAAAGCTTGGTCAGGCATCAACTATGCATTTACCACCCTACTCGACAACATTGTGTTCTGGTTAATGATCGGAATGTTGTTTGCAGCGGCGAGTAAAACGTTCCTACCACCCGAGTTTTTAGCGCAGTGGGGACAAGGTCTACCCGCAATGTTAGTGATGATTGCAGCGGGGATTCCGATGTATATTTGCGCCACCGCTTCAACACCGGTAGCCGCTGGTTTGTTGATGGCAGGCGTTTCACCAGGGGTTGCTTTGGTACTGCTACTGACTGGGCCGGCAACCAATATTTCTACACTTGGTGTGATCAGTAAAGAACTCGGTAAGCGCACTATGTGGTTATACCTGCTGGGTGTTTCTGTGACAGCGATTATTGCAGGACTAGTGACTGATGCACTGGTTGGGATTTATAAAATTGATATTCAAACACAGATCACTGCTGGTCATGAAATGATGCCTATGTGGTTAGAAGTTGGGAGTCTGGCTATATTGGTTGCTGTGGTATTACGCAGTAAATTATGGAGCAGCGTTAGCGCAAAGCTAAACCCTCAAACGTAAATCGGCAAAGCACCAACACGCAATTAAATAACCATATTCAGCCCCCATAAAGCATCCAAGGCCTGATAATGCACGGTGTTTCCCGCTGGCTATCCCCCCGATAGTGCATGCCTGTTCACTTCATATAGCCTTGGCTTCGACAACGAAGCTTAACGACTTTCATGGAGTCAAAATGAAGTTAAATAAAAAAATCCTATGCATGGCCGTGTCTTGCCTGCTTAGCGCTCCCCTAGTTCATGCCGATACAAGCGTCGGTGCTTATGTAAATAATGACGGCTGGAGTGTTGCGACAATCGATCAGTTTAATGCTGACACCGCACGTAATGCCGCTAACGTAAATATATTCTCTACCTTTAGCTCTGACTGGGATTACCTGTCACAGCCTGCATCGAATATCGTCTCACGTGACGCTGTCCCACTAATCACGTGGATGCCTTATGAAAGTGCTTCAGCCTCTACGGACGTGCTGTTAGCAATATCATCAGGCGAAAGAGATGCCTATATCGATAACTGGATAGAGGGTTTTATCAGCTGGCGTAATAGCTACCCTGCTGACGCTCAGCCTTCTATTATGTTGCGCTTTGGTCACGAATTTAACGGCACTTGGTACCCTTGGGGTAACAAACCTGAGGAGTTAAAAACTGCTTGGCGTTATTTACACGACCGTTTTGTTGCAGCAGGCATCAACGATGCAGTGGGTTGGGTATGGTGTGCTAACAACGTCGATGTAGACGACTACTCAGACATTTCTCAATACTATCCAGGCGACGATTATGTCGATTGGCTGTCTTTAGACGGTTATAACTGGGGAAGCAACTACTCCTTTACTAGCTGGAAATCGTTCGACGAAACCTTTAGTCAGCAATATGTAAAAATGGTCACGCTGGCTCCAAGTAAACCCGTGATGCTGGCAGAAGTGAGCTCAACTGAGCCTCATGACGTGCCAGATGCAACGTGGAACCAAGATGGCGATGACAGCGACATGGCTGAGAGCAAAGAAGCGTGGGTCACTGACATGATGCAAAGCATTGAGTCCAACTACCCTGCGATCAAGTCTATTGTTTGGTTTAACACCAATAAAGAGTTGAGTTGGGGATTAAACCTTGACGGTAATACGGGTCTGTCTGCTTACAATAACGCGGTGAGTGGCAACTACTTCGGTGGTCCACTTGCCATAAAGTCAGCAGCACCTGAAGCACCCGTCGTGGTTGAAGACACTTCCAAAGGCCGTAAAAACAAAGGCAAAACAACCGCTAAAACTAGCTTAGACATTAAGTTAACAGGTATCGAAAATGCGCTTAGCAGAGTACCCGCTGTCGTCGGTCAAAAACTACTAGCACGTGAGGCAGAAGGTATTCGACAAATGTCTAAAGAAAACCTGCAAAGCTGGCGTTTAAATCGTTTACTTGATCAGTAGGCTAGGTAACTAACTCAATAGACTAAAGCTACCGTTGTGATCGAAACTTTGACCTGCTAAATGGTGTTGATAACAATTAGACTAAGCGCATGCAATCCAACAAGGTACTGACATGAAAACTTATAACAAAATTGTAAAACTCACCATCGCCGCAGCTACCCTGTTTGCACTCAGCCAAGCAATGTACGCCGCAGATATTAGCGACGTCGTCGATTGAGTAAAGGCTCTGAAGAATAGCGCCACAAAAAAGCCACTAACGTTGATTCGTTGGTGGCTTTTTTTATAACTCTACAATACAACACAGGTGTTGCTAATCAATTCACCTATGCTGTCACTTCATCAGATTTTAGTCCAAACGGCCCCTTGTCCAGAAGACTCAATGCATGCAACGATAAAGCGCATGCCCAGCAAACCATCACCCACAGTAGGACATAAAAGATCATCAACCGACTCACCCGCTTCCTTACTACGAATCGCTTGTGCTGCTTCAACATAGATCGTCGCAAAAGCTTCTAAATAGCCCTCAGGGTGTCCCGCAGGTGTTCGAGTAACACGCGCCGCAGCATCTCCCTGACCATGGCCACCACGAGTAATTAATTGACGGTTTTCATTGAGCGGTGAATGCCACAATTTATTAGGATCCGTTTGTTGCCACTCCAAGCCGCCTTTGTCACCATAAATGCGGATTTTCAAGTCGTTCTCATGACCGGGTGCCACTTGCGATGCCCATATCATTCCCTTTGCACCTTCGGCATAGCGCATCAAGATGTGTGCATTGTCATCGACCAAACGCCCTTCCACAAAACTGTCTAGATCAGCCAATAAATCTTTTGGCACCATGCCACTAATGAAATTAGCTAGGTTAAAGGCATGCGTTCCAATGTCTCCAATCGCGCCACCTTTTCCAGACTGCTTAGGGTCTGTTCGCCAAACAGCCTGCTTCGCACCTGACGCCTCAACCTTTTCAGTTAACCAGTCCTGCGCATACTCCACCTGCACTAAACGGATGGAACCTAAGTCACCTTTTTGCACCATCTCACGCGCTTGTCTTACCATCGGATAAGCCGTGTAGTTATGACTCAACACAAACAAACTGTCTGAGTTGCGCGCGACCTTAGCCAGTGCATAAGCATCTTCAAGATTAGAGGTAAGAGGCTTGTCACAAATGACATGAATGCCCTGCTCCAAAAAAGCCTTTGCTGCTGCAAAATGTAAGTGATTAGGCGTGACAATAGCAACAACCTGAATACCATCATCCCGCTTTGCTTCCGCTACCGCCATTTCCGAAAAGCTAGCATAACAACGGTCTGCCGCTAAACCTAAGGCCAAACCTGATGACAAACTACGCTGTGTATCTGAGGAGAGCGCACCTGCTACCAAATCAAAATGACCATCTAAACGTGCGGCAAAGCGATGTACACCACCTATAAATGCACCTTCGCCTCCGCCAACCATTCCTAGTCGTAATGGGACCGTGTTACTACTAACGTTCATGCCCTGCTCCTTTACCCTGTAATACCCATCATCTTTCGTAACGCTGCTCTATCCGTTTCACCACCCGCAAAATCATCAAAGGCTTTATCAGTCACTTCAATAATATGGTCGCGAATAAACGGTGCGCCTTCAGCAGCCCCTTGCTCTGGACTTTTCAGACAACACTCCCACTCCAACACAGCCCAACTATCATAACCATGCTGTGCTAATTTTGAGAAAATGCCCTTAAAGTCAACCTGACCATCACCCAAACTACGGAAACGCCCTGCTCGATTCATCCAAGACTGATAACCCGAGTAAACACCTTGGCGACCAGTCGGATTAAACTCCGCATCTTTCACATGTACTGCTTTAATACGCTCATGGTAGATGTCGATAAACTCTAAATAATCCATCTGCTGCAACAAGAAATGACTCGGGTCATAGTTGATCGTGCAGCGAGCATGATTATCCAGCTTCTCCAAGAACATCTCGAATGTGATGCCGTCAAAAACATCTTCGCCAGGATGAATCTCATAAGCAACATTGACCCCTAGCTCATCGTAATGATCTAAAATCGGACGCCAGCGTTTTGCTAACTCACTAAACGCTTCGTCGATCAAACCATCAGGGCGTTGCGGCCATGGGTAAAAATACGGGAACGCCAATGAACCCGTAAAAGAAACCGTAGTATCTAAGCCTAAACGACGTGATGCGTCAGCTGCTTTATACAACTGTCCAACTGCCCACTCTTGACGCGCTTTTGGATTACCACGAACCTCTTGTGGTGCAAAGTTATCAAACTGCGTGTCATACACTGGATTAACCGCAACCAGCTGACCTTCCAAGTGTGTTGAAAGCTCAGTGATTACCACGCCTGCTTCAGCGCAAATGCCTTTTACTTCTTCGCAGTAAGTATCAGAAGTTGCGGCTTTGTCTAAGTCAAAAATATTTGGCGCGCCAACAGGTACTTGAATGCCCTTGTAACCTAAGTCTCCCGCCCATTGTGCAATTGCAGGCAACGAGTTAAACGGGGCTTCATTTCCTAAAAATTGAGCCAAGAAAATACCCGGCCCTTTCATTCTTCCAGCCATAAAAATCTCCTAATAAGGTGTAAGGAATAACTCAAGCAAGTAATGCTTGAGCTTCCTCGATTCCCAATGCACTTGGGCGTTCACAGCTAGTTTCTAAGGTCAGGAATTGTTGTTGCTCGCCTGACTTCAGAATAGTGGTCATCACATCAACAACGTGTAGTGAAAACTCCAATGAACAGCGGTGTGGCTCATCAGCCATAATCGCTTGCGCCATGTCTGCCAAACCAGCAGCGCGATAGTTTGCGTTCTCGCCATCATTCGCAACTGAAAATGGGTGTGGCCATGCAGGTGTGCCATTGCTAAAGCTACCTTTATTGGTCATGCGAACTTCGCCACCAAAGAAGTTAGGATCAGGTAGGTAGATAGATCCTTCCGTACCATACAACTCCATATTGCTATGCTGCTGACTCCACACATCCCAACTTGCACCAAACATGATGCTAGCGCCTGAATGAAACTCTAATAAAGCATGTATCGTAGTCGGTGTTTCGACTTTTACTTTCTCACCGTTCCGCGGCTCAGAAGTAATGGTTCGGTACTCTTGAGCACTCGACGTCATAGAACCAACACGCTTTACTGGACCCAGTAACTGCACAAGATTTGAGATGTAATAAGGCCCTAAATCTAGCATTGGCCCAGCACCCGGCTTAAAGAAAAAGTCCGGATTGGGGTGCCACATTTCCATACCTGGAGACTGTACGAAACACGTGCCTGAAGTGATTTTTCCAACGTCACCGTTATCCACCAAATGACGCGCCAACTGGTGTGCGCCACCCAAGAAAGTATCGGGTGCTGATGCAACACGCACATTATTTTTCTCAGCAACCTCAGCTAAAATCTGCCCCTCTTCCAAAGACAGCACAAACGGCTTTTCAGAGTAAACGTGTTTGCCTGCCTCCAATATAGATTTGGACACTTCAAAGTGAGCCGCTGGAATCGTCAAATTAACAATAATATCGATGTCATCCGCTGCTAATAACTCATCGATGGTGCAAGCACGCAGAAAAAATTCATCCGCTTTTTTTTTCGCAGTATTAAAGTTGAGATCAGCGCAGGCGCGTACTTCGATTGCATTGAATATTTTAGATAGCTTCATATAGGCTGTAGAGATATTTCCACAACCCAAAATGCCAACGCCCATTACATTAGACATCTGCGCTCTCCAGCATGTTGCTAAGATTTTTATAAGAACGACTAGTAAAGCGGATCAGGTCATTTGGATTATCATGCTCGACGACAAACATACTAGTACCAGCCTGCTTTAGCGCCGCACCAATTTCCTGCCACTCCATTGTGCCTGTCATGAAGTCAGCCCAGCCGTCTTCATCGACACATTCACCTGCTGCAGCAATGTCTTTCGCGTGAGCAACAGTGATGCGGCTACCGTATTTCTCAATCCAGTTAAGCGGGTTTTGACCGCCTCTCACTACCCAAGCAATATCCGCTTCCCACTCCATTTCACTCACTGTGTTGAGTAAAATACTCATCGGAATAGCGCCATTATCTTCACAGGCAAAAAACTCAAAGTCGTGATTGTGCCAAGCGAAACTAAAACCTGCTGCGATAACCTTTTCAGAAATCACCTGTAAACGATCGGCAATGGCTTGCCACCCCACAGAGTCCGTTGGACGATCCTCTTCAACTAAGTACGGGCATACTATTTTCTTAATACCCAGTATCGTTGCCGTTTCAACAACCTTAGAAAAATCTTTCTCTAAGTCAGCAATACCAAAGTGGCCACTTGGCATTGTGATGCCATGCGTATCCATTAACAGACGAAACGCTTGCGGCTCGTTATAGACATCACCAGCGCCCTCAACTTGGGTATAACCCACTTGTGCCAATGTTGAAATAACACCATCCCATGGTGTGAAATTACGTGCGCTATATAGCTGAAATGAAATACTCATTTCACTCTCCTTATTAAAAGTAATATGTAGTTAGTTACAAACGTAGTTCTGAATCACGATCAAATAATGATAAGTTTTCAGGGTCAAAACCTATCCGAATAGAATCTCCTTCCGTCATCTCGGTTTGTCCATCAACACGAAAACGGTAATTTTGCTTATCCACGACTGACCAGATTTGAGTGTCGGACCCCATTGGTTCAACCAGTTCAACAATAGCGCCCATCTGAACCGCGCACTGCTGAGCTGCATCAGCACTTCTAATATGCTCTGGACGTATACCCAACCAAACCTGTTGATTTTGTGCCACGCGACCCTCTTCAAAGGGGTATCCTGTCACAGAAAGGCTCAAGCCATCACCACGGAAGTTATTGTCCTTATCTAATGTGCCTTGATAGAAATTCATCGCCGGTGAGCCAATGAAATCAGCCACGTATTTATTAGCAGGACGGTTATAGATAATGCTCGGACTATCAAGCTGCATCACCACACCACCTTTCATAATGGCGATACGATCTGCCAGCGTCATTGCTTCCACCTGATCATGAGTCACATAAATCATGGTATTTTTCAACTGGTGATGTAGACGTTTAATCTCAACACGCAGATCAGCACGTAGCTTGGCATCAAGGTTAGATAGCGGCTCATCAAACAAGAACACATCAACATGTCGAACCAAGGCACGACCAATCGCTACACGCTGACGCTGACCACCTGATAGCGCAGCAGGCTTACGCGTTAATAACGACTCAATCTGCAACACTTCCGCCGTTCTTGCAATACGCTTTTCGATCTCCGCTTTGGGTACTTTGGCATTTTTCAAACCAAATGCTAAATTGCCTTTGACCGTCATTTGCGGGTACAGCGCATAAGACTGAAATACCATCCCAATGCCACGATCACTAGGCTCTTCCCAGGTAACATTTTTGCCATTAATAAATATTTGCCCGTCAGTGACATCAAGCAAACCTGCGATACAGTTCAACAGTGTGGACTTACCACAGCCTGATGAACCAAGCAGCACGAGAAACTCACCCTTACCAATTTCTAGGTTTAAGTTTTTCAAGACATCAAAACTACCAAAGCTTAGTTTCAAGTCTCGAATGGAAATACTGGATTGCATATTATTACTCATTCCTAACCCTTCACCGCGCCAGCGGCAATGCCTCGAACAAATAGTTTGCCCGATATAAAATAGATCACTAATGGCACTAAACCTGTTAATAAGGTCGCTGCCATATTGACGTTATATTCCTTCACTCCCTGGACCGAGTTGACAATATTGTTAAGCTGTACTGTCATCGGATAAAGATCAGGTTTTGTGTAAATAACTCCGAATAAAAAGTCATTCCAAATACCGGTGATTTGTAAAATCATCGCAACCACAATGATCGGTAGTGACATAGGCAACATGATCTTAATGAAAATCCCCCAGAACCCAGCACCATCAACTCTTGCAGCTTTAAATAACTCGTCTGGTATTCCCGTAAAGTAATTGCGGAACAATAAGGTCATAATCGGCATACCGAAGATGGTATGAACCAACACTAGCCCCCAGAGGCTCCCATACAACCCCGCCTCTCTTAGCAAAATCACGATTGGGTAGATCATAATTTGATAAGGGATAAATGCCCCAAGTACCAAGATTGCAAAGAACGTCTCAGAACCTTTAAATCGCCATTTAGACAGCGCATAGCCATTGATAGATGCAATAAGAATAGACACGATCGTTGAAGGGATAAGGATCTTAATCGAGTTCCAAAAGCCTCGACTCAAACCATCACAGTTGATACCCGTACAGGCTTCTGACCATGCTTTTACCCATGGTTGAAAGGTGACTTCAACGGGTGGTGAAAAGATATTACCCATACGAATTTCTGGCATGCCTTTTAGCGACGTCACCACCATCACCCACAGTGGTAACAAGTAGTACACTGCAAACAAAAGCAATGTGCCGTAAACAAAAATATTACGGCGTGTAAAGGCACGTTTCGGCTTTGGACCCCGAGGACCGTCAACTAGATTAGTTTCATCAGTCATTTTTCTTTCCTCCAAACTGTAGATAAGCCCAAGGAATCAAAACAATCGCGACTGAGACAAGCATCATGGTTGATGCTGCAAAGCCTTGACCCAAGTTTTGAGCATTGAACATCTTGTCGTAAACGTACTTTGCAGGCACTTCCGAAGCGATACCTGGCCCACCCGATGTTTGAGCAAGAACGAGGTCATACACCTTAATGATGCCACTAGCGATCAACACCAACGCGGTTACAAATACGGGCTTCATCATCGGTATGATTACAAAAATGTAGGTCTTCCATGTTTTAATACCATCGACACGTGTCGCTTTCCATATATCACCATCGATACCACGCAAGCCTGCCAACATGACACACATGATCAAGCCCGAACCTTGCCAAATGCCAGCGATTAATATTCCATAAATAACAAGATCGGGGTTATAAAGAGGGTCAAAGGTAACGTTTTCCCAACCGAGGCTCTGTAAGACTTTCTGCACGCCAAATTCAGGGTTAAGAATCCACTGCCACACCAAGCCCGTTACAATAAATGACAAGGCAAACGGGAATAGGAAGATGCTACGAAACACACCTTCAAACCGTATTTTACGGTCCAGTAACGCGGCTAATACAAAACCGATAATGACGCTAATCACTAAGCTACACACACCATAGATCGCTAAGTTACCTACCGAGACTATCCAACGCTTGGTGTCCCATAAACGCTCATATTGGTCGAAACCAACCCAATTATTATTAGGTAATAAACGTGAGTTGGTAAATGAGTGATAAATCGTCCAAGCAGTACAACCAACAAAAATAACCAATGCAGTGAATATCATGGGAATTGACGCGATTTTCGCATTCAAATTTTTCATAATTCATCCATGTGATAACAATCTGAAAAATAAGCTTCTGCTTGAACATACCAAACAGAAGCTTGCTTTAAGCAAGTAAATTAATCTGCTCTAGCAATCACTTTTACAAAGCGCTCTTGTGCTTCTTCAGTTGTCATTGATGGATCATTCCAAAACTCCACCATCAAGTCTTCTAGATCACTCATCGTGTCAGCTGATATCACCTGCGAGAGATCTGGCAGTACATTATTTCCGGCCAAGATCTTGATACCTTTCTTCATGCAGTCATTGGCTGTCTCTAAGTCAACATCACCACGGATAGGTAACGAGCCTTTCTTAAGGTTGAAAGCCACTTGTGTATCTTTTTGAATAATCAGTGCTGCTAAGCGCTTTTGTGCAGCGGTCTGCTCAGCGTCTTTTAACACTGGGAAGTAAAATGCATCACCCCCTGTTGAGATCATCTCTGTCACGCCTAAACCAGGTAAACAGGTGTAATCTTCACCCGCAACTTGCCCTGCTAACTGGAACTCGCCTTGCGCCCAATCACCCATAATTTGACCACCTGCATCACCTTTGATCACCATCGCGGTAGCAGCATTCCAGTCTTGCATTTTACCTTTTGCTGAAATTTTTCTAGCTTGATCTGCCGCTTCAAATACTTTCTTAAACTCCTCTCCGCCTGCAACTTCGGCGTTTTTATCAACGTATACTTTTTTCCAAGGCTCTAAACCAGAAATCGCAATGGTGATCGCATTAAACGTTAAGTTACTTTGCCATGCTTGTTGGCCAACCGCTAAAGGTAACTTACCCGCCTTGTCGAGTGCAGGCGCTGCCGCAATAAACTCACTCCAGTTTTTAGGGACTGGAATACCTGCATCCTTAAATGCTTTATGACTCAACCACAACCACTGCGGTGAATGGATATTCACCGGTGCGCAATAAATACGCCCTTCAAAGGTACAGGAGTCCAATAATGAAGAAGGTCTGATGATTTCACGCCAGTTTTCTTTTTCAGCAACATCAGTCAGGTCTTGCAATAAACCCGCTTTAATTAACTCTTCAGCATCACGCCCATGGTTTAGCTGAGTAGCGCCCATTGGGTCACCACCAAGAATACGACTGATAATAATAGCAGCAGCTCCACCGCCACCTGCTGCAATCGCGCTATCTTTCCATTTATCGCCTGATGCATCAAATGCTTTAGCCAGCTCAGTAACGGCTGCTGCCTCACCACCTGAGGTCCACCAGTGGCTAACTTCCAGCTCAGTTGCACTAGATAAACTGCTCAGTCCTGTGAGTACAGCTGCTGCTAGTAACTTCTTAATCATTTTCATAACGTTTCCTCCAAGAAACTTATTTGTATGGTTTTTTAAAGCTCTACCAACCATATAAGTAATCGTTTACATCAATATTTAAAAGAGGAAAAATAAAATATTAATATATAAATGTAAACGGTTACATTATGATAGTTCTAATCAAACAAAGCAGTCAACACCTTTTTTAGTAAACGTTTACTTTGCTTTTTGGTATAAGGTGTTCCTCTAATTATTTTGAGAAAAGGCTCAGTATGAAGTCAGGTAGTAACAGTATTCGAGAAGTTGCAAAGGCTGCGGGCGTTTCAATCGCGTCAGTGAGCCGCACACTCAGCAACCCAGAACAGGTCTCCGAGAAGACTCGCTCTCTAGTCATGGATGCAATAGAGAAAACAAATTACAAAATCAATCGTGCTGCCCGTAACCTGCGAATGCATCAGTCTGGAGAAATATTGGTGCTTGTTCCAAACTTGGGAAATCCTTTTTTCTCCGAGATACTCTCTGGCATCGAAAAAACATTTCAAAATACTTACTACAATGTCCTGATCGCTAACTCCTTAGGCTATGACGAGTCAGAAGACTTGCTCGCTGGTCATTTAGAGAACAACCATGCTGATGGAATTATTATATTAGACGGGCAAGTTTCGCCCCGCGCTCACTCATGGCTAAGCCAGCATGCCGCTAAGCACAATGTCATTTTCGCTTGTGAGTGGGTAGATGGCTTAGAGCAACCGATTATTCGCAGTAATAACGCCCAAGGTGCTGCCACTGCGATTCGCTATTTACACTCACTGGGTCATCGAAAAATAGCCCATGTCACTGGCCCTAAAGAGAACATTCTTACGCTTGCTAGATCAAAAGGAGTGACCGAAGAACAAGCAAGGCTTGGACTAACTATGGACCCTGAATGGGTCGTCGAAGGAAACTTCAGCTTAAAGTCTGGTTATCGTGCAGCAGAAAAGATTTTAGCAGCGAAGAACCGCCCTACCTGCGTATTTTGTGACTCAGACCAAATGGCATTCGGACTCATTTCACGATTTAACATAGAGGGTATTCGAGTTCCTGAGGATATTTCTGTTATGGGGTTTGATGATATTGAACTGTCAGAGTTTTACGTGCCACCGCTAACGACGATTCGTCAAAATCGCCATGGAATTGGTACTGCTGCGGCTGAGCGTATGCTGGCGCTTATAAAGAATGAGATCACTTCGGGCAGTAATCAAGAATGTAAAATTGAAGTTGAGTTAGTTGTAAGGAATAGCTGTAAGCGTATTACTACGCCCAAATAAGTTAATAGGGCACGACACAAATAGGTGAACTCTCAACACACGGCAGTGCACCCATAGAAACGTTCAATACTCCGAGAAGGAAGCTTTAATCCCAGCTCCTCGCCTATCGCTTCGCCTGAAAACGGATGTTTTGTGCTGCCTCACGATAAACGTCACTAACGGCCGATGTAGTTGCAATTCAACGCAAACAAATTACCCGACTTTCACACTAGTTCATACATTGATAGAAGTGAAGATTAAAGCTTATTTAGTTGTTACTACAACTGTAAATACAGACACCCGTGACCATGATCAACACAAGAAAATTCATTAAAAAACAACGAAAACCACTCAATAACAAGACAAATTGTCCGCTAAAATACTTATTTTAATATTTTTTTGTCTATTTATTAATACTTGTTCATCATAAGTACACTCTGTATGGAGTAGGTTCTGCGAATGCTCCGGGGAGAGCTAAACCCAACCATTATTTATTCCATATAAAAAAAGCAGCATAATAAATGAGATTACTTAATAACCATCTATACACTATATTATTGCGTTATTACGCATTTATTTTACTTGCTCTAGTGCTTAGTTTTTCCTCCGCTTTCGCCGAAGGAACAAGAACCTGGCAACCAGACTCCTTTGTCAAATCAGATCTATATATAACCTCGCCATCGAGTAACTCCCAAGGTGTGCGTTCATTCGCAGGTTATTATTCTCAAGACAATATGAAAATGTACGTACATATTGATGATCCAGACAACGAAATGGTATATCTAGGCTTTTCTGGTTCAGGCTATTCCTTCAGAATAGTTAGCCCTTCGGGAAATGTAGTACACGGTCCTCATTATGTTAGTTCACCTAATGTGACTACATACACTAAAGCCTATTCCGGACCCGATGTTTTAAATTCTTCGGGTTATGCTACTACTGATAGCAAATTTAAATTTGCCCCCTCTGGGCTACCCTCTGGTGACTATTCTATAGAATTTTCAACGAATATTTCGATGCCATGGTTTGATGTGACAGTTGCAACAAAAGACGCCACACCACAAGAAAAAACAGGCCGCTTATGGTCCCAAGCGTGGCAGGTAAATTGCGGTAGCTTCACCGCTGCACTTAAGGCAATGTTTTATGCTAGAGATGAAAAAGGTTTTGTAACACAGGTAAATTTTGCTGAAGCAGGTATAAAGCCTTTCATTGGTCAATTTTCCTTTAACGATACTGGTACCGGACATACAGGAAATGTTGCCGCGGACCGCCAGTCAGTTCCTAACGCACAATCAGGTAACCCTGTACAAAAAGTCTTTCTCAATCAACCTGACCCAAATGTTTTTCCTTTAGGTAAAGATGGTAATATTGAAGACTTACCTTTAAAAGTCGAAGACCCCGCAAATCCTGTTATCACCATTAAGGTTTCTCAGCCGGGTAGCGTTGAAGTAGTATTGGACTTTGGTACGCAAGGGAACTACCTGGAAAGTGTTGATAAACGATTGTTTGCAGACTTAAGTTCTGGGGTTAATACCATTCCTTGGGATGGGACAAATGGCAATGGGGTTAAAATCCAACCCCATGATTTTCCGATCCCAGTTACCATTTCTTATACTCAGGGTGAGACGCACTTCACCGCCTATGATGTTGAGTACTTAGATGAAAGTTTCGTGGTTCGCACTCAAACTGACGCAGGCCTAACCTCTCCAAACGTTCTATTTTGGGATGATAGTAAAATCAGTCAAAGTCCTGGAATATCTCCTAATACCAAAACAAATACCGATCTGGGCTCCATTGCTCGACAACCATGGAGCAACTTTGACTTCGGTAATGTAAATACCATTAACACTTGGTGGTTTGCTTATCGCGACTATGAAAGCTCCACTATTTTAATGATCGGTGATTATGGTGATGCTCCCTTAAGTTATGGAGCTGCGGCACACAAAGTGCCAGAAAGCCCTACCGTTTATCTTGGCGCAATAGCACCAGATAAAGAACAACAAATGCCAGCACTTCTGGATGGCACTGGGGATGACGTTGTTGGCACATCGGATGAAGATGCTTTCTCTGCGCTGCCTGAGTTAATTATAGCGGCAACAACTTATAGCTTAAATACCACCTGTGTGGGTGATGGAGCAATCGTTGCGTCATGGATAGACTTTGATAATAGCGGTACTTTTGATAGTAGCGAGCGAACTGAAAGCACCTGTCAATCAGGTAGCGCGACACTTTCATGGACTGGGATTAGTGGCTTAAGTCTAGGAACTACTTATGCACGTATCCGTATTGCGACTAACGCAGTAGATATAGCAGAACCAAGCACAGCCGCTGCCGATGGAGAGGTCGAAGATTACCCTATCGAAGTTGTTGTTGATTATGACTATGGTGATGCGCCTGATGATGGTGTCAACTTTAACTACGGTGTAGCACAACATGTCAACTCAGAGAACAGTGTTAACAATGCGTTAGTCATTGGAGAAGGCGAAGTTGGTATCGATGAGTCACAAGATGCTACAACCTGGACATCTGAGTGGACGAGCAATGCATCCAATGTGTCATGGTTCACCGATAACAGAGACGAGCGAAATGCTCCAAAACAATCTCAAAAAGCGAACGCTAGTAGCTCTTCCTCTAATGGCAATAACGGTTCTGCAACCGGCAGTAGTAGTCTTGATGATGTTCCAGAGGTAACTGGAGATGGAGAGGAGGAAAACGGCCTTACAGCATCCGCCTTTACATGGGAAAATAACTTAGAGTGTACCGGCTTACTTGCAGATGGTACGCAAGGCACCATTACCATGTCCGAAACAAGTTACTGTCTAACCGTCAAAGCAAACAATACAACCAATATTGCAGCACAACTTGTTGCTTGGATTGACTTCAACCAAAACGGCGTGTTTGATGACCCAAGTGAACGATCCGTTGCTGATGTAGACGCAAGCACCTCGAATGATGCTACACAAGGTAACGTCCCTACTGGCTCCTCAAACGAAGACATTGTTCTTTACTGGGAAAATTTAGATAAACTTTCTGGCGCATTTAATACCTTTATTCGTATGCGCCTAACCTCAGATCCAGAGTTTAAAAGCAACAATTCGCCAGACCCTATTGGTGTCGCCATCAATGGTGAGGTTGAAGATACTGCGATTGGCGTCAATGCCGTCGGTACAGACTATGGTGATGCACCAGCATCTTATGGCGATGCTTCTCATATTATCGAGCTCGATGCCTATATGGGAAAAATCATAGACAACGAAGCTAAAAGCCAAAATGCCGCAAATGGCGGTGCTGATGGAACGGGTGATGATGTCCTTGATGCGACCAATCACAATTATAATGATGATGACGGTGTAGCAGTTATTTCCGCACTTAGAAATGACGCCACTACCTATAGCGTTGATGTGGTGGTTACATCACCTTCAACTTCAACAGCCAACCTAGTTGGTTGGATTGATTTCGATGGAAACGGTACATTTGATTCTGATGAAGCAGCTACGATTGTCGTTCCACAGGATGCAACTGAAGACACAGTTACCTTAACGTGGTCGCCTATCCCGCAGGGAACAAAAGCAGGCACTAGTTATATGCGTTTGCGTTTGACGACAGATACAAGCATTGCAACAGGTACTGCGAGCACGAGTAAACCAACAGGATTAGCTGATTATGGAGAGGTTGAAGATTACCCACTAACTATTACGATCCCACCATTTCCTACGGATGATACTGATGTCTCATACTGTTCAGCAGTATCAACAGATACTAACTTTACTGACTATCGTCTTGCGTGGACCTATAACGTTCCACAAAACACCTTACTACCCGATCATCAATCGTGGCCTAACAAGCAATTCGATCAAACCGTTGTTTCATCTGCACCAGCCCAAACCATTGGTTATGGCTTAACCCATACATTTGATGGCGATAAACAAACCGTTAACCATTTATCTGGAGTCGATCAATCAACCGCTGAAAACGCTTTTTCCTATGGCGATTTCATCGAATATTCATTTACCACTGATACTGCGATGAACCCTGCTCAGTTGTTTAATGGTTTTGCCTTTGCTTCACATAACTACACTCAAAACTACAAGGTAGATATTTTACTGTCAGATGATAACTTCACAACCGCAACCAACATTCTAAATAACTACACAGTACAACCCGCCTCTAGCGGTTATGCTTGGATGGATAGTGCTACCGATGAAGCTCTGTACTTAAAACCGAACACCGACTACCAATTCCGTGTTCTTTTCTATGGCGCCTCATCGCCTGATAGTGTTTACTGGGATGACTTCCATGTAAGCATGGGACTATGCCAGGACTATTCAGACGCGCCTGTCATTAATTACGGCTCAGCGAGTCATGACCAGCCTCTAGACACCACTTACTACCTAGGTGATGCCATTGCTGATGCTGAAAGTGGCCCTCGTGATGGCGGTGATGCAGGTATAAATGCAGATGGCGATGACATTGCCGGAAAAACGCCTAACGATGATGATGGCGTTACTATTCCTGCCCTTATTCAAGGAGGCACTGCAACAATAAGTGTCGTCAGCAACGGCGCAAATGGTTACTTGCAAGGCTGGGTTGACTTTAATGGTAATGGAAGTTTTGACTCAGGCGAGCAAATCGCAAGCGATGTCCAAGACGGCGGTACTAACGATATCGACAGCACTTCTGGCGCTATTTCCTTTAGCTTTACGGTTCCAAGCGATGCGACAACTAACCTAACTTATGCACGTTTCCGCTGGTCAAGCACCTCAGAGCTGAATGCCACTACTGATGCTAAAGATGGAGAGGTAGAAGGCTATAACCTAACAATTAAAGAACCCTATTCACCCACGATTCCAAGCGGCGTCTGTGAAATGAGTTATGCTGGTTGGTCAATTACGGCAGCCTCAGGAGCCACCGATGCTGACCATATAGGTACAGCGATGATCGACTCAGGCTGGAGCTTCAATGCTAATAGCTTACCGATACGTCCAGACACGACACCTAACCAAGTAGGAACACTTTATATTCCTACCAATACTGAAATTCCAGAACTCAACACAAGTGCTAGTGGATTAGCCGCTGAAACTCACTTGGCTATTACACGCCTAACTGGCACTGCGAATACAACACGTACTGTCACAATTAGAGACTCTGGTGATGAAGAGCACTACATTGTCGCAATTAAAGATAGCTCGGGAACGATACTTACCCGAAGTCCATCAAGCGCTGGTGAGCACCATAGTTCATCAACAGCTAGCTATGATTTATCTGTAACCGTTCCCGCCGATGGACTATTGTTTATATATATATGGACGACTGACTTTAATAGCACCATGAAAACAAGCTACCCGCTTTGTCAGGACTTTGGTGATGCTGCGAGCTTTGGTGACCCTTCTCATGAAATCCGCACAGGTCTCTATTTAGGCGATGAACTGCCAGACCAAGAGCTGTCTAGCCAAACAACGAGCAACAATGCCTCAGGTGATGATGATGACTCTACCGATGATGAAGACAGCATTACAGCCTTCCCCGAACTTGATGACCTAGACACAAACTATAGCTTGAGTGTTGAAGTCACTAATCAAGTATCTAGCTCTGCCAAACTTGTCGGCTGGATTGACTTCGATGGTAACGGCACCTTTGACAGCGATGAAGCAACAACTTCCTCAGCTACGACGGGCAACGTAACGCTTAATTGGTCTATCCCAACTGATATCAAAGCTGGAGATATATTCTTACGTATTCGTTTAACAACCGACGCCTCGGTTGCAACAGGTGATGCGGCAAGCAGCTCAGCAACGAGTGCTGCCAGTGATGGAGAAGTGGAAGATTACCCACTCACCATTAAAGTTGGTGGTTTCCCAGTCAGTGGGCGTGTCTACCGAGATACTGATACTGATGGCGAAAACGACCCCAGTGAAGTCGGTGTCACTTCCCTACCAGTAGTTTTAGTAAAAATAGAAACTAACACGGCCAATAATACCTGCGTCAGCACACGCACTGATGGAAGTGGTAACTTCACATTCTTCCCCGTTATTCCGGGTAAGTATCAGATTTATGAAGCATCACGCGAGTCTGTTCCAACACCCTTCAACTGCGATATCAGCAAGGCTAAAGACCCTGGGAGTTATCGCTCAACAACCAGTAATGTACGCGCATCTTTTACGGTCAGTACAAGTGCTATAACAGGACAAGACTTTGGCGATGTGAAATCACCCACATTCTCCCCTAACAATGCAAAGCAAATTTTGCCGGGCAATGTGGTGTTCTATAGCCATAAGTTTACGACTCCAGCTAATGGAACCGTTACCATCACTAGTGCCAATAGTGGTCATAAAAGCCAAGGTTGGAGTGACATTTTATACCATGATGAAAATTGTGATGGCACACTCAATGGTAGTGAAGCAGCGACTCCGATTACTAACCCGCTCATAGTCACCGCAGCTGATACAATAAACGCAGTCGACACTGTATGCGTCATCAATAAAGTGTACGCCCCCGCAAACGTCGCGGCGAATGACCGTTATATTCAAAAAATCACGGCAGCCTTTGATTATGGCAATACCTTTGCAGGTACTCTGGACCTAACCGTGCAAGATATAACCACTGCTCAACAGATTCAAACACCGACACTCCCCGCGACACCGGAAGTGGTAGCAGCTCCTGCGGTACCCGCACAACCTGCCGTTCCTGCAACTTCTACCATACCTGAACAGCCAGCTGTTCCTGCTACTTCTGTAACACCCGCGCAGCCCGCTGTTCCTGCTACTCCCAGCACACCTTATATTCCGGAGATAGCTGAAGTACCTGCTCAGGACTCGGTAGCTGCTACACCTGTCACGCCTGAAGTCGGCCCTTCTAGGCTTGAACTGCGTAAAACAGTGAAAAATATCAGTCAGGCACCTTTCACTGAAGCGTCAACGATTAACTCAGCTGCTCCGGGCGACACACTGGAATATCGCATCTATTACAGTAACTCTGGCACTGGTCCAATAACAGACCTTGTTATTAATGACTCCGTTCCTCTTTACACCACCATGAAAGGAAGTGCGAGTTGCGGGATTACATTAGCAAACATGGGTTGTACTACTAGTGCTTTCGGCTTAGATGATGACCTTAAATGGACATTGACAGGAACGCTCACAGGTGGCTCTGGAAGCTCGGTTAGTTATCAAGTACTCATAGATAAGTAGCAATGGCTACCTAAATAGAAAAGCCCTCACGGCCTAAGGCAGAGAGGGCTTTTCTTGAGATCGCTTACTTCAAACGAATAATCGATACTGATCCTTTAGGGTCAATCGAGTAGTCATCATTCGGCTCACCTTCGTCCGCAGTAATCAATGCTGTACCATCTTTAGTAAATGTCACCATGTCAGGCAATGCACCCACATCAGCCGTATCAATTAGCGCTAAGCTCGTTGTGTTGTAAATCGCAACAACACCATCATCAGTTTTAGTATTTGCCTGAATCGCAACCGCAAGCAAACCATTAGCAACCGCCACTGAGTTGATGCCGCCACCTAATGCACTTGTATCAATGCTTGAAACAAACGTAGGTGTTGCAGGTGTGCTTAGGTCAACAATATCAACACGTGATGCATCTAAATCTTCGCCATTATTTAAAACAAATAGTTGCTTTGTCTCAGCATCATAAGCACTAATCTCAGCAGCCGCTTCACCACCTTCCAGCGCTATACGACCAATATTGTCACCAAACAAACCATCTATACCTGCTTGATAAATTGTTACGCTACCGGTGATTTCATTTGAAACAACCAATAACGCAGTGCCATTCGGGCTTTCATCAGCCGCAATAAACAAGATACCTTCAGGCCCAACGTCATCGCCATTTACCAGCATTTCGCTAAACTTGATGTCCGCTAGGTCAGTCAAGTCATAGACCGCGACAGCATTTGCACGCTCTAAACCGATAAACGCAAGACGCTTACCATCGACCATACCGATTGCAACATTTTCAGGCTCAGTACCTTTTGCGTCACTTCTACCATCGGGATAAACACCTGCAATGACGGCCTGCTCTGCAAGTTGTTTACCACTGTCAAACACCATTTCACCGGTTGCACCGTTCCAGATACTGAACGAGCGTGCACCAAAGGTATGTAACTCTGAGAAGTTTGTTGCCGCTGTTGGTGAAGCCACATTTCTTGTCACTTTTAAGCGACCTAAAATCGTTTCATCTTTTAGTGAGTCTGCATCAAAAAAGACTGTTTCATCTAACGCAATCTCATCGTCTTCAACTCGTGCTTCTTCTTCAAAGGTGTCGTACTCACGACCATCACCTTCATTCGCTGAAACAACGTAGGTCACGCCACCTTCTTCAAAGCTAGCAATACCATCAGGTTGGTACATGCCTTTCAGGTTAGGGAATGAGCGCAAGATAACTGCATCGTCATCCTTATCGCTTGCATCTAGTTCATTACCTTCTGCACCGTGGTCTTTAAAACCTAGTGGGAAAATATTCGTAATAGTATTGGTCGTTAAATCTACCCGCGCAATACCGTTATTTTCCTGTAGTGACACCCATGCAGTGCTTGAATCAGCTGATACAGTTACGTACTCAGGCTCCACATCGTGACCTAAGCTTGCGCTACCGCCATCAGCCGCTGGGCCAAATACGCGGAAGCCTGCGGTTTCTAGTGTTGCTTCGCTAGCATTGAAGCTCGTGAAGTCTAGTGTGATTACTTCAGATACTTTGCCCTCGATAGTCGTCACTGCCTTATCATCATCTGAACTGTTGCATGCAACCAATAACGACGACAAGAGAATTGGTGTAACCATTGTTAATATATACTTCGTTTTCATAACGCTCACCCTGTTTATTAAATTTGATGCGAACGCTACAGCAACAATATTACAGTTGTGTGTCATTGAAAAAATTAATCAACTAAGCATGCTAGCTGTCTTGATATATGCAGGAACAAAACTTAATCTAGTGTTTGATTAATTATCTCTCACCATGACAAGGACGATCACTATAATGACACTTAGAAACTTGGGAAAATACTCACTCACATTGCTAATCGCGGCTGCATTAAACAGTACTGTATTTGCCGCTGGCACCAGTGAAGATGAAGTGACGGAAGAAAAAATTGACTGGAAAACCTACGTACTCACAGAGCTAGACAGCAAATACTATCAAAACGCCTTCAAGCGCCTGCTCGAAGAAGAAACAGACAACGCAGACACTTCCGCAGACTGGAATAACCTAATGGGTTACACCATGCGCATGTTAGATATGCCAGACCTTGAAGCCGCAGAGTACCACTACATCAAAGCCGTTGAGCTTAAAGCTGACCACAAAGGCGCATTAGAATATTATGGTGAGTTAAAGCTTAAGCAAGATGACCTAGCAGGTGCAAAAAAACTATTAACTCGCCTGACGGAAGTATGCCCTGGTAGCTGTGAAGAGCTAGAGACTTTGACTAAATCGATTAAAGCTTACGAAGCTAAGCAAAAATAGACTATCTTACTGAATCTATGATATAAAACGCCACCATTTTAACACGGCTACTTGTAGCCCCTGTCGTAGCACCAGGTCAAAACACTATGAAAGCAATCATCGTTTGTTCAGGCGGTCTCGACTCCGTCACACTCGCCTATAAAGTTGCCGTAGAAGCGGAAATTACCTCACTAGTCTCGTTCAATTATGGCCAACGCCATGACAAAGAACTCAACTATGCCGCTCTATGCGCGAAAGATTTAAACGTCCCACACCACGTTGTCGATATTAGCCATGTTGGCGCACAGCTTACCGGCTCTGCACTGACTGACGACATAGACGTACCTGACGGACACTACGCAGAAGACAGCATGAAAGTGACTGTTGTGCCTAACCGCAACGCGATTATGCTCACCATTGCTTATGGCATGGCTGCTTCTCAAAACGCGGATACGGTAGCGATAGCCGTTCACGGTGGTGACCACTTTATCTACCCTGACTGTCGCCCTGACTTCATTGAGCAGTTTGCAAAAATGCAGAAAATGGCAATGGATGGATACGCAGACGTATCAATATACGCACCGTTTTTACACGGGACTAAAGGCGATATCGTTACCGCAGGTACGGCAATAAACGTGCCTTACAAAAACACTTGGTCTTGCTATAAAGGCGGCGATAAACACTGTGGCCGTTGCGGCACCTGTGTTGAACGTGCGGAAGCATTTTATGATGCTGGCGTCACTGACCCGACTGACTATGCTGATAGCGACTTTTGGCAAAATGCCGTTAAGCAACGCGCAGAAGCTGAGGCATAAACATGTTCCGTATTAGTAAAGAATTCCAATTTTCAGCCTCTCACCAGCTCAAGCAGATGCCTGATGATCATCAGTGTGCGCGTTTGCATGGTCACAACTACGTCGTTGTCGTTGAGCTAAGTTCAGAGACGCTTGATCAATACGGCTTTGTACGTGATTACAGCGAGCTTAAGTTACTGAAAACCTACATCGACGACGTGCTAGATCATAGACACTTGAATGACGTGTTAGGTGATGACTGTGCGACGGCAGAGTTATTGGCAAAGCACCTATTTGATTGGTGTAAACCTCACTGGCCTGAAACGACAGCAGTTAAAGTCAGCGAAACACCTAAGACGTGGGCGGAATACCGACCATGAGCACACTGATTATTAGTGAAGTGTTTGGCCCTACCGTACAAGGTGAAGGCGCGTTAGTGGGCAAGCCTACAGTATTCGTTCGGAGTGGCGGTTGTGACTACCGTTGCAGCTGGTGCGACACATTATATGCGGTTGATAAAAAGTACAAAAATGAATGGCATACACTGTCAACAGAGGAAGTATGGGGGCAGATTCAAGCCTTAAGCCCTACTCCGATATTGATTACATTATCCGGCGGGAACCCTGCACTACAAGACTTTGCTGAGCTTATTCGCATTGGTCATGAAGCGGGTTACACCTTTGCGATGGAAACTCAGGGTAGTATTTCTAAGCCTTGGTTTAATCAAGTCGACTATCTAACACTCAGTCCAAAGCCACCCTCATCTGAGATGGAAACGCGCTGGGATAATTTTGATAAGTGCTTAGATGTCGCTCGTAACCATGAAGCAGTTAGCATCAAAATCGTTGTGGCTAATGATGAAGACTTTAGTTGGGCGCGTGAGGTACAAGCACGTTACCCAAGTTATCCCTTCTACTTGCAGCCCTGCAATCTTGACGCTGAGGAAGTGACATTAGAGCAAGGCTTGCAGTCTACGCGTGAATTGATTGATCGCGTGGTGAGTGTCGGTTGGCATGACGCGACGGTACTTCCGCAACTACACAATATTCTTTGGGGTACGCAGCGAGGCGTTTAACGCAGCGGTGTATCGCTAGTAACACATTTAAAGGAACTCACAATGAGTGATAATATTTACCAAAATCTTGAGCAATTAGGTGGTGCAACGGTACTGCCTGATGACCCTAAAACCGCTATTTTAGAGAGCGTGCAAAACCCACAGGCTGATGTGGATTATGTAGTACGTTTTACAGCGCCTGAGTTTACGTCACTGTGCCCGATGACCGCTCAGCCTGACTTCGCTCACTTAGTGATTGACTACATCCCTGATCAGTTATTGGTTGAGAGTAAGTCACTGAAATTATTCTTGGGTGCGTTTCGTAACCACGGTGCTTTTCATGAAGACTGCACGGTGAGTATTGCTCGTCGTTTGATTGATGAGATCAACCCTAAGTGGCTACGCATTGGTGGGTATTGGTATCCGCGTGGTGGAATTCCAATTGACGTGTTTTATGCGTTTGGTGAAGTGCCTAAGGGTGTTTGGCTGCCTGAACAAGGTGTTGCTGGGTATCGTGGGCGCGGCTAAAACTCCCACTCTGCTCTAGGTATTAATCATCTATTAGCATTAATACCTAGAGCCAAAGTTTAATTAGTGAACAGAGATACTGACCTTGGTGCTATTTGTGCGCCCATGCTGATCTCTTAGCACATACCAAAGCTCATCTACGCCACGAAACCCTGCTTTCGGCGTGTAAGCAATGTAAGAACCGCGGTGATCATTGACAACCCACGCCTGCCCACCATGTGAAGTCCACGGGTTAGTATTATGCACCGCCAACCCCGCGCCTTTATCATTGGTCAAAACATCCAGCGCAATCTGCCCAGAACCAGTGTAAGTGACGTATGCGTCGCTATGTCCAACAGGTGCTTTACCGGCTGCTTTGTGGCGTTTAGGCTGACTCACTGTTGCTTGCCAACCGCCCGGCTTTGAATAACTCAGATTAAACCCAGGCTTTGACCACTCAACGCTATAACTTGGCTTTTGATGCGTTTTTTTATGTCGTACAGGATTCTGATGTACACGTTTATGTCCACCACCCGAAACATGCACCGTCACCTTTGAGCTATTCGTTCGGCCGTATGAATCGGTAATCTGATACCAAAATTCGTCAGTGCCTCTAAAACCGGGTTTAGGGGTGTAATGGATTTTCCTGCCGCCAACTACATAAGCACGACCGCCTTTAGCGGAGTGTTTATTCACTGTTGATACCCAGAAGTGTCCGCCCGTGTCATTCCACAAAACTTCGACCGTCTTTGCTTGGCCTACTGTCGTATTAAGTCGGTCAGGTTTGGCGGTTAGCGCACCCGCTTGGGCAGATGCAAATAGAGGAAGCAACAAGGTTGCCGCAAGCAGCGATGACTTGCTTAGGATATTATTTTTCATTGTATTCACCACGTCCTTATGGGGAGTTAAAAAGTCCTTCTTAACTTAGGAGTGGTAAATGTGGTTTTTATTCACTAAAAATGGCTTTTTACCGATAAGTGGTGTGTTTAATTGACCAAACGGTAAGGCGAGCCTCATTAGTACTCATGAGCTACCACCTCCAAAGTCAGCCCCTCAACTAGCAAACTCAAAAAATGAAGGCTATATGTGACACTTCGGCAGCTATTTACGTCGATAGCTGACAACTTAAGACTTGTGTCAACACAGGGTCACATAGTCAAAAAAAATATAAATAAACAAAATCAATCACTTAAAAACAAATGCAAAAGTTGGCACGGCTTCTGCAATATATAAATCAACAACAGAATAAAAATAACAACATAACAATAAGATTTACCAGCAAGCCCCTGAGAAGATCGATCTACTAATAATAAAAATAAGATCATCGGCAATCTCAACCCCAGCGCCCTTTGTTTCCCCCGACAAAGGGCGTATTTTTTTGCCTGTCTTTAAGTGCGAACCCACTCATACTTAATATCATCCAACATCCAAGCGTCTGCTTTATTTCTTTCAAGCACCTTGAAGCCTTTATGTTCGTAGAACTGTTGAGACTTCTTGTTACGGTCAAATGTATACAACTCAAGTCTCCCCTCAGAGTGCTCTTGCGCCCAAGTCAGTAGCTTTGACCCGATACCTTTTCCTTGATATTCCGTGTGAACGTAAATCTCATCAATTGAATCACTCGTCGCAGCAATGAAACCAACGACCTTCAAACGATCTAATGCGACCAACACTTGGTTTTTTGGCAGTACTTCGTCAATGAAATACTTTCTCTGCTCATCGATAGGGTTAGGGTCAACGATACCGACCGCTTCCTCAAAGCTATCACGCCACAGTTTGACCAAAGCCTTTAAGTACTGCTCTGAGTAAGGGACAAACTCGACTTCATGCTGAGTATCAATGGCGTACTCATAGTAAATATCAAACTCATCTTCATGCGTTTTTACAAAGCCATTTTTTAAGTAGAAATCATTCGAACGACTTCCCTTCAATGCCCCTAGGCGAATCGGAAGACCTTCTGATTTAGCAAGTCCGAAGAGGTTATAAATAACACCTCTTCCCAGTCCTACACTTTGGGACTGCGGTTTTATGTATAGGTGATCTAAGTAGTAATGATCTTCTTTTTTAAGAAGCGCATAGAAGCCCATCAGTTCGCCTTTTACCAAAATTTTGTAGGTATTTTCTGGCTCGAATGACTCTAGAAATCGGCTACGTACTCGATTTTCATCAAAGCGGCCAGCGGCGAGAAGGCTTGGCTCCATTGCGGCAGCGCGGATTTCTGCTAAGGCTTTACCATCTGACTCAGTGGCTTTTACTATTTTGCTATTCATTTGGGGTCAACTGCTTACTTATCAACATTCTAAGGACGCATAAGATCACCGTTTTCCCATAGGATATAACGTTTTCTTTAGCGGCTTGGTTTTTGGGTATTTAACTTTGCTTAGTATAGCCTTCTTTAGCTGAAACATGTTTGTGCTGACTTAGTTCTTCGGCACAATCAACATTACTTTCCATTACAAAGTACCCAGAGGAATCAAGCCCACTTCCCGCTTAGAAACTATAAACCACCTTGCCCACTATATTGTCACTCGGAACAAAGCCCCAAAATCGACTGTCATTTGAATTATCTCGGTTGTCACCCAAGAAGAAATAGCTGTTTTTAGGAACAATACGCGAGGACATATGCCCAAAGCCTATGGCTCTGTCTTTCATATGCTGAATACGGAAAGTATTACCATCGACTTGCTGTTTATAGTATTTAAGTTGTTCTGTTTCACTCACTAAGCTAGTTGGCAAAGAAATGCCATTTACAATAACGTCGCTCCCCTTTACCTCAATACTGTCACCTGGTACGGCTATCAACCTTTTGACAAAAGATTTGCTCTCGTCTTGTGGAAAACGAAAAACGTATACTTGTCCACGCTCCATCAGATCTTGTGATGCGATATCTTCCTTTAGAAGAGTGATTCCATACGTCCCGTAAGTACGATATCCGAGCTTACTGACCCAGATATGACTGCCGACTTCCAACGTCGGCTTCATCGAACCTTGCGGAATAGAAAACGGTTCATAAAAGAATGAGCGAACGGTAAATGAAAACATGGCGATAGAAATAAAAATAATTGGAATACACCACCATTTGGAATACCAAAAACGCTTACCGACGAAGTCGCCTTTCCTAACTATTAAGTAGGCATGGATTGGGCAGATGAGAGACAGCGCCCCAGCATAAAAAGCCTGATATCGTAAGTCTATTAGGCTCAGTAGCACACTGACAACAAAGTAAAAACAAAACCACTTCCCTCTATTCAAATAAAGAAAAGTAAAAGACTGTAGTACGACGCCTAGAAAAATTGCGATCCAAGCCTTTGGTTTCCAAGCTTTGTCCAAGATGCTTCCTCTAGAGTCAATGGTTACAAGAAAATAACCATCAAGCATATTATACCTGCTGAATAAATGGCATCCCGCTTGTCCTAGAGAAAGCACCCTTAGGACAAGACAGTATTTTACTTAGTTAGCCGTGACATTCGACTGGCGATAGATATCACGACCTCAAAGACAGTAAGTGACATTACTGCAATTATTTACGTCTATTACTGACAAACCCAAACCTTGTGTCACAAACAGCCATGCCACTTAAAAGCAATAAAGTCATTATTAATTAACAACTTAGTAATTAAATGAAAAGTTGGCACGACATCTGCAATATACAAATCAACAACAGAATAAAAATAACAACATAACAATAAGATTTACCAGCAAGCCCCTGAGAAGATCGATCTACTAATAATAAAAATAAGATCATCGGCAATCTCAACCCCAGCGCCCTTTGTTTCCCCCGACAAAGGGCGTATTTTTTTGTCTACGAAAAACAATTGCAGTAGAGAGACGATTTACTGTTGATACCCCAGCATCATTACTGACCTAGCAGCCTTTTTAAAATACTTGTAGCCCTAACATCCAAACCCTTCTCCGCTCCATGATAAATCTTAGCCAAAAGCTCAAAGAACTCAGGTCTTTCTAGGCTAGATAAAGAAAGCGATATAGTTTTGGTACGTCGATCTTGAACTTGGAACAAATATATAGATCCTAAACCCATGTCCTCCTCTTTTAAAAATGAGTTGTTCGTCATACGAGTTTTCTCCAAAGTTCGCGACAAACTTGAACTTGAAGAAACCGTTCTCTGTACAGTGACTTTAAATGACTCACCAGTAACTCCCTGAATCCATTGAAATACAGAGGAGTTAAGTTGAGTCCATGGTATTTCACCATTTAAGGATTTCATTGCAACTTTATTTAGGTAGACCTTTAATTCTTCTGTCTCTCTATTCATTATCACTTATCTCCACCGTTCTTTTTTCAAAAAAACCTAATACCAACCTTAATGACTATAAAGCTACCCGTCTTGTCACAGATATTTAAACTCCAAACCATACTTCTTCAAATAAACCTTCAACCGCTGCGAGTCATTACTAGCCGCCTTCTGCAACCGACTCTTATCAAACAATTTCCGCCCAGCATCCGCCATGCTTTTACTCTCTTTACACACACGAATCACCTCAGCCAACTGTGCTTTTTCAAACGCATCAATACTCTCATACACCTCAGCACTCAACGTTTCTTCCAACAACACATCGCTAGCGCTAACTTGCACCTCTCCTCCGCCACTCCAATCATACTGCAGTCGCTCGATCTCTTTATCCACGTTCGCTTCATTAATTCGTCCGCCATTAGACAGTGTCGCCATACGTGTAATGCTAGAGTTCAAATCACGAAAGTTAGCCTTCCAGTCAGCATAAGAGCTAAGCGAAAACGACAAGTATTTCGACTTAGCCGTGCTATTAAAACTCACCTTCTGATTGGTATTTTGCGCGTAACGGTTTAACTCAAACTCAATGTTCGGCTCAATGTCTTCATAACGATCACGCAGTGATGGCAACTGGTAGCTCCACAGGTTGATACGCGCCAGCAAATCCTCTCGAAACGCACCCTCTTCGACGCGTTCGTACAAGTTGCGATTCGTCCCTGCTATCAGTTGGAAGTCACTACTCACTTCTTTATCCGAACCAAATGGCGTGAAGACTTTGTCCTCAACCGCACGCAGCAACATTGCTTGTTCGTCCTGCCCTAGCTCTCCGATTTCATCTAAAAACAACAGACCATTATTCGCCTCCATCAACAAGCCTGCACGCTCACTTACCGCACCTGTATACGCGCCTTTGACATGCCCGAATAAGGTAGACATCGCGTTATCACCACGCAAAGTCGCACAGTTCACTTCAACCAACTTTCCTTCAAGCTTCTTTTTGTGACTCTTTAGCTCGTAGATCTTTTTCGCGAGTTGAGACTTACCCACCCCCGTTGGCCCAGTAATCAAGATCGGCGCAGTCGAGCGCACAGCGACATTTTCTATTTCTCTAATCAGTTCGTTATAGCGCTCGTTCTTAGTTTCTATACCACTTTTAAGGTGGCTGATACTTTCTTGAGCTTCCTTGTGAAAACGACTAGCAATTTGATCGTAACGTGACAGATCTAAGTTGATCGTCTGATATTTTCCGTGCGGCCCTTCAGGACTTGGCGAGCTTTGAATAAGCCTGCCGGGGAAGTAGTTCGCTTCAGCCAATAGGTAAATGCAGATTTGAGCAATGTGCGTACCCGTTGTGATATGAAAGTAGTAATCATTATGCTCAGGATTAAAGTCATAACTCTCCGCAAAGTTATGCAACTGGCCGTATACCTGCTCCAAATCCCACGGGTTGCTATAGGTCACTTTATGCGTAGTGACTTTGATATTTAGACAAATTGACTCAGCATCTTTGATCGTCTTTTGCAGTAGCGCCTCTTCCTCTTCCTGATAAAGAAGCACCAACTCATCGACCTGAAAGTCATGATGCATCAGCAACGATAACGTTGGACGCCAGCGAAACCAACGTTTCGCACCAAAGCCCACATTATCAAGTCGCTGACCAAGAAGACTAACTACTACATTACTCATTCGTATAATTCTCTATTTAAATAGATACAAAGCAATAGTAAGCACTTTTCATAAGCTCCACCACCGAAAATGCAGCTATAAGTTTTAAACAAATAAAAACAACAACCTAAATAAACATCTCTACTATTTATAAGAATTGGCACAAGCATTGCAATACTATTGGTGGCGTAACAAGCAAAAACAGCACCCAACAAGCGTTTGAACAAAAAGGACACCTCATGAAAATAATAGATGGCTCACAAGGCGAAGGCGGCGGGCAAATTTTGCGTAGCTCACTGGCACTATCCATGTGTACACAAACGCCCATTCGTATTGAAAACATCCGTGCTGGCCGCAAGAAATCAGGCTTAGGCCATCAACACTTGATGTGTGTACAAGCCAGTCAAATGATCTGCAATGCCAAGGTATCAGGCGCAGAGATTGGCTCTCAGACGCTCACGTTTGAACCCGGTGAAATTCAGGCGGGTGACTACTCATTCCCTATTAGCACAGCGGGCAGCTCTTGCTTAGTTTTTCAGACAGTGCTTCCTGCGCTATTGCTGGCTAAGCGCGAATCAACGCTTCGTTTAAGTGGTGGTACTCACAACATGATGGCACCGAGCTTTGACTTCATCGAACGCAGTTTTATACCTGCACTTCGTTTAATGAATATTGATATCAGCACCGAGCTACACGCTTACGGCTTCTTTCCCGTCGGTGGTGGAGAGTGGTCAGCAACCATAAAGCCTTTGGATGAAACCACGCCCATCATGCTTATGGAACGTGGTGAAATGCAACACTCTGCCATCGTTACTCAGGCAAAAGTTAAGAGTCATGTCGCTGAAAGAGAACTTGCACAAGTACAGAAAAAGTTAGCTATCTCAGCCAGTGATTTACACATTAATGAGGTAATAGCAGCCTGCCCCGGCAATGTATTGTCAGTGCAATTTAAACATACCGATGGGACTGCAGAAGTAATTGATTCGACCGGTCGCAGGGGCTTATCAGCCGAACGAGTTGCTGATATAGCCATCAAAGATGCACGACGTTATTTAGACTCAACAGCGGTTGTTGGTGAGTACTTATGTGACCAGTTATTGTTGCCGATGGCGTTAGGTAGTGGTGGACGGTTTACTACCTTAAAACCAAGCCTGCACACGCTAACTAATATTGACGTGATTCAGTCGTTTTTGGATTGTGAGATTACGTTTACTGAAATTGGGGAGGATTGTTTTGAGGTGCGGTGTTAGTGATAATAGAACCACTGTCGTTGCGCTATTAAACCTCAATAATAAAACTTTTCTTTTTCCTGTCTCTATTAAATTCATCCCAAGCATCGAATATTTTCAACAATTGTTTTTGATCTATTTCCACTGAACTTAACCCTAAGCCGAGAGTACAGAATACACAGTACTTACTACCGGAAATATGTGTTATTAAGGATGTATTCCCAGCACAGCCGTCTTTCTTATTAAGTTCAATATGCTTTCTAATTTCACTCCACTCACCGTCTGTTTCGATGAACATTGAGAGCGCATTCCAATCGCCATCGAATTCTACTTTTAAGTGTTTTCCATCTTTATAAAATAGTGCTTTCATTATTTATAATACGCTGGTGTTACCCATAAAAAGTAGACACTCCACTTATGCAGCTATTGCTGTCATTCGTTCAAACTCAGCGGGACTCACATATCCATTGGCTGAGTGTCGTCTTATTCGGTTATAAAATACTTCAATATACTCAAAGATACCTGATTTAGCGTCTTCAATCGATTCATATTGCTCGGCAATACAGCCTTCGTACTGTGAAAAATTATTCTTTACCCCTCCTCTCCAACCACAAACAGCATAACTATTTATATAATAAACTATCTAAAAAGATAATTTATTTCAATACATAGAGTTATTACAATTTTTTAAAAACAATCAAAAATAAAATAAAACTATTAAAAACAATGGCTTAATATCAATCTCCATATTTTTTCAAAAGTTGGCACACCCATTGCAATGTTATTTCCATAAATACACAACGATTGAATAGCGCACCAGACAGCTGATGCAGACGAAAGCAAGAATGAAAGGAGCAATACAATGACAACTACAAAACCAACAACAAAATATGAAGTGATGTTTCCAGAAACGTCAAAAGTACCGGTTAAGTCATGGACTCGCGGTGTGCCATTTAATGATAACGCACGTGAGCAATTGTTAAATCTGGCGCAGATGCCTTTCATTCATAAATGGGTGGCGGCAATGCCAGATGTTCATCTCGGTAGAGGTGCGACGATTGGAAGTGTCATTCCAACTATTGGTGCGGTGATACCTGCTGCGGTGGGCGTGGATTTAGGATGCGGAATGATGGCGGCTAAAACCACGTTACGAGCAACAGATTTGCCTGACAACTTAGCGGCGATGCGTAGCGCGATTGAAAGAGTCGTACCACATGGTCGTTCTAAAAAATTAAGAGGAAGCCGAGATAAAGGTGCATGGAGTGAGATTCCCGCTGATGTGTCTGCGGCATGGGCTCCTCTTGCTGATGGCTTTGCTCGTCTGGTTGAAAAGCATCCATTTTTGAAGAAAACCAACAACATCCATCACCTAGGAACACTGGGGACGGGTAACCACTTTGTCGAGGTTTGCTTGGATGAAAACGATGATGTTTGGGTGATGCTGCATAGCGGATCACGTGGTGTCGGTAACGCGATTGGAACGCACTTTATCCAAGAAGCGAAGAAAGATATGGAGCGTTGGTTTATCCATTTACCAGATAAAGAGCTGGCTTATATCCCGCAAGGTAGCGATAAGTTTGCACAGTACACGGCAGCGGTTGCATGGGCGCAGGATTTTGCACGCATTAACCGTGAAGTGATGATGCAGCGTACGTTGGAGGCGATTAGCGCGGTGATGCCAATGCCGTTTAAAGCGGATGTTGAGGCGGTGAATTGTCACCATAACTACATCAGCCCTGAGAAGCATTATGACGAAAACGTGTGGGTCACTCGTAAAGGTGCGGTGAGTGCGAAAAAAGGTGAAATGGGAATTATTCCAGGAAGTATGGGAGCGAAATCTTTCATCGTTCGTGGACTGGGTAACGAAGAGAGTTTTTGTAGCTGTAGCCATGGTGCAGGACGCGTGATGTCACGTACTCAAGCGAAGAAAGAGGTGTCTATGGAAGAACATTTGAAAGCAGTTGAAGGCGTTGAATGCAGAAAGGATATTGGTGTGTTGGATGAGACACCTTCTGCTTATAAGCCGATTGAAAAGGTCATGGAAGCACAAGATGACTTGGTAGAAATCATGCATACATTGAAACAAGTGGTGTGTGTAAAAGGATAACGCGTTGCGCGTATTAAACCGTCAAAGCAAGGGTGCTGGAATAAGCCAGTACCCGCCTCACGAGCAATTTAAAAGGCAATTTATGGCCAACACGAAAGAAATAAGAGAAGAAATTGAAGCCTGTGAAAACGGTGGATTTCCGTAATACCAACATTGCAGCACATCACTTAAAACGGTGCTCAATGCGATAAAAAGGATAAGGCAATAACATGGGCATCCGAGAAGAACTAAAAGAGTCCCACGACCACCTGCTTTCATTAGATATTCAGGATATTCCTGACGATAGCAAGACTCAGTATTTAGATACATTACACCGTTTAAGCATGGATCTTACGACGTTTGAAATTGTACAACTGAAGTCTGCAAATGACTTGATCCGTCAAGAGTCCGAAAAAATAAACGCCGCTGCAGAGCGTCTTGTCGAGGTTGCCCTAAATGACAAAAACTTCGAAATCACGATCAATGTCATTAGCGATAGCCTGCAAGTACTAGAAAACCTAGTCACCATTACTTTTTAATTTCGGTCATCGCTAAAAGCGGTGGCCACACAGCATTTGATTATCGTAAAACTTGCGGTGCTGGTTCTGCATACCAGCCTGACACATCGCTCTCTGAGTGTATGTGTATCGGTTTTTAGAGGTCAAATTTATGGAACGCCCTCGGGCGCATGGTTCGAATCCATTATCACTATAGCTCATTAGGTAGAGCAGTTGACTCATAATCAATTGGTAGCCAGTTCGATTCTGGCTAGTGAACCTGTCGTAAAGACAACACCCTTCCACGGTGCTTTAAAACTGCCCTTCGGGGCCCTATGTAAAACGCTCCAGATAAGGATGAGCGATTTGAACAGAGAAGCAATGACCGCTTTATTTTCTTCGGAAAGCAAAGCGCACCACTGCAACACTGGGTCAGATCAATCGGAGAAATTAGCATTCACACACCCTTGTTGATGGGTTTGTTTGTCACGAATGATTGCTTCGGCGTTGGATGTTTATTCCACCGCCCTGCTCTCCTTCCTTTCAAGCATAAATTAACGAGCGCGTCTGAGTGTGGAGCGTTTACATTTTTAATTATTTAGGGGAACAACATGTTTTTTATGAAGAAAATCATCGTTCCAGAGACACATCGTGCTTTGTTGTTCACAAACGAACAATTTACCGATGTGCTTATGCCAGGCGTGCATAACTTAAAAGACTGGAAAAACCAAATTCGTGTGTCATTGATTGATATTAGTGACACCTTAGCGCATGGCGTATCTGACGAAGTCATGAAGCTATTAACGCTTCACAAAGACAAGCTAGCCGCTCATGTTCAAACATGGGAAACCGCTGAGCATGAAGTCGGCCTGATTTACCACAACAAATCGCTAAAAGAAATAAAGACACCCGCTCAACAAGGTGCGTACTGGTTAGGTTTTACTGATATTGAAATCCGCAAAGTTGATATCTCAGAAGATTTCAAATTGGATAAAACCCTCGCGAGAGTACTGATGTCGGCGAAAGAGCCATTACTGAGAAGCTCTGCATTAAACGCGGTGATTACTAGCATAGTGATGGATCGTCACGTCGGCTTCTTGGAAGTGGATGGTGAGCAGGCAACACAGTTACCGTCAGGTATCCATGCATGGTGGAAGTTTAACCGTACACTAAAGATCAAACAGCTGGATTGCAGATTGCAAAACATGGAAGTCAACGGTCAGGACATTTTGACTAAAGACCGCGTTGGCTTACGTGTAAACCTATCAGCGACTTGGCAAATCAGTGATGCAAAGCGCGTCTCTGAGGAGTTAGCGGATCATGCTGATTTTCTGTATAGAGAATTGCAACTGGCCTTACGTGCCATTGTTTCAACGCAAACGTTGGATGAGTTATTAGCGGATAAAAATAAGCTAAATACTCAGATCAAAGACATCGTCGTCGCTAAAACAGCTGAGTACGGTGTTGAGTTGAAAAACGTCGGCGCGAGAGACATTGTCTTGCCGGGTGAAATGAAAACGATTTTAGCGCAGGTAGTTGAAGCTCAAAAAGTAGCTGAAGCTAACTTGATCCGTCGTAAAGAGGAAACTAATGCGACAAGATCGTTACATAACACGGCCAAAATGATGGAAGGCAACCCTGTGTTACTGCGCTTGAAGGAATTAGAAGTACTAGAGAAGATCACCTCTCAAATCAATACCTTGAATGTGTATGGTGGTTTAGATGGGGTGATGAATGACATGGTACGTATTCCGAATTCTGCGGGTAAGCGTTAATTTTACATCTATCAAAAAAAGCCCCTCTTAGAGTGACATCTAAGAGAGGCTTTTTACTTTAGATCGAACTCAAGAAGCAGGACATGCTCCTTTGGTATAACTCTGAACATCGTCGTTACTGCATGCAGAACAGCTGTTTGAATAAGTCTTTTTAGCTGTCGTCATTACCGCTGCACATATCATTCCCTTGCCACACGGACGTGGTACATGCCTCGTCCCACAAACAGGGTCATATTGCTGAGTACAAATTTCAGGCCTTGGATCGCTACAGGCCATTACCTTTATAGGTGCAACATCAACAACAGGTTTCTCTACAACATTTGGCTTTGTTGAAGCGCCACAAGCAACCAGCACGCCAGCTGCAACAGTCATTAAAATACGTTGTACTAATAGATTCTTCATTCGTCACCCTACTATAATTTTACAAAAATAATTAAACGTACGCCATTAAGCTATAACTGAACACATATTATTAAGCAATCAACAAACTGTGGCATCAGCAAATTATTATAGGATAAAGCCATGATAAAAATATTAAGTAACAGAAATGAAGGTTTTCGTTAGTTTTTAACTGAAGCGGAGACCCACATGGGTGATTACTATAGAAGCCCTCGTACTTATAGCGAGCATAAGAAATACTTCGACGCACTTGCTCAGGATTTCATACCTAGAAAAAGTAGAAACACGAAAAATTTAATCACTGAATATG
The DNA here is from genome assembly GCF_003172895.1 of Leucothrix arctica. GTDB lineage: Bacteria > Pseudomonadota > Gammaproteobacteria > Thiotrichales > Thiotrichaceae > Leucothrix > Leucothrix arctica. The sequence goes on along the minus strand of NZ_QGKL01000035.1, from coordinate 73,529 downwards.
ATGACTATATTCGAAGAGATTTGAAGTATCGCAACTGGAAACATTATCGAAAAGCACAGTACAAAAATAACCCTATCCTATAACCAAAAAATGTCCGAAAAAGTGGCTATCACGTCCTATCGGACATAACTTTAAGTCTATAATAATCTCATCACTCACGAATGAGATTTCATTTCATGAAACACCCTACCCCCACAAGCGCACCCAAGAAGGTTGCCATCATTGCCTATGACGGTGTCAATGCCGTGGATGTATTTGGGCCGTTACAAGTGTTTGAAAGCGTCAACCTCATTCACCGCAGACTAAATTCTGACTGCCAAGCTGCCTATCAAACCCAACTAATCAGTCTCGATAAAGAACAGATAACACTCGCGACCCATACCAAAGTATTAAGCGATGGCTTACTTAATGGCTTAAACAGTTTTCAGCCAGATACATTAATGATCGCAGGCGGTGAAGTCGCTACAGATATTGCCAACCGAGTTGATCTAGGTAAGCAACTTGCTCCGTTTATTCAACAAACCGCACGTGTCGCATCCGTCTGCAGCGGCGCATTAATACTGGCTGCAACAGGCGCACTCAATGGGCGTAAAGCCACCACACATTGGTCACGTCACGCTGAGTTCTCCAAAAAATACCCCGAGGTCAAACTCGATATAGATGCCGTATTTACGCAGGATGGGAAATATTACTGCTCGGCAGGTGTCACATCTGGTATTGATCTCGCACTCCACCTTGTTCAGGAAGATTATGGCAGGCGCATTGCACTTGCAGCTTCCCGAGAAATGGTCGCTTTCTATCATCGACCTGGTGGTCAAAACCAGTTCTCTAGTACTGAAAACACTGACACCGCCAAAACCCAGTCTTTAATCGAAGCGCAACACTGGGTTCAGAACAACCTAAACAAGCCTATCGAGGTTTCATTATTAGCCGAACAAGCAGCCATGAGCGTACGCAACTTCTCGCGTAAATTTACCCAAGAAGTGGGCATTGCACCCTCTCGCTACATTGCTCAAGTTCGGCTCAACAAAGCTAGATTATTACTCGAAGAAACCACACACTCGATCAGCCGCATCGCTGACCAATGCGGCTATAGCAGCAGTGAAATACTCCGACGACTCTTCATTCGCGAGCTCAATGTATCACCCAGTGAATACCGTAAACGCTTTCAAACTTTCGCCTAAAAGGAACACTCATGCCGACCAAGATCATCGCCTTAATGCTCTCGCAAAGCTGCTTCATGTTTGCAGGCCTTATTTCCATCAGCCTATCGTCCATCATTGGCGTCAAGCTTGCGCCGCACGAGTCATTGGCCACGCTACCCTTCGGTTTGCTCAACTTAGGCGCACTGCTGTTTGCCTATAAGCTATCCGTCATTATGCAACAACGTGGTCGTCGCACAGGCCTGATACTTGGTGCTGCAGCAGGAACACTGTCAGCCATTCTAGCGATGCTAGCCTTGTACCTCAGTAGTTTTTACCTATTCTGCTTTGCCTGTTTCTTGCTGGGTATTTATCAAGCCTCTGCCATGTTTTATCGCTTAGCCGCAATGGATGAAGCACCTGCCGACAAGAAAGGTAGCGTCATGGGGTGGGTACTTTCAGGGAGTTTAATCGCAGCGATTATTGGGCCAACCCTCAATACAAAAATGAATCAGTGGATTAGTGAGCCACAGTACCTCGGTGCTTATCTCTGTGTCGCTATTTTTAGTGCCTGTGCGATCATGTTACTAGGCAACGTTGCCAATAAGACCGTTATAAAATCGGCCAACCACACTGACAGCAAACGCTTCCTGAGTAACCACCACTACCTACTAGGCGCGTTTAATACAGCCTTTGCTCAGTTCTCGATGCTACTCATGATGTCTATCACGCCACTGGCAATGCACGCACATCATTACTCAGTGAACCAAAGTGTATCGGTGATCGGTTGGCACATTATAGGTATGTTCTTACCGTCATTTTTCAGTGGCAAATTGATAGACCGTTTCGGCCCAAGGGTTATTATTCTAACGGGGTTAGCAATATTCATTGGCAGCACGCTTGTCGCCATGTCAGGCATGATATTGATGAACTTCTATGTCAGCTTATTCCTACTCGGTCTGGGTTGGAACTTCATGTACATGGGCGGTACATCCAGTTACACCCAGTCGATTGATGAGGACGAAAAAGGGAAAGCACAAGGCATGGCAGAGCTAGCCGTTGCCTTAGGTGGCGTCACGGCGGTCATCACTGGAGGTGTGCTTATTAACTGGTTTGAATGGCAGAGCATCAACCAAGGTTTATTGGTGATACTGCTTGCCGCGGTTGTGATGAACTTAACCGTTCGCCCAAGAAACGCTACGGCAATCGCTTAAAACGAGCGCCATAAGCCGATACTAGTAATCAACAGCAGGACGATGCCCAACACCCGATAAAACAGTACGGGGTCGGCCTGTTGTAGTTTCTTATGAAAAAACAGCCCTGCGTAATGTCCAACCGCCACGCAAGGTAACAACCAAAGCTGATGCTCCAGTTGCATATCTACGCCCGTTACCAAGAACGACACTAACTTGATAGACACCAAGATAAACCACAGCATAAACAGCGTGTCACGCAATTGGTGACGCGCCACATGACTGGTGTAAACCGCGATAATAAGTGGTGCACCAACCAAAGAAGTACCACTCACATAACCACCAATCACTAAGAATAATTTATCTAAAAAAGGATGATTACTGGTGAAGGGCTTGTTGAAAATATAGGTCAGTGAGTAAACAAGAATGATCGCAAAGATGATGCCGCTGATGAGTGTCGGTGGCAGTGTTAGCAGGCCAAATACACCGATAATCTTAGGGATAATCATGACCTTCATCGAGCTGATTAAGTACTTCCAGTCGATACTACCTGTGACAGTTTCACCGGCTTCTTGCTTCGCTTTTTTATCTTTGTGACTGTTATAACCGATTAATGCTGAAAAAATCAGTAACTGAACCGCCAGCAAGGGTAAGAATAATAGTGGGTCGTCTGTGATTAGCAGTAGCAAAGGCAGTGCAAGTGCTGCACCACCAAAGCCTAAGCCGGAGCGAACGAAGCCGCTCCAGACAAATACAGCAGCGATTAACGCTAGTTGAAGATAGCTTAGATTTTCCACAACGCAACCACTCTACTTTTATACTTTTGGTTCTGACTCTTGCCCTGACTTCGTTAAGTCATAGACTCGGTAAGCAAACACCGTCATGACGATGTACAGCGTCACACTAAACAAGATACTTAGCACGCTCGCAACTGCATGTGGCACAAGGCCAGACAGCAAGTAGTACGGCATGAATAGCACAGAGAAGATGATCAAATAACCACGCAAAATCACACCAAAGTGAGGCGCTGTTTGAGCGAAACTTGTCTTCATTGCCTTCAATGGTGAACTGTTGTTAAACAGTAAATCAAACTCTGCAAACGCGAGTCGCACAGCGAAGAAGATACCCGGAAGGATCAAGAACATCATACCCGTTGAAACAATGAAGCCAACGATTAGGCTAAGCGCCAAGTAAGGTACCCAGTACTTAAGCCCAAGCTTCCAGCACGACATGCGCGATAGTGGATTGCCATCAATCACTGAAGACAAGTACACAATCACCGCGATACGATAAACCGGTGCGAATAAGAATTCGACAAAGATGCGTTTGAAAATATAAGCAAACTGTTCAGGGGATACCGTTTCAGCACCCGCTGGTGATGTCGGTGGATCAGAGAAAATCATAGCCAATGCTATCTGTAACGGGATAACAATTGGCAGAACGATTAAAAACAACGTATGAGCGTGGTTTTTAAAGAAGTTCCACGTGTCTAACAATGATTGCTTAAGCATTTAAAGTCCGTATTTTTTACAAAAAAATAGCCAGCAATCATCCGACACCAGCGTATGAATCACTTGATAACACGTTCTGTCTGGCAATTCCAACAAATTTCGAACGTAGACGCGTTTGCTTCATGGCATGATGCGCACGTCCAGTCTTCGCCTGTCATTTTTTCGTTTAGCACTTTCACGACAGCCTGTGCTTTTTCGAAGTCCTCATTCAATACCCACAACTCTGGCCATGTCTCATTAGGGACTAAATCACCCGCGGCACCTTGGGCAAATTCATTTTTCATGTGCGGCTCAATACCCGCTAGCTCAAGCATGTTTTTAGCATTCTCAACCAACATTTTATTTTCGTGCGTGTAGACAAGTTCCATATCAGATCACCATTGGTTGAAGGGGGTGTTTAACAAACTAGAATTATAATACTTAGGGTCACCGCTTACTTCTTTAACGACCCAGTCTGGCTTTTCAAAAGACTCGTCTTCACTAGACAGCTCGATTTCTGCTACCACTAAGCCATCATTATCACCGTAAAAAATATCGACTTCCCACGTGTGACCGACATGCTCAACGAGGTAACGTGTTTTTTCAATCGCAGGGCCCGTGCATAACTCTGCCATGATTGCTTTAGCGTCTTCAGGAGGAATAGCATATTCAAACTCTGTGCGTGAGATGCCCTTGTTGGCACCTTTGAGCGTGAGGTAAGCATCTTCGCCTTTTAAGCGTAATCGCACGGTGGTTTTATCTGGGGTTGCGATATAGGCTTGCTTGATGAATGTGCCGTCATTTAGTGGGCCAAGCTTATCTAAGTCGATTAAAAACTTACGCTCTATTTCTTTTGCCATCATAGGTCTCGTGAATTGCTATCTGATGATTAGTATACGTAAACACTCTAAATGTAGACACTACGCGATTACTTAATCACCCAGAATCACTCAAACACAAAAAAGCCCGCAGACTAACAAATCAGCGGGCCTTTTAAACGTTAAGCAAAAACTCGTTTTACTTATTACGTCCAATACAGTTCAAGTCAGCAAATGATTGCTCAAGACGCTCAACGAACGACTCTTCACCCTTACGCAATACTTTACGTGGGTCATAATATTTCTTGTTAGGAATATCAGAGCCATCTGGGTTACCAATTTGCTCAGCAACGTAGTCTTTAAACTCAGCATAGTAGTCACGCACACCCGCGTTAAACGCCCACTGCATGTCCGTATCCAAGTTCATTTTGATAACACCGTATTCAATAGAGCGAGCGATATCTTCAGGCGAAGAACCAGAACCACCGTGGAATACAAAGCTCACTGGCTTAGAACCTGATGCACCAATTTTATCTTCAACAAAGTGCTGTGAGTTCTCTAAAATTTCAACAGACAGCTTCACATTACCCGGACGATAAACACCGTGTACGTTTCCAAACGCCGCAGCGATAGTGAAGTTATCACTGATCTTGCTTAGCTTTTCATAAGAGTAATAAACTTCTGATGGTGCCGTATACAGCTTGCTAACATCAACCTTTGAGTTATCAACGCCGTCTTCTTCACCACCTGTTATACCCAGCTCGATCTCTAGACCAATATCGATCTTGTCCATGCGCGCTAGATACTTTTCACAAATTTCGATATTTTCTTCAAGACTCTCTTCCGACAAATCCAACATGTGTGAGCTAAATAACGGCTTACCATGCTTTGCATAATACTCTTCTTGAAAGTCTAGTAAGCGGTCAATCCACTCAATATTTGCAAGTGAACAGTGATCCGTATGCAGTACTACAGGTACGCCGTACATTTCAGCAACTTGGTGAACATGCAAAGCTGCAGAAATACAACCTGCTGCCGATGCTTGGAAGTTATCATTATTTAAGCTTTTTCCCGCGTAAAAATGACCACCACCGAATGACAACTGCACGATGACCGGAGACTGTACTTTTGCAGCCGCTTCAATAATAGCGTTTACAGTACTTGTTCCAATCGCATTAACACCTGGCATTGCGTAACCAACTTTCTTGGCATCCGCATATAAATCCTTCAATTCTTGACCGTATAAAACGCCAGACCGAAATTTACTCATAACTATAAAACCTCAACTTTTGGAGTGAGTTATCACAAATACAGCGGCCACCAAGCTTGGCTAATTGGACTTAGTGGCTGCTCCTAAATTTAGGACATCATTGTAACGGTTTTTTACTCATTCAAATATCTTTAATACTAGATATCTACTGAGTTAACTCTATAAGTACAATAATCCATACTAATATGGTTCCATATCGTTTAAATCATTACAACATCAGTTATTCGACGGAGAGTATTACTCTGCTAAGCGGCTACTTCCTGATCAAGTCTAAGGTATAATGCCGACTCACCCACCAGAACTCTTGCTTGTTATGCGCATTTTACATACCTCCGACTGGCACATTGGCCAACATTTCATTAGTAAAAGTCGAGCTGCTGAGCACCAAGCATTTATAAGCTGGTTATTGGAGCAAGTAACAACGCAAAAGGTCGATGCGGTTATCGTGGCAGGTGACGTATTTGATACCGGCACACCACCGAGTTATGCACGCAAAATCTACAACTCATTTATCGTAGAAATGAGCAAACTCAAATGCCAACTTGTTGTGCTGGGTGGAAACCACGACTCAGTGTCAATGCTAGATGAGTCCAAAGAGTTATTCGCATCCCTCGGCACACACGTCATACCCAATGTGCAAGAAATCACAGACCAACAAGTATTTGTGTTGAATGATGTAAAAGGTGAAGCAGGTGCAATCCTCTGCGCGATTCCTTTTATACGTCCACGCGACGTGATTGGCAGTCAAGCAGGTGCGTCTAGTTCAGACAAACAACAGGCATTAGGTGAAGCCATTGCTACGCACTATAAAAAATTGTATGACTATGCAGATGCCAAGCGAGCTGACTTTAAACAGCCCTTACCTATTATTGCAACAGGTCACTTAACGGCCATGGGTGTGACAACGTCGGATTCGGTGCGTGATATCTATGTGGGTAGCTTAGAAGCCTTTCCAGCAAAGGCATTTCCACCCGCTGACTACATTGCGCTGGGTCATATTCACCGTCCACAAATCGTCGCAAAATCAGAGCACATCCGTTATTGCGGCTCACCTATTCCATTGAGTTTTGATGAGCTGGGTACGCAGAAACAAGTGCTAATCGCAGAGTTTGCTGATGGCAAGTTAACGAGCGTTGAACCGTTATTGGTTCCTCGCTTTCAACCAATGCAAGTGATTCGCGGTGACTTAGAGAGTATTCAAAAACAACTCCTACTATTACCAACCGAGCCTGCGCAGGCCGACATGTTTGGTGATCTAATAGCGAGCGAGGAAAAACCGACAGCCCTGCCCATTTGGTTATGTATTGAGGTGGAAACACAAGATTATCTCGATGACTTACAGCAACGTGTTCAAGCAATGACTGCTGATATGAATGTTGAGATTTTGCAGCTGCGTCGCGCCCGCACAGGACGGCAGGCTCAGATCACACAAGAAGCAAAAGAAACACTAAATGAGCTGAGCGTAGAAGATGTTTTCGAACGTCGCCTTGCATTGGAAACGTTTGAAACTAAGTCAGACCAGCAGCGCCTAGCGCGAATACGAGAGACATTCGGTGAGATTGTGGAAGTGGTTAAGTCAGGTGACGCGTCATGAAAATTCTTAGTTTGCGCTTCAAAAACATCAATTCGCTTAAAGGTGAATGGAAGATCGACTTCACACAGTCGCCTTTCTCAGAGAATGGTTTGTTTGCGATTGTTGGGCCTACAGGTGCTGGAAAGACAACGATTCTGGATGCTATTTGTTTAGCCCTATATCACTGTACGCCTCGCCTTAAAACTATCTCAACAAGTAGTAACGAGCTGATGACTCGCGGCACCGCAGAGTGTTTGGCTGAAGTTGAGTTTCAGGTAAACAACCAAGCTTATCGTGCGTTTTGGAGTCAACGACGCTCTCGCGGCAAGATTGATGGAAACTTGCAGGCGGCACAGGTTGAGTTGGCAGAGCTTTCTGCTGACGGTGAAGACGACAAGATTCTTGCCTCTAAAATTAATGATAAAAGCCAGCTTATTCAGTCGTTAACAGGTCTCGACTTTGCACGTTTTACGAAGTCGATGATGTTGTCACAGGGTCAGTTTGCGGCATTCTTGAATGCGGATGCGAATGATCGTGCTGAGTTATTGGAAGAGCTGACGGGCACTGAGATTTATGGCCTGATCTCTGAAAAAGTCCATGAGCGCTTTACCGAAAGCAAGAACAGCTTAGCGCAGTTAAAAGCTAAAGCCGATGGCATGGAATTGCTAGATAGCGAGGCGTTAGAGGCGTTAAACACGCAACAAACGGAGCTAGAACAACAAGAAAAAGACACCGAAAAAACAGTTAAACAATGGCAGCAACATCAAGACTGGTGGACGCACTTTAGTAAGGCACAGCAAGCGCTAGACCTTGCAACTGAAACGCTGACTCGTGACCAACAAAAAGCGGATGATGCTAAGCCTGACTTACAACGTTTGGCAGATAGCGAGCCAGCGGAAAAGCTGCGTGCGACGTTTAGTTTGCAGCAAACAGCTGAGGACAAGTTGACGAAGTCGAGTACGGCGTTGACTGCATTGACGCTGTCTTTAGAGGCTAGTCAGCAGAGTAACGAACAGTCACAGCAATACTTTTTAAGTGCCTCAGAACAATACGACGCAGCTGAAAAAACTAGAGCCGAGTTAGAAACGTTATTAATCGACACGGTTATTCCGTTAGATAGTGAGCGTAAAAACCTATCTGAGCAGTTAGAAAAGTTAACTAGCCAGCTCAATGTGACTCAGGAAAATCAGAAAAATACCCAAGCCAATTTACTGGAAAAGCAGCAGCTGACACAACAACAAACAGAGCAAAAATCAGCACAGCTTGAATATCAAAAAGTACATACGACTGATGGTCAGCTAACCGAGCACTTAAGCTTATGGGATTCACAGTTTACTGAACTCGCTAAGCAAACAACTCAGCTGAACACCTTGTCTTTAGAACACACTACGCAGCAGCAAAACCTTCAAAGCATCCAAACTAGTCTGACAGAGCAAAACAAAGAAATAGAAGTCACTACTGATGCGATTAAGCAGCAACAGCAGGCATTCGATCAAGCCACTTCCCTACTCGCCAATGCGGTTGAAGGGCAAACCGTTGAGCAGTTTGCAGAGCAATTACAACAGCTTGATGATAAGCGCGACCACCACAGTCATTTAAAGCACTTATCTGCTGAGTACTTGAAGCAAAATACGGTGAAAAGCGAGACGCTAGCTTCTTTAGAAAAAGGTCATCAGTACGTTTCTGATACCAAGTTACAGCTAGAAAAATTAGAACAAGAGCAGCAAGCCTGCAAGACTCAGTACAAAGATATCGAAAAGCTTATCGCTCAAGAAAGGCAGATTAGTAGTTTGTCAGATGAGCGTGCAAAGCTTCTAGCGGATGATGAATGTCCTTTGTGTGGCTCTAAAGAACATCCGTTGATAGACAATTATCAAGCACTGGACGTGTCAGAAACTGAGCAACGCTTACATGCTCAACAACAAAAGCTAGATGAACTAGACTTGCAGCTTAGGAAAATATCAGCATTGTTGAGCAAAGCACAGGCAAAGATAGAGACACTTGAGGAAACTTCGGCAAATATCACAGCCAGTCAAAACGAGCTAAATACTAAATGGTCGCATCACTCAAAAGCCTTAGGTTTGAGTCTTGCTATTAATGACGGTGAAGCACTAGACACTTACCTCAGCGACGAAGAAAACCAGCGCTCAACACTGACTAAAAAGCTTACCGAACTCAAGCAGCTTGAAGCAAATAAGCAAGCGGCAGAGAAGTCACTCACGCTTATTCAACAGCAACTTAAAGACCAGCAACATCAGTTAGACCTGCAAAACACAGAGTCTAAGCAATGGACTGAAAAACTAACGCAAAATACTAAAGATACTCAGCTGTTAAATGCTGAACAACAAACGCTAAACAGCAAGTTATCTGATCAATTATCAACACTGGGCATGTCGCTTCCTCTTGCCGAAGAACAGGCTTCATGGATAACTGATAAGCAACTGGCAGCGAAAAAATGGACTGAGTCTGTAGCGCTATTATCAAGTTGTAATGACCAGCTAAAAGGGCTTGAAGTTGAAGTCAAAACACTGACAGAAAAGCAGAGCGAACTCGAAAAGAAACTAACGCTAGAAATGACCGAGCATAAAACGATAAGCGACAGTCTTCACGAGAAACAACAAAAACGTATTGAGTTATTTGGGGAGAAGTCGGTAACGACGGAACGTGAAACCGCACAGGCACGTAGCCAAACAGCACAACAAGAAAAGCAGCGTTTAGACACATTACGTCAACAAACGAGTGATGCGCTGCAAGTCTTAAAAGGTCAACTGACCACTGCAACCGCACAACAGTCAGAGCTACAACAAGACCTCAGCGACAAGCAAACAACATGGCAGTCTCAACTAAGCAGTAGTCCATTTAGCGACCAAGCAACGTTTGAACAGTCGCTGTTAAGTGAGGCAGAACGCCAACAACTGACCGAGCTAAAGGAAAGCATAAGTAACGCGCTGGCACGCAGCAAAGCGCTACAAGATCAAGCGGCTAAAGACCTTGCTAGTTTACAAGCAACCACTGAGCAACAAGGCTTTGCGGCAACTCCACAAGCAGAGGTTGCCGAAGCGTTAAACGATGCAAGCCAACACTTAAAGCAAATCAATCAACAACAAGGTGAGATTAAACGCAGCCTGACAGATGATATAACTCGTCGCGCCAACCAAACCTCACTTTTTGCAGAGATCGACACGAGTCAGCAACAATACGATGATATTGCTTATTTGCACTCACTGATCGGTTCGCAAAAAGGTGACAAGTTCCGTAAGTTTGCACAGGGTTTAACGCTGGATCACTTGGTACATTTGGCGAATGTGCAGCTGAATCGTTTAGATGGTCGTTACTTACTTAAGCGTAAAGATAATGAAGCGCTGGAGTTGCAGGTGGTTGATACATGGCAAGCCGACTCTGAGCGAGACACCAAAACATTGTCTGGTGGTGAAAGCTTCTTGGTGAGTTTGTCTTTAGCGCTTGCGCTGTCTGACCTAGTGAGTCACAAAAACAGTATTGATTCGCTGTTCTTAGATGAAGGTTTTGGGACACTGGACAGTGAAACGCTGGATGCTGCACTCAATACGCTGGATAGCTTAAATGCCTCAGGCAAGATGATTGGCGTGATCAGTCATGTTGAGGCAATGAAAGAGCGCATTCCTGTGCAGATTAAAGTGCAGAAAATGAATGGGCTCGGGATTAGTCAGTTGGAAGATTGTTTTAAGGTTTTGCTCAGCGGGTAGTTTTCTCAAGAATTTATCTGCTATCCGCATCATATTTCAACCACTAACACCTTTTCCTTTGAGATATCTACACCAATTACTTTTACATTAACTCTATCGTGAAGAGAGTGCTTCTGCTTTGAGTTTTCAATTTGAAGCAAGGCATTACAATGTTGTTCTATTTTCACGAAATAACCATACTCAGCCACCATAATTACAGGGGAGTTATATTCATTGTTTATTTTGGGAGAACTATTCCAAGGACTTTCAATCACTTGTTTTAAAGAAATGCTAAACCGTTCGTTTTTGAGAGCAATAACTTTGACTGTTATTTCATCTCCTTTCTTAACAAAGTCGCTCGGCTCAACTAGACCAGCATCCCAAGTAAACTCAGTTTGTTGAAGTGTTGCCTCATGGCCTTTGTAATCTACCAATGCAAAACCTTCCTCAACTCTGTTTACTGTTACTCTTATAAGACCGCCAATTTCCATTTTTAAACTTATACGCTCGTGTGAATAAAAGAGTTACCACAACTTATATATCTATCGAGTGCCATCTTAATCATCTAGAACTTTCTGTTCGATTACTCTCAAAGCACGAAACCAGTCCAATCTCAAACCAACGACTCCACAACCTCCCCCACCACTTTCTTCCGTAACTTACCCGGTGGACAACCAACGATCTTCCGAAACGCACGGCGAAATGCTGCCTCATTTCCATACCCCAGTTTCTCGCCTATTTGAGCAATTGATTCTGTGCCGCTAGACAGCCAGTCACTGGCTAACCGCATACGCCACAGCCCCAAGTATTCCATCGGTGGGTAGTGAACCACTTCACGAAAGTAAATACTAAACGCAGTCCGCGACATCCCTGCTTCTTGCGCTAAACTTTTCACTGTCCAAGGTGTTTCTGGACTGTCATGCATAGCCGTTAATGAACGCGATAAACGTGGATCACTGAGACCACCCATTAAGCCTGTTCCAAACACCATTGTAGACATTAAGAAACGAAGCAACTTAACAAGTAACACTTCCATTAAATGATTAAGGATTAGCGCTTTACCGCATCGTGGCGAGCGTGACTCACTGGTAATCATAGCGATCACAGGCTGCATTTCTTGAGTGGTAATCTCTTCTGATTTTAGTGAGATGATATGACCGAGAGAGTCTATTAATGGGTTTAGGTTGGCAGAACCGAACTGCAGCATTCCATGAATATATTCGGTGCTGGTATCGGCCGCTTCGACTCGATGCTCTTTGCCTGATGGCAACCAAAACAAACCTTGGTCAGTCAGCTGTTTCGACTCACCACTCTCCAGTGTCACCAACAAGCTACCTCTAGTTAATATGTAGATATCAGCCGCTGGCGAGCTACTACGTTCGGCACACTCATGCGCATCTAACTGGTAGTAATGAACGTTTTCTATTTCTGGATTGAAGTGACGTAATAAGGTTGTTAGACGATCCATATTGAACTATCTACACTAAAAAATGAATAATTAGTGTATCACTAGTTCAACTTATATGACTATACTAGATCCACTTTACATATTTATAAACCCTATTAGGAATTTACCATGGTTGTTTTAAAGCCGCGCGAAGTAGTACCAAATATTGAACTTAACCTTGTTGGTGGTGGAACTTGGTCTCTTGAAGATCAAACACCTGGAAACTTCACAATGATGGTTTTCTATCGCGGTCTTCATTGCCCAGTTTGCTCTATGCAGTTGAAAGAACTAGAGCGCATGAAAGAAGATTTTGCTGAGCGCGGCGTTAATGTAATCGCTGTAAGTAGCGACACTCAAGAACGTGGCGAAGCAGCAAAAGCTGACTGGAAACTACCTAACATCGACGTTGCTTACGGCCTAACGGTTGAGCAAGCGCGTTCACTTGGTTTACACCGTTCTGCAGGTCGCGGTAAGACGTCTATCGGTATCGAAGAGCCAGCTGAGTTCAGCGAGCCAGGCTTATTCATGACACGTGCAGACCAGACATTGTTCTACTCTTGCATCAGCACAATGCCTTTCGCACGCCCAAGCTTCAAAGAGCTACTAGGCTCTATTGACTTCGCTATTGCTAATGACTACCCATCACGTGGTGAGTTAAGCTAAGTAGAAGTACTAAAGCCGCTTGCCTATTCATTTTAGGTAGGCGGCTTTTTCACATTAAGCACGTCAAGGTTCACCCGTTTGTCGTCAAGCACCGCCCTTTCAGAAACGTCCCGCTATCCGCACCACCAAGCCTCTCCGTACACTTCAACCATCAAATAATTAAAAAATTAGCGACTACGGACACTTACCCCCATGCATAACTTAACCGTTAGCCTTGTAAACGATATTGATACGTTTCGTTCAATGCGTCAGCAATGGAATGAATTAAATGATACATCAGATAAAGGCACACTCTTCTCATCTTGGGAGTGGTTATTTAGCTGGTGGGAAGTGTATCAACATGATGCTAAACGCTCATTGCACATCCTATGTTGCTATCAAGACGACACCTTAGTCGGTATTGCACCGTTTCAAATACTTAACCACCCAACCCGTTACTTCCCATGCAGCAAGCAATTAATGCTTTTAGGAACTGGCGAGACTGACGGTGGCTTAGTGCTAACAGAGTATTTAGACCTAATAATAATGGCTGAAGATGCTTCCCCAGTGATTGGTGCATTTACTCACTCACTCATGCAACAGCAAAAACTATGGCAAGCCGCAAGCTTCCCTCAAATCTTAGCTGACTCGCATTTAGAGCATTTATTTTCAGGACAAAATCTGTCGATCAAAGCCGTTAAAAAAGAGTATGGCTTCCGTACGCTAATCAACTTGCCTGACACTTATAAAGACTACTTGATGAGTCTTAAGAAGAAAAAACGCAACAACATCACACGTATGCTTACCCGCCTAGAAACGGAACAGGAATACAACATTGAAAACTTATCAGACGGCTTAGATGCTGATGTTGCACTTGATGCGGTAGCAGACTTAAACCGTGCACGTCGCTCAGACATGAAGCAAGACAGTGCTTTTCACTATCCTAAGTTTGAAGCTTTTCACCGTTTAGTAGTTAAGCGACTATTGCCATTGAATAAGGTAGAGATTCGCGTATTGCGTATAAAGGACGAGCCAGTTGCGGCACTTTATAGTTTGATTGATAAGGGCATATTGCATGCTTACCAGTGTGGCTTTGAAGCTGAGTTAGGGCATCGCTATGCACTTCAGACAATGATGATTACGCAGGAAATATCTCACTGTATTGATAACCCTGAACTGGATCACTTCAACTTTATGTTTTCGGAAGATGAAAACTCATACAAGCTAAGTTACAGCGCTTACACTGAAGCTATGTACAACTTGGAGTTCTTCCCCAATAACCGACGTACACAGCTACACCAATATGTTCATGGTCCACTTAAGCAAAAGGTTAAGTCGTTACTTGGCAGAGGAAAAGCGTAAAACCAAGGTAATCCTCAGTATTACGCTTTGGCTAACTAGGCCTTAGCAAACTCCGGCAAACTAGCTTCATCACGTTTCGACATACCTTCTGGATGACTATCATCCAACTGTAAATCAGTCGTGTAACTAGCCGTTCGCTCACCCCGTTTTAGTACTTTCAGTTTCTTCAGCACAAAGTAAGTAAACGACTTAACTTCAGCGACCAACCCTACCCGCTCGATAGATCTGTTCTTAAAGCCTAGTGGCTTTAAAATGTAATGGTTAAACCCATGCACACCCAGTTGGCGACGGCTTTCTTTCGAGCCATAACTCGTCGTGAGTGACACATTAAAACCAATATTTTCAACACGATGTGGCGAGTGCTGCGGCCAACTGACGACCTCGCCCGCTTTCAACTCATGACTAAAGGCGTGGTCGTCGTACCAGCGCTCAAACGGCACATTTTCGTGACGTGACTCGCCAATAATCTCTTCGACATACGTCTGCGGCGCAAAGCGAGTGTCTCGTGCAGGATAAACCCAAACACGCTTACGACCTTTCAAGTGCCAAAGCATATTAGCGTCCGCATCCACATGGCAATACACCTGAATACCTGGCGATGAAATCAATAAAGCACTAAACGATGATTTGGCATTAGTGATGTGGTCAGATCCAGCATTGATCACTTGGTACATTTGTTCAATCAACTCAGCATATTCGCCATTGTATCGGTCAATATTGATCACATTCACCCACATACGACCTTTCTGCAAAGCACTCAAAATCTGACGACCAGAGCTCTCGGCAATATGGACAGGCGTCCACTCGTTGTGGTTTTCAGGGTTAGTCCCCATGGTGTAACACTGCAACCATTCTCGTGGATAATTATCCAGCAAAGTCACTAGCGCTTCATCACTAAATAGGTCCAACTCATGGAATTTGTGCTGCGATATCTGAGGTTTCACACCAAAGTTTTGGTGCTCTTCCTGAGTCCAAGCAATGCAATCCGAATACTGTGTAGACATGATCTGAGCTCTTTTTTAATTAATTATAAACATTACGTTCTATAACCAGTTTACTGCTAAGAGCACGCTTGTCGGCAGAGATATATGGATTAGTGGTATGAAGTAGGCGGTGTAAACAAGTCTGCGCAATACTTTTTACCCAAATCAACACAGCATCGGAGCAATAGTAAGGACTTAACCAGCTCTACTTGAGTCTCCAGGCTTGCATCAAAAAAGTCGCACAAGCAGATATCACCCTGTTCAATGGCGCGTGTTAATTCGTCAGATGAAAAGTCGGCAACTACTTTGCTGTTGAGTTTATTTTTAACTTGCACATAAGGCTGTGGGCAGTCTAGCCATGCATCAATATAAAAGGTCATATCTAACTCCTGTATAGAAAAGAGAAAAAATAACCTGGCTGACATCGAAAGATATGAGTGAAAAAACGATGCGGGCTTGGTAATACATTTCAGAAACTCTAAGAGTTTATTTTTTTCATTCGCTGAGGCTTAGTGTCCCACGGGAGCAGTGTGAGTCACTAACCACTGAAATGTGGGACCAGTATAACGCTTGATAATCTAAATGCAAATGGTTATTATTTAAATTAAAAGCCAAAGCCTGAAATATCGGAATAGCCAACTTTATTAACTGACTAAAATGAGTACCTTAACCATGCTGGCTAACCCAAATGATACCCCTGTCGAACAACTTCAAACGACTCTAACATACTTGATGACACGTTATAGCTCTATTATCACTTTTAAGCTGCCTGACTGCGCAGCGTGTTTCGCAGTGACTATTGTGGAACATTTGAACCTAATATTAGCTCATCCAAAAGTAAGCTCATCTAGCACCTTAAGAGACACCTATATGCAACTACAGATGAATTGGGAGCTTTTGGCGAGCCATGCGGAGTCTGAACATCCAGCAAATCAAACGCTGATGAGAGAAGCCAAGCAAAGCGGAGCCCTTCACTAAATAAAAAGAGTAGACTTTTTATTTAAAACACTTGCAAACAAGAATCATTTGCATTAAATTATTCCCAGCTTTGCCGATACAGAGATATTCAAGCCTTTCTCCAGATCTGTTTTGAACTTATGTCGCGAAGTAGTTGCTGATACTGTACTCACTTTTAGCTACCACTGCTTATAAAGCGAGCACGGTATCAGTAACGACCACTAACTACTTACATTTGAGTCTGCAAGTAGTTTGGTAACCCAATCATATCAATCAAACGTAACTGCTTTTCTAGCCACCACGTGTGATCCATTTCAGTATCATCTAGCAGCTTATAAAGAATCTCACGTGTCACGAAGTCCTTCTCTTCTTCGCACACTTTCATCGCTTCTTTCAATGCTGCACCTACGTCATATTCAATTTGCAAGTCGCTCTTAAGCATACTTGGCACATCTGAACCAACGTTCACTTTATCCTGCATGTTTACATCAGGCGTTTCTTCAAGGAACAAAATACGCTTGATAAGTAAGTCAGCATGCTCCGTCTCTTCTTCAGCCTCGTGGCTAATACGCTCAAATAACTTCGTTAAGCCCCAATCTTCATACATTCTAGAGTGAATGAAGTACTGGTCTCTTGCCGCCAACTCGCACGCTAACAAAGACTTTAAGTGGTCAATAACTTTTGTAGAACCTTTCATGAGACGCTCCTTAACCTTTTTCCATCATTGTCTGAATGTAGTTTGGCAAATTAGTATTTTCAATCGCCCACTGCTGCGCTTCCAACCAATCCAACTGCTCTTCTTCTTCTTCCAAGATCTCAGTCAACATGTCACGACTTACGTAGTCCTGCTCTGACTCACACACAGTAATAGCCTCACGCAATTGCGCGATCACTTCATTACTTGCACGTGTATCATTTTCAAGAATCTCAGGAACATCTTCACCGATGTATAGCTTTCCTAAGTCTTGTAAGTTAGGCAAACCTTCAAGGAATAAAATACGCTCGATGATCTCATCTGCCTGCTTCATTGCCTTAATTGAACGCTTAAATTCTTGACTATTTAGACCTTCTAGGCCCCAGCTTCCACACATTCTTGCATGTAGAAAGTATTGATTAATCACCGTTAATTGGTTTTTCAACGACGCATTTAGCGCCTGCTTGATTGTTACACTTGTTTGCATGTTTAAGCTCCTTACAGCAGGTGCTCGCTACCAGTAGGTATAAATGTGCGAGAAACACTTGCCAATATAAATAGGAATGGTTATTATTCTCTTAAGTTGATGGGAATCATTCCTAACTAGGTGTATTTATGTATGTTTGTATTTGTAATGCGGTAACTGATAAAGCCATCAAAAAAGCGGTCAATAATGGCTGTCATAACTTCGACAAAGTTTGCAAAAAGCTAAATGTCGCCACTTGCTGCGGTCGCTGTAAAGATCATGCTCGTGAGGTTGTCAGTGAAGCGCTTAACGAAAAAAACACCCACGTACTCTACCAAATGCCACAAGCTTATGCTCTAACTAACTAGGGTTTTTTCCATAAAATAGCCCTATTTATTAACAAGATAGGCTTAATAAGAATCATTCCATTGCTGAATAACAACCATTTCCAACGCGAAGAAGCCAAATCTCTACTAGCCACCATCGCTTAATATTTTTGTGCACTACTGCACAAGCTAATTTTGATACATAGACATGGCTAAGCAACATTTACGCACTCCAATACTTGCCGCTTTTAACACCCTTAAAGCGCACAGCACCTGCTCATCTTAATGTCGTCGTAATTAGCCACTTTTAATACCCTCTAAAGCGTACAAAGGAACTATCGACATGACTCAACAAGATGAACGTATTCAGACATATAACGAGATTTTGCTATTCAGAGAAAGCTTTGAAACACTACTGATGTCTACTTCCAATGGCGCGGGCATACCTGAAGCAAGCTACGCGGGTTATATAGAGGATGAAGGTGATTACTACATCTATACCAGTGAACTTGCGAAACACACGGGTAACCTTATAGACAACCCCAACTGCAGTATTTTATTTATTGAAAATGAACACTCTGCAAGCCATCTACTTGCGCGTAAGCGACTGACTTACACCTGCGAAGTGACTGAAGTAAGTCGATCATCTCACGTATTTAATCAAACGCTTGATAAGCTAACAGAGCGCTTTGGCTTTGTAATGAATAACCTTAGAGACATGACCGATTTCCATTTGTTTCGATTACACCCCGTCGCAGGACGTTACATATCAGGATTTGCGAAAGCATTTACGTTGACAGGTGGCGATTTAAAAACGGTAAAGCATCAAAATGAAGGTGGGCACCGTAAGTCCCCGACTAAAGAGACTGCTTAACCATGTTGATTACATTAAATAAGCGGTCCTTTACCCGTATTCTTTTAAGTGGTGTTTTATTGCTGTCATCCTCCGTGCATGCAAAAGACACTGACGAAGCAATGCGTATCGTATCCGCTGCTGGTGCGCTAACAGAAATAATTTATGAGCTAGGGGCTGAAGATAAACTGGTTGGCGTGGATACCACGAGTATCTTTCCAAAAGCCGCGACTGAGTTACCTCAGGTAGGTTATCAACGCGCCTTATCAGCAGAAGGTATTTTATCGCTCAGTCCCAGTATCTTACTAGCCACCGAAGAAGCCGGCCCTCCCGCCGTTATCGATCAACTTCAATCAACAAAGCTGCCTATCATGATTATTCCTATAGAGTACACCACAGAAGGGGTTGCTAAGAAAATACGCGCCGTGTCCAAAGCCGTTGGTAAAGAAAGTGCCGGGCAAACATTAATTGCAAAGCTAGAAGCAAAAATGGCTGCACTTGATACAAAGATAAAAGCGAACGTTTCAGAGCCTAAACGCACAATCTTCATTATGAGTATGGGTGGTGGTTCTCCCATGGTTGCAGGTTTACATACGGCTGCTAATGCAATGATTAATATTTCGGGCGGCATCAACCCAATGACCAGCTACCAAGGCTATAAGCCGATTAATATAGAGTCATTAGTTAATATTAACCCTGAGGTAATCATTGTCACCAAGCGCACAATGGAAGGCCTAGGCGGCATGGATGAGATTATGAAAATCCCTGGTCTTACGATGACCGATGCCGCCAAAAACAAGCAAGTTGCAGTGCTTGAAGATATGTCAACGCTAGGCTTTACACCACGGCTAGCGGAAGCAGCCAATACTATCTACCAGTCTATTTACCCAACCGCCGCCCAGGCAGCTGAGTAATAACGATGCAAGCTGAGTCACGCTTAACGTTCCGCTTCTACCTAATAGTGTGTACCTTATTACTAGTCGTTGTGAGTGCCTTATCCTTATATATCGGTGCAGTAAAAATCGCACCACAGGATGTACTCAGTGCGTTAACAAACTACCTACACATCACCGACCATGAACCGGGGCGCTACCAGAGTATTTTGTTAGATATTCGCCTACCGCGAGTGATCTTAGCGATTATTGTAGGCGCGGCATTGGCGGCATTGGCGGTATCGGGTGCCGCCATGCAAGGATTATTTAGAAACCCACTGGCCGACCCAGGCTTAGTGGGCATCTCCAGTGGTGCGGCTCTAGCAGCAGTTATTGTGATTGTGTTAGTCCCGAGCATTGCAACCATTCCTAAGTCGCTCAATATTTACCTGATTCCTCTTGCAGCATTTATCGGCAGTTTATTAGTGACACTCTTGGTTCACCAACTCTCTCAAGTGCATGGTAAAACGGAGGTGTCGACCTTATTACTGGCTGGTATCGCGATTAATGCCATTGCTGGTGCGGGAACTGGCTTACTAACGTATATGGCCGATGACACGCAGCTTCGCATACTGACGTTTTGGTCAATGGGGAGTTTAGGCAGCGCCAACTGGGCCCAACTGTTCTTTGCTGCGCCAATCATTATCACAGCGCTCATTGGTATCTACTTTTACGCCAAAGCGCTCAACGCCATTGCCTTAGGTGAAGCGGAAGCTGGTCACCTTGGTTACAACCTTGAAAGCATCAAACGACGCTTAATTGTATTAGTGGCGCTAGCCGTAGGAACGTCGGTGGCACTGTCTGGCACGATTGGCTTTATTGGCCTAGTGATCCCACATTTATTGCGATTATTTATTGGCCCCAACCACAGTAAGCTACTGCCATTGTCAGCCATACTCGGTGCATCACTATTACTCCTGTCCGACCTCATCGCACGCACATTAGTTGCGCCTGCTGAACTCCCCATCGGAATTATCACTACAATTATTGGTGGTCCTTTCTTCCTTTGGTTACTGCTTCGCTTTAAGCGGCAAGGAAGTATTATCTAATGTTTAAACTACAAAATATTTGTGTGCAGCACCTTGGTAAAAAGCTGCTAAACGACATCTCCTTAGAAGTGACTGCGGGTAATGTATTAGCCGTTATTGGCCCCAATGGCTCAGGTAAAAGCACCCTACTGAAAACGCTCAGTGCTGACCTGCACCCTACTTCTGGCCTCATCCAGCTAGATGGCAAACCTTTGCATCAATACAGCAAAAAGCAACTGGCTCAAGTGCGCGCCGTGTTACCACAAAGTGCCAGTTTGCACTTTCCCTTTTCTGTACGTGAAATCGTTGAAATGGGTCGAGTGCCCCACTCAGGCCGCTCACTAAATGCAGAAGACAAACGCATCGTTGCAGAAGCGATGGCGATTGTTCAAATAGAACACCTCAAGCACCGCTCTATCACTTACCTTTCGGGTGGCGAACGACAACGCGTTCAACTCGCAAGAGTGCTTTGCCAAGTGCTTAACTCATCCAATGAAAAACGCTACCTGTTACTAGACGAGCCAACCTCAGCACTCGACCTTTCGCATCAACATCAAGTGCTGCAAATCGTTCGATTATTAGCAGAAAAATACAATGTCGGGGTAATGATTATTCTTCATGATCTTAACCTTGCAGCGCTCTACGCTGATCACATTGCCGTTTTGAAAGACGGCGGTATCAGTCATTACGGTGCCCCCGATGAAATTCTGCAAGCAACCAATATCCGTGATGTGTTTGATATTTCAGTTGATGTCGCACCGCACCCCAGTCACGACTGCCAACTGATTATCTCCAACCGAAACACTGCCACCACCTCCAAGCATATACAGCAAAGCTACTAACCCTTTGCAACCGAGATTTTTAATATGAAGCCACAAACACACACTGCTCTTTCATGGGCTGCTTATAAAGCCGACAACCCAAAAGTACGTATTCGTAATGCGGCCGCCGAGCTTGGCGTCAGTGAAATGGAGCTATTAAACAGCGATTTAAGTGAAAACTGTATCCGCCTAAAGTCCGACATACTTGCCATATTAGAAGCACTACCTTCACTCGGTAATGTAATGGCACTGACTCGAAATGAAGCCGTCGTTCACGAAGTTACCGCAACGTTCTCCTCTATGAAAATGAGGAAACAAACAGCGCTCTACCTTCGACCGGGCCAAGACACTCGCTTCTTCACGAACCAATGGGCTTATGCCTTTGCGGTGAACGAAGATGAGCGTAGAAGCTTACAGTTCTTTGACCATTATGGTGTGGCTGTACATAAAGTGTATTTGGTCAATGACAGTCATCTCGACAACTACCTGCACCTTGTTACCGAGTTTAAAAACACTATTCAATCTCACGTGCAACCAATGAAAGCAACGCTGGCTGAGCCTAAAGCAAATACTGGTATCGATGTCCAAGTATTACGTGAGCGTTGGTCACAAATAAAAAATGTGCATGAAGGGCAGCAAATCATTAACGCCCACAACAGCCACCGCTTGAACGTCTACGAAGCACTTGGCAATGAATACGCAATCAAACTTCCCAGCAGCGTTATTGAGTCCGCTCTGTGTAGCTTGTTAGAGAAAAAAGCAGAAACCATGGTGTTTGTTTCAAACAATAGTTGCGTGCAGTCTTTCGCTGGCCCCGTAAACCGTCTGCTGCGCACTGGCCCTTGGTTTAACGTGCTAAATGATCGTTTTAACCTACACCTAAACACAGAACAACTCAGCCAAGTATGGCTAATCAAAAAGCCTTCAGATAATGGCTTTGTTCATTCTCTGAATGCCTTTGATAAAAGCAATAACGAAGTGCTGACCATGACCGACAACCGCGCTAAAGGTGAACAAGAGTCATTGCTATGGGTAGAGCTAACCGACATTTTACAATATGAACAAACCTCAAAAGAAGACATCAATGAGCAACTTAAAAGCCACTGAAATAAAAGCATTTATACCCGCGTACTTTGGCGTACTGGGCAAAATATTAAATAGTTGATAATCAGCCTTATTGATTTATTAACTTTTCGTATGCTAGTATCCGAAAACCCTTATTGTAAATGAGATTCACTTTCATTTAATAGCCACATGCATACCCTATGCATGAAGCCACTCTCAAGTACCTTATTCCGAAATCATCACTTTCTTAACGGTTAGTGACCTAGGCGTCACTGTGTTTTGAATTGTGGTATTGGCTAATTACTGGAAGTTAACCTCATGAAAATTAAAACAAACCTAACGCTGTTAGGTATTGTCTCCTGCTGTGTTGTATCACACACAATAGTCGCTGCTGAAACGAATGCTGTCGTTGAATTAGACACCGTTTTCGTCAACGGCAAACAAGACTCTTACTTCGAGAAGTCTCGTGAAACCGCACTAAAAACTGAGACAAGCGACTTAGATACGCCTTTCAGTACCAGTGTCATCAATGACACCCTATTAAAAGACCTGAAAGCTAACACGCTAGAAGATTCATACGACTACATCACAGGCTTCAACCGCTCAGGTACAAATGCCAATGCGTTCACCATTCGCGGTATGTCGGCTGACTTAACTAATATCCAAACCGATGGTCTACCCGGCCTCACCTCTCGATTCGGATCACCTGTTACTGCCAATATTGAACGGGTTGAAGTCCTTAAAGGGCCATCGTCAGTACTTTATGGTGCAATGGATCCCGGTGGTCTCGTCAATATCGTCACTAAAAAGCCAGAAGCTGAGGCAAAACGTACCATTGATGTTGGCTACCAGTATTTTACAGAGCAATCAAAAGGTGGCTATGAAGCCTCTTTGGATCTAACAGGCCCGCTTAATAACTCAGGTACCGTCTTATACCGATTTATTGCAGGTGGCGAAAGTAAAGACAGTTTTCGTAACCATGTCGATAGCGACAATATCTACCTTTACCCTAGCTTGACCTACAAGCCAAACGATAACACTCAGCTAGACGTACAGGCTGAATACCTAAAGGAAGACCGAAAAGCGGATAATGGCCTATTTGTACTGAATAATGATATCAACACCATCGCACCTATCGAGACCTATTACCAAGAACCCGGTGACTCTGATAAGGATGAAGGGACTGCTATCTCAGCATCACTCAAGCACAAATTTAACGACCAGCTAACAGCCAATGTAAAACTACGCAGCGTCAAGCATACTGATGAAAGAGATCTGTACGAAAGCAATGCTGTTAGTGACGATGATGGCACGCTACGACGTCGCAATAGGCACCAATACAACGAACGTGATGCACATACCTTAGATGCCAACTTAAATTACAAAATCGATGGCGCTGTCGAGCAGAATATTCTTGTGGGTTTAACCGTAGGTAAAGAGTACCGACAGTTTGACCGCCTAGCTTTTGATGAAAGAGGCGCGTTTATCAATATTAACAACCCTGTTTACACGGGGGATATACTCGCTGATGACCCTGGTAGTTTCCGTCATTGGAACCTGTACAGTAAGGCGCTTTATTTAAGTGATCAGATTTATGTTAATGAAGCACTTAGCCTCACAGCAGGTATTCGCCATGACATACAAAAGGGAGATTACCACCTTTCTTTCTTAGATAGTGACACGGTTCAAGATGAAGAAGCTGACTCGTCTAACACTAGTTTTAATGCGGGTGCAGTATATCGCGTGAATGACTCACTATCGGTATACGGCAGCTATGCTGAGTCGTTTAACCCTCAAAGTATTCCTACCTTTGATGCAAGTGGTGATCAGTTAGCCCCTGAAGAAGGCGAGCAGTTTGAAGTGGGTGTTAAGTTTAGCTCTGCCAATGAACGCTTAAACCTTAACCTTGCTTTGTTTGATATTACTAAGGCGAATGTCGCTGAGGAAAGTGATGTTACGGGCTTTGATGAGTTGATCGGCACCATAGAGAGTCGTGGATTAGAAGCTAACCTCCAATACCAAATTACCGATAATTTGCAGCTACAAACAGGCTACACCTACACCGATGCTGAAGTCACAGATACCTTCAATGACGATGCATTAGGCAATGTACCGGGCGCAGTAGCCAAACATGCCGCATTTGCTTGGGGACGTTATAACTACCCTAAATCAGTCCTTGGCGGAAACGTCGGTGCGAGCGCTGGTGTTACTTATAAAGGTGAGCGTTATACCGACGAGGAAACTAGCAAGCGCGTGTTACTACCTGACTACACAGTCATCGACGTTGGTCTGCACTATGAGCGTAAAAATGCCAAGTACGCGTTGAATATTGGCAATATCACTGACGAAACTTACTATATCGGTGGCACCAATGATTCGCGTATTTATGCAGGTGACCCTCTCCAACTGTCACTCACTGCAAGTATTGATTTCTAAATAGCACTCACTCATTTCAGGATTTATTATGTTACGTTCATTTAAACTTTTATGTTTAAGTGTGCTTATTTTCGCCCTCCCATCGTTAGCTTCTGCTGTCGATGTGGAGGATGAAAAAGGTACCTTTTCAATAGAATACACACCCAAGCGCATTGTCGTTTTAGAGTTATCTTTTGCAGACGCATTAGCAGCGGTTGGTCTTGGCCCTATTGGTATTGCTGATGATAAAGAAAAATCGCGCGTGTTACCTGCTGTGCGTGAAGCCATTGGTGACTGGACGTCGGTTGGTATGCGCTCACAACCAAGCCTAGAAGTCATCGCGTCATTAAAACCAGACCTCATTATTGCGGATATTGGTCGTCACGAAGCGGTCTACGAAGACTTGAAAAAGATTGCGCCGACATTGATGCTCCGCTCACGTACGGAAACTTACGAGGACAATCTTGCGGCCGCAGCTATTATTGGCAAAGTCGTTAATAAAAATGAAGCGATGCAAGCAAGGTTAGCTAAACACCATGAGTTGATGCAAAGCTATAAACAAACGTTAACTGTCTCTGCGTCATTCCAGTTTGGTGTTGTAAATAGCGATCTACTTTACTTACACACAGAAGACTCTTATGCCGCTGGCGTCATAAAAGCAATGGGACTAGAGAATGCCAAAACGGGGGCAAAAGATAAAGCATACCTACCTGTTAGCCTTGAGCAGTTACTTGGCGTAAACCCTGACTACCTTATTGTCGGTGAATATACACAGCCCAATGCGTTAAGTAATTGGAAAAAAGAGCCTCTTTGGAAGATCTTAAAGTCAGTCAAAAATGACCATATTTCATACGTTAACCCAAATACTTGGTCACGCTGTAGAGGCATCATGGCGGCTGAGCAAATGGCTCAAGATCTAGTGAAAATACTGACCATCTAAAGTAAATAATATCTAACACAGCCTTACCACAGTGCGTATTTATGCGTGCTGCGGTTTAGCTAGGGTTAGCCTAACTTTCTAACAATCCCTTCCCTCAGGATTTCTTATGTTACGTTCATTAAAACTATTAGGGTTAAGTTTGCTTATTGTCGCACTTCCCGCACTCGCTTCTGCTGTCGATGTAGAGGATGAAAAAGGTACCTTTTCAATAGAATACACACCGAAGCGCATTGTCGTTTTAGAGTTTTCTTTTGCAGATGCATTGGCAGCGGTAGGCATTAGCCCTGTTGGTATTGCGGATGATAAAGAAAAAGCACGGGTACTCCCTGCGGTACGTGAGGTCATTGGTGACTGGGAGTCTGTGGGTATGCGTTCACAACCCAGCCTAGAAGTCATCGCGTCATTAAAACCAGACCTCATTATCGCAGATATTGGTCGTCACGAAGCAGTCTACGAAGACTTGAAAAAGATTGCGCCGACATTGATTCTTCGTTCACGCCGCGAGACTTACGAGGACAACCTTAAAGCGTCAGCGATCATCGGCAAAGTGGTCGGTAAACATGAAGCTATGCAGGCACGACTCACTCAGCATCGTGAGTTTATGCAAAGCTACAAAGAAAAACTGCCTAAAGGTGGATCATTTCAGTTTGGTGTAGCGCGCCATGACCTACTGTCATTACACCCAGAAGCGGCTTATGCTGGCGGCGTTATCAAAGCACTTGGTTTAGAAAATGCAAAAACAGGTGCAAAAGATGGCGCATCTCGTCGCGTCAGTCTTGAGCAGCTACTAGCGGTAAACCCTGACTACCTTATTATTGGTGAATACTCAAAACCAAATGTGCTTAACGACTGGGAAAAAGAGCCACTCTGGAATGTGCTCAAGGCTGTCAAAAACAACCGTATCTTCAACGTTGACCCAAATACTTGGTCGCGCTGTAGAGGCATCATGGCCGCAGAGCAAATGGCTAAAGACCTAGTGAAAATACTCACGCCTTAATACATGCAATATCTCAAACAGTCTTACACCGCACAGTGCACGTTATTATGTTCATTGCTGCTGGTCCTAGCGTGGGTCAGTCTCTTTGCATGGTCTGCCGTGCCAGTGACACCGACGGATGCGTTGATGGCATTAATCAATATGGATGATGACAAAATTTCGCATCATATTGTTTGGGATATTCGTGTTCCACGGCTTCTCACAGGGATTTTAGTGGGGGCTAGTCTTGCGACCGCAGGTGCTATTATGCAAGCACTAACACAAAACCCACTGGCGTCACCCTCTGTATTGGGGGTGAAGGCGGGTGCGGCTTTGGGTATGGCAACAGTCTCCACTATCACGCCTTGGTTAGGGCTATTTAGCACCTCCGCGGCCGCAATGGTTGGTGGCGGTGTCGCTTGGCTGTTAGTGATGTTGTTAGGCAGTGCATGGAAAGGTGGTGGCGAGCATGGTCGCTTAGTGCTGGCGGGTGTTGCAATTTCAGCCCTATGTGCTGCACTGACCAAAGCAATGGTCATTCTTGCAGAAGATCAAGCCTCTGCGGTAATGGCGTGGCTTGCAGGTAGCCTTGCAGGTGCTAGCTGGGATGTCTTTTACACCTTACTCCCCGTCACAATTATCAGCCTATTTTTTGCTGTTTTAATCTCACCTATTTTAAACCTATTCCAACTTGGCGAAGACAACGCGCAAAACCTTGGTGTGTCGTTGTTATGGACTAAGTTAGGCAGTAGTGTGTTGGTGTTATTGTTAGTCGGCGGCTCTCTAGCAGCCGTTGGCAGCATGGGCTTCATAGGGCTATTGATTCCACACATTGCACGTATGTTATCGGGATATGACCATCGTAAGTTTATGCCGATTGCCATGTTATTAGGCGCGTGTTTGATCATTGCATCGGACATTATTAGCCGCAGTATTATCTTCCCAATAGAAACGCCTGCAGGGGCTTTATTGGCACTGTTTGGGGCACCATTCTTTATCTACCTCGTTAGAAAGCGCACCTTATGATTACCCCTTCACGCTTCTTTTTGTTTAGCACTCTGCTACTCGTTTTTTTAGCACTCACTAGCTTAAGTTTTGGCGCTGTTTCACTATCCTTTTTAGACGTGATCAATGGTTTCTTTGAAGATTCAGAACACTACTTCACTATTCATGAATATCGTCTCCCGCGAACATTACTCGCCATTGTCGTTGGTGCGATGATGGCGCTGTCCGGCGCACTGGTACAAGGTGTTATTCGTAACCCACTGGCGTCACCTGATGTGCTTGGTGTGAGTCATGGTGCTGGCTTGGCCGCAGTGCTGTATATGACGTTTTTACCTGACGCTTCAACTAACTGGCTACCAGAAGTTGCCTTAGTGGGCGGCCTACTCGCCGCAATAGTTTTGTGGTTGCTGTGCGGCACAAGTAGTAGCGCTATCAAGCTGGCTATCACAGGTGTGGCAATGGCAGCACTTTATGGCAGCGCGATTGATTTTGTGCTGCTGGTTAAACCATTGGAAGTGAATAATGCCCTGCTTTGGTTGACTGGTAGTTTGTGGGGCAGAGGCTGGCCACAGCTAACCTCTCTGTTACCGTGGCTATTACTTATTCCCTTAGGGCTTGGACTAGCTAAGCATTTAAACCTTATTGACCTTGGCGATGATAGCGCAGTCTGCCTTGGGACTAAGCCTAATATTATCCGCTTGATTAGCCTTGCAACAGCCGTTGGCTTAACTGCTTCATGTGTGGCTATTTGTGGACCGATTGGCTTTCTAGGCTTGATCGCACCACACCTAACACGACGACTAATAGGCGGACGCCATCAAGTATTGTTACCAGCGACCTTGTTTGTGGGTGCTTTGCTGCTGGTTATTGCTGACTTGGTTGCACGTACCATCAACCCTCCGATAGAGCTCCCCGCAGGTCTAATGACTGCGATTATTGGCGCACCGTATTTCCTCTGGCTACTTTTTTCACTACGTTAACTTATGACTATTTCTACAGATGCGTTAACCGTTGGCTACCATGGCACAGCGATTGTTCAGTCGGTTAAGTTAACCGTTCCTCATGGAAAAATTACCGCCCTGTTAGGCCCTAATGGCTGTGGTAAATCGACCTTACTCAAAGCCTTTGCCAATATATTAAAGCCCATGAGTGGCGATGTTTATTGGGAAAACCAACCTTTACAAGAGTTGAGTGCCAAACACCTATCAACGCAGTTGGCATTACTGCCTCAAACCCAACCAATCCCTGAAGGCATTAAAGTAAAAGACTTAGTGGCGTATGGTCGTAGCCCACACACTGGTTTTTGGGGAAATCTAAGTACAACTGACTTAGCTATTGTTCAGTCGATGATGGTGCAAACCAACGTGGATGAGTTGGCTGACAAGTTGGTCAGTGAGTTATCAGGCGGTCAACGCCAGCGTGTTTGGTTAGCCATGATTTTAGCGCAAGAAACACCGTATTTGTTACTGGATGAGCCCACCACTTACATGGACATCAACCATCAAGTTGAGCTAATGCACACGCTTAGAGCGCTGAATAATCAGGGTAAAACAGTCGTCACAGTATTGCATGATATTAATCAAGCGGCTCGATACTGTGACCATTTGATTGTGATGAAAGCGGGCGTATTGATTTGCCAAGGCACACCGAGCGAAGTACTCACGACTGAGATGTTACAAGCGGTATTTGATTTGAAAGCGCAGGTTCACAAAGACCCTGTGTCTGGCACGCCTATGTGCATTGTGGAGGATTAATAGCTCAGCGCCATTGGCAAACCGTTCACTTTTACGATCTCAATAGGTGTCTCGTATAGGTCGGACAGTAGACCCTCGTTAAAAATACTGCTGGTATCTCCAGCGGCAAACACTTCACCCTGCTTCATCGCGATAATGTGGTCTGCATAGCGTGCCGCGTAGTTCAAATCATGCAGCACCACCACAAAGGTCTTTCCCCTACCCACATAGTGCTTAACAGTATGCATCAGTTGTCGCGCATGACTTAAATCAAGGTTATTCAGTGGCTCATCTAGCAGTATTGCCTCCGCATCTTGAGCAAAATTCATTGCCAATAAAGCACGCTGTCGCTGCCCACCTGAGAGGGTATCTAAAAAGCGTTCAGCCAATGCATCAAGCTCAAAATCCACAAGCACTTTATCAACCACTAGATCATCACTAGCGCTATGGCGACCTTGGTTATGAGGGTAACGACCAAAGCTAACGAGATCTCTAACTTTCAAACGAGAGCCAATAGCACTATCCTGTCGCAAAATAGACATGTGACGCGCCAGCTCTTTATTCTCAAAGTCGGTAATGGAACGGTTATCTAACAACACTTGTCCACTATCTTGCTTAGTTAAACGAGCAATGGTGTGCAACAGTGTCGACTTCCCTGCTCCGTTAGGCCCAATTAATGCCGTGACTTTGTTTTTAGGCACGTCAACCGATACTTTATTTAAGATGGTATGCCCACTGATTGTGAGCGTTAAATCGACTGCCCTGATCATCGTTTTTGCCTCAAAATAAGATAAAGAAAGACTAGTCCACCGCAAAGCTCGATCACAATACTCAGCGTCACCTGCATCTGTAACACACGCTCTAACAAGACTTGCCCACCGACCAGTACTAGCACCCCCAACAACACACTCAATGGCAATAAACTCGCATGTCGTTGAGTCGCACTGACTCGATAAACCAAGCTTGTAATCAATAACCCTAAGAACACAACCGGCCCAACTAATGCGGTTGCAGTAGCGACCATTACAGCAATAATCGTGAGCACTTGAAAAGCGGTCATGTTGTAATTGACGCCCAAACCAATGGCCATATCACGACCCAGCGCCATCACATCTAACTTACGGCTAATGAGATAAACCAACACTAGGCAAACTATCACAATCACAGAGGCATACCCTAATAAGGCTTCATTGATATTGCTAAACCGTGCATAGCTGGATGCCTGTACAACCGCGTATTCATTGGGTGACATGACACGTGTCATAAACCCAGACACTGACCGAAATAGCACACCAAAAATAATTCCCGTCAGTATCATGCGGGAAAAGTCAGACTGTAAGCGCACTAATAAAGTACTAAAAAGTAACACTGACAAGACGGTCATCAGCGCCAACTCACCAAAAAATTTCCAGTGAACCGACAAGGTGACGTAATCCAACGTGCTAAAGAAGAAAATCATACTGGTCTGGAGCAATACATATAAAGAATCAAACCCCATCAACGATGGTGTCAAAATCCTATTACCACTCAAGGTCTGAAATAACAGTGTTGAGACACCAATCGCAGCGGCTGCAATAATCAAACCGATCAGGGTTGGCAGTCTAAACATCAGAATAAATTGGGTGCTTCCATCTGCTCCCTGCCATAAATAGACAAGACACAGAGTGATCACAAAAACGGTTAACGTCAGTACACGAAATCGTTTTAAAAAGTTTAGATAAATCACGCCATCACGCTCGCTTAGCTGACGGCGAGCTATAAAGCAGCCACAGTGTAATAAATGCACCAACCACCCCAAACACCGAACCGACGGGTACTTCGTACGGGAAAATAACAACACGACCGACCACATCACACAGTAAGGTCAACATGGCGCCAGAGTAAGCGACTAAGGGCAGAGAATGACGGAGATTATCGCCACGCCAACGGCTCACAATATTCGGAACGATAAGCCCAATAAACGGAATAACACCCACGGTTACGACTGTCACCGCTGTAACGATAGAAACCAAGACCAATCCGATGGCCATCATTACGTTGTAATTCAAACCCAAGTTACGCGCTTGGTCTTCACCCAAACTAGCAATGGTGAATTGGTCTGCTAAAAAGTAAGAGAAGACGGCCAATGCGCCCGCAATCCAAAGGAAGTCATAGCGTCCACGGATCATTCCTGAAAACTCACCCGTTAGCCAAATATCGATGAGCTGTATTAGATCTGCTTGCCATGCCAACCATGTAGCAACCGCACCCACGACACCGCCATAGACAATACCCACTAGCGGCACTAAGTAGGTCTCTTGCACCGGTAAGCGTCGAACGATTAGCAGGAATAATCCCGTTCCTAGCAATGCAGTGACGCTTGCTAAGCCCATTTTTGTCATCAATGACGCGCCAGGAATAAATAACGTCACAAGAATGATGCCCAATACCGCTGACTGACCACTGCCCGCAGTCGCAGGTTCAACAAACCTGTTTTGCACCAATACCTGCATCACTAATCCAGCAATCGCGAGTGAAGTACCCGTTAACAATACCGATAACACGCGCGGCAAACGGCTAGCCGCTAACAGCCAAGCGGCTTCAGGATCACTCCATAGACTTGCAGGCGTCAGCTCAATCACGCCAACAAACAAACTCGCAAATGAAAATAACAGCAACAAAAAAACAGCCATATAACACTTATATGGCTGTAATACATTCAATGAGGCAATCACTTTTCTTTGTTAAACAACTTTGTAATATGTTTAAGCGTTCTCAGCTGTGACTGAATACCACCACTTGAGATGTAAATATCGGCACTGTTTAGATAAACTATCTGCTTATTTTTCCATGCTTTTGTTTTGTGAATAATTTCATTATCCAAGGTTTGGTTGGCGCTATTACCCTCTTGACCAATGGCCTGACCACGATCCACAACCAACAACCAGTCTGGGTTTTGCTGAAGAATAAACTCAAAAGACACGGAGTCACCATGGTTCGCCACTGTGATGTCATCTGTTGAAGCCGGCAAGTTCAGCGCAGGGTAAATCCATCCAAAACGAGAACCCACTCCAAATGCAGATAGCTTCGCGCCATTGGTCATAATGATGAGTCCATTCCCTTTGCCGGCAACGGCCTCTTGGGCTGCTTTTATTGCCTCATCCAACTCTGCAGTCAAACTTTTTGCCTTTTCTTCTTTATCAAACAGTTCTCCATAGGTTTTTAAACGCTGACGAGTCAGGTCTAATAACGCATCACCCGTAATTGTCATATCAATGGCTGGTGCTATTTTAGAAACTTTGTCTATCGATGTAGAAGAGCGCCCACCAACAATGATTAAGTCAGGCTGCATGATCGAGAGCGCTTTAAAGTCTGGATCAAACAAACTACCCACCACTTTCGCTGAGTCAGTCACATCATCTAAGTAGTCGACATACATCTTGCCGACAGTACCTGCGATAGGGACGCCCAATGCATGTAACGTATCAACAGCGGGAATATCAAACACAGCAATCGTCTTTGGTATTTTTGTAACAGAAACCGCTCCGCGAGCGGTTTCAACGCTTATTTCTTCTGCGAATAGCGGGCTGGAAAATATCATTAAAGACAGAGCAGCTGCTTTTAGTCGAGCATAATTAATCATAATTATTCAATATAAATTAATAAGTTAAGAGGCCATAAACTCGCGTTTAAAATTAAATTTGAGTCTAAATATCAGGGTAGTGTATTATGTAAATGCTAAGAAAAACAAGAATAATTCGCATTATCATATACAAAGCGACAACAGCTCTATAACCTTTATTCACTATACAAAACGACTCAATGAACCTATGAAATACTTATCAAACACACAAGTTTCCGCAGAAAAATCACAACGCTACATCAACTCACTAGGCAAGCACTTCGCCCGCAAAATACCGGTCGATTTTGAAGAAAATGAAATCATTATTCGCTTTGAAATGGGCATTTGCACCATGTCAGCCGCAGGCGAGGAGATGAACTTTGTATGTGCTGCAAACAGTAGCGATGACTTAGAAATCGTTAAAGATGTGATTGGTTCTCACATCATCAAGTACGGAGAACTGAAAGAAGTCACCGTGACTTGGACAGACCAAACCTGATACTAAGGCACTAACTTCTGCGTGTTTTTATAGCGTGATGGTGAAATATCAAAGTGCTTAGTAAACGCTGAAACAAAACTGGAAGCGTGTTGGTAGCCGGATAAGTAAGCTGCTTCACCGATACTCAAGCCCTCATCAACTAATGCTCGCTTCGCTTTCTCTAAGCGCTCTGTGCGAGCATATTCGATGACCGTCATACCAAATACCGACTTGAAACGACGCTGTAAGGTACTGATACTCAAGTTTACATGGTTTGCAATATCTTGAAGTGATACCGCCTGACCCGCTGATTCATTCGCAATCAGCTGACTCACCTGCTCGCTTAAGCTACTTGAAGATGACTGAGTTGGCTTGTTAGAAAATACACCACAGTCAGTACTCAAAAACTGTTGAACGCAAAGCGCTAGGAACTGTATCGCTTTTTCTTTTAATACGGTGTCTTGCCTAACATCTTGTTTAGCTGCAATGGCTGCTAACGCTGAAATGACGGAGAGCATCTCAGAAGAAACAACCAAGCCCCCTACTTGAGCATGTGTCGTAAATAACTGGTTTAACAATGACAGCTGCACTTGGTTAGCAAAGCGCTTTTTAAACCATGACAACTCAGCAAATATATTGACCTTTTTTATGCGCAAGTCTTGCTGAAGATAAAGTTTAAACGATGATGGTCGAGAAAAAACACAAACAGAGCACGCTAAGTCAGACGGGTCACTCTTCAACGTATATTGCTGATTTTCCAGCTCAAAAGATATTCCACCGTTAAGTATAAGATCAATACTTAAGCCTGCGGGTAACTGCTCGGTTATCGTGAGCGGCTTAGACTCCACCACATCACAGTAATGCACAGACAAACCATCAAAGTTACTTTGATAGGTAAAACTACCTTCATTTGTGGGGGATGTATCCATGGTGAAAGTTGCGTCGCCTTGAAGTTTCTGACACGTATCGACGGCCAGTATTTGTAGGGGTGTTTTTAAATTAACCATCTTTGCCTATTACCAAAAAGCGTGACGATTACGCACAACACTTTGACGATTTTAACTGTATTTTTTGAAGAATTTACTTATCTGACTAAATTACCATAAAGCGAAATAATAATCACTTGCAACAACTACTGTTTTGAAGAGAATTAATTATGGTTAATACCAAAAAAAGTACCTTAGGTAAAACAACCCTATTGGCTGCCAGCATTTCATTAGCGCTGATGACGACACATGCCAGCGCTGAAGAAGTCACTACATTTGACACTATCGTCGTTGTTGGGGAAACCACCAACACAGAAGTCACACCTGAAGAGCTTGATAACTATCAAGCAAATGACTTAGAAGATATTTTCCGCCACGTCCCTTCTGTGTCGGTCGGTGGCTCTGTCGGTATCGCGCAAAAAGTTTATGTTCGCGGCATGGAAGATACCATGCTCAACGTATCAGTTGATGGCGCTCCACAGACAGGAACATTGTTTCACCATATTGGGCGCATACAAATAGAGCCTGAGCTTCTCAAGTCTGTGGAAGTACAAGCAGGTGCTGGTGAAGCAACCAGTGGTGCAGGTGCAATTGGTGGTGCTATCCGTTTTGAAACTAAAGATGTGGAAGACCTTTTAGAGACTGGTAAAAAGTTTGGCGGTTTAATCAAAGGCAGCGCTTTTAGTAACGAGGGTGAAAAAGGCAATGTGTCACTGTACGGTAAAGTGAATGACAACGTCGGTGTGATTGGCTCATTCAGCAAAACTAACCGTGACAACATGACTGACGGTAATGGTGATGAAATTCTTGCAACAAACTCAAAGCAAAATCTTGCCTTTGTTAAAGTGAATGCGGATATTTCAGACAAGCAAGAGCTATCTATCAGTGCTGAGAAGCGAGAAGAGTCTGGAGAATTTAGCTCTAAACCAAACTGGTTTGTGAGTGAAGGCGACGCGCTTTATCCTATGGAGAGAGACCGCACCACATTTACAGTAAACCACAAGTACACGGCAAGTGACTTATTCAATTTAGAAACAACGGTTTATCGCACAAACAACAGCCTATGGAACAATGGCAGATTCGGCGAGTATGAAGGCCACACTCAATCAACGGGGCTTGACCTTAAAAATAAAAGTCATCTAGGAAACCACACAGTTACCTACGGAATAGATTACCGAAAGGACATCGTCACAGCAGGCGCTTCTTCTGATAACGGTGAAACATTTAAAGAAAAAGGCACTGTGTTTGGTGCTTATGCTCAAGACCACTGGCAGTTATCGGACAAACTATTAGTCAGTTATGGGTTACGCTTTGATGACTATAAGCTTGACCAGACAGACCTTGATGACAGTGCTAAAAGTGATGCTGTCAGCCCTAATATTGGTTTGAGTTACGATATCAACGACAAGCTAACCGTTAAAGTTGGTCATGCTAAAGCAATGCGTGGTAAAGAGATTAGTGACTCTTTTACGGTTGACGGGTTTACGCTAGGCGAAGATCTTCGAGCAGAGAAGGTAACAAATACCGAAATTGGCCTTGAATACAATACGGGTAAACTAAACCTAACAGCCTCTGTTTATCAATCAGAAGTAAAGGATGTCATCCATGCGGTTAATGGCTGGGGAGGCACTTATGAAAACATCGGAAACCTTGAAAGCGATGGTTTCGAGCTTGGTGCTTCTTATGACTTCGGTAAGCTAGAACTAGCGGCAAGCTTCAGTCACAACGACCCTACCCTAAATGGCAATGTGGTTGAAGGCTACGAGCATAGCGCTATCGGTAATGTACGTGGCGACACATTCAATGTTAAAGCGACTTATGAATTTTCTAGCCAGTTCCAACTGGGGTGGAATTTTGCGCATGTGAAGTCATTAAATGATATTGAAGTACTTTATGACGATGTTGCTGCTGGCTGGATCGATGAAACTCAGTTTATCGATAAAAAAGGCTATAACGTACATGATGTTTACCTACGTTGGACACCAAACCGATACAAGAATCTTTCAGTGAACTTCGCAGTACAAAACCTATTTGATGAAAACTACCGTGATCACTCTAGCGTAGGTGACTACGGAGATATTGCTGGATGGGAGTCTATCGCTGGCGCGAACGAAGCAGGACGTGACGTTCGTTTATCGGTTAACTACAAGTTCTAATCGTTGTTAGCTTAGACTTAAATTGGCAGTTATCACGCTTGAAATGGTGGCTGCCAATTTTAACCTTGCTCCTTAACATACTGCCCTGGCGATATATCGTATTGCTTGGTAAAGGCGGATATAAAGTTAGAAACATGCTGATACCCCGACAAGTAAGCCACTTCTCCGATCGTTAAATGATCACTCACCAAGGCATATCTCGCTTTCTCTAAGCGCTCACTTCGACAGAACTCTATTACCGTTGTACCAACCTGCTGCTTAAAACGTCGTTGCAAGGTGCTAATACTCACCCCTATATGATCAGCTATTTCTTGTAACGTGAGCGTACTGCCTTTACTTTCCTCCCAGATCAGCTGACTCACCTGCTGACCCAATGACGAATCTGACAGCACCTTAAGCGAGTTTTGCTCTATCAACATAGATAGTATTTGTAACACATAAGCTTCTGTCAGCATTTGTCCGCCTAAACTGGACTGGGCACTGACTTGCATTAAGTTGCTCGCGATATCCAGCATTTGCTTTGGTGCTTTACACGCATGCACAACCGCGTGTTGACTAAATAGCGTATCGATTTGCTGCTTCTGTTTATCAGTCTGGCTACGTGTTTCAAACCATTTCTTTTCAACAAAAATATTTAGTTTCTTAATCTTCATACCCGGTCGTAATAAGCGTTTAAAGTTTTCAACTTTGCTCACTGCAAACAACGAATATTCAACATCCGCACTATCACTACCAATTTGGTAGTACTTATCTGCCAGTGAAAAAATGGCCTGCCCTTCAAAGACTAAATTGAAGCTTAGCCCAGGTTGCATCTTGCCTTCTATCGTTCTTGCCTCTAGCTCAGTAAACTCGCCAAAGTGCACCCGTAGCCCCTCCTGAATACAATCGAAAGAAACATGACCCGATAGCAACGCTTTTATCTCTTTTTCCGAAGAGTTATAACTCAGCCCCTTTCCAATGGGCGCACAAAAAGGTGCGGTGTCTTCTTCTATATCGATTACTTGGGCATTCATAGTCGTGGCACACATTTGTAGTTTTTTAAACTTGGCGATTCGGGATAGTGATTTGACGATTTAGCAAACCACTCATTAACTCTAAACAAAACTGCTTGATGTATCTTACAGCCAACACGTAAATTACTGCAAACGAGAATCACTATCATTTATGTTTGCATTTAACCTAAAATCCAACTGCATGGAGAAAATGCAATGGCTGCTCACTCTAAAAACCCCTATCCAGCAGACCACCTACCCGTTAAACGTTTAGTGCTAGCATTAAATATCGTCTTAGGTGTCTCACTACTATCGGCTAATGCTTTTGCAGAAGGTAGCAATCCCAATAACGTCACTGTGCTCGATAGCATTATTGTAAGTGGCGAAAAGATTGAGCGATCTCTAAAAGACACAACGTCATCGGTCTCGGTCATTACCGAAGATGCGCTTGCAACCACTGAAAACCAAACCATTACCGACGCGATTGATACGATTCCAAACGTTGTTACAACGTCAGGTAATACGCCGAGCATACGGGGCATTTCGGGTGATGGTGCAGCGGGTGGATTTAACTCAATCACAGGAGGTGCAAAGCCTCGTGTATCCCTATTAATTGATGGGGTAGCAGAACCATTTGTTGCGGATTGGACCGGTGACTCTGACCTGTGGGACTTTGAACAAATCGAAGTGTTTCGTGGCCCTCAATCAACTACTAATGGTCGAAGCAGCATTGGTGGATCCATCAACTTAAAAAGTAAAGACCCGACCGTTGACTGGGAAGGTGCAGTCAGGTTGGGCTTGCGCAATCAAGAAGAATACAAAAATGCGTCAGCGGTTGTGTCTGGCCCACTTATTAAAGACAAGTTAGCGTTTCGCCTTTCTATGCAAAACACTGACGGACAGACAGTCACCAGCGAACAAGGTTATGCGGATAACGCAGCAGATTACGATCTAAACGAACTGAATTCACAACGTATTCGTGGAAAGTTACTGTGGACGCCTAACGAAAAAGTCGATGTATTGCTATCACACTCAAGCGCCGATGAGCGTGGTGATACGGGAAGAATTTTCTACTCAGGTGAAGACCCATGGTCATATAATCGTATTTATTTCCGCGACATGACAACAAAATCAGACACAACCACTTTAAAGTCCAGCTTTCAAATAAGTGACCACACGTCTTTTGAAATACTAGCCGCTAACACCGACTACGAGTGGGGTTTTGACAGCTACACAGCCACCGCAGCGTCAGAACAGCAATTAGACTTTGATGAAAATGACAAAACACTTGAGGGTAAGCTCAGCTTTGGAGAAGGTGGTCAGCGACTTAATGGTATTGTTGGTTTAGCTTACTCAAAACGTGAGCAAGAGTTTGTTAGTGCTGGCTCCTCTATATATAACGGTGATGATGAAAGCAGCTCTAAAGCCGCTTTTGGTGAGGTTAACTATGACCTTAACGACCGCTTCACTATTACAGCTGGCTTACGTCTCGAACGTGAGTCTCAAGACCGAAACTTCACCTTCCGTGACGTCACCTATTCGCTTGATGAGAGCAAGACAATCACGCTGCCAAAAATCGCGTTGCAGTATTATGTCTCTGATCAAACCACGCTTGGGTTTAGTGCTAGACAAGGTTACAACTCAGCAGGTGGCGCGCTTGATTTAAGTGATGACTACTACTATTACGACGAAGAAAGAGTCAACACGTATGAAGTCAGTGTGCGTAGTGACTACGCGGGTGGCAAGTACCAAGTGAATAGCAACCTGTTCTATAACGACTACGATGGCTATCAAGCCGTAAACTCTTCTCGCCGTATTGTGAATATGGACAAAGCCGTTTCTTATGGCGCTGAGATAGAGGCCATTGCCAAAGTATCACCTAAACTAACCGTAAATGGTGGCCTTGGTTTACTCAAAACCGACATCAAAGACGCTGGCGACACTTATGCAGATGTTAATGGCAATGAGCTCAATATGGCTCCGGCATTTACTGCCAATGTCGACCTAAAGTATGCAATGACCGAAAAGCTCAACATTGGTTTGAATTATAACTATATTGATGAGTACTACAGTGACCTCTCTAACTCAGAAGACACTATTGCCGGTGGTTATGGTTATACAAACTTAAAGCTGCAATATAAAGTACGGGACTTCGATATAGCCGCTTTCGTCAACAACGTCACGGACGTACAAGGCATTGTTAGCCAAGGTGCATCAAGCACTTTTTATCCTGATGGTTACTCCGATATCCTAGCTCCACGCAGTGCTGGCTTATCAGTGACTTACTCGTTCTGATAACCCTCTGCAATACACCAAATGGCTACCGTATTGACTCACAAGAGGTGCGGTAGTCACTTGGATAGCACCTTCCCCGTGCAAACCCAACAATTAGTCCAATCAATCATGAACACAAAAACTAGGCAACTATGCGTAGGCATGTCTCTGGCCACTACATGGCTTTCTGGAAACGCTTGGCGACGGAATGACAGCCGCGTCGAAGATATTTTCAATATCGATTACTACATTGAACTAGCTAACAAAGCAGAACAGGCAAAAATGGACTTTGTCTTTTGCCCAGACTCTTTGTACCTCGATCCAACAGTACTGGCACACTCAGCTGGTTTTAGTGGGTTAGACCCCACACTCTTGTTAACAGCCATTGCCCATAGCACGCACTCAATCGGGCTGTTAACCACTGCCTCTACAACCTTTTACGAGCCTTACATCGTCGCTCGCCAATTACAGTCATTACACTACATCAGTAAAGGCCGCGCGGGTTGGAATGTGGTCACTGGTTTAGAAGGTCATGAAAACTTCGGCCTGCCTAACATGCCTGATACCGACACCCGTTATGCACGAGCGGATGAGTTTACCGCAGCCGTTCAACAGCTATGGCATAGCTTCCCAAGTGAAGCGCTAAAACAAGACCGAGAACAAGGGCAGTATGCTGACCCGTCACTGATTCAACCCGCTAACTACCACGGTAAACACCTTTCAACCAAAGGCCCTTTATCCTTACCTAGTCACCCTGCTGGCGATATTCCTTTTTTTCAAGCTGGCGCCTCAGACAAAGGTAAAGCCTTCGCAGCAAAAATCGCCGCTGGCAGCTTCGCTGCAACACCTGATAAAAACTCAGCAAAAACATTGCGCAGTGAGTTAAGAGAACGTGCAACAGCGATGGGGCGAAACCCAAATGACATTCGCATTTTACCTGGGCTAAACCTTTATCTCGCGCCCACTCACGAACAAGCCCAAGCACTTTACCAAGCCACGCGCACTGACAAAATGCGCGAACGCCAACGCGCTTTTATTAGCACCTCACTAGGGCTAAACCTTACTAACGTCAGTGACGATGATCTCATTTCCGCGTCAATGATGGGAGAGATGGGAAGTGTCCGCAGCAAAAGCCACAGCCTGTTAGTCCGTCGCTTAGTACACCGCGAAACCATGACACTAAAAGCGCTACTCAATCGCTCCGAAGTGTCAGCCTCAGGGCATTGGCAAATCGTGGGAACAGTAGACGATGCGCTGCGCTGCATTATCGAGTGGGCAGAAGCTGGCGCTATTGATGGTTTTATCGCACTACCGGGTGGTAGTGAAGAGTGCTTTAACTTAGTTTGCCAACAACTCATGCCAGCCTTAGCCAATCAGGGTTGGTTTCGACGTGAATATACCGGCGCGACTTTCTTATCTCACCTTCAAGAAGGTAACTCACAGAACTAATGGAAAAACCTCTTATGTTTAAGTTAAAGAAATTCAGCAAGCTAATCATCGTTACTTTTTCTGCCTTATTCATTTCTCCACTCTGCCAAGCGGACGCTGTGCTAAACAATACTGACACACAACTACTCATCGCTAGTGACACAGAACGTGAATACAAAATATTTACCGCTTGGCCAAGTCACCCTGCTCCCAAAGAAGGTTGGCCCGTCATCTACATACTTGATGCCAACATCATGTTTGCCACAATGGTTGAGGCCGCACGCATGATGGAGAATCGCAATAAACAAGACGGCTCTCTCATCGTTGGCATAGGCTATAACAATAATAAAGAAAGAAAAAAAGAGCGCGCTTTGGATTTAACGCCACGACTAGGCTCAACGCCTAATGCAATGGTAGGAACGGGTGGTGCTGAGGATTTTTTACGGTTTATAAAAGATGACCTAAAGCCTCACATCAATAAGCGCTTCAAGATAAACCAGCAGCAGGAAAGCATTTTTGGCCACTCTTTTGGTGGGCTTTTTGTCCTCTACTCATTGATCAAAAAACCAAGCTTATTTGATACTTATATTGCAGCTAGCCCATCCATTTGGTTTGAAAACAAGTTACTCACCTTACCGAGTCTTCGAGGCCAATTAAGCACACAGTTACAAAGCACACCACGAACGCTTATTACTGTCGGGGAATATGAGCAAAAAGATGACCCTGACTTTCCGCATCCTTCAATAAAGCGATTAAAAGCCGCAAAGTTGGTTGATAACGCACGTGAATACGCACATTGGCTGGATGAGCAACCAAGCATCAACAGCAAATTTGCGTTGATTACTGGTGAAAATCACGGCTCTGTCATTCCCGCCGCAATAAGTCGTGCGGTGCGCTTTATTTTCTCCAAGAAGACCATCACACCTTAAACGGTGAATAAATCAGCGTAAAACAATCTAAATAGTAATGATTCTCAAAAACACTTGCATTTGAGAATCATTATTATTAGCATTACCATCTTTCATACTCTCCTCCGGCGACATCATGAATCCCCGAATACACTTGTTAGCGCTCATGGTCATTACCCTGCCATTGACTAGTCATGCAAATGAACCCGTCTCTTTGTTAGACACCATCGTCATTACAGGTACAAAAACACCAAAACGGTTACAAGACGTCCCCGTTAAAACAGAGGTCGTAACGCAAGCCGACATTGAAAAGAAACATGCCCGTGACCTTGGGGAGTCGATAAAAAACATCCCAGGTTTATCGCTGAAAAAGATTCACGGTAAGTCGGGTTATGAGCTTTGGATTCAAGGAATGAGCGGTGATCGTGTTCTCATCCTGATTGATGGAAGACCCGTCTCCGCCTCAACGGGGTCGACTGTAGATGTGACGCAAATAGGCACATTAAACATTGATCGTATTGAAGTCGTTAAAGGCGCGGTATCCGCACTTCATAGTAGCGCTGCCATGGGCGGTGTTGTAAACATCATTACCAATAAACCCGGTAAAGCACGTAAGTATAAAGTCACGCTAGATGCAGGTACTTATGACGAGTTTAACGCGGGTGATAGCCCAATCAACGACGTACATGGTTCGTTTGAATTAGGAGGTCTGCTAGCTGGAGGGGTGATCGGTAAGGTCTCAGCATCGATCAGAGATACTCAAGGTATCGACCTACAACCTGATGAGTGGGATTTTGACGGTGACTCTGGCAACAAAGTAAATGTGGATGGCACCTTCCGCAAGGACTTTAGTAAAGATAACTGGAT
Organism: Leucothrix arctica; assembly: GCF_003172895.1. Taxonomy (GTDB): domain Bacteria; phylum Pseudomonadota; class Gammaproteobacteria; order Thiotrichales; family Thiotrichaceae; genus Leucothrix; species Leucothrix arctica. The sequence goes on along the minus strand of NZ_QGKL01000035.1, from coordinate 30,004 downwards.
CCAATACACGCCCAGTTTTTACCGTGAAGATCTATCGAGAAACTTCTCCACCTTTGCACCCGGTTATGGCGATATTCTCAACGAAAAAACAGAGCTAGCAACACGCATTAACAATACCATTTCTTTTCAAAAAACGATGACTAACAAGCGACGTCTATCGGGCCATATCGCACATGAAATATTTAAAGATGACACCTCTCAAGATACCGTCTCAACTGACCGCGTGGATCAGGAGCGCAACGGTGAACTAGAGTACACCACGTTAGATCTTCAGTATGACTTTCCCGTTGGTAAAAACCACCTGCTAACCGCTGGTTTCTCTGCCTATCAGGCTGGCTTAGAACAACATCAGACTAAGCGCTCAGCGACTGAAACGGAATACATTGTTGAAGTACCACACACGACTAGAACGAATTATGACCTCTATCTTCAAGATGATTTCTTTATTGGCGATAATCTAGAAATCCTTCCCGGCATTCGCCTCCAACAAGACTCTGACTTTGGCTTCCACTCTGCGCCAAAGGTCAATGCGATGTACGACACTCAGCTCAATGACAATTGGGATATGAAGTTTAGAGTTGGCATCGGTGCGGGTTATCGAACGCCTAACTTAAAAGAGCGCCATTACGTATTTGACCACAGTGCTCTGGGCTACATGGTACTCGGTGATCCTAGTGTCACTCCTGAAACCTCATTGACCTATCAAGCAGGTGTCGACTTCTATCGAAACGACGGCCTCGGCTATGACATCAACCTATTTCACAACAATGTTGAAGACCTAATCGCAACTACCCTATCTGGCTATGAAGAAGGCGTCGCGATGTACCGCTATGCCAATGTAGATGAAGCCCGACTACAAGGGGTGGAGATGGCGCTAACCGTTCCTGTCACAAACAATCTCAAGATCAAAGGCTCCTACAACTACCTTGATGCGAAAAACACCAATACCAACAAACAACTGACGCGACGCCCCGAGCATGAAGTTAAAGCAGAGCTCGATTGGCACCTTCCGCGACTCGACACTGACGTGTCGCTATTTGCCAGCTGGCAGTCAGAAGAATACGTAGATGACGCCAATGAGAGAGAGTCTCCGGCATGGGGAAGTATCGATTTGAAGCTTAATAAAAACTTTAGCAAAGGCAAAACATGGTTTGTCGGTATCGACAATATCTTGAACGAACATAAGGACATTAATAATGCGGGCTCTGATTTCAGACCAGAAAAAGGCCGCTTTATTTACACAGGGATTCGCTTCAAAAACTAACAGTAGCGACAATTTATATTATAAAGAGAGAGTTAAAATGAAAATATCGAAGGGTAAAAATCTACTCAATATGTGCTCGGTAAGCCTATTAGCACTGACACTTGCAGCATGTGGCGGCAGCTCTGACTCAGACAAGGAAGAAGAAACGGCTGAGCGTGAAACAACCTCCAGCACGACGTATGATGCGTCAGGCTACAGCGATTGGGTAAACGTTGATTTATCGACAGGTGAACTCGCAACGGATGGCAATTGGCAAGTCGCATTGCGCCGATATGCTATACAAGCCAACGGCGGTAGCTCTGGTGATGGTGAAGTCTCTGCCTGCGTAGCTCATACTTACGATGACATGTATGTCGATGGCGCTGCTGTACAAAGTGTTTTTGAAAGTTATTCTGCTGAAAACACCTTGGCTGACTTTGATGCGGTTAACAGCACCTACTGTGTGGAAGAGGACTACCAAACCGATTCATTAGAAACACGTATCACTGAAGATGAGTGGTTAGACTCAGCAACCTACACGGCTAGTACTTCGATCTCGAATGGCTGGATTATTCGCTCATCAACAGCCGATAACTACGCGCGTGTAAAGGTTTCAGAGTACAACTATGACTCAACCAACCACACACTAAACATCGTACTTCAGTCAGAACTATGGAATGGCACAGGCTTTGATGCGGTAATGGACTCACCTGCACTGAGTGTTTCATCTGACGGTAAAACCTATTGGGATCTCGATACGAATACTATCGTGACCGAAAATGATGACTGGGATTTAAGCACCACAACCTCTGGTCGTGACACTGTGATTCAAGTAAATGGTGGCGCATCAGGCTCAGGTGATGCCGCGGTCGCTTATATCTATGCACAAGATGATAGCGGTGCGGCTATTGAGAACTCCTCCGCTTCAGATGTCGATAACCTTGACTCTTATACTGATGGTGGCGATATCTACAACTGGTATCAAGATGGTTCAAGCAGCGCGTTTGATAACCCAGGTAGCTACGGCGGCTTTGAGTACAATATTGCTGGGGGTCATAAAATGTGGCCAAACTATGCAACATATATTGTGAAAGACGGCGAAAACCACTTCAAACTTCAGCTGCTTGGTTACTACGGGGAAGATGGTACTGCGCCATCAGGTACGTTGTTAGTACGTCACTCTGTGACTGACTAATTTAGTTATGCAACATCTGGCAGTTACCTCTGAAAGGTGACTGCCAGATATATTAATTACTTCAAGCGAAACTGCACCGGCAATTGAACAATGGATGGGATATTCTTTCCATTACGTTTTGCAGGTACAAATATCCAGTTTTTAACCGAGCTTAGCGCCGAACGATCTAACGACTCATTACCTGATGAGCGATAGACAACCACACGCATTACGCCACCGACAGCATTCACATTTGCCCTCACGATTACAGTTCCTTCTATACCTCGACGACGTGCTATACGTGGGTACTTTAGTGCAGAACGTGAACGGTAATTAGGTTTTGTAATCAAAGGCACACCCTCAGAAGCTGGCCCAGCTGCCGCTTTTGGCTTACTAGGGGCTGCTTTAGCAACAACTCTCTGTGTTTGGGCCGCACGTGCTCTTGCTTGGGCTGCTGCTTGAGAAGCCTGCGCTTCAGCTCTCGCTGCAACTGCTTGACGCTGCCTTTGAGCAGCCAATTGGCGCTGCTTATTTTGCTCAGCGGCTACCTTCTGACGCTGCTGATTTTCCCACTGCTTACGTTTTTGATCTGCTAGCTGCTGTTGTTTAATCTGCTTTTGCTTATCATTCCATTCCTTACGCTTTTGATCCGCTATTTGCTTTTGTCTAATTTGTTGCTGCTTAGCATCCCACTCTTTTTTTCGCTTCTCAGCTAAAGCTGTTGCTTTTAACTGACGTTGCTTGGCTTCCCACTCTCCAGCTCGTTTTTTGGCTGCGAGTTGGTCACGCTTTACCTGTTGCTGCTTTTCCCAAACTTCCGCACGCTTCTTAGCGGCGAGTTGCTCGGTCTCAAATCGTTTCTTTTCTTGCCACTCTCTGCGACGTTGGTCAGATATTTTTTTCTCTTGCTGCTGCTTGATTAACTGCTGCTTTTGCAACTCTAATCGGCGCTTAGCTATCAGTGCCTGCTCTTTTTTCTGACGCTGCAGCTGCTCCCACTCTTGCCGACGCTTTGCTATAAGTTTCTGCTCTTCAAGTTTCTTTCTCTCCTGTGCTTTTAGCCAAGCCACTTGCGCTTTTTGCTGCGCAGCATCAGCTCTTTGTTGCGCAACATTAGGCTGAGGTTCTGGTGCTGGAGTCGGCTCAGGTTCTACTACAGGCTCGGGCTCAGGAGTAGGTTCTGGCTCAACTACAGGCGCAGGCGCAGGCTCAGGAGTAGGTTCTGGCTCAACTACAGGCTCAGGCGCTGGCTCTGGAATTGGTTCCGGCTCAACTACAGGCTCTGGCTCTGGAGTAGGTTCCGGCTCTACTACAGGCTCTGGAATAGGTTCTGGCTCGACTACGGCCTCAGACTCTACTACAGGCTCAGTTTGGTCAACAAACATCGCCAACTCTAAAGGCATCAGTTCTGGCGGTTTAATCTCAGGAGCCTTCTCGGCGGACATCGGAAAATACAGCCAAACTAATAAACCATGAAGAACGCCCGAAACTAAAAAGCCAAGAAACTTATTCATCTCTCTGCACCCTGCTCTGTTTGAATAGAAAGGTTAGTAAACTTCCTAGACTTCAACTCATCCAGTAATGCAATAAAGTGCTCAAAAACCGCCACCTTATCCACACGCAAAACAATAAACTGATCTTTAGGCAACGGGTCTAACCGAGTACCTAATTCATCAATCAGTAATTTCTCTTTAGCAAAATACAACTGATTCTCAGCATCAATCGAAATCTCGACAGGCTTTTCGTTACGTGGTGCTTCACTCACCTCACCTGCCTTAGGAAGATCTACCTCAATCAATCCAGTCGATACAAAGCTGGCCGTCGTCAGCACTATAGCCAACAACACCAACATAATATCGATAAAAGGAATCATATTAATTTGATCAAAGCGCTTCATGATTCAGCCCTGATGTTTTCTGCTCAGCTCTCCACTGTGCCGTCAACACATCAACACGGCGCATAAGGCCGTTGTAAAACAAAATCGCAGGGATAGCGACCAACAAGCCTGCCGCCGTAGCTTTAAGTGCCATAGCCAAACCGACCATGATTTTATTCACATCAATATCGCCCTGGCCCATCGCGTTAAACGTGAGCAGTATGCCGATAACAGTGCCTAACAAACCAACATAAGGGGCATTTGCGGCGATGCTTGAAATCATGGTGAGATTATTAGTTAAGTCACTTTGCAGTAACTCGATATGCTGAAATTGCCCCAGCTTCACACGCTTGTAGTAGAAGTAACGTTCAAGACTAAACGCAACCATTAAAAAACTCATCAAGCCCAAAACACCCAGCACCATGTGATCCAAGTGCTCGGTTAAAAATACCATCCAATCCATGTTTATCTTCCGTCGATTTGCAACTAGACCCGGGCTACTAACACACTGGAATTGGCTGGGGGTATACTTTGCAAATGATAATTAATCTCATTAAGATTTGCAATGTAAAACGGCGCCTTTACACTGCAAAAATATGACACACTCAAATGCTAATGATTCTCACTTGAATTATCAACAAGTAACCTTTATGATTTTATTCAGACAGTCCAGCCACAGCATTTCTCTAGTGCTAAGTATAGCCAGACTCACAGTTCGACTAACGTCATATCAATAACTTTGAGAATACGGCCTATGAAAAATCTCGTACAACTTTGGGAAAATCTTATGGATGATGCCCATGCAGCCTACGCAAACGCACAGTTTGAGTATTCACTTGAGCTAAATAACTCAGCATTGGCGCTCTCTAAAAAGAACTTTCCTGCACTCTTTGAAAACAATGCTGAGCAAGCTATCGCGACCGTATTAGTGAGTTACTTTAGTGCCATTGATAATTGCGAAACACTCTCTGACTACCCAAAAGCGCAGAACTTATTCAATAGCGCGCTGAACTTTTTGCATGGCGAAAAAGTAAAACCTCATTTGAAAATACAACAGCAGACAGCCATTTTTCGAGGTGCATCGCTTATCTATAGAGAATGGTGTGAGTTTATCAACGCACACAGAATCGACATATCCGATACCAAACGCAGTCAGTTTCAGTCATCCATAAACAACCTGTCTGACCTTCGAAATAGCGGTATTAACCTTCACTAAAAACACCTTAATTTGGTAAATATTAAGGAAAAACCCGCTAATTAGTTTATTTAATTAACGGCAAAAAAAGTTCGAATATCGATAAAGCTTCAAATGCTAATAATTATCATTTACTATAAATTAGTATAAATAAACACCAAGAAATCTAACCGCTAGGAGACCTGCATGAATTTCCACAAACCCCATTCCTTAGCTAGCGCAGTGGATACCGTTATAAAAAAACGTCGTACATTTAAAGTCATGGGTGACTTCAACGCGCCAACGCCAATCCCAAAAGGGTTTGCGCAACGTATTGAGCAAGCCATGAAAGTCGCTGGAGAAGCCCCTTACCACTATCCTGCTAACGCTATTCACCTAAACTCGGCGATGGACTCCCCCGTTCCTTGGCGTTTTTACGCGCTACAACAAAACGACTGTTTAAATTTAGCCGAGCACCTAATCGCAAATGGCGATGTGAGCAGTGAGCAAGCCGGTATTATTCGCATGTTGTCTGCCGCAGGCACCTTGGTTCTCACTACATGGTTGCCAGAACCTAGCACCCTGCCTGAAATAATCACTGAGCATAAAAACACCGAACATATTGCCGCTGCATCTGCCGCAATACAAAACCTATTACTCGCGGCAACTGCACGCAACGTACAAACTTATTGGTCTTCTGGTGGCGCACTGGGCGGTAAAACTTGCTACGACTTATGCGGCATTGCACCTCGCGAAAAGCTATTGGGGGCTATTTTTATGTTCCCACAAGCCGCTGTTCGCAGCTCAAAAGCTAAACCCGGCTCACTGCATGATAAACGTGGTGACCCAGATCAATGGCGCACTTGGCGCACACTTTCCCCCGTAAAACCTATCAGGTATACCGCATGAAATTTCAGTTTGGTATTGAACACGAGACTGCCTTCATTAACCCCAATGGCGACTTTGCTGACTTCAGCAACACACCCTTTGAAGACTTTGAAAACATTATCGAGACACTGCCGCTTTATGAAAGTGACTACCCACAGCTACGTATCGGCGACTCTGGTATTAAGCTAAAGCGTTGGTACATCGAAGGCTATGAGCGCTTTAATGATCAAGAGGAAGTCACTGCTTGTAGCCCAAAGGGCATCGAAATACGCACCACCATCCACTCAAGTGTGGAGAGCACGATTCAAGAATTAGAAGAAAGTTATGAGCTGCTAAAAACAGCAGCAGATAAGGTTGGTTACAAACCTGCGCTGGTGAGTTTTAACCCGTTTAAGAATAAGTTTGACCCTGTTCCACCGTTAAGTGACTTTGAAGAAAAGCGTCGCCAAAGCTCTCCTGAAATGATCACGGCAGACATTCCGATGCTGACTCAAGGCCCAGACTTGAGCCTGTCATGCGCTGACTTATCAGAGCCTCAAATCATTACTGCTGCGAAAAAACTGACGTACTACAGCCCATTTATTGTGCCATTTAGTTTTAGCTCACCGTTTTATGAAGGGACTGCTTGGCAGGGTTTATCCGCTCGTACATGGCAACGTACAGGCGCACGTCCAGCGGTAATGGCCTTCCTCAAAGACGACACATATAGTATTGAGTCAACGCCCTCACTCACTCAAATTGCGCGCGTACCCGCAGAAGTCGGTCGTATTGAGTTTAAAGCGTTTGATAGCTGCGGCGAATTCACACTGTACCAATCGTTGCTCTACCTGTTAAAAGGTATCGTGCTAGATACTCAACTCACCGGTGCGACCACTACGCCCGATGAAGCAATGCATAAGCGCTCTGCGATTGATGGTTTTAGTGACCCACTTATCAAAGAACATGCGTTAATTGCGACTCAAGCGGCACAACTTGCGCTACCTGAAAGCGAGCGCCATCACTTGGACTGCTTACTTGAAAAGCTTGAGACTAACGACAGTGAAGCGTCGCTCATGAAGCACGCTTACCAGCATCAGAAGATGAGTATTGAGCAGATTATTATGCAGGCTGCGCGCTAACATCGAGTACATTGCAAAAAATTAACTTTAAAGCTTGCAAGTGCGAATGGGAATAATTATCATTCATTGAAATTATTCCCTACATCATATAGCCCCCTCCCCACAGCCACAGATGTCCCTCTTTTATTACTTAAGGAGTTCACGTCTGTGAGCAACAATACGCTACAACTAACATCTGCCGCTCTCGTCGCAGTCGCGTCATTCACTTCAATAGCCAATGCTGCTGATGAAGTCGTTACACTAGATACCGTCACTGTTTCAGACACTAAGCAAGTCGCTGGCGTTAACCCAAACGCTGACCCTGACGCACCTTATAAAATAGACCAATCTGGCAATGAGAAATTTACACAGCCACTTTTAGACGTGTCTAAAACGATCAAAGTAATCGGTAAAGAAGAAATGGCTGACGGCAACGTCACTGCTCTAAAGGAACTTATGCGTACACAACCCGGTATTACACTGGGTACTGGTGAAGGTGGTAATGCTTACGGTGACCGTTTCATTATTCGTGGTTTTGAAGCACGTGGTGATGTCTTTATGGATGGCATGCGTGATCCGGGTTCTAGTAATCGTGAAGTATTTAACACAGAGCAAGTTGAGATCGCTAAAGGCGCTAGCTCGACATTTGCAGGCCGCGGTACAAGTGGTGGGGCGGTCAACAGCGTGAGTAAAAAACCTCAAGAAGATAACTTCGGAAAAGTGTCTGTAACAGGCGGTGAATACGATAAGCGTCTGACATTTGACGGCAATAAAGTCATCAATGACAAGCTAACAGTCCGTGCAAATGTATTGGTTCAAGACTCGAAGGTCGCAGGCCGTGACGAAAGTGAAGACAAACGCCAAGGTTTTGCATTTGCCGTCGGTTACAAAGCAACGGAGCGTACTGAGTTATTAGTCGACTTTTATCACCTAAGAACTGAAGGCACTTCTGACTACGGTATTCCTTGGGACTCTGAGGCAGGTGCTCCCGCTGACGTTGGTTCTAGCTGGTACGGTATTGCAGGACGTGATTTTCAGGATACAGGCGCTGATATTTTCACTGCGACCTTGAGCACTGACTTCACCGATAATACTCGCCTAACGACTAAAGTACGTACAGGTGAAACAACAAACGACTATGTTGCAGTTGCACCGCAGGCACGTGATGGTGTTATCTCTGTAACTAACCCAAAGACTGCTGCTTATACCAATAAATTTGTTGGTCTTAACACGCAACTAACACATGAGCGTCATATTGGTACTGTAGAGCACACCTTTGCTGTCGGTTTCGAAGCAAGTAAGGAAGAAGTAGAAAAACTAGGTTATGACATTGTCGGCATAACTGACGAGTGTACTGGTCAGGACGTTTATAACCCAAATAACTTCCAAACAGGATGTGGTACCGCTGTTAAAAATAGTGATGGTAGTCTGGCAGAAGTGTCAACGCTTGCTCTCTACATCATGGATACAGCAAAGTTTACCGAGAAGTTCCAAGTATCGGGTGGATTGCGTTATGACTACTATGACATCACACGAGATAGCGACATCAACGAATACGATGATGCAACTGTAGCAAAGCTAGACACTGACTTCTTAAATGGTCACGTAGGCTTCACTTACAAACCACGCCCTAATGGCAGCATTTACGCATCAGCAAGCTCATCATCAAATGTACCTGGCGAACTATTAGATGCGGGTGCAGTTGCTTATGGTGGACTAACTGAACTGTCTGCTGACTACACAAAGCCTGAGCGTAACGTGACTATTGAGCTGGGTACGAAGTGGAATATTGCAAATGATAACTTAGCTCTAGTCGCTGCTATTTTCCAAACAGAGAAAAGCAACCAACTAGAGTCAAGTGGACGAGGTGACTCTGCTGTCGTATCACAAACGGGTGCTGCTAAAGTTCAAGGTGCTGAAATTAGCATATCAGGTAAAGCAACACCTAGATTGACCTTAACAGCCGGTGCTAGCTACTTAGACACAAAAGTAACGGAGTCTTCTACAGCAGAAAATGTAGGCCTGAAGCTAGCTAACGTTGCAAGTAAAAGTGCTTTCGTTCAAGCCAAATACGATGTTACGCCACGCTTTGCTGTCGGTGCCTCTCTGACACACACAGGTGAAATTCTAGGTGGAACATTTGCTGCAACGACAGGTAACTCCCTAGAAGCAAGCAACCGTTTAGACCTTATGGCGGAGCTAAAAGTGAATAACTCACTTAGCTTCCAAGCGAACGTCATTAATGCAACAGACGAGCCAGCTTACGATGCACTTTATCGTAGTGGTAGCCCGTTTGTTTACGTTGGAGAAGGTCGCTCTGCAAGCCTAACAATGAACTACTCGTTCTAAGTTAGTTCCTTTGTGCCCTGTAATGTTGTTGCCGTATTCCCTTACCGCTCAACATTGCAGGGCTTTTCTACTTAAAGCATAAGGCCAAACCCAATGCTCATTCACTTACCCAAAGTACTCAGCGCAGAACAGGTGCAAGTCGCACGACAGCTACTCGATGCCGCAGACTGGACCGATGGCAAAGTTACCGCTGGCGAGCAGTCAGCCACAGTAAAAAACAACACCCAACTACCCGAGTCGTCAGTCACTTCGCAGCAATTAGGCGACATGATTTTAGGTGCGTTAGCCAATAACAACTCGTTCATCTCTTCAGCACTGCCTGGAAAAATCTTCCCGCCACTGTTTAACTGTTATGAAAATGGCGGTCACTTTGGCAAGCACATCGACAACGCCATTCGCATTGTTCCAAACAGTGTTGTTCGCGTGAGAACTGATCTATCTGCCACGCTATTTTTTAGCGAGCCTGACGAGTATGACGGCGGAGAATTAGAGATTGATGATGTCTACGGCAAGCAATCAATCAAGTTCGCAGCGGGCGACATGGTGCTCTACCCGTCGACTAGCTACCACCACGTTAACCCCGTCACTCGCGGCAAACGCCTCTGCTCATTCTTCTGGATGCAAAGCATGGTACGTGACGATGCACAACGTGACTTGCTGTACCAAATGGACCAAAGCATCCAATCCATCGCTGCCGAAAAAGGCATGAAAGATGACGACGTCATTCGTTTAACGGGCGTGTACCACAACCTAATTCGCCGCTGGGCAGACACCTAGTCGCACTCAAAAGGCTTTCTAATATGTATAAATTACTCGTTGTAACACTGCTTTTCTTCACTGGCTCTGCACTGGCTGACAGCGTCAATGTTTACTCGGCACGACAGTCTCAACTGATCAAACCACTACTCGACGCATTTCAAGCTGACACGGGCATACAGGTCAACTTGATTACTGGCTCAGATGACCAATTAATTAAACGACTTAAAAGCGAAGGTCTAAATAGTCCCGCTGACATCCTACTCACAGCCGATGCTGGGCGTTTGTCTAAAGCTAAAACAATGGGCTTGTTACAAGCGATTAACTCGCCGTCTTTGTTTAAAGTAATTCCTGCCCACTTACGTGATCCTGGCAATACATGGTTTGGGCTGACGTATCGTGCGCGTGCGATCTTTTATGCTAAGAACCGCGTGAGTCCTCAGCAGTTATCAACCTATGAATCACTGACTGATCCGCAGTGGAGAAACCGTGTTTGCGTGCGCTCATCTAACAGCATTTATAACCAATCACTTATCGCCTCTATGATCTCTAGTGTGGGTTTACCAAAAACACAGCAATGGGCAAATGGCTTAGTGCGTAACTTTGCCAGAAGACCTGTGGGCGGCGATAAAGACCAGATAACAGCAGTTGCTTCTGGGCGTTGTGATGTGGCTATCGCTAATAGCTATTACTATGCGCAAATGGCATTTGGTGGTGATCGGACATTGCGAGTGGCTGCGAGTAAGGTTGGGATTTTTTGGCCTAACCAAAATGACAGAGGCACACACATTAATATCAGTGGTGCAGGTGTTACTGCGTCGTCAAAGAATAAAGCGAATGCTATTCGACTGTTAAATTACTTGTTAAATGATGATGCACAGCGTTGGTATGCCACGGTTAATGGCGAGTATCCGGTGAAAAAAAGCATACCGGCTGACCCAAGGATTCAGGCTTGGGGCGCGTTTAAAAGTGACTCATTAAACTTGTCGGAGTTAGGCCGATTTAATACTCATGCGATTAAGGTGATGGATCAGGCAGGTTGGCGTTAAAACTGTAAAGCAAGTGGGCTGATCTAACACCAGCCCACTCGTATAAACTTAAGCTTCAGCAATCAACTCTTTAACTTGCTCATCAGTCTTCGTAAATTCATTACTCGCACACTCATCCACCAAGTACGCAATTGAGCGATACTGTCTGCCAGAATGTAGCGATAAACCAATCTCACACGTTCGGCTATTACTCACACCTTGCGTACAATTTTCTGGTAGCTGCTCTTTCAAACGCGCCAATGACGCGGCATTTAACTCTGGCACGGTAAAGCCTTTATCCCCACCAAAACCACAACAGCCCTCTTCTTCTGGCTCAAGTACCGCACCAGAGCAAAGGTTAGTTAACTTACGTAAGGTAGCATCTAGACCCATTTTTCTAGCACTACACGTAATGTGCAAAGCAATGGGCTCTGACTTCGGTGAAATCTCTAAAAACGGCAGTAAGTATTGCTCAATAAAGCCTGCTGTTTCGACAAGTTTCATCGGCTTTTCAAACTGCTCAATCATTCTTAAAGTACAAGGACTCGTGTCGCACAGCACAGGGTATTTGCCCTGCTCACTGGCTTCCCAAAGCACCGCTTCAAGTTGTTTGATAGAAGAACCTGCACTATCTGGAAAGCCCATACTTGCGAAAGGCAAACCACAGCAAAGCTTGTCAATTGACGGCGGTGTAATCGCTCCAAAACCTGCTTTAAACAGCAGTGAATCAATCACCGATCTTATATCACGCGTTTCTGTGTCATCATTTTCAGCCGTCCCCATACTGCGAGTCACACAGGAAGGAAAATAAACCACCTTACCGTTCACTGCATCGTCTTCAGTGATGCGTGGCTCTACACTTTTCACACTACGAGGTAGATATGGATGCCAAGTAGGGACAATACCACCAGTGACTTTTGTCATACCGCGACTGACCGCGCCCAGTGCTTTTTCACCCATCACTTTATAAGCAAGGTCGGCAGACTTTAGTCCCACACGCGTCGCACTCGTCATGCCTGCCATATGTTGTTGCGCTTTAGCGGCCACTGACTTGGACCTATCGCCACGTCGGTCAGTGCGTAACTCACGCATCAACTCACCTGTATTTATCCCAACAGGACAACGCGTCGCACATAAACCATCCACTGCACAGGTATCAATCGCATCATAATCAATCGACTTAGCCCATGCAGTTGCAGCCTCATCCTGACCATCTGCTTCTAAACGTGCTTGCTCACGCACGGCAACAATCCGTTGGCGAGGCGTCAGTGTTAAATGTCGTGACGGACAAATCGGCTCGCAGAAACCACACTCAATACAGCTATCAACCAGCTCATTGGCCGCAGGCATTGGCTTGAGATTTTTCAAGTGAACTTCTGGGTCTTCGTTTAACACCACACCTGGGTTAAGTATGTTGTGTGGGTCGCATAATTTCTTCAACGCCCACATTAGAAGGTACGCATCTTTACCCCATTCCAACTCTACAAAAGGCGCCATGTTACGGCCAGTACCATGCTCTGCTTTTAGTGAGCCGCCATATTTAACCGCGACCAACTCAGCCACATCGTGCATAAAACCGGAGTAACGGTCGACTTCAGCTTGAGTGCTAAAGTCTTGGGTAAACACAAAATGCAGATTACCTTCTAAGGCATGACCAAAGATAATCGCTTCGTCATAGTTATACTTACTAAATAATGTTTGTAGCTCGCGCGTACCCTTCGCCAACGACTCAATAGGGAATGCCACGTCTTCAATAATAACGGTCGTGCCCTTTTCTCGAACCGCACCAACCGCTGGAAATAGCCCTTTTCGGATACCCCACAAGCGTGCGTATTCATCAGGGTCTGTGCTGAACTGTGCAGGCATTAACAAGGTTTGTGAACCTAAGCATTGTTGAACTTGAGCAATTCGGTCAGCCAGTGAGTCTGCCGTTTCACCACGTACATCAACCAATAAGGCTGCAACATCATTGCCCAATGTTTTTAAGTGTTCAGGCATGCCGGGCTTGTCTTCAACAGAGCGTAACCCCGCACGATCCATCAATTCGACGGCATCAACTGGCTGTTTCTTTAACGCGATAACGGCATTACATGCAGCTTCTACATCTGGAAATAATACCAATGCAGTCGCTTTGTTCGCGTAGTCAGGTACGGTGTTGTAAGTAATTTCTGAGATGAAACCGAGCGTACCTTCCGAACCAATCATGAGATGTTCAAGTATTTCGATAGGCTCATCAAAATCAACCAGCGCATTCAAGCTATAGCCCGTGGTGTTTTTGAGGCGAAATTTGTGGGTAATTTTTTCCAATAGCACAAGGTTAGACTTCACTTGATGCGATAAGTCAGACAAGCCCTGCAATAACGAAGTATGTGACTTAGCAAAAGCGACACGACTGGCTTCATCTCGCGTATCAAGCACCGTCCCATCCGCCATGACCATGCGCATGCCTTCTACCGTACGATAACTGTTTTGCGCAGTACCGCAGCACATACCGCTAGCGTTATTCGCAGCGATGCCACCAATCTTTGCGGTTCCAATCGATGCGGGGTCTGGGCCTATTTTTCGACCATGTGGCGCTAGGTATTTATTAACCTGTGCACCAATAATACCAGGCTGTAGCGCAATTTGATTACCACCGTCTAGTATCTCAAAGTCTCTCCAGCTATTCCCTTCAAGCACCACCAGCACCGCATCTGTCACGGCTTGCCCTGACAAACTTGTGCCAGCTGCACGGAAGGTAACTGATATATTGAATTGATGCGCTAAGCGTAAAACCTCGATCACTTCTGCTTCGTTGATTACCTTTACAACCACTTCAGGTATTAAGCGATAAAAACTCGCGTCGGTACCATAGGTTAAGCGATGTAGGTCATCACGAAACTGACGACTTTCAGGCACGAACTTCGTCAGAGACTGGCAAAAGCCATCATAATTTACAGCGGTCATTGATCACACTCCACATCACTTCATCAAGCTCTACTGTCGTATAAACTTGATTAAAAAACTTTAAAATATTACCAATACACCAAATTGGTAAGTAAGACTATCTTCCAATAATCGACTGAAACACCCTATTTTGTCAATATAAATTACCGTCCAAACCTATTGAAAGTACTTGTGAAAATCTCATAAAAACCGTTTTTAGACGGTTCAATGGGAAACTTATCTAACGAGTTAACTTGCAATCCCATTTGACTATGCTTACACTTATTTGACTAATTGGTAAGACCAAATAGCAACATTGAGGATTTATGAAGAAACAACGCCTTTCAGAAAAAATAGCCGAAAAACTTGAGCGTATGATTGCCGATGGCAGTTTAACCCCAGGTGATCGACTGCCTGCCGAGCGTGCACTTTCTGAAGAATTTGGCGTGTCGCGCCCCTCGTTACGTGAGGCAATACAAAAGCTCATTAGTAAGGGTTTGCTGTTTACTCGCCCAGGTGGTGGCACCTTTGTGAAGACTACCATCGCGACGAACTTCAATGACCCAATGCTGGCAATGTTTCGTGAAAACCCAGAGTACCGGTTTGACGTGCTAGAGATTCGTCATGCCTTAGAAGGTAACGCGGCTTACTATGCAGCGCTGCGAGCGACCGACGAAGACAAAGAAAAAATCCGCAGTAACTACGACAAAATGATTGCCGTTCATGGCAGTGAAGATCCTATGGATGAAGCGCGTGCTGACTCGGCCTTTCACTTATCCATCGTAGAAGCGTCGCATAACCTTGTGTTGTTGCACGTTATGCGTGGTTTGTTTGAACTATTGCAAAACAGCATTTCCCATAACCTCGACAAGCTTTACACCTTACCTCGCACCTTTGCCCCACTTAGCGCGCAGCACAAAGCATTGATGGAAGCAGTGGTGGAAGGCCGACCTGAAGATGCGCGTTGTGCTGCACAAAATCACCTCGCATTTGTTGAAGATAAGATCAAAGAAATAGATGCTGATGAGGCGCGGAAAATACGCTCGCTTCAATACACTCAAGTTCTTGGAGACCAATCATGATGAATACGAAAGACTCACAAATATCTGACAAGAAAGTTGGACTGTTTGTTACCTGCCTAGTGAACACCATGCGCCCTTCCGTTGGTTTTGCCTCTGTGCAACTGCTCGAAGAAGCTGGCTGCTCCGTTGAAGTACCCGAGCTACAGTCATGCTGTGGCCAACCGTCGTTTAACTCAGGTGACGATGAAGGCACGCGGCAAGTTGCCAAACAAGTCATTCAGCACTTTGAGCATTTCGACTACCTCGTTGTGCCGTCGGGGTCTTGTGCATCAATGATTAAGAAGCACTTTGTGGAAGTCTTTCAAGATCAACCAGAATGGTTAACAAGAGCGGAACACCTTGCCAGCATCACTCATGAACTGCTGTCTTTTCTGGTTGATATATGTGATTTCGAACCAAAAAATGTGTCGCTCGACGGGTCTTATACCTACCACGATAGTTGCTCTGGTTTACGCTCATTGGGTGTTTATGAGCAACCACGAAAGTTACTGTCCTCTGTCGAAGGTTTGGAGCATAAACAGCTAACTGCCAGTACCGAGTGCTGCGGTTTTGGTGGTACATTTTGCGTGAAATACACCGACATATCTAACGCCATTGTTGGTGAAAAAACTGAAAATATCGTCGCGACAAAAGCAGACTATTTACTCGGTGGCGACATGGGTTGCCTGATGAATATGGCGGGTAAGTTAAACCGCGAAGGTCATACCGAAATTAAAACTCTGCACACTGCTGAATTACTCACTGGTCAACGTCCTGAAGCCATGCAAAATAAAGCAATGGAAAACTCAGGAGGCAATGATGCAAGCAAATAAGCCTCAGAACTTCTACAAAAATGTGAGCGAAGCGCTGGCCCAGCCAAACTTAAAAGCCATCATTCGTAGAACCACAGACAAGGCGGATGCGAAACGTGCGGAAGCGGTCAGTAACTTCCCCGGTTTTGAAAATGCCCGTACGCAAGGTCAGAAAATAAAAGACCATGTCATTAAACACATGGATCATTACCTAGCGGAGTTTGAAAAAAACGCCAAAGCACAGGGCGCGATTGTTCACTGGGCAAGTACTGGTGAGGAAGCGACCAAAATTGTGATGGATATTTGCAAGCAGCATGAAGCAAAGAAAATCACACGCAGTAAGTCGATGTTAGGCGAAGAAATCGGCTTATCTCATGCGCTTGATCATTCGGATATGGAGCGAATTGAGACTGATTTAGCTGAGCATATTATCCAGCTTGCAGGCGACCCACCATCACACATCGTGTGGCCAGCCATGCACCGTAGTCGTGAAGACGTGGTGAAGTTGTTCCGCAGCAACCATAAATCACCGACTCAATCTGAAGAAATTATCGACCTCGTTCGTAGTGCACGTCGTGACTTACGTACTAAATTTTTAACGTCTGATATTGGCATCAGTGGCTCTAACTTTCTACTCGCAGACAGTGGTTCGTCTTGCACGGTCACCAACGAAGGTAACGCTGAGCTGACCATCACACCGCCTAAAGTACATATAGTAACCGCGGGGATTGAGAAGCTCGTTCCATCGATGGCGCATGCTGTTCCCCTACTTCGTCTGCTAACACGCTCGGCAACTGGTGCTGAAATCACCCAGTACATCACCTTTCACAACGGGGCTAAACGAGAAGGCGATGCAGATGGTCCAGAAGTGTCACACATCGTACTCGTCGATAATGGACGCACAAAAATGCTGGCTGACGGTATGGAAGAAATGCTGCGCTGCATCCGTTGCGGTGCTTGCATGAATCATTGTGTGGTTTACAAACATATCGGTGGTCATGCGTATGGCTCAGTTTATCCTGGCCCGATGGGTTCAGTACTGACGCCTCACATCGAAGGCTTAGAGGTCGCTAATAAACAAACACACGCCTGCACGCTTAATGGACGCTGTGAAGAAGTCTGCCCTGTCAATATCCCACTGCCTAAGTTGCTACGCGCACTTCGCGCAAAGTCTTGGTCAAAAAAGTACGAGCCAATAACTAACCGTTTTGTGGTGTCTGCTTACGCGATGCTAGCGAGTCGACCTAAGTTATTCCAGCTGTCGTCTTCGATGGGCGTTGTGATGATGAAACTGTTTAGTCGCAAAGGCTGGATACAATCTATGCCATTTACCAGTGGTTGGACGAGCAACCGTGACTTGATTGCGCCAGAGTCAAAAACCTTCATGCAGCAGTATAAAAAACAGAGAAAATCGAGCAATACGGCGGAGAAACAGCAATGAATAAGCAACAAGAAGCTATCAGTAGGCAGAAGATTTTTGATGCGATAAAGCAAGCTTCACCCACTGCACCTGCGAATATTGATGCTATTCAAAAAGAAGCACTTGAGTTGCTATCGTTGAATGAAGACGCACGCCCTGCCGCACTGCATGATGACCCGAGTATTGCGCTGGAAATGCGAGTAGAAAAAGGTCTGGTCATAGGCACTAGTTGCGAGCGAATCGCGACCTTAGCTGACTTGCCAAATGCTGTGAAAACGTTTTTCGCAAAGCACAAGCTGCCAAAAGTAGCTAAGGTGCAAGAAACTGAGCAGTTGCAGTCACTGGATTGGAACGGTATTGGGATTAATGCTGACATTATAGAAGATGACACGGTGGGCGTTTGTTTAGCGGAATACGGTATCGCTGAGACAGGGTCGTTTGTTGTTAGCTCAAGCAAGGACATGCCGATTTTATTAAACTTCCTACCGCTGTATTTGGTGGTGGCTGCGCCTAAGTCGAAGGTGTTGGCGTTTATGGATGACTACGCGCTGATTGCAAATGACATTGCTAAGCAAGGTACGACGCCTCGTAATATCTGTATTATTTCTGGGGCTAGTGGTACGACGGATATTGAAGGGGTTTTGGTACAAGGCGCGCATGGACCGGAGTTTTTGCATCTTGTTATTGTGGATGATCTATAAGCAACTTTAGTTTCATGCTTATTCGTTGTACTACTGTCCCTCTCTGTGTACGATTGAACTATGATACTTATTGAAGCACTTATTGCAGGCATTGGCGCAACTGTAGCCAAATCGACTCTCAAACTTTGGCTGGAAGACGACTCAGCAATTGTAGATGCAGCGGGCAATACCATAGCTGACCTGTTGAGTAAAAAGGTCCCCGACGTTCTCAGTCGACGAAAAACGGAACGTACATTTGATGAAATACGTGACTTATCTGCCGATAGTATCGAAAAAATGCTGCATAAGGAGACTGAAGGTGTAGATGAAAGCCGCCTCAGAATCATCTCCAATGCTGCAGCAGAAACACTAAGCAATACACCTATCGATATCGAACTTCTGGTCGGTCGAAATCTCGATAAGGATCGGTTAGTTAATTACTTGTTAGAACGCACTGGTGCACAAGGTGGTAACCCTGCTTTAGCGGGTAAAGATACAGATAACAAGATCTTTCCAGAAGCAGAACAGGTAATTTATCGCCGCGTACTTTCTCACGCCTCACAACTCATTGTGGATATGAGTAGTTCGTTTCCGAAATTTGACGCTGCAGTCAGCAGTGAACTATTAAAACGTACCGAGTCAATGGCCGAACAAGTCATCGAAGGTATGAATCGCATAGTCAATGATCAGAGCGATGCCTTCGAAGCGGATTATCGCAGTGCCTGCGTCCGTAGATGGGACCATTTAGAGCTATTCGGTGTCGATCTAAACGAAACCAACAGACGATACAACCTTAGTGTTGCCTACGTGACGCTGATGATTGAACGCCTCAGCGTGGATTCTGAGGTAGAAGAAAACCAAGTTGACATTCGTGACTCAATGCAAGCAGACGAGGCTTTGTCTCAGTTCGAGCGTCTCTTTGTTAGAGGTCCAGCGGGGTCAGGTAAAACTACACTATTACAATGGTTTGCCGTTTTCGCAGCTGCTCGCAGATTGGAAGGAAATCTTGCTGAATTAAATGGTTGCGTACCCTTTCTGATTAAATTGCGAAACTTCTCCGATAGTGAACTACCCGCTCCAGAAGATTTCCCAAAAGAGGCATCAACAGCTATTGCTGGCAACATGCCTGATCGTTGGGTTCATGAAAAACTGCAGTCGGGAAATGCTCTAATCTTAGTAGATGGTCTTGACGAAGTAGCTGAAGTTCGTCGTGGCGACGTCCGTCGATGGCTTAATGATTTGACAGAATCATTCCCTAAGTCGCGATTTCTGATTACGTCTCGTCCTCATGCTGCTGAAGAAGGATGGCTAAATACAGATAAGTTTATTGATGCTGAGTTGCAAGACATGGGTCTAGATGATACTCACGAATTCATCGAACACTGGCATGCTGCCGTTGCAGAAACAACCAATAATGACAACGAAAAATTAGCACTCCAAAAACTCTCAGACTCACTGAAATCGAAGCTACTCAAGAACGCAGCAATTTGTCGCCTAGCCACAAGTCCATTATTGTGTGCTTTGTTATGTGCGTTACACCGACAAAGAATTCAAAACTTACCTTCAGATAGAATTGAATTATATGATCTGTGCATCGAAATGTTCATGCGGAGAGACGAAGAGCGAAGTATTGATGCCACAGACTATGTTAAATTGGGGACACGCCAGAAAGAAAGTCTGTTACAAAATTTTGCATGGTGGATGATTCGTAATGAAAAAACCACAGCTACACCCACAGAAACAATAAATTGTTTTCAACGTCACTCAAAGCGACTTAATCGCGCTCCGGAAGATTGCGACGGAAAAGCGGTCACTAAACTCTTTATGCAGCGCATTGGTATCATCCGACAATTAGCGCATCAAAAAATTGATTTCCCACATCGAACATTTCAGGAGTATCTCGCTGCTAAAGCTGCGATAGAAGAAGATGATCTAGGAACTCTTGTGAAGAATGCCCACAATGATCAGTGGCGTGAAGTTGTAATATTAGCAGCTGGTCTCCTGTCGCCGAAACGAGCATCAGCTCTAATTTTGGAACTTTTGGCTAGAGGTGATAGCGCAGAAGAGTACCACTCCCTTTATCTAGTTTCCGTTGCTGCTCTGGACTTACTCGTCGCGGGTGAAGAGAACTCTGAAATAGAAGTCAAAGTAGCAGAGCGACTAAGCAGAATTGTTCCACCAAAAAATATTGCTGCTGCTACCCAATTAGCCATCGCTGGTGATCTTGTAGTTCCACACTTAGAATATCGAAAAATGATGGTGAAGGAAGCTGCTGCATCAATAAGAACACTTGCACTGATCGGCTCTGAATCTGCACATAACACATTAAAAGCTTATGCTGTAGACTCTAGACACGGTGTTCGACAAAGCATTGTACAATCCATAAAGTTTGCTCGAAACCCTACTGGCTACATGACGAATGTGTTTGGTCACCTCACGAAACTGACGTCATTAGATATTTCTGGTTTTAAAATTAGAGATATCACCCCACTTTCAACTCTAACAAACCTAATATCATTGAACCTTAGTAATACCCCAGTAAGTAATATCAGTAGCCTTGAGACTCTAACCAAATTGACATCATTAAACCTTAGTGGCACTAAAGTTATTGATATCAGAAGCATTGCAAACCTACCCAACCTTACAACACTGGACCTTCGTGAGACACAAGTCACAGATTTCAGAAGCATAGTAGATATAAAAAATCTGAGAATACTTGTATAGACAGTGCCTCATGGCCAGAAGTTTTTACATATGGTTATTCTAGATGACTTTTAAGCCAGTATAAGCCAGATAGTAAACTACCTCATCTAAATCACTCCCCTAAAGAACTGTGAGGTTTTAATTTCAAGCTTGAGACGAAATAACCTCATCCAACCGCTCCACCAAATAAATAGGTAATGACAAAAGTCGGTATTTCACTGGCTTCGACTCATTACCTCTGCGAATAGTCGTATTCACCTCAAACTCCCCCGGTAAACTAGCATCAAAACGAATCGCTAGATCGCCCCCTTTTTCACCCATAAATTGATGCAGCGATTTCATGCTGCCAGTAGCACCTGCCTTAACTTCAATAGGCAAAATTTGACCTTGTAAACCAATCACAAAATCCACTTCGGCATTCAACGCACGGCCTTCTCTAAGCCAGTAAGTGAGCTCCCGATTCGGTGTATCAGACAAAATCCCTTGCAGGTGCTGTCCAATAAACTGCTCAGCCATCGTACCTTCGTTGATTAGCTTCATTTCATCTAACTGAGAAATCACACGCCAGTTCAAGCCGCTTATGGCATTCATTAGTCCAACATCCAAAAACAGTAATTTGAAGACCTTTTCTTCCATATCTGCTTGTAATGGTAAGCCAGAGCAATGACTGTGAACCACTTTACTAATCACTCTCGCCATCATTAGCAGCTCTAAGTCTTTCTTTAGCGTTGCGCTCTGGTCCTGTGCTGAAATATTGGAGTACTTTACTTTTGCGCCCACATTTCTGGCCGCAAAGTTAAATACATTTAGCATCCGATTAAGATTGCGAGATCCCCCATATTTGGGGAAGTCATCTCGATAGGTGTCGATAATCGAATTATGCACATCACTGACTTCACGGTAGCTTTTCGTTTCAGCAAAGACTTGAACAGCTTCTGGCATGCCTCCCACAAAATAGTAACTGCGAAGTAATTCCAACAGGCGCTTGTTTGCAATGTCAGGAATGCTATCGCCATACTGGTAAGTCATAATCAACTTGGCTAATCTGTCTTCCCCAACTGCCAAGAGAAACTCACTGAACGTCATTGGCCCCATATGTAAGTACTGGACACGTCCAACAGGCATGGAAAACTGATGTTCACTCAGAGCAAACTCCAGCAACGATCCTGCGCTAACGACGGGTAGCTTGGGCTTATCTTCATAAAAATAACGCAAAGCTGGAATTGCTTCTGGTACAGATTGAATCTCATCTAAAAATAACAAAAGGTCATCATTGGTCTCTGGCATACCCGGCAAAAACTCAATCTGAGCCATAATTTTGTCTGGGTCTTTAGTCGCAAAAACGTCATTTAGCTCTGGAAAACGCTCCAAGTTGACGTTCTGCAAAACCATCTCACTTCTCTGAGCAAACAACTCAACTAGCGTCGATTTACCCACTTGACGCGCTCCTCTGATAATCAGTGGCTTTCTGTTTTTTTTCTGTAACCAGTTCTCAAGAAGTTGGAGTTGATGACGGTACATATACCAAACCTAAATAGTCTCTAACTCAGTAAATATAGCACTTATTATGTTTTTTATGGGTGTCTTTTAGTGTTATGACTATCATTTAACGGGTGTCTTATTTAATAGAAACTCGTATTAATTCCCTAAAAACGAAAACGTGGTTTCAGCGGCAACATCGTCGTAGGAACTGATCTGGTTACTTTGCGATTACCACAATAGGTTTACTCTAGCTCGCCCAAGAACAATTATTTACAATATTTTAGGTACATTTAGAGGCCATCAGGCCCTATAAATCTAAGATACTAGCTCCCAGATAAACCATCGAACACCATTCCCATACCTTCCGCCGAAAAATAAATTGACTACTTACCAACTAAAAATAAATAAACTTATAGCCATTTAAAACCAACTAACTGCAAAAATAACAACAATTGAACACATAAGTCGGTAAAAACAAAAACACCAAGAAACACTCCAAGCCTAGTTCGGATCTAAAAAACTAATATATTAGTTTATAAAATATTAACGCTCGGTTAGATTTTCCTAGTATTATCCCCATCAGAATTATGCTCTCTGTAGAAAGTTACATTACAAATGTTTACAACATTGTCGCTACAGAAAAGCAGTATAAACATACCCCAAAAGTCAGAAAAAGCTATTTAAGCGCTTCTAATCAATCGTTTACCTGAGCTATTTGTCTTTAATAATCGTCACACATTACTTGGCAGGCCGTTGTTCTTAACAACTCAGCATCGCCCAATAGGAGAATTAGCATGAGTTATCAACCTCTATTAATGAACTTTGAAGAGGCAGCTGAGTTGCGCAAAGAGCTTGGCAAAACAAGCTTACTAGGCGAAGCACTGAGCCGTGACATTAAGAAAGTCGACACATACATGGCAGAAGTGGGAATCGAAGTACCTGGCCATGGTGAAGGTGGTGGTTATGAGCATAACCGTCATAAAGAAAACTACATGCAAATCGATACTGCAGGTCGTTTATTTCTAATCACGGAAGAGACAAAGTACCGTGATTATATCGTTGATATGTTAACGGCCTATGCAACGGTCTACCCTACTCTTGAAAGTAATGTTAGTCGTGACACTAACCCTCCGGGTAAGTTGTTCCACCAAACATTGAATGAAAACATGTGGATGCTGTACTCATCATGCGCCTACAGCTGCATTTACCACACGCTATCAGAAGAACAAAAGCGTCATATTGAAGACGACTTGTTTAAGCACATGATCGAAATGTTCGTAGTGACTTATGCACATGACTTCGACATCGTACATAACCACGGTCTTTGGGCGGTTGCAGCCGTTGGTATTTGTGGCTATGCAATCAACGACCAAGCGTCCGTTGATAAAGCACTGTACGGCTTGAAACTAGACAAGGTCAGCGGTGGCTTCTTGGCGCAACTAGACCAGCTATTTTCACCAGACGGCTATTACATGGAAGGCCCGTACTACCACCGTTTCTCACTGCGACCTATTTACTTGTTTGCAGAGTCAATCGAGCGTCGCCAGCCTGAGTTAGAGATCTATAAGTTTAACGACTCTGTGATCAAGACAACTTCTTATGCAGTGTTCGCAACGGCATTCCCTGACGGTACATTACCTGCGCTAAATGATTCTTCTAAGTCGATCAGTATTGATGATGAAGGCGTGATTATGGCGACTAGCGTTTGCTACCACCGCTATGAGAAAAACGACACGCTTCTTAGCATGGCAAACCACCAGCAAAATGTCTGGGTACATGCCGCTGGAAAAACGCTGTCTGATGCAGTTGAAAGTGCAACAGACATTAAGCCGTTTAACTGGGGTAGCATATTCCTAACGGATGGGCCAAAAGGTGAAAAAGGCGGCGTAAGCATTCTACGTCACCGTGACAAAAAAGATGACGACACCATGGCACTGATCTGGTTTGGTCAGCACGGTAGTGATCACCAGTATCACTCAGCACTAGACCACGGTCATTATGACGGACTACACCTGAGCGTATTTAACCGTGGCCAAGAAGTACTACACGACTATGGTTATGGTCGCTGGGTAAATATTGAGCCTAAGTTTGGTGGTCGTTACATTCCAGAAAATAAGTCTTACTGCAAGCAAACCGTTGCACACAATACGGTTGTCGTTGACCAGAAAACACAGAACCATTTCAACACAGCACTTGCTGAAACTAAGTTTGGAAAGAAGCACTTCTTCGTTGCAGATGATCAAAAACTGCAAGGCATGAGCGGCTCTATTTCAGACTACTACGATGGCATTGATATGCAGCGTAGCGTGATCATGGCGGATATCGAAGAGTTCGAGAAGCCGTTAGTTATCGACATATACCGCATTAAGTCTGACGTTGAGCACCAGTACGACTTACCCGTACACCACTCTGGTCAGATCATGCGTACTGATTTTGAGTACGATGCTGAGACTATCTGGAAGCCACTGGGTGAAGATAATGGTTATCAGCACCTGTTCAATGTTGGCTCTGGAAAAACAGATAATGGCTCGCTAGTGAGCTGGTTACACGGCAACAGCTATTACTCTTTAATCAGCAGCGCAGTCGCTGGTAGTGAAGTGATTTTTGCACGATTGGGCGCAAATGATCCTGACTTCAACCTACGCACTGAGCCTGCATTTATCTTACGCCAATCAGGTAAAGATCATGTCTTTGCATCGGTACTTGAGACACACGGCTATCGCAACGAAAGCTTCGAAGCATCAACTGATGCTCGTGGTTTAGTTGAGTCAGTCAAGGTTGTGGGCGACAACGATATAGCCACCGTTGTTAGCATAAAGACCACAACAGACAACACCTATGAGTACGGTATTTCTAACCAAGAAGGAGACGCGCAGCTAGCCACACACAGCGTCGAGTTTGGTGGAAAGGCGTACACATGGTCAGGAGCATTTGCTCTGCTTTAATCCCCTCCAAAACTTACGACCCTAACAAGGAATAGATAATGGATTTAAATACGATCATAGTAGGAATGTACTTCCTATTTTTGATAGCTATCGGGTGGATGTTCAGAAAGTTCACCACAACCACAAGTGACTACTTCCGTGGTGGCGGAAACATGCTTTGGTGGATGGTGGGTGCAACTGCATTCATGACACAGTTTAGTGCGTGGACGTTCACAGGTGCTGCAGGTAAAGCGTACAACGATGGATTTGCTGTCGCGATTATCTTCATTGCCAATGCATTTGGTTACTTGATGAACTACGTGTACTTTGCACCGAAGTTTCGTCAGCTGCGTGTTGTTACCATCATTGAAGCCATTCGCATGCGCTTTGGTAATACGAATGAGCAAGTATTCACGTGGTCGAGCATGCCTACAAGCATGATCTCTGCGGGTGTTTGGCTTAACGGGCTCGCGATCATCGCATCAAGCATCTTTGGTGTGGATATGATGACGACCATCGTTGTGACGGGTCTTGTTGTATTGCTTATGTCTGTGACAGGCGGCTCTTGGGCGGTTATCGCATCTGACTTTATGCAGATGGTTATCATCATGGCAGTAACAATTACCTGTGCGGTGGTTGCGATGGTTCAAGGTGGCGGTATCACTGAGATCATTAACAACTTCCCACTTGATGAAGGCGGTAGCTTCCTAGCAGGTAACAACCTGAACTACTTCAGCATCTTTGGTATTTGGGCTATTTTCATCTTCTTCAAGCAGTTCAGCATCACTAATAACATGTTGAACTCTTATCGTTATCTTGCTGCAAAAGACTCTAAAAACGCAAAGAAAGCCGCATTACTTGCGTGTATTCTTATGACAATGGGTCCTTTGATCTGGTTTACACCAAGCTGGTTTGTTGCCGGTCAAGGTGTTGATCTTGCTACGATATACCCTGATGCTGGAAGTAAGGCTGCTGACTTTGCATACCTATACTTCGTACAAGAGTACATGCCTCTTGGTATGGTTGGTCTACTGATTGCGGCGATGTTTGCTGCAACGATGTCATCAATGGACTCAGGTCTTAACCGTAACTCAGGTATCTTTGTTAAGAACTTCTACGATCCGATTATTCGTAAGTCTGCCGCATCAGAAAATGAGCTAGTATTTGTCTCTAAAGTTACGTCTACTGTATTCGGTATTCTGATCATTTTAGTCGCACTGTTCATTAACTCTCTCAAGGGTCTGAGCTTATTTGACGCGATGATGTATATCGGTGCACTCATCGGCTTCCCAATGACTATCCCTGCATTCTTAGGCTTCTTCATTCGTAAGACGCCGGACTGGGCTGGCTGGGGTACGCTGCTAGTCGGTGGTATCGTTTCTTATGTAGTAGGTTTCCTAATCACATCAGAGATGGTTTCAAACCTATTCAGTCTTGAAGAGCTCACTAAGCGTGAATGGTCTGATATTAAAGTTGCGATTGGTTTGATGTCTCACATCGTGTTTACCGGTGGTTTCTTCATGCTTTCTACGCTGTTCTACAAGAAGCTGTCAGATGAGCGTGAGAAGAACGTTGATCTGTTCTTTAATAACCTTGCGACACCGCTAGTGTCTGAAGGTACTGAGCAGCAGAAGCTTGATAACAAGCAGCGTAAGATGTTGGGTACGTTGATTGCTATTGCAGGTGTTGCGATCATGGCGATGTTCTTACTGCCTAACCCACTGTGGGGACGCGCGATCTTCCTACTGTGTGGTGGTATTGTAATGGCTGTTGGTTTGCTGCTTGTGAAAGCAGTTGATGAGACAGTGGAAACTGCCAGTGCTTAAGATCACGTCTTGATGAGTGATTTAGTGGTATGAGAAAGCAGCCTTTGTGGCTGCTTTTTTTATGCCCAACGTCAATACAGACAGCGCTTCGTTGATTTAGGATTAGAGCATTGCTTAACCCTCAGGCTATAAATTTTAGATACTTAAATTATCATAAAATTGAAGGCTAGCTGGCTGAGATAAAATGGCACCTAAAGCGTCTAATGCACCTGTTTCACCTCGCCATTGAAAGTACTTTTCTTGCTTTTCACGCGATTCCCAAACCTCAAAAAGCATGATATTTAAAGGGTTATTTTGATTGACCATAACCTCTACACTTAAGCAGCCATCATAGCTACGAGTGTCGGGAAGGATTTTTTCAAAGGTTGATTTCAACTCATCAATACTTTCAGGCTTTGATTGAACTTCTAATATTACATTTACGCTCATTGCATTTTCCTGTTTAAGTTAATTACTGCTGAATGATCTAACACATCCCGTACTACTCTTCGATATTCATACGTGGAGCCATTGACGGTGCGGGTAGAGCATTATCTCGTTTCTTGCGCAGCATCACTAACCCACACAGTCCATTTTTCACGTTACTAGTTGTCTCAGAGTCTATTTCTTTGTTGTATTCAGCCTATAAGCAACTATCTACTAATCCAAGGTAGCGGAGCTCAACCTACCTAGTCTGTGGCTTTTAACCATCTTTTTAGTCATTACTAGTCATAGCTACTTTAAGCCCAAAACCTATTAAAAGGCTTCCAACTACTTTTTCAATAGCATTTTGATAAGTATGGAATTTTTTTAACAAGACTGGCTGACTCAGAAAGATAGAGACTGAGCAAAACCATAGTAAATGAGATAGTGAAATAATGGCGCCATAGACGACCTGTAACCACACAGGAGTTTGAGGGTTAACAACCTGTGTAAAGATACTAAGGAAAAAGATAGTCGTTTTTGGGTTTAGCGCATTTGTTATGAAGCCTATTTTAAATGCAGCAACGTTTGATAGCCCTTCACTGTCAAGCTGACGCTCCATATCTACATTAGACTTTGACTGAAGAGTTTTCCATCCGATATAGATCAAATATGCAGCACCTAAGTATTTTATGATAGAAAACAGAACGATGGAGTTAGAAATAATAATCGCTAAACCCGCTATAGAATAAGCAACATGTATCCAAATGGCTAAACTCACTCCAAGCGCAGAATATAAACCTGCCTTCCTACTATAAAAAACACTGTTTCTTGTCACCATGACAAAATCAGCCCCCGGACTAATGGCCATAAAAATAGCAATAATACTGACCGAAATTAGTTCAGGCAGATAGGGGATAAGGTCAATGTTCATAACGATTTTCTCTGTTTGATTAGGGGTAATATAATACAAATTATTAGCTATAGGTTTTAAATCCCGTTCATAACTCAAACATGGTAGATTCAAGATCATCGTTCAGCCATGATGTACTAACTAACTGTTTTTATAACGTCGCAAATAAGCTCTTTTTACAGATGATAGCCTGTCGTATTTCGCTCTACTAACTAAGAAAAAGCTCATCGAGACGATATGTTTCATTGGAGTTACCTGCCGATGAGCTTACCGATACCATTTTCTTAGCAACTTCATCGCCAGATATCGGACGGTATTTTTTAAGGAATGGCAGTTTACATAATAATGGCAATATCCAACTCCCCAGCGTTTCTCCTAAGCGAAAGCTCTCACGCTCTCCGATAAGGAGTGAAGGTTGTAAGATGCTTATCCGCTGGAAAGCTAACGATGAAACCTCATCCTCTAACTCACCTTTCATTTTTAAATACGGACTTCTACTGCTTGCGTCGGCACCGCTAGATGAAACCAGAACGTAATGACCTATCCCGTTTTCAGATGCGGTTTTTGCTGCTTGATACTGGTATTCAAAATCGACCTTCCTTTGATTTGCGATAGACCCCGCTTGCTTAGCCGTTGTCCCAAGACATGAAAAAAGGATGTCTCCTCTAAAAATGTCGCTGTGCTTTTCCAGCTCATCAAAGTTAACCACTTCATTGACGATTTTGTCAGACTTGTATTCGACAGGACGCCTTGTAATAGCTACGACTTTTTCGATGTCGCTCTCTGTGTAGTGGCACACTAAATTTGGCCACCTGATTAGAGGTGATAAACTCACTTTAACTAAGCAGGTGTAAATATGACAAAACGAACCAGACCAACCTACTCACCCGAGTTCCGCCTTGAAGTTGCTCAAGAGGTCGTCGATAAAGGGCGCAATGTTAAGGACGTCTCAGAGAGTTTAGGATTAGGAAAATCGACGGTCGATAAATGGGCAAGACAGCTTAAACAAGCGCGTAACGGTCAGCTTTCTAGCGCTGCACCACTGACCTCTGATCAACTTAAAATTCGTGAGCTTGAACGTAAAATCAAACGGTTGGAAGGCGATAACGACATCCTAAAAAAGGCTTCAGCTCTCTTGATGCAGGACTCAATCAAAGGTTTGCGCTGATCCGTCAGCAGCAAGAGAGCCACAGTGTCAGCCGTTTATGTCGAGTATTGGCGGTCAACCGAAGTATTTACCGTTACTGGTGCAAACCATCTAAAACTGTTTC
>NZ_QGKL01000034.1 GCF_003172895.1 Leucothrix arctica | reverse complement strand
GTCTAGTGAGTCGCCAGCAACCTACTCACCGCTACGCAAAGGCAGAAAAAGTACACCTAAGCATACCAAATGTGCTTAATCGGCAGTTTCAGCCGAGCAAGCCAAATCAAGTTTGGGCGGGTGATGTCACTTATATTTGGTCGGGTTCAACTTGGTTGTATCTTGCAGTGGTCATTGATTTATATGCAAGGCGTATCGTTGGCTTTGCTACCAGTAAAAGCCCAGATAGCGAACTGACAAAAAAGGCATTAAGAATGGCCTATGAAAGCAGAAGGAAACCTAAACGTATTCTATTTCATAGTGACCAAGGCTGCCACTACACCAGTAAGGCGTACCGTCAATGCCTGTGGCATTTTGGCATGAGGCAAAGCCTTAGCCGACGAGGAAACTGTTGGGATAATTCACCCGTAGAACGGTTCTTTAGAAGCTTTAAAACCGAGTGGATGCCAAAATCAGGTTACGTTTCATTTAACGAAGGTGCTCAGGCGATTACTCAATACATTAATCAGTATTATAATCGTTACCGCCCACATGCTAACAATGGCGGGCTATCGCCAATAATGGCAGAAGAAAAATTTGGATTAACCTCTAAAGAGGTGGCCAGTTTTAGTTGACCACAACAGATCATAAGGAGCATTTTATTATGTTTTATTTAAAGTCATTCATTAGTGTGGTAATACTATCTAGTTTTTCTGGGTTAAGTCTTTATATATTCATCCTGTAGGTGGTGCTATATTGATAGAATATAGTGACTATATGGCTAGTTTCAAAATCTTAATCCTTGGTTCAACTTATGTGGAAAAATTTCAACTTTAGTGTGAAAGTTATCGTGCTTGTTTGCGTACTCATACTATTTACAATTTTGACAGGTGTTGGATATCATAAAATGTCCAACCAAATTAGAGATATTGGGATACAGAGTGCGGGTAAAGAAGTACTCGCTGGGCATAAGAGCGAGCTGAAAGATATCGTTGATGTAATGGCTTCAACGTTAGCTGCTGCTACAGAAGGTATGACGGATAAGGACGAAATATATAAAACGTATTCAACTCTTTCTAAAGGCGCACGTTTTCTCCCTGACAAGTCAGGTTACTTCTTTATATACGAAGGCGGCGTTAACTTTTTTCATCCGATAAAACCTGAGCTTGAAGGGAAAGATTTAACTAACCTAAAAGATGCCAATGGTTTTTTGTTGATTCAAGCCTTAGATGAAGCGGCAAAATCAGGTGGAGGGTTTGTTGAGTATTACTGGGATAAGCCAGGGAAAGGAAATCAGCCGAAACTATCTTATATAAGTATGATTCCTAAAAGCTCATACTCTATAGGAACAGGCGTTTACATTGACGATATAAAAGAAAAAGAAGCAGCGATCTTTACCACTATGAATGATTTTTCTAATAGCTTTTTAGTTAAATGGTCGGTTGTATTATTGCTGGCATTTTTCGTTATTATATTGCCTGTTATTATCTATATGATAAAAAGCATGACTTCGCCGCTGGTAAGGCTGACGGAAGTTGCCTCTGAATACAGCAGAGGTGCACTAGATAGTGAGATTGAGTACACCGATAGAAAAGATGAAATTGGTGCGTTAAGTCGCGCCATTAAACGACTTGGTAGTAGTACTAGAATAGTCATGAAAAAGTTAGAAGAAACTAACGTTAAGTAAAATTATAAATGCCCGTATTACCTTTACGACTAATACGGGCTATTTTCATAGCGTTTTAGCGACCTTATCAGTCAACTCCATCATGCGATTCATATAACCCCATTCGTTGTCATACCACGCGTAAATCTTTAGCTGTGTATCGTTAATGACCATCGTTGAAGGCGCGTCAATGATCGAAGAACGCGGATCACCTTTGTAATCAACCGATACCAACGGACGCTCTTCGTAACCTAAAATGTCCTTTAGGTAAGTCTCCGAGGCTTCTTTAAAGTGGCCGTTAATCTCCTCAGCCGTTACTGCACGCTCAACTTCTAACACAAGGTCAGTTAGCGAAGCATTGAGCAGTGGCACACGTACCGCAAGGCCATTTAACTTGCCTTCAAGCTCTGGGAATATCTTAGTAATCGCTTTAGCAGAACCGGTACTTGTCGGAATAAGCGACTGTCCACAGGCACGAGCACGACGTAGGTCTTTATGGCCTTTATCGATAATAGTTTGGGTGTTGGTGATGTCATGAATGGTCGTCATCGAACCATGCTTGATCCCCACTTTTTCCTGAATCACTTTAATCACAGGCGCTAGGCAGTTTGTGGTGCAAGATGCTG
The DNA here is from genome assembly GCF_003172895.1 of Leucothrix arctica. Lineage (GTDB taxonomy): Bacteria > Pseudomonadota > Gammaproteobacteria > Thiotrichales > Thiotrichaceae > Leucothrix > Leucothrix arctica. The sequence continues at coordinate 11,153 of NZ_QGKL01000034.1, read as the reverse complement.
CTGTCAGTAGGTGGTTAGCCTCTGCATCGTATAAGTCGTCGTTAACTCCATAAACGATATTCAATGCACCATCGACAGGGGCTGCAACAATGACTTTCTTCACACCTTGGTCAAAGTAAGCTTGTAACTCCTCAACCTTGCGGAACTTACCCGTACACTCCAGCACGATGTCGCAGCCTGACCAGTCAGTCTCGGCAATTGTTTCGTTAGAGGTGTAGGCAATCGCGTTGCCAGCGATGATCATATTGGTTTCATCAGCTTCGCAGTCGATAGGCCATGTACCTTGTACTGAGTCGAACTTCAGGAGGTGAGCAGAGGTTGCTGCGTTACCTGAGGTTTCGTTTACTTGTGCGAAGTTGAATGCTGGGTTATCCCATGCTACGCGAACGCCTAAGCGACCCATTCGACCGAAGCCGTTGATACCGATGTTTGCCATTGGGGTAACCCTTTATGTAAATGAATGGGCGATATTGTAAGGGAGTTGTGTTTCGGATGTGTGACAGTTATGAAAGTTCTAGTCTGGGTTTACCTTGTTAGTCGACTTCGATATTAGATATCTCATCTATCTTTAAGGAATCTTCCATAATGTTATTGGCTAGCTCACTGATATTAAGGTCATCTCTTTTGATTGTTATCGAGACCAAGCCAGAAATACTTAATTCAAACTCATCTTCGGCCTCAAAACAGTGTGTATTGTGGTCGGATACAGATGGTAAATGTTCTCTTTCTATATCTCGAGAGTAATATTCAGACTTGAGGATATAGAAAAAAGCACTGACTATAATTCTTAACTGAAAAGGAACCCCAAATTGTCCATTACCGTAATATTTAGCTTCAGGAACCTCTAATTGAATATTATCTGCTTCGTTATAGCTGAGTATGGTTACTTCATTATCGTCATCTTGTATTGATAATTCATAGAATGATTTCCCGACAAGGTATTCGCCAATATTATTTGAAAGGAATTGTTTGATTGCGGTGTTTTCGTCTTCAAACTGTTCTAAAGCGGTGACTAATATACCAAGGTTATCTACTAAATCTGCTTCTTTTAATTCGTTTTGAATTTGGTCAGTTTCAATTAGTTCGGCAAGACTGCTATAAGTGTTAATAGTTTTTGTATCAGTAAAAGCTTCCCTGACTTTTCTATCGTTTGCTACAACATGAATTGAGTTGTGATCATTGTGAAGTTTAAAGATTGACTGGACGATAAAGCTATCGGGAATATCTTCGCGTTTTTTTACTGACTTTAGTGGTGGCTTTCCTTGAAAGTATGCTTCTAAAGCTAAGCTTGCTTGATCCAAGCATAATGGATGTAATTTGGCTCCAATATTACTAGCCCAGCTAGTTATTTGGTGTTCTGCACTAGAAAGAATTTTTTCTGACTCTTGCTCAAGCTCTTCTTTTATTGAGGTAAGCTTTTTTAGAATGTCTTCATCTAAGAGCCTTCTAGAGAGGTTATTCAGTCCACTAACGGATTTTTCTAAGTCTTTGTTATAAATATCTCGTTGTTGGGTTTGGAACTCACGTAGAACAATATAAGGAATATGTAGGCAAATTAAGTCAGCGTTGGAAAGCCTTTCAAGTGCTTTGAAATCCAAGTTATCTCTTGCAGGGTTGTTTCGGTAAATATTTGTATCTAAAACTATGTGGATCAAATCAACTCTCCCAACTTTCAGTACTTTCCACCAAAACAAGAACCAGTATTAACCTCACGAAGTCCTTTCGCGCAAAGCGCGTCGGCGTAGTGAGGTTAATACTGGTTCGCAGTCAACGACTACCCATCAACCTTAATGTCATTAAACAGCCGCTTAATCCACTGAACCCGCTGCTCAACCGTAGACTCAGGATATTCAAAATTAATCTTATCCTGCCCAGTCAGCTTAAACTCCCAAGGTCGCTTCTGAACCAACTGAATCAACTTCATCGGGTCAATATTCGGCGCAGCATTAAACACAATGCGCCCACCTTCAGCCGCCAACTCAAGCTTAAGAATCCCAAGCTCCTGACTAATCTGCTTCAAACGCGTACTTTCAAACAAGTTATTCGTCTGCTCAGGTAGCATACCAAAGCGATCAATCATTTCAATCCGCAAGTCTTTCAGTGACTCAGCATCTTCCGCACTCGCAATACGCTTATACAAAATCAAACGATTGTGAACGTCAGGTAAGTAGTCATCAGGGATCAGCGCAGGTACACCCAAATCAACCGTCGTCTGCTTACCACCACCAACATCAAGACTTGGCAATTTACCCGCTTTCAGCGCCTTAACCGCACGTTCAAGTAAGTCGTTGTACATAGTGAAACCGATCTCTTGAATCTGTCCACTTTGATCATCACCCAACAACTCACCCGCACCACGAATCTCCAAGTCATGCGACGCCAGCGTGAAACCAACACCTAAGTCTTCCAAAGACTCCAGTGCTTCTAAACGCTTCTTCGCATCATTGGTTAAGTTCTTGCGGTTAGGCACGATCAGGTAAGCATAAGCTTTGTGATGTGAACGACCGACACGACCACGTAGCTGGTGTAATTGCGCTAAACCAAGCTTGTCAGCACGGTTGATCAAGATAGTATTGGCCGTCGGAACGTCGATACCACTTTCAATGATTGTGGTCGCTACCAGTATTTGGAATCGTTGGTGGTAGAAGTCTTTCATGATGCCTTCTAACTCGCTCTCAGGCATTTGGCCATGAGCAAATCGAATCGATGCATCGGGCAGCATGGCGCGTAGGTCTTCTGCCATCTTAGCAATGCTTTTTACTTCATTGTGCAACACATAAACCTGTCCACCACGTGACAACTCACGGGCACAAGCTTCTTGAATGGTGGCTTTATCCCACTCATTAATGAAGGTTTTAATCGCATGACGAGCAGCAGGAGGAGTAGCAATAATCGAGAGATCACGCAGGCCTGACAGTGACATATTCAAGGTACGCGGAATCGGTGTTGCGGTCATGGTTAACATGTCCACGTTGGCGCGCATCTTTTTCAGCTGTTCTTTATGGCGTACACCAAAACGATGCTCTTCATCGACAATCACAAGACCTAAGTCTTTAAAGGCGACGTTACCTTGGATGAGTTTGTGCGTACCGACAACAATATTGATCTTGCCGTTAGCGAGGTCGTCGAGTGTTTTTTGGGTGCTTTTAGCGGTTCCAAAACGTGACAGAGAGGCTATTTCAAACGGCCAATCAGCAAAGCGATCTTGGAAGTTACGCGTGTGCTGTTGTACTAACAAGGTTGTCGGAGCGATCATCGCTACCTGCTTGCCACCGTTAGCGGCAACAAAAGCGGCACGCATGGCCACTTCGGTTTTACCGAAACCAACATCACCACAGACCACTCGATCCATTGGACGAGCCGCACATAAGTCGTCAATGACGGCTTCGATAGTGGTGGCTTGGTCAGGTGTTTCTTCAAAGCCAAAGGCTTCTGAAAACATGTTGTATTCAATTTCATTAAACGGAAACGCATGACCTTGTTGCGCGGCACGGTGAGCATGGATTTCTAATAACTCAGCAGCGATGTCATGGGCTTTTTGTGCGGCTTTTTTACGTGCCTTATCCCATTGATCATTCCCGAGTTTGTGTAGCGGTGCTTTGTCAGCACTAGTACCGGTGTAACGACTAATGAGGTGAAGCGATGACACGGGTACATAAAGCTTGGCTTTGTCAGCGTACTCTAGCGTAATGAATTCTTGAGTAATTCCGCCAGCGTCGAGCTTTTGCATGCCTAAGTATCGACCGACACCGTGTTCTTCGTGAACAACAGGTGAGCCTTCCGTTAGGTCGGTAAGGTTACGAACGATGGCATCAGAGTCACGCGTTGGTTTACGGCGACGACGTTTTTGTTGTACCTGCTGACCAAAGATCATGCCTTCTGGAATAATGGCTAGCGACTGTGTTGGGTCGTCGGCATTATTAATCCATAAACCATCTTCAAGTGGCGCGGTAGTGACCGCAAAGTGTTCGGTACCGTCGATAAACTCTTGCCAACTGGGAACCGTTTTTGTTGCGAAATGGTTATCGCGCAGCAGGCCAATTAGGTTTTCACGACGACCTGCTGACTCCGCTGTAAACAACAAGCGACCTGCATGTTGTTTTAGGAATTGCTGCAATAGCATCAACGGTGATTCACTCCGCGCTTGAATCAACATGGATGGTAATGTTTTTAGCGGGTAGTTATGACTGTTTTTTAACTGCTCGAAGCGTGATGTTTCAACGCGACGTAGATTGGCCAGTTGAGCGAACACCGTTTCTGCGCTGAGGAATAGACGCTCAGGCGGTAAAATAGGGCGTTCAATATCATGACGACGTTGTTCATGACGTTCGTAAATTTTCTTTTCAAACTGCTCAGCAGACACTTCGATTTCACCGTTATAAATAACCAGTGTTTTCTCAGGTAAGTAGTCAAACAGTGTAGCGGTATGGTCAAAAAATAACGGTAGATAATATTCGATACCAGCCGGTGGATTCCCTTGTGTCACGTTGTCGTAGATCAAACTACGTGACAAGTCGCCGCCCAACTGTTCGGCATAGTTTTTTCTAAAGGTGCTGATACCTTCTGAGCTCATTGGGAATTCATGAGCGGGTAACAGTTCAACTTTTTCTATGTGGTCAATGGTTCTCTGATCTTCAGTGCTGAATGTTCTCAGGCTGTCGATTTCATCGTCGAATAAGTCAATACGTATCGGTTGGTCTGCACCCATTGGGTAAAGGTCGATTAACGAGCCGCGACTACTATATTCACCATGCTCATACACTTGTGTAACGTGGCGATAACCTGACGCTTCAAGTTGTTGCCGGAATGCGTCGATGTCGAGCTTGTCGCCTTTCTTCAGTAGTAATGCTTGTTGGTTGATGTAATCAACCGGTGCTATCCGTTGCATTAGTGTGGAAATAGGGACGATTAGCACGCCTTTTTGTGTGCGTGGTAGCTGATGCAGTGTTTTTAGTCGCTGAGAAATGAGCTCTTCATGCGGTGAAAAAACATCGTAAGGCAGCGTTTCCCAGTCTGGAAATATGTGTACGTTTTCTAACCCTGAGAAGAAGCGAATGTGTGATTCTGCTAGGTAGGCGCTATGCGTGTCGGGTGTCACAACAACGATTAAACCTTGAAACTCGCGGGCGGCGTTAGCGATCAGTAGGTCTTGAGCTGAACCGTGGAGTTGTCCCCAATGAATAAGATTATTGGATTTGGACGGATAGACTGGGTTTAGTGTTGGAGTAGGCATAGCGTGGTAGGGCTAAAAAAGCGCTAATTGTACGCTTATAAGCAGTGAGTTGCGATATTAAATGGGCTATTATCGGGAGCTACGAAATATAGAACAAGGACTGTAATGTGAGCGATGCCGTAATGGAGCTAAAAGGTGAAATGTCGATGCTGAATGTTTTGCATCTTCAAAGTACTGATTTAAAGGAAATAAGCCAGCAGATTGAAGCGAAGCGTGATGAAGTGCCTGCATTCTTTTTGAATAGCCCTGTTGTTGTGGATTGCAGTAGCATTACTGATGACTTGAAGAAGCTTGATTTGAAAGGGCTTAAGGCGTGTTTAACCGATTTAATGTTTGTACCTGTTGGGGTGCGTGGCATTGAACCTGAACAGCAGGCAATGGTTACTAAGTCTGGGTGGCCTGTGTTACGGGCAGGGCCTAAAAAGTCGACATCCAAGCCATCTGGTAAAGAATCTAGCAAGCCGGATGAGTCTGCAAAGACTGATGGTGACTCTGAGATTCAAGCGCAAGTTTCAGAAGAAAAAGCGACAATTAGCCGTATTATCGAAAAGCCTGTTCGCTCTGGTCAGCAGGTGTTTGTAGATGAAGGTGACGCGGTGTTGTTGACGCACACGAGTGCAGGGTCTGAGGTCATGGCGAGTGGTTCTGTTCATGTCTATGGGGCTTTGCGCGGTCGTGTGTTGGCGGGTGTTCATGGGGATACGAACGCACGTATTTTCTGTCGTTCATTGGATGCCGAACTGATTGCAATAGCGGGGCGTTATCAGTTGTTGGATGAAGGTGATACGGATTTACGCGGTAAACCTGCAGTGATTCGTTTGGATGGAGAAAAGTTAATAATCGAGGCATTAGAATAAGCCACTATCTATAGGGTTTATTTGTTAGTATTGCTGGGCTGAACAGCCCAAGTGTATCGGAAAACACTTGGTAGAATAAATTAGGAGAAACTGTATTGAGCAAGGTAATTGTTGTCACCTCTGGTAAAGGTGGTGTTGGTAAAACAACGAGTAGCGCTGCAATCGCAACGGGGCTAGCGTCTAAAGGACTTAAAACAGCGGTTATCGACTTTGATGTGGGTCTTCGTAATTTAGACTTGATCATGGGTGTTGAGCGCCGTGTAGTTTACGACTTCGTTAATGTTATTAACGGTGAAGCAACGCTTAAGCAGGCGATGATTAAAGATAAGCGTGTTGATAATCTTTTCATTCTGCCAGCGTCACAAACACGTGATAAAGATGCGTTGACTGAAGATGGTGTTGAGTCAGTGATCAATGAATTGAAAGCTGATGGCTTTGATTACATTGTCTGTGATTCCCCTGCAGGTATTGAGAAGGGTGCTTTCATGGCACTTTACTTTGCGGATGAGGCTATTGTTGTTACTAACCCTGAAGTTTCTTCTGTACGTGACTCTGATCGTATTCTGGGTATTTTGCAGAGCCGCTCTAAGGTGGCTGAAGAAGGCGGCAGTGTTAAAGAACACTTGTTAGTGACTCGTTACTCGCCTGAGCGTGTTGAAGGTGGTGACATGCTAAGTGTTGAGGATATTGTTGAGATTCTGTCTATTCCTTTATTGGGTGTTATTCCTGAGTCTGGCAGTGTGTTGCAGGCGTCAAATAGTGGTTCTCCAGTTATTTTGGATGAAGCTAGTACGGCAGGTATGGCTTACTCAGACGCGATTGATCGCTTCTTAGGTGAAGATGTCCCGCATCGTTTTATGAACGTTGAGAAGAAGGGTTTCTTTAAGAAACTATTCGGCTAAGGAGGGCTTCATGGGTTTATTTGACTTATTTCGTCAAGATCGTAAGAAAAATACGGCTAAGGCAGCGAAAGAAAGATTACAGATTTTAATTGCACACGAGCATGCAGGTGGTTCACGCGGAAATACTGGGCCGGATTATCTGCCTAAGTTACGTGAAGAGATCATTGCTGTGATTCGTAAGTATGTAGAAGTTGATGACGATGCTGTCAATGTTCAGATTGAGAAGGGCGATGATTTGGATATGCTGGAATTGAATATTACACTGCCGGATGCAGCTAAGTAATTTTCATTAGATAGTATGGTTGGATATTGATGCCGCTGTGGGTGACTACAGCGGCATTTTTTGTGTGTGGAATAATTTATTTCGTTGCATTGTTGGTATTTATGAATTTCTGAAAGTAAATCAACCTTTTTGTCTTGTTTTTATTAATGAGATTATTGTTGATTTTTCTTATTTATTTTAATTGTGGATAAGTGTTAATGATTTGTTAATATATGATTGTCTTTCTATTTATCTTGTTCTAGTATGTATTTGGCTCTTTATTGTTGCTAGCTGATTTTTATCCAGCTTTATCTACCATTAGTCGGCTCTTGGTAGTTATTTATTCAGGTATCTAGAGGCAGGTAAATCTTCGATGAAGTTAAATCAATGCATCAATTTAATAGTTTCATGTGGCGCGATTTTGTTGTTGCCGAATGTTTGCTTTGCTAATGATAGCAATGATCCTATTACCGTAAAAATTGGACTAGGCAAGGTTAACCTAAAGAATACTTTTGATGCTGCCGGTCTAACTGCCAAAGGTTATACCGTCAATGGCTATGAAACAAATGATGTTGATGAAAATTCAGAAAGTTATGGATTAGCTTACGATATTTCTCCAAGACTAAGCCTAGATATTAATTTGCAGAGTTTTGGAAAAGTGAACTCTACATTGGATGTTAAGTTACCTGAAGGGAAGACAGCCAAGCAAGCAGCTGCAGAGATTGAATCCGCCAGCTCCCAGCAACTGGGAGGAATGTTAATTACATTGGGTGGTAGTTATATAAAACCGGTTTCCCCTCGTTTCGATGTGCGCATGGGTGCGGGTCTTTTATTCGGGAAAGGTGATCATCAAATCACGATAAATGATGAAGCTTTTGATATCGATGAGCGTATCTCTGCGCCGTACATAAAGCTTGGTGTCGGTGTGAAGCTGACTCGAGGCTTCACTTTGACTGCTCATACGGAGCGTTACTTCCTAGACGACGATGTAGAGCGTTATGAAGTCGGTCTTAGCTACAGTTATTAATCTGCACAACCATAATAGATTGGGATAAATTCATGACTTTGAATACATTTTTACGGAATATTTTGATGACTACAGTCGTAGTCGGTTTGTCCGCATGTGGTGGTGGAGAGGGAAATACAACAAAGGTTGTAAATAGCTACGTCGGTGCGTTAAAAGGCTACTACATTGACTCCGAAGTCGTTGGCTTACCTTATGAGTGTGGAAATACTGTTGGCTTGACTGGTCAAGATGGAGAGTTCTTTTTTGATGAGGGCGACCAGTGTGAACTCTTTTTAGATCAAGAAAGGCAGCATACTCTGAAAGTTATACCTGAGGATGTGTTGGTTGATGATGTTGTAATTATAGAGACAGATCCTGTTATTACTCAGACTCTGCAATCTTTTGATAGTGATGGTGATCCAAGTAACGGTATTACAATTGATCAGGAAGTTGTAACTGCCGTTGTGAAAGACCCAGGTTTTGAAGGTGTTCCTACAACTCAAGAAGAAGCGGAAGTGCTCGTTGAAGTTATTGATGATAATAATGGTGATGTTGGCGTAGTTACTGCTGAGTCAGCCCAAGGGCATGTCTTGGAGACGGTATTAACTAATTCTAGCTATTATCAGAACTGTGTCGGTCGCATAGAAGACAAGGCGATTACTAAAATAAATTTTGCTGACGGGAATCTGTCCCTTAATGATTTGTCACAGTCTTCCTCTTATATTCTAGATGGTAGAAACCTAGTTATTACTAGCAATAACGGTGCTGTTAGTTCTTTTAGTTTGATACAAGGCACAGACTCTTTAATTTCTTCTGATGATGCTGTTGTAATAGAAAGTTCCTCTGGTCTTCAGTCGACGTTACATAGCACGATTGAACAAGCCCAATTATCTCAAGCGGAACTATGTGCCTTTGGTGATAACGTTGCTCCAGTAATTATGCTGAGTGGTCTTTCAGAGCAAGCAGTTGCATACGGTGCTAATTATGTCGATGCTGGTGCAGTTGCGAACGATGATGAAGATGCAAGTGTTGAAGTTATTACGACGAACAATGTTAATACGAACACGCTTGGTGAGTTTACCGTTAACTATAATGCGGTTGATTCGTCAGGGAATATTGCAGATACAGTAATTCGTACTATCTCGATTACAGACCAAACAGCACCTGTTATTAGTCTAATCGGCGAGTCATCACTAATAATTGCACTAGGTAGTAGCTTTACCGATGCTGGTGCAACGGCAACAGATAATGTAGATAACGATATCGCGACTAGTGGATCAGGATCTGTCGATACGAATGCTGTTGGTAGATACACCTTGAGCTATACCGCGACCGATTCAGCAGGCAATGCCGCAACACCGGTAACACGTACGGTATTGGTCACGGATCAAACCGCTCCAGTCATTAGTTTAGTGGGTGAAACGCTACTGACCATTGCACATGGCGGTGTCTATAGTGATGCAGGTGCTAGCGCCACAGACAACGTTGATGCAGAAGTAGCAATCAGTGTTGAAGGTGTCGTTGATACCAATACCGTCGGTAGTTACACACTCACTTATACTGCGAGTGATGCAGCAGGCAATGCCGCAACACCTGTAACGCGTACGGTATTGGTCACGGATCAAACCGCTCCAGTAATTAGTGTAGTAGGTGAAACGCCACTCACTGTCGCACACGGCAGTGTCTATAGCGATGTAGGTGCTAACGCCACAGACAACGTTGATACAGAGATTGAAATCAGTGTTGAGGGTGTCGTTAATACCAATACCGTCGGTAGTTACACACTCACTTATACTGCGAGTGATGCAGCAGGCAATGCCGCAACACCCGTAACGCGTACGGTATTGGTCACGGATCAAACCGCTCCAGTCATTAGTTTAGTGGGTGAAACGCCACTGACCATTGCACATGGCAGTGTCTATAGTGATGCAGGTGCTAGCGCCACAGACAACGTTGATGCAGAAGTAACCATTAGTGTTGAGGGTGTTGTTAATACCAATACCGTCGGTAGTTACACATTAATTTATGCTGCTAGTGATACAGCTGGAAATACCGCAACACCAGTAACGCGTACGGTATTAGTCACGGATCAAACCGCTCCAGTCATTAGTTTAGTGGGTGAAACGCCACTGACTATTGCGCACGGCAGTGTGTATACCGATGCAGGTGCAATAGCCACGGATAACGTCGATACTGAAGTAACTGTTGACGTAACAAACACGATTGATACCAATACTGTGGGTAGTTACGAAGTCACTTATGCCGCAACAGATGTTGCAGGGAATGTTGCAATTCCAGTAACACGTACTGTACTAGTCACCGATCAAACAGCGCCAGTGATTAGCTTAGTCGGTGAAACGCCACTGACTATTGCACACGGCAGTGTGTATACCGATGCAGGTGCAACAGCTACGGATAACGTTGATACTGAAGTAACTGTTGAGATAACAGACACGGTTGATACCAATACTGTGGGTAGTTACGAAGTCACTTATGCGGCAACAGATGCTGCAGGGAATGTGTCAATTTCAGTAACACGTACTGTACTAGTCACCGATCAAACAGCGCCAGTGATTAGCTTAGTCGGTGAAACGCCACTGACTATTGCACACGGCAGTGTGTATACCGATGCAGGTGCAACAGCTACGGATAACGTTGATACTGAAGTAACTGTTGAGGTAACAGACACGGTTGATACCAATACTGTGGGTAGTTACGAAGTCACTTATGCGTCAATAGATGCTGCAGGGAATTTGGCAACTCCAATAATACGTACTGTACTAGTCACCGATCAAACAGCGCCAACTATTACACTTCTGGGCGAATCTACAGTGACAGTTGGATATGCCTCGTATTATAACGATGAAGGCGTATCGGTTGTTGATGCCGTCGA
>NZ_QGKL01000033.1 GCF_003172895.1 Leucothrix arctica | reverse complement strand
GGATAATGGCGGTGAGTTTGCTGATCAGGTTCGTGTAAGCAAACAAGCTAAAGTCGCTATTTATTTTGCAAAGCCTTATGCCAGCTGGCAGCGTGGTACGAATGAAAATACGAACGGCAGAATACGTCGCTTTTGGCCGAAGAAATTTGATCTTGGCACACTAACGGATAAAGAAATTAACGAGCGCCTTATCCAATTAAATTTTACACCTCGAAAAGTATTAGATGGTTTAACACCATTCGAGGCCTTTACAGGAAAGCGTGTTGCACTTATTACTTGATACCAGCAGTAAGTAAGAACTGACAGTCCTGTTAGGCTTATTACAAGAAGGGAGTAGCTGTTAGTTTCCCATTTTCATATCAATATCCAGCAATATTCCTCGTAGTTTTTCTTCGTATGCCTCGGAACTTTCCCACCAACCATTGCGCCGCCTCCAAAAACGCCCGATTCTCCTCATCAAACATCAGCGCATCACTCTCTGCCGCATACTGATAATCCGCAATTAAGTTTGTCGTCGAATCATAAGCAAACAGATAGTTCAACACTAGCCGCCATTTCAAACGCGCCCGTATACCCATGCTCACGACCCACTTAGGGTTGAGCAGTCGAGAGCGAATCACCTGATTCAGCTCTTCTTTTAGCGTACGTACTTTCGGTCGTTCCTTGAGTCGCTGCGTCATAAAGTTTCATCACATTGGGGAGGGCGTCACGGAAAAAGCCCTATACGCGCAAGATCGGGTCAACACGGGGCCGCCCAAATAGCTGGTTAGACAGTATTTCAAAGTCGATGATTCCGTGTGAGCCATCTGCCCGAACAAAAGGTGTAGCTCTCCGAAAATAACCGACAAGTTAGGAAGAAAACTCTTGCAAGGGAGCTATATCTTAACTGCTATTGTAGTTCGTGATACGACTTACAAACCACATGTCTAAACGCCCTCATCGTCCGAAAGTTGTTCATTTTTTGCTTTATCATAAAAACTGTCAGGAACGTCAGGTGCTTCGTGTTCCACGGTATTCCAAGTTTTTTGAATCTCATCAAGTTGAGTAAGAATTGTTTTATTTTCATACTCGCCAGAAAAATACTTTGTATTGAGAAGGCTTAGGCTTCTGTAGAGTGATGAATATTGACTAGCTGCTCCTTGGTGCTTTTCAGACAGCTTTGAAAAACCAAAAAATGTTTGGAATGATGAAAGAATTGCAGCTATTAGCGATAAAATACCAAATACCTGAGGAGTAAGATAAGTTACTGACTTAGATAGATCTGTTACCACACTGCTTCCAACAAATGCGCTTATTAAGATTACACAAGCACCAAACCAAATATTCTTTCGAGACAGTGATTTTGAAGCAAGGTAATGTGCTCTTGCTTTTCGATGAGTTCTTAAGCGAAGGTGAGTAAGGTGATTTTCAATGCTCTGATGAGTACCCATATCAAAGTGACTCTGACTTTATAGTTAACATTTTAATGGGCCCCATTATCGATCTGATTGTGGTTTCATTTTCCTCTATTATAGGGATGCAACCATTGTTCTGAATGGCTCTGCACAAGCAGCCAAGTATACTTCTATTGTCCTTAGGTTCTTCATCCTGCATTTTTAAAGAAAAGAACTTTCCGTTGCTGATAGGGGTAATTAGAATACAGCCATCAATAAAATCCTGATTATGGTGGGTTTCGAAACCATCAAAGAGTGTTGATTTTAAAATAGCGATTGGTTGCTTAAATGCGAGTTTAGCCAGTTGGGAAAAATTCACAAAAAAACGTTCTTTATCATAGGCCACTAAAATCATTGCTACATCAAAAGGATCAACTCCAAAGTTACAAAGGTTTGATGCTACAGAGTATTTCTCCATCTCACTTAATGATGAATAATCGATAAGGCTGTTTTGCTTTTCCGCCCACTCTGCCATTGCTTCTTCTGAAGCGGAGTAAAGCTGACCATCTCTTCTAGCTGATTGAGGGAGGTAATCTAAATAGCCGATAAAACTATCACCACCTCTTCCATGAATACTCGTAGCTAATCCGCCAACAGTAGTAAGACTGAGGAAGTTAGCTCCATTTCCTACACATGTAGAAAGTGCTGCAATACCATGAAGTTGATTATTTTCAATTACCGGCCTTAATCTATGAGCGTTAGATTCTATGTAAGATGATATTTTCGGATCTTGGTAGTCTGAAAACGATATTCTCTTCAGCCATTCGGTAGAGTTCCCTTGATCAATTTTCTCATGGTGTACTTCTTGCTCCTTTTTACCTTCTTCAGACAAAATAATAGATACATCAAGGCCTGCACAAATTGCGGAGATATAGGTAGGCATATCAACCTTGATATTTTCTGCTCCTACTCTGCCCCGTTTAATTTCTCTTAGTGTTAAATTGTTTTCGGTTTTATTTAAACAGATGGAAACTTGAGTTGAAATATTAGATGGAAAATCTAAAGGTACAGACTTTTTTAGCATTGGCCTCAGAGAAAGGCCGTTTTTAAAGTGTACCTGCCATACATCTTGAGTACCATTTTTCCATGGGCGGCTTGCAACTCTTACTTCGTCTGAACACATAAAGACCGAATAGAATCCAATTCCAAACTTACCTACAGACTTAAATTTAGAGGAGCGCAATCCAGGGAACTCACTTTGGACTAGGGATGATGTCCAAAAACTGGTTCCAAAATCTAGCAGAGGTCCAGTTAAAACCCTTTTTGACATTCCTACACCATCATCTTCAATACAGATCCATTTCTGCTCATCAATAGTTTTTATTCTAACTGTGATTTTTCCTGTGTAGTTACTGTCACACTCTCGCCTAGCATGAACTGAGTCACGAGAGTTCTGGATTAATTCTCTTAGAATGACTTCTAACTTATCGCTGCCTGTCCCATATAACTTGTCACCCCCAAGAGTGTTAATCAAACCCTCAATGTTACCCACATGAATTTCTGCAACGCAAGGATGCCAACCCTCTGTTTGGATGTAGTTAGACATTAACTCCGGTGTTTCAACCCCCTTGACTCGCTTTACTATAAATTGAGGGCAAGGGGTTTTCCGAGATTCCATTAATGCATTAGAGGCCCTTATTTCTTTATCAATCATGCATGTAGCATCATAAGCGACCCACCAAGCCTCTGATTCTTCTTCTGCAAAACCAGATGTAGAAGTAAATAATAGAGTTGATCCAGATAGGTCAGAGGTATCAATATCGGCATTTGCCAGCTTGTTTTGTGCAATCCAGTGTGTGAGGGAAATACCTCTTCGTTTTATTAGGGCATGAAGAAAGTCTGGTGCTCTTTCGTTGTCTATTTGAGATGCATCTGCACACCTTAGAATACAGGCAAGCTTTACGGGGTCAATGCGCCATTCTCTAGGGTATGTACTTAGAGAATTGATCTGGTTAGGTAACTTTGAAAGTATTTCATCAATACTCCAATGGTGGCTTCCCGCTATTTGGCCTATCAACTTTCCTAAGTGGTTCCTTAGCGTAATGTTTTCTATAAGATATACACCTTGGTCCTCATCTTTAACTTTCCAGTTGTAGTTAGCTAGGCTCTCAGCCTGTTTTGCATGCAAGCTCCTAAGTGTGGAAAAGTCTGCCATTTCGTTAATGTGTGATATATCACTTTCATTTTTATGATGATCCGTTAGTTGAGCGTAATGATCTCTCCAAGTTACGGTATCTCTTACGCCACTTATTCCTCCCTTATAAGCCTCAAAACAAAGAGCTGAGTCATGAAGGAGTATCGCTCCGCCAAGGACAAATGCTTCCAAAGGGTTTAAAGGGTAGTCGTCCCCACATATAATTGATGCTGTTTCCCATAACGCATCTAGGTGAGAAAGTTCATGCTGTGTTAGTCCTGGAAGTGCTTTAGAAATCTGAGAGACCAAGTGTGATGTGTTTTCTCGAAATTTTAACAAGGAAGATCTTATTTCCTCTCTCTGCCCGTTATATTGGTCATCAATGCTCTCGCAGAGAGAGGTTTTCCAAAGGCTGGTATTTTTGATTCTATCTAAAGACACAATTATTCCTTATTATTTATGAGCTGAAGCTATAACCAATAGTTTTTATGGGTTATTAATTACCTGAATCATCATAAAGCTACATTAGTTGTTTGATAATAACTCATAATTGAAAAAAAATACTCGAAGGTATCTTGTTAAATTTTTATCGAATCAGGTTGCTTTTGACTTTCCGCTCCCTCATCAATCTCCAATAATACCCCTCGCAACCTCTCCTTATATTCATCAGACTCCCCCCACAACCCCCGCTGCGCAGCCTCCAGCAACCTCTCCGCCATCTCCTCCAACGCCGCCGGATTATGCTCCTCCAAAAACGCCCGGTTCTCCTCATCAAACACCAGCGCATCACTAACCGCCTCATACTGATAATCCGCAATCAAATTCGTCGTAGCATCATAAGCAAACAGATAATCCACACTAGCCGCCATTTCAAACGCACCCTTATACCCATGCTCACGCATCCCCTCTATCCACTTAGGGTTAAGCAGTCGCGAACGAATCACCCGATTCAGCTCTTCTTTTAACGTGCGCACTTTCGGTCGTTCAGGGTCAGAGTGGTCGTTGTGATACACCGCTGGCGCTTGTCCACTGAGGCTAGTCACCGCATTAGTCATGCCACCCTGAAACTGGTAATAGTCGTCCGAGTCCAGCAAGTCATGTTCGCGGTTGTCTTGGTTTTGCACTACGGCTTCGAGCTGTCCGAGGCGGTTGGCAAAGGCATCGCGCGCTTCTACGCCATCGCCTGCCGTATTGCCGTAAGCGTAGCCGCCCCAGTTGAGGTAGGCGTCGGCCAAGTCGTCGCGGGTTTCCCAGCAGCGTTCGTCGATCAAGCCTTGCAGTCCCGCGCCATAGGCTCCGGGTTTGCTGCCAAACACACGGTAGCTGGCTTGTTGCTTGGCATCCTCTACGCTCATGCCGTCGCTAATTAATGTTTTTGTTTGCTGTTCGATATGCGCACGTATGCTGTTTATTTCAGGAGCTTCGTCATAAGCCGCCAACGCTTGAATCGCTGCGTCATACAGTTTTATCACATTGGGGAAGGCGTCACGGAAAAAGCCTGATACCCGCAAGGTCACATCAACGCGGGGTCGGCCTAACAGTTGGTTTGAGAGTATTTCAAAGTCGATGACGCGGTGTGAGCCTTCTGCCCAAACAGGTTTGATGCCCATCAGTGCAAAGGCTTGTGCGATGTCATCGCCGCCTGTGCGCATGGTGGCGGTTCCCCAGACTGACAGCCCCAGTTGCCGAGGATAGTCGCCGTGGTCTTGTAAGTGTCGTTCGATCAGTGCTTGCGCTGACTTTTGGCCAAGCGCCCAAGCAGCAGGTGAGGGTATAGAGCGGTTATCGACCGAGAAAAAGTTGCGCCCAGTGGGGAGCGTGTCGAGCCGTCCGCGGGTTGGTGCGCCGCTAGGGCCGGGTTCGATAAATTGCCCACTAAGCCCATCAATCAGTGCTTGGGTTTCTTGTTTGACGCTGGTGTGGAGCGCGACTAATAAGGTTTGGCGTGCGTAATTGAGTATCGCAGCGGTTTGCGGGTAACTGGTGTGGAAGTCGCTCCATGACTCATATTCGTCATTGGCGCGAGTGCTTACTGACGCGTCGGTATGGTTCTGTGTGTATTGCAATACGTAGTGCGTGACCCATTGCTGAGCCAATAACTCCAAGCGTTCGCGGGTGTCAGCGTGCGTGCGCCATGCGTCATCGGTGAGTTGTTGCAGCAGTTTAGGACGATTGCCGTGCCATGCTTTAGCGTTCAAGTCAGATGCGTCATAGTCGAGTTCAAGGTCGTGCGCAATGGCGTGTAAAATCCCGCGGCTATGTGGCTGAGTTCCGCGCGGTAAACGTAGTAATGCGACAATGGTATCGGCCAGTTTAGCGGTGTTGGGTAACGCCCCGAGTATGTGTAAGCCATGACGAATCTGTGCTTCTTTAATATCACAGAGGTAAGTGTCTAGCGCATCGAATACCGCTTCTTCATCGCTATCAACTACCGCTAACTCTTGCAGTACATTGGTGGATTTAACTTGTTCTAATATTTGCTCACGCAGCCAAGTCTCACGACGCACGTCCATACCCATCGCTTGGTAATATTCGTCAACAAGCCCTTCAAGCTGGGCTAGGTCGCCGTAAGTTTCAGCGCGGGTCATTGGTGGCATCAGGTGGTCGATAATAACGGCTTGGGTACGGCGTTTGGCCTGTGAGCCTTCGCCGGGGTCATTCACGATAAATGGGTAGAAGTGCGGCATCGGGCCAAGCGCAACGTCAGGCCAGCATTGCTCAGACATGGCCACGCCTTTACCCGGTAGCCATTCCAAGTTGCCGTGTTTGCCTACGTGAATAATCGCGTCGACTTGGTAGGTGTGTCGCAGCCAAAAATAGTAGGCGAGGTAGCTGTGCGGTGGCACGAGGTCGGGGTCGTGGTAGTTGGCCTGCAAGTCCATGTTAAAGCCACGTGCAGGCTGGATGCCGATAAAGGTTTCACCGAGGCGCATGCCCGCGAGCATGATGCGGCCTTGGCGGTGTTTCGGGTCATTTTCAGGTGGCCCCCAGCGTTCCCAAACGGCTTTTTGATTCGCTTCGGGGAGCTGCTGGAAGTATCGCATGTATTCGTCAATCGCCAGACTTTGCCAGCAAGGCAGGGTGTGCAATGTGTTGGGATTGTTGGTGACTGCGCCGAGTAGTTCGTTGATCAGCGCCGTGCCATCTTCGGGAATGTTGCTGACAGGGTAGTCAGCCGCAGCCATCGCGTTGAGCAGGTTGATAGTGGAGGCAGGTGTGTCCAAGCCCACGCCATTACCGATACGCCCGTCTTTGGTTGGGTAGTTGGCAAGGATCAGCGCGATGCGTTTTTGTCTGTTTGTTTTGAGCGTTAGTCGTATGTAGTTGCGCGCGAGTTGTGCAATGAAGTCGGCACGTTCTTGGTGTAGCTGATAGCTGATCACGGAGATTTGTGCGCGTTCGCTAAAACGGCTTTCGGCTTTAAAGCTGATGGCGCGGGTAATGATACGGCCATCCATTTCTGGCAACACCACTTGCATGGCGATGTCGCGGCTTCGTAGGCCTTGCGTGTAACTTTCCCAATCGTCTCGTGTGCTGCTGGATAAGATCAGTTGCAGCACAGGTATTTTGCGTGCGAAGGGGGATTGGAAAGTGGTCGGCTCGGCACTCAAGTCTGGGCTGGCCACGGTGTTGCTGGCAAAGCCTGTGGTATTCAAAATGATCTTGGCGTCTGACTGTTCAATAAGGGCGTTGACCAGTGCGATTGACTCTGGGTCTTTGAGCGAGGCCACGGCGATGGGCAGTGGCTGTAAACCGTGTGCTTCTAGCTGGGTAATGAGTTGGTCAAACATGCCCGTATTGCCACTTTGTAGGTGGCTGCGGTAGAACAATACAGCGCAGACGTTATCGTGTGCTTGCCAGCGTTGTTGCCATTCACTAAAGCTTGCTTGCGGGTAGGGCGAGTTGGGTAGGTAAAGCATGCAGCGGGGTAATGGCTGCGGCTCTTGCCATTCGGCGTTGTGGTCTAAACAAGTGTCGGCAAGGTAATGAAATAATTGTTGGCTATTGGCAAAGCCGCCTTCGCGGAAGTAGCGCCAGATGCGGTGGGTTGACTCTGCGTCGAGTGAGCTGAGAGCTTCAAGCTCTGGGTCAACGCTGTCATCACCTGAGACCACGATGAGGTGTCTAGGTCGGCTTGGTCGAGCGGCCTTGAGCCATTCTTCCAGCATCTCCACACCGTATTGCCAGTAGCTGCTGCCGCCTAATAATGACACGACGACGACTTGTGCTTTGTCGAGTACGGCACTGCGGTAAAGGTCGAATGCGGCGGGTTTGAGTAGCTGCATCCAGTTGGCTAAACGCACGTCGGGGAAGTCAGCGGGAAGTGCTTCAACGGCTTGTGCAAGCGCTGCTAGGCTGCTGTCAGCGGCAGAGAGAACCACGATGGGCGCTGGGGTTTGTTCTAGGTCGATGATGCCTTCTTCATCGACGAATCCGCCGGGTTGGGCTTTTAGCAGGTGCATGGGCTGTATCGGATATAGAGTAAAGGAGGGTATTTTACCTGACAACGCGCGTTGCCGCTTGTTAGAGTGAGATGAATTGTTTTTTCGGATTAACTGTATTTCTAGTTTGTTGTACTTCTAAGGTGAATTACAGTGTAATAATAAGTTTTTCTTTTGCCACTTATCAGTGCATGTGTACCTATAGTTTTTAGCCAATATCCCTCACGTTATCTTTCCCTTATTGTCTTGTTACTGGTGTTTATGACTTAAATAATGAGAAAGGATATCTGATGCACTCACTTGGTAAATACTTACTGCCTGCGCTATGTATAACAGCACTTGCAAGCTCTCCTGCAGCGGCCGTCACTATGGGTAGTATGGACTTAGCAGCTACCACTATCGGGGAGCCTGTTTCGATCGACGTATTGAGCAACGATACTGGTGTTGGTCTAATAATCAAAAGTGTTAATGAGTCGTCAGTTGGTTGGGGCAAGGTCTCTATTAGTGAAGATGAAAAGTCTCTGACTTACACGCCTCATCCTTCATACACGGGTCATGATGAGTTTTGGTACGTGCTTGAGAATAGCTTTGGTGGTACGACAGCTGCAAAGGTTATTGTTCATGTTGTTGATAACGAATGGCCAGAGGCAAATGGCGATGTGATTCGTGCAACCTACGGTGAATCGGTCAATATTCCTGTGTTAGCAAATGATACTGGTGTTGAGCTTAAAGTCGTCAACGTTAATGAGGGTTCTATTAATCAAGGGCAGGTCGTACTTGGTGAGAATGGCTTGGTCACTTATCAGCAAGTTGGAGAACCACGCGGAGACCAAACAGATGAATTTTGGTACGTCTTCGAAGATAAGTGGGGAAGAAAAAATGCAGCCAAAGTAACCATTCACTTGTCTGAGGAGAATAGAGGGGGCTGGCCCGTCGCAAGAGAAGATAAAGCGGTGTCGAAAAATGGTCTGAGAGTGATGATTCCAGTGTTAGATAATGATACTGGAAATGATTTAACTCTAAAAAGCACGAATGAATGGACGCAAAATGGCGGTAAAACACTTATAGAGAAAGGTTTTATTCGTTATATGCCGCCAGCAGATTTCACAGGTACAGACGCGTTTTGGTATGTATTTGAAGACAGCCAGGGTAGAACGAATAGCGCGAAAGTTGAGGTAGAAGTTACTCAAAATACTGAGTTGTCAGTAGTACGCTTTTGTGGGGTGAACTATCAAACAGATGGTACCTTAGAGAATACAGTTTCAACATCTTTACCAGCAGCTCCAGTTGGCCCGAAGTATTTAGCGCTATCTCGGACTGACTTCACTAATGGTGGTGCTATTGTGGATGGGCGACGTTATTATCGTGAGGTATTAGCCATTGAGTCCGGCGGTTACAGTGACAAAATATGGATGGATATTGATGGTGTTAAAACTAAAATAGCTGAAGTAAGTGAAAATGTGTCGATATATCCTGTCGGTGCCTTTAATAAGCACTTTTACTATTCCATTGGGGATAATTTATATGCTCATGATGGGGCTGTTACGACTGAGTTAACTCACTTTATTGAAGATGTTGCTGGTTTATCTGATGAGGCATCTAGTTATTCGATTATCGGTGAAGCTTACGGTGGTGCACTTTATATAAGAACTATCTCTGGTACATCTGGCCCGCAAGTAGCTAAAAATAGTTACTGGCGTATTAGTGATGGGCTTGACCTTGAGCTTTCATATATTGGTTCTAAAACTAGTGCATATACTGACATTTTCAGTCCTGACTATGTTAATCGGGTAGTAAGAGATAAGTTTTATTTTAATGGTTTAGATTACGCCTCTTACAGTGTGACGGCTTCTGATGGGGAGGTAGTTACAACATCAACATTTGAGCTGACTCAGCAATATCTTGATAACACACCTGTCACTATTGAAGGTCTGGTTAGCAGGTTGATCGAAAGTAATGACCGTTTCTTTGTCATCACAAATGGTCGCCATGATACCCGAGATGGGAGCGTATCTTGGGTAAATGGAAAGTTGTACGCGATTGATAATAGCAATGACAGTGCTGTTGAATTAGCAACCTGCACTGGAACTGATAGCTTGTTTAACTAATAGTAAGTCCCCAAGGCCTGACAATACTTTTATTGTCAGGTTTTTTTAAATGATAACTTTATCGTCATCATTTGGGGGAAATGTATTATTTATTACTTCTATGTGAATTTTTATCTCGGGCATGCAGTAGAGTTGATTGACCAGTTTTTAGTGTTTAGGGAAACTTCTTTTCAGTCAAAGCTATATGGTCTTTTCAATTTGTGATATTAAACGCCCCTAATCTAAATTTTCAGGAACACCCCCATGATCGACATCAGTACTGCGAGTGTCAGCAAAGTCATCGTTCACCGTATCGGTAACAAAGCACGTGAAGAAGGCTACACCTTTTCACCAAAGGAAGCTTCGCGCACGCCGACACTGGACACGTTGCTGATCAAAAGCTACCTAGAGCCAATGGTAGATGACGCTCAGGTGTACCAGTTACACCACGAGTCGGACTTGTTTCTAAACACGGTTTACCACTACAGCGACGCGATTTTTAAAGACAAAGAAACCTTCAAAGAGTCTAGCGAAAGCATTGCTAAGCACCTCTACACAGCGTCTACACACCCAAATATTGTCGGTGGTGAATTCATTACGATCTTGTTTGACGGAGTACTGTCTACAGGTGGTTCTGAGCAGGCTGTTGGTTTATTCAAAATCGAAGGTCGCAGCGACTACCTAGATATTGAGTCAGACGACGGATCACTGAAGTTAGTCGAGCGTATCGGTATCTCACTGGATAAAGTCCAGAAGGGCGCACTGATTTTCTCAGGTGGCGAGACGGTTCATGTTATCGACGCGTTAAGTAAGAAGACAAAATATTGGTTAGATACATTCCTACACGCTGTACCAGCAGGCACACCTCGTGCCAGTGCTAAAGCGGCGGGTGAGTTTTTGAAAGCTGTATCAAGTAAAGCGGCAACGCCTGCGGATGCGGTGGAGTTCGGTCACAAGATTGAAGAAAGCTTAGCTAAGTCTGAAAACTTGTCGATGGCTGATTTGAAAGAGATGTCGAAGTCTTACATTAAAGACGATGAAGCGGCAGGTATTATCGAAGAAGTTGCCGCGGCAACGGGCATGGATATGACCGATGATAAGCCGATTGAGACGAAAGAATTGAAGCGTTACACACGTAATGTCATTCGTAAAACGAAGATTGCGGATGGTGTTAATTTGACGTTGTCTGGCACGAATACTCAGGTTGCTTCGGTAGATGTTGAAGAAACTGAGGGTGGTTTGAAAGCGGTTATTAATATTCAGTTGGGTGGCGAGTAACAGAAATTATGCCTAGTTTTTTTGGATTTGGTTCACTAGTTAACACAGGCACGCATCGTTATGTGCCAGACACACCTGCGTCGGTAAAAGGCTGGAAGCGTATTTGGGTGAATGATGAGTGTTATGAACACGCTTTTTTAAGCGTTGTTCCTGACACAGACTCGCAGATACAAGGTTTGCTAGCGAAGGTGCCTAATAACGATTGGGCTGAACTAGATACACGAGAAGTCGGTTATATCAGGCGTGAATTGGCGATGGATGAGTGGTTAGTAGAACGCTCATCCACTCATACGCTTCAAAGCAAGCCGAGTGATGTGCAAATGTATGTGCTGGTCAATGGCGAGCCTGCACAGCCAGCGAAGCCGATACTCTGGTCTTATTTGGAGACCGTGTTGTACGGCTATTATCAGTGGTTTGGTGCTGAGGGTGTGCAGGCGTTTATAGACACAACGACGGCTTGGACGGATATATTGGATGATAGAGACAGTCCGATTTACCCTAGGTATGTTGCCGCAGAAGGCGATGCGATAGCGGTGGTCGAGGCTGCTATTCAGTCTTTACTGAGCAAGCCTTAAGTCTCGTTAATCGTTGAAAAATAAATATATTATATTGGTAAGAATAGAAAATGGATTTACTGAAAGAAGTTAAAGAAGCATGGGGTTGGTCTGGTGTTGAGCCAGTTGAGATCGTTACTGAGAACGACTTCGGCAACCTAATACTAAAAGATAAAAATGATCACTTTTGGAGATTATGCCCAGAAGATGTTTATTGCGACGTGGTTGCTAAATCAATCGAAGAATACAACGCGCTGATCGAAGATGATGAATTCTTGGACGATTGGTTTATGCCTGTGTTGTCTGCTGAAGCAGAAAAGAAACTGGGTAGTTTGGACGCTAATAGAAAGTACTACATGATCACACCGGGCATATTGGGTGGTGAGTATGAAGGGAAGAACCTGAAAATCACGACCTTGGCAAAAACCATTCGTTTCTCAGGTGATTTGGGTAAGCAGGTTAAAGACTTGGAAGATGGCGCGGAAGTACAGATTAACGATATTCGTTGAGACTTCGCGCTTAAGAACGGACAAGTTACATAGGCTGGCTCTGTACTGATTGCGAGTTTAGTGTCAGCTTGGCTTTATAGGGCTTTGGTGTAATAGAATTACATCATTGTCCTAGCCACAGATTTAAATGATTAATACCTATATTTAGTTAGAAATTGACCACATTCCAGACTATTCTTATTACTTTCTTGTGAATCGAAGGGAGTAGAGTTGCTGTGAAACTATTTTACGTTGCGAGCCAGAAGTTAATCTTAGGTATCCTGTTAAGTTTACTCACAAGCACCGCATTTGCCGCTGGGCAACAGTGCAAAACGTACTACATTCAACTCTTCGTCACTGCCTCCTCCGATAAAGCGACAGGTATGCAAAGCACTTATAGTGACGTCGGTTTTGACGCTGCTGTGACTGCTTTTAATAGTAATGACCGAACCTTATATCGACTTAGAATAGGGCCTTACAAAGTACTCTCAAAGGCTACTGAGTCACATCAGAAAATGAAGGCATTGCTTCCTGATAATGCAGTAGCACAGGCTAGTATTATCAGGCACATCATATCTGCCTGTGAAAAGGCAGCTCCGTTGCCTGCTCCAAAATACACGGCATATCTAAAAAATACGACTCAACGTCTCGCTAACTATAAAGCGCCAGCAATTTATACCGGAGAAAATCACCCTCTGGTTATGGGCGAATTTAGTCGTCGATTACCAGCGTTTGCGGATGAGGATGGCTAAGCGCACATTTATGCACTCAATAGTCGCCTAATGGTCTTTGCCGGTAACTTAGAAAGCGAAAACAGCTCAGGTAGAGATATGGTCGAATTTTATGAGTTTAAAAATGGCAAGTTTGTATTTTTACACGCTGAAGCTTACGGCAGAGCGAAGCCCTAGTAATAAAGCAAGCTAACCACTTTTAAAGCAACCCATCTACTTTAGCAGCACAGATGAAGTCATTCACTGATAGGCCGTTAATGGCATGGGTAGTGAATGTAATCGTGCAGTAGCCGTAACCAAAGTTCACATCGGGGTGGTGTTGTTCTTTTTCAGCTAACCAGGAGAGTGCGTTTACAAATAACACGACCTTGGTGAAGCCTTTAAATGTGATGGCGCGGGTAATAGACGTATTATCGTCAGATATTTGCCAGTCGAGATGAAGTTGTTTGTTGAGTTCTTTCGATTGTTCTGGCGTGAGCGTTGGCATGTCACCTTTGCAGGGGAGGCACTTTTGCTGGGTAAGGTCAGAAAATTTAGCCATGTCGGTGTCCATCAGTCATTTTGAAGTATTTGATTATAAATGACTTTAGTCACGGTAGGGGCGTGCTTGCGTAAGGCTTGTTGTTCGGTTTGACAGCGTTCTGTATAGTTATGAGATTAATTTGATCATATCTTTGATTTTTATCAGTAAACAATAATCAATAAGAAAGTTATCGGGGACGTTATGTTTAAAAGTTTGTTTGGTGCGGTCAGTATTGCTAGCGTTATGGCTTGGTGTGTTTTTTTTCTTGGTTCCTTTTATTACGTTTCCAATAATCATAGCCAGATTTATGCGGAAGATGGGTTGATCGAGAATATTCAGGCGTCTTTTTTAGCGATCGCATGTCTCGTTTATCTCGCCGTTGCTGTGTTAGATAAGCAAGCAAAAACACTGATTCTTTTATTCTGTTCTCTGCTTTGTTATGGCTTCGTGTTGAGGGAGTTAGATGTTGAGAAGCTTAACGTCCCGTCGGCAATAAAATTCATGGGGTCTGGTGTTGGTCGAAATGCATCCGTCGGTGCAGCATTTGCAGCGATATTAATCTATATGGGCTTTAGCGGTTTTACTCGTCATGTAAAAACGGCGGTCGCGTTCTTTAAAGTAAAGTCGGGTGCGTTGTTATTGGTTGCTGCTGTATTTTTGTTTGTTGGGGAGTTTTTTGAAAAACAAACCGAGATGGCTTTTCATGTCTTTTATGAAGAGATGTTTGAATTGCTAGGGTATGTTTTCATTCTACTGTCATCGCTTTCAGTTGTACCTTTTTTGAACCGCGTAGGTAGTCGTTCTAATGAGCGGGTTACTGGGTGATGTTGGTATTATCGTTAGGGTTACACGATGCGTAAGACCGATAAGACAACGGATAACCAACTCAGAGTCTTGCTCACAGATGTTTGCGAGATAGCCTTAAAAGAAATAGAGGGCTTTCAGTGGTTAACGCATACCGTTAACTACGATAACTTTCCTAAAAGCCTAAAAGTGATCTGTGTGTTTGATACAAAGGCTAATGTACAAACCTTCATGCAATCGAGCAAAGGCCAAGCGCTAAACACGTTGATTCAGTCCAAACTTGAAGGACTCAATATCAGGTTTAAAAACATCGATAAGCATGTTTCATATGACTCTGAAGAGGCGTGTGATGAAGAGCATGGTGGGAGTTGGGCTAGTCGGCAGGGTTGAAACTGATGTTTTAACAAGCTAGTTGGGCAATGCAGAAAGCTTTAGTAATGTTTACGAAGCAAGATATCAAAGAGTGACTTATTCCATAAAAAAGGCCTAGCTCATGTAACCGAGCTAGGCCTTTTAATCTTCTATATAGTTACAGAGATTATGCTACAACCGCAGCAGACAAAGCCTTCTCAATCGTCTCTTTCTCAATGCCCTTACCAATAAACACAAGGTTAGTCCCCCGTACCTCATCAGCCGTCCACAAACGATCAAAGTGCGTATCCAAACGCTCACCAACAGCCTGTAATACCTGACGCATCGGCTTGCCCGGTAGCGCTGCAAAACCTTTAGCTCGGAAAATGTTGTACTCAGCTAACAAGTCTTTCAATATCGCTTGCAGCTTGTCACTATCCACTTCACCCAGCTTAATTACAAACGAATCAAAGTGGTCATGTGCATGCTCATGGTGGTGGCCGTGATCATGGTGATGATCGTGGTGATTATGTACGTCATGAATGCGATCTTCCGCAGCCGCATCAATCCCCATCAACATGTTGCTTGCCACTTCACCATCACGGGTATACGTCACTTTAACTGACTCAGGCACTTTAGCACTCACTACAGTTTCAACACGTGTACGCTCTTCATCGCTCAACAAATCATTCTTGCTCACGATAACTAAGTCAGCCGCACTCAGTTGGTCATCAAGAAGCTCTTGCAAGCTAGGGTCATGATCCAAACTCTCATCAGCCAAACGCTGTGCCTGTACCTGATCTTCATTGTTTGCAAAACGACCTGCTGCAACCGCAGGGCCATCAATGACAGTAATCACCGCATCAACCGTACAATGCTGTTTGATCTCAGGCCAGTTAAACGCCTGAACCAAAGGCTTCGGTAGTGCCAAGCCGCTAGTCTCGATAAGGATATGATCGATCTCGTCACGACGTGCAACTAACTGCTGCATGACAGGTAAAAACTCTTCCTCAACCGTGCAACAAATACAGCCATTCGCTAGCTCATAAATACCGTTGTCGCCTTGTGAAACCTGCTCTTCGCCTTCTTCACAATCTAGCGGGCAGCTACGAAGTAAGTCAGCGTCAATATCCAACTCACCAAACTCATTCACGATAACCGCGATGCGCTTGCCGTTTGCCTGCTTGAGTACGTTTGAAAGTAGCGTCGTTTTACCGCTACCTAGAAAGCCAGTAACGATCGTCGCGGGAATCTTATTTAACTGCATGAGCTTGTCCTTTCTATCACCGCGCCATTAGGCACGGTGTTAACTATTGGTGAATAATGTCGAATGTTAGCGACAATTATTACGTATTAAAATCATCTGCGCGAGGAAGTGTATCGACAACACCTCGGACAATGGCTTTAGGTTGCTTCTCTTTATTCTTCGGACGATAGACGTGGGCTTGGTCTGTGTCGTAAAGATAAGAGTCATTAAAGTCTTCTGTCTCCAATACATGGCCGACCAAAATCAAGCAAGTACGCGTAAATTTCTTAGCACGAACCTTAGCCGTAATGTCGCTCAGCGTCCCCGTAACTTTGTCCTGCTCAGGCCAAGAAGTACGGTAGCAAACAGCCACAGGGCAATCCTCACCGTAGTGAGGAATCAACTCTTCAACGATCTTATGAATGTGCGTCACACCCAAGTGAATCGCCAACGTCGCACGACTCTTAGCCAATGCAGGTAGCTGCTCACGCTCAGGGAACGGCGTCTTAATACTAAAACGCGTCAAAATAATCGTCTGAGAAACACCAGAAAGCGTCAACTCTTTACCCAACCAAGCCGCAGACGCAGAAACAGCCGTCACACCTGGAATGATTTCAAACTCAATACCTTGCTTCTCTAATCGACGAATCTGCTCACCAATTGCGCCGTATAACATCGGATCGCCAGAGTGAACACGCGCCACATTTTGTCCTGCAGCATGAGCCGCTTCGATGTCCACCATGATCTCATCTAAGTCCATGTGAGCGGTATCTTTGATCAATGCAGCAGAATCTTCGACGTCCGCCAAAATCTCACGTGGCACTAACGAGCCTGCATACAATACAACAGGGCAATCTTTCATAATGCGCTGCGCTTTAACGGTAATCAGCTCTGGATCACCAGGGCCAGCGCCAATAAAGTAAACTTTCATTTTGTCATCCTTTTCATGCTGCGCTTTATCCAATCAAGCGCGAACACATCTAATTTTATAAAACCGCTACTCACTATCTAATGCTAGGAGTCTCAGTTATTTGCTGCACGTAGACCTTCCGAGCAAAGCGAGGGGCGAAGTGCAGTGAATAACTGAGACTCCGAACCAAATAGTTACAGCTTCTTACTATAGCCGCGCGGCGTGTAAATCCACTCTTTCGAGCCATTTACAAGGTGGCGCGACTCACTATTACCAACCGACACCATCGTAAACATATCCACGTCTTTAGCATCCAACTCACCAAGCGTAATGATATTGATATTCTCATCTTCACGCGTCAGCTGGCGACCAATCATCACCGGCGTACTAGCAGGGCGATGCTCCAGCAAAATGTCACGAGCCGTATTCAACTGCCAGTCACGCTTACGAGAAACAGGGTTGTAAAACGACACAACAAAGTCACCTTCACCCGCACTCTTAATACGCTTCTCAATGGTTTCCCAAGGCGTCAGTAAGTTAGACAGTGAGATAGTACAGAAGTCATGACCCAGCATTGCGCCAACGCTAGCCGCACCTGCCTGCATGGCGCTAATACCAGGAATCACTTCGATGTCTACATCTAGCCATTCAGGGTGGTTCTCTTTGCCTTGAAGCTGAAGTTCTAACAGTTCAAATACTAGCGTTGCCATGGCGTAGATGCCAATGTCACCACTAGAAATCAGGGCAGTCGCTTTACCGCTTGCGGCAAGGTCTAACGCTAAGCGTGCGCGTCCAATTTCTTCGCCCAAAGGAAGATCATGGTGTGTTTTTCCTTTGCAAATTTGACCCAGTAGATCAAGGTATAAGCCGTATGCGACAAGGTCTGAACTCGCTTGAATCGCACTAGCTGCTTTTGGTGCTAGTAGTTGAAGGTCACCGGGGCCGGTGCCCACTACAAATAGTTTACTCATAAGGTGTGTCTGTATGGCTGTATGGTTAAATAGTGGGTGTTAGCCCGTGGTCGGGTTATCCCATGTTGAGTTAGGATTGTCGAGCTATTTTAAGGGAGTTGGCCTATTCATGGATATATACATTTACCCGTATTATGGACTAATCTAAGTTGTTGTATGACCGATTAGTTTTAAGGAGTTTAGAAATATGAGAAAAGAAACCATTGCGCTTCATGCTGGCTATGACGGCGACCCAACGACGCACTCTTGTGCAGTACCTATTTATCAAACAGCGGCTTATGAATTTGATAATGCTCAACATGGTGCGGACTTATTCAACTTAGCTGTCCCAGGCAATATCTATACCCGCATTATGAATCCAACCAATGCGGTACTCGAAGAACGCGTTGCGGCATTAGAAGGTGGTGTTGCAGCATTGGCTGTTAGCTCGGGTATGGCAGCAATCAATTATTCCATTTTGAATATCGCGAGCGCTGGCGATAATATTGTTTCAATGTCGCAGCTTTACGGGGGAACTTACACGCTATTCCGTCACGAGTTACCACGACTGGGTATTGAAGTACGTTTTGCTGACTCAGATAGCGCGGAAGATATTGAAAAGCTAATTGACGAAAACACTAAAGCGGTATTCTGCGAAACGATTGGTAACCCAGCGGGTAATATCGCTGATATCGAAACAATTGCGGCAGCGGCTCATAAGCACGGCGTAGCGGTTATTATTGATAACACGGTAGCGTCTCCATCACTTTGCACACCGATTGAGCATGGCGCAGACATCGTTGTTCACTCCTTGACTAAGTACATTGGTGGTCATGGCACAACCATTGGCGGCATTATCGTTGACTCGGGTAAATTCCCTTGGGCTGACAATGCAGAGCGTTATGCCTGTCTAAATGAGCCTGAAGCGGCTTATCATGGTGTCGTTTATACCGAAGCGCTAGGACCGGCGGCATACATCGGTCGCGCTCGAACAGTGCCACTTAGAAACACTGGTTCTGCACTGTCGCCAATGAATGCTTGGCAGATCTTGCAAGGTCTTGAGACCTTATCTTTGCGCATGGAGCGTCATTGTGAAAACGCGATTGTGGTCGCGAAATACTTGGAAGCGCATGACAAAGTAGAGTGGGTTCGTTATGCGGGACTAGAGTCTGACGCTTATTATGGCTTAGCGAAGAAGTATTTCGACGGTAAACCTAGTTCGCTGATGACGTTTGGTATCAAGGGTGGCTTTGAAGCTGGCGTGAAGTTTTATGACGAACTAAAGCTGATCAAGCGTTTGGTGAATATCGGTGATGCTAAGTCATTAGCTTGTCATCCTGCATCAACGACTCACCGTCAAATGTCGGAAGAGGAGCAGTTAAGTGCGGGTGTGACGCCTGAAGCATTACGTCTATGTATTGGTATCGAGCATATCGATGACATTATTGAAGACTTAGAGCAGGCGTTCTCAGCGGCTTAATAACGAGTGTTTCCTCAGCCTTAATTGTATTTTTAAGGCTGAGGAAAGTAGGCTTTCAATATAATAGTTACTCTATATTTCCTTATTTATCTTATGGTTATCTGATTACATTAATGTCATGTTCATGAAAGAGTTATGTCAGACGGCATCGGCATAATGAACTCATCTTAACCAAACGACGAAAGGAAACATGTCATGAAAACTTTACCAAAATTAATCGCGACTTCTCTTCTTGTTATGGGTGCTACAGCTGCCAACGCTGACTACTATGAAGCAATCACAAGTGAGAAAATTCAAACAGGTGTTACAGAGTCACGCTCGGAAGCTTATAAAGCAGGTTGGGACAAACTGTCATCTTTAGAGTCGGCGTCACCTTACACATTATCTAGTGAGCTAGGTCTTGTGCACCCAGAAATCAATGAAAGCACGATTAACATTGATGACGGTGCTTACATCACCGTAGAGTCGCAAGTAAGAGCCAACGGTGAGCTCGGTTACATCGGCGTGGTAAACGCTGGAGTTAGCTACGAAGTTAACAAGCTCGGTAACTAATCTGCGATAGACGATTCACTCCTGAAGTGGCGGGCTTCATCTCCTACCATTTTATTAAAAGGCCGACTTTGTTGGCCTTTTTCTATTGCTAGCTTTAAACGAATAGCCATAGACAAAAAAGACCCCTTCAGACTGTTAAGCCTGACGGGGTCTTTTGTTTGTGTGTCGTTTTGGTTTAAGACTTTCTGTCGTTGATTAGTGGCTTAATCGAATCACGAAGCTCACGCAACATCACTTCAGTTGTTTCCCAGTCAACACACGCATCGGTAATTGATACGCCGTATTTAAGGTCAGCTAAATCAGCAGGCACTTTCTGGTTTCCTGGGCCAATATTACTTTCGATCATTAACGATACGATTGACTTGTTACCGTCAACGATCTGTTGAGCAACGCTTTGAGTGACCAAACGCTGACGCTCGTGATCTTTCTCAGAGTTAGCATGACTGCAATCAATCATGATGTTAGCGGCGTGTCCGCCTTTGGCCAACGCTGCTTCACATTCTGCAACGCTTGCTGCATCGTAGTTAGCACCTTTGCTACCACCACGTAGTACTACGTGACCGTATTTATTACCTTGCGCGTGAATAACAGCGACTTCGCCTTCGTGGTTAATACCAAGAAAACGGTGCGGTTGAGACGCAGAGCTAATCGCATTCATAGCTACTGTCAGGCCACCATCTGTACCATTTTTAAAGCCAACCGCTGATGACAAACCAGAAGCCATTTCACGATGAGTTTGTGACTCAGTCGTTCTTGCGCCAATAGCGCTCCAGCTGATTAGGTCTTGAAGGTACTGTGGTGAAATAGGGTCTAGTGCTTCTGTTGACGTAGGAATATCCATCTCAGCAAGTTGCGTCAGTAGTTTACGACCCACTTCCAAGCCTTCTTCGATTTCGAATGTGTTGTTTAGGTGCGGATCATTGATTAAACCTTTCCAACCCACCGTTGTCCGTGGCTTTTCAAAGTAAACACGCATAACGAGATAGAGTGTGTCAGAGACTTCTTCAGCCAGTGCTTTTAGGCGCTGTGCATAGTCGATTGCTGCTTCTGTGTCGTGTATTGAACAAGGGCCAACGACGACAAATAGTCGTGGGTCTGTTCGGTCTAAAATGTTTCTGATGACTTGGCGGCCTTCGGCAACCGTTTTCATTGCTTTATCGGTAACAGGTACCTTCGCTTTCAGCTGAGCTGGAGTAATCAATGGCTCGGCCTTTAATATATTTAGATCTTCTAATGGGGTGTTGATTGTCATTTTTGTTGTTACCTTTGAATAAGCTGCCTGCAAGTGTCGCCTTGCAGATTTTCAGAAGGTAAGTTTAGGGGGTTAATGACTCTGTTAACAGGGTTAGCCGTAAAAATTCACAGAAAATTATTGGTACTGTAATGATAACCAGAGTGTTTTTACTTCTGAACTGTCGAGGCTGTCTATGGCAAATGAAAGGCCGAGCTTCTTTCCTTGAAAAGCAGCTTCTAGCGTACTTATGTCAGGCCAGTAATAGAGTGCGAGCTTGCCTTTGTTGGTTTGCTTGGCAGCACCGACTGCAAATAAACGACTCTCGTTGATGTATTTTGCCTTTGCACCAGCCGTATAAGCAGTGTTTTTAAATTGGTATTGGGCATGAAGGTCTGCTGAGGGCTTTAGTTTCTGAGTGTAGTCAGGCTTGTACCCCTCAATCCCACTGAGGATAGGGTTAATTGATGAGAAGCCATCTTCGGTGGTGGTGTTTGTTTCTGAGTTGGCTTGTGCCTCGGTATAAGGGACGTCACGCCAACGTATAGCACCTGCGAGGTCTTTAACGCGGAGGTCTACTTTTGTGTTTTGATTTGGTTTCCACTTTACACTGAGGTCAACCGCCACACCTATACCACTAGGAGCGTTGGTATTCGGGCGGTTAAACAGTACATCTTCATCATAGACGTAGTCGCCATCAAGCTGAAAGTTATAGTTGTCTCCATCTTCAGCCGTTGCGACGCCTGATACTTGACCGTCGAGTAAGTTTGAAGCAGAGAATAGACTAGTACCTAATGACAGCTCTAGTGTGCTAGTCGGTTTAAAGTGTTTGGCAATACGTGCGCCAAAGCCTCGAAAGCGGTAGGCGTCTAAGTCAATTTTATACGCTCTGTTTTGATCAAGGTCTTGGTCATTACTAATGGTGTAAAAGAGGTCGGCAGTGTCTGACGAAAAGGTGAACTGCTGTTCTTCTCTGTAAAGGGCACCGATTGACCAATTGTTTTTCTTGTAACCAGACTCTAGCCAAACAGAAGCGGTTTGCTTTTCGCCATTGGGTGAATAGCGACCTTTCCAGTCATCACTAATAGCCTCTAAAGCGATTGGTTCGCTGGAAATAAAAGTATCCATTTCAACGTAGGGTGCAGCTGCTAGTGGTGAGGCAATAGCCGTGCTTAGAATAAGTAATAGGAAGAGAGTCGTCATAATGATTTCCATGAAAAAGGCGATTCCGAAGAACCGCCTTATTTTACATCAGTTTAGTCTAGCAATAACGAGATTATAGTGACTCGAAAGTACCGTCGTTGTAGCGGATGATTGCATCTTCATCGACTGTACCGACAACAGAGTCACCAACGGTAACTGTTCCATCAGTTTCGCCATCCATTTTTTCGAGCACCATTGCGACACCGTCAGCATTGCTGAAGGTTAGCGCTAAGTCGACAGTTTCGTCTTCAGTATTAGCACCAGCAGTTAACTGTAAGCTCTTACCATCATAACCAAGTGTTGCAGTTAGGTTGCTTAGGTCAAGATCGGTACGGTTTGCAGTGATCGAAAGAACCGCTTCACCGTAGTCAGCAAGATTAAGCTTTCCAGAAAGACTTATTGTTGCATCTGCAAAGTTTTCTTCTGTCTCTTCTTCGCCGTCATCCAAGCCAAAAACGTTGAATGTTGAAGCGTTGTTAACCACTAAAGAGGCAGTCAAACCAGCAACTTCACCAGACTCGTTAGTGATGCTTAGGTTGTTTAGGGCAATTTTCTCAAGACCCATATCGCCATCACTACCTTCTTCTGCTATTAGTGAAACTTCAGCACTTGCTGCAATCATCTCACCTGTAGCAACACCAGCTTCTAAGGCTTCAACGGTTAATTCACCCGCTAATGACATCATTGTAAACTCTGCATCAGGACCATCTTCACCCAGTGGTAAGTCTTCTGATAAGCCCATAGTTAACGCAGCATTTGACAGAGTGATTGCAACAAGGTCATCACTCACTGTGCCATTAATACCAGCAGTAGTGTCACCAGCTGAGACTATCTCAGTATCTAGTGACTCATTTAGACTGATCGTTGTTTCAAGTGCAACATTGCTATCACTTAAGTCACTTGCAGTTAGTACGTACTCTGTTGTGTCAGACGTTGAATTATCAACAATGCTAAGCGTACCTAGCAGCATGTCTTCGTCGTCGATCACATCAACCGTTGTAGGAACGTCTTCATCAGCACCATGTGCATCTTCGATCGCGTTGATAGCTGCGCCGAGGGCAATTGCATACACTTCAAGTACATCTTCGCTGTGAGAACTAAGTGTATTGCTCAGCGTGTCAGCTTCATCTAAGAATGTATTTGCAGGATCTTCAAGGTCTTGAATAGCGTTTACCCAAGTTCTAACTTCAGTAACAAAGGCTTTTGCTTGTGCAACATCACTTGGGTTTTCAGCACTTGTCGCTTCTGGTTCAAATACACCATCAACAAGTTGGCCGACTACTGAGCTACCTAGTGTTGATATTTGATCAACAGCTTCGTCAGACAAAGAATCTTCTGCTGCCTCTGCTGCTTCATTAGCATCTGCATATAGCGTTTCTAGTGATAGACCACCTTCATCACCAATATCGCCATCTTCAACAAAGTCAGTACTGTAAGCATCTAAGTTCGTCATCATGTCTTCAACAGAGCCAGTGCCGCTAAATGCTTGAGCCGCTAATGCCGCTAACATGATTGAGTAGCGTTGAGAGTCAGTAGATGACTCGCCAAGTACTGACTCGCTTGCTACGTTGACTGGTGTTGTTTCTAAAATATTTACACCAACGACTTGGTTGATTTTTGACGTTGTTTCTAAAATGCTAGTGTCAGAAACCGAACCACTGATCACGACGCTGTTTGCTGCCATGCTAGTAAATGCGGTAATGGCTGCATTCACTGTTGTATCACTACCAGTACCTGGGATGACTGATGTCATCATGAAGTCAGTGCCTACTAGTGGGATGGTGTCACCGTGCTCAACGCTGCCGCAGTCGTTGTAAGAATCACAAACCATGGTTGTGTCATCACCAGCGGTTAGCTCTAATAGCAGCGGTGAGGTGCCGTCATAGCTTGAGACGGTCTCTAGAGAGTAGCTACCAACACTATCAGTCATCGCTGTACCAACAACAGCACCTTTAATACCATCGCTACCTAGCAAGTAAGCAGTCACGATACCGTCAGTGATAATCCCTTTAGCAGCTGTACCGCCAATACTTGTGGGTGTTGGTGCTATGGTTTTGTCGTCGTTGCTACCACCACAACCAGCGACAAGCACTGTTGCGATAGCTATTGTTAATAGACTCTTGCGAAAAGAAGGGCTGTTTTTTGATGTTTTTTGTGTAGGTGTCATATTTCCGCCTTTTAGTTTTTTATGTATCTTATCGCTTATTTGTTAAGCTATGATTCACATTAACTATTATTTATGTTTGAAAGTACATATAATAAAATGCCAATTATTTATTTTTTTTATATCTAAGCGCCATAATGTTTAGTCGGCAAGTAATTTGTCTTGTTATTGGTATTGTAACTATTTTTTTTTGGTGCGTTTTGGCCGCTTTATAGGTTTATTATTTCTTAAAAGGTATTATAGTTGATGGTGTTCGATGCTCAGGGTTGTTTTATTATTGTTGATAGTGACTTAATGTCTACTAATAGACTGTTGGCTTTGTTTTCGGATGATTTCCAATGCTATACCGCGAGCACTGCTAAAGCAGGTTTAGCACTTTCTAGACAACTCTCTGACCGTAAAACTCTGATTATTTGTGATGTAGACCTGCCCGATATGAGCGGCCTAGACGTTTGCTTTACAATTAAAAATGAAGATCCACAAACATTTTTCATCTTGTTGGCTGCTGATAATGATCAAGAATCCCGAATGGAAGGACTGCTAGTTCGTGCTGATAACTATATTGATAAAAGTGTCTCGGATGAAGAGCTTAAGTTATTAGTAAGTAATATTTACAGCACGTTGAGTCATACCCAGCTTGAGCAACGCGATGATGCAAATAGGACGGAGATTACGGATGAAATTTTTTGTGCGCTGGAAACAGAAGTGAGAACACTGATTGAAGACTTTTATCAGTTATCGTTAGAGCAACGCCTGGTGAAAGCGTGTAGTTCTAAATTTGTGGCTGAGCATTTAGGCCGATCACATCGTACTTTTCAAAGAGAGATCAAAGCTGAGACGGGTTATTCTTTTAAGCAGTTACAGTTGATAGTGCGTCTGGAGTCAGCTCAAGGGCTGCTTGCTGAAGGCTACAACGTTACTCAGGTGGCAGACCTCTTATCTTTCTCAAGTCCCGCACACTTGTCGCGAGCCTTTAAAGATGAGTTTGGAATAGTGCCGAGTAAATATCGGGCATTAGCCTAGTTAAAAGTGCATAGCGCTTGTGTCGGCTATGCACTTGCTACTGTCGGTTCTCTTAGAATGTGTATGACACGCCTAGAGAAATCACTGGGTAAACGTCAAACTCTTCTGAGTCTTCTTTAAGGCTGACTTCTTCAGCGTCAACATCGTCTTGTAGTTCTGAACAAATAGTTGACTCAGGGTCTACGCATACGACTGTTAGAGAAGCTTCTGGTGAGCCTTGGAATAACACACCTAAATCAGCGTCAAATCCCCAGCCTTTACCTGACATTGGCTTGTGTCCCCAACCAATACCAACATAAGGGGCAAGGCTCTTAAAGCTGATTAAACCGTCTAGTGACTCAACCGTGTCATCTGTTGAATATGAGTTACCGTTGATTTCAAACTCATTATTCTCTGTTGGCTTAGCAGACAGGGCGAACTCATTACCATTGTTGTAAACACCCGCACTTAAACGGAAGCCATTTGAAAAAGGGTGATAGTCACCTACTAGCGAGAAGTTTTGCATATCTAAGTCAGCATCGTAAGTGATGTCGCTTTCTTCGATAGTGTCATCAATACTAAAGCCGTTGAACCCAATGCCGATAGCGAATTTAGGCGATAGTGAGTGAACATACTCGATACCGCCACCTAGTGTGCCGGCCTTTAGCGCAACAGTGCCTTCTGCAGATGCAGTGTTGGCAACTGATAGTAAGCTAGCAGTCGCTAGTACTGAAACGAAAAGTGTCTTCTTGAATGTTGAGTAAGTGTAATGCATGCCTTTAATCCCCTTTGAGTCGTTAAATGGTTTATTCAGTTTATTAAATAACCAGTAGGAGTATTAAAATTTATACAGAATAAAATGTACATATAAAAAAGCGCCAAACTTTAAGCGACATTTACACTAGCCCGCCATCTTGCTCGTAGAGCGTTAAGTAAGGCTGATTATTGTTATATTTATAAATACGGAGGTGGCTTCAATTACACCCTATAGCTTCTAGAGATTGAACAAGTTGCCTTTGCTGTTTTTTGTTTGACCAACATTAGTTCTGCCTTTTCGCCTGTCACTTGCTCTGATGCATACAAAGCAGCTGACTCCGCCACGCCATAAACACCAACAACACCAAACACATACTCAGACCGCATACTAAGTTGCTCCTCAACGGTTTCAAGTTGAGGTACATCAAACGTTTGAAAGGGTTTACCAATTTGCTTAGCCAGTCCAATCAAACCCACTTCATCCGACTTAATGTCGATACTGCTTATGCTGTGAATGTCATCTAGACTCAATCCTACTTTAATTAAACAATCATCCAATAGATCCGCTAAATGATCAGAAGGGCAGCCACGTTCACAGCCCATGCCGACGGTATAAACGGGTTTTAAATAAGCTTTAGCCGTTGTTGAAACTAGCTGGCCACTGAGTAAGTTTGCTATGTCTTTTCCCCAGTCATTAGCGCCGCCTTCATGCCCAGAAATCAATGGAATAACAAACTGACCCTGTTCATCTAGCACTAATACAGCAGGGTCGGTGTATTTATCTTTTAAGACAGACGCAAGCGTACGCACGGCAATGCCCGTCGCACAGATCAATATTAAGCGGTCACCGTCAGTAAATGCAGACTGCACTTTTTCAGTAAAAGGCTTGGGTTTATGCCACAGTTCACTGCCTTCAATTTCATTAGCTAATCTTTTTCCAAGCCTTTCCCCAGCATCGGTTAGCGAGATAATTCGTATCATATGATTAAGTTCTATCTCGCTTCTCACGAATCACTACAAACACGGAAAAATAAGGGCCAACGGTATGCTCAAGCGTCGTCACATCGCGGACGATTTTTTCCTGTTCACGACTGATGTATTCCAAGTAATTCGCATCGGCTGTTCGGCCTGTTGCTTGCAAAATATCTAATAGGCGAGGGCGTGAGCTTCCCGCTTTCATGATCACGACGGTGTCATGGTTAAGCAGTGTGTCACGAATATGCTCGTCACTATGGCGACCGCTAATAACGGCAAACGACTCTTTTAATAATGTGAGAGGTTTAAGTAAGGCCGCTGATGAGGAGTGCACAGAAGAGATTCCGGGTACGACTTGGCAGGTGTAGTCATCTTCAAGACGGTCAAGTAGGTAAGCGAACGAGCCAAAAAATAATGGGTCGCCTTCACATAAAAACACCACGTTCTTGCCTTCATTTAGGGCAATACGGATTTCTTCAGCAGCCGTGTCATACGCTTTATTGGCCAGCGTCCGGTCCTTTGACATCGGCATCGGCACGGCTATTTCTGGCACAATCGTTGGCGCGCTTTCAATACTGTTTGCAGCAATCTGCCTAGCTTGAGATCGTCCACCATCAATTCCGATATAGCTAATGACATCCGCCTCATGGATTAAACGATGCGCTTTCAACGTCATTAACTCAGGGTCACCTGGGCCAACACCCACGCCATAAAAAGTACCACGTATTGTCTGTGTCATTGCTCGTTTCCTAGTTTTTATGGGGCTTGATGAATTTGAATAATGTGACTGGCAGGCTGGGTCTGTAAAGTAACTGGCCTGCTAATTTACCGCCACGACTAATGGCTACTTGTAAGGTTTCTACTTCGCCTTGAGGCAATGTTTGTCCGTGATCAGAGTTGTAACTTTCGCTATCAGATACGTCACGCTCAATTTTTTCGGCAAAGTGAATCAGTTGCGTACGGCTGGTTTCCATTACCGCACTGGCAACAATAACCCCACCGTCTGGTAGTGTTCGCCAAAGTGAGCCTAGTAAAACGGGTAGCTCACCATCACTACCGCCAATGAAAATCTTATTCGCTGCGGGTAAGTGACTTAGTACTTCTGGAGCACGACCTTGTACCGTTTTTAGGTTGTCGACTACGCCAAAGCGTTGCTGGTTTTGCTCAAGACACTCGAAGCGCTGAGGGTGATGTTCAATAGCATGGACATTGCCCAATTGATTCCACAACGCCCATTCGACGGCGACACCACCACAGCCTGCACCGATATCCCAGCCAATATCGTCAGGTGCTGGCTGCAAGAGTGAGAGAATCGCTAAACGTACTTCGCGCTTAGTAATCAAACCTCGTCCAGCGTCACTGTCAGTAATGAAGTGGTGGTCAGGTATGCCAGGGAAGCTGGGTAGGTACTTTGTTTCACCAGTTACTTTAATTATAGTGA
This sequence comes from Leucothrix arctica, assembly GCF_003172895.1. Taxonomy (GTDB): domain Bacteria; phylum Pseudomonadota; class Gammaproteobacteria; order Thiotrichales; family Thiotrichaceae; genus Leucothrix; species Leucothrix arctica. The sequence goes on along the minus strand of NZ_QGKL01000033.1, from coordinate 28,178 downwards.
CGTGAAGTGGATCAAACTGAAGCTCAGTCGAGTCATTAACTAACTCATCAACCGAAAACTCTCTTACTTTCTGGTTCTCATAACCAAGTTGCTCACACACCCATAAGCGTGATTGGCTAAAACCTGCATCATGACAGAGGGCCGCTAACGCCTGAGGTGAACTGTGTTGATCGGTTAAAATAACTAAGTAACGTTGTTGAGCAAGGTGTCTACGCAGTGTCAAAACAGGGCGGCCGTGTAGGCTTATGACCTTGGTAGCTTGCAACGACAACCCAATACTGTGACACGCTGCTTGAATGCTAGAAACGGCAGGGTAATAACGTAATTGTTCAGGCGTAAACTGCTTTGAAAACCATCGGCCAATACCATAATAAAGTGGGTCACCTGAGGCGAGTATCACGACGTGTTGAGCATTTGAGTGTTCAATCAATGATTTGAGTTGGTTTAGCTTTGGTAGCACTGATGTGGTTTGTTTTACGAGTTTGGGTTTCACAATCTCAAGTTGTCGTTTAGAGCCAACAACTAACGCTGCTTGTGCAAGTGCGTCTAAAGCATCCGTTGATAGCTGCTCTGTTTCGGTAACGCCTAAACCAATGATGTGAATAAATGGCTGCATCTATTAGTACCATTCGCCTTTTAAGCAGCGCAGTAACGCGTTACAAGTCGCCGATGACACTGCGCTTCCACCCATTCGCCCGAGTACTGTAATGCACTCAATGCCTAGTGCTTCATGAGCGTCCCACAACGCTTGTTTAGACTCAGCAGCACCGACAAAACCAACGGGCATGCCAATAATGAGAGCCGGTTTTGGTGCGCCTTGTTCTATCATTTCTAGCAAGCGAAATAGAGCGGTCGGCGCGTTACCAATAACCACAATACTGCCGTCTAGCGACTCCTGCCAATAATACAGCGCAGCCATCGAACGGGTTTCACCGCTACCTTTAGCGCGCTCAACCGTGCGTGGGTCATTGAGAAAACATAGCGGTTCGCGAGTGATCATGCGCTTAGTGATGCCTTGTTTAACCATCTCTACGTCACATAAGATAGGTGCGTTTTCAGCAAGCGCCGCTAAACCACTTTCACAGGCATTAGCACTAAACTGTATTTGTTGCGCTACTTCTGGAATACCGACGCTATGCACAATGCGCATCACAACTTGTTGTTGCTCACGACTCAAGCCGTCTAAATTCGTTAATTCACGAATCTGACGAAAGCTTTCTTGCTCAATAGTTTGTGGAGAAACGATGTAATGAAATGGCATGGTGCGCTCAAAATATGAAGTAGCAGGCGAGTATAATATCACTTACCTGTTTGAGCGACCCCGCAATTATTTTGTGAGGGTTTTGTTTGCAGCTTTAAGTGCTTTTAAGTAGTTAAGTGGGCCACCATGTTGCATTGGAAAGCCAGTCGTCATTGTTGCTACTAAATCTAAAATGTCTTCATCTTCAACAATACCTTCTTTTAAACAAGCCCGTGCTTCATTGATGATCTTTTCGATAAGTCGCTGTTCTGTGACAGATACTTTGATTTTGTTAGTCGACGTCGTTAGCTTATTGTTTAGTAAGCCGTCTTGCTTAACACCATTTTTATAGCGATAAAAACCTGAGCCTGAACGTTTACCCACCAAGCCTTGTTCGTGCTTTTGAATCAAAATATTAGGTACATCAATACCACGCCTATCTGCCAATGCTTCTGCAATACGTAAACACTCGGTGATACCTATCTCATCAATTAGCTCAAAGGGCGCATGACACATCCCCATTTTTAAGGCCTGTTTATCGATGGATATGATGCTGTTACGTGCCTGATGAATCAGCATTGATTCCGTGAGGAATACCATCATCAAGCGAGTACCGAGGTAGCCCGTTGCACTTTTTACCTTAGCTGGCGTTAGAGATAACGACTTAGCAAAGGACTGAATAGTGGCTAAGTGTTGATTGCCCCCCGTTGTACTAACCTCAACTAAGTCACTCTTAAAACAAGGGTTATAGGGGTTAAATAACGCTAAGCGACTCGGTGTTTGCATATTTTTTGATAGTTCTTCCAGAGGGAAGCACGAAGTACTAGTTAGCAGAAGTGCAGTGTCTTTAGCGCTAGATTCGATATCTTTGAGCAGTGACGCTTTGGCAAGGCAAACTTCTGGGGTGGCTTCAATGACGATATCAGCATGTGGCAGCGAATAGTTTTCTGGGCTGAGGTTGATATTGTCAGTAATGCGCTGTCTTTCAGTTTGAGCAATGTTTTGCTGAGTAAAATACTGGTTTAGCTCAGGTAATAGCTTTTCTAATGCGCTATTTCGCGTGTCATACAAAGTCACAATAAAGCCGTTTTGAGCGCACAGTCGCGCAATATAGCGACCCATGCTGCCACAGCCGATAATGTGTACTCGGTTGATCCCACCATCAAGCCTCTTTGTGCCTGCATTAAGTCGCTGCTTTAGCTGAGTAAGCTTCAAGTGATACTGTGTCAGAGGGCTTTGCAGTAGCTTAATCGCCGACTTTGTTTCGGCTAAATAAGCGTCCTCACTGATGTTGTATTCACTCCACGTGTCGATGATACTCGCACAGGCTTGCTGTTCGCTTGGCGATTTAGCTAAACACGCATCCTGTTTTTTTAGAGCTAGCAGCAGTAGATGTCTAGGAATTAAAGAATTTGAACGGTGAGTCTTGGCAACATAAGGCGTGGTGTTTTCAGACTCTCGTAAGTGTTGAAAGAACTGGTCAATGACAGCCTGTGTTTGGTAGCTTGGTGTGCGGTGGTCTACCAGTGAGAGTGCTTTCAGTTGTTCAGCAGTTTGCTCACCTTTGGATAAAAATCTCAAAGTATCGCGTAACCCAATACGTGTAATCAGACGAGTGATACCACCAAAGCCGGAATAGTAACCTTGCTGAAAATAGTCATAGTTGACTGTGGCCTCATAACTAGCGACACGTCGCTGACAACTCAGTGCGATATCCCAACCCGAATTTAAGCAACTACCTTCAATCAACGCTACCGTTGGAAAAGGTAGCTCTGCTATACGGCGGCAAACTTGACTGCCTAAGTTAATATAAGCATCTACCGCTTGAGGTGTTTTTAAGCTTAAAAGTGTTGCCGTATCAGCGCCCTGAATAAAGTGATTAGGCTTGGCTGAGCTAATAACCAGTCCTTTAAATCCTTGATCACGAATTCCCCCAACCGCCTCATTTATCTCCTTCAGCACTGCAAGGCTAAGGATATTTGTTGGGCTGTCTTTCACATCAATACGCAATAGCACAATCTCGTGAGCGCCTTGGCTGAGCGTCAGGTGCTGAAACTGGCTCATGTGTCTCTACCTGCTGTGTCACCTATGGCATTGCGTAATAAAATGGTACTGATGTTCTGACTATTAAAGCCAAAGTGGCAAACACCGTATTCCCCCTTATTACGCTGCAAAGTGTGAGATAACTGCAAAATATTCCGTAATTGTCCGGCGGCAAATGGGTTGCCCGTAGCCAAGCAGCCGCCGTCTAAGTTAATTCGGTCAAAGCTGCTTAATGACTTAAATAGCGGTTTTTGTTTAAGCGCCAATATTTCGGCGGCTGATGCCTCATCCCACTCCCAATAATCAATCTCTTCACTGGTTAAATCATGCTTATTTAGAGAGGCTTCAATGGCATCAGTACACGCGCTCGTGTTTGGCGAAAATAGCTGAGCCAGTGGTGTTATGTTGTATTCATCGATAAATGCTTGGCTAGCAAGTAGCAAACAACAAGCGCCTTCTGTTGCTTGTGCCACGCTGTTTTGTGTCACTAAACCGGTAGCTTCAGGATTGGTTTGCAAGGCTTGTTTGAGCGACTCAGGGTCAAGGGTAATAACGTTTTCGTCTGAGCTGCGACTACTGCCATCAAGGTAATAAACGGGGACGATATTGCATAGTGTGTTATTTCGTTGGGCGTACTTTAAACGACGTTGACTCAAGTTAACGTACTCTGCTTGAGCGTCTAAACTTATTTGGGATTGGTTCGCTGCGGCTTCTGCTTGGCTTTGGTGGCGAGTATAGCGTTCGTTAGGTGTATCGCTAGGCATGGCGCGTTGACGAAAGTAGCTAGTGTGTAGCGTGTTAAATACCTTGGTTTTTGCAGAAATACTGGAAGCATTTTTCCATACTTGAAACCACTCAGATAATTCGTCGCTAGCTGAGATTAACGGCGCGTTGACGACTTCAACACCGCCTAACAATACTAACGATTTCCCTTGAGAAGTAATGGCTTGGTAAGCGTACGATAATGCTTGTATGCCGACCCCCTCATTACCTGAAAAGGTTTGTGGCGTCAGCGCATTAGTACAGCGTAAACGTCGTGCTGCGTCCTCTGCCAGACTTGAACAATCAAGCGTCTGACTGCTTGCCATGATTACATTATCAATTTTTGTTGAGTCAAAAGGTTGGCGGCTGAGTAAGTCACGTGCAGCAATATGTAGGAGGTCTTGAGCAGTATAGGCATTGCCACCAGAAGAGTCGCGGCGCAGTCGGCGATCAAAGGGTGTGCGTGTTCCATCTACTAAGTAAACCGGTTGCTGGGGGGGCAAGGGCACGATTGTTTATTCCAGTGGATTTTTTAGGGTTATATTTTACTAACAGGCTGCATTTGAGGCGGTGTTAAGTCGGTGAGCTCGATCTCAATTGGGGGATTCTGTTGAGTGTTATTTTCCAATACATCGTAGCTTCTATTTAGGCCGACTAAGCCCTCTATAATTTCTTTCTTATCTGGGCCAGGTAAATCAGCAATAGAGTCGAGGACTTTTATGCGAGTTGCTTGCATTGATTCCTGTTGTTTAAGCGCGAAGAGCTTATCGTATTCTATTTTAGCCAGTTCTTTTTCTCGCTTCACCTTAAGGCTAGAAACAAAGAAGTAAGCAACGCTGGAGCTAATAATAATAGTAGAAAATATCAAGGCAATGTTGAGCATTGAGCGTTGTTCTGCATCCGCCTTTTGGATAGCTAATGCCGCTTCATGGGCTTGAGTCATTTGTTGTTTTTCTTTTTCAAATGAAAGAAGAGTATGGGTTACCTCTGCTTCATGTTGTTTTTCTGACTCTAGCTTGCTTAGCGCTTGTTGGCCTTGCATGTAATCTTTCTGAAGTTCTTGTTGTTTAAGTTGTAATGTATTTTGTTGGGCGCTTTCTTGGAGTGACTTTTCATGCAGTAGGCGTTGTTGTTCGGTGAGGTTGCCATACTCCAACCGCTGCATTTCTATTTGTTTTTGGTAATTGAGGGTGGTTTCAGTGCGTTCGTTATTGAGTTGTTCTTGGAGGTACTGGAACTGTAGGGCTTGTTTATCTGGGATAGCAAGGGACTCGCTAGCCACCTCGGTAGGAGGTTGTAGCTGATTACTCTCAGAAGCGTTAGTTAATGGCAGTTCGACCTGTTGGCCTGAAAATGACATAAATCCTAACAATATTATAAACATGGCGATGACTAACATCACCAACATTCCCATTACACGCATGAATACCGATTTCGGTTAAGTGCACGTTAGTTAGAGACATAAAATCACAGCTTTTACTGCTCGGGGCACATTTATGTTCGGACTAGTCCGTGTTGAGTTCAAAGAAGTTTATTTCTGATGCAATTATCAAATTTGATGAGGCGTTAGTCAATGAAAAATAGTTATTTTAAGGTGAGAAATGTATATTTAGTGTTCATTGTTGTCGGATGATTAATTTAAATAATGGTTACTTTTTTCGCTACTAATTACCAAAGTACTTTATAACGGTTTTAGAGCGTCATGTGTGAATTTTTCCTGGGCTATGAGACGGAATGTAGTGAGGCATTCAGCTAGGAATTACTACGATGAGTATAAAATGATAGCCGGTTGTCGATAATATAAGCTTCTGAAGCTCAATTGAGTCAAGGTAGTATGTGTAAATAATAAAAATAACGACGATTTTATTTCTAACAGTAACAAGGAAATGGAGCGAGAGCAGTGAAGACTAGCGAAAAATTATGCTTATCCAACCTTGTTTTGATGTATCTCAAGTTCAAGGCGCAATTAGTGCTGTCTAATCCGGTTGGTGGCTATGTTTAAACTTAACTCACTATCATTACGTTCTCGCTTTCTTATAGCGCCCGCTATAGGCCTTATATTGACACTCGTTATCTTTTTTAAGAGCTACGTCTTAATAAATGACCATTCAGAATTGCTGACAGACCTTCATAACACAGAGTTACCCAAGCTTGCGGAAGCTACTCGCGCGATGGTTTTACTGTCTCAGCACAATAGTCATTTGCATGACTTGCTGATTCATTCAGAGGTCGATGAAAATCCACAAGAATTGTTTAAAGAAGGGCAAAGGTTTCTATTAGAATATGAAGAGCTAGAGCTGTACTTCAGCTTATGGACTCATGATAGTAGCTACTATATTAGTGAGTACGCTCCAAAAAGTGATATTGATTACTTGCTTGGGAAGATCAAAAATCTACTCGGCTTGTACAAAAGGGAAGTGATTGCAGCGATTGATTTCTCTGTTTCATTCTCTAATCACAATCATAAGCATGATGCAGAAGAGGAAAATCAGTACCTTCAGCGCGCTGATACAATAATGCGGGACTTGAATGATATTTTCCTGACGTTATCAAAACTCCATACGCTTAAGTTAAAGCAACGCTCACGTACTTTTACTGCGGCTAAGTCAAACCAGACGATGACAACGCTAATTTCATTATTACTGATGTCGCTTATGTTGTTATCGGCGCTGTTCTTTTCAAGGCACTTATCTAAAGCCATCGAAATGATTAACAAGTCTATTATCTCGCTCGCTAAGGGCGATACAGACATCGAACTACCTGATGTAAAAAGCCAAGATTTAACGCAAATAGTCGGAGCCTTGACGACCTTTCAGGGTGTTTTGATAAAAAAAGATGAGCAGCAACAAGAGTTAGCGTCGGCAGTAACAGAATTAACGCTTAGCCAAGATCGCTATTTTAACTTACTGAATATCAGTGCGACGGCGATTATTACAGTTGATCAAAACCTTGATGTTGTCCTATTTAATTTGGCAGCTGAAAAGATTTATGGTTTTAAATGTAATGAAATGATCGGTCAATCAGTCGCTATGTTAATACCAAAAGCTGACCGAGTTAATTACAAACGTAAACTTAAAGTATTTTCCAAAACGAAAGGGGGCTATAGCCTCTTTGAAGAAGAAGTAATCCGTAACGCCATCCGTAAAAATGGCGAAGTTTTTCCAGTTGAAATGCGACTAGGTAAAACCAAAGCCGGCGATAATATGCTCATGACCATGTCGATTACGGATGTGACTGACCGTGTTAAGTCGGAGCAAGAAATACGTCATCAAGCGCATTATGATTCGCTTACTGGTCTACCAAATCGTTTGCTCTCGTTGAATCGTCTGACTGAGTATATGAGCGTGGCGAAACAGAAGGGTGCGATGGTTGGCGTCATGTTTCTTGATTTGGATGACTTTAAGAAAATTAATGACTCAATGGGCCATGAAGCAGGGGACCTGTTGTTAGTAGAAGCCGCTAAGCGACTACGAGGTATGATTGATCACATCGGTACAGTGGGTCGTCTGGGTGGTGATGAGTTTATCGTTCTATTAAGAGAGCTTGAGTCTGTTGAGAAAGCTAAGGTTTTGGCAAAGGAGCTTGTTTTATGCTTCCGTGACCCCTTCACAGTGGATGGCCGGAAGATTGTTTTAACTTCTAGCATCGGTCTTTCATTTTATCCAGAGGATGCCACTACGTCGTCAGGAGTCTTGAGAAATGCTGATGCCGCGATGTATCACTCGAAAAAGTTGGGGCGCAATACTTACTCGCTATTTACACCTGACATGGGTGAAGGTGTTTCTCGCCGTTTGTTGTTAGAAGAGCAGATGCGCGGAGGCTTAGGCCGTGATGAGTTTAGCTTAAACTACCAACCCAAAATTGATCTACGTAATAATCGAGTGACAGGTGTTGAAGCGCTAGTTCGTTGGGAAAATGAAGAGCTTGGGAAGGTGTCGCCTGATGAGTTTATTTCGGTTGCAGAACATTCTGGCTTGATCGTTGAGTTAGGACAGTTTGTTATTTTTGAAGCGCTTCGATCCATGAAAGCATGGGCAGACTCAGGATTTGAGATTAGCGTGGCCATCAACCTTTCCCCGCGTCAATTCCATGATCTTAACTTGATCCCTTTTATAAAGAATACCATTCAAACGTTTAAAGTAGATCCCACTTTAATTGAGTTAGAAATAACAGAAGGGGTATTGATGAGTGGTCATCGATTTATTACTGATGCACTTCAATCATTAAACGAGATGGGGATTAAATTAGCGATGGATGACTTTGGAACGGGCTTTTCATCGCTGAGTTACTTACGTAAATACTCTTTTGATACGTTAAAAATAGATCGTAGTTTTATCGCAGACTTGATGGAGGATGAAGAAGATCGCGCTTTAGTGGATGCCATTATTTCAATGGCACACTCACTTGGGCTAGATGTGGTCGCGGAAGGCGTCGAAACTATCGACCAAGTTGACTATTTGACGCTGCAAGGTTGTGAATATGCGCAAGGCTTTTTGAAGGGACGTCCGATGACCTTTAATGCTTTAACTAAGAGTTTGGAAGGCGAAAGACGCTTATTAGCAGAGCCATCTGTTGCGTAGTATTGTGCCATTTAGCGGTGTAGAAAAATTATTCTGATGTAAGTTATCCGTATTGGTTGTTTTTTAATCAACTAGCTTTGTCAGTATGATTTATATAGAGAAAAAACGGTTGTTGCTTGAGTATGCACACACTTGTCCACAGGCTCTGGGGATAAGTGTGAATAAAAGCTGAATGGATTTAGACTGACTTTGCGTGAGTAATGATGGCGTTTGTCAGTTTAGCAAGATCGCATATTTCATTTTTCGACGCTAATAATGACGGTCGTTCTAACAAAAACACCGGAAGCTTTAATGCCCTTGCCGCCAGTATTTTACTGGGTAGTGCACCACCACTATGCTTACTCACAATCGCATCAATTTTGTAATGCTGAAGTAACGCTAACTCACGATCCAAGTTAAATGGCCCGATGCCATGTTCCCATGACATCCAGTCAGGTGTTGCATGAGAGGGAATCACGGCTGTGCGGTGCAGAAAGTGTTGAGGTGTCTTTCTGTGCATAAGTAATGCGGCAAGCATGCTCTCTGTTAACTGACCTTGGCTTAGGAAAACAGAATGGAAGGTGTTTAGCTGTCGTAGCAATTGTCCCCAGTCCTCATAAAAAGACCAACTATCTTCTTCGGTAGCTTGCCAGTCAGGGCGTTGGTAGCGCCAAAACATAATACCTGTTTGCTCCGCTGAGCGTTGAGCCGCAAGACTCATTTTTTGAGCAAAAGGATGTGTGGCATTGACTAGGGCGGTTATTTTGTTTTCTCTGATGTAATGCGTTAACCCCCCGCGTTTGCTGAAGCCGCCACTCAATACTTCACAAGGTAAGTCAGGCTGCCTAACAATGCCTGCGATGCTGTAGATGACTTCAATACCACTGTTGTGAAGTGTTATTGCGAGTTGCTTTGCATCACCTGTACCACCAAGGATCTGTAGTTTCATTGTGCAAATCCAACCTTTTCACCCGCACGGTTAACGGCCCAGACTTCCACGCTTATATCCTGTTTTATCGTCTTTTTAGCAACAGTAAGTGCGTCTTCGCAAACTTTGCCAGCCAAGTCGATGTTATTAGCTTGGCAGTGTTTTAGTGCTTCAATACTCGTATTGGATGACTTAATTTGTTGGATCAAGGCGTCGCTTGCGCCAAGAGAAACAGCACAGTCAGCGAGGTAGTCAAAGTTGATCGTTGAAACACGACTGTGTAAATCTAAGTGGCCATTAGCTAGTTTGCTTAACTTACCAAAGCCACCACAAATGCTGAGTTTCGTTACCGAGTTATGGCGTAAATATTTGAGTACAGCGCCCACAAAATCACCCATTTCAATCATTGCCATATCAGGTAAGTCATATTGTGATTGGATGAACGTTTCACTGCTGTTGCCAGTACATGCTGAAATATGATCTTCACCATTTGCGCGTGCGACATCAATACCTTGGTGGATTGAGGCGATGTAAGCGGCACAAGAGAATGGTCGAACAATGCCAGTTGTCCCTAATATAGAGATGCCACCCAAAATTCCGAGTCGGCCATTCATCGTTTTCAGCGCGATGTTTACGCCATCAGCAACGCTGACAGTGACTTCAAAACCACCGTTGTACTCATACTGTGACGCTAATTCACGTAAGTGTTCACGGATCATTTTACGAGGAACGGGATTGATGGCAGGTTGTCCGACGGGAATGACTAAACCTTCGCGAGTGGCAGTACCCACACCTTCACCTGCTTTGAAAATGACAGGGGAGAGGTTACTTGTATCGGGTTGTACTTCTGGTTCCTGTATCGCTGATTTGGAGTGAGCGACTTTTCCTGTTGGCAGGTCTTCTTGTGCAAGAGAACTAGCCTCGTTCAAGTCTACTAACGTTATACAGACAGATAGCGTTGCACCATGTGTTGCATCAGGGTCATCGCCGCCATCTTTAATCGTTGAAGCGGTTGCGCTATTACCTGCTTTACTCAATGCCGTAATGGGCATATTCACTAGCTTTCCCTTAGGAAGCGTAATTTCCACTGACTCAGATTTTACATCTGCAAACAGATAATGCGCTGCTGCGACGCTGCACGCAGTGGCACAGCTTCCGGTGGTTAGTCCGGTTCTGAGAGGGCGAGCTTGTTCGTCAGTTTCTGGCTTCATAGGTATGCTGTAAATCAATGAAATTAGAGTATGGCGCGAGCGTGATGCGAATAGCAAGTTTACGGCTAAGCGGCATGCATACTCTAATTTCCATTGGCCGTTGAGTAGTACTAGGCCGTTGTTACATACTTTAATATTTCAACAACTTGCGCAGGTGTTTTAGCCCAAGCCATTGCTGCACCATCCACTTCTTTCAGTGGATGAATAATCTTCTCATCATGAAGCGTAATGTAGGGTTTACCTAGCGCAGCGAGTTGTCCGGCATCGAATGCTGCATTCCACTGTTTGTACTTGTCACCAAAGCGAACCACGGCAATATCGCACATTTCGATCAAACTTTTGGTGCGTATAGCATTCACTTTAGACGACTGATGATCACGCCAGAAAGCATTCTCATTTTCCATAAGTAAATCACCCGCCGCATCACTCGCTTCGTGATTGGTGACTGCAGAGGTGAAACTAACAGGTAGGTTTAACTCTTTTACGCCTGCCTCAAGCTGCTCACGCCAGTCGGAGTGAATCTCGCCTGAGAGGTAAACTGTCCAATGAATTTGTGTGTTCATTTTATGATCCTTTGTTTAAGCGCAAAAGACTTGCAGAGGCGCCGTGGATGATTTTTGTAAATAGCCGTCTTTAAGCGTACTTAGTCTTGAGCGGAAAACATACTCGCGACAGCTTCTGCATTTGACGGGAAAAATAAATGTAAGTAAGTCGCGGTTAAACCACGTTCGCGATAAATAGCTTCGCCAGGTGCGGGATGTCGTTGGCGCCTACCGTGGCCAATTGGCTCGGGTGTACTTTCACTTCTGGAGCGATGGTGAGCATGTGCTCGAACGTCACCTTCAGGAAGCACCGCTGTTTGCATACCTTGGCAACCACTGCGTCCGCGCATTGCGCCATGACCTTGCATCAGCCCTAACATAGGGTAAATGTTTCCTTCCAAATCGGTCAGTGTTTCCATGGTGTAAAGGAAGCCACCACACTCAGCTAAAATGGTTTTATCCGCTTCGAAAAACTCACGAATAGCGATCGCCATTGAGTCATTTTCAGCAAGCTTTGTCGCATGTAACTCAGGGTAGCCGCCGGGAAACCACAGGGCATCAACTTCAGGTAAATAGCTGTCATGAATAGGTGAGAAGTAATGACACTCAGCGCCCATCGCTTCAAGTAGCTCTATGTTTGCGTCATAGATAAAAGAGAATGCTTCATCTTTTGCGATGCCAATTTGTCTGTCTTGAAGTAACTTTTTAGGTTGAGGGATTTCAGTCGGTTCGAAAGCGACAGGTGCAGGTAACTCAGTTAACCCCGCATCCTTAATCCAAACAGCTGCTCGCTCAATACATTGTTCAAGCTCATCACGTATTTCAGCAGCCTGCACTAAACCCAAGTGACGCTCAGGCAAGGTAACTTCTGGGTTACGAGGCAGCGCGGCAATGAGTGGCAAACTTTCAGGCAGCGCATCACGTATTAACTGTGAATGACGTTCTGATCCACAGTTATTCACAATTAAACCAGCAACTTGGTAGTCGTTACGAAAGTTCGCCAAGCCAGAGGCGAGTGCAGCGGCTGTTTGTGCCATGCCTTTAACATCCATGACGATAGCAATTGGGATACCAAAGGTTGCTGCTAAGTCAGCACTTGATGGATCACCATCAAACATGCCCATCGCACCTTCTATTAATATGAGATCAGCGACTTTGGCCGCTTCATAAAGTTTGTGTTTGCAGTCGTTTTCGCCAGCCATCCATAAGTCGAGCGGCTCAACGGCTTCGCCAGATGCTTGCGCGAGTATTTGTGGGTCTAAGTAGTCCGGGCCTGTTTTAAAAACACGAACGGTTTTACCTTGGTTTTTAAAGTAGCGAGACAAGCCAGCGGTTATGGTTGTTTTACCTTGGCCAGACGCAGGGGCTGAGAGAAATAGTGCAGGGCATAAGACGGTCATTTTAGTATTCAATCCCAGCTTGAGCTTTCACACCTAGTCTAAAGGCATGACGCTCATCCTTCACATCACTGATCGTATCAGCAATGTCAATCAACTCATCGGGCATTGTGCGGCCAGTGATGATCACATTTTGCATCTCAGGGCGTGCTAGTAACGCTTCAACGACAGGCTCTACCGCAATATTTTTATACTTTAGCGGGTAGCTCATCTCATCAAATACAACCAAACCGTACTCGGGGTTATTCAACATATCTGCGGCAATCGCCCATGCTTTTTCAGCAGCGAGTGAGTCTTCGTTATGGTCTTGTGTTTCCCATGTGAAACCGTGTCCCATCACATGCCAATCAATCATTGGGTGATCTTTAAAAAACAGAAATTCACCCGTTGCATCACGGCCTTTTATAAATTGAATCACACCACACTTTTTGCCATGGCCAACACTGCGAGCCATTGTTCCTAATGCTGAACTACTCTTTCCTTTGCCGTTTCCTTTCAGCAAAATCAAGACGCCACGCTCTTCTGTTGCTTTAGCAATACGCTCATCGACGATGGCTTTTTTACGCTTCATTCGTGCTTCGTAGCGTGCATTTTGTTCTGGGCTTAACATGGTGTGTTCCTAGTATTTTCTAAGGTATTAGTGGGTTTTATTGTGCGTTTACTGGGTATCACATTGTATTAACAATGCCCCATAAGCTAAAACCAATACCAAACAAGATGAATAATATAATGCCGATACCAACAAGGTACGCAATGATTTGCATTGGGCTTTTTTTAGTATCGTTCTGTTTTGGTTCTTCCATAATTAAACTCCTAAAGCGTTCAGGTGAAAGTAGTCTGCACCCATGGCGTTGGCCAGTGCTTTACCACGACCACGTTTAACGGCTGACTGCTCAGTATCTATCACTGTGCAATGTCCTTGTAGGGATAAACCATCAAAGTCTTGAGTGGTGCGGCCATCAGTTAGCACGTAAGTTTGAATCTCCAAGTCAGGGCTTTTGACCACTGCACCTTGTAAATATTGTTGTGCTTGCATAATGACATCACGAATAGGTGTGCCACCGCCCGCAGGTGTTTCATTTAACAAAGATTGTAAATGTTTGGGGGCGCGAACTTGTGGCAGTAACCATTTTACTTGCTCATGACCAAAGCTCATTACGGCTAACTGCTCACGTAGTAAATACGCTTGCTCAGCGATTTGAAGCACTGCACCTTTAGACTTAGCAAAGGCTTGTCCTGCTAACGTTGAAGAGGAAGTATCCAGAAGTATGAGGTGTAAAACAGCTTTTCCTGACCGTGCTTTTTTGTAATGTAATTGCCAGTCAGTTGGGGCGTTACGTTTGGCTATATTACCAACTAAGGTATTAAACCAACTTACACTCGGTGAGGGTGCTCGACCATTTCGAGAACCACCTTTTGCTTGTCCTTTCTGTTTTCCAGCCATCACTTTGTCTTTCAAAGTTGGGCTAGTCGGACGAATTTTTGAAGTCTGTTTCTGTCTAGGTAAGCGTATAGCTTCAACGGTTTCTAAATGTTGCTGCTGAGGTGGCAAACCGCCCCAGTCATTATCTCCAGCATTATCATCGGAGTTGTCAGACTCATTGTTGCTGTTATCACTGCCCTGTGATTGCTGTTGTTGAGAGCTACTCTGCTGCGTATCTTTAGGTGGTGTTTTCGGCTGCTGTTTTTGCGGCTCGGGTGGTTTTTCAGGTGGTCTAGAATAAGGTGACGATGGTGGAGGGGGCGTCGAGTTACCGTTGTCATTTCGACGATGACTCAATACCAAAGGTTCGACGGTATCGATATCTTCAAGAGTGACTTGCTTGCGACCTTGCCAAGCCGTATGAGCAAGTGCCGCACGATACCAAACAATATCGCCACGCATCCCGTCAACATTTGCTTCATGACAGCGCTCGGCAATATTGCGTCGTAACGCGTCACTACAAGTTACATTCGATAAAGCGAGTTGTGCTGATTGAATGTGTTTGATCAGCGAGCGTTGTGAGTCAGCATACTTCGCAATAAATGCAGCAGGGTTCTGATCGAATGCTTCGCGCTGTTGCACGATTTCCATTCGCTCATCAATGCTGTATTGATTACCTAACTCAACCGCCAAGCCAAATCGGTCTTGTAATTGAGGACGAAGTTCACCTTCATCAGGGTTCATCGTGCCAATGAGTAAGAAGTCAGCAGGGTGTTGGTGGCTAATGCCATCGCGTTCAATAATGTTAACGCGGCTGGCCGCAACGTCCAGCAGCTGGTCCACTAAAGCATCGGGCAGTAGATTTACTTCATCGACATACAACACGCCATCGTGTGCTTTAGCTAATAAACCGGGATTAAAACTCACCTGTTGGTCGCTGAGTGCTTGTTGCAAATCAAGAGAGCCGATGAGCATTTCTTCACTAGCACCTAAAGGTAGCGTGACTAGTTTCCCTTTTTGAGGAAGCAGTTGTGCCAAGCCACGAGCCAGTGTGGTTTTTGCGGAACCACGAGGCCCACTAATCAATACCCCGCCAATGGACGGATTAATTGTTATTAGTGTTAACGCAAGTTTGAGTAAGGCTTGTCCAGTGACGGCAACAAAGGGAAATGCGGGAGTATCCGACATCAGCATTCAACTACTAGGTAAAGCTTGCTAATGTAGGGAAACTCCCGAGGAATTGCAAAAACAATCGTTTTTCGCAGGTGCTATTTTACTACTGAACCACCACTCTGAATTTGAAACTAAATGAGCTTGCTGCGCCAGCCGTTAAAGGTTGGAACTGTCCAGTTGTTGGCGCACTGACATGAGTGACGCTAGTGTCTACACCGTCGCCGCCAGCACTTGTTGAACTGCTGTAGGTGCTACCGTTATTGGTAGAGTAAACGACTGTACCCAAGCTTAGACCGCTGGAAGGCGAGCCGTCGACAAAGTAGGGCGGTATACAATAACCACTGTTTGCTACACAAATTTTAGTTCCTGTCGGAATCATGTCTGTAATACGAATGGTATTACTGTCCGCAGGCGCAGGGCCACTGTTGCTTGCAGTAATCGTATATTCAAGCACGCTACCTGGAATTGCCTTCGGGTTACTTGCGCCGTTAAATGGGTCGTATATTGTTAATACGGATTTTTCTAGCGCGAGTATCGGCGCAAAGTTGTTATCTTGACCTTGGCTATTAATGAAAGCAGAAGCGTCATGGTCAAAGGTAATGATGTAACCTGGGCAAGCACTCGCATCACCGCTTGTTGTATGTTCCCAGCAAACACTCGTGTCAGTGTCAGTACCATTTAATGTCAAACTAATTGATTGGCCAGCTGCCGTACCATCAAGTCTTGCACCATCTACAGCATTCCAGCTAACGGTTACACCAGCTTCACTAGTGGGAACAGGGTCAATACTGCCACCGGAACCATAGGCGACATAGTCAACAGGGACACCATTGATGATGCCAGAGTTTAATGACTGAAGGTCGGTTACGTCCAATATTGAGGGCTTAAATAGCACGACATCATCAGCCGTGTTGGCAAGTACTGCGGTGCTACCGTTGGAGTAAATGTGATGTACATTGCCAATCGTGTTGTCAGAACCCGTCCCAAAATGAAGAATGACATAATCACCCGCTGCGACAGTTAGTTCGGGTAATAAAACGTTTTGTGACACCCCATCTTGACCGCTAACAACATAGTTCTCAATAGAGCCACTGGTTGTTGCATAAAGCTCGACGAATTCTTGTAAGCCTGTGCCTGCGCTATAAAGTACTTCATTGATGATTAAGTTGGCACGAGGACTAGTGTGATTAATAGGCTTTATCGCCCAGTAAGCCATTTGCTCGCTAGTGTGCCTACGGCTGGTATCACCTGTGACTGTATCTTCCTCAACCGCCAAGTTTAAGTCTTGAGAAACGGGATTACTGCCATATAAAACAGCCCAACCACCATTTCCGCCATCTTCTGCAGTCTGTGATGCGGTTGCTAAAGTGTATTCTCTGCCTAAGTCATAAATATAGGTGTCAGGGGAGTTACCTACTCCGAAGATGGTATCTGCGCCAAGAGCAATTTTGACATTGGCACTTTCCATAAAGTACTCAGCTTCTTCAGCAATGATATAGCCTAAGTCTTCTGCAAATGGCGTGGCAGGTACGACTTGCCCAGTGTGCTTCCCCACACAAACGGCCGCATCGGTTGGAGGTGTTGATCTGCTTGAGCAGTTAGTGGACCAAAATACTGAAAAGTGATCATTGTTATAAGTCATTACCTGACCAATAACGACAGGTTGGTCATAGGTCAACACTTTACTGGCTGTGACATTTTCCATTATGGCAAGGCTCCAGTTACTCCCATAGTTAGTGTTAGCGGATGAGACTTTATGTGCTTCGTACTTTATAGGGTAAGTGTAAGAGCCTTCTTCTGAGATCGTGCAGTAAACATCACTCGCGGTAACCGCAGTAGACATAATCGGTTTTTGGACTTTAACTTGAAACCCAGAGCCGGCTGCTTGAACACGAACAACAGCATCGCTGTCACTAGACGACGGGAGGTTGTAGGTACAGGCAATAATGGGCGTGGAATAGCTATTATCTAAAGGTACTGTTTTCCAGCTAGAGCCTACGGTCGATACTTTCACCATTTCTAGGTAAGGCGTAATCGCAGCCGCGCCTGCCATTTGAGTAGCAAGTGTGGTGATGAGTAGTAGGAAAAACCGTATTATCATTATTATTTTATATATTAGGTGTTTATGCAATCGTAAATGGGGGGAGCTTTCTGACTGATTAATACCTGACTACCGTCTGACGGGGTGTTGCTTCATAAGCTGTGCAATACTTTATGGGAATAGATTGACACCCCGCAAACACCTCTCATATAGTCCCTGCTTTGATCGGTGCTGACAGAGGGAAACTTTGTGTCAGTTAAATGGGAAGATGGTGCGCCAATACGCTTGCGTATGAGCAACGCCAACACTGCCCCCGCAACGGTAATTGCGTGCTTAGATTGATAAGCCCAAGAGTCCGATACCAGCCAATCAAGCGAGCAGACAGGTGTTGCGGAGGGCCACACCGTGCGATTACTCAAGTATTCGCAACCCCCTCTAATTTCACCTTCTTGATTTATTTATTCGATTAATTCGGATAAGACAAGGAGACTAAGTATGACGTTACGACCAATATTTGCAGCGAGTGCAGTCGCACTGCTGTGTATTCAAACTGCCCACGCACATTTTCAGATGTTGCAAGTTGACGGCTATATCCGTTCAAAAGGCGGCCCAATCACCTTAAGTATGCCTTTTACTCACCCGTCTCATGGCGGCCCTGTGATGGATATCGCTGCGCCTAAGTTATTGACTGTGACGCATAAAGGTAAAACTAAAGACCTTACCTCCGAGCTCACTGCATTAAATTGGAAAGGCACGAAGGGCACGGCAACGGCTTATAAAGCGGAGACCAAACTTCGTGGTATCGGCGATTACGTGTTTAACCTAACACCAGCGCCTTACTTTGAAGCGAGTGAAGATAGCTATATTCAGCAGTTTACTAAAACGATTATCAATGTCGGAGGTTTACCCACTGACTGGGACAAGCCAAGTAATGCTGTTGCAGAGATTATTCCAGACTCTCAACCTTATGGTGTTTATGCGGGTGGTTTGTTTACGGGTGTTGTGATGGCAAATGGTCATCCTAAAGCTGGGGTTGATGTCGAAGTAGAGTATTTGAATCATGCAGTTAATACCGCTGCTGATGGGTTTGAAGAAAAAGCGTTTGTTGAATACCCTTTTGAAAATTTAAGCATAGTGACTTTGAAAACAGATGAAAACGGTCGTTTCTTCTTTGGACTTCCTCATGCAGGCTACTGGGGGTTTGCAGCCTTAGGAGTTGGGGAGGAAAAAGTACATAAGAGCAAGTTGTTATCGCAAGATGCAGTGCTTTGGATACAAGCTCACCAACTGAAAAAACTGAGGTAAGTTATGCATATTGTTGATGGTGCATTGTCTGACTCCGTTGTTATTGGTGGAGCTGTCGCAGCCTTAGCGGGGATTGCCTACGGTATTAAACGTATGGATCTCGATCGTATTCCACAAATGGGTATGTTGAGTGCCACGTTTTTTATCGCGTCACTCATTCACGTACCTGTCGGGCCAACTAGTTTGCATTTGATTTTGAATGGCTTGATTGGTTTAGCGTTAGGTTGGACCGCATTTCCAGCATTGTTTATCGCTTTGTTATTACAAGCGGTGTTCTTTGGTTATGGCGGGATAGTTGTGTTGGGTGTTAATACGTTAAATATCGCACTGCCTGCGGTAGTGATGGGGCTTAGTTTTAGGCATTGGATACAAACGAGTCAACCGAAACAAGCCGCTATATTAGGCGGTATTGTGGGTGCGGGCTCTGTTGTGTTAACCGCTATTATGGTGGCGGGGTCGTTGGCGCTGACGGGCGATGGTTTTATAGTGGCTGCTAAGTTATCGCTGATCAGTCATTTGCCTGTTATGGTTGTTGAAGCTTTGGTAACGGCCGCGGCTGTTCACTTATTAGTGCGTGTGAAGCCAGACTTTTTTAGCGCAACGAGGCAGTCATAATGAGACACATCATGTTGTTTTGTTTATTGTCAGTCGGCTTTATGACTTCTGCCTTGGCGCATAATGTTGTGTCGGGGGTCTATGCAGATGGTTTATTGATCGAAGGTGAAATAGGCTTTTCTAATGGCGATATGGCGCCAGCAGGTTTGGTCGTTGAAGTGTTTGATGAATCAGGTAGTGCCTTAGGTAAAACACAGACAAAAGCTGAAGGTATATTCTTATTTGAAGCGAGTAGTGCACAAAAGCATGTGTTTAAGGTGGATTTAGGCGCAGGGCATATTGCAGAAATGGTGTTAGATGCTAATGAGTTATCAGCAGATGCAGCCAATGTGACAGCGGTTGAGTCTATAAGTACTTCGCTACCAACTGCCACTCAAAGCAATACTGTGTCGAATGACACCATTGGTAGTATTTCGACTGAGCAATTCCAACGCCTCATTCGTAACGCGGTTGCTCAACAAGTACGTCCACTGCAAAAAGAAATACGTGCTTACAAAGAGAAAGTGTTTTTCCGTGATATTACGGGTGGTTTAGGGTTTATCTTTGGTTTGTTTGGCGTTGCTGCTTGGATGGCTTCGCGTCGTAAAGAGACTAATCCCTAATGCCTCAGTTTTTAGAGCACAGTATGACCGCATGGAAAGGTCAGCGTATCGAACATAAGCCGAGCTTGGTCGATAGTTTTGACCCTCGTGCACGCATACTGATGGCGGTAATATTTGCCCTGCTAGTTGTGTTTAGCAAAAATCTGTTACTTCCATTTATCGGTTTGATTATCGCATTTGTGTTTGCTTGTCTCGCGTCACTTCACCTTAAACGTACCTTCAGACGTGTCATTGCGATGGATTTATTTGTCGCAATGATGATTATCATGCTGCCATTTACCGTGACAGGTGATGAGTTATTTAACGTGTTTGGGCTTAGTGCTAGCAAAGAAGGTTTCATGCTTGCAATAGCGATTGCGCTCAAAGCCAATGCTGTTGTATTGACCATGCTCGCACTCGTAGGAACCATGGAAGCAAGTACTTTGGGTCATGCGCTGGGGCGTTTAAAAGTCCCTGAAAAGCTGGTTCATTTACTGTTATTCACCGTTCGTTACTTGGATGTTATTAGTCGAGAATACCGACGTATGCGCAAAGCGATGCGTGCGAGGGCGTTTGTTCCAAAAACAAATGTGCATACACTTCGTTCCATAGGTTACCTTGTGGGCATGTTATTGGTACGTAGTTTGGAGCGTTCGGAGCGTATTTATGACGCCATGAAATGCCGTGGCTATTGTGGCAAGTTGTACTTGTTCGATACAATGGCTTGGCAACAGCGAGATACAGGATTGATTATCCTAGCTGTGTTATTCGCCATTTTTTCCATTGCTTCGGGAGCGTATACGGTATGACTGAGTTAATTCGTACAGAGCAATTAAGTTATAGCTACCCTGTTCGAGGCGTTGTGCTGGACTCGGTTGATATGAGTTTGCATGCCGGTGAACGCGTGTCACTTGAAGGGAGTAATGGTGCGGGCAAAACTACCTTTTTAAACTTGCTGGTTGGTTTGAATAAACCAAAATCAGGCAGAGTGTTTGCCTTTGGAAAAGAACGAAAGATCGAAGCTGACTTTATTGAAGTGCGTTCAAAAGCAGGCTTTCTGTTTCAAGATCCTGACGATCAATTGTTTTGTCCAACCGTGTTAGAAGACGTGGCGTTTGGCCCACTAAATCAAGGCAAAAGCTTTGATGAAGCTAAAGCAATTTCCATAGGTGTTTTAGATTGTTTGGGTATGGCTGGTTTTGAAAATCGTGTTACCCATCAGTTATCGGGTGGTGAAAAGCGCATGGTGACATTGGCTTCGGTATTAGCGATGAAACCTGATGTTCTGTTGTTGGATGAACCATCCAATGCTTTAGATAAACAAGCCCGATTACGTTTAATTGAAGTACTAAGTACATTGCCACAAGCGATGATCATTATCTCGCACGAGCCAAGTTTTCTTGATGCTTTAGTGACTCGACGCACCCGTCTGCAGGGTGGCAAGATACTCGATGTCTAAGCATCATTCTCATGATGCTCTGGTGTTATCACCGTTTGAAAATACAACGTTCATGCGCTTATTTTCCGCGCAAATTACGTCACTGGTGGGTAGTGGGTTTACTCAAGTTGCGTTAGCGCTACTGGCATTTGATCTCATGGGGCTGCAGGCAGCCGTTATCTTGGGTTTTGTTTGGTCGTCGCGAGTCCTCGCATCGGTTATATTTGCTCCAATCTTTGGCGGTTTAGTTCATCGTTTACCTCGTAAAGCATGGTTGATAGGTTTAGACCTGAGTCGAGCAATTGTCGTTTTCAGTTTGTTTTGGGTGACAGATGTTTGGCTGCTATGCGCGCTAATCTTCTCCATTAATATTTTATCAGCAGGTTTTACCCCCGTTTTTCAGGCGATACTTCCCGATGTGTTTGAAGGTGAAGCACAGTACACCCGAGCATTAGGCTATTCGCGTATTGCTTATGAGTTGGAGCGTATTTTAAGCCCTGCATTGGCGGGTGCCGCTTTACTGCTTTTAAGTTATAACTACCTGTTTCTATTCAATGCATTGAGCTTTGTTGTGTCTGCAATAATATTAGCCATGACTCCGTTTCCTATTACTGTGGTTGGTGAACGCTTGGGGGGTATATGGCACAACATAAGTTACGGGGTAAATGCTTATTTGCGTACACCTCGTTTGCAAGGTCTACTTGCGTTGCAGTTAGTCGTTGCCGCAACTGGTGCACTCGTGATTATTAATACAGTGGCATATGTTCAAGGTGACTTAGGTTTAACAGAGCAAGCCACTGTTTGGGTGATGGCTGCATCAGGCGTTGGTGCAATGTTATCTGCCCGATTAACGCCGTGGTTATTAGAAAACCACATTAACGACCGCCCCTTGGTATTGCTAGCGGCGGTATTAATGATATTACCTCTGATACCGCTATGCTTTACTAAGCCAGATGTTATTATCTTGGCGATATTATGGGCGATTATCGGGTTTGCTTCATCGATAATATTGACGACATCGGGCCGCTTGATCACACGTTCGTGTCACAAAGCAGATCGCAGCGCATTTTTCTCTGCTAATTTTGCGTTGTCACATTTGATGTGGCTGTTGTGTTACCCGCTTGCAGGTTGGTTGGGGACTTATGGCTTGAGTGCTGCAGCATTAGGATTTACAGTAGTCGGCGTTTTAGGGCTAGGGCTTGCTGTGTGGCGTTGGCCTGCGGATGATGTTGAAAACCTAAAGCACCACCACCCCGAATTGGATCATCTTCATCCGCATTATCACGATGAGCATCATCAGCACCATCATCAAGGTTGGGAAGGCAAAGAGCCGCACGTCCATCCACATTATCACCCCGAAATTCAACACAGCCACCGGTTTGTTATTGACGAACATCATAGTCAGTGGCCAAGACATTAAGTCTTAAAGGAGTGTTATGACATTTGAAAATATGGAAATAAAAAACTATACCAGTGACATGGCGCGACAAGTCACTGATGTGTTTTATGAGTCAGTTCATGGTATTGATTCATCTATTTATAGTGATGCTCAAAAGAATGCCTGGGCGCAGCTACCGCGACAATATGACTCGTGGGTGATGCGTCTAATGTTTAAGCAGCCTTATGTTGCGATGGTGGGCGAGCAGATGGTGGGTTTTATCGAGTTAGACCCAGGTGGTCATATCGATTGTATGTACACGCTTCCTGATTTTCAACGCCAAGGTATTGGGAGCGCTTTGTATGAACACCTTTTAGAAGAGGCTGTGAAAAAGAGAATGAAGCGTTTATATGTTGAGGCTTCCTTTGTCGCAAGGCCATTCTTTGAAGGTAAAGGTTTCAACCTAGTTGAAGAAAATAAAGTGGAAAGGGAAGGGGAGATTATTACCAACTTCACAATGGAGCGTCATCTGCAAGAGTTGTAGTCGTGACTCATTCACAGCAATCTATAGACAAGCGCGCATTATATGCCGTAGCAGTGCAGTTTTTTATCAACGGCATGATTGCGTCATCTTATATTCCTCGTTTGCCAGAAATTCGTGATTTACTCAATGTCGATCTTGGAACGATTGGGCAGGTTCTAACTGTGGCAAGTTTAGGTGGGCTGTTGGGAAGTTGGCTTGCAGCTAAGGTAATTAACAGAGTTGGCACCAAAAAATCTATGATTTTTGGGTCAATTTCCGTTATTTGTATTCTCCCACTAGTTGCACAGGCTTCCTCTGTTTGGATGCTGTTCACCGTGCTCGCGTTAATTATGATGTTAGATCCCATTGTCGATGTGGCGATGAATATTCAAGGGTCCAATATCAGTGCTCGGCGCTCAAGTCCTGTTATGAATCGCTTGCACGGTTTGTGGAGTGTCGGCTCTGTGGTGGGTGGGCTAATTGCATCCGTGATGGCGGCACTCACAATTTCGTTGCAATGGCACTTGTTACTTACCTCCATCATTATGTCTTTGTCACTGTTATATATAGGAAAGGGGCTTCTAAATTCAGATGAGGTTATTGTAGATAATCCAGAAGCGGGTGCTTCTGCAATAAGGAAGATACGGGTACCGATAAGCTTATGGGTATTTGCCATGTTGGGTGGTGCTGTTTTTGTGCCGGAATTAATTGGAAGCGATTGGTCTCCTTTTCGCATGACCGATGATCTCAATATGAGCGCAGGCATAGCAGGTCTTGCTTATGTTGCTTTCACTGTAGGAATGGTGATTGGACGTTTATCAGGAGATTGGGTTGCAGTTCGCATCAATAAACGAAGGCAGCTTAAATATGCAGTTATTACTGCATTTATTGGTCTTAGTGTTGCCTGCTTGATTGATAGTGTACCGCTAGTATTTATCGGACTAACTATTTCAGGTATAGGCATATCAGTATTATTTCCAACGCTTTACGATATTGCTGCGCAAGATCCTAAAAATGCAGGCGCTGCGCTAGGTGCAGTCACAGCAGGGTCGCGGGTGTTCTCTCTTGTGATACCTATCAGTATTGGTTTTTTAGCGGATACTAGTTGGCTGTCAGTCGGTGTGGTAATGGCAGTGTTCGCACTAAGTAGCTTGTTGGTTGTCGCATATTTAGCTGCACGAAACTATAAGTAATGATGAGTGCTTATTAGCGGTATTTTTTGTGTAAAATAATGTTAAAGGAGTAACATCTCCTGCTCATTTTAAGTCAGTGAATTCCATGGAACCTATAGCTCCAAATCAAATTAGCCAGAGATCACTTTACTCACGGTTATCATTATTCTATTTCTTTTATTATGGTGCATTGGGTGTGTTTGTACCCTATTGGACTGTTTATCTAAAGGAAGAGGGTGGCTTTAGCTCGGCTGAGATTGGGGAGTTGATGGCCGTGTTCATGCTGACCAAAATGATCTCGCCCTTTATTTGGGGGTGGCTGACAGACCTAAATGGTAGCCGGGTACGAATGATTCGTCTTGCCTGTTTGTTAACTATCCCACTGTTTGCGACGGTTTACTTCAGTAGTGGTTACTGGAGCATGTTTATGGCAATTTTCATGTTTAGTTTCTTCTGGAATGCCAGTATGCCTCAGTTTGAGGCGCTGACGCTAAACCACTTAGGCGCACAGTCTAGTCGTTACAGCCAAATACGTTTGTGGGGGTCTATCGGTTTTGTAGTGCTAACGCTATTAGTACCAATGCTGATTGAAGCAAGTGATGAAAGCCGTGTGGTCGATGCCATGCTGGTTACATTTGTATTACTTTGGTTTGTGGCATGGTTGGTTCCTGATAAAGCACAGGTGGTTAAAGAAGAAAGTGAAAGAAGCTTGTGGAGTGTAGTAAAGAAGCCAGTGGTTTGGGTTTTCTTGTTAGCTTGCATGTTACAAACCGCGAGTCACGGGACCTATTACACTTTTTTCAGTATCTATTTAGATGATCACGGGTATTCTCGCTTATTCACTGGGTGGATGTGGGCGCTAGGTGTTGCCGCAGAGGTTGTGCTATTTATATTCTTACACAGGATCATTCCAGTCTTTGGGGTCTCTAGGTTATTTATTATTGCTCTGTTTTTGACGGTCATACGCTGGGTCTTACTAGGAGCAATGGTTGACTCGATGATTGCACTGGTTATAAGTCAGCTGCTTCATGCCGTAACTTTCGGGTTATTTCATGTGACAGCAATTCAGTTAATACACCATCACTTTACTGGTCGACTGCAAGGTCGAGGGCAAGCTTTATATGCTGGCTTAAATGCTGGTTTAGGTGGCGCAATAGGAGGTTTATTGAGTGGGTATGCTTGGGATGATCTCGGTAATGAAAATACGTTTTACATCAGTGCTGCAATGTCCACAGTAGCAGGAGTGCTATCGTGGATATACGTCCGAGAGGCTGTTGAAAAGGCTTAAGAGAATTGAGGTTTACTTATTATTATCACGTTCGTGAGCACGTAAGTAAACCTTCTTTGAAACGAGCCCATAAGCAGCACCTGCTACTAAGTATGCTAATACATACATAGCAATTTGATTGGTAGTAAGCTGGTCTTTGGCAATCTTTGGTGCAACAGTAAAGCAGAACAATCCAATACTGAAGAGAAAGCCTAGTTTTAACCAGTAGCTCGTTTTAAGTTTCTTTTGATGATCAGCTGACATTGTTTACTTAGTCTTGGTCAAACAGTTGGATAGCGTAACCCGTCTTAAGTGTTTCTTTTACTTGTGGGTTCTTCTCACTAAACTGTTTTACCTTGCTACGCTCAAGTTGGCGGCGCTTATCAATTGAGATATCAAAGAAACCTTCTTTAGTAACATAGTAACGTGCCAAGTACTCTGCACCCGTTAAGTCTGCGAAGTCGATATAAACAATGAATGGTGCCGTTGCGCCTTTCTCAAAGCCGTCGATATCTTTTTTAGTTTTAGCAGTAACGGAAAATATATACATTATTTAGCTCGACAATAGATTGGTGAGGTATCTTACATAGCCAAGGTGTAAGGGGCAACCAAGTGAGTTCGATAGTATCCTATTGGGCTTAAATACTGTACTAAATCACCTTAACGGAGTATTCCAGCACAACTTTATCTAAGCCGTAAGCGGGTAAAGCCTCGAGTGTTGTTTTAATAATGCGCTGTCCGTTTGATTTTTTTTCAATTATAGAGCCAAGGTTCTGCTGGTTCGACAGTTTACGAAACGTTGTATGTAGTTCTGTGAATTCTGGAATTAGTGCAGAAACTTCCACATCATGAGCGACACGTTCACCTACATTTTCAACCTCAATACGGTAAGTAATGCAGTCACCAGAGATAATGGTGTTCGCCTTTTCCAAAGCATTAGAGCAGTGTTTGCCGGTCAACTGGGTCATTTTAACTTTAATTTCAGTATGTTCTGCAGCTTGTACGGATGTTCCGAGGCTTGCAACTAGGCAAAGAGCTGAAGGGTTGAGTCCTTTCATGATGAAATCCGTATTAAGTTAGTGTTCATGATAGGTATCATGCGCTTTGTCTTTATTAGGCTATAGCATGAGCTGGATTAGCTGCTTGAATCGGCGGTCAAGAGGTGAATTATGGTTATTGGTAATTTCTGCGGACTTAGTTATTCTAGAAATAATTGAAAGTGGATGGTGTATTGCCTGTGTTAATGTTCTTATTAATAAGGTTGAAGTTTGTTAAATGCTTGTTTTTTAATAGACTAATATTGTCATTAATTCTGTATTGAACAGTACGGTAGAGTGTTGCTAGGAGTAGTCGGTATGAGCTTTTTACATGAAACAGAAGTCAGTTGCCCATATTGCGGTGAGTCTTTGGATGTATTGCTAGATCCTCAAGATATTGATCAGCAGTATATTGAAGATTGTCAGGTTTGCTGTCGCCCTATTAACTTTTTGGTGTCAGGGGATGAAGAGAATGGGCTGTCAGTGCAAGTTCATGGTGAAAATGAGATGTAATAACCTTGCTTAGTACTCAGTAGCAATAACCACAGGTTGCTAAACTGTGAACAGCAGAAGCCAATGGCAATTTATAGTAAGGAGTAGTCATGGTTACATGGCCAGCAATTATCAAATACGCAGGTGATCACGAGTTGGTCTATGTTGCAGACGCAGGGGAGTGGGATGCAAGTGTAGAACTAGATGGTTACCATTTCAATTCAGATGATCAGCTAATTGACTCCTCGGGGGCGATATTTGATTTGAGTAATACTGTCACTCTTGGTCAAAAATCTTCAGAAAAGGAGATGGGCTTGGATGAGGTAACCGAACTTGTTAGGCATCATGCCTCAGAGCTTGGTAATTGTTGCATCTCTAAACTTATATTTCCCTCAATCGCTGAGGCTGTTAGAGGTGTCGCTTTTATTAAGGATGAACATTGAGATATACGCATCAGTTTTAGTAGTTCCTTTATGTCATGTGTAGAAGTGTGCTTAGTCTAACTTATATATAGCTGGCTTTGATTAACAATGGATTGTGTCTTCTTGAAGCTGATGGTTTGTTAAGTACGATTTGGTATCTCTGAGTGATGGTGGCTTTAGTTGGACGCTTTGGGTATGTGGCAATAACTTATGGCTAGTAACGGCATAGGTAT
The DNA here is from genome assembly GCF_003172895.1 of Leucothrix arctica. GTDB lineage: Bacteria > Pseudomonadota > Gammaproteobacteria > Thiotrichales > Thiotrichaceae > Leucothrix > Leucothrix arctica. Next base: position 396 of record NZ_QGKL01000033.1, on the reverse strand, counting down.
CATCAAACTTAATTGGAGAAACCTTCTTAAGTTGAGAGCCTTTCGATAAATTAGGGAAGTTTGTAGTTAGGTGTGGCTAGGTAATTAAGGTCTAGTTTTAGTTCTAAAATATACGGCTCGGAATTAAATTAACAAAAGGTTCATAAAGGGGTTGACGGGTGCTCAGATCTGTCTATAATGCGCCGCTCTTGAGACGGAAGTTGTTCAGTTGAACTGCATCTTAAGTAGTTGAAAGGTCTTGGTTTTTCCTCGATTGATCATGAGTATTAGGTCGGTGTTTTGTTGTTCGGTTCGGTTGAGTGTTTAATCGAATTAAAGTTCAAAAAAACGTTGACAAGATCTGAGGCTTATATATAATTCGCCTCCTTCCTGCGGTAGAGATCGCAGGCGCTACAT
>NZ_QGKL01000032.1 GCF_003172895.1 Leucothrix arctica | reverse complement strand
TGATAATATCGACACAGCTGTTCAACTGCATAAACATACGACTTGATGGTACTGGCTGAACAGCCACGAAGGACCAACGTATCAAGCATCCGTTGGCGTAGAGGACTGACTTTCATGATAAACCGCCTTTAATTGTCTGTTTAATAACAATTAAAGTTTGGCTCATTTATAGAAAATTACTTGAAAACCAGTAAGCTACCGCGAAGCGGTTTAGTTCAACAGTTCATTAAGAAGGTCTAAGACCTTTTAATATATTATCAGGACTTAAACCTTTGTTTTTTCGTAAACTAAAACTACCCCCCCCTAAACCACTGAAGTAAAAGTGATTTTAAGGTCTTTAAAAACATATCCAATACTGTTATCAGGTCTTAAGCACTTGTTTTAGCCTATATTTTGACACATCACTTGCGACTTTCAGGTCATTATTCAGCCAAAACAATGCGATATCAAGAAGTGATATAAAAATATCCATCGTAACCTCAAGTAGCGCCATAGATAATCAATACCTTAAACGCAGCCCTCACCCACAAAAAAGCCGAGACCTAAGTCTCGGCTAACATCACTGCAATAGTAGGAGGGGAAGCTATCGCAGCTTTCTTAAAAGAATCCCAGTGGATTAGTATCGTAACTAACCAACAGATTCTTAGTTTGCTGGTAGTGGTCCAACATCATCTTATGGTTTTCACGACCAACACCTGACTTCTTATAACCACCAAATGCCGCGCCCGCAGGATACTGGTGATAACAGTTAGTCCAAACACGCCCTGCTTCGATGCCACGACCCATGCGGTAAGACAAGTTCATATCACGCGTCCAAACACCCGCACCCAAACCAAACTCAGAGTCGTTAGCAATCTCTAGTGCTTCCGCTGCGTCTTTAAACGTAGTCACTGACACAACAGGGCCAAAAATCTCTTCTTGGAAAACACGCATATTATTCGTGCCCTTCAACAGCGTCGGCTGGATGTAGAAGCCAGTACCGTGCTCACCATCAAGCGTTTCAACACCACCACCGATAAGCACTTCCGCGCCTTCGTTTTTACCAATTTCAATGTACTTCAAAATCTTGTCGTACTGCTCTTCTGACGCCTGCGCACCGACCATCACGTCTGTATCTAGTGGGTTACCACGCTTAATCAGCTTCACACGCTCAAGCAACAGCTCCATAAACTTGTCATAAATAGACTCTTGAATTAATAAGCGCGAAGGACACGTACACACCTCACCCTGATTAAAGAACGCCAACGCTGCGCCTTCTAAACACTTACTGACAAACTCATCTTCTTGATCTAGTACATCTTCAAAGAACAAGTTTGGTGACTTACCACCGAGCTCAACCGTTGAAGGAATAATGTTCTCAGCCGCACATTTAAGAATATGTGAGCCAACCGGTGTAGAACCCGTGAATGCGATTTTAGCAATGCGCTTACTGCTTGCTAACGCTTGACCCGCTTCCGCACCATAGCCATTCACAATATTGAGAACGCCCGGTGGTAACAAGTCACCAATCAGTTCCATGAATACTAATATTGAAACAGGCGTTTGCTCAGCAGGTTTCAGAATCACGCAGTTACCCGCAGCTAATGCAGGTGCCAATTTCCAGCAAGCCATGAGGAGTGGGAAGTTCCAAGGGATGATTTGCCCGACAACACCGAGTGGCTCATGAAAGTGATACGCCACTGTATTGTTATCAATCTCACCTATTCCACCTTCTTGCGCACGAATACAACCCGCAAAATAACGGAAGTGGTCAGCACATAATGGAACGTCTGCATTGAGCGTTTCGCGAACGGCTTTACCGTTGTCCCACGTGTCAGCTACCGCCAACAACTCTAGGTTTTCTTCGATACGGTCTGCTATTTTTAATAAGATACGTGAGCGATCAGGAACTGACGTTTTACCCCAAGCTACTTTTGCAGCGTGAGCGGCATCTAAAGCCAACTCAATATCAGCAGCACTTGAACGAGGAATCTGGCAAAACACTTCGCCATTAACAGGGGATACATTGCCAAAGTATTGACCTTCAACCGGTGCGACCCACTCGCCGCCAATGAAATTTCCGTACTTTTCTTTGAAATTTACGACGGCGCCCGCCGTATTAGGGTTTGCGTATAACATGATCTACTCCTTGTTTTGTTGCCACTCAGGTGGTATCAATTGGTACGTAGATGTTAGCAACCCAAGATTTATTAATGGTTTAATAAAGGTTGAATAGGTTTCATCGCTTACAAGGAGGAGATATGTCATTAAAACAACGTCGTCAGACTACTGAGCAACAGTGGCATCGTTTTGTCGAAAATAAACGTCTCAAGCCGCGCGAAGTTCCCAAGACCATTAGCGCTTCTTGGCAACGTAGCCAGTCTGTCCACACCACTAAACTTGTCCCTCTCGAAGACCCCTACGAAACCAAATACCGCTGGCACGAATCCGTCATCCACTCTAGTGCCAAACAAGAGCTAGGCCACCTTATAGATATCGTCAGTGAAGGCGAATTGGTTGCAGCCATCTCTGACCCATCCGGCCGCTTACTGTGGACTTATGCTAGCAAACATATGCAAGATCGCGCAGCAGACGTTAACTTCGTCGCTGGTGGGCGCTGGGGTGAGCAAAGCGCAGGCACAAATGCCGTTGGTTTATGCTTAGTCACCAAGAAACCCGTCACCGTTTTTTCAGCAGAACACTTTCACTCTAATTTGCACGAATGGGTGTGTTATGCCGCGCCAATTATTCACCCACAAACGGGTAAGTTAGTCGGTACATTAGACCTGTCGTCTACATGGGAAAAACACACGCCGTTAGGCCAAGCAGCCATCGAGCAAATGGCAAAGTCCATTGCTAAGAAACTCCCCATACACACCCCACAAGCCGAGTTAGAGCTACACATGCTCGGCCAGCCACACGTTATTTATCAAGGTAAAACGCTGCCGCTGTCACTCAGGCATTGTGAGATTTTATGTTTACTTGCGTTAAACCCTCGTGGTTTATCGTTAAATGCCCTGCACGATGCCTTGTATGGCGATCAGAAGGTGACACTAAGCACGCTTAAATCAGAGATTTCTAAGTTGCGCGGCTTGCTTCATGGACAGATTGACTCTCGCCCTTACCGCTTGAGTGTCAGCTGTTGGGCGGACTTTACTGAGCTGTGGTCAACCATTCGCACACAAGATGTTGAGCAGACCTTTTCGCTTTACCAAGGTAGCTTGCTGAGCAACTCTGTGTCGCCCGAAGTAGAACAATGGCGGCACTGCATAGATGCGATCATGAGTAAGTCACTTCACTCGTGTGTCGACTTAGCGCAGGTCGTAAGGCAGTGCAATATGAGTGCTGGCGAGCTAGTCAGAGACAGACTGATCGAACTAGCCTCTCATTAAACATTTTCCCATACGGAAAATAGCCAAAGCCACTCATCTAGGAATTTAACAAAACAGCTATCATTTTAGCCTATATTTATAGCTCAGTTACCCTTAGGATAATGGTGTAACTTATGTCAGTATGACCGCTCAGCTTCACCCAATGAGGAACTTATCTGTGAATCAAACATTAGTTTTAACCGTCTTGAGTAATGACCGTCCCGGTATCGTCAAAGAACTATCGGAAGTGCTCAATGAATACGAGGGAAACTGGACTGATAGTCGCATGATTCACCTTGCGGGTAAGTTCGCTGGTTTGCTAAAAGCCTCAGTGCCTGAGGATAACGCAGATGGATTTATCGCCGACCTTAACAACTTACAAGATGATGGCTTAGAAATAGCCGTTGAGCTTGTTACAGAAGAAGCTGCCGAACTCGAATACAAGACACTGTCACTTGAAGTAGTTGGCCCAGATACCTCAGGTATCATCAACTCTATCACTCGTAAGTTGTCACAACTTCATGTGAATATTCAAGAGCTTGAAAGTAAGCAGCGCCCTGCACCAATGTCGAGTGAGCTGATGTTTTACGCTAACCTGACGCTGAGCTTACCTGAAGGCATTACGCCTGAAGAAGTCCAAGACGCGCTTGAAGAATTACCGAATCAGCTGATGGTAGACTTAAACTTCAGCTAATTATTCGCTAATAGGTGGAGTCTCTTGCTGCTTAAGGGACTCCTCGATACGCTCCAGTGTTTCAGCGACACGGCCTAGCTCATCATTGTAATCCATTTCATACATATAGCTTTGTACAACCGCTTCCATATCATTGGCGTAGTCGCCCAAAAACGGCACTTCTTTAAATAAGCTTAGCACCCAAATGATCAAGGCGATCACGAGTGATGCACCAACGAGTGCGCCCAAACCTCTGAACATTCCCGCCACAAAATTCATCCAAACAACCCGCCATGGACTGGATAGATAAATCATAAAGTTAGCTAAACCATCTGCTGCGCGCTGCTGATCACTTTCTTTCTCAAAGTCTTCTTGCTTGGCCATGTTTATTCTCTATTTCTACACATGTTCGCGGGAAATGTGAGCTGCGTCATAAGGTAGTCACGAAAGTCTTGCGGGTAGCTTTTCTGCATGTCCAACGCTTGCTTCATACAACCCAACCACGCATCACGCTCTGCGTTACCAATATCTATGTGCTGATGTGCCGCAGGAATACTAATGCGACCATACTTTTCGTTATACAACGACGGGCCGCCCATCCAGCCTGTTAAGAAACGCGCCAACTTATCAATCGACTCTTCTTGATCTTTTGGGTGCAAACTACGAATGTGACTAGCATCGGGAATAACATCCATTTGCTGGTAAAAGTCAGTGACTAACTGGCGAATACCGTCAATTCCACCTGCCGTTTGAAAGCTATGATCATCTTGGCCATATGCCTTGGGGCCTGGGGCATTACTAATTTGCATACATTCCTCTGTCACTGTTTTGAACTAAAAAAACAGGTATGATTATAGGCATACTACCTAGCACAAAAACAAGAGGCGACCACGTGAGTGAACTAGCGACCCTGTCACAAAATAAGATCATTGACCGACTCAAAAAATCACTGGATGCAACGTATGACGTGCCTCCAAGTAACGATGATAAGCCGATGCGACAAGCAGCGGTGTTAGTCCCTTTTGTTGAAGTAGACGGTGAGTGGAGTCTGCTGTTTATACAGCGCAGTGAACATGAAAACGACTGTCATAGCGGCCAAGTAGCGTTTGCCGGTGGCAGGTACGAAGAGTCTGATGAAGACATGTTTGCTACCGCACTTCGCGAAACGCACGAAGAGATTGGGGTATTACCTGAAGATGTGACGGTATTGGGGCAACTCAACCACCATTACAGCATTAGTAATTATCAAATCACGCCAGTGGTTGCGACGATGCCTTGGCCTTACGACTTAACGCTGGAAGAGGCAGAAGTGGCGGCGACGTTTACTATTCCACTGCGTTGGTTGACTGACACCACTAACTACCGTGTTGAAGAGCGCATACTTAACGGGAAGTCGTTACCTGTGGTTTATTTTGAGCCTTACGATGGCTATGTATTATGGGGTGCGACGGCACGAATGACCTTGTCGCTGATTGATTTAATGAGTACCAACCCTTAAATCTCTAACAAACTGTCTTTGGTATCAAAGTCCTGCAACACACCCGCGTCATCAACAGCTAATAGTCGAAGCTGCGACTGATAACGTTTTAACACAGCTTTAGCACCACTATCGCCACTTAACGCCAGTAAGTCATCACGATACTGCTGCGCAAATAGCACGGGGTGTCCGGCTTTATCAGCATACGTCGGTCGCACAATACCGCCCTGCTCACGCAATTCATTCACTAATAACTGATGCGTTGCCGGCTGTATCAACGGCATATCTGCTAACGCAATGACCCAGCCCTGTGCTTCGGGTGTCGCTATGATGCCTGCTTTGAGACTGGCACTCATTCCTAATGCGGCATCGGGGCAATCAACTGTGCGAAAACCATGGTTATTGAATAGTGTTATTAGTGCCCAATCATCAGGGCGCACCACGCATACCAAGGTATCGACAGCGGCACTTAAGTTCTGCGCTGCCCGCAAGCCCATTGGCGCTCCGTCGGGGAGCAGTGCCAGACATTTATCACCGCCAAAACGTCGCCCCTGTCCTGCCGCTAGTAGAATGCCGACGGTTTCGCGAGTATTATATTGATTCGCTATATTCATAAGCGTCATATTGTACTGCAAGCCGTGACAATATCTATGTCACAGCTCACGCTAAGAGAGAGTCAATGCAAAACCAAAATCAAGACATCCTTACCCGCGCCTTAAACTGGCTCAATGACGGCCACGACGTGTTGCTTTATACCGTCGTCAATACGTGGGGGTCATCACCACGTCCACCAGGCTCGATTATGGTGTTACGCGACGATGGCATGGTTGCAGGCTCAGTGTCGGGTGGCTGTATCGAAGATGATCTTATTTATCGTTTAAAAAACGATGGCTTACCTGACAAGCCCAGCATCGTGAGTTATGGCGTCAATGCGGATGAAGCTCGCCGTTTTGGCTTGCCTTGTGGTGGCACCATGCGTGTTGTTCAAGAGCCGTTGATAGGTGCAGAAGCGATTAAAAATCTGACCCAGCTGTTAGGCTTGTTAGAGCAAGGCTCTGCTGTGACGCGTCGCGTATCGCTCGAAACCGCGTCAGTGGATCAACACATTGCCAATGATAACGACTCACTAGCGTGCGATGACACCGCGTTTATTAATGTATTTGGCCCTCACTACCGACTACTGATTATCGGTGCAGGACAGATTGGTGAGTTACTTTCGCAAATTGCAATCAGCCTCGACTTTGCCGTCACTATTTGTGATCCACGTGTCGAGTACCATTCAGAGTGGGCAATCGCTAACACTAAACTCATCACGACCATGCCCGACGACACCGTAGTTGATATGAAAATGGACTCACGCACTGCGGTTGTGGCACTGACACATGACCCAAAGCTCGATGATTTAGCACTGATGGAAGCCTTGGCCTCCCCTGCTTTTTACATTGGTGCGCTAGGCTCAAAAGTGAATAATGATAAGCGTCGTTTAAGGTTGCTCGAGTTTGATCTGGACGCACAACAAATCTCTCGTTTAAGCGGCCCTGCAGGCTTAGACATCGGCAGTCATACACCTGCTGAAATTGCTGTTTCTATAGCTGCTGAGCTTATTACTGTGAAAAATCAAAAGATCTAACAACACACTTATAGTCACCGCGTCGCTGTATCTTGGAGGAATATGCTAGTTACCCTCGACCTGATAATAGCTACACTAGACTAATAAACAGACATCTATTTTAACCAGTCTGTGACTTAAAAAATAAGGAAACGCTTCTATGAAACTTAATGTAAATGGCAAAGACCACGATGTCGATGTTGAAGCAGACATGCCGCTTCTGTGGGTGTTACGCGACGAAATCGGTTTAACGGGCACTAAGTTTGGTTGCGGTATCGCACAGTGCGGTGCTTGCACAGTCCATGTTGACGGCCAATCGGTACGCTCTTGTTCTCACCCTGTGGGTCAAGTAAACGGCAAAGTCACAACCATTGAGGGCATCGGTTCTCCAGATGTGATGAGCAAAGTTCAGGAAGCATGGATCGAACATCAGACCCCACAATGTGGTTACTGCCAGTCTGGGCAAATCATGTCTGCCACCGCATTACTGACTTTTAACCCTGACCCGACTGACGAAGATATTGATCGCGCGATGGCGGGGAATATCTGTCGTTGCGGTGCTTATCCTAGAATACGTGCGGCGATACATGCAACAGCCAAATCGATGAAGGAGGCTTGAGCATGAGCACCTTAGGAAAAATTACCCGTAGAACTTTTCTTGTCGCTTCCGCTGCGATAGTCGGTGGTGTGGTGTTTGGTACTTACAAGTATAAACAGGCGCTGCCTAACCCGTTACTCGACGGTGATGACGCGGCACAACCAGACTTCGCGACGCTCAATCCTTATCTCAAAATTGATCAGGAAGGCGTCACCGTTATCACGCCACGTGCTGAAATGGGTCAAGGTATTCAAAGTACACTCGCCATGTTGGTTGCTGAAGAGCTGGATCTGGACTGGAAAACAATCAAAACAGAGCACGGCCCAGCCAGTAACAGTTACTACGTAGGCATCATGATGGAAGCGATGGCTGCGCACATGTATGACCATAGTGATAAGGCGAATGTCTTCCGTGACCTGACTCAAATCCCGTCTAAGTTTTTAGGCATGCAAATCACCGGTGGCTCTATGTCGACACCGGATGGTTTTGTCAAAATGCGTAGCGCGGGCGCAAGTGCACGGTTAGCCTTGACGCTTGCCGCAGCGCAACAGTGGAACGTTAAAGCGACAACGCTTAAAACTGAAGATGGCTACGTCATCAACCCAGCCAATGGTGAAAAGCTTGCGTACACGGCTTTAGCAGTTAAAGCCGCGGCTATCGAGGCGCCTGCTGAGCCACCACTGCGTGACCCTTCTCAATGGCGCTACATCGGTAAGTCGGTGCCGCGGATTGATATTCCCGCTAAAACGGATGGTACGGCTGAGTTTGCTATTGATGTAAAACAGCTCGACATGCTGCATGCGACGGTAAAAATGAGTCCACGTTTTGGTGCTGGTATTAAGTCGTCTGACACCAGTAAAGCTGAGTCTATGGCTGGCGTTGAGAAGATTATTACTCTGGATGATAACGGTTTTGGTGTTGTCGCAAATAACACTTGGCGTGCCTTTAAAGCGGCTGACGCGATTGAAGTTGAGTGGAATGAGCCGTCTTACCCTAAAGACCAAGAAGGTATTTTCAAAATCTATGAGGACAGCTTTTCGGCTAAGCCTAATGGTAGTTTTGACGAGAAAGGCGATGTCGAATTAGTCTTTGCGGATGCTGGCGAACAGGTTCAAGCAGAGTATCGTGTGCCGTATTTGGCGCACGCGACGATGGAGCCGATGACAGCGGTTGCACAAGTTAAAGATGACCGTATTGATATTTGGACAGGCTCTCAAGCACCGACTGCGTTCCGTGATGCAATCATTGCGTTAAGCGGGTTGGCCGCTGAGCAAATACATATTCACACGACGTTTTTAGGCGGTGGTTTTGGCCGACGCTTTGAGACTGACTTCATTACCAGTGCTTATAAAATTGCTAAGCAAATGGATGGCAAACCGGTGAAAGTGACGTGGTCACGTGAAGAAGATATGCGTCACGATGTGTATCGTCCTGCTGCTATTGCTCGCTTTAGAGGCGTGATGGGCGACAAAAAGCCGCGTGCGTTGGATGTACAAATTGCCAGTCCTTCTATCATGAAGTCTATGTCAAAACGCTCTCCAACTCCTGCGCTGGGTGCTGATCCATTGGTTGCGGAAGGCACAGCGGGACAGCCGGATGCGATTGAAAACGTACGTATCAGAACTTACACGCCAGAGCTGGATATTCCTGTTGGCTTTTGGCGGTCGGTGGGTGCGTCTTATAACGGCTTCTTGCATGAAAGTTTTATGGATGAGATGGCCGAGAGCAAAGGCTTAGACCCTATCGAGATGCGCTTAGAGATGTTTGGTGACTTAGCACCCACTGGCAACAAGGTGGTTGAGAAAGTTGCTGAAATGGCCGCTTGGACTGGGCGTAAAGGGGCTAATGGTGGCGGCCGTGGTTTCGCTTACACGCTTGCGTTTGGTGCTCATACCGCACAAATTATTGATGTCAGTATGACTGATCGCGGTATTAAAATTGATAAGATTTATTGTGCGGTGGATGTAGGTACGGCAATTGATCCGCGCAACATTGAGGCTCAGATCCAATCAGGCATTATTTTTGGATTAACCTCTGCTATGAGCGGTGAGATTACGTTTGAAAATGGTGAGGTGGTTCAGTCAAATTTCCACGATTATCCTGCGATGCGTATTCATCAAGTCCCTGATATTGAAGTCGTCATTATGGAAAATAACCCACGTATTACAGGTGTTGGCGAGCCAGGCACGCCTCCTTCCATCCCTGCCTTGGCCAATGCGATTTTTGCAGCGACTGGCAAGCGGATTCGTGAGTTACCGTTGAATAAACATGTCGATTTCGTCTAAGGAGACCTGCTATGAAAATTAAAGCATCATTGATCGTCGTTACGACACTGGGGTGTCTGTTACTAGCTGGCTCGATGGTTTGGGCTAATACCGAAACAACTGCGACTGAAACGTCAACTGAGGTAGTGTCAGAAACGAATGCAGTGGCTGTAGAGACTATAGATCAGTCTTCTATTGTGCCTAAAACCGAGGCAGACAAAACTAAAGGTGTGGAAGTTTGGAGTGATATTTATAAGGTCTTATCTCACCCACGCTGTGTTAATTGTCACGTTCCGGATGACCGTCCTCGTTGGTCTGGAAAGCACTATGGAAAGACCCAAGTCCATGGCATGAATGTTCAAGCAACCGCGACCCGTATGGGTAAACCGGGCGAGCAGATGTGTACAACTTGCCATGCTAAAACTAACTCAGACGTACCTCATGGCCCACCGGGCGCAGAGGTTTGGGCGCTAGCGCCAGTGGAAATGATCTGGTGGGACAAGTCATCAAAAGAGCTGTGTGCGATTGTTAAAGACCCGAGTAAAACCGGTGGCCGTGACATCTCATCATTTGCAGAACACATTAGTCATGATGCGCTAGTAGCTTGGGGCTGGAACCCTGGTTTAGGTCGCGAGCCAGCGCCATTTTCAGCAGAAAAAACAGTGGCGATGCTTGAGCAATGGTTGGCGCTTGGACTGCCTTGTCCTGAATAAATTAGACGTGGTCAGTCACTAAAGACAGCTGGTGACCCATGCAATTTGGGTTACCACTGTTGCCATCGCTTAGGCTATTATTCACTGCTATGACCCACACTCGCCATTAGGAATGAATCCGTGAGAATCCCCCGTTATTATATCGACCAAGCATTAAACTGTGACGAGCAGCTTGCACTCCCTGAAGAATTACACCGTCATGCGGTGCAGGTTTTGCGCGGCAAAGTCGATGACGCACTGATCTTATTCAACGGCCAAGGCGGCGAGTACCACGCTCACTTTACGGAAGTAAATAAGCGTAACTCGACGGTATTGATCACTAAACATGATGAAATTGATCGCGAGTCACCGTTAGAAATCACCTTAGTATTAGCCCTTATCAAGTCGGATAAGTTTGATTTCGCACTACAAAAAGCGGTGGAAATGGGCGTGACTTGCATTCAACCCGTGATTGCTGCGCGTAGTGTTTTAAACCTGAAAGGTAATCGTTTAGAGAAAAAAGCAGCGCATTGGTTAGGCGTGATTCATGCCGCTTGCGAGCAGTCTGGACGTACGCGTGTGCCTGAGTTGCTAGACGCGCTGGCGTTTAATGATTACCTCATGCAAAACGATGATACCTTACGTTTGGCGATGTTGCCGACTGCGACTGAAAGCTTGGATACTTTAGAGAAACCTTCACAGCCTATTTCTTTATTGGTTGGCCCAGAAGGGGGTTTCCGTGAAGACGAAGTTGAGTTGATGCAGCAACAAGGCGTTCAGACGATTCTGTTTGGCCCACGTATTTTGCGTGCTGAAACGGCAGTTATCGCTGGGATCGCACTGTGTCAAAGCTACTGGGGTGACTTGTAAAACGGGTGTTTTATCGCTGATTAGTTCGCATAGGTCAGAAATATTCACATCGTCGCGCGGTCACTGCTAGCATAGCTCGCAATCCTAAATTATTTGGGAGATAACAAAAATAACACCCCCAGATAATTAACCACCGAGACTGACTCTGCGTTATGAGAGATCAAACCAAATCATTGATACAGCGTGTACCAGCAATAATGACTCCCCTACTAGTCGTTGCGTTTTCTGCGACACTAGCAAAGTTGTTGTGGGTCGTTTTAGCGCCACCAGAAGATGTGATTGCTGCGCCTAAACTCAGCGCACCCGCTCCGATACAAACACAACAGCAGTCAAACCTTGGCAAAGTGATTGCCGATAATCATATGTTTGGTGAAGTGAAACGTACTGCACCAGTGGTCAAGCGACCTACGCCTAAAGCGCCTCAGGCTGTTGCTGCACCCGAACCAACTGAGCCACCTATCAAGATTAGCTTACACGGCATTTGGTCAAGTAAGCGTGCGACAGGACGCTCTGAAGACTCTTATAAAGCAACACCTATTGTGGCTCCCAAACTTGATGCGGTTAGCCAGATACAAGCTGACTTAGGTGATTTGTTTGGTGACAGTGAGCCGACAGCAGTACTTAAGCCAGCGCCTAAGAAAAACAAATCCTCTGCCATTATGTCGGTTGAAGGTGGTAACCAGCAGATGTTTTCTGAGAACGATATGCTAGCTGGTGGCGTTAAAGTCTTAGATATTTATGCGGATAAAGTGGTGCTGGATAATCGTGGTGTGCGTCAGGAAATATTCCTCGCAGATGGCGACCAACCTGCCCCGAAAGGCTCAACACCTAAACCTGTTCGTACCATGCCTAACGCTGTTTCGGCTAACCTTGCCGCTGCTCGTGCCCAACAAACGAATGCCGCGGCTAATTCTGACCCTCGTAAAAACCGTGGTGAGACCTTAGGTCAGCGTGACTTACGAAAGCTACGTGAAGATATTATTAATGATGCGTCTTTGCTAGCTCAGTACGCTGCGCCTGAGCCGCTATTAATCAACGGTCAGGTGAAAGGCTATCGACTGCACTTGAGTAATAAACTACGTCTGCTGTATCAGGTTGGTTTTAGACCGGGTGATGTGGTGACTGAATTAAATGGTGTGCGCTTGCAAGACCCGTCGACTATTCAACAAGCACTGTATAACTTTGTGAGTTCTGACCAGTTATCGATTACGGTTATGCGTGGACAGGATGAAGAGACGTTTAGATATAGTTTTTAAGCGTTAAGTCGTTTAAGGGTCGCTGGCACGATCACCTTATGAACGGGTGCGACAAAAAACATATACACCTTACCCAAGGTGTTATTCACATGAACCACTGTGGTTGCGTGGACTTTGGCAGTTCCACCCGCTTCTGGCTCAATAAAAAACGACAACCTCACACCTAAATGCTTATCTTGATCTTCAAGAATCACTTCATGATGCGTATTTTCATATAATGTGAAAATCCCAACTCTGTCACCCACCTTGTAATCGGCACTTGCTTTCCCTTGCTCTACATCTGCAAACGAACCTAAGTTTTTCAGGCCTAACCTCGATACCGCTTTATTACGCAAAGACATCAACGCATTAATCCAGCCTGGCATTTCGCGCGCTTGTTGCAAGAATGTATCTAGTGCTGACTGGTTTTCATAAGGAATAACCGTAGCGTGGCAATCCGCAAAATACGCACCATCGACGTGAGAACTGATCTTTGAGTTGTTAGGAATCTCGCTCATATTTTCTTCCTGTTCTTTGATAACTCAATGGAAACACATGTTTCAATAAAAGTCCCCGCTATTAGCAATACGCCGCCACATCAAACGCAACCTTTACCAAAGCTATGCTAACTTTCAAGTGCAACTCTTTGCTAAAATTCAACAATACAAAGAGGGCTTTCTTATGAGGAATTGCTATAAACATCTTTCTGTGGAAAGCCTAGAGGCGCTCAATCTAACTATATGATTGAGCGCCTCTAGGTTGAGATACTCGCGAGGATATCCATTCGCTGATTAACACCGCGACTAGCATCAGCGCTAGGACTACGGCTTATTGCTTCAAAGAATACACATCAACTCTATTATCCATCATCATCGGTACATACAACTTACCATCGATGACAGAGGTATCCGCAGCACCCTTACCCGCATTAAACAGCAGTTTTGTTCCGCTACTACTTACCTCAAAGACATTGCCATTTATCCAGTCGTTGGTAATAATATTCTCACCTGAAACACTGATCCCATCTAAGTTACCGATTTGCTCAGCTTTTTCGTCTAGGGTTAACCGTTTGGTTTTTAGGCCCAAGCGATAGACGCTACCTGCTTCGCTGGTGGTAAAATCGCTTTGAATATCCTTTCCCCAGCTACCAATCAACAACTGACCCTTGTCATATTGAATGCCGTTTGGGTGTGGAATATCTTCATGATCAAACCAGCGTGTGATTTTTTTATCAGCATAACGGTAAATGCCGCCTGCTAATAAATCAGTAACGTAGACATTGCCTTCGTCATCAACCGTTACGTCATTTAACATTTTACTATTGGCCACTTCAACGCTATTCACAACCTTGCCTTGAGCAATATCAATCACGCGTAAAAACGTCAGATCAGCGACGTACAACATGCCATTAGCACTTGCCATTCCTTTAGGTGAACCTAAGCCCGTTACCCACTTATGATCTAAAATATCACCTAACTCTGACACACGACTAATATAGCCATTTCCTGTTGCCTCAACCGGTGAACCATTGATGTTACTCACGTAGAGCACCTTATTTGTAGTGTCTGCGAGTACAGACTCGGGTTGGTTAAAACCTGATAAAGACCAAAGTTTTTCTGCGGCAATCACAGGGCTCTGCGCAATTACTAATGCAAATGCTGCAACGGTTAATGTATGGCGAAATTTCATGTCTATCTCCTTCGTTAAAGTGATGATAAGAATCACACAGAAGATACTTTTTGAAATTTAAATTAAAAAAGGTATCATAAAAGACTACTAAACTACGTTTCTTAGGTTCATAACATGAATGATGAACAGCATCGCGAGCACCTCTTTGTCACACTCCGCCAAGCACTTAAGTCTCAGGGTTATACCTACGCAAAGCTTGGCGAAGCGTTAGATGTCAGTGAGTTAACAATAAAACGATTGTTCAGAGACAAAGACTGCAAGATGAGTCGTTTGATTGAGATCTGTTCGGTCATTGGTATGAGCTTTAGTGACTTGGTTGCCATGCAGGAACGCATGCAGAGTTCAGCACAATACCTTCCCATTGAGATCGAAAAGGAGATCGCCAAACACCCTGACCTCTTTGCCTTTTTAGTATTGCTAATCTCTCACATTAGCCCGCAAAAGATCGCTGAAGAATACAGACTCACTGACAGTCAACTTTATAGCTACCTCAGAGAATTAGAGAAGCTCGATGTGCTGGAAATATTGGAAAACAATGATATTCGCTTCAGCGTGTCATTACCGATTCGCTTACGCTTTCATGGCCCATTAAGTGATCATATTAAGAAGGCAAATAAGAACTTCATTAGCCACTGCATTAGTAATAACAACGACCCTGAATATTGCTTCTCAGCGGGCAGCCGTTTGATGAGGCCATCAAGTATTGCCCAGCTTCAAGAGCAATTTTCTCAGCTACAAAAAGACTTTGATTACCTTGCGACACAAGATCAAATGTTTTTTGGTAATGAGGACTTGCAGTTATATAAGATTGTTTATGGATTGGGGCCGTTTCCAGTCATGCAACTGTTCCCGCTGAGTAATAAATACAAGCAAACCACCAACTCTACTCAACCGCATAATCATGTTATGGCGAAGTGGCAATAGTCTATCAATGACCTTTAACAGCTTCGCTTCCTTGCTGTTGCCTGTCTCTGCTCTTCCCGAACATCCACGAGTGACGTAATTGAATTACCTGGATGCACTGCCATTTGGGTGATTCTGTGAGTCATTTACACGTCACTAAAGTGACGTTACAACTTAATTGAAAACACCTTAAAAAAACATGTACTACTCTTATAGCAAGTCGATAGACATTTTTAATCGACAAAGCAACGAGGAGAATCATATGAGGAAGTTATTTTCGATCCTATTCGTATTGACGGCTTCGGGCTTTTATAGCTCGCTAGCTCACGCTGCAACCAGCGTAATCAATTGCCCAGTGACCCAAGCACGAGTACAAATGACGACAGGCCTACTCGGTGGCTGGTGGCGAACACCCTACGTCAACAACTTGCAGGGAACGGCTGTTCAAATGATCGGAGGCAAACGCACCCTAGTCTGTAAGTACGGCAATCATGCAGCATTCTGGACCATGCGTTTAGAGCCAACCACAAAGATTTGCCAACCTAGGTCGCGTGACTTTTTGTGTAAAGACAAAGTGCAGCCCGCACGTACGCTGAGAACAGGCCCGCTGGTGATTCCACAAACCTACTTGGTGGATCTGGATTATGGTCAAGTGAGATCACAAGGCGCTGATATTTGGTTCCAAGCACAAACCGCAACGCGCCGATTTATTACACCCAGAAACGGTGCGACGATTGGCATTGCAGGTACCCGTTCAGTAGGACGTGACGGCTGTAAGAATAGAACGCTACGTGCGATACCTATTCCGCTACCGAGAATTCCTGTAGGTAGTTATGTGTGCGTAAAGACCAATGAAGGACGTTATGCCCAATTCCGTGTGAACCGAGCTGCTGGTGCAAGCCCCGGTAATTTACACATCGGCTATACGACTTGGAGACGATAAACTAATAAAGATAGTGGTCACACATTGTGTCCACTACTTACCTTCACTCAATACATTTCACTTATGAATACTTTTTACCTGTCAGTGTTGCGGTATTGTTAAGTCAGACTCTAGGTTGAGTTCCAGCTATTCGACATTTAGTCTTACAATGAAAAATAGTGGCCCTTTACTATGTAGTAACCTGCATCCATCAACAGCAACAACACAAGCAATGCGCCTATAACATATAATAAATTCGTCAATAGGCGTCCATGTCGTTTCCAAAATAATAGTGTTGCATCTACAAGCGGTTTTTCTCTACCGTTAAGGTAAGCAACGACCAAAACAAACAACATAAACTGACTGATCAAGGTCCAAAGTGTGAACACTGCGGTGCTTAACATCACATCATTATTGTCTGCCACGACAACCGCAGTAGCGATAAAGGTGGGATCAAACACTGAAGGGATTGAGAGCGCAGCACCAGATAACGCATACACGGCAATTGAACCCTCAACAGGCAGCTGCTTCTTTTCCTTTTTCTCGAAATCACGCTTCCCTAATAGTTTGCTCAAGAGCCAGTACCCAAGAAGAATAGCCACCGCAATTTCAAGATAAGCCCAAATAGCACCTGGCTCTGACTCCGCTTCCACAAGCAAAAAATTGCTACCGACAGCAGTAATTATCACTCCAGCCGCAACCGTGAAAACGAATGCGCTTACCGTAAGCGCGATGATCTTATTTCGACTAATTCCAAGATGGATTGCTGAAAATACCACTATCGCCCCAACAGGGTCGATACCAGCAATACCGAGCCAGATAGCTTGTATTAATTCGTTAATGATAAGTCCCTCAATATTTCAAGATCCGGTAAATAGTTATTCGTCACTCAACACCTCAAACCGCTGCGATACTTCTTGCCCATTTTCATCCACTAGCGTGACCGTATGCATACCCGCATTCACCCAAACCGCTTGTTGGTGGAAGTCCTGCGTCGTACCCAAAAACGTATTATCCAAGTGCCAAAATAACTGTGCATTAGGGTTTCGATGTACCGCCTTAAACACAACTTTACTACGCTCATTAGCAAGGTCTTTAGGAATATACACCTGTGTATTACTACGTGGATAAATCAGGGATATCGGATTTTCATTCACCATCGACTGCGCACTAAGCTGGCAGTCTGCTCGCCACTCAGGTAACGGTTGGTAGTTAGCATTAAACTGGCGGTAATAGAACGCTTGATCGGGCGGTAATACAAACCAGTTACGACGTTGCATTTTCGCGACTGACTCACAGCCACTGTGCACGCGCCATAGTTTGTCGCCCTCTTCAACCACATGTATCCGTTGGTGGTTTGGTGAGGTGCGCTCGAAATGACTGCCACTTGGTATTTGGTAATCAACACCATCACACAAATCATTCTCGAGAAAGCCGTCGTCTTTGCAGAGTTTGACTGTTTTCATTTGCCAAATAGGTTTTTCAAACCAGCTGCCATCGACCGATAAACGATTGAACATATCAAACATCATTGGCGCGGCGACTTGGACACCCGTGACACCCGGATGCCCTTCGCCTGACGCATTACCGACCCACACGCCAACCGTGTATTGCGGTGTTGTGCCGATAGCCCACGCATCACGAAAACCAAAGCTTGTCCCTGTTTTCCAGGCGACTTTGTGAGTGCTGTTAAAACGTTTCCAGTAGCCTGCATTTCCGGGGCGCGAGACTTCAAGTAACGACTGTAACGTCATCCACGCACTCGCTGGACTGATGTTGTTTATACGATTGCTTCTTGTTGATTTTGTCGAAATATCTGATGGTTTATCAGGGTCTTTTAACCATGTCGCGTCACGGTAAAACCGCCAGTCCTCCGTCGCGTTTTGTTGAGCAATAGACGATAAGTTGGCAAACAACCCTGTCAATTCCCACAGGCTTGCTTCTGCACCACCTAGTATCAGTGGTAAACCATAGTCGCGCGCATTTCGATGCAAGTGCTTTAAACCCATCTGCTTTAAGGTATCGAGAAAACGCTCCACACCGTGATAACTCAACATATTTACCGCGGGAATATTTAGCGAACTAGCCAAGGCTGCACGCGCTACTACTGCACCATGAAAGTCACGGTTGAAGTTTTTAGGGCGATAACCGGAGTAACGAACCGGTGTATCTGAGACCAAGGTTTCAGGTAATATTTCACCACTCTGAATCATACTGGCAAACAAAAATGGTTTTAAGGTGCTGCCAGTACTGCGAGGACGCTGTACTAGGTCAATCGCTTGGCCGTGTTTATTCGCCCGCTCAGTCGGTGTGTTCCCTACATAAGCGAGCACTTCAAAAGTTTTATTATCAATCACCATCATCGCTAAATTATTGACGCCACGCAGCGCCAAAGTATCACCGTGGTGCTTGGCTATTTGCATCGCTGAGCGTTGCAGACTTCGGTTGAGTGTCGTCTCAAAACGAGGGGGTGTGTTCGTCGCTTGCTGCTGGTGTTGAGCGTTGAGAGTGTCGAGCAAGTGAGGTGTTAAACGCGGTAATGGCTCAGGTTTTAGCGGCAAGGACTCGGCCACGGCCAAGCTGTAGTCCAACTCAGAAAGAGTCTGCTGTTGTTTGAGTGTTAGTAATAAGCGATCGCGCTTTGCTTTCAACCGAGCACGTGAGCGGCTCACATGAATCAATCCTGGACTGTTTGGCAGGACGGCTAACATGGCACTTTCAGCCCACGATAACTTATCTGCACCACGCCCAAAGTATCGCCACGCAGCGGCTTCTAATCCAACGACATTACCGCCAAAAGGGGCATGACTTGCGTAAAGGTTTAGTATTTCCCGCTTGCTAAAACGAGTCTCCAAGCGCAGCGCTCTACCTGCTTCAAAGAGCTTATTCCAAAGTGTTCTCGGTGGGTTTTGTTGAGACAGACGAATCACTTGCATGGAGAGCGTACTAGCGCCACTGACGACTCGACCTTGCGTGATATTTAGATAAGTCGCACGCGCCACCGCCATCGGATCAACTCCGATATGCTGCTCAAAACGCTTATCTTCAAAGGCAATAATACTCGCGGCAAACTTGTCAGGTACTTGCTCAACTGGCGGGAATCGCCATTGCTCATCTTTCGCAATGTGCGCGCCCATGAGCTTGCCCTCACGGCTCAGCACAATGCTGGAGTAAGGGGCATTAAATAACTGCTCTGGTAGGCACTGGTAAAACCAAGCACCTAGCACCAGCAGCGTTACCAGCATTAGCCGATAACGCCACTTCACACGCTTCAACATGTTCTGAGTAACTTAGTCAGTCGTATCTGCTTTGATCCACTTTTCAATGACTTTACTGCCTTCAAAACGAATCAAATACCAAACCACACCTGCCGCATCGGTCGACTCAGACAACAGTGTCACCTTATCACCCGTGATCACGTACATTTTAGTCGCACTCTCATCGGTCGCTGCATCATGCAAGGTGGCACGCGTTGATTTAATCGTCAGCGTCTTCGCTGCCTTTTTCTCACTCTTCGCCATCTCTTCTGAGCTGACTGTGCGCACCCAACGACCGCGCTCTCGTGCGGCCATGCCACCGTCATACATTCCTTCAACGTGAACTGCTGGCACATAGAACCGACCAAGGTAGGCTGTATTTGCAACGATGCTAAAGGTTTTCTCTTCACCTTTTTCAAGGTCAAAGTAGTAGTGAACACGGTCATCACGTTGATCGCGATAGTCATATTTGGTGCTGGTCTTCGGCTGCTCAAGGTCGTTGAGTACTTCCCAACCTGCCGCAACAGGAATGGTGAGTGCTAAAAACTCTGCTTTGTCAGCAAGGTTGTTTTTAACTGTTACATCCACCTTCACATCAGTCCCTTGAAGCAAACGACTACCACTCGGTAAGTTATACCAATCAGTATTGTCCTCACCATAAGTCACCGATAAACCTAAGCCTTTACTTACGTTTTTCTCATCACCCAAAGGCGGTACACCGTTAGAGATCAAGCTCGCATACAAACGTACACCACTTGTGTTTCTCACTGACAACGGTGCTTTTTCAGTCGCTGTCAAACTGGTTGAGAAGAACGGCTTTTTACTCTGAATATCAACACTGTCCTTCTCGCCCACACTGTAGTTGGCTTTAAAGAAGTCCGTGTTGTTACCCAGATAACGTGATGCACCCATGAGCGCCCAAGCAATACCTTGAGTACTTTGGAATGTATCTTTACCTAGCTCTTTAGCGATCTGCTCTAGAATAACCGTTGCACCTTCAGTCTTATCCAAAGCCACCAAGTTTTCCAACTGAATACCTAAGTTACCCAACGTTGAGCTAAAGGTTTCGTCACGTTTCTGTGATGCTTCAACGGTAGGTTGCAGACCTTCAATCACACTGTTTGCAGCATCTGGCTGACCAATCGTTTGGTACGCTGACGCCAACATCCAACGTGCTTTCTTGTTGAGCTCAACCGACTCACGTAAACGGTTCATAGCACTCATTTGCGCCTTACCCGCTAACGCCAACACATACAAACGATACGCTTGAGTATGAGAGTCATTGGTGTCAATTGCTTGCTCCCAACGTTGTGCCTCGGTGCTTTGGTAAGTTAACCAATTCGACAAGACAGTCGGTGGAATCAAGTAACCCAGCTTCTGTGCTTCCACTAAGAAATGACCCGCGTAAATACTCGCCCACTTGTTATTAGTGTTGCCACCTTGCCAATAATTGAAGTCACCCTGCGCGTTTTGGAACTTACGCATTTGCTCAACCGCTGATGCAACGTGCGACTGAGTCTTCTTAGCACGCTCATCACCCAAGTCCATCAAGCGACTCAAATATAACTGCGGGAATGCCGCCGAGGTCGTTTGCTCAAGGCAACCATGTGGGTAACGCATCAAGTGGTTCAAGTGACGTTCAAGATTTAGTGCAGGCACAGCAGACAGCTCTATAGATGCGCTATTCGTTCCTTTCAAACCATAGGGCTCTATGTCTTGTAGCCATGTTGCACCCGGCTCGATGGTCTGAGTCACTACTCGTGTGGTTTCAACATTTGGCTGACGCACATCAATAAACAGTTCTGACTCAGAACGGTTCTCACCACTGACCGCGGTAAATTTCAAACGCGCTTGACCGACTTGCTGGTTGGTTTTCAAACGTAAGAAACCAATCTGCTCACCCGTCTTATCAAACTTAATAAGCTGCGTTGTCGAGCCAACCGACTGTACAAAGGCATCTGTTTCAACATGAATCGTCACTTCTTTCAGACTTTCATCCGTCACAAATAATGTCACTGGGACATCAAACGTTTCATCAGTACCCAGTACGCGTGGCAAGCTTGCTTGCATCATCAACGGCTGACGAACAAACACTTCTTTAGACGTTTGACCAAACGCGCCTTCATTAGCCGCAACCAACATCAGTCGCACTGCACCAATGTAAGCAGGTAACTCAACGTCGTGAGTGGCCGTCTCGCCAGCCTTCAAGTTGAATGGCCCCAGCACTTTCACAACAGGAGGGAAACGACGCTTACGGCCCGCATCAGGGTCAGCTTCTGCGCCATCACCACCACCGATAGCCAACATACGCTCTAAGTTGCCGTTGTAAGCGCCAATCACAGAATCATATAAATCCCATGTTTTGACACCCAGCGCTTCTTTTACGTAGAACTGACGGTGCAAGTTAGGTGTTTTAAAGTTAGTTAGACCTAGCAAACCTTCATCCACCACCGCAAGCGTATAGCTCATCGATTTGCCAGCAGACTCCGTGACCGTAATCTTCTGTGTTGACTCTGGCTTCCACTCATCCGCTGCTTCAATAACAGGTTTCAGATAAGTCTCAGGGTCTGCCACTTCAATCGGGATAATGCCGTACAAGCGCAATGGACGCTCATTCTGCTTATCTTTGTGTGGCTGTAATAAGGTGATGTGTATGTACGCATTTGGCGACATTGCAGCCGTAATCGGTAGCTCAACCTTGGTTCGTTTCTCGGTGAACTCGACCCATTGCTGACTTAATATTTCACTACCTGTTTCAACGCTCAACAACGCACGACCTTCCGTCGCAGCCGGTAGCTGGATAACCGCAGTCTCGCCAACAAGGTAAGCTTCCTTATCACTAAATAGGTTTAGACGACTGGCTGCACCACTACCTTCTTCCTGTGCGCGACCTGCCCAACCCGGCCAGTCCACGTACATAATTTTACCACCACAGTGTTTGCCATTGATGTCGCAGGCACGCACAAGGTAGCGACCCCACTCTGGGTATTTGATTTCAAAGTCCCACTCACCTTCACCATTAGTTGTGCTAATGATGCTTTCTTGTAGCTTGGCAGCGCTTTCACTGTCTGCATACTGAGCGAGAGAATCCGGTGACTTGTCCCACCACCACTTCCAATCAATTTTGAATAAACTCACACGTACTTTCTTGATACCGACAGGCTCGCCATGTGCGGATAATGTACCGATCTTCACCGTGTGCTTGGTGTCAGTCAGTAACATGCCACGCTGCGCATCACCTTTCGGCAACTTCACACCCACGTAGTTTTCATATGGGTGGTAGTCCATGCTCTGCTGACTGATGCTAAACGCACCACTGTTTTCAAACACTCGACTGGTAAATCGCGCACGTAACATGCCAGGCGATTGCGACTTCGGTGAGAAGTCTTTCTTAAACTTCAACTTACCGTCTTTATCCAAACGCCCTTCTAATACCGCCGTATCTGAGCTGCTAAAGTTACGTGCAGGGTCATCAAAACTGTAGTCGCTGAAACGTGTGAACTTAGTCGGCTTACTACTAAAACGCACCGAGATATCCGCTTTCAAGTCTTCAGCGGTTGCGCCATGCAACCACTGACTACTCAGAACACCTTCAGGGTTACCATCACCTTGGTAAATCGTTTCAGCGCCAAAGTCCAACTCCACCTTCAAGCGGTTTGGACGCACTGTCTCAATGCTTAGACTTTTACTAAACGTACTACCACCCAAACGTGCTCTGGCAATCCAATTACCGGTTGGGTCTTTTTCATTAGTCTTAAAGATAAATGGGTAAAGGTCTCCGACTGACTTGGTGCTAGTCTTTGACGCAGTGACTCGACCTCTTGGGTCAATCAGCTGCATCGTCACTGGGTGGTTCGCAGGGAGTTTCTTATCTTTATCAAACAACGCAAAGGTCAGATAAATCTCATCACCGGGACGCCAAACACCACGCTCTCCGTAAATGCTCCCTTTCAGACCATTTTCAATCTTGCTGCCGCCCACATCAAAGTGGCTGACGGTTAAAGCAGTTCGGGCATTAAGTTTTAAGTAAGCTGTGTCTGCAAACTTCTTAGCCACTAATAAGAAAGGTGTTTTTTCAAGCTTCACATCAGCGAAACCTTTGCCATCTGTGACTGCTTCCGCTAACACTTGACCTTGGTAGTTACGAACCTCTAACTCAACGCCTGTCAGTGGCTTAGCGTCACGTAAGTCTGTCGATACTACGTGTAAGTTGCCGTGACCATCTTGCTTAGCGATCAGACCGATGTTACTTGCTACAAAATTATTGCTCGCGGTGACGTCATCCTCATGAGCGGTGAAGTAAGAAGGTGAACATGGGTCGTTACGTTCTCGCCAGTTATAGTCATCGTTATTTTGCTGCCAATCACTAATACCGTCCCAGCCGCTTGCTTGAACTTCTCCATCGTCTTCGTGGTTCATCAGTGGCTGTGCAATCGCCGCTGGCGTCACCCCTTCGCATTTGTAGGTAGAGTGACTGCGATTAACCGATAGCTCCAAACGAATCAAGCTACCGTTGTAGTCTTTCATCAAGTCAGTGACGTCGATCGAGTAATCGTTCCACTGATCATGGTTTGCAGCATTTAACGGTAATGTTTTACGCCACAAGTAACGACCCACACGACCGGTTTCTTCACCACCCGTGATTGCGTTATTTTGTAAGAACTGACCGACATTGTCTGGGTAAATTTCAAAAGCGGTGACTTCAACGCCATTCACAGCTACTGCTCTAAATGGGATTTGAAGCTGACTGTTGTCTGGCAAGATAGAACCATTACCAACAAACTCAACTTTAGGTTTTAACAAGCTAAAGGCAACGGTCTTTTTGATCGTCTCCTTGATAGAAATTCCACCTTCACTACGCACACCCGGATTGATAACAACCTCGTAGTCACCCGCTAAGTTTTGTTTTGGGAAGATTTTGATACGACTGCCTTCCGCACGCACCGTGTAACTTTTTGAGTCTTGCCCTTTGATCTGAACTAACCCTTGTAGGTTAACCTCACTGTCTAACGGCTCAGTAAAACTGATTTGAACGAATGGGTTGGTTCCTTCGTCATTGAGCACAGCAACGTCGATTATTTCAAACTGATTAAGTACTGGCACAGCGACATATTGGGAAGCGATCTTTTCAATACCGATGTATTGGCTATCCCACGCTAATTTAATGTCAGTGGCGAAGGTTTCGCGTGTCACGTCAGCAATCGTAAAAGCGCTACGCTTTCCATCATCACTGAACTGCCATTGGATGGGTAACGTCTTTCCTTGATACGTCGCCTTGAACATCTTTTTAACGTCGTCAGGCATCACCCGATCTGACGTTAGGAGGCTTCCTGTTAGCGTCATTTCCTTGCCCGTATTCGCTGTTGCAAACAAAGGGTTGGTTTTTACTTCGTATTCAAACGGTATCACCGAGAAGTCAAAACGGTGCGGCAAAGCATTAGAAGGAATACCGATCAATCCATCAGGTGCCACATCTACCGTGTACTTAGCACCGGAGGTGAGTGCTTCTTTAGGAACGAAGACTAATTCACTGGTCGAAATGAATGTCGCCTCACCCTCAACTTTGGGTGTTAGCTTAATCACTCTAGCAGCGGTCTTGCCGACTCGCTCAGGTGCTATCACGGGGCGGTTAAAGGTGATACGGACAGGTGAGTTACGTGGAATCATTCCTTTGGTGCGCTGACCACTGACTTCAGCCCAGTTAAACTCAGTCACTCGCACTGACGGCACTTCCGGAACTAATGGTGCCTCTGCAGGGGTTGTACTAACAACCTCGGTATCTGCCTCAGCTCCCTGACAACCACTCAACACTGCGCTGACACATAAAAGTAGACCGGCTAATTTAAAGCTGTTCCGCACCATTTGACACTCCCTGACAAACATTACTGATTACTATTGGAGCAAAGCTATTTATATTCGTTCACAATGCTTCTCAATTTATTCTATAAATATAGCAGCTAATAAAATTCCTATTGTTTCTTTTTTGTAAAACTCATTCACGATTACAAAAGTTTAAGACACAAAAAAGCCCCTGACTCTTTCGAGTAGGGGCTTCTTCTGTCGCTACATATCAAGCTGACGAGGTTATTGCCACTCTATTTCAACTTTTTTGCGTCCCCATTTGAACGCCTTTTTCAGATCTTTACCCATGTAGATATCGATCTTTTTCTTCCAACGCTTGTTCATCTTATCTAGAACAAGGTACTCGCCATCCAAGCCCTTAATACGGACTTTAGTGCGGTGCTTCATGCCGTACTTGTTAAGCATGTCACGAGACACGGCAATAACTTTCATACCTGGCTTTAAGCGATCATTCCAAGCTGCAATATTTGGCGTACTGTCAGTTTGGTTTGCATGAGACGTGTATGCAGTCGCTTCAACAGTCATTGTCTTATAACGTTTCGAAGACCCTGCTGCTTTGACCAAATACTTATTAGATTTCTTTGCTTTTGCAACGGTTAGCTTTTTCTTAGCGACCGACTTCTTTGCAACTTTTGAAGGCTTATTAGCCTTTGAAGTAGCTGCTACCTTTTCATTCAACTGGTCTGCTAAAAGTTCTAGCTTGTGTTTTCTATAAAGAATCGCAACATCACGAATCAATTGTTTACTATCGTAAGATTCAGATTTGTCTTGTGCAAGAGCAACGTTAGATAGTGGCAGGAACATTGTGACAAGTGCCAACATCATCAAACGTTTTAACAAAATTACATTCATATTTTTAGCCCCATTAAAAAAACTCGGGGTCACGACTTAAAGAAACTGAATTCTATAGCGGGGTTTTTTCTTATACAAGCCGAATACGTTGTATTTAAACCAAAAATCACCACCAAAGTGTCTCCTAATAGCAACAAAACCCGCTTTTGACTCATTTTGAGACGAAAGGTACCATTAAAAAATAATATTAATGAAATATTAAGGATTAATTTTGAACACTCGAAAAACAGGTTCATTTTAATTTTGTAGGTGAATTTCATCTCCATAATGTCTCCACTATTTCACTATAGTATGAATATTGGCTGGGCTTTTTTTCAGCAATATAGTCAGATTATTTGCGATTGAGTCCACTGATGAGGTAAACCTTGTCTCTGTAACTAGCCGCATAGATAATGTAATTACTCAATATGGGAATAGAGATAACAATGTCACTTAAGAATAACAAACTAATTCAGGCTACTTCAGTAGTGCTTTTATCAGCTGCTTGCTTCACTAGCAGTCACGCGGCTGATAGCAAAATCACGAAAGATAAGTTTGCTTTTGGTTATCAATACACTGTTGAGTCCAGCGGGTTTAGTGGCCGAATGGAAATTTCAGATAAGTTGTCAGCACAGGCAATTGTCGGTGTATTCGGTGACGTGTCTAACTACACGCTTCGTGGTCGTTACCACCTAGCCACTGACCAAAAGTGGGATGCATACGCTTATGTAAGCGCAGGTCTATATACATGGGAAGATGACGATTTCGCTGGTGAAAATGAATTCGGCGTTGGTGCAGGTATTGGCATGGAATACGACTGGCAGAACCTTGACGCTGGCTTCCCGCCGATCACTTGGAGTTTTGAGCTGGATATGAATACTGCTGAGTTTGATAACTACGACTACTCAAAGTTTGCAATCGGCATAGGCGCACACTACCGTTTCTGATCGCTCCTAGGCCGAGAAAGACACCTTGTCTTAGCCATTATCACACCCATATTATTAGCAATAAATGCTAGCACACGATCATTGGGGTAGGGTTATCCGTCCATTATCTTGTGTTATCATATGAACATATTTATTGAGGCAAAAGACTATGGCAGAACGTACCGCAACCATTGAACGCGATACTTTGGAAACACAGATAACAGTATCTGTAAATCTTGATGGGACAGGTAAGTCTCGCTTTGATACAGGTGTTCCTTTCCTAGAGCATATGCTTGAGCAAGTTTCTCGTCACGGCATGATTGATCTTGAGATCACGGCTAAAGGTGATTTGCATATCGATGATCACCACACGGTTGAAGATATTGGTATCACGCTTGGACAAGCATTTGCTAAAGCCATTGGTAACAAAAAAGGCATTCGTCGCTACGGACATTCTTATGTACCGTTAGATGAAGCTTTGTCACGCGTTGTCATCGACTTCTGTGGCCGCCCTTCTCTTATCGATAACGTTGACTACAAACGTGCCAGCCTTGGCAAATTTGATACTGACCTATTCCATGAGTTTTTCCAAGGGTTTGTAAACCACGCACAGGTTTCGCTTCACCTTGATAACCTTCGCGGCCGAAATGCTCACCACATTGCAGAGACTATCTTTAAGTCGTTCGGACGTACTTTGCGTATGGCGACAGAGCTTGACCCTCGCATGCAGGGAATACTTCCGTCCACTAAAGGCGCTTTGTAAGGAAACCTATTAGATGCCAGTTATTGCTGTTGTTGATTACAACATGGGCAACTTGCGCTCGGTCACTCAGGCCTTGCAGCACGTTGCTCCGTCACATTCTACGATTGATGTTACCTCTACCCCTGAAGACATCTACGCTGCTGACTATGTCGTATTTCCAGGTCAAGGCGCTGCGCGTGACTGCATGAGTGAGTTGCAGAAACGTGATCTTATCGGTGCGGTGAAAGATGCCGCCCGTAGTAAACCGTTCTTAGGTATTTGCATGGGTATGCAGGTATTACTTGATCATAGTGAAGAAAACCAAGGCACAGACTGCATGGGTTTCTTCAAAGGTGAAGTAAAGCACTTTGAAGGTATTATTGGTCGTACAGATGCTGATGGTCAGCGTTTGAAGATCCCACAAATGGGTTGGAATCGCATTGATCAGACACAAGATCATCCGCTGTGGAATGGCATTGAATCTGGCAGTCGTTTTTACTTCGTGCATAGCTACTTTGTAGACCCAGCTGAAGCCTCATTGACGGCTGGTACGACTGACTTTGGCATCAAATACACCAGCGCGCTTGCTCGCGACAATGTATTTGCTATACAGGCACACCCCGAGAAAAGCGCGGATGATGGCCTACAATTATTAAGAAACTTCACCCAATGGGATGGTCAAAGCTAATGTTATTAATCCCCGCGATTGATTTAAAAGATGGAAAATGTGTCCGCCTACGCCAAGGCTTAATGGAAGATGTGACTGTCTTCTCTGACAACCCTGTTGATACCGCAAAGCGCTGGGTCGACGCAGGTACTAAACGTTTACATCTCGTTGACCTAAATGGTGCCTTTGAAGGTAAGCCAGTGAACGGCGAAGTGGTTAAGGCCATTGCTCAAGCATTCCCTGATCTGCCTATTCAAATTGGTGGTGGTATTCGTGACGAAGAGACGGTTCAAGCTTACTTAGATGCAGGCGTTCAGTACTGCATCATTGGAACTAAAGCGGTTCAAGACCCTCAGTTCGTTATTGATCTATGCGCTAAATTTCCTGGCCATATCATTGTTGGTATTGACGCTAAAAACGGCATGGTGGCTACTGACGGTTGGGCTGAAGAGTCAACGACCTCTGCCATTGATCTTGCTCAGAAGTTTGAGAAAGCGGGTGTTAGCGCGATTGTTTACACAGACATCGCACGTGACGGCATGATGCAGGGCGTGAACATTGATGAGACAGTAAAACTTGCTGAGAGCATCTCTATCCCTGTGATCGCTTCTGGCGGTGTGACCAATATGGATGACATCAAAGGCTTGCTAGAAGTAGAGTCTCGCGGTGTGAGTGGCACAATCCTTGGCCGTTCTATCTATGAAGGCACGATTGATCTAGCTGAAGCTCAAGCTTACGTAGACTCGGTGGCAAGCTAATGGGACTAGCTAAGCGCATTATTCCTTGCTTGGATGTTGATAATGGTCGCGTTGTTAAAGGCGTGAACTTTGTTGATATTCGTGACGCAGGAGATCCAGTTGAGGTGGCGGCACGTTATAACCGTGAAGGTGCTGACGAAATTACATTCTTAGATATTACTGCTAGCTCGGATGACCGTGCGACGACAGTTGATATGGTAGAAAAGATTGCTTCTCAGGTATTTATTCCGCTAACAGTTGGCGGTGGTATTCGTAAACTGGAAGACGTACGTCGCATGCTCAATGCGGGGGCGGATAAAGTAGCAATCAACACCGCTGCTATTCACAACCCTGAGTTAGTGCGCGAAGCGACAAACTACTTCGGCTCACAATGTATCGTGGTTGCTATTGACGCTAAAAAAGTAAGTGAAGAAGGCGAGCCAGACCGTTGGGATATTTTTACCCATGGTGGACGTCGCGATACCGGCATTGATGCGGTTGAGTGGGCAATAAAAATGGCTGAGTACGGCGCTGGTGAATTGCTAGTGACAAGTATGGATCGTGATGGAACAAAGGCAGGATTTAACATATCTTTAACAAAAGCCATCACAGATGCTGTTAATATTCCGGTGATAGCATCGGGCGGTGTTGGAAACCTTCAACATTTAGCCGATGGTGTAACACTCGGTGGTGCTGATGCTGTATTAGCAGCGAGCATTTTCCACTTTTCAGAATATACGGTTGGTGAAGCTAAAGAATACATGGCTGAGCAAGGTATTGAGGTTCGAGTATGACGCAAAACACACTCAGCGAATTAGCTGCGGTGCTTGAGTCACGAAAGTCAGCGGCTGCTGACAGCTCATACGTTGCAAAGCTTTATAGTAAAGGCACTGACGCGATCTTGAAGAAGGTCGGCGAAGAAGCTACTGAAGTCGTGATGGCGGCTAAAGATGGTGTGCCTGAAAAGATTGTCTATGAAGTCGCTGACTTGTGGTTTCATACGATGGTACTTTTAGCAGAACAGGGTTTGCATCCGGATGCGGTATTGGAAGAACTCCAACGTCGTGTCGGAACTTCAGGATTGGTTGAAAAAGCCAGCCGTAAAAAAGATTAATTAGGAGCGATTTATGTTGTTTGCAATTGGTATGCCTAGCATTGCCTCGTTAGTTATCATACTAGTGATTGTTTTATTATTGTTTGGCACAAAGCGTTTAAAGAACGCTGGTGGTGATTTGGGTGGCGCAATCAAGAACTTCAAAGACTCTTTAACTAAGGCTAAAGATGACGCGAAAGATGCAGCATCTGACAAGGTAGAGCAAGTTGAAAGCGCTGACTCAAAAGTGATTGATGCTGAAGTTAAAGTAAAAGATAACAACAACGTCTAATTTTGATTCACCGAATGCATAGGAATTGCCATGTTTGATATGAGTGGTCTGGAAATGCTGCTAGTGGGCGTCATTGCCCTGCTAGTGATTGGCCCTGAGCGCCTACCAGGCGTGGCAAAAACTATTGGTACTTGGGTGGGTAAGGCAAAAGCCTTTATTAATACCACCAAAGCTGACCTTGAGCGTGAGATCAATGCATCTGAGATGCGTGACTTACTAGCCAACCAGAAAAAAGAAATCGACGAGCTTCGCACCATGGTTGATGAAACGAAGAAAGACTTCACTGACCAAGCAAACGAGCTTAAAGATGATTTCAATAGCGGCATTCAAAATGCTGCTGATGCCATGAAACCAGAAAAAGCGAAACACGATGAGTAATGCAGGTACTAATCACGCTGAAGATTCAAAACTCAGCAGTTTCGTCTCACACCTAATCGAACTACGCGACCGCATGTTGCGTATGGTGATTGCAGTTGCCGTGGTATTTATCGTGTTAGCGCCCTTTGCTAAACATGTCTACGCTATCTTTGCGATGCCACTAACCGATACTGGCGTGCAAATGATCAGTATTGCACCCGCTGCACCGCTACTCATTCCTTATAAGCTGACCTTGATGGTCGCTTTCCTGATTGCACTGCCCTATGTGTTTTATCAGGCGTGGCAATTTATTGCGCCAGGTTTGTACAAACACGAGAAGCGCATTGCCGTCCCCATGATTACCTCTAGCGTTATTTTGTTCTACATGGGCGTGCTGTTTGCGTACTTTGTATTACTCAAAATGATGTTTACAGTCATTCCATTGTTCTTGCCTGATGCGGTTAACTACACTCCCGATATTGGTGAGTATCTCGACTTTGTGATGATGATGTTTATTGCGTTTGGTTTTTGCTTTGAGATGCCAATAGCAACGATTTTGCTTATCAGTACAGGGGTTACCACTGCCGAGAAGCTTGCTACAAAGCGTCCTTACGTGATTGTTGGTGCATTTGTTGTTGGGATGGTTTTGACGCCGCCTGACGTGATCTCACAGATCCTGCTAGCAATTCCTATGTGGCTGCTGTTTGAGTTAGGACTATTCTTAAGTAAGTTCTTTGATCTACGTCTTAAACAAGCGACTGATGCGCGCAAGAAACGCAATGAGAACGCTGGCGATGAAAGTCCTTCTGAATCTTTAGAGTCTGACTCGACTGAACGCTCACCCTCTTCTGCTTCTGCAGCAGGTGCAGTAGCCGCGACTAGCGTTGCTGATCAAGCCGATGCCTTATGGTCTGAGAGTGACGAAAAGGGTCATGACTACAGTGATGCAGATGAAGCTCAAGCGTATGAAGCGTTTGAAAACTATCACCCACGCTCTAACGAAGAGTTAGATGCTGAGCTAGATGCGATCGCTGAGGAAGAAGCGTTAGACAAAAAGAAAGAGCCTGAAGATAAGACAAGCCGTGATGATGACAGTCAGCCTACTGATAAGTCAGCTAATAACGATTCTGACTCTTCAAGCACTAGCGGTAGTTCTGATACTAGCGGCTCTGATAGCAGCAGTTAATATCAACTAAAGCACCAAATTAAAAGGGCTGAATCATTTCTGATTCGGCCCTTTTAATTTGCGGATGTAACAATCTAAGCAGTTAAAAGACTCTTAACGCCACACTAGCTTTTGCGCACCTGCTCCTCGGCCAGCAAGTCTTGCACCAAGCTCCAAAGCAAATTCTTTATAGACTGGTTCAATACTTGAGTCCTTGAACCAGACAACGCCAACAACAACATTGATGTCATTGGTCACTTCCATTGCACCACTATAAATACCGTTAACAAGCGGCGCTTGTAAGGTACAGCTATCGTAGTTTATATCGTATATATCATCAGTCTTTGAGTAGTCAGAACAGACCGACATCAAGCCGGGAGTTGTTCTTGCTGCTGCAACATCAAAATCAATCGCAATTGATCGTGACGTAGCAAAGTCAAAGTCAGCAGAGCTTTCTAGATCTGCAGTATTTTCCTGTAAAGGTGTCTCAGTATCAGGGTTGGCACCAACTGTTGTTGTATCACCATCTGCATTAGCACTCGTGCTTGTTTCTGAGTCACCACCGCCGCCACAGGCTGTTAACAAAACAGTCAGGGACAACATCGTTATTAATTTTTTCATTAGTGTTATTCCTTAGTCTTTGAACAAGATAGATTCGACGGCATTGTTAAACGTATACCATGATGGATTCTCAAGACCTTCACTACGTACAAAGCTAGGGAACTGAGGGTAAGCATGTGTTACGTCACGATACTCTTTCGGGTACTGCCAGCGATTTCCAAGCTCCAATGCCCAAGGCATGCCTTTCGTTGTTTGATAAAAGTGTTTAGCAGCTGGGTCTGACGCATCCTGACCTGAACCATTCATCAATGAATAATCAAATGCTTCTGTCGCATGTTGGTTTTTCAAGTGAATCTCATAGCTACGTCCTGGAGGTGAGTCAAAGTGACTACCGTGCCATGCACCCGGTGTTGCAAATAAGAACGGATCAAATACACCTGCAATATCACTTTCAACGGGTGTTTTAAATGGAATAGTTAGGTTGAAACGCATCTGAACATTCGACCCACAACCCGCTTCTGTACGGTAGAACAAGCAATCTTCACCGGCACTGACATAACTCCACGTGTTATAAGCAAGAATAAATATTGCTTCATGACGACCTGCTTCCAGTGGAGAATAGTCTGCTATTACTGGACGATCATTGATCGTATAACTAATGTCTTCTTCGTTAATCTGATCACGCAAAATATCTGGTAGACGAATACCAAAACCATTATGGTAGTTTGCACCAACAGCCGCTAACTCACCTTTGATATTGATTGCAGTCACTTCACCGTTGGTTCTGTAAACAGAGGTCCGTAGGTAAGTCACTAGATCATTCATATCGTAGTCGCCTTCGTACGGCCAGTTGTCCTCAAAGGCAACTGTCGTCCAGCCACTGCTTGATGGATAGTAGTTTACTGCTGAGCCTTCAACCGTAATGTTGACGTTATAATCTTCAACTTCACCATCGCTCACACCACCATTTGCCCCAACACTTGCGGTTGATGAAAGACGGAAACGAGCCCATGTAGAACCTGCGCTAGCGCCTGCTGGCACCTCAACATAAACAGGCTGCTTGCCTGCTACAACAGACTTATCAATAATGATCTGCTCGTCTGCGTCAAACGTACCGTTTTGGTCTGAATCTAACCAACCACTCAAGATACCGTCGCTTGATGCTTCAACAATAATAACCGCTGTATCACCTGACTGAAGGGTCGTTGCAAACTGCACACCGTCTTCATCATCGTTACTATCTGACTCATCATCAGACAGTGGCATTGGCTTACCATCACTCTCACCATCGACATTACTACCGAGGTAAAGCGTGTTGTTGTCCGTTAAACCATGACGTGCACCATTGTCTTTCAAATACGTGCCGTAAGACTCTGGTGCATCACCGAAGTCAATATTCACATCTGACACGTCTGACACTGGCGCTAATGCACAACGTGCACCGTCATTAATGCTAGATGATGGACCTAAAGCAAATAGTTGAGCAGCGTAATTTCCGCTACCTACGTCAACTTTGAAAATCTTTCCGTCACTGTTACGACTGATGTAAAGGTTCTCATCTACATCAAAGTAAACGGCACCAAACGTGCCTGACTCGCCTGTACTACCTAAGCTTTCAGAAGTACCGCTTTCAACATCAATACGATGTAAGACACCTGTTTTATCGACCGAGTACGCAAAACCATTTGATGGATGGAACGCCATATCAAAGATCCTTAAGCTCAACGATGAGCCGTCAATAACCTTCTCCATGGACATATAATTTTCGGAGTTTTCATCCAAAGAAATACCAAACAAACCGTAGTCACTACCCTTTCGGTAAACGTAATAGGTGTTGTTTGTCAGTGACACATCACCCACATAAAACCCACTACCATCGATAAGATTTGCAACCTCTAGATACTCAACCGTAAAGTCGTTATGGATACGAACAGGCTTTTGTTTTTCATAACCCCAACCATACAAAAAGTTGTCGTTTGGGTTAAAACCCGTCGCATTAACTTTGCTCTTGGTCGCCATATTATCTTGTAATAAACCATAATCACCGGTGACAAGATTGACACCATATGTGGCAGCTATCGCTCCTTGGGTTAGGAACGCTCGAGAAGGGCATTCTGAGAATGATTCAGCCAATACAGCCTGACTACTCAGAAGCAAACTTGCTAATAAAATTCGACGCACTTAATTTCTCTCCCTTATTTTTAAATATATTGCGGGGTAACTTTTAATAATGATATGAGCCGATTAGTATTAAAATCAAGTCCACCCATCTGAAAACTATAGCTTCCGATGAAACCACCTAATAAAGATTAGGTCTCTCAGCATCGAAAGTGAGCTATTGACGGGAGACAGTGTTGAGCCGTCCTTATGCTGCCATTCAACGCCAATCTCTTTAATTTTATAGCCCGACTTTTTAGCGATGTACAAATGCTCCACATCAAAAGCAAAACCGTAAATGCGCTGGAGCAACGCCACATGGTGAGCTGCCTCTCGTCGGTACGCTTTAAAACCGCACTGCGTGTCACGAATCCCTCGAATAGAAACCATATTGACAGCAATGTTAAATACACCGCTCATGATTCCTCGATACCACGGCTTCTCCTCCACGACAGAGTTTTCCATATTTCTTGAGCCAATGACCACGTCATAACCTTGATCAAACCACTCAAGCAATTTGTTCGTCTCACTAATCGGCGTTGAGAGGTCTGCGTCTGTGAACAAAACAATATCGCCTGAAGCGCGCATCATGCCTCGAGCAATCGAATACCCTTTACCAACATTTTTGATATTTTCCATGAGCACACCTTCATCGTGCTCATTCACTTCTTTGCCATAAATGTCGATGAACTTCACTATCTCAGTGGTCAAGTCACTTGACCCATCATCAACAACGATGATTTCGCTGCGATAGGATTGCTTCGACAAGTAGTCTTTAATTTCATACAACGAGTCAGCAATACGTGACTGCTCGTTATAAGCAGGAATAATAACGGATAGATAAGGTGCGCCATTACTCATGGGCGACTCCTTTTGGTTTACTTGCAATGACAATAACGCCAACGATGATTAAGGCAATGCCCATAGTCTTTTGTCTAGTCAACGACTCTTCTAATGCAGGTATAAAATACGCGCCGAGGTATACAACAATATAACCAAGGCTCAATAACGGATACGCCATACTTAAAGGTAAAGCGCGTAACACCTTCAGCCACAACAACATCGCCACAAGGTAACAGGCAATGCCCGCAGCAACCCATGCCACAGGAATGAGTGCGGGCACCGTGAACGCTGTAAAGAAGGCATACACGTGATCTTGCAATGGCGACAACTGTTGTATGCCGAGCTTCATCATCAACTGACCGATAGCTCCAGCCATGATAGATGCAGTGACGTAAGCGATTAATTGTGACATCAGGTCGCTCCCATCAAACAGCTAACGCCTAAAATAATAAATGCCGCACCGACCCAGCGTCTCATAGGAATGTGTTCCTTAAATAACCATCGAGCCAATAACATCACTGCGATATAGCTCAAGCTCAACATAGGGTAAGCCTGACTCACCGACAGCTCACTTAACACAACCAACCACAACACCAGCCCAAAGCCTAAGCAAACAAAGCTTAGCCACACGTAAGGGCTTCTAAGAAAAGACTGAGATTCATTATCATCAAGTCGCAGTGCCGCTAACTTTTGAAAGATCTGTGCGACACTTGATAGAACAATAGAAAAGAACAGCGCGATATAAATAACCAGATCACTCACTTTCTGCCTCCTTGAGAAAGGCTTTCATCGCTTTTCCCCGTTGAAATAAGTCATCGTTTTGCAGTGAAATACTGGGCTGCTTAGTCCGCTGATATAAGCCAAGCGAGCCTTTCTTTTGGCGACTCATGACTTCACTCGTTTTATAGTCCATCAATACCACGGGCGTGTAGCCACGCATTTTCAGTATCTTGCGAATGGTTTTATTCAGATTAGGGTGAAGTCGGTCATTCAAATAAACGTAACTAAACTTAGAATCCCAAAGCGCCTCTACGACATCCTTCTTTTCATATAAACCATCACGATTGTTGTCCAACCACTTCGACTCTTTAATATGCCCTTGCGGCACTTTTCCAAACCCAAGGTAACGAAATAAATAAGGATCTTCACTGAGGATCGTTGTCTCAACATCTAATCGCCCTTCAACCGCTTTGATAACAGGAGAGACATCCACATAGGCAATTTCTGCCTGCTTCAACTGCTGAAAATTTAATAGTGCGTAAGCGACTAACAGTAGTGCTAAACATGCTTGCTTAATAAGAGAGTGGCCAGACTGCAGCACTTGAGCAACCAGCCATGCGCTTGCTGCCAACAAAAATAGATTGGCAAAGACCAAGTGCTTATATAAAGAGATCATGTTCAATGCTTGCAAGTGGTAAGCCACTATTGGCAGTGACAGCAACGCTAACAACCATAAATAAACGCCCTGCTTTTGCAGTAAACCCTTCAACCCATCTCGGTAGGCAACATAGCCAACAGCAAGTAAGCAACTCAATAACGCTGGCCATACATAACTTAAAATAGACCTTAGAACATACTCCAAGCTTCCGTTACTACCGCCATGCACATTTTGAATTTGTACCCTATAAAGCACCTGCAATGACTCCCAGTGCAACGCGGCATACGCCAATAAAATACCGCCAACACCCAGACCAAAT
This sequence comes from Leucothrix arctica, assembly GCF_003172895.1. Classification (GTDB taxonomy): domain Bacteria; phylum Pseudomonadota; class Gammaproteobacteria; order Thiotrichales; family Thiotrichaceae; genus Leucothrix; species Leucothrix arctica. The sequence goes on along the minus strand of NZ_QGKL01000032.1, from coordinate 63,942 downwards.
AAGATAGCCATTCGCGGGGAACGCACAAGCATAATGATCGACAAGAAAGGCAGGTATAACACCACGACATATTTACTCGTCACCGACAGACTGATGAAGACAATAGAGAGCAGTAAGTATAAATAGCGAGAAGTAGACTGCCGCTGACAGGCCAAAACTATGGGTGCTAATGACAGTGCAAAGAAGGCAAAGCTAATAATGTCGTAGGTTGCAAAGCGACTAATAAACAGATGTATGGATTGTGTGGCAAGCAATGTCACCGCAATTAATGCCGTCAGGTGGCTTCGCCAAAGTGCATACACAAACGCGTACAGACCCACCAAAGACAATAAACCAAACGCGCCTGCCACCATGCGTGCACCATGAAAGCCACCTAAAACCCGCTCGCCCCAACCTAAGAGATACCAATTTAAGTCCGAGCCAAAGATATAAATATAAGTCGCCCAAGCCTTGCCTGCCCACAACTGGCGGCCAACGAACAGGTAGTCATACTCATCCATGTGGCCTGCGTTAAAGCCAAACTGCGTCCGCAGGAAGGCAGAGCCACACAGCAGTAGCAATAGGCTGATCAAGAATAGTGAAGGCGTACGCCCTGATAAGGCTAACATGGGCTTTAAATCCCGTTTATTTTTATTATCTATTAACCATACAAAATAAGACTAACTGCCGCAACATCGTTCCGCTGAACTGCGGCTAAAACTCAGTGACATTCTCGCTGTGCTAATGCGTGATTATCCATTAACAAGTCAACGACACGCTCTTGCGCATTACGAAAGGCCAAGTCTAAAGCCATAATCCCATCGCATCGTTTGCCACCTATCCCCAAGTTTGGGTTAGCACCTCGCTGAATAAGCGCACGTGACAGCGGGTAATGGTCTTGCTCAACCGCTAACTGCAATGCAGAGCGACCAAGGTACAAATTAGGATCTGCTTTATAACGTAGCAACAAGTCAGCCGAACGAAAGTCACCCTTGGCAGCCGCAATCACAAGTGGATAATCAACATCCGCTTGCTTGCCTAATAAGTTTGGATTGGCACCGTTTTGCAGCAAGAACTCAAACATAGCGTAGTTTGTGTCCTGACTCTGCAATAACAAACTCAACATATTCATCTCACCGTTCGCTAACAGGTGCGACTTAGCCCCGTTACGCAGCAAGAAGCGCACTAAATGATACGATTTGCTTTTAATAGCGGTATACAAAGGCGATGCTGGAAGCCATTGAGGCTGTGCTGACAGGTTAGCACCTGCTTGAACTAACAGCTCAGTACGTCTTAAGCTGCCCTCTTGCACTGCTTTTAGTAAGGCCAAGGACAGTTTACGTTGATAATTACGCCCTGCACCCGAGTAAGCAACTGTTGGGCACTGAGAAAGAAAACCTTCGCGCATCTGTAAACGATGACGGCGATCTCTTCCACTCATGCTATTACATTCTGTATTCCAACGGTTGAAGTCGCTAGACCACTGAGAACCATGAAAGCCACACTGATTAAATAGGTTACGGCTGTTTTGCTCTACACTTTTATGCGCATACGCTAGGCATTCATTTGCAGTCGCAATCGAACTGATTGAGAGCATAAGTACTACGCTGATTAATAGGCGCAAAATCGCCCGCTGCAGATGCATAATTTAGTTACTTCCCGCCTGCCCAAAGATGTTATGCAAGTAATCGGCGCCTTAGGGGAAACGCTTAATACTTCTCTATTTGTAGAGTGCATATGTGACAAAAAAACATACTAACATCATTAAAGACACTTAATATCGATAATTAGCCATCATATCCTTAAATAAGTAATCGCCAGATAAACGGCCGAAATGTCACTACATCCATTGTTTTCTCCATAATTCTATTTAATGATAGAATGGCTGGCTAACTATTCGCACCGGAGTACTGCGTGAGCCAAGCCATAAAACCTGCTGCTGATATGACCACTAAAGAGTTGGTTACATTTCTACAAGAAGCTAACCAAGCCTACAGAAGTGGTGAGCCAATCATTGCTGATGAGACTTATGACCAGATTTATCTCAAAACGTTGCAACAACGTGAGCCTAATCACCCATTCTTAAACGCAGTAGAACCGGAGTCCGATGTTGTTAGCACTAATAAAAAAGTGCGCCACGAGACGCCTATGCTCTCAACAGACAAAGCTTACACGCAGGAAGAAATTACTGCTTACGTTAACCGCGTACTCAAAATTGCTGAGAAACTAAAGCTGCCGCTCGACACTATCCAGTTCCGTATCACTCCTAAGCTAGACGGTATGGCCGCTCGATATAGCAATGACATACTGGCAACTCGTGGTAATGGCCAACTAGGTAACGACATTACTCGAAACATCGCGAGAGGCTTACAAACGCTGGGTGGCGCAAACGCAGGCACCGGAGAAATCGTCATCAGTAAGCGTTACTTTGACGATAATCTCAGCGACCAGTTCTCACACCCTCGCAACTTCGTCACAGGCCTAATTGGTGCGGATAATCTCAGCCCTGAAGCCGTTGAAGCCATGCAAGATAAAGTGGTTCGCTTTGTACCTTACACCCTGCTCAACCAAGAGCTTTGCAACGCCAACACCTTATCGACTAGAGCCGAAGAACTGTGCGCTAAGGTTGAAAGTGAATGTGAATACCCGGTTGATGGCAGCGTCATCGATGTCATGGATGAGCAACTGCGGGCCGAAATGGGCTCAACTAACCATCATCACAACTGGCAGATCGCTAAAAAACTGGCCGGTGAAACCGCTACGACTACGGTTGAAGGGATCACTTGGCAAACAGGCCGTACGGGTCGCATCACCCCTGTATTAAATGTCACAACGATTAATTTGTCTGGCGCTGACATCTCTAATGTCACGGGCCACAACGCCGGTAATATCCGTAATTTGAATGTTGGTATTGGCGCTCAAATAGAGATCGTTCGTAGTGGTGAAGTCATTCCAAAGCTACTCGCCGTGGTTAAAGAAGGCGAAGAAGCCGTCATTCCAGCAACCTGCTCGGCATGTGACGCACCCGCAGAAATGGAACGTGACTTCTTAGTCTGCCAAAACAATGAATGTGTGGCTAAGGTCGAAGCGCGCTTACAACACTTCTTTACTATACTTGGCAATATCGACTTATTTGGCCCACGCACTATCGAAATACTCGTGTCGAATAACGTGGTAGACCTACCAACTATTTACAAACAAACCGCTGCTGACTTTGAAGCAATGGGCTTTGGTGCAAAGCAGTCTACCAACTTAGTTGAGCAACTTGAGCGCTCCCGCAGCGAACCCGTGGAAGACTGGCGTTTCCTTGCAGCCTTCGGTATTCACCACCTTGGTCGTGGGGACTCTCGAAAATTATTACGCGTCCACAAACTAGAAACTTTAAACACCTTAACCAAAGATCAAATGCTTGAGATTGTTGGCTTTGGGGAAATTACCGCAGAAGCCATTCCGATATCACTCGCCAAAAACTGGCCTGTGATTTCAGAGATGCTAGCGCTTAATTTCACCCTACTTTCTGACGAACCTGTCGAAGCCATTGAAAGCCCCATTACCGGCAAACACATTGTCTTTACTGGCTCAATGGAGCTGCCACGCGGCGATATGCAGGAGCAAGCACGTAAGTTAGGCGCAACCGTTCAGACCAGCGTAAATAAGAAAACTGAGATGCTGGTGATTGGTGACAAAGTTGGTGCTAAGAAGATTGAGAAGGCCGAATCATTAGGCACTCAAGTCATCACCGTTGCAGACTACTTGGCACTTATTAGCGACTAAACGACGGAAATTTAGCGGCTGTTTTAGCCGCTAAATCATCAACTAAGTTGACAAAGTGTGCTGCTAACCATATTCTTGTTCGGAACAAGTAAATAAATTTATGACTGGATAAACCATTTGGCTACCAAAATGAACAGCACTCAAACTAGCTCAAGTACTCGTATGACTCATGCTGAACGTACCGAGCTGTCTGATACCAAAATGTTTGAAGCCGCCGTCTCTTTGATCGTTGAAAAAGGCCTCGATAAAACCACACTTAAAGAAGTGGGTGAAATCGCAGGCTATAGCCGCAGTTTGGCAGGTTACCGCTTCGGTACTAAGGGCAACCTATTCAACTATGTCATCAAACGTGTTGGCGAAGAGTGGTCTAAAGAATTACTGAGTGCCACCGAGGGTAAAACTGGCTTTGAAGCAATTGCCCTCTCAATCGATACTCACTACGAATTTTGTGTTAATGCTCCGCTCACCCGCCGTGCGTTTTACTTACTCTGGTTCAACGCGACTGATATTAGTTCGGAAGTGAGAGAAAGTATGGTCAAAATCCACCAACATCGCCAGAGTGATGTTGAAAAGTGGATAAATGAAGACATTTCAAACGGAAACATAAGTAACGAAATAAACGCTGAAGCAGTGGCAAAGTTGTTTTTAGCGAGCAGTATCGGGATTTTGTACAACTGGTTATTAGAGCCAGAGGCACTATCAACGGTCAAGCAGTTACATGATGACCTTAAGTTATCCGTGCAACGACAATTATTACTCTAGTCCATCGCTAAACCTGCTCTAGGAGAAAGAAATCTGTGAAAATTTTGGTTCCCGTTAAACGTGTAGTTGATGCTTATGTCAGCGTTCGCGTTAAAAGTGATAACACTGGTGTCGACACTGACAACGTGAAGAAGTCACTCAATCCATTCTGTGAAATCGCTGTCGAAGAAGCGATGCGCCTAAAAGAAAAAGGACTTGCTGACGAAGTTATTGTCGTCACTATTGGTGACAAAGACTGCGAAACTACCTTACGTAGTGCCCTTGCATTTGGTGTTGATCGTGCCATTCACATCAAGACTGACAATGTACTACGGCCATTAGCAATCGCTAAAGCACTGGCTAAACTGGTTGAGAAAGAAGCACCACAACTGGTTATCACAGGTAAGCAGTCTATTGATGCTGACAACAACCAAACCGGTCAAATGCTCGCGGCCTTATTAAACTGGCCTCAAGCGACTTTTGCTTCAGAAGTAACGGTCGAAGCTGACAAAGTCACCGTGACACGCGAGATTGACGGCGGTCTAGAAACATTAACAATGGCACTTCCGGCGGTTGTGACCAGTGACTTACGTTTGAATGAGCCTCGTTATCCAAAACTACCTAATATCATGAAAGCGAAAAAGAAGCCTATCGAAGCTATTGAGATCGCTGACTTAGGTGTTTCTACCGCTTCTACGCTAGCGGTACAGCGTGTAGACGAGCCAGCGGAGAGACAAGCAGGTATTAAGGTAGCGGATATTAATGAGCTAATCGAAAAACTGAAAAACGAAGCGCGGGTGATCTAGGATGAGTGTATTAGTAATTGCAGAACATGATAATAGTGAACTGAAATCAGCGACATTAAACGCTATCACTGCGGCTAAAGAACTTGGCGATGTCACAGTACTAGTTGCGGGTTCTGGTAGCCAAAGTGTAGCCGACGCAGCGGCTCAAGTTGCTGGAGTTTCAGCTGTTTTACACAGTGACGCAGCACATTATGAAAACGGTATTGCAGAAGAACTTACACCACTAGTAGTAAGTACAGCGGCTTCTTTTGACTATGTCATCACAGCAGCAACAACCTTTGGTAAGAACTTATTACCACGCGTTTCAGCACTGCTTGATGTTGAGCAAATCTCTGATGTGACGTCAGTGGTTTCAGCAGACACGTTTGTACACCCTGTTTATGCGGGTAACGCACTAGAAACAGTACAAAGCAGTGACGCTAAGAAAGTACTAACCATCCGTACAACAGCCTTTGAAGCAGCAGAGACAACAGGTGGTTCGGCGTCAGTAGAAGCACTAGCAGCAAGTGATGCAGTCGGTACTGTCACACTAGTTGGCCGTGAGCTAACCGTTTCTAACAGACCTGAACTAGGCGCTGCTGAAGTGATTGTATCTGGTGGCCGTGGTGTAGGTAGTGCAGAAAACTTTGCCATTATCGAAGCCCTTGCTGACAAGCTTGGCGCAGCCGTTGGTGCATCCCGTGCTGCTGTTGACGCAGGCTATGTGCCTAACGATTACCAGGTCGGTCAAACCGGTAAAGTGGTTGCACCGAGCTTATACATCGCTATCGGTATCTCGGGTGCTATCCAGCATTTGGCCGGTATGAAAGACAGTAAAGTTATTGTTGCCATCAACAAAGACGAAGATGCACCTATCTTCCAAGTCGCTGACTACGGTTTAGTCGCTGACTTGTTTGACGTAGTACCAGAAATGACAGGCGCGTTATAACCCCCGACTAGTTTACCTATGAAGTAAACAACCACGCCTAACGCAGAAATCAGTCTGCGTTAGGCGCTTATAAAAACAGATAAAAGATGAAATTACTGAGGAGTAAGTCATGTCTAATTATGTTGCACCTACAAAGGAGCTTCAGTTTGTGATGAAGGAACTGGCCGATATCGAGTCAATCGCCAAGTTTCCGGGCTTTGAAGAAGCCACTCCAGACATGATCGAAGCCATTTTAGAAGAAGCCGGTAAACTGGCGACTCACGTCCTCGACCCAATTAACCTCAGTGGTGACCAGCAAGGCGCCAAGTTGGTTGATGGCAAAGTACAAGCAGCCGATGGCTTCAAAGAAGCTTACCAGCAGTTCGCAGAAAGCGGCTGGACCTCAGTCAATATGCCTGAGCAATACGGCGGCCAAGGCCTTCCCTTCCTTATTCAAAGTGCAGCCACTGAGCTGTGGAATGCGTCCAATGCCTCGTTTGCGTTGTGCCCATTACTGACCGCAGGTGCTGTTGAGTCACTGATTGCCCATGGCTCTGATGAGTTAAATGCTATTTACCTTGAGCACATGGTGTCGGGTAACTGGACAGGTACGATGAACCTGACTGAGCCACAGGCTGGCTCTGACTTAGCCGCGGTTCGCACACAAGCGACACCGGAAGGCGATCATTACAAAATCAAAGGACAAAAAATCTATATCACCTGGGGTGATCATGAGATGTCCGAGAATATCGTTCACTTAGTGTTAGCACGTCTACCGGATGCACCAGAGGGTGTGAAAGGTATTTCGTTATTCTTAGTGCCTAAGTTTATGGTGAATGCAGACGGTAGTTTAGGTGAGCGTAACGACGCTTACGCTATCTCGCTAGAACACAAAATGGGTATCCACGCGAGTCCAACCTGCGTCATGAGTTTTGGTGACAATGATGGTGCGATTGGTTACCTCATTGGTGAAGAAAATAACGGCCTTGCATGCATGTTTACCATGATGAACCACGCGCGTTTGGAAGTCGGTATGCAAGGTGTTGGTATTTCTGACCGTGCTTACCAACATGCGGTAAGTTACGCGAAAGAACGTACTCAAGGTCACGCACATGGCCACGAAGGTCGCGTAGCGATTATCAACCATCCTGATGTGCGTCGTATGTTGATGCAGATGCGTAGTTTGACGGAAGCGGCGCGTGCTATTTCGTTTATGTCTTCGCATGCTCATGACGTTAGTCACAACTCACCTGATGCTGAAGAGCGCGCTTACTACAGCCGTCGCTTAGGCTTGCTGACACCTGTGTCTAAAGCATGGTGTACGGAAGTCGGCATGGAAGTGACTTCGTTGGGTGTGCAAGTGCATGGCGGTATGGGTTATATGCAGGAGACGGGCGCTGAGCAATACATGCGTGACGCGCGTATCTTCCCTATTTACGAAGGTACCAACGGCATTCAAGCGAATGACTTAGTAGGTCGTAAACTCCTGCGTGATAAAGGTGTTGCGGTTAACGAGCTGATCGCTGAACTGACTGAGTTTACAGAGCAAGCAAGTGGTCACGAGAATAGCGAAATCGCAACCATTGCGACGATGTTTACTGACTCATTGCATGCATTTGAAGATGCGACGTTGTACTTGCTTGAGACAGGTAGCAAAGATCCAAATATTGCCGCAGCTGCTGCGTTTAACTACATGATGTGCATGGGTGTGATGACAGGTGGATGGTTAATGACTAAGTCTGCGGTTGCTGCTCAAGCGGAGATTGATGGTGGTAATACTGACGCGTTTTATACGAGTAAAGTCACTACCGCTCGCTTTTATGCAGAGCAGATGTTGCCGAGAGTTTTGGCGCATAAGACGGCGGTGTTAAATGGTGAAGAGAGTACTATGACGATGGCGGTTGATGCTTTCTAAGCCATAAGCTTTGCTTTTGTTATTAGTTTATTAAAGCCGACTTGGGAACAGTGATTACAGGAAATGTGAATTTTGATGCTTCGCTGGCAGTAGACTCTACTCTAAGCGAGTAGCAGATTGACACAGGAACTGTAGTTACCTAGGAGTGCGCCACGGGGGTTCGATTCCCCCAGGCTCCACCGATAAGTCCTAAACTAAAGTGGGCAACCGTACTACCTCCGTAGCGATGGCTATAAAAGTCATTACTCACCTACTCCACCCCAACAAACGTCTCAAAACTCTCCGGCGTAACTAGCTCTGTTTTACTATCAGGATAAGCTTTCAAAAAGGCCTCAGGAAACTTCACTCGTGCCTTCGCACTCCATTTAAACTCCCATGCGGTCAACCCTTGATGAGTTGATTCAATGTAATCTATTTCTTGCTGGTTCTTGGTTCTCCAAAAGAACGGCTGAGTACTAGAATCCTGCTGATAGGCTAGATACTTTTGTCGCTCACTCACTAAGAAGTTTTCCCAAAGCGCGCCAACATCGGTGCGTGACTCAAATGGGGTAAAGTTGCCAATAACAGCATTTCGGATGCCGTTATCATAGAAGTAAATTTTCTTACTTTTCTTAAGCTCCGTTCTCACATTTTTGCTGTATGACGGCAAGCGAAAAATGATGAATGCTTTCTCTAGCACATCAATATATTTTTCAATGGTGTGGTTGCTTGATCCCGTTAGGCGAGCCAGTTCATTATAAGAAACTTCTGAGCCAAGCTGTAACGCCAACGCTCTTACTAATTTGTTTAGCAGCTGCGGTTTATTAATCCCCTCTAAAGCCAGAATATCTTTATAGAGGTAACTATCTGATAGTAGCACCAGAGAGCGCTCTGCTTTTCGGGTGCTAACGCTATTGACGACTTCAGGGTAATACCCATAAACAAGACGATCATTGAGCAGTCTTTTCTCTTCTAACCAGTTGGTATGCTGGGTCATTTCAGCAAAAGAGAACGGGAATAGTGTGTACTCGTACTTTCTGCCTGTGAGTGGCTCACTGGTCTTATTTGCTAGATCAAATGAAGAAGAACCTGTCGCAATCACTTGAACATCACTAATCTGATCAGTAATGAGCTTTAGCGTTAAACCAATGTTTTGAATACGCTGAGCCTCATCCAAAAACAATATACGCTTATCACCAATCAATCGCTTAAGTTGAGTAGAAGTAATATCTTTGAATAACTGACGGGTATCAGGCTCATCGCCGTTAAACATTAAGGTATCTTTTTCATAAGGCTGAATAAGCTGTTTGACTAGCGTAGTCTTGCCTACCTGACGAGCGCCAAAAATTAGAATAGCCTTCCCCTGAAATAGGTCATCCTTGATATCTGTGTATACTTGGCGCTGAATCATAGTCTGTTATCTAGTCTAATATTAGCAGCCATTTTGGAATTCAACTTCCAAATAGTCAAGACTTTTTGGAATCCCATTTCCAAATGGTCAAGACTTTTTGGAAGTTAACTTACGAATTAGTACGCATTTCACTTCTTTTTCGTAACTAAAAACACCTCCAATAACACCACTATTAGCTTCAAAAGCGTTATATGTTTAGACTCACCTCACATATAACGAGCAAGGAAACAACGTGGGCAACCGTATTTCAAAGGTTTACACCCGTACCGGTGACGATGGTACAACCGGCATCTCAGGCGATATTCGTTTAGCAAAAGATAACCCACTTATTGAAGCAATCGGTGAAGTGGACGAGCTAAACTCAGATATTGGTGTCGTCGTTGCGTTCTGTGATGATGAAGAAGTTAATCAACAATTGCAGGGCATTCAACACGACTTGTTTAACTTGGGCGGCATGTTGTCGTACCCACAGTTTGACGGTTTCACCGCACAGCGCGTGGATGCTTTGGAAGCGTTGATTGATCTTTATAATGAAGAGCTAGCGCCACTCAAAGAGTTCATCTTACCCGGTGGAACACAGGGTGCAGCGCATGCGCAAAAGACTAGAGCGGTTTGCCGCCGTGTTGAACGCCGACTGGTCACGCTAAACCACTTTTACCAAGCTGAGCCTGCACAGTTTGAGTCTGCGAGTTCTGAGCAATTGGTGGGTGCGAGTAAGTATGTGAATCGTTTGTCTGACCTGCTATTCACCATTGGCCGCTTGTTAAACAAACGCGCCAACAGTGACGAGATCATGTGGTCGAGTCACCGAACAAAGTAACACCTATTCGGTAATGACCTAAAGTAGCTGCCTCGCTCGACTGAACAGGCAGCTACTTTAACTCTCTTATTTAATAGCAGCTCGGATTGACTCAACACGCTTACGGTTGACGCCTAAATCAGACGTACCTGAGCGAGAGCCAGAGCGAATATGTATTACGCCGGCTGCATCATCACGTCTTAGCTCAAGGTCATCTTTAAACTTAAACAACTTAGACTGATACGTCGCCCAAAAGTGAGTTGGTTGAGATGACTTAACCATTGCGCCCTGTGCAACGACGGCTGTTTGAGCGGCTTGCCACAACTCATCCATAGACCCTGTGCCACTCAGTGGCTCAATGAATTTCTCACCCGTTGTCTCACTACTTACGCAGTTTGGTTTTTCTGAGCAAGGACGTAACTTGCCCTCAATAAGTGCTGTATTTGGTGCGACCGCAGTGATCGATAAGTATACAAAGAAAGCAGAGATTGAAAGTACTATCAGCAAGATGATAGAAATTAAGATATTCATTATTGATGTCCCATTCAATAAAATTTTATTTATGGTCTATTATAGACTTTAGTCTAAAGAAAAATCTTTAATAATAAGCAGGAAATCACAATGCGCGGTGCAGTAGCAGCAATCTTTATTTACGACAATCAAGTCTTTAGTATTTTGCGACAAACAAGCCTAGCTGCGTTTCCTGGCTTTACCGCTTTTCCCGGTGGCAAGATTGATAGTGGCGATGAAGTGTTCGCCTGTCAGCATCCCTTATTAAGCACGTTCTCTCAGGAAAATATTGGTGCGCTCATCCGTGAAATACGTGAGGAGTTAGGTTTTGACCTAGTCCAATCACTTGAACAAAATCAGGTCGTTAGTATCAGTCAGTTTGGTACATCGACCACCCCAACCTACCAAAAGCACCGCTTCGATATTCAGTTTTATAAAATCACGTTAAACAGCCTACCCACCTTTGCACTTGAGCCAAAAGAAGTGGCTAGCGGCACATGGTTAGCGCCTAAAAAGTTGCTGCAACACTACTTCGACGGTGACGCGATGGTGGTCAGTGCTACACTAAAAATCCTCAAGGCACTGGCAGATGATGTCACGCTTGAGTCGGCCGATATTGAGAGCGGCTTTGAAGACAGTGACATGCTGCCGCTCGTACCCTTCATTCATGATGTCATGCACATAGCCGTGCCCTCTCACACGCTACCACCGGCTACGACCACCAACTCACTATTGATTGGTGATAAAGGCTCGCTGCGCATACTGACCGACCCATCACCGAGCAGTAACGAGATACTTGAGTTACTCAAAACCAGTTTAGCCGAATACAAACCAGACGCGATTTTATTAAGCCATCACCACCCTGACCACCACGAGCGTGCGCCACAACTGGCTAAGGATTGGAACATCCCTATTCTCTGCTCGCAAAAGTGTCAACAACGGCTACTGCAACGCTTTGGCAGTGACTACCTAGATGATATTGATGTGCGCCATATTCAACAAAATGACGTGGTGACGCAGTGGCATGGGGATGATGTGATCTGCCACGAACTACCGGGGCATGACGATACGATGGTTGGACTAGCCGCTAAAAATCTGGAGTGGTTTTATGTCGCAGACTTGGTTGAGCCGGGTACGACCGTGGTGATCCCTGAGCCTGAGGGCGACATGGCGGTGTACTTTGAGAGCCTTGAACGAGTGATTGCGATGCAGCCTAAACACATTATCCCATCACATGGTTTACCCGTGGTTGGGACGTCGCTGTTGAGTAAGACCTTGGAGCATCGAATATTGCGCGAGCGACAGATACTGGAAGCGCACAATAACGGTTTACGAGACGAGGAGTTATTGGGAGCACTTTACCCTCAGCTTGCTGAACAGCTTATCCCCTATGCTGAGCAGAATATTCGCCAGCACTTAAGAAAGCTTGGGCTTTATTCAGAGGGTAAAGTGCGTTAAATCATTTGCCGTTAGTCATCTTTTTAAGCGTGCGATCTTCTAGCACATAGTGATGATATAGCGCTGCGGTAGCATGACCGACGATCAATATCCAAACGAGCCAAGCGCCTAAAATATCTTTATGAATGAAATCGATTGGCGCTTCAAACTCTTCAAATGTCATACCCAAACCGTTAGTGACAAGCATCTCGAATATCTGAGTGTCTGCGAAGCGTGGGATCTCAAACAAGAAGAAGTAATTAGTGCTTCCGCCAAACCCAAAGTAACCCGTGACAGGCATTAGAATCATAATCGCGTAAAGCGCATAATGACCAAGCTTTGCAGCCAAGTGTGTCAGCTTTGTACCCGGCTCTTCATTGGGCGCACGATTAGTGAAACGCCACAACAAACGAAGCACCACTACCACAAATACCGTAATACCAATCGATGCGTGAATTTGTAGCGCGGTAAACCCCTCAGGCGAGCGACCTTCGGTAAACCAGTGTCGGTAGTAATAAGTCATGTACGCGCCTAAGAAAAGTGCGGCCGTTATCCAGTGCAGCCACTTCGCTATTACGCCGTAGTTTTCAGCGGTGTTTCTAATGCTCATTTTCTCTCCGTGACTCATCGTCACTCTTATATTTAACTAAGCTTGAACATTAACACGCTCTAAAACCTTGAAATAGCAGCCTGCTTGTAAAGGTTTGTTAAATATTGGTTCTTACTTTCTCCATAATTTTATAGATAAAACCATAAAGTGACACTTTACGCTTTTAGCTTTAACCATTCGTTTTATTTACAAGCTTTAGCCCAATCTCCTCCAGACTGAAGCGCTGGCCTTTTAGCTCAATAATCTCCTCAATACGTTTCAGCTGATCACGCGCATACAAGGTATAGCCTTTTTCTGTTTTGCTCGCGACATCGAGTAAGCCAAGACTCGTCCAGTAACGAATGGTCGGAGTCGTTTGCCCACTAAGCTTCGACAACTCCCCAATCTTCAATAACTTGGTTGGGTTAATTGGCTGTGGCGCATCCTCACCACGAGCCGCCTTGAGATAGATATCCAGTGATTTATCAACAGATGCCGCAATCAGCTTATCGAAGTTATCGCGACTCCCACCAAGCTGTGCCTGCTCCAAAGACTTGATGTATCGGTCACGTTGACGCTTACTAATAATGGCGGGCGGGTAACCGTTTTGCATCAAAATCAGATTCATTAATAAGCGAGCTGTTCGCCCGTTACCATCTGCAAAGGGATGAATCGTCACCAACTCATAATGCGCCCAAGTCGCTAAGGCGACAGGGTGCAGCTTAGATGCATCGTCGTGAATCTTACTCACAAACTCTGCCATCAAACGTGAGACTTTAACGTGGTTTGGCAACACCACTAGAGAACCAGAAATTCGTACAGGGAAAGCGCGATATGCACCCGCATTTGGATCATCAATCGCATGAAGGATTAGATGATGAATCGCTAAAATGTCTTGCTCGGTGATGGTTATACTGGGTCGGTCAATCAGCGTCTTAACATGCTCTAGGGCATTGGCGTGATTGCGCGCTTCTAAGTGTTCGTTGAGGCTTTTACCACGAACCGTTAAACCCTTTTCCACCACTAGGGCTGTCTCTTGACGAGTCAGGGTGTTGCCCTCAATCGCATTTGAGGTGTACGTCAGCTCTACTCGAAACCAATCTTCGAGGTTTGTGACCAGCTCTGGTGGCATCGGTCGGCATTGATCGAGCTCTGTTTTTTTCTTGCTTAACGCTTCGTACATAGTAAAACCATAAAGTGACACTTTACGCTTTTATACCATACTTACTATTATCTAAGCATCCGTATTTAAATAACACCAAAGAACATCTCCTAGTTCGACTTCAAGCTAGATTACTCGATCCTCGGGTATCTCTTCTGTTACCTCTGCGACTTGTTCCGCTAACTCAGTAAGTAAACTTTTAAGGTAAAAAAATATTACCTTCTAAGCAGACCTGCAAAGACGACACTTTATGATCATTTGAATTACACTTGAGTAAAATGACTTCTTTCATTTAAATAGCAAATATATCAACGAACATCATAGGGTACTGCCGTGTCTAAAAATAAATCTCCAGCAGGTGGGGCAGCAACAGGTGGCGGAATAAACTATCAGGCTACGGTCTCAGCAATCGCAACTGTTTACATGATGAAAGGACAATCATTGCAATGGCTTCACGGGCTAATTGAAGATATTCCTGTAGCTATCGAAGCTGAAACAAATGGACCCGGTGATGACATCCGACTTATCTTAAAGTCAGGTGATGTGGTTGAAGTTCAGGTAAAAAAAGGGCTCCAAAGAGGCAATAAATTATGGGATTCTCTGATGGCTCTGGCCAAGGCTATTAATGATAAAACAATAAGTTATGGCGTTCTAATCGTATCACCCAGCAGCAGTAGTACAATTACTCAGAACTTAAGCAAAGATATTACTAGGCTCGGCGATGGACGCGAAGATGAAATTGCCCCCATTTCAAAAGAGTTTCTTGAAAGACTCACGAAAGATAATCTACCCACTCGTTCAACCTGTCAAAATATTCGTATTCAAACAATAAGTGCCACACCTGCTGACGAAGCTGATATCCGCACTGCACAGAATATGCTTAACGACCTTTGTAGTGACCATACGCAAACCACTGCTGCTTGGAATAGCATTTGCAAAGATGCAGCGCGCTTAATTGAATTGAAGGGAAGGCGAGAGATGTCATCTATATCTCGCTTACTCAAATCTGAAGGAATCAAGCTTTCTCAAGAGACATCTAAAGCCCCAGTTGTGTTGTTAAATAAGCTATGCGAGTGGATTTCTGATACACAAGAGTACTTTTCAATACTTGGTGTACAAAAGAAACTAAAAGTTGACCAAGCATGGATTCCCGTGCGTGTGGTTGTAGAAAAGACTCCCGATGAAGCAACTGATACCCTTGCTGAAGCCCTGAAAAAATATCAATCCTTGAGCTCAAGGTCTATTAGCAATGATGAAACTATTGTCGACCCTGAAACTCTTGGACGATTTATTCAGCGTGGTGTTTTGATAGGTGGCCCAGGAATGGGGAAAACTACTTTATTAAAACGGATAGCTCGGCGTTATAGCGAGGATCGTATTCCGGTTCTAAATATGAAATTAAAAGCTGTGGCTGCTCGTATGCAGAGTGGCTACAGCTTTGAAGAGGCTATCTTTGACTTATCATTAGATGGAAGTGGCATTAGCTCAGCGGAAGCGAAGGAGTCTAAGTTCCAGAGTTGGTTACTGCTTTGTGACGGTTTAGACGAATGCGGTTCTTTGCAAGAAGAAGTAGCGGCTGGTGTTGAACGTTTTGCCATTGGCTATCCAAGCGCTCGTGTATTAGTAACTACACGCCCTGTTGGCTACGATACAGCTCACTTTAGTGATTGGCGGCATTATAGATTGGCCACGATGGAACCTTCATCTGCCGTCTCAAATTTGGCAACGTTGGTCTACGCAAGCATGCCAAGCAATTTTGAACACCAAAATGATATAAATAAGCTCTGCGACAAAGAGCTCACCAATAAGGAATTTAAAGAAGTAGTAGCTAGAAGCCCTTTACTTTTAGGACTTTCAGCATCAGTACTGGTGCGTGGTCGGCATTTAGGTGAGACGAAAGAAAAATTATTTGAGCAGATATTCGAAATTATTGATGAGACACCTAACCCTCGTATTGCTGAGGCACCAGAATCTTTAATATTGCGCAAAAAGTTCTTGAATATTTTAGGTTGGCACCTTACTAACGATCCGTTAACTAGACTCAATGAACTACTAGAACCCTGCGCTATTAGTATTAAATCAGACCTTGAGTGTAGCCTTGTCAAAGCTCATTCGGAGGTAGAAAAACTTCTTCAGTACTGGGAGAGTATTGGAGTAGTTGAACGTATTGGTATCAACTCCGAGAAGACCGTTTCCTTTATCCATAAAAGTTTTGGCGAATTTGTAGCTGCTCGTTATCTAATTTCTTTAACACCTCCAGAGCAAGATACATATTTAAATAGTGTTTATCGAAAGTCTGAGTTTAAGGAAGTTCTGAGGTTTGCTGTTTTATTAGGGCTTGCGGACAAGGTTAGTTCTGCACTGGTTTCAGATGAATCAGATTGCGCTTATAAATCTATAGTTCTTGCACTGGAGATTATGATAACAAAAGAGAATTCGGTTGAAAGCAGTTTGAGAATAAAAATTCTTGAAAGAGCGTTTAAAATTGTACAGTCAGAGAAAAAAGATGAGGCTTTTCAAGTTGGTATGTCATTATCTTTAGTTGCGAAGCACTACCCAAATGAAGTCGGTTTGCGAGCCAAAAAACTATTAAAGCATGAACAACCATGGACATATTTGGCAGCTTGGACATCATCACTTGCCGCAGGAAAGAGTTATTACCCCGTTGAGGAGCTCGAAAGTGCTTTACGTGTTAACCAGAAAAGAATCAAAAGCCCATGGTCCCAATCGTTAGGCGGTAATGGAATGATATTTAGCAAAAACTATGGTTATGAGCTACTAGAGTCATTCACTCTATCTATATTACCCGTTTTAATTGAAACAAAACCTGCACCACTAATAGATGAGTTCATAGAAGAGTTATTAGAAAGAGAACGTTACGGATCAACGACATTTAGTAATGGACTCTATAAAATATTAAAAGAAAAAAATATAGTTTGGGCAAAAAACAAACTGCACGAAAAAAATCTAGCTCGTTTGTCAGGCGTACTTTCAGGTAATGATAAATATGACAATGCTAACCGTATAGCCTACACAGCTGTTTTTGATGCTCTAGGCGCATCAGAAGAAATAGATTCAAATAATGTTGAACCAAAGCCACTGATAAACCTTAGCGCGCTTTTAGCTTCAATGCACTTCGAAAAAAATATTGTCTGGAACTGGACTGAAGGTTTTGACCAAGAAGTAACTAATGAAATACTTAGAAACTTTGTTAAGTTGACAGGTATTGATACAGTAGCTCTTCAACAAGAAGCTCAGCATGCAAGAAACTACTTGTATGCGGAAAATAATGACAAGAGAAGTTTTTATGACCTCCAAGTTGATGTTGACCCAACCGAAATTGACTGGAATTTAGCTTCAACTCTGGATTTAAATATAAAAAAGGTTGAATCTGCACTTCATCACCCCTCGCACTTAATTGTTTGGATTGCTGTTAACTTTATTGAAAATTTACTACCTAAACCTGACCAACTAATACTTGTAGAAGAATTACTAGATACTGGCCAAGGATATGCCCTAGGTGGAGCAGCTGCCTTGATTGCGCAGTTAGATCAAGATGAATCGAGGAGACTGTTATTCAAACGATTATCTGAACCACTTGTAGATGGCTGTGAGTACCTTTTTCAGCAGCTAAAAAAAGTTGATTTGGAGTACAGTGATAAGCTCTTTTCAATATTTAAAAATGGTCTGAGCAGTAATCCTAAGACTGCTGTTGTTGTGGCTGAACATCTTTATGAGCTCACTGACCCCGAACACACTAAATTGTTCAACCTGTTTACCTATGGTCTAGATTACTGGGCAAAAAATGAAGAACCTTATCCCGTGAAGGGAGGAGTTATTCCTATCAGTCCACGTGAAAAACTCTTAGAGGCATTAATAAAAACCAGGCAGCTGAATTATGACGAAATCAAGCTTTTTTTGAATGATCCTCGATCTGATATAAAAAATATAGCAAGAACTGAACTCATAAAAAGCTTCAAGTCATCGAGAACTAATCACTCAGTATTTCTCGATGAAATTGACAATGAGGCCTTGTCAGCATCACTACTTCGTCAGGCAATTGAGGCAATGCTTCCACTCGGAGACAATGAGTTTAAAAAGTGGGAAGCACTCATCGTACATAAAAATCCAGAGATAAGATTTGCTTCGATGGACTTATTCGATTTAGATTTTCTGTATGAAGATGATAAAAAGAAGTATGTAACTTTAATGCTTGATGATACTGAAGAAGAAATACGAGAAAGAGCTTCAGAAATCTTGAAACTCTTTGTATAAGGTTTGTAGTCATGTCAATCATCAACAACATACCAAGGCGACCTCCCCCCACGCTTAGCCGCCTTCCTATCAGCCTTCAACCGAAACAAGTCCAATAACTTATACTGCCACTCATCCAACAACTGACTCGGCACACTCGGTATCGGCATAAACGGATTCGTTCGACTATCGCCATATATCCCAAGTCGCGTACTTTTCTCAGACTCAGTCCGCTTATGAATACCAAACGTATTCGCAATCACCAAGCTGTTCGCTGGCACCACAAACGCCTTTGGTTCTGGCAAACCTAACTCCGCCAACTCTTCATCGCTATAACGCATAGAGCCGCGTTTGGCGTAGCGGTTTTCTTGGTGCTTACCCTTCACACTCTTTCTGTATTCCATCTTTATACGCGCCCACGTTAGTCGGTTAGACTCTGGCACATAGGTAAACGGGCCTTTCTCTAAAGTAACGTCTTCGAGAAAATACCAGCACTTCATGGTCGGGTGAAAGGTGTCGGTGTGAAAGCTTTTTTGTGGGTCTTCTTCGCCTTCTAAGTAGTGGTTTTTGACTTGCTCAATATAGTAAAAAGGCGCACGAAATGAGCCAGCGGTAAATTGTGCCAAGCGTGACAACGCTTTCGACTCAAGTAAACGTCCAATAGCAGGAACCTGTTGGCGGGCCTCAGGCGACATCACTGCGCGCTGGGTTAAGGTATTTCCTTGTCGCCCTTCCCGCGTTTCACCGTCGTAATTCTGCGCTTCCTCTACTAGTTGCTTAAATTCTTCAACATCCAAAAAGTCTGTTTTGAGGAGGTAACCATTTTGCCGATAAAACTGTCTGTCTTCTTTCGAGACTTGCCAACTCAGTAAGTACATTCGCAAGCCCATGACACTGTGAGACAGTACTAGACGAATCACGTGCAGGCCTAAGCGGTTCAACAATAGGCTGCCGATAATCGGGTTGGCTTCAAATGATTTGCTGGTTGTGACTAACTGAACCAACCAAACAGGGATCATGATTACTCGTTTAATCGCGTGTGCTGGGGTCATGGGAAACTCTCAATGGCTTTTTAACATTCTAACAGTTAAGCGCCCATTTGCGAGTCACAGAATAAACCAGTATGTTTACCCTAATAATCAATAAAGAAGGCAGGAAACAATGAGTAAAGCAGTTGCGATGGTGGCACATGACCGCATGAAAACAGAGCTAGCTGAGTGGGTCGTTAAGAACCGACTACAGTTTAAAGACCTACGTATCGTTGCAACGGGAACAACAGGGAAATTGCTGGCAGAACATGCACCAGAGCTAGACATCACCTGTTTGAAAAGTGGCCCACTCGGTGGTGATCAACAGATTGGTGCGATGATTGCTGAGGGTCAACTAGAAGCCCTTTTCTTCTTCCAAGACCCAATGACACCGCAGCCACATGACTCTGACATTCGCGCATTGGCACGTCTGGCTCAGGTCTATGATATTCCGATGGCAGGTAACCCTAGTACTGCGAACTATATGATTACTAGCCCTTACTTTGATAACCCTGAGCTAGCACCGGGTGCTGATCCAGTGGACCATCAGTTCCAAGACTATCTGGCACGTAAGATAGACTAAGCAACGACCAGCAGTGTGTTTAAAATACCAACGCTAATAAAACCGAGCACCAGTAGCAATATTGGTGCTTTTAGTACGCGTAATAAAAAGAAACCGATCATAACGAATACCATATCGATGGGTTTGATGACGCCACTAGTAAAGACAGGCTGATACAGCGCAGACATGAGCAAACCGACAACGGCAGCATTTATTCCCCAAATAGCACCTGCTACTTTTGGGTTTGCAGCTAATGTTTCCCACGCGCCTTGCAAGCTGATGACCAATAAGAACCCTGGTAAAAATATTGCTAGCGTCGCAACGACCGCACCGAGTAACGGACTCGACTCGGCCATATCAGCACCTAAGAACGTTGCAAAGGTAAACATTGGGCCGGGGACTGCCTGTGCCGCTGCGTAGCCTGTTAAAAAGCTATCCGGTGTCACCGAGTCTCCCACGGTTTGCTGAAGTAATGGTAAGACAACGTGACCGCCACCAAACACCAAGCTACCCGAATGGTAAAAGTCTGAAGCCAACGCGAACCACGCAGAAAAGTTGGCCAGTAGTGGCAGCGCTACAAATAACACTGCAAATACAATGACGATTCCCCACTTGATGCCGACTGACTTAACCACTGGCACTGTTTCATCGGTATGCATGACAAAGCCGATTAAGGCCGCTCCGAGCAACACGCCCATTTGTGTCCAAATACTAGGGAATAATAACAAGGCACTGGCTGTGACTATTGCCATCGCCATCGCGCCTTTTTCTTTGCAAAAAGTGTTGAACATACTCAGCGTAGCATCGGCCACGACGACGACTGCGAGTAGCTTTAGTCCATCAATTGCACCGTCAAACCACAGACTGTGTGTATCGCCAAAGGCATTGATTGCCAATATATACATGAGTACAAACGAAGGAAGTGTGAACCCTAAGAAGGCAGCTATTCCGCCAGCAATACCAGAGCGCTGTAAACCGATGGAGAAGCCGACCTGACTGGAGCCGGGGCCGGGTAAAAACTGACTGAGGGAAACGAGTCGTGCATAGGCTGCATCATCGAGCCAGTTTAAACGTTGAACAAATGTTTTTTGAAAGTACCCCATGTGTGCCGCTGGCCCACCAAAACTGACACAACCTAGCGCAAGAAACCGCCAAAATATCTCAAAAACTTGCTGCATAGGAGCTCCATTTGATTGAACAATAACTGGGGTATAAACACAAAACAGCAAACCACCATACAGGATGATTGTTAGGGGATTATGACAATATCATTACGGCTGATAATTGCCGGTACTTGTTCCCTTATTCGACATAACTATCTATAATATATACAAACATTATTGATTCGGATATCAATAATTAACCAATAAAAAATATTATTTATAATAATCGGAGACATAAGAACTCATGGCCATTTTTGGAAAGCTGTTTACGCTTATCGCGTTACTTTCATTGGTAATTTTTGCCAACCCAACGGGTTACAGTTACATCCACTACGCACTTAACTACCCTTGGGCTGTTAACACTCAAAGTGGCTTCATGGCACTTGGTGGCTTGGTGCTTTTGTGTATTGTTCTGTTTTTCTTTTGGTCTGCATGGCGCACGACTGAATTCGTTGGAAAGTTCATCTTTATCATCCTACTGGCAGCTGCAACGTTTATCGCATTTACCATGGGCGCATTCATGAACCGCTACACAACATCATGGTTTGTTATCGGCGTGCTGTATGTATTCTTTTTATGGGGTATGTTTTACCCGCGTATCAAGTACTCACTGTTCAAGACGCGTAGTGTTGATGATGTTGATACAGAGTAAGCCTCTGTCGTTTAATCACTAAGTTGGAGGTAAATAAACTTTCAGGATACCTAAAATAATTATAACTAGGAGAGGGTAATGTTAAATAGAACAACAAAATTACTCATTACCCTCTTCCTTTGTATTCTTACCGCACTCGCCATCATTTACAGTGATGTTATTTGGAGTGTCGTTCTATTAGGCGTACTTTTTTCTAAGGGATTGTTGTTCAAGTTCCTTGTGATTTTGAAGAAGTTTTTCTTCAAAAAAGGCATTGTTTCTCTCTCTACGGTTGCTTGGAAACACGTTGCTGTTAGCTCATTTTTTGCACTGAGCAAACGCGCCATTATCAATACTTTTACTGGGTTCTTCCAAGACCGTATTGTTAAACCACTGATCCACCCCCTCACACGTTACCTCAAAGTAAGATGGCGTATATTCAAAGCCTCTAACCTGTGGCAGAAGTTTTGGACGGTCATATTTGGCACCATCCCAACGTCGCTGGGTCTGTGGTTAGTCGGTATCGCTGACGCTATCTGGCTGCTGATGAAGGGCTTTTCGCTGGCTAAGTTTCTGACGCTTATTCTCAAGTTTATCACTGTGTTTTTTGTGTTCTTCCAAAGTCTGTGGCGTAACTGGATACAGCCTTATATTGATTTCATTGTGATTACGTTATTAGTGACTTATGTCGAGAAGATCCCGTTTATTGGGGGATTTTTTAGGCGTACTCGCATATTGATCAAGTGGCAACTGCGACGTTTTCATTCACGTAGACGACGCATTATTGAGAAACATATTGATGGGCCAGTGAACTCGCTGGGTGAGCGTTTACATAAGCATGTGAACGAGAAGAAGGAAGGCTTAACGCCCAAACGCTCCACGACGCTGAGTGATAACGTGAATGAGCAGGCTAAGAAAAATAAGGGCGAGAAAGCGAGTCTAGATAAGTCTGATGACAATAAGTCACCTATTGAGTAAGCGTCAAAGAGGAGTCACAGCTGACTCCTCTGGCTACAATAATTAGCGACGCATTCTAATGATCGGTTACTACCCGAAAACCATACAAATTACTCCGCTCCACTTCATTCCCAGAGCTACGATAAGCCGAACGAATACTTGGCGGATTATTATCCCAGCCACCGCCACGTCTCGATCTTAGCTTGCTTGTACAGTTTTCATTAGACAGCTCTGGTGTTTGATAACTCTCACGCCAGCAACTAGCCGTCCACTCCCAAGCATTTCCTGCCATATCATGCAGGCCAAACTTATTACTAGAATGAAGGCCCACAGGTGCCGTGTTTAGCCAACTATCATGTGTGGCAGTGCCTTGGTAATTAGCAAAACGCCTATCGCCTTTGCTTCCCCAGTAAAACGCAGTGACACGCCCTGCTCGTGCAGCATACTCCCACTCTGACTCGCTAGGCAGTCGATATTGCTGATTGGTTTTGTCCGTTAACCAAGACACATAATACTGTGTGTCTTGCCAACTCAGGCAAACCACTGGGTGTGAATCTGTCTGAGTGAATCCAGGGTTACGCCAGTTATTAGCAGGTACCATCATCCACTGACTAGGGTTATTTGGATCTAATACCGAGCAACCCTGATTATTTTGCTCAGCCACTGTTTGATAGTTAGTTTCACTCACAAAGTGCTTAAACTGCCCCATCGTCACTTCATAGCGCCCCATGCTAAAGGCCGCAACTTCTACCGTATGTGCTGGGAATTCATTGGTACGGCAACCACCAACAGCATCATCCCAACCAGCAGTACAACCCATCACAAATTCGCCAGCAGGGATACTAACCAACTCAGGCATTAGTGGAAGTATCTTTATGGCTCCTTGCTGAGGCGCTTGAGTTGTTATTTTTTTACCCGTTGATTCAACCGTTGGAGTTACATCTGTACCTCTGCCCTCAAGATAAAACCACACGCTAGCGGCTATCACGAAAACAAGAATACTTGAAATAACAATTTTCGCCCAACGCAGTATGCGAGCGCGTTTCCGCTGACGTTGTATACCCTGCAAGTGCTGGTAAAACGCAGCGGCATCTTCTGGCGTGTGCTGAGTGTTCATTTGCTTAGCGTTACGCCAAATGAGTACCTGACGTAAAGCATCCGCTTCCTGCTCTGCACTACTATGTTCAACAGGCAAATGTTCGCCAGACAACACCGTTTCCCATTGTTTTTGATCGTCCTGATCTTCGCCGTTACTAGTTGCCATTATCGTTAGTCCTCAGCAAAGTACTTGTTTTAGCTGTTTAACACGCTGACGCAAAATCGAGATACGCTTAGCAATCGCACCGCTGGTTCGCCCAGTTTCTTCGGCAATCTCAGCATTACTTTTGCCCATCGCAAAGTGCGTATAGATTGATAAATCCTCACCACCTGTGGGTTGACTCTCAATCTCATCGAAAACTTTTTCGATGCAGTCCGTCTCGTGATACAGATTTTTATGATGAAGCACTTCCGCAGGATACTGGGGCTGCACTTCAACGAGATTACCACTGTTATCAGGCTCTAATAATGTTGGCCGACTTTTCTGTTTACGCAGCTGGTCAATAATCTCATTTCGCACAATTTTAAACAGCCAGCCACTACAGTTGCCTGTTAGTTGCTTATGTTTATTGAGTAATTTAATACCTACTTCCTGCAACACTTCTTGTTGGTCTTCGACACTCAAAGGCTGCATTTTATAACTACAGAACTTGATGTACTGGGTCAAAGTTGCGAGCAGCGCAGTTCCGAGGTCACCTTTTTGAAAGACAAAGTTATCCAGCATTTGGCGACATTCGCTTTCGGAGTTTTTATCGGTATATGACACAGCGTTGGACAAAGCTAACCGTTCCTTCTGTTATAAAGTTTGTATCTACTACAGCAAACTAAAGATTAATTTATATGCTATTTTAATGCAAAATAAACATTCTATATTATAGGAAGTGTCCAGAGAAGGCTTTGTCAGGTGCTCCGCAAATAAATAAAAATAATTTACATCCCCTAGTAAAGATTTGAATTTTGCCCCGTCTGTATAGGTGTTGATTCATTAATTACAGGTAAAACGGATGTTTACACTCACTACAAAGCAAAATCCAAGCGCACTTCTAAAGCTAACCTCAGCAGTAGTACTTGCCCTAACAAGTGCTACTGTTTCGGCAGAGTGCACCATTGATACAAACAACACAAAGCAAGTCGTTGTCACTAAAGGCTCCGTGCAATGCTTATCAGAGGCAGACCAGTTTTTATTAGCAGTTGCAGATAACAATTTACAACGCGCACAGCAGCTATTCAAAAAACAATTCCCAATCGACTACCGTTCAAATAGTCGCTCACTCATTCAGCAGGTGAATGTACGCGCTGACAAACTCAACCGTTATGTTACGGGTAAACGTCGTTACGAGTATGCGAGTGGAACGGCTTACGACATTGCTTTATCGCAAGGTTATACCAAGCTGGCAAAGTGGGTAATCGCGCAAGGGGCTAACCCTGCGGCTGGCTTCTTTCAGAACCATATCGAGTCTATGGACTTCGAACAATACTATCCGACTGACTACCTAAATTTTCCTTATAAGCAACGCGCTAAGATTATTTCTGCAGGTGTAGTTTTAGCTGATGCGGTTAAAGAAAACGATCACATAAAAGCTGCCAACGTATTACGTATTGAACCGCTTGCGATACACTATCAAAACAACCGCCTGCTGCCTGAGGTCATCAAGCTTGGAAAGTGGAATGTCGCGAAGTCATTCTTAGATCATGGTAAGGATGTTGAGCTACTGCAAAACTACGTGCCGATGTTAAGTACGCTAATCACCAGTAAACCAAGCAACTACCCTGTTTTAGAGATGTTTTTAAAACGTGTTTATAAGAGTGACAAGATCGACTTTTTCCCTTTGTTTATGCAAGCGTTGGAAAAAGGCGATAAGGCAGCGATGCGTCTATTGGTGAAGTACAAAACCAACATCAATGTCACCAATAAAAAACCACCTTTGGTGCTGATGGCTGAAGCTAAGAACAACGATATGATTCGTTTTCTATTGGCTATCGGGGCTAACCCAAACTTAGAGTATTCAGGGCAATACTTAATCCATCGCGCCATTGCGAATACCGAGATGGAGCTAGCGCAGGCATTGATTGCCAAAGGTGTGGACGTCAATATTAAAGATGCTTACGAACGTACGCCTATTCAAATTGCCATCGAAAAAAACGACTCTCGCTTTACGCAATTACTACTGAGTAGCGGTGCCAATGTATACGTGAAAGATAAGGATGGTAACAGCCTGTTACACCGTGCAGCGGTGAACGGAAAGACAAATATTGTTACTCAGCTGCTGGCTGATCGCGTCAATATTCATCAGAAAAATGATAAGGGTGAAACAGCATTGTTACTGGCTATCCAGAACGATGAGTTGGCAATCACTCGAACGCTCTTAAAAATAGGCGCAAACCCGCATGTTGGTGATAAATATGGTCGCTCACCTATTGGTAACGCTTTGACTAAGAAGAACTTAAGCTATGCCAAGTTACTCATTGCTAAAAAGGTAAATATCAACAAAATCAGTGATCGTACACAGTCACCATTAATGACTGCGGTAAAAACACAAAACATTCCATTAGTTAAGTTGTTGATTGCGTCGGGCGTTAGACAAAAGACGAGTGATAAAGAGACGGGTAATACGCCGCTTCATATTGCAGTTGCGCAAGAAGACACAACGATTTTGCAGCTTCTATTAGCCGCAAGAGCGGATGTAAATGCGGTTAACGAGGAAGACCGTTATATGTACGGCCAAACGCCGCTGCACCTTGCAACGCGTGCGGGTGATATGAAAAAGATGCGCCTGTTATTGGTCGCAGGTGCTAACGTCAATGCAACCAGCACTAAGTCTAAACGTACCGCTTTACACTATGCGGTTGGTAAAGATGATGAAAAACTTGTTCAGTTGTTACTGGCCTACAAACCTAAATTCACGATGTCAGATAATGAAGCATTCACGCCACTGCACCTTGCGGTTAACAACCACAATACGCTAATCACTCGCATCTTACTCAATGCAGGTGCAAACCCAAATAGTGTAGATAAACAAGGTAATACGCCATTACTTAATGCGCTACTCAATCGTAAGCTAGATATCGCTCAGTACCTATTGCAAAAAGGTGCGGAAGTTAATGTAGCTAATGACTATGAGAAGACACCATTGGATATTGCTTTATCTAAAGGACTGCGCAAAATTGCAACTAGAATGCGTGGCTTAGGTGCTCAGACGAGTGTTGAGCTAGGCGCAGCAAGTTCATTGCGAGTGCAACTGGTTAACGCTACTAAAAAATAATCAGCGTGTTAGTTTTATCGCTAATTGTAAAAAAGCCCCTAGCGTTTAGCTAGGGGCTTGCTTATGCCTTTTAATTTAACGAACTCATTAGTTTGCCAAAACAACATTCCACAACTGCGGGCCATGGTTCGCTATAAAGTCCCAAACAATCGCGTTCGCATTTACCAAACCTTCTTCTCTATCTAAGCCTTTGGTAGGGCAATGCACTGGTCTAAAGTTATAGCTAGAACCACTGGTTGTGATGAGCCACTTCTGATTATCTGCTGTCCCAGTATCACCACCGTTAATAGCGCCTAAACCTGTACCACAGAAACTATTAGCTACTTGTAGGTACTTATTAGAGTAAACGTTTTTAATGGTGTACTCGCCACCGCCTAGGTGTGTAATGTCCCACTTCTGATCGTCCCAGACACCAGTACCAACCATACGTGCATCGAAGTTATTCCACTCTGGCGCTAACAAACGCTGACCAAATGATGGAGACTCAATCCAATAGCGACCATCTGCAATAGCGCCTGGCTCTACCACTACAGAGTTACTGGTTGATGCTAGTTTCCATAGCTGCGGCACATGATTATCTTCTGAGTTCCAGACAATGGCGTTGGCATTTACAAAGCCACCTTCACGGTCAAGACTCTTGGTTAAACAGTGCGCTGGCTTTAGCGTGTAGTTCGTACCGCTTTGATAGATGCGCCACTGTTGATTGGCGCTAGCACTAGTCGCAGACCCTGAGATACTACCTAAACCATCCGCACAGAACGAGCCTGTTACTTGTAAGTACTGCTGGTGGTAAGTGTTTTGAATGGTGTGAACACCATCGCCAAGGTGCTTAACAATCCACTTTTGATCTGACCACTCTGCTGAATCAACCATGCGAGGAATGAAGTTACTCCACTCTGGTAGCGTTAAACGCTGCCCTTGAATCGGTGATTCCAACCAGTACTCACCATCTGGCATAACAACACCATCACCTGTTGGTGGCTCTACCACTGGCGTTGTGCTTAGCGCGTTTAACTTCCATAGCTGAGGTGCGTGATTGGGTGCATAGTCCCAGACAATCGCGCTGGCATTTAACAGATCTTGCTCTCTATCCAAGCCTTTGGTTTTACAATGTTGTGGACGGAAGCTGTAGTTGCCACTTGCCCCTTGGGTAATGATCCAGCGTTGGTTTTTAGAGGCTGAAGTATCTGACCCAACAATGTAATCAAAACCTTCTGTGCCACAAAATGCGTTATTTACTTCAAGGTACTTTTGAGTTGCGACGTTTTGAACGGTATACACTAACCCGCCTAGGTGCTCGATATCCCAATGCTGGTCTGTCCAGTCACCTGCGCCTACCATACGTGCTTGAAAGTTATTCCACTCAGGTGCGCCCAAACGCTGTGCGCTGGTTGGTGATTCTATTTCATAAAGACCATTTGCCAGTGTTGGTGCAACATCCGCACTACCGACTTTTATAGTTTGAGAAACACTCGGTGTACCTGCTGCATTAAGCGCAAACAACATGTAATTACCCGGAGGTGCGACATTACGACTCGGCATATTCACTTGGTAGTTGGTTGCCGATATACGTGTAAATGTCACTGGTACTCTTCGCTGTTCGTTATTGACACTGTGCGTTGCTGAGTTTGCACGTACCAGAGCAAAGGCGGTAACTGCTGAGTTGGTCTGTACCGTGATATTACTATTATAAGCAGCGGTGTCTGGCGCTTGAGTAATCACTGGGCGAGTCGCCAAAGTATCTGTGCCATTAACGTATAAATACGGTGGCGAGAAGATCTCAACATCTGGATGGTTCACTGCACAACCTGCACATAAACCACCACCGCCGACGAGCACACGTCCATCATTCAGTAGTATCGACACACTATGATAAGTACGCGGCTTTACCATGGCTGCGGTTTGCGTCCATGCTTGAGTACTAGGATTCCAAATTTCACCGACTAGTACAGCATCTTCATCTGAAAAACCAATCGGTGCTGTCATACCACCAGAAACAAATACCTCACCACTCGGTAACACGACCGAATTATGAAAGGCGCGCGAGTAAGCCATGTCTTGGACTTGCTGCACAACAGCCGTATCATTATTAATGTCAATGGTGTAGCTACTTTTGGTTGCAGGATACTGTCCCGGAAGCCCGTCATACGCTTGCGCGCCACCTGTTTTCAAGATTTTCCCCGCGTCATACATCACGGTTGTGCCATTCATGGAGTAAGGGTCATTACCTCGCGTGCCCGCTGCTGTCACAGTTCCATCACCTGCAAAGTCTACCCAGTGCATATTGCTGCTTGGCCCTGCGTGAAACACTTTGCCATTGGGAGCAGCCCATAACCATGCGTGGTTATCATCACGAAACTCGCCAGCAGGATCAGGCGAACCATCACGCACAGTATCGATAGATTTGATCGCAGGGTAAGGAATCCAACCTGCTTCTAGCGTCCAACGCTCTGCATTTTTATTACCTGCTTGGTCACTCCACGAACCACCCAGCGTCAGCAACGAACCATCAGTTAAGGTCACGTTTCCTTGATAACCTCGTACGGTATTCATCGGGTCGCCAGTCGCCCATGCGCCAGTTGCTGGGTCATAGATGCTAGTTTTTTCGTTACCCGAACCACCGGCAACGAGTATGCGGCCATCCGGTAAATTATTAATCCCTGGGCAGAACATATCGTGATTGGTGTATGAGATGAGCGCTTCGGTCGAGGTGCCGTTATAAGGGTCAAATATTGCGGTGTAGGTACGTCCCGTCACTCCACCAAATGCATTCCTATCTTTAGCCGCCCACGTCAGCACATTACCATTGGGCAAGTTAGCGACGGCAACTGGGATAATGGGCATATCGATGACCGCTGACCAACTGCCTGTATCTGAGTTGGCCGCGTAGACATTTGCTGATAACAGCAAGGGGATGATTAATAATGACCGCTCTATAACACCGTGTTTCATACCCAAATTACCCCTGATTTTAATAGTCTTGGGCACTATTACCTAAAGCACTTAAGATGAAACCTAGTTAATTTATGAGCGGATATTAGTTCAGGATAAGTGGTCTTCAAGACAAGAGAACAGAAACAAACAGGCATAAATTTAAGCATAAATACAAATTTAACACGCTTATTATTAACAAGAGAATTAGCCTTCTATGGGCTTAGTTCTCAGTATTTTTCGCGCCTTTTTGTTGCCCACGATTCGCTTGCCAACTAGATACACTCATAATCGCAGCAATCCCCATAAACACGGGAAGTACACCTGCAGCCGCGGTTACTGCACCACAGGTCGCAGTACCTAACAGACCAGCCAAGTTCCCTGTCATTATTCGCAAGCCAGATGCTTCACCCGACTTATTAGAGCTAACCGTACGAAGTAACAGGTTAAGTACGTTGGGGTGGCCTACACCCGCCGAAAGACCAAATGCCAAGCTCAAGACCGTTAGTAAAAAAAGGCTGTCAGCAAACGGTAATAGGAAGAACACTACAGCCGCTAAAGCACATGAAATACATAGCGTACGCCACTCAGTACTTTTACGAGATAACCAAGGTAATAAGGCGCGAACTATAAAGGTGCCTGCTGCAAAGAATGACAACACTAAACCAATGGCTGATGCTGAGTAACCTCGCTCAGAACCTAGCACTGGGATCATAAACCCAAAGCAATCCCACGCTAAATACACTGCCATCGACAATAAATAGATGCGGCGCAAGGCAGGATCTTTAACAACGTCCTGCACAATGTTAGAACGCTTTGAGTCTTTCGCAGTACGCACACCCTCAAGAATACTGGCGCGGAATGACCAAAACAGACCACCACCCACAATCAATGCCAAACAAGCATAAGCAATCGAGAAGTTGCCGTTATCAATTAACAAGCCTACAAATGATGGCCCAAGCACTGCGGACACGGCCGTTCCCATTTGTAGCCATCCGAACAGAGCCGTTCTATCGGCATCTTGCGCTACTTTCATTTGGGACACTGAAACATGCGCTGACAAAATGTAGCCACCAAAGCCCAAACCACTAAGTGCTGCGCACATTAATATAGACACTAGCGATAAGTGAAGTGCGGGTAACAACAGCCCCAATACAATGGTTATAAGGCTTAAGCGCATAATAAGACGTGGCCCTACTCGGTCAACCCATTGCCCGATATACAACGACAATAAGGCAGGCATTAAACTGTATAGCCCGTAAGTCAGACCGGCAACC
This sequence comes from Leucothrix arctica, assembly GCF_003172895.1. Lineage (GTDB taxonomy): Bacteria > Pseudomonadota > Gammaproteobacteria > Thiotrichales > Thiotrichaceae > Leucothrix > Leucothrix arctica. The sequence continues at coordinate 32,769 of NZ_QGKL01000032.1, read as the reverse complement.
AACTCAGAGTGACCTTCTTGAAGTACATATAAAGAAGATGCAACACGCCCACCTGACAGGGTGACGTGTGCCAGTAGCGAGATCATCACTAATGAAATGATTTGAGGGTTAATGCGCGAGAAGGTGCGGCTGAGGTTGATCATAATATAGAGTCTGTGTTTTGCGGTTTTAAAACAGGTATACCGATATACTAACAGTAATGCATAGCAGTAAATGCTGCAATCCATTAAATCTATATTTTTCACATAGCCGAGTTTGGACACTCATAAATCTTGATTAAAAACATAACGCTAGAGTTTTTATTCCTTTGAACTTACTGGGTGAGCAGTTACTTAGCTCATTGTTCTATGTAAGGAATGTGTAAAGAGTGAACCTATTTTATGAGCCTCTGCGCTTTTATAGATACAAGCACAAAAAATGCACTCATAAAATTACACGGAGTTTCATCATGTTTAAGAAAATCGCTTTGACAACAATCGCCGCTTCTACTTTACTAATCAGCATGCAGGCAAGTGCATACAGCAAGCACGAGTCTAGTGTTAATCAAGAGCAGCGCGAGCAAGCTACAATGATTAAGCAAGGTATTAAGACCTGTGCAATTACGCCTTCTGAAGCAAGCAAGTTGAAAAGTACTCAACAGCGTATTGCTAAATTAGAGCATAAGTTTAAAGCTAACGGCCTCTCTAAGTGGGAACGTAAAACACTTCAAGACAAGCTTCATGCAGCACGTGTTGATATTAATAAAATGACAAAAAACCGTTCAACTTGTCGTACTGATCGCCACTCGCAAGGACGCAAGCATGGTGCATCACAAGACCGTCATAATGGTTCAAACAACTATGGCCAGCGTAGCAGTAACAGCAGAGGCTCTATCGCTGTAACAGTTCGTAACGTTTTCTAAAGTTTACTTCGTTGAAGTAGTTTAAGTAGGCGGCCTTCGGGTCGCCGTTTTTTGTTTGTGGATATAGAAAAACTAAATTATTAACAATTCTCCATAGTTACTTCACAATTGGTAGGTACGATACTTTAATAAATTATTATAACTATTAGGTCTATCATCTATGCGAATTTCAAATTACCGATCTCTAGTTGGCGTCGTTGCTTTCAGTTTGTTTGCCCTCGGCGGCTGCGTGTCAGAGTCGTCATCAGACGATACAACGGACTCAACAACAGAGTCTTCTACTACTGATAGCTCAACAGATACCGATACCGACACATCTACTGATACGACAACAGACTCGTCTACCGATACAACAACTGATACTTCTTCAGACATCGTATTAGGCGCATTAGACCCAACTATGTTTGTTGATGGTGCATTCACATCAAACGAGATTGTTGACTGTACGTTGAGTGATGGTACCGAGACTCAGTGTTATGAGATTGTCACAACGGGGACGCCAGCTGAGCAAACACCGGGTCCTTTCTGTCCAAGATCAACGACGGATAATGACCCAGCTGATGTCGGTATTTGGTTTGATGAGTCAGGTACTGACGGTATCGTAGACTTAACGGGTAACTACATTATGGACTTAGCAGTCACTTATAATGATAGTAACTGGAAGCTTTACGACGAGAATACACTCGAAGTATTTGTTACCGAGACTCTCGAGTCTTGTGACGGTGCTGCACAGCCAAATGTTGAAGATGAGTTTAAACAACATTGCGTAGAGTGCTCAATGGATTACCTTGCTGACCTTGATGTGACAGCAACATACCTTATCCCTGTCACGCCTCAAGTTGCTGATACCACAGGTAGTGTTTCTCAAGTAGGTGTTGCACTAAATGGTACTGAGCTATCTGCGCCTGCGCCAGTTGATGACATCTTAGGTAACTACACAATTGCGGCATTTGACGATTGTGGTGGTCATATTAATCTACACCAAGGTTATCACTACCATGCTGCTGCAGGCGGTTGTGCTGAAGTCGGTACTCAAGACGACGGCCACGCAGCACTACTTGGATACGCACTAGATGGTTACGGTATCTATGGTATGAGAGATGAAAATGGTGACGAAGCAACGGGACTTGATGAGTGTCGTGGTGAAGAAGATGACGTTCGTGGTTATCACTACCATGCTGCAAGCCCAGGCGAGAACTTGTTCATTGGTTGTTTCCACGGTAAGACCGTTGCATCAGATACCGATGCAGGTGGCCCTCCAGCGGGTGGCCCACCAAACCAATAATAGGTACTTACCATGAAATTTCAATGCACTTTAGTAAAGAAGTTACTTGTGCTGTCAGCATTTACTTTGCTGTTACCTGCTAGCTACTCCTACGCACATTCTGGCTCAACGGGTAATGAGCCATGGAAAGCGTGTACTGCTAAGCAAAAGTCGCAAGCCTGTGAATATACAGGTGCTCATGATGAGCGATATATTGGTACTTGCCAGTCTATTTCGTTACACATGATGTGTGTTAGGAACCAACCTATCATTCAGTCGACAAATAAGCATGACACTCAAATTGAAGCCAAGACTATGGTCAAAGCAACGGTTGAAGCTAAAGTAGAAGTGAAGGTAAAAGAAGTACCTGAAGCACCGGAAGGTGCAGTAAAAGATTCATCGAAATAAGATGATATAAGAATGGCGCGGTTTTATTAAACCGCGCCATATATGACTACTTCTTACCTAAAATCGACACCCCACCCATCACCAGCAACATTCCACCAAGGTGATACCAGCCAAACGCCTCATCAAGCAACAACACCGCCAAGATAATCGTAAATACCGGCCCTGCCGTCCCCACAATACTCGCCTTCGCTGGTCCAATCCGCGCAATCGCCTCGCTCACCATAAAGCTTGGAATTAGCGTACTAAAGATCGCTAGCAAAAATACATACACCCACGCCATATTGGTAATCGCAAACAAGTCATCAATACTATGTCCTGTCACGGCAAAGTGAATAAACGCATAAATAGCCGACGCCAACATGGCCATACTCGTAAATAAGCGGCTTCCTAGCTGACTTATATAAGACTTACTAAACACGATATAACAAGAAAAGCTCAGTGCTGAGCCTAAGACTAGCAACACACCTAAGGTAACATCTGCACCTTCAAGGCTAGCCTCGTGCAAATACAACAGCATAATACCTGCATAACTCACCACCAGTGCCAGCACAATCCGCTTAGTAATCACGTCTTTCAAAAACAACCAACCCAATATCGTCGTCATCAAAGGATATGTATATAAAGTCAGACGCTCCAATTGCGCGGTGATGTGATTAAGCCCTTCTATATCTAAGAACGATGCTAAGTAGTAACCAAAAAAGCCCAAGCCAAACACCGTTAGCCATTGCTGAACTGTCGGTAGTGGTTTGCGATCTTGGTTTTTAGTGAACAGCCAAAACATCATGCCGAGGTAAAACGGGAGTGCCACTAACATTCTTAGTGTCATCAGCGTGGAAGTATCCACACCTTCTTGAAAGGCCATTTTTATAAAGATGGATTTCATTGCAAACAAACCTGTACCAGCGGCAGCCAGTAGTAAGCCTGTGCGTACATAGCGTGTTTGTTTGATGTCTGCCTGATTATTCACGGCTGGGTCTCGCATGTTGGTGCTCCGAAGTGGGCTGCGAGTATACCGGATGTTTACCTATTAATGGCCCGGGTTATCCCCGCAGCCAAGTAATCATTAATAAATATCAATCCCTGACCGCTCTTTTTTTTCACAGAGAAGCCACCAGATTTTTCTGATTTGAGTATTTGTTAATGTTAGGTAAGTAAACATGTGCATTAATATAACTCCCTTAACCAAATGTATACAAGGCGTTTATTTAACCTAACCTCAAATCCATATTATAAGTCTGCAAGAGCGTATTACTGGGAGTACGTATCAGGTGCTACTATAATTCATGCAATCAACATTAAATTTGGCGATTGATACATTAGAGTATCATTGTTGATTGCTTGTGAAAATATCGGAGGAAATAGTATGAAACACATAAGTCTAATGACTATCCTGACTGATAGTTTATTGATACTTAAAACACGTTATCGCACCAAAATAGCCCGTACCTCTATGACAAGCTTTTACTCTATATTTGTATTCAGTTCGCTGCTGCCCCTGAATCTCAAACCCTTGTTTTCACCTTTTGGCGGTCTCTCGACCCGAAAAACGTAAAGCAATTAAACCTCTAAGTAATTATTGGGATTCAATGAAATGGCATTTTTAGAACTGAACAATGTAGAGAAATATTATGACGATATGCAAGCAGTCAAAGGCGTTGATCTAAAAATAGAACAAGGCGAGTTCATTGTATTTGTCGGCCCTTCAGGCTCAGGCAAGTCGACGTTACTTAATATGGTTGCAGGCCTAGAAGAGATTAGTGGCGGCAATATCGTTTTAGATAATACAAATATCGCAACCTTAGAGTCATCGAAGCGTGACCTAGCAATGGTATCTCAGTCATTCGACTTATACTCGCACATGACTGTCCAAGAAAACATGTCATTTGCACTACGTTTAGCCAAAATGCCTGAACAAGAAATCGAAGAAAAGGTTGCATTGGCCGCAGATAAATTAGACCTAGTTTCCCTACTTAAACGTCTGCCAAGACAGTTATCAGGTGGTCAAAAACAGCGTGTTGCCATTGGCCGCGCATTCGTCAAAATACCCAAATTATTTCTATTTGATGAGCCATTATCAAATTTAGACGCCTCTCTACGAGGACAAATTCGTGTAGAAATAGCATCACTTAACCGTGACCTTTCTGCAACGACGCTCTACGTAACCAATGACCAGACGGAAGCAATGACGCTGGCAGATCGCGTAGTGGTACTAAAAGACGGCGAGATCCAACAAGTTGGAACTCCCAAAGAACTATACGAGCACCCTGCGAATCGCTTTGTAGCTCAGTTCATTGGTATGCCGCAAGTAAACATTTTACCCGTACATTTGAATATCTTGCCGATACATTACCAAAAAGGCGTTACGCCTAAAGGTGCTTGTCAGCTTGGCATTCGCCCAGAACACTTATCTGTGACCGAGTACACACCTGACCTGTTAAAAGGTTATGTGGAGTTCGTCGAACCTTTAGGCAGCGAGTCACTTATTCATGTGAACCTTGCTGGCGATAAAAAGGGCCCTGTAGTTATCAGACAACACGAGCGTTGCAACTGGCAAGCGGGCGATGTTGTATCGGTAGTATGGGACAACTCACGTATTCACTTTTTCAACAATGATGGTCAAACACTAAAATTAGCCTCATCAGGAGCACTTTAATGAGCACAGTCGACAACGGTTTAATCCAACTACACTTAGGCGTCGGTTCTTTTCACCGAGCACACCAAGCCGTTTATATGCAAAATTTGCACGAAGCTGGTGACGAATCTTGGCACCTTGTTGGCGGAAACATCCGTCCTGACATGGAAGATACGATCAATACGCTAAAAGCGCAGAAGGGTGAATATCACCTTGAAACTGTCAGCCCTGCTGGTGAGCGTCAGTATCAAAAGATCGCTTCAATCAAAACCTTGGTTGAATGGGACGCAAAACTAGCTGGTCTGATAGAGTTTGCGGTTAACCCAAATACTCGTATCATTTCTTTCACCGTGACTGAAGCTGGTTATTACCTAGATGAGCATCACAACCTAGATCCAAAGCTTGCGGATATTAAAAGTGACTTAGCGGGCGACACTCGCTGCACTATTTATGGTGCAATGTCAGCACTTCTGTCTGCACGTATGAAGAGTAAAGCAGGCCCTGTGACACTCATGAACTGCGATAACTTACGCAGTAATGGCCACCGTTTTTACGGCGGTTTGATTCAGTACCTTCAGTTAAGCGGTGAAGCTGAGTTACTTGAGTGGGTTGAGAACAATACGTCTGCACCTGACTCTATGGTTGATCGCATTACGCCGCGTCCAACGCCTGAAGTGGTTGCTCGTGTTTCTGGCGTGGTCGGTGTACTTGATCAAGCAGCGCTTATGTCTGAGACATTCATTCAGTGGGTTGTTGAAGATAAGTTTATCGCAGGTCGTCCAAGCTGGCAGAATGTCGGTGTTGAGATGGTCGCTGACGTTATGCCGTATGAAGAAGCTAAGATTCGCTTACTGAATGCGACGCATAGCTGTATTGCTTGGGCAGGCACACTGCGCGGTTACCAGTTCATTCATGAAGGCGCACAAGATCCTGTCGTTCGTCAGCTTGCGTATAACTATGTGACTGATGACGTTATGCCTTGCCTAGACAGCGAAGAGCACCCTAGCCCGCTTAACCTTGCGGACTACCGTGACGTAGTACTTGAGCGTTTTAGTAACCCTAACGTTGAAGATACTAACCAACGTGTAGTGATGGATGGTTACTCTAAGATTCCTGGCTTTATCTTACCAACAATCAGCGAAGCACTTGCTGCTGGCCGTAGTATTGATGCCGTTGCGATTCTACCTGCTCTGTTCTTGGCATTTATTAAGATTCAACAGCGTGGTAAGTTGGCTTATACTTATCAGGATGCTGCAATGCCGGCTGATAACCCACAGCGCTACTGCAATGCTGAAGACAGCATCTTGAGCTTCGCTTCTGAGCCATTATTGTTTGGTCAGTTAGCTGGAAACGTGGAGCTGGTAGCCGCACTGAGACTTGCTGAAGCACAGGTAAATAATTTAGTAAAAATTGAGCTATAATGGGAATCGCTCAATGAAACAGTAAAATGATATTGCGCTCTATGTCATAAGGCATGGAGCGCGGTATTAATAGGAGGTTATATGGTGCAGCTAGCGCAAACAGCGAAAAATAAAGCGCTCATTCCGGAACTGGAACGAGACTTTCAAAGAAACCCTGAGCTTGGTTACGAGCCAGAAGGGTCGTTTGGTTACATTCGTTGTTTATCGCATGGTGCACCTAACCCACTGATTCGTTGGCACTTCCATGAAGAGTACGAACTTCATCTGATACTAGAGACTAGTGGAAAGATGTTTGTCGGTGATTACATTGGTCGCTTCGAGCCGGGTAACTTGGTGCTGACTGGGCCACGCTTACCGCACAACTGGATATCGACTGACATGCCTGAAGGTGGCGTGGAAGCACGTGACCTCGCTATGCAATTTACTGACGAACCTATCAAAAATGCTAGTAAATTAATTCCTGAATTACGTGATGCATTACCGTTATTGGAGCGTGCAAAACACGGTATTGAGTTTGATAACATCACTCAGGAAGCGCACGACAGTATGAAGAAGATTCAAGAAAGCTCTGGCTTAGAGCGCTTCTCTGAATTTATCAGTCTGTTGTCTGCATTGGCTAATCACTCAGAGTATCGACTACTCTCTAGTGTACAGCTGCAAAGTTTTGATGACGATGCGACCCTACAGCAAATCAGTGAAGTGGTTGATTACATCTCTGAGAACTATTCCACACCCTTTACGATGGCCGAAATAGCGGAGAACTTTCACATGAATGAAAGTCGATTCTCTCGCTACTTTAGACGTGCCACAGGTAATACTTTTACTGACTTTGTAAACCGTTTACGCATTAACCGCTCTTGCCAGTTACTCATGGAAACGGATCAGTACATCAGTACCATTTGTTATAAGGTCGGCTTTAATAACGTGGCCAACTTCAACCGACGCTTTATGGAAGTCAAAGGCATGACGCCAAGTGAATTCCGTCGTCAAGGTGCTGCCCGCTTCGGTGGCTAAGCGCAAACAAGCACAGGCCTTATAAACGCTGTATTCCTTTTGTTTCAGTGTCTACCTCATAAAACGGTACATTAACGTCGTGCACGCAGTTTCCAAACACCTGAACGATATCTATACCATGCTTGCCCTCCTGATCTTGCAGGCGCTTCTCTACATGGTTGTGTCCGAATAATAAAATATCGACCTTATTCGCCATCATTTGATGAAGACGTTGGCGGTCATGCAGCTGCATGGCACGAAAGCGGAAGTTAAAGTAAAACGGATGATGGTGCATATATAGAACAACAGTTGAGTTTGGGCTCTTCTGTTTAATCTTCTTAATCGCGACATCTAACTTATCTAGCTGAGGCGCACCCAACCAGCCTGATGCGGTAAAGCTTGAAAGAAAGCGAGACCACCAACTCAAACGAAACACTCCCTGCATCGTATCTAGGCCGATAAAGTAGACGTCATCAAACTTATTAACGATTGGGAAGTTCCACTGACCACCCTGTATATTCTGAAAGCCACTGTCATTGTCAGACTTTCGCGTGGTGAACTGTATGGCAAAGCGGCTATATCGCTGGCGTGCGTCGTAGTCATCAGTCAAACCTTGCTGGCCGTAGTCATGGTTACCTGGACACATAAGGACTTGGAAACCTGCCGAGTGAAGCTTATTCATAAACTTCTCAGCTTGCTGATACTGCTCTGCTTGACCGTCGTGAACGAAGTCTCCGGTGATTAATATCAGCGGTTTCTCTCTAAGTTGAGCGTATTTTTTTATAATTTTGTTAAAAAGCTTCTCTACCAACGCATCTCGTGTCGAATTTTCTCCAACGTGTAAATCACTAATGTGTACAAACTTCATACTGCCTCCAAGCTATTGATTTTCCTAATCCTAGTTCCTTTATACAGCACTTGTGAGGTAGTTATCTACTCACCCTGTTCAACTTTATTTCACCTTTTTTTAATTTATTTTAAAAATATATGAGCCACTTTTTTGTTCGTTGACGCTTTACAAAACAACAGCAGCAAAAACATAACAACACAAAATGTTACCGCCGCTAAACAAAAAACATATTAATCATCTACTTGATAAATAAAACATTAATTGAATTAGGGACAACATCATGAAAAACACAATTACTTCATTATTCGCAACTTCAGTTCTAGCTTTAATCGCTTCACAAGCAGCAGTTGCTGGCCAAAATCTTGGTGGCGTTACCATCGAAAAAGTAGGTTATGCAGGTAACGGTTGCCCAGGTGGTTCGGCTTCAGTTGTTCTTGCTCCTGATAAGCAAAGTGTTTCAGTTTTGTTTGATGACTACATCGCTGAAGCAGGTGGTCAAGGTCAACGTACTTTTGATCGTAAGAAGTGTGATATCGCATTCGGTCTAAAAATTCCAAACGGCATCTCAGTAGCAATGATCGACGCTGACTACCGTGGCTTTGCTGACCTACCAAGTAGAGCACGTGCAACATTCTCACGTACTTACTTCTTTGCTGGTGAGCGTGGTCCAAGCCTTACTAAGAACTTCCGTGGCTCTACAAGTGATGACTTCATTGTTAAAGATCGTATGGGTGTAATGGCTAACGTATGGTCAGCATGTGGTGAAGATGTAATCCTTCGATCTAAGACAGCTGCGACAGTACGTACTCAACGTGGTCACGAAGCACTAATGATGGTTGACTCAGCGGATCTTAAAACTAAAACAACATTCCGTTACAACTTCCGTTACAGAGCTTGTTAATAACATAACAAGCAGGTCAAGCTAGACCTCTATAAAAACGTGCTCATCGCAAGGTGAGTGCGTTTTTTTATGTTCGTCACTTTTATTTTAAAATATTGATTTAATTATAATAATTAAAAATAAATGACCTTTTATCTGACGACTTAACGCTTTACTAGATAAGAGCAATAAATATGCAAATTCAAGACTGCATACACATCGACACTAAATTAGATAACATAGAGGGAACACTCATGAAAAAGTTTACCAACACAGTATTAGCCGCTAGCGCACTTGTATTATTTGCTAGCCAAGCACAAGCAGCACCAAACGTCAGTGGCGTTAAAATCAACAGCACTGCATACGCAGGTAACGGTTGCTCTTCTGGCTCTGCGTCTGTTGTGATTTCACCAGATAAGACTAGCGTATCGTTTTTGTTTGACGAGTATATCGCTGAAGCGGGTGGCCAGGGACAACGTACTTTTGACCGTAAGAAATGCGATATCGCTTTGGGTCTTAAGATTCCACGTGGCATTAGTGTTTCACTGGTTAACGCTGACTACCGTGGTTTCCATGACTTACCTCGTGGCGCAACATCAACCTTTACTCGTGACTATTTCTTCGCGGGTAAAACTGGCCCAACCATGAAGAAGACATGGCGCGGTGCTCGTAGTGATGACTTTAAAGTGACGGATAACTTAGCTGTATTAGCTAACGTTTGGTCTAAGTGTGGAACGGATGTGATTTTACGCTCTAAGTCTGCTGCAACAGTGAAAACTAAGCGTGGTCACGAAGCACTTATGATGGTTGATTCAATCGATCTTAAGTCTAAAACGTTGTTCCGTTATAACTTCCGTTACAGAACTTGCTAAGTAAAAACGTACTTTAGTTAGTACCCAGAAGGCTGCCTTTGTCTGTTTGACACTGGTGGCCTTTTTTTATTTCAAATAATTGATTTAATTAAACTTTATTTTAATTTATTTTAAAAAAAATGAGCCTTTTTAGCGCCAATTGACGCTTTACTAAATAAGAGCAGCAATAAACGAAAGACATAACACACCGCTCTAATACTTAATTTTTTTAGTTGATTCGAGGGATACGACAATGAAAGCACTTAGCAAAACATTACTGACAGCAAGCTCACTTTTACTACTAGCAACTCAGGCAGCAAGCGCTGCTCCAAACCTTAACTCGGTACAGATTCAAAACGTTGGTTATGCAGGAAATGGATGTCCTTCAGGATCAGCTTCCGTTGTAATTTCACCAGACAAGAAGAGTGTTTCATTGTTATTTGATGAGTACATTGCAGAAGCAGGTGGCCACGGACAACGTACGTTTGACCGTAAGAAATGTGACTTAGCATTTGGTCTTAAGATTCCAAGCGGTATTAGCGTATCACTGGTCGATGCTGATTACCGTGGTTACAACGACTTACCTCGTGGTGCGCGTGCTAGCTTTAAACGTGACTACTTCTTCGCTGGCTCACGTGGCCCTAGCTTGACTAAAAACTGGCGTGGTACTCGTAGTGATGACTTCCTAATCAAAGATCGTTTAGGTGTATTTGCAAATGTATGGTCAGCATGTGGTGCAGACGTTGTACTTCGCTCAAAGACAGCAGCAACAGTACGTACTCAACGTGGTAATGAAGCCCTTATGATGGTTGACTCGGTAGATCTAAAAACAAAGACAATTTACCGTTACAACTTCCGTTACAGAGCTTGCTAAATTTGGTCTAACTGCCCAGATAGAAAGATAGATTGACGTTAGACATTTGCCGACCCTTTTAGGGTCGGCTTTTTTTGCAAAAACGAAAGAGGGATAAGCTAGAACCTAACCAATATTTGGCGCATAAAAAAACGGGGCAAAAGCCCCGTTTCTTATACTGCGTTGGCGCTAAGCTCTACCGCCTCGATCAATGACTGACTGTAATGTGTCAGTATTGCCGCACTCGACAGCCAGGGGATCGTCATCTGCGTTGCCAAACAGGCTAGCAATGTCTTGCTTTAATGACTCAGGATCATATATCTCTACAGGATCACCATCAGCAGATATCTCACCTAAGGTCGTCAGACCATTAGTTACTTCAACGTCATGATCATCATTGCTAAAGTGGCAAGCACTCAACAAAACAGCCAACAGGCAAGCACTTGATAGTTTTAAAATATTCATGCGATACCTCTTAGTTTGGTGAACCACTGATTGGCGTAGTCACATAAGGAAAAGAGTTGTCGAACTGGTCAGCTCTCTGTTCAACACCATCAGTAATTGGCGCTAATCCAGCCAGTGCGTCAGTAGGCTCACATAGGCCCAGTTCTAAGTGACACAATAAACCCATCGCGACACGAAGCTCAGCATCAACGACATCATCACCTGGACGACGACCGTTCGGGAAACCAGCAGCATCGCCACCTGCAACACCGAAGTTACTTTGATCAGCTTTCAGCGTTACCGCTATGCTCGTATTCAAACGAATCATTTCACCAACAGAACCGTCTTTATTAATGCCTTCAAGACCGGTCAAGAAAGCAGCAACCAAGTCATTTCTAGGGAAGTTTGTTGGTGCTGGTGCTGAAGGGTAAAGCGCTTGAATCAATGCAGGTAACGTAGGGTTCGTTACATAGTCAATGAATTGACCGTCATCCTTTGGCTCACTCGCATTAAACAAGTTCTTATCCGGTAAGCCGATAACCACTTCATTAACTAATGGCATTCCTAAACGAGACACCTGCGTCCAAGCACCACTGCTAACCTGTGTTACCAATGCTTTAGGTGTTGGGTCTAACACACGTACTTGAGACATACTTGCCGTCGTCCATGCACCAATAATGCCGTTTTCATTACCACCGGTTAAGCACTCAATAGGAACTTCCAATGCTAGCGTTGTTACGTTCTTATCCGCTAAGTCATTTGTTTCATCATCCACGCCACCCAGAGGGTTGGTGTTCACTAGGTCAAAGATCTCACCTAAGTTAACAGCGAAAGAATCTTTACGCTGACCAACGAATACTTTACCAATGTCAGAACCTGCTGGGCAACCAGCCAGCTTTACTGAGTGAACAAAGCTATCTGCATAAGCATCGTAGCTGGTACCGAAAGTTTTCTCGCCAACGTTATCGTAAGGCTTCGCAAATACACTCGCACCACCGACAACGTTAGTCGCTGTATTTTTAGTTCCTGTACGTCGATCCCCAGTCACTGTTGTGACTGTATATGACTCATGGTAGTTCAGTGCAGAGCTGTCTGCGGCGGTTACACCACCCACATTTTTAAGCGGTACTGCAACGTCTATACCACCCACATTTAAGGTAATACCTGTGTTATTTTCACCACCTAGTTTGTCACTAAAGCGGAACTGGAAGGTCAAATCTTCAACGGCATCACCCGTATTATCAACATGAATTTCATACAGCGTATCGCGAGATAAGCTGAAATAGTTAGGGCCACCATAAGGGTCTTGCAGAGGGTTATAGTTTGCAATCAATGTAACGAAACCTTCTCTATCTGGCTCATAACTTCTAAAAGCATAAAAGTCAGTCGCATCCGCTTTTGGAAGCTCAGCAACAAACGGTGCCTCACGATGACTAGATGCTTGAGAAGTTCCTGCGACAGCCAGCGCAAGAACAGCGCTGCTCAATGTTGTAATAATTTTCATATTGATCCTCAACTCAGTTGATGTCGGATGATGTAATCACCATTCATCAAGTTCTACGCAACTCGATAATCAGCCGGATTTAATTTTTTTCATATTATTTTAAAATAGAAAAAAATGATAATATTCGCTCTACTTATAAGTACTTAAGAAAAATTCATAATAAACAAAAATGATTGAAACTTTTCATCAACACCGTTCGTGACTCTCAATAATGCTGCATAAAAAGCAATGGATTACCCAGAAGCAAAGCAGTATTGGAGAATGACTATGGCTTTTGATCAAACAGAACTCTATAAACTAATTCCCCTTATGTCAGAAGGTAATAAACAAGCATTCGATCAGTTTTATGACTCGACGGTTAGTCTCACCTTCTCCGTTATTATGAAAATCACTGTAAACAAGCAGTTGGCCGAAGAGGTTGCTAGTGACGTTTATATACAAGTGTGGCAAACCGCTAAAAAATATGATGCAGACTTAGCTGCACCCATGACTTGGGTATTAATGATTGCCCGATGTAGAGCGATCGATGCATTAAGACGTGAAAAATCAGCGACTAGAAACCAACTACCGCTCATTGAAGACTATGATGTTGCTGATGAAGACGAACTAGGGCCACTAACTAAAGCACTTGAAGGCGAAAAAAAAGCAAAATTAAAACGCTTACTTGGCAGCTTAAGCAAGTCAGAACGTCAAATGATCATGCTCGCTTTTTACCAAGACATGTCTCATAGAGAAATTTCATTACGCACAGGAAAGCCTCTAGGCAGTGTAAAAACAACGCTGAGACGTGCACAAAAACTGCTGAGATCAGGGTTAAAAGTAGCGACTCCCCTAGCCTATGATACGGAGGTGACAGGCTAGGTGGATTTAATAATATTTTTTAGGATGGATCTTCACGAAGTTTCGTCAGGTCAAATGCCTCACTACGAATCCCAGGTTCGAGGTAAGCGTTAAACATATCCTCTTTACTCGGTGAGTGGAGACGTAGCGCAATAACACCAAAGTCCTTATTCCATTGCCAACTGATTGTTTTAGCGTCTTCAGGCAGTTTTGTTTTCACCCTGATGACCGACTCACGAGCCAGTAACGGGTTGTCAGACTCTGGTATTTGACTGGCTTCTAGACTGGTAATAAGTAGCGTTTCGTCAGCACGAATCTCAAGTCCTGATAGGAGACTAGCCGTGTAATCATTGAGCTCTAGCGTTAAGTCTGCGGCAGATAGCTTACTGAGTGCAAGGTAACGTGCGGCCTTAGCAAAGTTGACCACCGTATGGTCAACACCAACGCCCGCAATCATTGCTTCAAGGTTGAGGCTAATGTCGATACTCACCAAGTCATCATTATCGATGGTAATTGTAGCTACAGCAGGTTTATTTTCATGTGCTTGACTTGTTTGTGAAAATACTAGCAAACACGTCAGTGAAAGTAACAAAACGTTGAATCGTTTAATGGTTTCTTGCAGCCTGAATTGGAGTGGGCGCATACTAATTCTCTCAATAATATAAGTCATAGGTAATATTACATGCTCAATAAATTTTTGTTCAAATTACTCTATTTAGTGCTGGCTATCATGCCTGTGATGAGCCTTACCAGTACTGCAACCGCTCATGAATTTTGGTTAGAACCATTACAGTTTAAAGTGGAAAGAGGCGCTAACATTGAAGCTCATATCAAGGTAGGACAAGGCTTAGACGGTGATACTTATGCCTTTTACCCCGCTAACTTTGACCGTTTTGATTTAACAGCTAATGGTAGTACGGACACTCTGAGATATCGGTTTGCTCAAAAACCAGCCGTTGACCAACCAACCTCCAAAGATGGCCTACATGTACTGACTTATCAATCCAGACCTTCCCGCTTACGTTATGAAAAGCGTGAGAAGTTTGAAAGCTTTTTAAAAGCAGAAGGCCTTGATTGGGTACTAGAAGCGCATGAGAAAAGAGGCCTGCCTGAACTCGACTTTACCGAGTTCTTTAAACGCTTTGCAAAATCACTGATCAAAGTAGGCGAAGGTAAAGGTGAAGATAGCAACATGGGCATGGCGTTTGAGTGGGTAATGCTAACGAACCCTTATACTGACCCATCTCTAAAAACAGTAACGGCACAGCTGTTTTATGAGGGAAAGCCATTTTCAGACTCCATGGTTAATGTGTTTATCAAACGTGACGATAAGATTGAACAAGTTAAACTGACAACAGATGATGATGGAAAAGTGGATGTATCTGTCGTTGATGGGGGCTTGTTTCTTATCAATGCCGTCCATATGATTATTCCCGATGACTCAATCGGTGGCACAGAAAAAATTGCATGGATGAGTCTATGGGCTTCAACAACCTTTGAGGTTGAGTCACTAAAAAACTAATCACCTGTTACAGACACATAAAATTAATTTTCGGATATGATAAAGATCTACACTGTAAACTTATTCGAACCAACGAAAGGAATATCCTATGCCAGCAGCAAAAGAAACAAAGGCAAATGAAGACTTACGAGAAGAGTTTGAAGCACTACGCGGTGAAGTCACCGAAATGATGGCGCTGCTAAAAGGAAAAGCCAGTGCCGAGGCCGAAACAATTACTGCTAAAGCAGAAGAGAAGCTAGAGGATTACCAAGAAAAGGTCACCGACGGCGTTGAAGCGGCTTATGAAAAAGGCGCTGAAGGTATTGAAGAAATTAGTGGTCGTATCCGCAAAAACCCTGTTGGCAGCTTATGTGTTGCTTTCGGTTTAGGTTACATAATATCTAAAATGATGGATCAAGGTAAGAAATAACACCATTGAAAATGCTTACTGACGCCATTATCGACTTCTTTGATCTTGCGGAGGCAGAAGGCCGACTACTCAAGAAAAAGGTAGTTGAAACCCTCGTTGTCGCGTTGTTAGTGTCGATGGCAGCCGCCATGTTACTGACAGGACTGGGGCTTATCCTAACCTCTCTCTACCATGCTTTGGCTAACGTTCTGCCTCCGTCCGTAGTGTTTCTATTAATGGCGATACTTTCTATTCTCATGGCTGGAGGGATTTTATGGGTCGCAATCAAACTAAACCGCAGACAGTAGAAGAAGCTAAGCAAAAACTGCGCGCAACCTCACAACAGCTCGACTACCTTGCACCGGTAAAAAAACACCCTGTCGCGAGTGTGGGCGCTGCATTTGTAGCGGGTATGCTTATTAGAAAAGTAGGTATCGGCTCATTTCCTCCCAGCTTGCTGTCCATTGGTTTTCAACTACTCAAAAAACTCTAGCGCTATTATGAATAACGATAAGCTTTCCGGCCTGGCTATCCCTGTTTGGGGATTATTCATCATTAGTTTGCTGAGTGTTCTGTATTTTGCCCAAGCCATTTTCATCCCTATTTTTCTGGCGACACTCATCGCCTTTATGTTGTCTCCCTTGATCGAGCTACTGCGGAAATATTATGTGCCCCGTGCATTAGGCAGTGCCATTATCATTTTCGTGCTAACTGGTCTTGTTGTTGGCTCCGCGAACTATTTAACAGACCCAGCAGCTAACTGGCTGGAACGTTTTCCTGCTGAAATTGGTGATATTCAGAAAAAGCTTCTGCCGTTTAAAGACTCCATAGAAACCGTTCAAAAGACTACCGATACTGTTAAAGAAATGGCGTCGATAACACCTGACCAAAATGAGTCTGATGTAGTTGTCAAAGGGCCGAATATTTTTTATACCCTATTAAATGGCACTCAAGAGCTATTGATCAGCGCCCTATCCTTTATTGTGCTGCTTTATTTCATGCTGGCTTTTGGTCACTCGCTAGGCGACAGCATTGGCTCCATGTTGCGCGAGCAAGGTTACAAGACAAACATCCTACGGATAACCCGTGATGTACAACACAACATTAGTCGCTATCTTCTGCTAATAACCGCGATAAACATCGTACTTGGCATTGTTGTCGGTATTGTCATGTGGTTTGTGGGCATGCCGACACCCGCTGTTTGGGGCGCATCTACGGCCTTCTTTAACTTTATTCCCTACGTTGGCCCGGCAATTAATATCGGTATTATCACGATGGTGTCGTTGATGACATTTGATAGTCTGACTCACATATTATTGCCACCCGCATTAATATTAGCGTTAAATTTACTGGAAGGTCAGTTCATTCAACCGTTATTTATTGGTCGTATGTTTACCATCAACCCTGTAATTATTTTCTTATTTGTACTTATCTGGGGTTGGCTCTGGGGTATGGCGGGGATATTTATGGCCGTGCCATTATTGGTTGCTGGCGAGATTATTCTTAATCAGATCATGAAGCCGCAGTAACGGTCGTGCTAAATAACATTAGAAAGAACGGTTTTAAGCTTTGTGATATCCGTACACATTCTTTTGCAATGATATGACTGAATCAGGTGCCGTAGCAGCAGACACTTGTGAACGAGTTTGTTGGGATTTTGAACTTCAAATCATCGACCGTTGGCAAAGACTCAAACACTGGTTTTGCAAACAAAAAGCCTTGATACAACGATATATCAATACTTCGTAGCCAATCAAACTCTTCCTCCGTCTCGACACCTTCAGCCAAGACATCAATACCCAAGTCTAAGCAGACTCTACTCATTGCCCTCACAATCGCTTGGCGAGGGCCATTTTCATTTATATGACGTAGTAGGGACATATCAACTTTGATCAAGTCAGGTTGGATAGACGCAAGCAGGTTAAGACCTGCATACCCTGCTCCAAAGTCATCAATCGCAATCACTATATTCTCTCGACGAACATTATTTAGAATATTGCTTAACGCGTCGTAGTTCTCAACAAACTCACTCTCTGTAATCTCAATAGTCAGTTGCTTTGAGTTAAAACCATGCCGTCTACACGCTTCAATCGTTTTTATTAAACAACTACCCTCATCCGCTAAAATATCTCGGGGTAAAAAGTTTAAATTAATGGAACGATCTAGCCCTAGACGCGATGCTAGTGCAATTGCTTTCTCTCGATTATATTGATCAAATAAAGGCAGATCTTGTTTCTCGACTTTGTTGAAAACTACCCACGGTGCTTCGTGGCTTTTCCCTCTTAACAAGACCTCATATGAAACGATATCGCCTTTATTGATATCGATAATAGGTTGAAATGCATGAGAGAAATCAATTCCTTTGAACATAAGATACCAATGGATAGTGATAAATAAAACCTAGGTCGAGCGCCATCTTCCACAAGAAAATGCTCTGAGCAACTTTGTTGCTCTACCTTGATCAATGCCCGATAGACACGTCTGTCCGACAAAAAAATCGTTCATGCCATCCATCTGTTCTAACTCACTTCTAGAAAGTGAAGAATACCCCATACTCCAATCAGAAAAGAACATTTTAGGTATGGCCTCAAATATAATTTTAGTAACCTTTTGGTATTTTTCGTCTTTCACGATTTGATCAAACAAATCGTGAATAATCTCTTTATCACCTTCAAGAATATGAAAGAAAGAGCCTTTGTCATAAAGCAACATGCCATGAACATCTAGCTGCTGATTTTTCTGCTTAACGTCTGATAGTAATTCAACAATATCTTGTCGGCTGAACTCATGAACTGCTTGGCTTGCATATATCAAATGAAATAAGTTACTCACGAAGTTGCCCCCTCCTTGACCGACTCTATTTTTTCTTACTGTCTAATATTTAAGTGCTACAAATCACTCTTAAACAGAAAGCAGTTACTTCTGTATTACAAGTTATACAGGAATAATCCAGTGATTAAAAACACATTATGCTTATAAATAAAGCACAAATATACTAAAATAAATTTTATATCACTTAAAGTAGCGTTTATATTTATATATTATACACACCATACCTTATTTACAGCCTAATTTTCATAAAACCTAGGTTTATCCCCTACCAATGAAACTGAGTTTAAATATGACGAATGCAAAAAAAAGCCGCATACATTAGTATACGGCTTGGTTAATTAGAATAATGTCGCTACGTTTTATAATTCGTCAGCAGCAATATCTTTGATTTCTACCCAAATCTTATCTGCAGATGTGATTCTGCTTACTTTCTCTGGCACCCAAAGTTCCATTGCTTTAGCGCCTGATTGTACGTACAACTTACCGTCAAGAACTTCATAAATCGTAGGATCTACAGGAATTTTTTGGCTTATTGATGTTCCGAATGCACAAAACCCACCGTATTGCGGTGCGTATTTAGCAGGGTCAGCCTTAAACGCGTCTCGGTTATCTTCTGATGTAAAGTGATAAATAGCACCGTTATAAACCGCGCTAATGTCTGACTTCCCTTGAACTGGTGCTTCTTTCGTAAAATAAGAGACTGTGTCGTAGCCTGAAAGAATAACGTCATTATCATTGGTGTCCGTTGCTATACCAGCGAAACTCAGGCTGCTGACTAACATACCTGACAGTAGTACCAACGTTTTAAGAGACTTTGACAATGGGTTTAAAGTTTTCATTTTCGTCTTTCCTATTTAAGTTAAAATTGATCAATCCAAGACTTGTCGCTAACAACAGTACCTCCGCACACTGTTCTGCTACGTGGCGTCCTGATGAAATAAATAATATAGAGAATCCGAAATGCACCCTATGTTTGAAAACCCAAGAGTTAGGTCCAATCATCCATGAATGGCATTAATCGGTTATTAGACAGTTTGAAAATTGAAGCCAATGTCTACCACAATGGTAAATTCTGTGGCAATTGGGCCGTTGATACTTCAGGTAGTCGACGAATGTCTTTTCACATTGTTACTCAAGGCCAGTGCTTTTTTGAGCTAAATGGTGAAAATATAGAATTATTTGAAGGTGATGCGGTTTTTTTACCCTCGGATGTCCAACATAAACTGACGAATACTCTTGACCTAAATATTCCAAAAAATGCAACTCAGTCTGTGCCCATGACTGACCGCTTAGATGCCCCCTCAACAGGATTAGTGTGCGGGGATTTCAACCATAACCATGCAATATTTGACAAGTTAGTTCAGCAAATGCCCGAACTTCTAGTCGTACGTCGAAATGATAATAATGCGATATCAAAGCTTGTTGATTTGATGTTGGAAGAAGCACACACCTCTAATCAACACAATAATGTGCTGCTTAATCGATTATCCGATTGTTTATTTTACTTGTTAGTCAGAGACAATTTGAATATTGATAGCGGCGTATTTGCAGCCTTTGCTCATCCACAATTAGGTAAAGCGATGGAGCTAATCCATGCAACCGTTACCAAAAAGAAACAAGAGCAACGCCTGAGTTTAGAGGAACTTGCAAATGCCTGTGCAATGTCACGATCTGCTTTCGCTACTTTATTTAAAGAAGTCGTTGGACAAACGCCTGTAGATTATCAAACACAATGGCGTATGACCCAAGCTTACCGTTGGTTAGCGGACGACGGTATCAGCACGCTTGAAGCAGCGCTAAGATGTGGTTACGAATCAGAAGGCTCTTTTTCAAAAGCCTTCAAACGTGTCATTGGTGTAGGACCGGGGAAAGTTCGTTCGGGTAAGGATGAGTTATAAATAACACTATTTTAAGGTTTAGTTTTTAACTAATCCACCTGATATGTTGACCAAATGTTCTTGTGAAAAGTTAAGAAATTCTTGAGTAATTATGGAGTGATCACTCCATCTTGCTTCATATTTTATTTTCACGACGTTGCCATTTTTAAACAGTGTTACAGAGTCTTTTATATGGTCTGGTATTTTACTTTTAGGTAACAACGCTACCCCTAAACCACTGTAGGCCCAATTCGCTAGAACATGATAACTATTGGCTTTGCCGCCATACTCTTTGAATATCTTCCCTGTTGTTTTGAACATACCACGAGTAATTACTGATAAACCGCAGGAGTCTGGCACCATCAAGATGGTCTCATCTCCAAGACTACTCAATGTAATCTTTTCCTCATTGAATAAGCTGTTTTTCATAATGACATGAAGTGCTTCTTCATAAAGAAATACACCCTCATTGACCTTCTTG
The DNA here is from genome assembly GCF_003172895.1 of Leucothrix arctica. Taxonomy (GTDB): domain Bacteria; phylum Pseudomonadota; class Gammaproteobacteria; order Thiotrichales; family Thiotrichaceae; genus Leucothrix; species Leucothrix arctica. The sequence goes on along the minus strand of NZ_QGKL01000032.1, from coordinate 11,828 downwards.
CTTTTCATGCCGGGCACATTAGGTACAAAGATAATATCTAGCAATTCGTTATCTAACTCTCGCTGAAGGTCATCTAGGTTATTTTCATTTACCAAGATCTCACAACGAGCATTTATTTTTTTATACGCTGCAATGATGAGCAAAATCATTTCATTGTTCACCAAAGGAGATACACCTAAACGAATGATACTCTTTTCAACATTCTTTGATTTTTCAATATGATCAAACAGGGCTTTTTCAGCATTCAAAATTGAAGTAATAAACGGTAAAACTTCTGCGCCAAAGGAAGATAGCTGAACACTTCGTGTCGTACGCTTAAATAATACGAAACCGAATTCATTCTCTAGGGCTTGTATACCATTAGATAGCGTAGGCTGAGACACAAAGCACTGTTTAGCCGCCAGACTAAAGGATTCGTTCTCGACTACCGCTTTAGCAAACTTTAGCTGTTTGATATTCATTTATTCAAAAACCAAATATATAACTCAAAAATACAAATTTAACTATAAGTAAGAAACTATATACCATTTATCACTCCTAAGTAAGAAACCTCAAAGAGTGAACAAAATGAAAAAGTTACTAGCAAGCATATTTGTATTATTGTTTTCTACGTCAGTATGGGCGACCGGTACAGGTGCTTATCTGCAAATTAATTTGAAAATATCCGATGAAAATCGACCGGCAGCTGCTGAGATTTATAAGAAGTATAAACAGCCGTTTCTCGAAAAAATCGAAAACAGCACGTCTAAAGCCTTATTAATTAATGAGGGTAATGTTCAGGTTTTACATGGCTTTAAAGATACGGCTTCGGCAGAAGCGTATCTTGCAACAGAACTTTTCAAAAATGATGTGGTTCGTGAACTAAAGCCTTTATTAGAAGCATCACCTGAAATCACCATTTATCAAGCGATGTAATACGGTTTTTGACTGCATTTAATCCGTCCGTGTTTTTTATAAAACTGGGCGGATTTTTTATTTTAACACCATAAAAGCGCTAGATAGATTCGTACTTTCCTAATAGGAAGAGCTAGCTTTCGTGATCAACAGCCTCAGCACTTACCCACGTCCTCTGACTATCAGACTTAAAAAACTTGGTCTCAACCGCGCTTTCTAAGTCGATATCAAACTCAGATGCTAGCGCCGATAATAAAACGAACGTATCGGCTATCTCACTTGCCACTCGCTCTTTTGAGAAGTCATCATAGTTTTTTGACCATAACCGCTTCAGCTCAGCAGAAATTTCACCGACCTCTTCAGTCAGCATAATTTGTAACTTCAGCGGGTCGGTTACAAAGCCTCTTTCCTGACGAGTATTTACGATTCTTGTCTGTAGTTCTTTTAGCTCAGCCATGGTATTACTCGGTGGTTTTTAAGGTATTTATAGCTAAAGGTAAGTCGGTAAATAAGTCAACCTTAGCAACTGCCTTAGACATGTCATGCGACACGGTAAACTCGTTCGCAACCGCGATACAATCAATCCCCGCAGCTACTGCTGACTTCAACCCTCTCGCCGAGTCTTCAACCGCCACAGCTTCAGCAGCCGAAACGCCAAAGCGTTGCAGACCTTTCAAGTAAGGCTCAGGATGAGGTTTCGCTTGCTCATAATCTTGTCGAGTTATAACGAATGCCATATAGTCTAGGATAGAGCGGTTTTCATGGATCAGCGCGAAGTCAGACAGTTTTGAAGTAGTAATAATCCCCATTCGATAATCACTCGCGAGTATATCTAGCGTTTCCAGTACGCCATTAATTTCGATGTCTTCGCTAGCTAAGTACTCTTGGTAATACTGATCTCGTAGTACTCGGGCACGATCAATTTCACGCTCAGGCACGCCAGCATCTCGGGCCACTTTCCAGGTGGTCACACCATTAGACATATTCACCAAATAAGCGTCACGCGGGAGCTGAATACCGAAAGGTGCTAATGCGCGTTGGTTTGCACGGTAATACCACTGCTCCGTTTCAACTAAAACACCGTCATGGTCAAAGAGAATGTACTTTTTCATGTTTCGCTAAACCCCAGCGGCTCTTTCTAGCTCGGACTTGGTGATTTGTTATCAACTAAGCACTTCTTGAAGAATACTTTATCGACATCTACTCGCGGAAAGTCGGTATATCGGCCGACCTCGTTATAGCCTAGTCGCTCATAAAACGTTGGTGCTTGAAAGCTATAAGTGTCTACAAATGCATTAATAGCACCACGGTCTTTAGCCTCTTGTTCTGCCTGTTGCATCAGCTTCGTTCCATAACCTAAACCACGGATAGGCTCTGACAACCAAAGCAAGTTCACATGAAACGCTGTAAATAGTGTTTTTCCTGTGAGTCCGCCAAGTATTTTACCATCCTCATCTCGAATGAGATAAGCAAAACCCTTCTGGTCAAGGTTGGGAAAGTACGGCTCATTAAAAGCTGCTAAACCATTGTAGATTTCAGCTATTTCTTCTTCTGAAGGAGATAAAACAAAATCAATATTCATTAGAACCTCTCTTAAAGTAAGAGACTATCCCCCCAAACGATAAGGCAACAGGCAGCAACTGCTATAAACGTTATGATGTTATGTATTTCCACTTAATACTCCTCAAAAAAACTAACTAGCCGCTTTAACGGAAGCCTTCACTCGACGATAGCCATCTAGCGATGAGGCTTTGTACGTTTTCAAATACTCTTGTGCATTCAATACTCTGTACTTTGCCGGCAGCTCAACCACCTCCAAAGCGCTTGGATCTACACCAGAAAACTCAATCATATCAACATCATGAGAAATACCAACTTCCAGTTCGCCTCGTTGAAACTTGTTCTCTTTAGGGACAATTAACACAAAACCCATTTCCTCCATTAGCGCTCTGATTTCACTTAAACGCGTTGAGAAAATGCAGTCCTCTACCAATAAGTCGATATCGTCAGTTTTGAGATCTGTTGCAATCGCTTTCGACAAACCTAAAGAGCCATAAAGGATTGGTACCGAGCCTAGCGCCTTGTTAAAGCAGCTAGCGATTATGAAAAATGAATCTAGTTTTTCTTTATTTAAGACGCTCATTAAGAACACCCTAAAGAGGAAATAATACCAGCCAAAATAATGGAGATAAATGTCAAATTAACCTGTATACCTACATTTATAGTACGCAATAATCCTAATGACTACGCAAAACCATTGGATGGTCATCGTTTAATTGCAGTAAGTCCCACTGATTACCATAGAGGTCTTTAAACACCGCAACTGTTCCATACTCTTGCTCTGCAGGTGGTCGCACAAAGGTAATCCCTTCTTCAACCATCTGATTGTAATCACGCCAGAAGTCATCCGTATTTAAGAACAAAAACACACGGCCACCAGACTGGTTTCCAATCGCATCTAACTGCTCAGGCTTTGAAGCTTTTGCTAGCAACAGTGTTACGCCTTTTGACCCAGGTGGAGACACGACAACCCAACGCTTATCCTGCTCAGCTTGGTAAGTATCTTCTACTAGCTCGAACTTGAGTTTATTGACGTAAAAATCGATAGCTTCGTCATAGTCTTTTACAACCAGCGCAATATGGACAATTGACTGTTTCATGATAAATCCTCCTTATGGAATTTATACTCATTTAACCAAAAACATATGCCACTCAACTACACGTCCCACGCCCCACCGACTGCAGGTGAAAGTGATCTCGGTGAAGGCTATTATAGTTTGGCCCTAACACGGTTTTAAACCAGCGGCAGGCACCGCGTTGAATTGCATCGAAAAAAGCGGGTTCGTTATTCCAGTCTTTTAATAACGTGATTTTACGTCCATCTGACAGTACAAACCCCGCTACATCAATCGCTTCAGCCGTTGCATGTGTGCTCCAACGATTACTCGAACCGCGAATTCGACGGCAGTTATAACTCGAGTAATGCAGTATTTCAGTGATCTCAGCACCCAAGAATTGGCGAGCTGCTGGTTGAAGACTATGACGCTCCCACATGGCAGAGCGTAGCGCAATCGGGCAGGAAGTTTGCAGCGGTTTTACCGAAGCCGTGCCTACTTTAGAAAGAGTGACACGATCATCAATACCGCATGCACCTGATAACACCAAATCTGGCATTTTCGAAAACCCTATGCTCCCTGCTTTAAGCACATCGATACAACCATTATCAGACCTCAACGCAGTCGTCAGTTTAAATGGAGTAAAGGGCGTCACATCGTCTTCAATAGCCAGTGGCTTAGTAGGGTTCCATGCTTTGGGGATTGGCGTGCTGGGGTGAGTCAGTAACTTGTAAATACCAAACCCTATCAAACCAATCAACAAGATAGATACCCACGTTTTGTCTGGTTTGCCTGACGCCATGTTTAGCACTACTCACTGAAAAACCGACAGCATAACAAGCGTTGAGTCTCACTGCATCTTAGCCTTTTTTCACCAACAGCTATGAGCGCTTAGTCGAGCGCTTAGTCGGATGTTTATTTCCCCAGCCTTCATAACAGACGGCTGGGGAATGTATGCTACTTAACTGCACCGATCTCTGTCAGGTGTCGCGCCATGCCTTGCACATTTAGCCCGCGCCATTGACTGAAAGAAGCCCAGTCTTTGTACTTACCCATGCTGATACTTTTCTCTAGCTCTTCCACAGTTTTACCAGACTTTAGTCCCTGCAATACTTGCTCACGCAACTCTTCCAAGTAAACACGCCCTTCTGTGACATCGGCTTTAACACCAATCGGCCCGTGACCACCCGCAAATATTTCAAAGTCTAAGCTCTCAACTTTACGTACCTGATCCGTCCAGTCATCAACATTTGAGTTGGGGAAGTTGCGATATGGCAGACGTTTAGAAGCGACCGCATCAACCACAAAACCAACGTTCTCAGGCTGCACAACCATCGCAATCAAGTCTGCCCCATGACCTGGGCCAAGTGGTGTTAGCTCTATTGTTTTACCGCCCACTTTGACCGTTGTTACACCATCAATCAGTATCGTAGGCTCAACCCCATCAATCTTTTCAGGTGCGTTTTTGTGAGCAATGATGGTTGGAATATCGCCAAATGCCGCACCACCCGATGCGTGATCGCCATGACTATGACTATAGATCAGATGCGTAATTGGCTTATCTGTTATTTTGCTAATTTCCGACTTCAACCATGAAGCCGCTTCGGCATTGATAGGGTCAGTAACAACGACGCCTTTATCCGTCACTACGAATATCGAAAAATGAAACTTGTTTTGAAAACGGTACACATCACCCGCAACCTTTGTGATCGCTCGATCTGCGGCAAATGAAGGACTGATGGATAAAAGGGACGTAACTAGCACTGCAGTAATCAGTTTGAACATGACTTACTTTCCTTTTTGAGTGGTCAAAGAAATGGTACGAATTAGCGCCTAACTTAGATCCTGAACAAACAAATAAACGTCTAAATCGGACAAAATTAAAACACCCGCCGTTAAGCATAATCACAAACCAATTGCGATAATATCAGAGATAAGCGCATAATTTACTCACTCATATTTCTAAATGAGCGCTAAAGCATGCTAACTGACTGGTAACACCAATGAATACTAACCAAAAGAAAATCTGCGATGATGCAGGACTCACACAGTCAATTATTGAATCTCATGGTATTTCACCATCCGTTATTAGCTTTAATGCGCAAAGCGTTCTGTTTAAACCGGGTGATAGCTGCCAAGCATTTCTCATTTTATGCAGTGGCTCGATACGCGTTGAAATGACCGCGAAGTCAGGTAGAGAGCTCACTCTTTACCGCATGCAACCCTCAGATGCTCGTTGTCACCACTCAAACACAGATCGCAAACGAGATCGGAACCGCGCGAGAAGTCGTTGGCCGTAAGCTGCATGCCTTAGAGTTAGGCAATGTCATTTTAATAGTTACGGCATTCATGAACTTTTGTCCGGTTTATAAACTATTTAACTTTAATACACGTACTAAGAAGTAAGCAGGAGAATAAATATGCTAGATGAGAACCAACTACGACTGACTATCTTTATCGGTGTGCTAGCACTGATGGCGACTTTGGAGGCCCTGTTTCCTAAAAAGGAACGCACTCAAAGCCGTCAATCACGCTGGACAACCAACCTTTCGTTAGTGGTGATCAACTCAGTAGTATTGAGACTTTTAGGGCCAATAACCGCCGTGCTTGCCGCTGAATATGCGCACGAAAATGGTTGGGGTTTACTAAACCTCATGCCAATAGAACTGCCATTTATCGTGCAAATTGCACTCGGTGTTGCCCTACTTGATCTAGCTATTTATGCGCAGCACGTCGCTTCGCACCATATACCCGTGCTTTGGCGTTTTCATAAAGTACACCACGCTGATCGTGATATTGATGTCACCACGGGTATACGTTTTCATCCGATTGAAGCTGCACTGTCTATGGTTTATAAGTGCGGCATCATTTTACTGCTAGGCCCATTAGCCTTGTCGGTTGTGATTTTTGAGATCGTTTTGAATGCTTCTGCCATGTTTAACCATGCGAATATGAAACTACCCAAACGGTTCGATGCTATCTTACGTTTGTTCTTCGTGACGCCAGACATGCACCGTGTTCACCACTCGGTCATCCCTGCTGAAACAAATAGTAACTACGGCTTCTTCCTTCCTTTTTGGGATCGGTTATTTAAAACCTACATTGATCAACCAAGTAAAGGACACGACGGTATGACGATTGGCTTGAATCAGTTTCAGTCAGACAATCCGTCTAAACTTCCATGGGTCATTACTGTCCCATTTAAAAATAAAAAGCTGTGAAACGATTGAGGAAATCATGAGAAAAATTAAATATTTATTAGCGCTATGTATCAGCCTGACAGTACTGAGTGGCCCAGTACTTCAAGCAGAACAAGCAAGCCCTGTGAACACTACAATCGAAGCGTTGAAAGATGCGGGTGTGGGCGTGCTTAATGACGGCATTCTTGATGTGTCAGCCACTCAAGCGGCTCAGCTGTTAAAGGATAACCCAAACATTAAGGTGCTAGATGTAAGAACTGGCTGGGAATATAACCGTGGCCATATCGCTGGCGCAGTACAAATAAACTACTACTCGCTCGGCTTTAAAAAAGCGGTAGATGCTTTAGATAAAAACACCACGTGGTTGGTGCATTGTAAAACGGGTGTTAGAAGTGGAAACACGCTACCGTTTATGAAAGAAGCTGGTTTTAAGTCTGTTATTCATATGGATGGTGGGTTTGATAGCTGGCGAGCGGCGAAGCTGCCTGTTTCGACTGCTGAGTAGTTTAAACACTGGCATACAGCGACGTGAGAAATTCTTCGATTTCTCTCTCGTTTACTAAGATACGGTATTCTGTAAATAGTGCCTTACCCGAGTCTATATCCATAGCCTCGGCATCAGATTGGCCATCAGAGCGGAGTGTGATTGAACCGATAATATTTTCGTTTTCGAACTCTGCTACTGAGAACAAGCTTCCCTTTTTGAACTCGGATACGACCAGTATTGGCGGTTTTAATAGCGTTATAGCGCCCAGATTGGCTGTGCGATGCCACTCTACAAAGTAAGCGACTAAGGCTTTATCGTTTCTTATGGATGCGGAACAGGGGCGGCAACAGTGCTTGCCTTCCGCTTGAATCATACACTTTTCACATAGCGTTTCTCTGCAAAAATGGCACTCTAAGTCGCCTTTGCAGTTACTACAGTTTTCTTCGTATATAGCATTCAACATACTTTCACCAATGATATAAAGGAAACACTGAGACTTAAAATATGGTTGCTTTGTAATCACCACAACCTTGTAAATTATCAACCACAATGATAATTAACAAGGTTGATCGAACTACTGGTAGTAGTTTTGATAGCTTAAAACAACATTTTGCTCTACACTTTCCATCATATATTGACGGAAAGTGTAGAGTATTATGACTCCAATATCTCAACTTAGCGAAACGCTAAAGGCACTCGCAAGTCCTGAACATTATCTATTCACGCTCAGCGACCTAAGCAGTGCTTTGCCACAACACAACCATGACGCGTTACAACTACTGCTGAGTCGTGCGGTAAAGCGTGGCTTGCTACAACGTGTTTGTCGTGGTCTCTACATGCATCCAGATGCTTACCCTCATGACGGTCTATTGCTGTATCACGCAGCTGCAAGATTGCGAGCGAGTGAGTTCAACTACTTAAGTTTAGAGTCTGTTTTGAGCGATGCAGGCGTTATTTCACAAATACCCATTGGATGGATAACACTCATGTCATCGGGCAGAAATCGCATCGTTGATTGTGGCAGTTTCGGGCGCATTGAGTTTATTCATACTCGCAGACCCACCGAGAAATTAGCGCAACAACTCACTTGGGATCACCGTATTCACTTATGGCGAGCATCTGTCGCCTTAGCTCTGAAAGACATAAAACACACACACCGTAACCAAGACCTTATTGACTGGGAGCTAGCTGATGAGCTTGTTTGATGGACTAGTGAGCGAAGCGCTTAAAACAAACCAAGACCTATCACCACTCAGAGTGGTCGTAGAAAAAGAGATGCTGCACCACGATATTCTACGAGAAATGGCTGAGGCTGGTTTGCTCAAAAACCTTACCTTTATGGGAGGCACTTGCCTGCGTGCTTGTTATGGCTCCAACCGACTCAGCGAAGACTTGGACTTTACGGGTGGTGCTGACTTCAACCGTGAGCAACTACAAGTCTTAGGCGAAGTGCTGATCAGTCACTTACAAACGAAGTATGGCCTTTCCATTAGCGTTAGTGAGCCACACAGAGAAACGGGGAATGTTGATACCTGGAAGCTCAAGGTCATCACTAAACCAGAACAACGAAACATGCCGATGCAGCGCATTAACATTGATATTTGCGCTATCCCAAGTTACGAACCAAAACCCATGTTACTGCTCAACCACTACGGTGTAGATATGGGAACAGCAGGACTAATTTTGCAAGTTGAGAGTCGTGAAGAGATACTTGCGAATAAACTGGTTGCCCTAGCCCTTCGCCCTAACCGAATGAAAAACAGAGACTTATGGGATATTACTTGGCTTAAGCAGCAAGCCATTAATCTTCCATTGCCTTTAGTGGTTAAGAAAATAGCGGATCATAAACAAACAACGACAGAGTTTATTGATAAGTTAGAACAACGTATTACTCAGCTGGAAAACGACGACTCATTAGCTGCAAGTTTTGAGCAAGAAATGCGACGATTTTTGCCGCCTGATATTGCTAAACGTACTGTGGAAAATGAACAGTTTTGGGAATACCTGCGCACTACCGTTGTTGAAGAAGGGCGGAAGGTATTGGCTTATCTTTCAAACAATGGACGGACACAGAGCAACTTTGAGATGTAGTAGCTCTGCTGTTACTTGACTATACGCCAAGATAAGGCCGTACCAATCGAAGTGAGGTTTGGGGCATCGGATGTGATATAGTTTTTGAACAATATCCCTAAGCTACAAGATGTCATCACTAGCCTAGAAAACTGCTATTGGCCACCCTCTTCCCTCCCTGAATGGCTTGGATTACCGATACCATGTTTAGCTCTAACTCTTTTCTCTTGTATTTTATGGATAATCTCTTCTAGTTCTTTAGAAACTAAGGTCAGCGCTCTATCAGTATTATCTGAGTTTTGTATCCAATCTCCAGGCAAGCCCTGTAATTTAGCTATTGGTAAACTATCCCAGTTACACTCTCGTAACTGAATAGGAACAACGATTTGCTTTCCTGATTGATGATCTTTCAATGCTTGCTCAAGCTCTCGTTCATGACAAAAATCAGACTTAACAAAACTGGCGCTCACCAAACATAAGACGATATCTGAATCACGAAGCTTTTGGAAAATTTCACTCTCCCAATCATCACCACCATCTATAGACCTATCATCCCAAATTTCTAACTTATTAAGCCTTTCAAGCGGAGAAAGTGCTTTGCGTAGCTCTTTCAAATGCTCTTTATCTTCATGCGAATAAGAAATAAAGGCCTTCACTATTGTTTGGTTTACCTCACTTCTCATCTCAGAATCTTCAATACCATCCAATAGACTGGAGACTTTAATATTTTCTTTGGTATCTAAAACGAAATGATGTTCAACCCCAGCCTCCTCCATTCCGACCAATCGAAGATAAGGCACTAACTCATCAGTCTTTGGTAAAGGCACCATTTCTTCATAGTTGAGCTGTGGAAAATCATCAATAATTTCTTGAAGTGTGACACGGATAAATTTAAGAAAACGTCTTGGCTCTTTTCCACAAACATCGATTTCAATTTTACGGTCTTCCTTATCCGCCCTAACTCGTGCTACGGCGTCAAAGACCAACGGCTTAGACAAAATCATGCCACTCCGCCACCTCAAGTCATCTTTTATATAATCATGCAGCTTGACCATTAAACGTATAAAAATACTATCTGGTAAAAAATCAGGGAAGTTGACGATAAAATGAAGCGTTGCGCCTTCGAACTCAAAGTCAGCTTCTTGGACCGGTAATAACTGAGGCACGATGTATTGTTCGTGATTTAGAGGAAAACATAATTCAAACTCCTGCATGACACGGACAATATAGAGCTGCTTACTCGGCGGATACTGATACTTAGTACCATCAGGGTTCGTGCTTAGCTCTGACTTACTAATTACATCATCAAATTCACTTTCTTGAAGCAAACCTTTATTTTCAGTAATTAACGGGGAATTGATTATTCGATAAACCCCATTAGTTAACCAAACAGGGTCCAATATCTGCGTATCAAACTGCTTAAGTTTTTTGAAATTTATGACAATTCCTAAGTCATGCAGAAATTGTAGCAAAACATCCTGACTGAACTTCTTATCCACCCCAAGCGCTTGACACACTTTTCGAAACTCACTGCTTTCAATAAATGTATCTTGCATGTTCAAAAAGTGATTTTTAACTGCTGACCACGTCGTCGGAAACGGTGTGCGGCGAGTGTCAGATAATAAAAACTGCTCTCTTAGTGCTTCCTGTAATTCACCTAAACCTTCATCCGTTTTGCAAGAGACCCTATGAAATCCCTTTATTTGTTTATATTTGCTACTTAAACGCTTTCTATCCACTTCGAAAGATGGATTCTCATCGATCTTATTAAGCACTACTAACACAGGCGAATTACCACCAAAACTATTAGCATGTTTCAGCCAGTACTCCGCTTTTTCATCTGTACGGCTATTTAGCAACAAAACGTAAATACAACGCTGAGACAGGAAGAACTGATGTGTCGCGTGCATAACTTCTTGCCCACCGAAGTCCCATAATCTTGCGGATATAGAATCAAAGCCAGTGTTGAAGTCAACAGAGTGTATTTGTATACCGTGCGTTTGCCCTTCACTTTCATCAAATACTTCATTACGAAGCCGTTTTATTAGGGAAGTTTTACCCGAGCCACCGTCGCCTAAAAAAATCACTTTGGTTTGATTCAGCGGTTCACTGTCAATGCCAATTTGATCAAAATACTCGTTTATTGCTTTATTCCCAGACTCAGCAAATTCAATAGGTGGCGAGATCAAGGGACAATCTTTTAACGATATATCTAAACTATTTTTTTGTATTTGCTCTTTAATAGGCTCAAGTGTAGATACTAAAGTTGAGCTACACTCAATAACACTCAAATTTTTGAGCTGAGATAGAGGCAGTAAATCCCTAATATTCGTGTTTTGAAACTTAACTTCACTTAGTTTAGAGAGCTTATTAACAGGTGAAAGATCAATTACTGAGGTTTTTCCACAACGTAACGTCTCTAAGCTTATTGTTTTTCTCAATGGCGATAAATCACTGACTTGTGTGTCAGTGCAAGAGAATACCTGTAAACAATCCATCTCACGCAATGCCGACAGGTCGCTGACTTTGGTTTCATAGCAATAGAGCTCACGTAAGCAGGTC
>NZ_QGKL01000031.1 GCF_003172895.1 Leucothrix arctica | reverse complement strand
GTTATCGGGTAATATGTTCACTTGGACAGGTAGCAATCCTCCAAAACAACCGAGACGAATGAAAGAAATGGAACAAATTATGGGCAACTCAGCATTTGATCTTATTGATGATATAAAACATTACATATTTTGTTGCTCAAATGATTGCTAACAAGAGACTGTGGTTCTAAGTCAATCGTTTAAGCTAACTTTTCATTCCATCGTTCACCATTTTTTACCATGGTGTTGAGGATGGTAATCATCTTTCTCATACACGCGATAAGTGCTACTTTTTTAGGTTTTCCTTTGGCAACCAAACGCTGATATTCGTGCTTGAATTTATCGTTAGATTGTATCGTCGACATCATGGCCATGAACATGACCGTTCGGATTCTGGCTCGTCCTCCTCGTATGCGTCTTTTGCCACGATAAGCACCACTTTCTCTATTCATTGGCGCGGGACCTACCAATGCTGCTATTTCTTTACGATTAAGTTGACCTAGTTCTGGCAGATCGCTGAGGAGTGTATAAGCGAGGACTTTACCCACGCCTTTTACACTTAAGAGAATGGCTAAGGTTTTGCTCCAATCGGGTGTCTCATCGATCAGTTTATCCAGCTTTTCTTCGACCCATACGATTTCTTTTTGTAGGTTTTTTATCACTCGTTGGATGGATGCCTTTATTTCTTTAGGCATAATGCTGTCCCTGTTTTTCTCCATGGTTCGTATATCGATTAGCTGACTTCGCCTAGCGAGTAAGTCACTGATCTGTTTTAGCTAGCTTTCCAGTGGATGCTGCAAACTTATGTACCTGGAGTGCATTGGCTACAACAATGGGTAAGTTTGCTTTGGTTGCAGCGCAAGCTAAAGGCAGTTCTAAGCGCCCTGTGGCTTCGATGATGATGCGTGTGGGTTGATAAGCTTTGATTCGTTTCAGGGCTTCTTTGATCCCCTGAGAATTGTTTTCGACACTAAAATAATCGCCAACAGGACGTACGTAAATATCCAATTGTGTTTTGCTAGTATCGATCCCTACATTGATTTCTTGCTCAATATTCATGATAAGATGGACTCCGACTTGCTATACGGGTTCTGAGACCCTAATGACTGTTCGAGTTATTATCTAATGAGTTATGTAGCGCTCATACTTGTTATCGGTATCTCTTGAAAAAGAGTAAGCCGTTGCTGCACCGAGCTACTACATAATGGCCTTTAGGAGCTAACTAAAGGTGGGTCTCAGTTTACCCGTTTTTTTAATTTCTCAACCATACAAGTTGCAGCATTGGAAAAACTACTCGCTCGCGCTCGTATTTTTCCACTGTGCAAGGCGTTAGCAATCAGGAGTAGTTTCGTGACGTATGATTCAAATTGTGAGAAGTGTCCATATTACAACCAAGAAAATTTGAGTGTAAATCAGAGAACTAATAGAAACTCGCCTCCAGTAGAATTTGAAAACAACAATAGCGATACTCTATTGGTTTTCCAAGCCCCCGGTAATGTTGAATGGAGAGTTGGAAGGGCTATTCAACCTACAGTCGAAATCGGAGGTACTGCTGGTAGGCGAATTGAACTGTCTTGGGAGAGAGTTGGTAAAAGTAGAGCTGACTTCGATATTGTAAACTCGGTTCAATGTTTTCCTGGAAATGAAGGTGAAGGAACTCGTGATCTAGCGCCTAATGGTGTAGCTATTAATTCGTGTGCCTACAGATTAAAAGTAATTCTAAATACAAAGGAATATAGAAAAATAATTACCTTTGGTGGTGTTGCGAATCAAATGGTTAATTCATTATTAGAAATAGACAATGAACCACAAGTTGTCATTCAAGCAAAACACCCAAATGGTGGAACATCAAAAGCTGAACTTGATACCTTGTGGTAAAATTGCTAACAAGGCAATTAAACGGAACTAAAACAGTGGATTACGTTTCGCTTCGCTACACATTATAACCCACCATTTTAGTCCGCTTAATGCGGCGTTATGTTGCCGTGTTACCCATAAACTGTAGACACTCTGTATAGTTAAACGTCACAACCTCTGATCCATTCAACCCGTGAAGGTTGAAAGCCAGTGTTTCACTATTCTATTCAACTCAGTCATCCCAGCTAAGGTATAACCATTTAACAAGTTTGCTTATGTGGTTTACCTAAACGAATCTTTATAATCAGCTGTTATAACACCCATCAAAAAACTGCCTCTCCAGCGTCACCGCCTGCTGAAAGTAATCTCCAATCTCAACTTTCCCAGCCTCATCCGCCACTTCATAAGCCCGATCAAGCTGCCCACGTAAGTGCTCAACCACCGACTCAAAGTATTCCCCTTTATGAAGCGTGACCCACTCCTGAAAGTAGAAAGGAAGTGTTTCACTGTCATACTCAACTTGGTCAGCCCAGCTAAGGTATACCCACTCAGCCACACATAGCACAGCAACCATATTCGCATATTGACCGCTTTTAGCAGCCTTAAGCATCAACGCTTGAAAGTCACGAGTAGGTGCTAATAGCTCAGGGTTGGTTCTATCAACATCACTGACATTAATCGCTTCAAACGAACGTTGGAAGTAGGTGTTTTCTGGCCCAGCAATAATGCCAAGAAATGCCGCTAGCGGTAGTCTGTCAGGCAGTGTTGGCGCATGGTGAATAGCAGAGGAGGCTAGGCGGATAAAGTTATCTATAAACGTATAGTCTTGAGCTAAATAAGTGCGCATCTTTTCAAGCGGCAATGTACCACTCGCGAGTTCTAAGCAGAAAGGGTGGTTAGTTGCTGCTTGCCAATCGTCGATGTTTGCCGTTCTTAGCTGTTCACTGGGGCGCATTAGTTCTCACTCTGAAGTATCTAGTTTTTGGGTGAGTAGATGATAGCAAATTACACATCATAGCTAATACCAAAATGCTCTTTTTATAGGTATGAAATACAGATCATAAACAGCTTATGACGATTAATACGGGGGAGAGCGGTTTAGCGTTATGAGTAATGACGCTAATAACGTTGCCATAGCTAATCCTGTAGGATGCAGGCTCGTTTCTAAAGCATTGGCATGGAGGGCTGAGTAAGCAATGGACGTATTAAAGGCTTTTTTATTGAATATAGGGCTGTATTCAATATTCCCACTGTATTTATCAACAATAAGTAGCAATCTACGCGCAGCTACACTCTATTGTTATGCCGCTCTCATCTTAGTCGTTGGCGTATTGGCCGGTGCTATCTATTCTTTTCCACTCACCGAAGGGTTGAATATTTCAGGTGGGAACTTGGCCTACGGCGCTTTTATGATGACCGTCGTCATGCTAATCATTACTGAGCGAAAAGTTAGTACTTTCGTCAATATTCTCCGCATGGTGATAACGGTTAAGCTCTTTATTTTCTTGGGCTTTAACTTTCTCTCTTGGGTACTTGAGTCAGAGTTTGTATTAAATCCTTTTCAAGTCAATCCAGAAGTCTTCCAAGTGGCACTGTGGGTGCTTATGCTGGGTGGCAGCCTGATTGTGTTTGAAGTGTTACTGCTACTATTTATCTTCTTACAAGTTCGCAAGTTTACAACGAATCCTTCGACGCTTGCCTTTATCTACACGCTGGTATTTTTCTTAGTGCTTTGTTTGGATGGTGTGCTGTTCCCCTTATTTGCCTTTGGTGTGAGTCCCGACCTTGTGCATATTATTTTTGGCAATGTTTTAGGTAAGGCGGTTATTGCTGGTTGTTTTAGTGTGCCAATGCTGTTGTTTTATTTAGTATTTAGAAGAAACTTTTCACGATTTATTGAAACACCTCTAGCGATGAGTCAGCTAGTTGGAGCGTCAAGGTCCAAGTTATTAGATACCTTGCATCATTACGAAGCGCGTGATCAAAAGTTTCAGCAAGATAATGAAAAGCTAAGCGTACTTGCCGAGAAAGATGCATTGACTAATCTTGCGAATAGAAGAAAGTTTGACCAAATACTAACGGCTGAATGGTCTCGATGTGTGCAAGAAGGTCGTCCCTTGACGGTTGTCATTGGCGATATTGATTTCTTTAAACAATACAACGATACCTATGGACACGCTCAAGGTGATGCCTGTCTCAAGAGTGTTGCTGAGCACTGGGGAAAGATAGCGAATAGAGCGCCTGACCTTGCGGCAAGAGTCGGTGGCGAAGAGTTTGCGCTCATTTTTCCAAATACCCACCCAGACCAGATCTTACCAAAGCTTCAGCGTTTCCTCTTGGAGCTTCAGGAGCAGGCTATTCCGCACAGTGCTTCTACGGTTGCTAGTCATATTACGTTGAGCATGGGGGTAGCAGGGTATGTTCCTCAAAAAGGCGCTTCTCAAGCTGACCTTTATGCCATGGCAGATCAGCGATTGTATGTGGCCAAGCGAGGCGGTCGAAACCAGTTCGTGGCGGAATAGACTTTATGGATTAGAGTGGCTGGGCTCTGTTACTCCCTTTGCGATTAACGATATAATCTGGTTAGAATAAGTCATCTAAACATACAGTCATACGCATAGTGCTAAGGGAGTGTCTCGCCAATGAAAAAATACTACAGCATTGAAATACCAACAGATTTTAGAATTTTTGAAGCTGAGTTTGGTATAGAAGGTATTCAATACAAAAGAGAAAACTTCATTTCGCTGAGTAAAAAAGGCACTGAGTTAACCTTCTCCATGGTGCATGATACGAAGAACCCTAAAGACGCAAATGCGATTGCGATCATTGCGAAGCGAAAAGGTTTTTTTGGTGATGTTGAAAAACCGATAGGTTTCGTACCTGCAAAAATATCGTCGTACATTGCGGATACTGGGTTACTCAACGCTCTTATTATTAGACCTAAAAGATCGTTTTTCAGTGATGAAGTGATCGACTTTAGCTTCGATATTCTTGGCCCTAAAGATAAATACACTCAGTATAAAAGCGTGTAATGTGATCATGTTGTTAATCACATAGGCCCAAGGGAGTGCCGCATCAATGAAAGAATACTTCAACTTTGAAATACCAGAGAACTTTCGGGTTTATGAAAAAGAGTTTGGTATCGAAGGTATCCAAGATAAAAAAGATAACTTCATGAAAGTGCTGAAGAAGGATGCTGTGGTTGCATTTACATTGAGAGCTGATCCAACTAACCCAAACGATCCTAATGCGATTGCTATCTTCGCCAAAAGGAAAGGATTTTTTGGTCAAGTCGAAAGACCGATAGGTTATTTACCGAAAAAAATCTCGTCACATATTTTGAAGACTGAATTGCTTTCATTTCTCATGATTAGACCAAGAAAATTGTACATAGGTGATGATAATTACATTGGTTTCAGTTTTGATATTCTTGGTCGTAAAGACACCTTTAAGCAGTATAAAAACGCATCATGACGACTGAAGCCTGTGTACTGCTCGAAGTAAAAAACAAAATAGCCTATGTGACGCTCAACCGACCTAGCAAGCATAATGGTCTAGATCAGCATATGTTTGTAGGCTTAGTTAAAACAGCTAAGCTCATCCGTAAAGATCGAAGTATTCGTTGTGTGATTATCTCTGGTAACGGGCCTTCTTTTTGTGCAGGTTTAGACTTTGGTGCGGTTTCTAAAACACCGTCTATGGTGCCTAAGTTTTTTGCCAAGTTGCCGTGGACTAAGGACAATATGTTCCAGCGTGCCGCTCATATCTGGCGTGATCTACCAATCCCCGTGATTGCTGCGGTGCATGGAAACTGTATGGGTGGCGGTCTACAAATCATTTTAGCCTGTGATTACCGAATCGCTACGCCAACGGCTAAGCTGTGTATTTTGGAAATGAAGTGGGGGCTGATTCCTGACATGAGCAGCATGGTGGTGCTGTCTCGGTTAACCCGTGTTGATATTGCTCAAGAGCTAACGATGACGGGGCGTGTCTTTAGTGGCTTAGAGGGTGAGGCTTATGGTCTTGTCAGCAAAGTTAGTGACGAGCCACTTGCTGACGCTGTAGTGCTTGCTAATACCATTTGTGAGAAAAGTCCGGATGCTATTGCCGCGACTAAATATTTGTTTAAGAAAACATGGAAAAAAGATACGCGAGGCGCACTGCTTTGGGAGCGAATAACCCAGTTGCGGCTACTAGGTCGTAAAAATCAGCGTATCGCTATGGCTAATGGTTTATCTAAAGGCGACAAGCCTAAACCCTTTATTGAACGTACTAGTTTTAAATAAGAGGCGAATGTAGTGATTTAGCGGCCGCTACAGTATTTGGAGTATTGTTTTTAAGACACTAACTGTGATACAAAAAACAGTCATTAAACTTATTCAACTGCTGTATTTACGGACTTAAATAAATGTATATTTTAAACGTTGAAGCCTTTCTCGTGGCGATCACATTATTGACCATAGTACCTGGTATCGACACGGTGCTTGTCATACGCAATACCAGTCGTTCGGGCGGTAAAGACGGTGTGGTCACAAGCCTTGGTATTTGCCTTGGGCTATTTGTTCATGCGACGTTTTCAGCGATCGGTATTTCAGCGATCTTACTCCAGTCGGCTGAGTTGTTTCAGGCGATGAAATGGATTGGTGCGGCTTACCTGATTTGGTTAGGTATCGGTGGCTTGCGTGCAGCGTTTAAAGGTCATGCGGGTATGGCGATCAATGACGCAGCAAGCAATGTATTTAATGCGAACCGGTCGTTGAAAGAGGGTTTTCTTTCAAACGTTTTGAACCCTAAAACTGCCGTGTTTTATCTAGCATTTTTACCGCAGTTTATTGACCCTCAACACTCGCCATTTCTTCAGTCGATGATCATGGCGTCCATTCACTTTGTGATTGCGATGCTGTGGCAGTGTGGAATAGCAGGCATGGTTAGCTCTGCTAAGCGACTGTTTGCGAGTAACTCAGCGATGCGATGGATGGAAGGTGTCACAGGGGCGGTGTTGGTATTTCTTGGTCTTAAGCTAATACTGGATGATCAGAAGTAGTTCGTAGTGGTGACAAAAGCGCGAGCTTGGTTATGTGTCTACTTTCTCAAGCTCTGAACTTATAAGATATTTTCAGCTCAATTAATTAGGTAAACAACGATGTTATCGACAGAACAAATCAAGCATTACGATGAGCAGGGTTTCATTGTCCTCAACGACGTTATTCCTTTAGCCCAAATTGATGCGATAAAGCAGCGTGCTAGTGAGTTGGTCGAGGAGTGGTCTGAAGATAGTCCTGATCATGTGTTTACGACGAATGATAATGACCGCAGTGATGACTCGTACTTTCTCAATTCCGCTGAACAGATACGCTGTTTTTTTGAAGAGGATGCGTTTAACGAGGAGCGTGAATTAGTCCAAGATCGTTCTTTATGTATCAATAAAATTGGCCATGCATTGCATGAGTTAGACCCTGTGTTTAGTGAGTTCAGCCATCAAAAGCTGCTCGGCGAATTGATGTCTGATCTGGGTATGAAAACACCGCAAATTCGTCAGTCGATGTATATATTTAAGCAGCCAAATATTGGCGGTGTGGTTAACTGGCATCAAGATGCAACGTTCTTTTATACGACACCAAAAAGCGTGATTACACTGTGGTTTGCGGTTGAAGATGCGACGCTCGAAAACGGCTGTTTATGGGTAGAGCCAGAAGGGCATTTAGGCCCGCTGAGAGAGCGGTTTAACTTAGACGGCAATCAAACAACCATGGTGAGCTTAGATGATACGCCATGGCCCACTGAAAGTAGTGGTACGCCCGTTGAAGTCAAAGCGGGTAGTTTGGTGATGTTCCAAGGGTATTTGCCGCACTACAGCGCACCAAACCGTTCTGCTAAGTCACGTCAGGCGTTTACCTTGCATGTGACTGATGGTCAGTGTGAGTATGCCGCTGAGAACTGGCTGCAGTCCGAACGATTGCCGCTACGAGGCTTTGAAGCCTAATTTCAACCCCTCAAAAAGAAATGGGTTTAACAACGTGACTAACGCTGTTAAACCCATTTTCAAAGACTAAGATACCTACTGCAACCTAAGTTGCTTCGTACCCTGCGTGGAGTCCTTTATGCTTCCGCAGCTATCTGTTGCAACGCTTGCTTAAACGTATCAGAGCTTTGGCCGCCCGAGATCAAATGCTTGTCATTGATGATGAATGAAGGAACGGCATTAATCCCATTCTCCAAAGCAAATCGTTGCTCTGTGCGTGCTTGCTCAGCATACTCATCCGAGTCCAAAACCTTCTGTGCTGCTGCACCATCAAGCCCAATAGCATTAACAATCTTGATTAGGTTTTCATTTTTATCTAACGGCGTGTTTTCAGTGAAGTGCTCATCAAAAAATGCCATTTGTAGTTCGTGCTGCTTACCCTGATCTTTCGCCCACGCTAATAAACGATGCAAATCGAAGCTGTTGATCATGCGCATGTCTGGTCCAAACTTAAACTCGAAACCAGCGTCTTTGCCGCGCTGAGAAAGCACTTCTCTGTTTTGCGCACTTTGCTCTGCGGTAATGCCATATTTCTCAATGATATGCTCTTCCATATCCTGACCTTCAGCGGGCATCTGAGGGTTTAGCTCAAACGGAAGCCATGTGATGTCTGCTTTAATGTCTGGGCCAATCTGCTCTAGTGCAGTCTCTAAACCTTTGTATCCAACGATGCACCAAGGGCACATTACGTCCGAAACGATGTCGATTTTTAAATTTTTTATGTTAAATCCGTTCTAATTTAATAGATAAAAAAGTGACTTCTCGTCACATCAAATTCTCTGGTAACCGCTAGCATTGGGGGCATCTGCACAATTGATCATGTACAAAACACTCTCACCGTCGCTACGGTTAATGATTCGGTGGTTCTGGTCTGCTTGGTAATACGCTGTATCACCTGCATTTAGTTGCGCAGTATCATGCCCCGAAATAACTTCTACCTTGCCACTATGAACCGTCAAAATCTCCCAAGTTCCC
The DNA here is from genome assembly GCF_003172895.1 of Leucothrix arctica. Classification (GTDB taxonomy): domain Bacteria; phylum Pseudomonadota; class Gammaproteobacteria; order Thiotrichales; family Thiotrichaceae; genus Leucothrix; species Leucothrix arctica. The sequence goes on along the minus strand of NZ_QGKL01000031.1, from coordinate 173,436 downwards.
TTGAAGTGCGGCTTACTGTTCAGTTGTGCGGCTATCGGTAGCGTAAGTCGGTAAAACTCCGTCGTCTCTGAGCTTGCAGGACTGAGCATTTTTACATGCCCGTTGTCATCATCACGCATCACGTTGTCTGGGTCATCGCCGCGCACCACCGCTATCGTGGGTTGTGTCCAAGGCTCTTCCACCAACTCTGCAATCGATATACCCAATGCTTGAGCGATTCGGCAAGCGACGCCTAACGTTGGGTTAGCCTTGTTGCGCTCTATCTGACTCAGCATCGACCGACTGACGCCAGAGTTCTCCGCTAACTGTTCCAGCGTCCACTGCTGCACCTTACGATACTGCTTAAGACGTTCGGCTAACGAATCGAGGTGTACGTCGCTCATAGGGTAGTCCGATAACTAAAAAAGGCAATATAGCATATTTAATTCTTGCATAGTGTTGATATTTTATGGCAACTTAGTGGAATTAATTCTACTGTGGTGCTTGGTGATGAAAGCGTTCGTTAAAACGAAAGCCGAAGTTGGCTTATGGATGAAGCAGGTCGAAATGCCAAAAATGGGCATTAATGACGTACTCGTTAAAGTCCAACGCACCGCCATTTGCGGAACCGATCTACACATTTACAATTGGGACGAATGGGCGCAAAAAACCATTCCGATACCAATGACGGTTGGACATGAGTTCGTTGGTGAAATAGTCGATGTAGGCTCGAACGTGGTGGACTTTTATCCCGGTCAAATAGTATCGGGAGAAGGGCATGTAGTGTGTGGTCGCTGTCGTAATTGCATGGCGGGTAAGCGTCATTTTTGCCCAAACACTTCTGGTATCGGTGTGAATCGCACGGGTGCATTCGCAGAATACATTGCGCTACCCATGGCAAACATCTGGCTGCATCGTCCCAATATTGATAAGGACATTGCAGCGATTTTTGATCCTTTTGGTAACGCAACTCATACCGCATTGCAATGGCCATTACTTGGTGAGGATGTTTTGATTACTGGCGCAGGGCCGATTGGCTGTATGGCGGCTGCCGTTGCAAAACATGCTGGCGCGCGCAATATCGTAGTCACGGACATTAACCCTTACCGCTTGGCGTTAGCGAAGAAACTGGGCGCTACCCGACTGGTACAGGCTACGGAAGAAAACCTCAAAGACGTACAAAAAGAACTGGGTATGTTGGAAGGGTTTGATGTGGGTCTGGAGATGTCGGGTAGCCCACAGGCACTCAATGACATGATCGCTAATATGACTCACGGCGGTAAAATTTCCTTACTAGGCATTCCGACTGAAAACACACAGATCGATTGGAATAGGGTGATTTTTAGCATGCTGACAATCAAAGGTATTTACGGTCGGGAGATGTACGACACATGGTACAAAATGTCGATGATGGTGGAGTCTGGATTGGATTTGAGCCCAATCATTACTCACCGCCTACATTACACAGAATTTGAAAAAGGCTTTGAAGCGATGAATAGTGGTAAAGCAGGTAAAGTCATTCTGAATTGGGAAGATTAATATGGATACGAATACACGCAATTTTTATGCTGAACAATTGGATGCGATCAGAGCGGCTGGTTTGTTTAAAAACGAACGCATTATTACTAGCCCGCAAAATGCGAGTGTGACACTGGCTGATGGTAAAGAGTTACTCAACCTTTGCGCTAATAACTATTTGGGGTTGGCGCAGCATCCTGAAGTCAATGCGGCGGCCAAGCAAGGCTTGGAAGATTATGGTTATGGCATGGCTTCAGTGCGTTTTATTTGTGGTACGCAGGACATTCATAAGCAACTGGAAAACCAGTTGACTGAGTTTCTAGGGACTGAAGATACCATTTTGTATCCGTCTTGCTTTGATGCTAATGGTGGTTTGTTTGAAACCTTACTCGGCCCAGAAGATGCCGTGATTTCAGATGCACTAAATCATGCGAGCATTATTGATGGTGTTCGTTTATGTAAGGCGAAGCGATACCGCTACGCAAACAACGATATGGAAGCACTGGAAGAATGCCTGCAAAAGGCTGTTGCTGATGGCGCACGTCACAAGTTAATCACGACTGATGGTGTTTTTTCTATGGATGGCTACATTGCCAAGCTTGATCAGATTTGTGACCTGGCGGATAAGTACGGTGCGATGGTGCATATAGACGACTGCCACGCCACTGGGTTTATTGGTGAAAACGGTAAGGGGAGTCATGAGCACTGTGGCGTACTGGGACGAATCGATATATTGACCGGAACGCTGGGCAAGGCTTTAGGTGGTGCAAGCGGCGGTTATACCAGTGCACGACGTGAGTTAGTGGAGTTATTGCGTCAACGTTCACGGCCTTATCTGTTCTCAAATACGGTTGCGCCACCAGTGGTTGCTGGCGCGATTAAAGCACTTGAATTGGTAGCGTCATCAACTAATATTCGCGAGCAGCTTCGTGACAATACTCGTTATTACCGAGATGCTTTGCAAGCTGCGGGAATGGATATATTGCCCGGTGAACATCCGATTGTGCCAGTGATGCTGTATGACGCGAAAGTGGCTGCTGAGTTTGAGGAACGGATGCTGGCGCATGGTGTGTACGTGACTGCGTTTTCGTTTCCGGTAGTACCGGACGGTAAAGCACGTATTCGTACACAGGTTTCAGCAGGTCATAGTCGAGCGGATCTTGAGCGTGCGATTGAGGCGTTTAAGGCGGTTAAAAAGGAAATGGGTATTTAATAGCCCCCTAAAAAAACGGGTTTGATAAAGTGATTAACTTCATCAAACCCGTATTTCAAGTCTATGACTTTACTGCAACAATTTAAGCCGTTTCAGTAACACTCTTCTTAGGTATAAAGCGATGCATGTTCATCAAGCTTAACAACATCACAAGGCCTACCGCATTCCAAACCCACTCGCCCGGCCATAACAACAAGAATGAAACACCCGTTACTAAGATGCGCTGCAACCAACCAAGATGAGAGCTAAGGAAGCCTTGGAAAGCAGCGGTAAACGCATACAGTCCAAACAGTGCAAAGACAGAGCTAACACCGATCTCAAACCAAGTACCTGTGATTAACGGGCCATACAAAAATAGCAGTGGGATAATGTAAAGTCCCTTCGCTATCTTCCAAGCCTGAACCCCTGTTTCCATCGGTCGTGAGCCTGCAATCGCTGCTGCGGTAAAGGCCACAAGGCAAACGGGTGGAGTCACGTTACTGTCTTGAGACAACCAGAAAATAACCAAGTGAGCAGCCAGCAAGCAAGAGGCTAATAACTCTTTCGGTAGTAACTCATCACGCGTTGCTTCCATGAAGTCAGGCGGGATAGCCGCCATTAGCGCATTAGCATCAATACTAGACAGTGGTTGGCCTAATTTAGCCACCAACTCAGGTGCTGATAGCATTAACACCGCTTTCAGAGTATCGGTAACCTGACCATCCATAAACGCTTGAATCAAGTATTGGTCGCTGAGTAACTTGTATAGTACAGGCGCAGATAATGTACCGAGTACGATATAAGAAGCCGTTACAGGCAAGCCCATACCCAGTACTAATGACGCAATGGCAATTAGTACAAAGGCGATCAACATATTGTTGTTTGACCACTCTGCAATCATTAGCGAGAAGGTATTACCAACGCCTGTCGTAGTGATTCCACTCACGATAAGACCGACACCTAACATTATGATAGCGGTAAACACCATGTTCTTAGAGCCCATTGCTAAGGCTTCTAAAATACGTTTTGGTGTCATACGTTCAGGGGTAAACCATGAGCAGGCGATCACTGCGAGAATCGCTAGACCCGCTGCATAAGTCGGAGTGTAACCAATGATAAGTAACACGATCAAAATAACGATCGGTAATAGGTATGCCCAGCCTTTTGCTTTAAGCAGCTGCCAAGCAGTGACTGTTTGCTGATTTTCCTGAGTGATACCGTGCTTACGTGCTTCTAGGTAAACGAAGAAACCAACCGTAGCAAAGTAAAGCACCGCAGGCATGATGCTGTACATCACGATAGTTGAGTAGGGTAGTTGCGTGACCGAAGCCATAACAAACGCACCCGCACCCATGATCGGTGGCATCAGCTGCCCACCTGTGGATGCGGCGGCTTCTACACCACCCGCAAACTTAGCCTTGAAGCCTGCTTTTTTCATCAGCGGAATAGTGATAACACCTGTAGAGGCGGTATTCGCCACGGCAGAGCCTGAAATCATACCGGTTAGGGCAGAGGAGAATATCGCTACAAATCCTGGACCACCGGTCATTTTATCGGCGACACAACGAGACAGTTCGATGATGAAGTCACCACCGCCAGAACGTAGTAAGAACGCTCCGAACAAAATAAACATAAAGACAAAGCTTGATGAGATGGTCGCGATACTACCGAGTAACGCATCATCACCAAACGTGCTTCTGAAAAGCACTGTGTCAAAGTTCAAACCACTAAATCGCATAACACCCGGAATTAAAGGGCCGAGCCATGTGACGTAGCTTAAAGAGATAAAGATTAAACAAGGAATAACCCACCCAGTTGCACGTCGAACGTACTCTGTGATGACTAATAATATGTAGCAAATGACTATGATGTCGAAGCTAGTTAAGCGTAGGCCTCGGTCATAAATTGCATCTTCTTGAAACACCATCCAAAGAATGGCTACCCCTGCAAGTGTTGTTAGAAATACCTCTAACCAGACAGGTAATGTGAAGCGTCCTTCTTCATTATTACCCAGTGGGTACATGAAGCCGGCCATTACGATGAAGGTGGCAAAGTGAATCGAGTTTTGCCAAAGCGACGATAACGTGCCGAGGGTATTCATCCATAAATGAATGAGGGCAACGATGATGCCGATGACAAAGAGTATCTTGCCGTGTTTTTCTGGCTCAGTAGTAGTGTCAGTCATAGGAGTAGGCTTGTGTAAAATTGCAAGAAGGGTGAGAGCCTGAATAGACAGGCTCTCGGTTGGCTAAAAAGAAGGAGTAGCTCTTTTTAGCCCTTGGAGGACTTGTTACTTACTTTGAAACGCTTATTTCAAGTTGTCAGGAACCGTAACGCCTGCTTCTTCAAAGTACTTAATTGCGCCAGCGTGTAGCTTGATTGGTAAACCTTTAAGCGCGCTTTCGTGGCTCATTTTCTTAGTCGCTTTGTGGATCGCGCCTAGGAAGTCTAAGTTTTCAAAGATTGTCTTAGTGATCTGGTAAACATCTTCGTCGCTGACGCTAGCATCAACAGCTAGGAAGTTAGGCTGTGCGATGGTGTTGAAGTCATCATCCATACCTGGGTATGTGCCACCTTTGATTGTGTAAGGCACCCATAAGCCCATGCCGTTATCAGCTTTAGCTGCTTGCTCAGGGGTAAATGATAATAGTGTCAAACCTTTGCTGTCGCTTGCGAGTGCTTTTGTAACCGCGCCAACAGGATCACCAGCAGGTGTACTCATGCCAACTGCTTTGTTGTTTGCTAAAGCGTCTGAACTTGGACCATAACCCATGTGAATCAGGTTAAAGTTTTCAGGGCTTGAGCCTAGGTTTTTAAGCAGCATTGTGTTTGAACCAAGCGTACCTGAGTTCTTCTTACCTAGTGAAACAGTCTTCTCTTTTAGTGCTAGGAAGTCATCAACGGTGCCTGTTTTAGCAAATTCTGACTTAATCAAAAAGTGCTCAACGTTTGGCCATAGCATAGTGATAGAACGAATGTTTTTCTGTGGGCCTTCTTTTTCAAGTGGGCCAGTACCTGTCTTAGCGTAGTGTCCGTACAAACCTTGAAGGATTGCGAACTGTGCTTCACCATCACGCATTAGCTTAACGTTTTCGCCAGAACCTGCAGAGTTGATTGCAGACATTCCGATTTTTAATGTTGGTTGTAGCTTAACTTTGGTCAAAGTAGCTAGTGCCACACCAACAGGGTAGTACGTACCACCGGTGCTCGCTGTTGCTAGTGTGTAGTTTTGATCTGCTTGTGCTGTTGTACCCGCAAGAATTGCTGTAACGCATAGTGTGCTAAAAAGCTGACGTAGCTTAAGTTTCATAATGATCTCCTCAGTCAAAGAAACGGTTAATGACTTTTGTCATGTCATAACCTCAGTCTAATTTAACAAGTTTTGAGAAGAACTGTTAGGCGGATTTATGCCAGTTAGTGTTTTAGAGTAGGCGGATTTCCGCCTATCTATTTACGAATGAAATCCAAACGGTTTAAGTCATACTTCAATAATTTTTCGTTTAAGGTACGACGAGGAATGTTTAAGTGGTCACAGACATTAGCAATATGACCTTCGTAGTCGACCAACGCTTGGCGAATCAGTGCCTTTTCAAACTGCTCAACATGCTGTCGTAGGTTATGTGCTTGGCTAGTAATAGGTCGTGGTTTTGCGGCTAGCTCTACCTTTTGCTTAAGGCTTTCAGGGTCAAAGGGTTTTTCGATGAAGTCGAATGCCCCTAGTTGCATGGCATTAACAGCGGTGGGTACATCGCCATAGGCCGTCATTAATATCAGTGGTGGTGGATTTTCTTTTTCACTCAACACTTCGACAACCTCAAGCCCTGTCATGCCGGGCATTTGTAGGTCGCAGACGATAATCCCATCAAACTCCTCACTAAGCTGAGCGAGCATTTCTTTACCCGATGCAAAGGTACTGACTTCAAATTCATAGTGCGAAAAGAAGTCGGATAAAGAGTCGCGTAAATCGAAATCGTCATCAACGATTATCAAACGCTTATTGTGAGTATTATTTGGAGTCATCATTCGCCAAAGGTACGGTTACAAGAAAACGAGCACCACCCGTATCGAGGTTTTCAGCGGTTAGTGTACCACCGACTTCAGTCACTATATTACTAGAAATAGCCAACCCTAAGCCCATACCAATACCTGAGGGTTTAGTTGAGTAGAAAGGCTCGAATAACTCTTTGAGGGTACTTTCTGAAATACCATGGCCTGTATCTGACACGCTCATCACTGCGGAGGTGTCCGTTTGAGCAATACAAATATCCAAACGTTTATCCTCACAGCCTTGCATGGCGTGAATGGCGTTTTGAATCAGGTTTATTAACACCTGCTCCATGCGTATTTCACCCGCAACAATATAAACAGGCGTGTCAGGTGAGTCGATTTTAAGTATAACTTTAGCTTCTAAAATGGCGGGTTGCGTGACACTCAGTGCGCCAGTAATGGTGTTGTTCAATTTGATACGGTGGACTTCTTTATCGCCACTGCGTGCAAAGTAGCGCAGTTGGTGAGTCACATTTGTCATACGTTCAACCAGCGAGAGTAACTTGCCGAGTGTTTTGTCCGAACGCGAGTCACCATTTTTGGCGGTCGATAACTGTAAGGTGGCGATGTAGTTACGCATGGCGGACAGTGGTTGGCCAAGCTCATGAGTGATGGACGCTGAAAGTTGTCCCATAGCGGTTAACTTACTGGTTCTTCGTAAGTCGATCTGGGCTTTTGTTAACTCAGCTTCAACTTGTTTACGCTCAATGATTTCGTGATTAAGTGAGAGGTTAAGCTCACGTAACTGCGATGACTCACCGCGTGATGTTTTTAGTTCTGCCCGGGTATTTTTAAACCGAATGGCGAGTAGTATCGCGACTGCTGCCAATAACAGCGCAATGATTTTCGTCCAGTCACTAAAGGTCTTGTCGGTGATTGTTTTATACGGTGTCAGGTGTTGCAACGTCCAACCTTGTATACCAATCTCTGACGCCACTTCAACGATAGTGCGTATGTAGCGCGCGCCATCTAACTTAACGATGGTGATTTGGTCCTGCTCTGCAAGGTCTAGGCGAGTCAGTGGCTCATTTGCAAACTGCTGTTGTGCTTTGATGCTTTGAAGCTGCTCAGTAGGTATGTCACCCAATGTTTTGTAGAGCCAGCTGTGATTACTACTTAGCACTAACACACCATTGTCATTACTCACAAAGACGGTATCTGTGCCTGAAAGCCAGTTATCTAACAGGGGTTGTAGATTGATTTTGACCACGACAACCGCTTTAGCAGGTTTGCTCAAATCTAGCGGATAACGTGATGAAACGAATAGCCCAGGCACTGCAGTCGTTGCGCCAACACCATAAAAATTACCTTTTCCTTCTGTAATCGCTTCTTTGAAATAGGGGCGGTAATCATACGACCTGCCCATAAAACTGGTTGGTGTACCTGCGTTACTTGACGCGATGGTGATGCCGTCAGTATTTAAAATATACACCGCATCTGCTTGTGAGCGTTGCTGAATGGTGAGTAGTTTTTGGTTGGCGAGGTCAGGGTCATTAGCGGCTAATGAAAATAACTCGTTATTGCTACTAAGTACGGTAGGTAAGTAGTCATAGCGTCGCATAGAGGCTAGTAGTGACGCTTTGTAGAAACGACTGCTTTCCTGGCTTTGTTTGATCTCTTGGTCGTAATGGAACTGGTGTAAACGCTGTTGTGACAGATAGGCCAAGCCGATAAAGCCAAAGGCGAGTAGTAGCCAAAGCAGTGGAGCGTGGCGTTTGCTGAGGGCGCGTTTGACCATAGACAACATTTACTTAGAGTGATGAGTTAATGATATTAGGGTATAGCGAATAGTTTGGGATGGGAAGTTTTGCGTCTTGCACAGTTGTTCGGCAATTTGCTTAGTTTTGTCTCTTTTTGTTTGAATAAATAAATAAATTATAAATTGATACAAAAAGCGAACTAGTTGTTTTATACTAAATCCATGCAAACAATTAATAAAAATAACCACTGCTAATGCGTTAACCACCCTAAGTGATTTGACCCCTTAATCAGACAACTTAGGAACGCACCGGCCGCTTCGCACCCTTATGCTAAGCGGCTTTTTTGATTCAGCTCAGATAAAGTCCAGTCAATCTCTTTATGAATGTATGTCATTTCTTAACTGACTAAATCAACGCTATTCCAATAAAGTCCAAATACCTGTACATTCCCTATCTATTGACGGGGTGCCTGATGCGATGATTATCGCTGGCTGAGATTTCCATTTTGGACTGTCCCGATGAACCTGATTCGGATAATGCCGACGTAGGGAATCAATCTAGCAGCGTTTTACCGTTAGCTTCTTTTGCGTTCCCCACCTTCGTTTTCTGACTCAGTAATGTGACTTAATAGTCCAATGAGAAGGGATTCGAATCATGAGTAAAGCGCTCTTACAAAACACCCTCGGTGTTACTCATCTTAGCCTCATATCACCCAAAACTCCTGTTCAGCACAATAGTGCAGAGTATTCACATGGCTGCTGTAAATAGCCCATGGATCAAACACTCGCACTTAGTATTAAAAATATTAGCTTAAGTTTTGCAAAGACAACGATCTTTGACGGACTTTCGGTTGATCTCATTGCTCAGCAATGGACTTGTTTGTTAGGTCAGTCAGGTTGTGGCAAATCAACATTGCTGAGGCTAATCGCAGGTTTACAGCAAGCTGACAGCGGTACTATTGAGTACAGCGAACAACTTAAGTCCAGTATCAATAATATCGCTTACATGGCGCAGGATGATTGTCTTATGCCATGGTTAAGTGTCCTAGATAACGTCATGTTAGGTGCTCGCTTACGAGGTGAGAAAAACACTAATGCGAGCAGCAAAGCATTGGCGCTTTTAGAGGTCGTTGGGCTTAGTCAGCACCACGCAAGTATGCCAGCGACCTTATCTGGCGGTCAGCGCCAACGAGTTGCGCTCGCTAGAACACTATTTGAAGATTGCCCCATTGTATTAATGGATGAGCCATTTTCTAAGTTGGATGCGATTAGTCGTTACAAGCTACAAAATCTCTCAGCTAAGGCGTTACAGGGTCGTACCGTCGTGTTGGTCACTCATGACCCACAAGAAGCCTTGCGCCTAGCGCATACGGTACTGGTACTTTCTAATAAGTCACCGAATATCTCCCAGTTTGCGAGCTTTAACAGTGCTATTCCCCGCGAGTTAGACCAACCCACCATTACGGCTCACCAACAAAAGCTTTGGGAGTACCTGCAATGATCAGAAGTATTATTACGACACTGGGCATACTGCTGGCATGGCACGTAGTGATCTTAGTGTTAGCGCCGCCAAGGTTCATATTTCCCGGCCCTTGGGATGTGATGGTCGCGTTTGTAGACAACTTCTCACTCCTCATTGAAAACCTTGCGATTACCAGTGTTGAGATAGTCGTTGGTTTATTCATCGGCTGCGTTCTGGGAATGTTAAGCGCCTTATTGCTGATTAGTTTTGATGGCGCGCGACGCTGGCTATTACCTGTGTTAGTGGTTAGCCAAGCGATCCCTGTATTTGCCTTAGCCCCTTTATTAACGCTGTGGTTTGGCTACGGTATTGCCCCTAAAATCATCATGGCGAGTTTAATAATATTCTTTCCCGTCAGTGCTGCTTGTCATGATGGTTTACGTTATGCCCCGACTAGTCGCTTAGATCTCGCCCGCACAATGGGTGCAAGTAATTGGGCTATTTTACGTCACATACGTTTGCCTTCTGCGTTACCTGCGATTGCCTCTGGCGTGCGTGTCGCCGCGGCGGTTGCTCCAATTGGTGCAGTGGTGGGTGAGTGGGTTGGCTCAAGTAAAGGCTTGGGTTACATCATGCTTCACGCCAATGCCCGCATGCAAACTGACCTTATGTTTGCTGCTCTATTTTTGTTGTGCCTCGCCTCGGTGGCGCTGTATTTCAGCGTCAATCGTTTACTCGATAATTTACTTAGCTGGCAAGCCGATACGACTCGCCATAATCAATTTCAGTACTCCCAACAAGGAACTCCCCGTCAATGAATATTCGTAAAACCTTTCAAAGTACCTGCTGTGCTTTGTTACTGGCTACTTCTTTTTCAAGTTCAGCAATGGCCGCTGAGAAACTGACTGTGCTTTTGGACTGGTTCATTAACCCAGACCATGGCCCACTAATCGTTGCGCAAGAGCAGGGTTTGTTTACAAAAGCAGGTCTTGACGTTGAAATGATCGAGCCAGCAGATCCAAGTCTTCCGCCAAAGCTTGTTGCTGCGGGAAAAGCAGATATAGCCGTTAGCTACCAGCCGCAGTTACATGTACAGGTGAATGAAGGTTTGCCTTTAGCACGTTTCGCGACATTGGTCGGCACGCCACTTAACTCGTTGGTTGTACTTGCAGATGGCGACATCAAATCAATTGCTGACCTTAAGGGTAAGAAAGTTGGTTTCTCTGTCGGTGGTTTTGAAGATGCACTACTAAAGGCAATGCTATCTAAGCATGGTCTAACGCTGAAAGATATCGAGCTAGTGAATGTAAACTGGTCATTATCACCATCATTGTTGACGGGCCAAGTAGATGCGGTGATCGGTGCTTATAGAAATTTTGAGCTGAACCAAATGGATATCGAAGGTCATCCAGGTCGTGCGTTTTACGTTGAGGAAGAGGGTGTTCCTATCTATGACGAATTGATTCTGGTGACACATACAGATAAGCGCGATAACCCTGCGTTGAAAAAGTTTGTTTCAGCCATTGAAGCAGCGACAGTATTCATCATTAACCATCCTGATGAAGCATGGGAAATATTCCGTGATAGCGACAAAAAGAAGCTGGATAATGAGTTAAATAAACGTGCATGGAAAGATACATTGAGACGTTTCTCACTACGCCCAGCTGCACTAGATAAGGCCCGTTACAATAAATTTGCAGAATTTATGTTAGAGCAGAAGCTGATTGATAAAGTACCTGCACTAGACGACTACGCATTTGGTCTTGAGTAATATTATGAATAGCAGCTTGTATGAACAAATAAAGCAGGCGTGTCCAACAGAGTGGGCGGATTATACCCAGCACTCTTTTGTACAGCAGATTGCCGATGGGTCTTTGCCTAAAGAGAGTTTTAGACACTATTTATTGCAGGATTATTTATTCCTAGTGCAGTTTTCTCGCGCCTTTGGTCTTGCGGTCTACAAGAGCTCTGATATTGATGATATTCGGTTTGCTCTGGAGTGTTGTAACTCCATAGTGAATGTTGAGCTAGGCTTGCATATTGAGTTCTGTAAGCAGTGGGGTGTGAGTGAAGACGACCTGAAAGACTTACCAGAATCAACCGCGAATATGGCGTACACACGCTACGTGCTTGAGAAAGGTGTTTCAGGTGATTTGTTGGATCTGTATACCGCATTGGCGCCTTGCACCATGGGTTACGCTGAAATTGCTCAGTGGATTAGCAGTAATCCTGCGAATATGACGGACGATAATCCGTACCTTGCATGGATTGAAATGTATAGCGGTAAAGAGTACCAAGACTTTGCTGATCTATTTGTCGAGCGGATTAACCGTTATGGCGATGCTATGAGTGATACCCGCTTGAAAGACTTACGTAAAACCTTCTCAGCAGCGACACGTTTGGAAGTTGATTTCTGGCAGATGGGTCTAGATTTGTCGTGATTTCGTGATAGAAAAAGGGCTGCCATACTTGTTAATAATATGGCAGCCCATTATTAGACTAGTTCACTTTGAATTAGTGCTTCATACCTTCCATTCCCTGCATGCCTTCCATTTTCATCATCCCTTCATGACCTAAGATAGAAGGGTCTAGCATCCCAAAAATCATTGCGATATGACCAAAGATTAAGAAGATAGCAATGCAGATTGCATGCGTTTTTAACTTTTCTTCACGCGTCTTGTTTTTGTCTACAAAACCAAGTTCTTGCAGGGCAATCCAGACCAGAGGGAAGCCACCAATAACATAGGTATAGACTGCAATCATATCAATGACTGTACGCCATTCACCTGCGGCTGTGATTGGGATAATTGCCTGAGTCACGATGTAGATAATGATACCTACAAAATAGATACCGACGATGATGCCTGAGAAGCGGTTAATCGTGTGGACAAGGCCTTCAAATTTACGTGTGAATAAGATATATAGCTCAGTAATGGCCAGTGTTTCTGCCAAGATGAGAGGAATTCCCATAAAAATGATTAAATTCCACGGCTGATTGACAGCCAGTAACTCCATGTAGTGAGTCATGTTCATATTTTTGCTCCAAATTTTATTCTGTGGCAACGGCCACAAGTGATTGTTTCTCTGTCTAGACGAGATCAACCTTTGGAGGTTTATAGAGTGTTTCAGCCCTTAGATCAGGCTTAGATAAAGAAACTGCTACGTCAATTTCCTTATCTAAGCCGGGTGTCATGGTGGCTAAGTGATGAGTTTGCAGAGTCATTGCGAGACAGCAGGCATAACTATGAGTTGGGCAGCAGCTATGCTCTATGTCTTGCTGAGTGCTGTGGTGAGTGTTGACTCGTGTGACTGATATCAGAAAATGTAGGTGTATTATCCATACCCTCAATAGGCATTAGGGCTACTGCATGGAGCATGCTGGCCATTAAACTTATACAAATAAGCAGGATTAATTTCATGTGAGGATTATAGATATAAAATTAACCCTGAGGCAACGAGTGTAGGTTACATCGTTGTAATATAAAAAACAGACAAGTATTTTCAGTGCTAGATGTAAGGTGTTTCGGCCTATTGAGGTGTTTTTGGGGAGTGGGGAGAGTGTTAAGAAACAGTTTTACTGCTTGAGCCTATCTCAAACGTACACAAAGCTATATACTGGAGGTTATACCCTTTTTTTGTTTCCGTGTTTTTTTCACATGAAAACTCAACTAAAGCCGCAGCCTCTGGCGGCGTCAAATTCTAGGAACTACCCTCTAATGCTGGATAAAGTTACCATCATACGTGAATACTTGAACGAAGTTAAAACTCGTTGTACTTATAGTGCTGCTGCTAAAGCGCTAAAAATCAAGCCAACTGAGTTTAAAAAATTACTAGACGTACGTAGTCCAGAAAACTCTTGGTTCGTAAACACAGATGCTGGAGAGCCGGTAGGTTACTCTGACGAAGAGAAGCACCCAGAGCTTTACCGCACAAAAAGAATCATTACAAATGCGGAAGTTTTGACAAGAAATCTTGACCTAACTTAATCTGAACTATTGATTATTTAAGTCTGCAACAATTGTAGACTTAGGGTTAAACAGACAGGCTACCTCAGAAATTGGGTAGCCTGTTTTGGTTTGTTTAGCTACCAATGCCACTACTGTCATTTTTCTTTGCTTTCTTAGCTGCTTTCTTTTCTTTCGCAGTTAATAGTGGTGCTTTCTTTACAGCTTTTTTACTGTCTTGTCCTTTACTCATCTTAATAATCCTTAGTTTTTAGTGCATTAGCCTTAAGTTAGCGTGAGCGAACCTGAGGGCAGTTCCTATATGTTGATACCTATGTTGCCTACGATACCCATACGGAGTAATTCAGTATGGCCTAAATAGGAACAACTTACAGTGGTTATTATGATTAGCTTTGTTTAATGAAATTGGAGCCTGATAAAATGGCGATTGAAAATATCAGTTGGCCAGGCGATGAAATATCGTGCTCAACCTGTAAAGCGAACTGCTGCCGCTTAGAAGTTTTGCTAATTACAGATACGGGTGTGCCTGAGAAATATATAGCGAAAGACAAGTGGGGCGGAATGACGATGTTACGCTTAGATGATGGCTGGTGTGCTGCTTTGGATAGGAAAACGATGCTTTGTACTATTTATGAGAAACGGCCGTTTATATGTCGTGAGTTTGAGACAGGGAGTTATGAGTGTCTTGATGAGCGTAGGGATACTTTTTAGGTTTGTGCAAGGAATACTAATCAATTTTTAAGTGTTATATTTTTCGTTATAAGCTTTTTATTACTAATAAATAAAGGAAAAAATAAATGGTTACGTGCTTTTTAAAATACGTTATTGATCCTCAAAAAATAGAAGAATTTAAGCACTACGGTCAGTTATGGATTGACCTTGTAAACAGAATGGGCGGTTTACATCACGGGTATTTGATTCCACATGAAGGGCCAAACAATATTGGTTACGCAACTTTTTCATTTCCATCCCTGGCTGCTTATGAAGAATACCGAAATAAAATACCAAACTGTCCCAACTGCCAAGAGGCGTTTGAGTACTCTAAGGCATCAGCGTGTATTATAAGTTTGGAACGCAATTTCTTTACCCCAGTATTTGAAGGTGTAGAGGATAAGGCAAAGCTGTTTTACTAACAAAAAAGGCCGACTAAAAGCCGGCCTTCTCAATCACTTAACTAAGCATGTTTCAGTTTAGTGTCTAAAGTGACGCATGCCAGTAAACACCATTGCCATACCTGCTTTATTCGCAGCTTCAATAACCTCAGCATCACGCATAGAGCCACCCGGCTGGATAACTGCCGCAATACCTGCTTCTGCAGCAGCTTCAATACCGTCAGCAAACGGGAAGAAAGCGTCTGAAGACATAACTGAGCCCGGCACCACTAAACCAGCGTGCTCAGCCTTAATACCTGCGATACGCGCAGAGTTGATACGGCTCATCTGACCAGCACCAACACCAATTGTACGGCTGTCTTTAGCGTAAACAATCGCATTAGATTTAACATACTTAGCCACTTTCCAAGCAAATAATAGGTCACGCATCTCGTCGCCAGAAGGCTCACGTGCAGTCACAATTGTTAGCTCGTTTGTTAGTAGCTTATCGTTGTCTTGAACCAATAGGCCGCCAGCAACACGCTTGTAATCTTGGTAAGGTGCTGATTCACCGAATACACCACAAACTAGTAAACGAACGTTTTTCTTAGCAGCAATAATGTCGCTAACGCCATCAAGTACGCTTGGCGCGATGATCACTTCAACAAACTGACGGTCAACGATTGCTTGAGCTGTTTCAGCGTCTAGTGGTTGGTTAAAAGCGATGATGCCGCCAAAAGATGACTCAGGGTCAGTTTTATATGCTTTGTCATAAGCTTCTAGTAACGTATCAGCGATCGCAACACCACAAGGGTTTGCATGCTTAACGATGACACAAGCTGGTGTATCACCGAATTGCTTTACACACTCTAATGCAGCATCTGTATCTGCAATGTTGTTGTAAGACAGTTCTTTACCTTGAAGCTGCTTAGCAGAAGCGATGTTAGATTGTGTATTGTTTGGCTCAACATAGAACGCAGCTTTCTGATGAGGGTTCTCACCGTAACGCATTGTCTGCTGTAGTACTAACTGAGTGTTAAACGTTGTTGAGAAGCCTTCTGGCTTACCATTTTCAACGATCTTACCCAAGTAATTAGCGATCATGCCGTCATAACGTGCTGTGTGTTGAAATGCTTTCACAGCCATTTTGAAACGGCTATCTGCTTCGATTGCACCGTCGTTAGCGTCTAACTGGCTAGCAACCGTGTCATAGTCAGTAGGGTCAACAACGATAGTCACGTGTGCGTGGTTTTTAGCCGTTGCACGAACCATTGTAGGGCCACCGATGTCGATATTTTCAATCGCATCTTCTAAAGAGCAGTCAGGGTTAGAAACTGTCGCTTCAAATGGGTAAAGGTTAACAACCACTAAGTCGATTCCCGGAATACCGTGCTCTTCCATAACCGCATCATCTTGTCCACGACGCGCCAAAATTCCACCGTGAATTTTTGGGTGAAGTGTCTTAACACGGCCATCCATCATCTCCGGGAAACCTGTGTAGTCAGAGACTTCAATAACAGGGATGCCTTCTTTAGCAAGCAAGCTCGCTGTTCCACCCGTTGAGAGTATTTCGATATTGTGTTTATGCAACTGACGTGCAAATTCAACGATTCCAGTTTTATCAGAAACACTAATTAATGCTCTTTGAACAGGGCGTGAGGTAGCTTGCGACATGGGGTAAATCCTTGAAGGTACTGTTTAAAGTCACTGGAGGTCGACTCCAGAAAAAGTACGAGGAGTATGCCATAAGTCCAAAGGCTAGACCATTTTGAAATTGATAATTAGGTGACAATTTCTTGATGCTTAGGCATAAATTATTGCTGAAATATGTAACTACTTCCGCTTATCAGGTGACTCTTCCCATTAATCCAGCATTCAACTTACTTCTAAATGGTTATCGCTGACACTGAGTCTCATCAATTACTAATAAACTTTTGAGGCTGAGCGAAGCTCAGATCGATAATGAAAAATAAGCAAATATTGGCAGCAGTAACGATAGCGACTTTGTTTTCTCTAACAAGCGTTCATGCGACAAATATGGACCCTGTTTCTGAGTCTGAAATCGATAAAGCAACATCATTAGCGATGAGTAGCCTTGAAACGACGCCAGTACTTGCGAGTCGTAGCCTTAGTACCGCTTCTGTTGCAACAGCGAGTACGGCAGTAACGACATCATTCTCAACGGTTCAGTTCTTAAATGTTGAAACACACCGCTTTGATAAAGGCGATACCAATAGCGATGCTCGTTGGACTGACGTCACTGCTTACGACTACGCCACTGATGAGTTAGTTATCAATGTAGTTAACCTTGATACGAACGCGGTGGTTTCGAGCAAGCGTTACACCAATATGCAGCCGCCATTAGTAAAAGACGAATTAGATCGCGCCCTTAGTATCGTTATGGATGACGGTGAAGAGCGCAGCATTATAGATGATGAGTTTAAACGCATAACGGGTCAGACACTGACCTCTATGGATCAGCTCCAATACAAAGCATTTACGTTCTTTGCTGACAGCATGCCAAACGTTGTAAATACTGCTAGCAAGTCATGTGGTGCTAACCGTTGTGCTCAGTTAATGCTTTTTACACATGACAATATCGTGTTTGAAGTAAGCCCGATTGTTAATTTATCTGCCGGCGTTGTAACTCAGCGTATGGGTTACTAAGCGAGACTCTTATGACTTCAGTGATTAAAAAAATACTACCGTTTGCAGCGATCATGTTGTTGCTAAGCTTTTTTGGCACCGCGCAAGCGCGACCATCAACACCAGCGTGCCCAACGGGACAAACGATTCAAAGTACTTTAGACACGGGTGCAAGTTGGAGCATGTGTTGGGAAGCACGTGACCAAGAAGGCGTTGTGCTTAGTGATATCCGCTACCAAGGTCCAGGTCAGGTGCAGCGTCGAGTATTAGGCGAGATGTCATTGTCACAGATTGCACGTAACTATGATGATGGGAGTGCAGCTGAGTACTTAGTGACTGATCAAGGCCTAGGTGGTAATAACTTTATTGCCTTGCAAAGCAGTGAGTGTAGCGGCGGTGAGTTACATTATGCATCAGGTAAAGCCGTACTGTGTGAAATACAGAAAGACGCAGGCTTTATCTATAAGTACGGAACGAGCGTTGCACGTACCGGTAAAGTACTTGAGTTAATGAGTGCTTCTCAGCTAGGCAGTTACAGCTACACGGTACAGTGGATATTTCATGAAAATGGAACGATTGAGCCTAAGGTCGGTTTAAGCGGCACGGTGACTAAAACGAGTTATGACCCGAACTTTGCATGGCCTATGCAGCAAGATGGTTTAGGTGGTGTTGGTTTTGTAGATAACTACTACTGGCGTATGGATTTTGACCTAGGTACTAGTGCTTGGAATGACGTTGCTGAGCAGATCACGAGTACCTTAGATGTAACGCGCACGCTTCGTAGTAAAAGCATTGAAACATTGAGCAATGAGACAGCGCGTGTATTTAGCCCAGAGTCTAAGCGCTTTTGGCGTATCCGTGACGGATCAGAAACGAATGGTGTTTCACCGATTTCTTATGAGCTTGTAATGCTCAATTATGATCACCAAAGCAAGGGTGCTAATAACGAAGCATGGTTACAGTCTGACGTTTACTTCACGTCATATAACGCTTGCGAGCGCTTTGCGGTTGATAACGATACGTCATCAGGTTGTGCTTGGGATATCAGTCAGTTTACTAACTCACAAGGTATCAATAGCAATGATATCGTGGTTTGGAACCGTTTGAGCTATCACCACTTGCCACGTGACGAAGACGATAACGTCATCGGCATGCGTTGGAATGGCTTTAAGCTATTACCAAGAGACTGGCACGCACAGAACCCACTGTAACCTATAACTTATAAAAATAAATCGGGAGAGAATAGATATGAACAAGGCAACTTCTATTAAGCGTTTCATTCAACTCATTATCGTGAGTGCATCGCTTTGGGGGCTTGGCTCTGTTCAAGCGGCTGAGCACTGTGCGGACAGTTACTCCATAGACCAAACGCTGCCAAATGGCTCGCGTTGGGATATGTGCTGGACGCACAATAACAACCACGGTATCAGCTACCACCATATCTATTACACGCCAAAAAATGGCACGCGTCGTTTGATTCTAAATGATGCTTCTATTGCACAGATCCACGTACCTTACGATGATAACGGTGCACGTTATCATGATGTATCTGACTACGGCTTAGGTGGTGGTTATTTACAAAGTATGACGACTGACGAGTGTGAGGGCGGCACGTTTGGAGTTTATAGCGGTAAAAATGCTGTGTGTTCGCAAGTGCAAAAAAAGTCTGCTGCTTATCGTTATGCTGAGAATGTTGAAGATGCGGATGCGTTGAAAGTCTTTAGTGTGTCTAAGGTTGGCGCTTACGTTTATATACCGCAATGGTTGTTTTATGGTGATGGTCGAATCGAGCCGTCACTTGCTGCTACAGGGAGTTTGCAGCGTTTTACTAGCTCTACCAATGAAGACCACGGATGGTTAATGTCTTCATTAGCGAACAACACGTACCGTATTGGTCTATCTCATATTCATAACTACTTCTGGCGTTTAGACTTTGATGTTAACGGCACGGGTAGTGATGACGTTGTTCAAGAAATTAACTACACAAGTTCAAACGGTCAACGTCAGCGCACGATGACTACGTTTAATACTGAGGTGGCACGTGATGTTTCGCCCACTAATATGCGTTCGTGGTTGATTCGTGATGGTGCTTTGAGTAATACAAAAGGCCATCAGTCTGGTTACGAAATTCGTTTACCAGAAGCAGGGCATCGTGAAATTGGGCCGTCATTCGAGCCATTTACCAATAACGACTTTTATGTGACGCGCTATAACAGCTGTGAGCAAATTGCCTCGCATAATCAGCGTGTTAATACTTGTGATGCAGATAGCCTAGATGAGTTTGTAAACGGTGAGACATTAACCGGACAAGATTTGGTCACTTGGGTGGGACTAACGTTCTACCATATGCCTCGCTCAGAAGATGCCCCGCAGATGGACTTACACAGTAATCGCTTTGAGATTATTCCACGTGATTGGCACGATAAAAACCCTCTGACAACTATCGTCATTACATCACCAGAAGCTCTAGTTGCAACAGAAGATACTGCAACAACTGACGCTGGCGTAGCGATAACGATTGATGTATTAGCAAATGACACCGGTACAGGTATTTATTTAAATGAAGTGAATAACCCTGCAAACGGTACTGCGGTCATTAGTGGTGGCAAGATTGTGTATACGCCAAATGCTGGTTACGCAGGCACTGAGGTGTTTTGGTACAATATTAAAGACACATCAGGCGCTACTTACGGCACGAAAATTACGGTAACGGTGAGTGGCACAGACTACAGCGCATTCCCATCGGGTAATGTTGATAATGTGACAACGGCTTCAAATACAGCGCTAACAGTTGATGTACTGGCGAATGATGTGGGTAATGAATTACGTATCAGCTCGTTTAACGCAGGTACTGAAAAAGGCGGCGTCGTTACCAAGGTTAATGAAAAGTTGGTGTACACCCCGAGTCAAAACTATGTAGGTACAGATACCTTTTGGTATAACTTCTTGGACTCTCTTGATCGTGGTTATGGTGTTCTAGTGACTGTTGAAGTAACCGGTACAGATCCTTCGGTATACCCAACGGGTACGGCTGATAATGTAACGACTGCTATCAATACTGGGTTACTCATTGATGTGTTGTCTAATGATATTGGCTCTGGTTTGACGCTATCTAGCACAAACGCTTGGAGTCTAAATGGCGGTCAGGTTGTTATCGAAAGTAACCAAATTCGTTATACACCCAAAACTGACTTTGTTGGTGAAGATAAGCTTTGGTATGTCTTTGCTGACTCATTAGGGCGTATCAATAATGGTGAGGTGACGATCACAATTTCAGGCTCTGCAGCTGCGCCATACCCTGTGGCCATCTCTGATACCGTTACAACGGCAGTAAACACGGCTGTGACTATTAATGTGCTTGCCAATGATATTGGTTCTGGCTTGAGCATTAGTGAAGTTAATGACTACAGTGTTAACAGCGGAACAGTCACCATTGTAAATGGGAGCTTACTGTATACGCCAGAGCAAGGCTTCACTGGTACTGATAGTTTTTGGTATGCCATTACCGATAGTCTCAACCGTAGCAATGCGATTCAAGTGTTTGTGACTGTAGGGTCTTAATGGTGACTTTCGTCTAGGTTTTATTGTGGGTAGAAATCATTAAACGTTACTATATGAGCTATTAACAATATAACTAAAAAGTACTGATCATGTTACTTCAAAACAAGCTTCTGACTATTTCACTTTGTATTTTCATGCCGTCGTTAATGACGGCATGCCAGTCTGGCTCTCCTGAGAGTACTCAGTCCGCTAAAGAGACTTCTGAGATTGCAGTTACTGATAAGGTTATCGCTAGCTCTAGTGACAGTGTGAAGCAGGGCACTGCCCAAGCTTGGACTATCAGCACCAAAAGTAAAAACAACCATTTCGACGGCATACTAGAATGTCAGCAAGCGCCTTCTGTTGGTGACTTTCAAAACTGTCAGCTACAACTTAGTCAGTCAGAAAATCCTGTTGATGACGCGAGCTTGGCGATTGACGGTGGTATGAAAGCGCATGGGCATGGATTACCAACACAGCCAAAAATGTTAGCTGTTGAAGGGCAAGCTGGTGTTTATAAGATTGATGGTTTGAAGTTCAGCATGCCAGGTGCGTGGACGGTTGGTTTTTTGATTAAAGCGAATGGCGTTAATGATCAATTAATTTTTGACTTCATCGTCTAGCTTTGACGTTTATGAACACTAACCCGATTACATCTCATTTTCAGTGGTCACTTTTAAAGTGCTTCTGTTCTTGCGTGATAGCAGTATTCATATCGGGTTGTGATCAAGAGCCTCAAGATTCACAAATGCTCCAAAAAAATGTTAAAGCAGATCAAATAGTCTGGAGTGATGCGGAAAAAGTGTTGCTTCAAAGCTTATCTATTCGTAATTTGCCAGGAGTGGGGTTGGATTCTAGTAATCGCTACCAACTCAACCCCGATGCAATCAAGTTAGGTAAGCAGCTATTTTTTGATACAAAACTAAGCTCAACGGGCACAATTTCATGTGCATCCTGTCATCAGCCTGATAACCAATTTATAGATGGAAAAAGGGTAGCCTTAGCAGTCGGTGAAGGAACCCGTAATACACCGTCATTACTGGGTGCTTCTCATCAACAGTGGTTCTTTTGGGATGGACGAAAAGACAGTGCGTGGTCTCAGGCCCTTGAGCCGTTGGAGAACCCAGTTGAACATAACCTCACTCGCATTGAGGTCATTAAAAAGGTACTTGTTAACCCAGAGTACAAAAACTCCTACCGTCAAATTTTCACTGAGTTACCTAGTCAGCAAGCGTTAGATAGTTGGCCAAGTGCGGCGAAGCCAAATGGTGACCTTGCTAGTCTCAAACTATGGAAGTCTCTACCTATTGAGTCGCGTAAAGAAATCAATCGCGTGTTTTCCAATATAGGCAAGTCGCTAGCAGCCTATGAAACCACTTTGAAGTTTCCTGTTTCTCGCTTTGATGGTTACTTAGATTCATTGAAAACTACTGAGTTAGGAAGTGCATCGGTAGATACACCAAATAACGAACCGTCCAAGCACGCGGTATCTGGTTTTACCGACAATGAAAAAGCGGGTTTACAGTTGTTTATAGGTAAAGCAGCCTGCGTCAGTTGTCACCATTCACCTTTGTTATCCAGTCAGCACTTTCAAAATGTTGCAACGGGCATTCCTGGTAAAGACACGGGGCGCGCAATGGTTGCAGAAGCGCAGCGATGGGATGTATTCAATTGCTTAGGGGAATACAGTGATGCGCCTAAGGATGATTGCAAAGACCTAACCTTTATGAAGAATAATCGTCATGAGCTCTCTGGTAGCTTTAAAGTACCTAGCTTGAGGAATGTGATTAATACCGCACCTTATATGCACGATGGACGTTATCAGTCGCTAGCTGAGGCAGTAAAGCATTATGCAAATCCACCAGACACAAAGCTGATAGAGCATCATATGCCTATGATTACGCTAGATGAGCGTGAGCAGAAGCGTTTAGTTGATTTCTTAAAAACGCTTTAGTAAATATTTTTTAAACACTTCTTAAGTACGACGCCTTTCAGTCGGGTTATTCCTTAAATATTTAAATATTTTTTATTAACCTGCTATAAGCAATTAATACAGGCGCTTATAGCTGCTTTGTTGTGACCAATCCATATCATTTAGCGTTGTCAACATTGTACTACCAAGCTGATTGCCATAACCTTGATTTTTACTGAACGCTTAAACAAGATGAAATTATGTCTAAAGCTGGAACCCAACCTACCTACCAAAACTTCGTTAATGGTAAATTTTTATCGAATGTCAGTGGTGAAACCTTCTCGGTTACAAATCCTGCTACTGGTCATGTGATTTATCATGTTGAAGTAGCTGATTCATCTATTCAAAAAGCAGCCATCGATAGCGCAAAGCAAGGTTTTGCCATCTGGTCTGCGATGATGCCAATTGAGCGGAGTCGTGTTTTATTAAAGGCCGTCAACTTGCTACGTGAGCGTAATGATGAATTGGCAACAATAGAAGTGTTGGATACTGGTAAACCTTGGCAAGAAGCTGAGTGTGTTGATGTTCAAACAGGTGCTGATGTTATCGAATATTTTGCAGGTCTTGCGCCCGCTCAAGTCGGTCAGCAGCAAATGGTCGGTAATGACTTCTATTATACCCGCAAAGAACCTTTAGGCGTTTGCGCTGGTATAGGCGCGTGGAACTACCCATTACAAATTGCGTGTTGGAAGTCTGGGCCGGCACTGGCTGCGGGTAATGCGCTGATTTTTAAGCCTTCAGAAGAAACGCCATTAGGTGCGATTAAGCTAGCTGAAATTTATAGTGAAGCGGGTGTACCAGCAGGCGTATTTAACGTTGTACAAGGCCCAGCGGCAGTTGGTCAGTGGTTAACTCAAAGTCCTGATATTGAGAAAGTATCATTTACGGGTGAAGTTGGTACGGGTAAAAAAGTTGTGGCGAGTGCTGCAGGTTCTTTAAAAGATGTCACCATGGAGCTTGGTGGAAAGTCGCCAATGCTAGTGTTTGAAGATGCTGATGTGTCACAGGCTGTGAGCGCAGCAATGCTTGGAAACTTTTACACCCAAGGCGAGGTATGTACAAACTGCACTCGTGTATACGTACACAAAGACGTTTACCAAGCATTTATTAGTGAGCTTAAAAGTCGAACGGAACAAAATATCATTGCAGGTGATCCGCTTGACCCTAAGGTTAACTTAGGCGCGCTTATTTCAAAAAACCATCAAGACCTAGTCATGGGTTATATAGATAAGGGAGTTGCCGAAGGTGCCACGCTGTTAACAGGCGGTAAAACACTTAGCCCTGAGTCTGCTCCAAACGGTTACTTTGTAGCTCCTACAGTGTTCATCGACTGTCATGATGATATGGCTATCGTTAAAGAAGAGATCTTTGGCCCAGTAATGTCTGTCTTGGTATTTGAAGATGAAGACGATGTTATCCGTCGTGCTAATGACACACACCTAGGTTTAGCCGCTGGCGTATTTACCAAAGATATTAAGCGGGGACATCGCGTTATTCACCAGCTACAAGCCGGTATCTGTTGGATTAATAGCTATGGTAACTCACCCGCAGAAATGCCAGTAGGTGGTTACAAACAATCTGGAATCGGCCGTGAAAACGGTGTTGAAACCCTTGATCATTACACACAAACCAAGTCGGTTTATGTTGGAATGACTGATATAGAAAGCCCATTCTAATGACTACTCAAACATACGATTACATCATAGTAGGTGCAGGTTCGGCTGGCTGTGTGTTGGCGAACCGCCTCTCTGAAAATGAAAACGACCGTGTTTTACTGCTTGAAACGGGTGGTAGTGATAAAAGTATTTTCATCAAAATGCCGACTGCGTTATCGATTCCAATGAATTCGGACAAGTACGCGTGGCAGTTTCATACTGAGCCTGAGCCGTTTTTGGATGACCGTAAAATGCATTGCCCACGAGGCAAAGTGTTAGGTGGTTCTTCCTCGATTAATGGCATGGTGTACGTGCGAGGACACGCAAAAGATTTTGACGAATGGCAGCAGCATGGCGCAGAGGGTTGGGATTACCAGTCATGCTTACCGTACTTCCAAAAAGCAGAAACGTTCTATCTAGGCATAGATGCTTATCGTGGTGGTGACGGCCCATTGGGTGTCACTAACGGCAATGAAATGGTCAATCCACTTTATAAAGCTTTTATTAAAGCAGGCCAGCAGGCAGGTTATGCCGCGACTGATGACTACAATGCCGGACAGCAAGAGGGTTTTGGCCCAATGCACATGACGGTAAAAGACGGTGTGCGCAGCTCTTCGAGTCGTGAATACCTAGACCCTGTTAAGTCGCGACAAAACCTAACTGTTGTTACGGGTGCTTTGGCAGAGAAGGTAGTGCTTGAAGGTAAGAAAGCCGTTGGTGTTGAGTATAACGTCAAGGGAACTAGTCACTTTGCTAAAGCCAATAAAGAGGTTGTACTAAGTGCAGGTTCTATTGGCTCGCCACACTTACTACAACTATCGGGTATCGGTGATAGAGATAAGCTTAAAGCTGCAGGAGTTGAGGTTAAACATCACTTGCCGGGTGTTGGCCAGAACTTACAAGATCACATCGAGTTCTACTTCCAATATAAGTGCAAGCAACCGATCACTTTAAACGGTAAGTTGGGTCTGATTTCTAAAGGACTGATTGGTGCACGGTGGTTGTTTATGCGTAGTGGCTTAGGTGCGACGAACCACTTTGAGTCATGCGCATTTATTCGTTCTAAGCCTGGGGTTGAATGGCCAGACATGCAGTATCACTTTTTGCCAGCCGCGATGAGTTATGACGGTACCAGTGCATTTGCGGGTCATGGTTTTCAGGTGCACGTAGGGCATAACAAACCGAAAAGTCGTGGCTCAGTCACTATTCAGTCGGCTGATCCAACAATGCCGCCAAAAATCCAATTTAATTACCTACAGCATCAAGATGATATTGAAGGGTTTAGAGCGTGTGTACGGTTAACGCGTGAAATTATCGAGCAGAGTGCGTTTGATGAGTTCCGTAATGGCGAGATTCAGCCCGGCAGTGGTGTCCAAACGGATGAAGAGATTGATGCGTTCGTTCGTCAATCGGTAGAGAGTGCTTACCATCCTTCATGTTCATGCAAAATGGGTGAAGATGAGATGGCTGTGGTTAACTCAAACACTCAAGTGCATGGGATTACAGGGCTACGAGTGGTTGACTCTTCAATCTTCCCAACTGTACCCAACGGTAATTTAAACGCACCGACTATTATGGTGGCAGAGAAAGCGGCAGATATGATTTTAAGCAAGTTGCCACTTAGCACATCACCAGTGAATGTTGCTATACCAAGTGACTGGAAAACCGTTCAAAGAAGTTCAACGATCTAATTAAGCCTCCCATTGCATTTAGATGTAGTGGCTCGCGTCATGGATGTTTTATTGGCACTTTTTTGCTTTGGATTGTATGAAGTTAGGGGCTTGTAAATTGAACGTCGCTCAGCACCTCATAATCAACAAAATTAATTGTGATAGCTCTATGTCTAAAAAAGAATACTACTTAGCTTGAGCCTCAATACTGCCATCGGCTAAACGAATCGTTATATCTTGCCCCTTCATTACACCTTTCACACTCTGAATTACGCTACCCGTTTTTGCATCCTGCGTAATACTATAGCCACGCTGCAAAGTATTGAGTGGGCTAACACTATTAAGTCGCGATGCAAGTACTGCAAACTTAGACTGTCGACGTTCAATAATCTGCTGCATAGTTTGATGCAAACGACTATCAAGTTGCGCAGCACGTTGTGCTTGCTTCGCCAGTAAATGCTTAGGCGCGTTTGCTTGTAACTTAGTCTCAAGCTGACTCAGTGACGCTGCACGCTTTTCCAAAATACGATGGATAGCACGATCTGCACGAGCCGTCAGTTCATCAAGACGCTGCTTTTGCTGTTGTAAACGATAAGCAGGACGTTGATTAGATAACTGCTGCAACCGTAACTGTAACGTTTGATGTCGCTGCTGTAAGAAACGCTGCATTGCCATGCTCAAACGTCGGTCGAGGTTAGTTGCTTTTATACGTAGCTCTTGCATATCAGGCACTGCTAACTCAGCCGCTACCGATGGCGTAGCTGCACGAACATCGGCAACATAATCAGCAATGGTCGTATCAACCTCGTGACCCACCGCACTAATAACGGGTATAACAGAGTCAAAAATGGCAGTCGCCACATTGCGCTCATTAAAAGACCACAGGTCTTCCAGTGAACCACCACCTCGACCAATAATCAGTAAGTCGCACTTTTTATCTTTATTCGCTCGTAAAATAGCTGATTCAATTTCTTTCGCCGCTTTCTTACCTTGAACCGCCACTGGGTAAATATAAACAGGGATTTGTGGCGCACGTCGTTCAAGCACTTGCAAAATATCTCGGATAGCCGCGCCTGTTGGTGAAGTGATTACACCAATGGCAGTAGGAAGCTTCGGTAGCGGTTTTTTATGCTCAGTATCAAATAGGCCTTGAGCGGCCAAACTTGCTTTTAACTCTTCAAACTGACGTTGCAGTAAACCGGCACCTGCTTCTTCCATGTGCTCAATAATGACTTGGAACTCACCACGAGGCTCATACAAACCAATACGCGCGCGCACCATCACCTGCATACCGTTTTCCGGCTTTAGTTTTAATGCGAGGTTTTTATTGCGGAACATGGCACAGCGAACCTGCGCTTTTTTATCTTTTAAGGAGAAGTAGAAATGACCCGAAGCAGGGCGCGCAAAGTTTGAAATCTCACCTTCAAGCCAAACAAGGCCAAAGCTTTGTGAAAGCATCAGTGCTACTTCGGCATTTAGTTCCGATATTCCTAAAACCGTTCGATTAGGTTGCTGGTCAAATATGATAGTGCTAACTCCATTAAAAAAGCCGAGCGTTGACTCGGCTTTGACATTATTCGCGACGTATTACTTAGAAACGTGGGCCCGCTTTTTTAGCAAGCTCAGCTTGTTTCATCGAAGCAGCTGTCTGCAACATAATGCTTTCAATAATCGTTGATTGCTTATCGCCTTCGGCTTTGTCTGCTTTTTTAAGTAAGTTAACCGTGGTAGTCCATGGAAAGCCTGCGGTCTTTGCTGCTTTTACAGCCGCTTGTGCGTCATCCAATGAGGCTGCAGATAGGCTAGCAGCGGTTAGGCTCAGTGCCAGTGCAGCAATTGTTATACTAAGTTTCATTGGGTTCTCCAAGAGCAATTTTAATTTAATACATTAATCGGTATTGATAGCAGTTTACCCTAGGTAGGTCAATGGTTTATAATGAGTCGCTAATTTTAGGAAATACCCGCTCCCAAGCACCTTGGAGGTCTTATGCGAATCCTTGAAGAAGCACTTACGTTCGACGATGTTCTACTCGTCCCTGCACATTCTTCTGTGCTACCTGCTGAAGTTAACCTCAGCACACAGCTCACGCGTGAAATTCGCATGAATATACCGATGACATCCTCTGCGATGGATACTGTTACTGAGGCTAAGCTTGCGATTGCTTTAGCGCAGGAAGGTGGTCTAGGTATCATTCACAAAAATATGACGATCGAAGCGCAAGCGCGCGCAGTGCTTAACGTTAAGAAATTCGAAAGCGGCATTATTAAAGACCCTTACACGGTGACTGCTGAAACGACTGTTCGTGAAGTGATCGAACTAACAGCGCGTCGTCGTATTTCAGGCGTTCCGGTCATTGAAGGCGATAACAACTTGGTTGGTATCGTGACGAGTCGTGACCTTCGTTTTGAAACAAACCACGACCAGCCTGTTAGCAACATCATGACGCAAAAAGCTGATTTGATAACGGTTAAAGAAGGCGCTGCTCGTTCAGAAATTCTGAACCTACTTCACGTTAACCGTATTGAAAAAATATTGGTTGTTGATGATGCATTCAAACTAAGCGGTTTGATCACGGTTAAAGATATCCAAAAATCATCTGACTTCCCAAGTGCTTGTAAAGACGAAAGCGGTAGCCTACGGGTTGGTGCTGCGGTTGGAACGGGTCACGGTACAGAAGAGCGTGTTGCTGCGTTAGTTGAAGCAGGCGTTGACGTGATTACAGTCGATACGGCTCACGGTCACTCACAAGGCGTACTAGATCGCATTAAATGGGTTAAGCAAAACTACCCAAGCGTTCAAGTGATTGGTGGAAATATTGCAACAGGTGCTGCGGCATTAGCCCTAGTTGAAGCAGGTGCTGACGCGGTAAAGGTTGGTATCGGCCCAGGATCTATCTGTACAACACGTGTGGTTGCAGGTGTTGGTGTTCCGCAGGTAACTGCGATTATGAATGTTGCTGAAGCCCTTGAGGGCACAGGCGTACCAGTCATCGCTGATGGTGGTATTCGTTACTCTGGTGATGTTGCAAAGGCATTAGCGGCTGGCGCAAGCTGTGTAATGCTTGGCTCTATGCTTGCAGGTACTGATGAAGCACCGGGCGAAATTATTCTTTATCAAGGTCGTTCATATAAGTCTTACCGTGGTATGGGGTCATTGGGCGCAATGGCACAGACCCAGGGTTCTAGCGACAGGTATTTCCAGTCAGATAACGCAGTAGACAAGCTTGTGCCAGAAGGTATTGAAGGCATGGTAGGTCACAAAGGCCCAATGGCTACGATTATTCACCAAATCAATGGTGGTGTTCGTTCAAGTATGGGTTACCTAGGGTGTGCAAATCTTGATGATATGCGTACTAAGCCTGAGTTTGTTCGTATTACTGGCGCGGGCATGAAAGAGTCTCACGTACATGATGTGACGATCACAAAAGAAGCTCCTAACTACCACAGCTAATTGGATTCATTGATGACAAATAATATTCATGATGATCGTATTCTTATCATAGATTTCGGTTCTCAGTACACTCAGTTAATCGCTCGTCGAATTCGTGAAATTGGTGTCTACTCTGAAATTTATCCTTGGGATATTGATGAGCAAAGCATTCGTGATTTCAACCCAAAAGGTATAATCCTTTCGGGTGGTCCAGAGTCTGCCACTGAAGATGATGCACCGGTTGCACCACAGGTTGTATTTGACCTTGGTATCCCTGTTTTGGGTATTTGCTACGGCATGCAGACAATGGCTGCGCAGTTGGGTGGTGAAGTGGTTACTTCAACGCACCGTGAGTTTGGTTACGCAAAAGTGCGTGCTCAAGGCCACACTGCATTGCTAAAAGATATTCAAGACGAAGTGAATGCTGAAGGGCATGGCTTGTTGGATGTTTGGATGTCTCATGGCGATAAAGTCGGCACGATGCCTGAAGGCTTCACTCTGATGGCTAGCTCCGAGAATGCACCGATTGCAGGTATGACTGATGAGTCTCGTCAGTTCTACGGTATTCAGTTCCACCCAGAAGTGACACATACTGTAAAAGGCGGCGAAATTTTAGGCCGTTTTGTGCAAGGTATCTGTGGCTGTGAAGGTCTGTGGACGGCTAAAAACATCATTGCTGACAGCATCGATCGTGTTCGTGAGCAAGTAGGTGAGGATCAAGTTATCCTTGGTCTGTCTGGTGGTGTTGATTCATCAGTTGTTGCTGCGCTTTTACATCAAGCAATCGGCGATAAGCTGATATGTGTATTTGTTGATACGGGTCTGCTTCGTTTGAACGAAGGCGATCAAGTAATGGCAATGTTTGCTGAGAATATGGGTGTTCATGTCATTCGTGTTAATGCTGCTGAACGCTATTACATTGCGCTTAAAGGTGTTACTGATCCTGAAGCGAAACGTAAAATTATCGGTAACTTGTTTGTTGAGATCTTCGATGAAGAATCAAACAAACTGACGAATGCTAAGTGGCTTGCTCAGGGAACTATTTACCCAGACGTGATTGAGTCAGCAGGAAGCAAAACGGGTAAAGCACATGTTATCAAGTCTCACCACAATGTGGGTGGCTTGCCAGAAGACATGAAGCTTGGCTTAGTTGAGCCATTGCGTGAGTTGTTTAAGGATGAAGTTCGCACGATTGGTGTTGAGTTAGGCCTACCAGAGAAGATGGTTTATCGCCATCCGTTCCCAGGGCCAGGCCTTGGTGTGCGTATCTTGGGTGAAGTGAAGGAAGAGTACGCAGATCTATTGCGTCAAGCTGATAACATCTTCATGGAAGAGCTGCATAAGCATGACTTATACCACAAGACATCTCAGGCATTCGCCGTTTTCTTGCCGGTTAAGTCGGTGGGTGTGATGGGTGACGGTCGCCGTTATGATTGGGTTATTGCGTTACGTGCGGTTGAGACAATCGATTTTATGACGGCTCGTTGGGCGCGTCTTCCTTATGACTTCCTAGAGCTTATGTCGTTACGTATTATCAACGAAGTTGATGGTATTTCTCGCGTAACTTATGATATCTCAGGCAAGCCGCCTGCGACTATTGAGTGGGAGTAATTCCATCAGTTGATGAGTTGGAGACTGTTCAGTTAGTCACGGCTCAAGATGAGGTCTGGATGCTGCATGCGCAGCATCTAGCTGATCGCGCCAAAGCGCAGGGTGAAGTCCCTGTTGGCGCGGTACTTGTCAAAGATAATGAGATTATTGGTGAGGGTTGGAATCAACCAATCACTCATCATGACCCTAGCGCGCACGCTGAAATTATGGCGCTGCGAGCTGGCGGTCAATTTTTAGAAAACTACCGACTGCCTGATACTACCTTATATGTCACGTTAGAACCGTGTGCGATGTGCGCGGGCGCGATGTTACACGCACGTATTGGACGTTTAGTATTTGGTGCGTTTGACCCTAAAACGGGCGCTGCAGGAAGTGTGTTCAACACCTTGCAGAATGATGAAAATCTTCATAAACTATCGGTAACAAGTGGAGTTCTTGCTGAACAGTGCAGCGAGCAACTCAGGGCATTTTTTAGAGAACGCCGTAAAAATAACAAGATTAAAGCCTAACCGTTAGCGAGACTATCATGACTGATTCAAATAACTCATCACACTCACCTGTGATCTTGGGGCCGTTTCTGGCGCTTATAGGTTTTCTGGCGTTTTCCGTTCATGACTCTTTGGTTAAGATCTTGCCAGAATACTCAGTATTTCAAATCTTATTTTTCGCCATGTTGTTTGGTTATGTGCCATTCACTGTTGTACGTTTATTAGATAAGAAGCCAGCACCCCTTAAAGCAGTTAATCCTAAGCTGGTTATCCTACGTGCAGTGTTATTGATGGGGAGTGTGAGTAGTGCATTTTTAGCGTTCTCCATGCTGCCATTGATTGAAGTCTATGTACTGATTTTCCTGTCGCCCATCATTATTTCAATTCTTTCTATTCACTTCCTTGGAGAGAAGGTCCATGTCTTTCGTTGGTTTGCGATTATCATTGGTCTAGTCGGGGTGTTAATTGTATTAAGGCCTACGATAGACACGCTGACCATTGGGCACCTATTTGGATTTCTAGCCGCTATATGTAGCTCTAGCGCAGCCATTATTTCTCGTAAAATCGCAGCAACAGAAAATGCAGCGACACTCATGTTATTCCCAATGTTGACTACGATATTGGTAACAGGTTGTATATTGCCATTTGTATACAAGCCAATGCCTTTAGCTGATTTGGGCATTATGTTCATGATTGGAGCGTTAGGGTTAACAGGGCAGTTATTTAACCTATTTGCGTACAAGTCATCGCCCGCAGCCTTTATTGCTCCGATGCAATATAGTCAGATTATTTGGGCGGTGATTTTTGGTTCTTTGTTCTTTAACGAAGTTGCTGATAAATGGGAAATGATTGGCTCTGCTGTAACGGTATTTTCTGGCGTGATGATTATCTGGCGCGAGGTCGTTGTTTCAAAGATTCAACCTACACTGAATACTCGAAACACGCGTATGGTAGGTGCAGCGCCAGCACCGGCAGCGCCAACCGTTAAGCAGGAATGACGCTATACAATTGCATGCTTTTCCTCAAAAAAATCGTGAGCAATTAGTCTGAGCGAAACAAAGGTATTTAATTTCTAGAGTGGTTATTTGTTAATAAATTTTATACAAGATAGCTCACTGCATAAAAAATGGTTATGATCTGATCAATCAATATATTATCAAGCGATTATGTAGGGTGTGAGAATGTCTCAAGATCAGGCTAATCTAGAAAAAGATAGGCGCATACTAGAAACCTTGCGCAAGACACTGGCGCAGGTAATTAAAGAGATTACCCCAGCAAATACGACAGTGGGTATACCTCTGGAGCCGTCAACGTTAGACGATGTACATATGTGTTTTGACCTTATCTCGACACGAGAGCGCGAAATTACGCTTGCAATCAAGCAGCGAGATAAGGAAGCAAAACAGCAGGGCGAGTAGCTTGCATTGCAAATCACATTAAATAAGATAAAAAATCATTAATTAAAATAATGGCTGACTTACAGCAATGCTGTAAGTAAACTGCAATCCGCTACTTTTGTTCATCTAGTTAGTGATGAACTACCGTATGTACAACGTGATTATGCTCAAAAAAAACAGAAAAGTTGCCATAGTTCCAACGTGTAATACGAGGGCGTCGTTTAGTGACTTTACCTTTCGACAGCGTTTGTTTTTTTGCAGCACCGTATTTGGTTTTAACCACGTTCATACTTACGCCTCGGCGAGGCATGTCAGCTTTGGTTAGTACTTTTGCTTGCTCACCAATGCTTAAGATTTCAGCGTGTGCAACGTTAGAAACGGCTAGCATTGGTAAAAGGGTTAATGATGCAGTCAGTATTAGGGGTTTAAGTTTCATGGTGTTCACCAGAGTTACTCATTATTTTAATTGGTATATTTGCCTGTGCTATCTACTAAAGATGCGATATGTTTAAACCATTAGAGTTATTTATAGGTTTGCGATACACGCGATCCAAACACAAGAATCACTATATTTCCTTCATTTCGTTGGCGTCAATGCTAGGGATAATGGTGGGGGTACTAGCGTTGATCACCGTGCTCTCAGTCATGAACGGATTTGAGCGAGAGCTTAGAGAAAGGATACTGGGCATGGTTGCCCATGTCACTGTTTCAGGGACAGATGGTAAGCTGACGGAGTGGAAGTCACTCGATGATAAGCTAGCTGTACATAAGCAGGTTGTAGGCATAGCGCCATATATACAGCAACAAGTGATGCTTAGTGCTAACGGTGAAGTTCGTGGTGTATTGATGCAGGGTATTCAGCCTGAACGCCAATCTGCAGTGAGCGAGCTTGAACACAATATGCTTGAGGGGAGTTTAGATACTCTAAAAGATCGTGATTATGGTATTGCTATTGGGCGTGAGTTAGCGACCTCATTAGGCGCTTATATTGGCGATAAAATCACGGTCATTACACCGACTGCAAAAATAACACCTGCAGGTGTTCTACCTCGAATGAAACGCTTTACGGTTACTGCTATTTATAAAATGAATATGCGTGACTATGACAGTGGCACCGCATTTATACACATGAGTGACGCTGCACGTTTGTTTAAAATGAAAGGCGAA
Source organism: Leucothrix arctica (assembly GCF_003172895.1). Classification (GTDB taxonomy): domain Bacteria; phylum Pseudomonadota; class Gammaproteobacteria; order Thiotrichales; family Thiotrichaceae; genus Leucothrix; species Leucothrix arctica. The sequence goes on along the minus strand of NZ_QGKL01000031.1, from coordinate 138,907 downwards.
GCGAGCGGCTTACGCATAAAGCTAGATGACTTATTTCAAGCTCAGCCATTATCGTATGAGCTACAAAAAGAACTGGGTGATGAAGTAAAAGTAAGCGACTGGGGAAGTGATAACAAAACCTTCTTCAGTGCTATTCGCATGGAAAAGACCATGATGTTCTTTATTTTATTGCTGATTGTAGTTGTCGCTGCATTTAACCTTGTTTCATCACTCGTCATGGTGGTGAATGACAAGCAGGCTGATATAGCGATCTTACGTACTGTCGGTATCTCACCCAATTCGATTAGAAAAATCTTTATGATTCAAGGTAGTATCATCGGTATATTTGGTGCTCTGTTAGGTGCTGTTGGCGGTGTGTTATTAGCCGGCAACCTTGAAACAATCATTCCTAAGCTAGAGTCCTTGTTCGGTGCGAAGATCTTTCCTGAAGATGTCTTCTATATATCAACTGTGCCATCAGAGTTACACATGTCGGATGTATGGATGATTACAGTCGCTGCATTAGTGCTGGCAGTCGTAGCAACGATTTACCCTGCAAACCGCGCTGCTTCTGTTCAGCCCGCTGAATCATTGAGGTACGAATAATGTTTCAACCTTTAGAAGCGTTTATTGGCCTTAAATACACACGGGCACGTCGCGACAAAAGCTTTGTCTCGTTTATTTCCTTAGCTTCAATGATCGGTATTGCGCTTGGCGTGATGGTGTTGATCACTGTGCTGTCAGTGATGAACGGTTTTGAGCAGGCAATGCGAGATCGTATTTTAGGTGTTTTATCTCACGTAACCGTTTCAGAAACTGATGCGATGGTTGAGAATTGGCCTGAGCGACGTAAGCAACTGCTTAAAATGGACAACGTGATTGGTTCATCACCATTTGTTGAAAAACAGCTAATGGTGAATGAAGGTACACGGGTTCAAGGTGCGATTGTTGAAGGTATTTTACCTGAGTTTGAGAAAGAGACGGGTAATGTCAGTCACAAGATGCTGGAAGGAAAGGGTAGTTTTGACGATCTTGTTGCTGGTGAAGATAACATCATCTTGGGTGTGACGCTTGCTGAGTCCTTGGGTGTTGATGTTGGCGAGTCAGTGACTTTGCTAACGCCTACCTCAGGACAGGATCTTGGTGAGCTGCCAATTTTGAAGCAATTTCACGTTGTTGGAATCTTTAGAGTGGATCTGCAGCAGTATGATGAGGGCACGGTTTTTATTCACATGGCCGATGCTCAGAGCCTCTTTGAAATGGGCGATCAAGTTACTGGCTTACGCTTACGTATTGATGATCTTTACAAAGCACGAGAAGTCGCACAAAAAGTGGCGGATGTCTCGGGATCTGATTTTTGGGTGAGCGATTGGACTAGACAGAACGAGAACTTCTTTAAAGCGATTCAACTGCAAAAAACCATGATGTTTTTCTTACTGGGTTTAATTATTGCGGTAGCTGCGTTTAACCTTGTCTCTACGCTAGTAATGGTAGTCACGGATAAAGGCTCTGACATCGCAATATTACGGACGCTAGGTATGAAGCCACGTAATGTGATGAAGGTGTTCATGGTGCAAGGTACCTTGATTGGTGTCATAGGAACGATCCTAGGCGTTGTCTTCGGGGTATTGCTTGCCGTCAATGTGGATGTGATCGTGCCATTTTTAGAAAGTCTGTTTAATGTTAATTTTATCTCAGCCGATGTCTATGGAATCAGTACGTTAGAGTCGCGTGTTGAAGTGTCAGATATCGTGTTGATAGCCGTGAGTGCATTGGTATTATCCATGCTGGCAACCCTTTATCCGTCTTGGAAAGCATCCAAGGTACAACCTGCTGAAGCATTAAGGTACGAATAAAATGAGTGAAGTTGAAACCGTCATTTCTTGTCAGGGACTGAGTAAGCGTTTTGTTGAAGGCAAGCTAGATGTTGAAGTACTAAAAGGCATCGACCTTGATATTAAAGCGGGCGAGAAAGTCGCGATCGTAGGGAGTTCAGGAAGTGGTAAAAGTACCTTATTGCACCTACTGGGGGGGCTTGATTTACCTAGCAGTGGCACCGTGACTGTTATGGGTAAAAACATGGCTGACCTGTCGGATGCTGAACGTGGAACTTTGCGTAATGAATCTTTGGGCTTTATTTACCAATTTCATCATTTGCTAGCTGAGTTTACAGCAATGGAAAACGTGGCGATGCCATTGATGATTCGTGGTTTGAGTGTTGAAGAGTCAACCAAGCAAGCAACGGAGATTCTTCAGAAAGTAGGCTTAGGCGATCGTCTTGATCATAAACCAGGGCAACTATCAGGTGGTGAGCGTCAGCGTGCTGCGATTGCGCGTGCTTTGGTGACTAATCCTGCTGCTATCTTAGCGGATGAGCCAACGGGTAATCTAGATCAGAAAACAGCCTTGCAGGTGTTTGACTTGATGCAGGAATTAAACACTGTTTTGAAAACTGCCTTTGTCATCGTCACGCATGACTTACAGCTAGCAGATAAAATGGATCGACAGTTCAATCTAGTCGATGGTCACTTGAGTGAAATTACTTAACTGTCTGTGGTTTTTTTAATATTGATTAAGCGTGCCGAACGAAGTTTTTGGTGCGCTCTTATATTGTATCGCCACAATACCTGAATACCTAAAAAACCTAGCATCGATGTAAATAAGGCCAGCAAGAAACACCCTAAAAATAACGGCTGCCATATTAGTACCAGACTTTCTGTCATCCACTGCCAACTCAATTCAATTTTGAAATCTATCGAGTGCCTATCAAGTACTAAGTTACCTAGTCGGTAAGCAAAGTAAAACATGGGTGGGATGGTGATTGGGTTAGTTATAAAAACAAGCGCAACAGATAAGGCTAAGTTAGCGCGAGTATATACCGCAATTATAGCGGCTATTACAGATTGAAATGGGAAGGGAAACCACATACAAAACAACCCAATGGCAAAAGCCTTTGAGACTGAGCGGCGGTTGAAGTGCCACAAATTAGGTTGTTGCATACGCTTACCTAGCATACCTAAACCAGGCGTATCTTTGATCCGTTTAGGGTCTGGTGAGTAGCGCTTAAAAAACTTTTTTGGCATGCTTGGGACGCACCAATTTTTAGGGTTTGAGAAATGCTGTGTCATTTAAAACGCAGTCATTCAGCTATTGTGCTACTAGCATCAACTAAAGTCGAAAAAAACAGATCTTCTGTCGGGATATTTCTTTCAATGGTTAATTTTTGATGTCTAGGGTAGCGCTAAGTCTATTGTTCGGGGCAATGCTAGTAATACAACTAACAGTGCTACCAAGCTTATTGTTTTGCGCGATTATACTGATTGTCATGGTCCTTTTCGCGATCTTTTTACAATCATATCAAAGAACGCGCTTGGTGTTGTGCTCGCTGGTTATAATAGGCTTCTTTTTAACGGCCACTGCGGCCAACCTCCGTCTAAAGTCATCATTTCCTGCACTTGTTGAAGGAAAGGATTTGATCGTTTCAGGTCAAGTATCTAGTCTGATTCAACAAAAAGCGTTCTCACGATCCTTCTTATTTGATGTTGAAAAAGCGTCAATAGAAGCAACTGGGGAACCTCTAAATTGGTCGGGACAAATCCGTGTCAGTGTTTATCGAGACGCCATGTCCATCGCAGCGGGTGAACAGTGGCAGTTTCAGGTACGTATGAAACGACCAAATGGATTTATGAATCCTGCGGGGTTTGATTATGAGAGGTTTTTATTTGCCGAAAATATAAAGGCTACGGGATACCTAAGGAAATCTAAGAAGCATAAACGCCTTGCTGAAGCGCCGTGGTATTCGGTAAGTGCTGTCCGTGAATCGATTGATTCAAAAATAACCTCATTACTTAAAGGTGACGCTCAAAGCATTGAAAGAGCATTGATTTTAGCTGAGAAAGGTAACATTAGTCCTAAGCAATGGGAAATATTGCGAGCCACTGGTACAAGCCATTTAATGGCTATTTCGGGGCTTCACATCGGTTTGGTTGCTGGTGCTGGCTTGATGATCGTGTGGGGTTTGTACTGGCTGTTTCCTGGTTTAAGTTTAATTGTTCCACGGCAAATTTCCGGCTGTGCAGTCGGTGTAGTGCTAGCGACGTTTTATGCGATGCTGGCAGGTTTTAGCATTCCCACTCAGCGTGCACTCCTAATGGTCATTGTTGCGCTCATTGCTTTGATGAGTAAGCGACACTACCGACCCGTCAGTATTTTGGCGGTAGCGTTAGTAGTAGTGTTATTGATTAACCCATTAGCTATTATGAATGTTGGATTTTATCTTTCATTCTCAGCGGTTGGATTAATCTTATGGTTGCTATCACGTCATGTGGCTGAGGGGCGTTTTCAACTACTGCGACTACAACTGTTTTTGTCTTTAGTAATGATACCGCTTGGGCTGCTTTTTTTTGGTGAAGGCTCTGTCGTTTCACCACTAGCTAACTTAATCGCGATACCTTGGGTGTCTTTTGTAATCGTACCGTTTAGTTTTTTGGCGGTATTACTAAGTTATATCAACGAGGCTTTTTCCACCCTAGTCTTTAACTTTGTATCGTTTCACATCAGAGGGTTATTTATAATACTTGAACTGCTTTCAGGGTTACCGAAAGCCAGTATTAGTATGCATCATCTACCATTCTATTTAAGTTTATTGGCGGTCATAAGTAGTTGTTTGTTCATCTTGCCAAAGGGGCTTCCATGGCGCTACTTATCTATTTTGTTAGTTGTTCCACTGACTACATTTCAAGTTCAGCGGCCTCAAGCAACAGGTGACTTTCGTATAACTGTGTTAGACGTTGGGCAAGGTTTGTCGACGATTATTGAAACCCAGACACATACCTTAGTTTACGATGCAGGCGATAAGCCCAGTGAAAATTTCGACTTAGGAAAGGTTGTAGTACTTCCGTATTTACAAAAGCAGTCGATTCAAATAATCGACCGTTTAGTTATCTCACATGGCGACCGTGACCATAGCGGTGGAGCACAGGCTTTATTGACGGAGCTAGAGGTAAATCAATTGATTAGTAGTAATAATGAATTAGGTTTATCGCAAGAAGCAGAAGGGTGTTTGGCAGAACAGGAGTGGGTCTGGGATGGTGTGAAGTTTGAGTTTCTTCACCCAAGTCCAACGACTGTTGGTAATGATAATAATCAGTCCTGTGTATTAAAAGTGAGTAATAGTAAGCATGCAGTTTTGTTGACGGGGGATATTGAACGCTCCGCTGAAAAACAGTTAATAAGAGAGCAAGCAGACAAGTTGCCTGCGGATATTTTGCTTATGCCACACCATGGTAGTCACTCATCATCGACTAAGGCCTTTATCGAACAGGTTAACCCAATTTGGGCTATTTCCTCTGCCTCATACCGTAGTCGTTTTCATCATCCAAGCCAAAAAGTGGTTAAGCGCTATGAAGATCAAGGTATCGCTGTTTTGAAAACGGCGGACAGCGGCGCAATTAGCTTTGACGTGAGTGAATCGCTTGGGATTGATGAGATACTATTCTATCGACAAGAGCGGCAAGGTTTCTGGTCAAGACCAGCGTTGAAAAATGAGTAAGATCAATAATAAAGTTGATAAGTCAGCATAAATAACTGATAGCTCGACATGCTATAGCGCGTTTTACTTTTATGGCTTAATAAGCAATAATGAATTTGATTTATCGTGGTTAAAAATATTCAACTGTTGACGCAAAGTTAACAATTGAATTCTCACAGTTAGACAAAAGAGGAAGAGGAATAATGAATAGACGTGAAGTATTGAAAGGCGCAGCGCTGGGTGCAGTGGCTACCGCAGGTGCAACAGTGGCAGCACCATCAATCGCAAAAGAACGTATTGAAGTTAATATGGTATCCACATGGCCTCGTGATTTCCCGGGTCTGGGTACAGGCGCACAGCGTTTCGCAGCTCGTGTTGACGCAATGAGTGACGGCCGAATCAAAATTAATTACTTTGCAGCAGGCGAGCGTGTTAAAGCGTTTGACTCATTTACTGAAGTGGCTTCAGGTAATGCACAGATTTATCACGGTGCAGAGTACTACTGGAAAGGAAAGCATCCTGGTTTCGCATATTTCACTGCAGTTCCATTTGGTTTAACGTACACAGAAATGAACGCATGGATTCGTTTCGGTGGCGGTCAAGAGCTGTGGGACAAACTAGCGGGTGAGTACGGCCTAAAAGGTCTGATGTGTGGTAACACCGGTGTTCAGATGGGTGGTTGGTATCGTAAAGAGATCAACACAGTTGATGACTTGAAAGGTTTGAAAATGCGTATGCCTGGTTTAGGTGGTGACGTACTTTCTAAGCTTGGTGGTTCTCCTGTATCACTTCCTGGTGGCCAGATTTATGAAAACCTTGTTTCTGGTGCTATCGACGCAACAGAGTGGGTAGGCCCTTGGAACGACGAAATCATGAAGTTCTACGAAGCGGCTAAGTTCTACTACTATCCTGGAATGCATGAGCCAGGCTCAATGCTTTCAATCGGTATGAATAAGAAGTGGTGGGATGGTTTGAAGAAGTCAGATCAACTTATCATTGAAGCAGCATCGTCGATGGAAAATGACGTGATGATGTCCGAGTATAACTACAAGAATGGTGCAGCACTTAAGTCATTGCTTACTAACCACGGCGTTAAGCTACGTGGTTTCAGTGACGAGATTTATGATAGCTTCGGTGAAGCATCTGAAGAAGTGTTCGAAGACGTGCAAGAGCATAGTCCTCTTGCAAAAGAGATCCATCAGAGCTTTGTTAATGCACGATCTGAGATTGGTGCATGGGCTAAGATCTCTGATCAGGCTTACGTTCAACAACGTAACCGTGTGTTAGGTCTTTAATTAGTACTGCATAAGTTAGAATCAAACGGGGCCTGTTGGCTCCGTTTGACGTATTACACTCTAAAACTCCCTGAAGGTAACCGATGACGATAAACACCGTCCCCATGTCGCACCGTTTTTGGCGCTCGGCATCAGCCATGATGGTTGCTACCGTGCTATTGTTTTTGATTAGTCGATACTTGATGTTTTGGTTAGGTGTTCCCGGTGTGGACGACTTGACTGAACATTTGAGCGATACTGAAGGTACGCTCAGTACCGGAAAGCTACTTCAAACAGGGGCTTTTTTAGCAGTTAGTTTTATTATCTTCTTCCTCATTATCCGATGGGTTAAGAAAACACCCCAAATTTCTTTAATGGATGACTCAACCCGCTATGCTGCATGGGCAGCTTATGTCGTTAGGGCAGCGTTTTGGTCGATCTTTTTAATTGGTATTGCCGACAGTGTTATTTCATTCTTACGAATAGAAGACTTCTTAACGCCGCTTGTTGGAGAGGCGTTGTCTCAAAACTTGGATAAAGCCAGTTGGCGTGGCACGTTTGTGCATTATCCATTGATTGCTATTTCTTTAGTCATTGCGAAAGTCAGCCGTTCTCTGGGCTTCACTTGGTTAGCCTTGCTGGTCGTGATTTCAGAGTTCTGCATTGTGTTATCTCGTTTTATATTTTCGTATGAGCAAGCCTTCATGGGCGACTTAGTACGCTTCTGGTATGCCGGTTTATTCTTATTTGCTAGTGCTTATACCTTGGTCGAAGGCGGTCATGTTCGTGTGGATGTTGTGTACGCATCGATGAGTCATCGTGCCAAAGCTTGGATCAATACCTTCGGTTCTATTTTATTAGGCCTACCTGTCTGTTGGATCATCTTGACGATGGGAATGGATACCAAACAAAGTAGTCTTATTGGCCCAATCATTAGTTTTGAAATGTCACAAAGTGGATACGGTATGTATGTTAAGTACTTGATGGCGGGATTTTTATTAGTCTTCGCAGTGTCAATGGCATTTCAGTTTGTCAGCTATATTCTCAGTAATATAGCCATTTTGGTACATGCGAAAGATGCGCAAATAGCAGGGGAGGAATCGTAATGGAATTTCTATTCTTAGGTATCCTCTTTGGCTTAATGGCCTTTGCCTTGATTTCAGGTTATCCCGTTGCATTTGCTTTGCCCGGTTCTGCAATCATTACAATTGCGCTAGCTGCGGCGTGTGGTTATTTTATTGAAGGCGATATAAACGTTTACTTCGCTCAAGATGGTCCAAAGCAATGGTTGAGTGCGGGAGTGACCAACTTCCGAAGTCTGTATTGGAATGTTGAGCGTGACACGCTAATCGCAATCCCATTGTTTATCTTCATGGGTATCATGCTACAGCGTTCTAAAATTGCTGAAGACTTATTGGTTGCGATGGCGCAGCTATTCGGACCTATTCCGGGTGGTCTTGGTATCTCAGTTGTATTTGTAGGTGCGCTGCTGGCTGCTACGACGGGTATTGTTGGTGCGACAGTTATCGCGATGGGGTTGATCTCCCTCCCAGCGATGTTGCGAAACAATTACTCCAAATCATTAGCGACCGGGACTATTTGTGCCTCTGGTACCTTAGGGCAAATCATCCCCCCCTCCATTGTATTAATCATACTGGCTGATCAGCTTTCTAGTGCTGCTGACCAAGCAAACACAATGCGTAAAGAGCTTTACCGTGAAGTAACGGGTGAGTTCAGCATGCCATCGCAGTTTGACGTAGTCTCCGCGAGTGCTGGTGATATGTTCATGGGCGCACTGGTGCCTGGAGCTGTATTAGTTGGTTTGTACATGCTCTATATTCTTGTGGTTGCATGGATCAAGCCGAGCATGGCACCACCCGTTCCTTATGATGGCGAGTATGATGCTAAGTTTCTACGTAATGTTTTAATGGCACTAGTTCCACCATTAACATTGATCTTCGTTGTACTGGGTTCGATTTTGACGGGTATCGCTACGGTTAATCAGGCGGGGTCAATCGGTGCAGTGGGTGCCATGATTATGGCTGGTTATCGTTTGCACTCAGGCGGTAAATCTACTTATATTCCAGCGATCATTGCCGTTATTGCATTAGCTGTTATCAGCTACATGAAAATTAACTACGACCTCAATGTTAAAAGTATTGATGATCAAGAAGCGCAAGACGCGATTTATATTGCGGGTTGGGCGGTCGCTGCACTGTTGTTTTCAGCAGCGTGGAGTGCGTGGCGTGTTTACAAAGTTACTAACACACTCGATGAAGTAATGATCGAAACCGCTAAAACGACCTCGATGGTATTTATCATCCTGATCGGTGCGGCTATGTTGACCTCGGCTTTCCGTGCGTTCGGTGGTGAGGAGCTAGTTAAGGATTACTTACTCGGTTTACCGGGTGGATTCTGGACGCAGTTCCTTGTGGTTATGTTGGTTATTTTCTTACTGGGTTTCTTCTTAGACTTCATCGAGATTGCGGTAGTTGTTGTACCGATTGTTGCGCCAATATTATTATCTAACCCTGAAGCGAATATCACGGCTGTTTGGTTGGGTGTCATGGTTGGATTGAACATTCAAACATCGTTCTTAACCCCGCCCTTTGGATTTGCGCTGTTCTACTTGCGAGGCGTCGCGGACAAGGTCATTAAGACCATTGATATCTACAAAGGTGCTTCAGCATTTATCTGTTTGCAGCTGCTTGGTTTAGCGATTGCTGGTTTCTATCCAGTGCTGGTTAACTACTTACCTAACCGTGCCTATTTGCTGTCAGAAAATGCGCCACCACCAATGAATCCTAAATTGCAGTCATGCTTAACGGATTATGTGATCGAAGAGTACGCGTCAAAAGAAGCGAGTGTGCGTAGTGCGATTGCAACAGCAAAAGCGTTAAATGTGTCTTACTTACCGGATAACTTGCAGCGTAGTTTTGGCGAGAGCATGGGTGAAGCTGAAACAAGTTTTGCGTTAATGGCTAAAACAGCAGATGCACGTGAGGCACTTAATGCTTACATTCCTGAGTATGAGCCTCAGCATCGCAGTGTTCGCCAAGTTGAAACTGACATTAAGCGTTTGACTAGACACATTGAAGAGTCAGAAGAAGAGATTAAGAGTCTGCAGTATGAATCAGGTGATACTACTTCAGAAAAAGCTGAGTTAGAAGTTGCGATAGAGGGCTATAACGCTGAGAAAGAAGTCTTAAGCAAATCTATTCCTGATACTTGGGCTGATGCTCGAAAGCGATTCACTGATCTAAACAAGGGTTTAACTAAAGCACAGCGTGAGTACTACACAGTAACTGATGGTGCTTATGAAGTGACTCAAAACTTGAGTCTTGTTATCGCAGCGACACCTTTGCTTAAAGATTACCAAGCTGAGCTAGATGGTTTAAAAACGACCATTGAAAGTACCACTAAAGACGAAGCGATGGATCTGATTAAAGCCTCTGAAAAACGCTTAGGTGACATCAAAGGCGCGAGCAGTATTAAGTCAGCGCTATCTAAAGCACGTCGTGAGATTAAGAAAGATGATGGTGAAGAAGGTCGTGGTAAAGCGATGGGCTTCTATGATAAAGCGCAAACTGCTTATAGTAGTGAGATGGCGTGGCGTAGTAAGGCAGAGCAGGAGCTACAGCCTGGTTTAGCGAGCTATCATGAGTCTATCGCGACAACGATTGGTTTGCGCTCACAAGAGCGTTTGACGGACTCACAGGCTAAGCAAGTTGCTTTCTGCCAGTCATCTCATAGAGATGTGTCGTTGAACTTCTAATAGATGAGTTTTGTGATATGAAGATATGAGAATGGCGATTTTAATCGCCATTCTTTATTGCTGGATTTTAGATAGATATCAGTTTTTCTAACGCGCGACCTGCCGCTAGTAAGTCGGCATCGCTACCACCAACACTTACCAGCATCGCGCTTAATGTAACGCCCTCGTATTCAAATGGTATGGCCAGACTGCAAGCATCACCAATATTCGCCAATGATGTGTTTCTTAGCGCCATTAGATTTTGCTGAGTAAATACCGCATCATCCTTCAAGCTAGTAGCTGTAGGTGGCAAGATAGCGACTGTTGGCAATAATAATACGCGTTCCGATAAGCCTTGATTCATCGCCTCAACAAACGTTGTGCGAAGGTTTAGTGTCTGTCTGTATTGCACCGATGACAATTCATCTGCTCGTCCCATACGACTGTGGACTCTAGGGTCAAATAGTTCTGCTTGTTCCTGAAACTGCTTTTCAAAATGTGCGCGACATTCAACGGAAGTCAGCTGCCATGGGGCAATTTGTGCGTAGTTTCTTAAAAACCCTAGTGGCTCATCAACAATCGTCTTACCAGCATTGGTTAAGCGAGCTAGTAAGTCTTCAAAGCCGTTACTAATGATAGGGTCTAAACCGTCGAAGCCAAAGTTTCGTGATACATGAAATGTGAGTGGGGTAGATGATGTTTGTTTTAGTAATTCATCATCAGAGATGCCAGCCATGACTTGCCAAGCTTGAGTACACGCCGACACACTCTGTGCCATTGGCCCAACACAATCCAATGTGTCGGAAAGTGGCACACTACCTTTGCGTGAGATAGTAGGTTGGCTCGGTTTAAAACCCGTAATTCCACAAAAAGCTGCAGGGATACGTAAAGAGCCACCAGTGTCACTACCGATCGCAATATCGACTAAGCCTGTAGCAACAGATACTGCACCACCGCTGGTTGAGCCTCCGGGTACATGACCTGGGAATAATGGGTTATCTGCTGTTCCATAATGAGGGTTAACACCTAAGCCAGAGTAGGCGAGTTCAGACATATTGGTATGACCTAGCAATAGTGCACCAGACGTTCGAAGCCTTGAAATTGCTAGGGCGTCTTGTGTCGCTGCCTCTGACTCGGCTAAAAAACGAGTCCCCGCATGGGTGACTTCGCCTTCTACATCGAACAGTGCTTTTACACTGACCAAGGCGCCACTTAAGTCAGTCGTTTGCTTTTCTTCTAAGTCAGCTAGATCTTGGCGTACTCGCGATTCAAAGGTGATTGAAAAAATACTTTCTGTGTCAGGTTTGTTTTCTGCTAGTCGATCTAAACTAGTATTTAAGCGTTGAGCAGCAGTTTTTGGTGACCAATTATTGTTGGTATTCATGTATCAAGTATTCCTTCAATTATCCGATAACAATTATGCTACAACGGGCAACGTTGTCGTTGTGTATTCAGCAGTAATTGTTTTGTCTGTAATAGGGTCATGCAGCGCCATTTTAAATTGAGCCGCTGGACGTACCCCGTCAATAGCTGGGAGAGTGCCGCATAACATCGCGCCACCTTCTGCTAATCCACTACCAGATAATAATTCGGTTAATGGAAGAATCATAGCCAAAGTCCCTTTTTGGTACTGCTTCCACTCATCATCTTCAAAAATCCAAGAGGCTAGTTCGATTTGATCAAGGTGATCACTAACCGCATCAAACTCCCATAAGGTATCAGCGACAGGTTTAGGGCAGACTTGTTTAGAGTGAGCGACCGAGTGAGTTTCTAAAGCACGGTCAGTTTGATCAGATGCTAAGCCCAACCATGTTTTGCCATTGAGACGAATTAATAGTGGTTCAGCTTCGCCTGAGGTATCAGAGCCTAACATGTCAATTTCAGCATCTTGTGTCAGTAGTTGTGTGCTGCAACGATAATATAATGGCACGCTAGTGGGTGGTGCGATTCCAATGTCCGCCAGTTCTTGAATGTGATGATCAACCGCTTCACGGCTACGACCTGTCCAACCTGCAACGGTTAGTTGCTGTGCGACAAACTCAATATCACCAGTCGATGTTTTGAAGATCATAAGTAATCCTTTAATTATTAATATATTACAGTGTAGAAGGTAAGTAGAGAGCTAGTTGTGGTACGACGATTAACATGCCAACCATCAGTAGCATTATTAGTGCATAAGGAATGCAACCAACCATCACATCAGAAAATTTACCGGACTTTCTAGCGGACTGAACCACGTATAGGTTCAAACCTACTGGGGGGGTGATCAATGCCATTTCAACCAGAATGATCATCAAAATACCGAACCAAATTTTGTCATAACCCAAGTCCACAATGATCGGTACGATGATTGGAATGGTCGCGACCATCAGCGACAAGGTTTCGATAAAGAAGCCCAGCACAATATAGATCAAGATAATGACAAACAGGGTCGCCAATGGCGTCATGTCTAGTCCACGAAGCAAAGTTTGCAACGCTCGACTGACACCAGCGGCTGTTAGCACATAGTTCAACACGTAGGCACCAACGACCACTAACATGACCATAGATGTGGTACGAATAGCACCGCGTAGTGACTGTAACAATAACTCCATATTCAGCGCGCGTTGCTGAGCGGCAATCACAAGGGCCATTGCAACACCGACGGCTGCAGCTTCAGTTGGTGTTGCCCAACCGGCATAGATAGTCCCGACAATCACACCAAATAAACCCAGTATGGGTAGTAAGTCACCCAAGCTACTTAGTTTTTCACTGATGCTGTATAGCTGACGTGGGCCACCGAGTGACGGTTTGATCATGCATAAAATAACGGTAGCTAACATAAAGCCTAGCGCCATTAAAATACCGGGTAATAGACCCGCTAAAAATAGCTGTGGAATGGAGCTTTCTGTTAAAAATCCATAGACGATCAGGTTGATCGATGGGGGAATTAAAATCCCAAGCGTACCACCGGCAGCGATAGCGCCAGAGAATAAACGCGGATCGTAATTAAGCTTTTCAGCTTGCGGCATAGCGACGGTGGCTACGGTAGCTGCTGTTGCCACTGAGGATCCAGACGTTGCTGAAAATAACGTTGCCGTGGCGATGTTAGCGTGGATCAAACCACCCGGCAGCCATGACACCCATTTATTGAGTGCCGCATAGGTACGAGTTGCCACCCCGCAGCGCACTAAAATTTCTCCTAACAGGACAAAAAACGGAATTGCAATGAGTGTTGCACTATTAGAAGAAGACCAAACGACTTGTCCCAAACCGCGCATCAACGGGAACGGACTATAAAAAGTATCAATTCCAAAGGCTAGTAAGAACAAAACGATGCCGACAGGAATGGATAGCGCTAAAAAGAATAGCAGTCCAAAGGTTGTAAACTTAATCATAACTCGTCACCCATGCCTGCAATTTCATTTACATCGTCATAACGACGTTGGTACAACAGCAATAAAGAAGCCGCTGCGATCAATATTGCTGAGACAGCAAACCAAACCCAGCCAGACCACCAAAGCACTTGGGGAATCCATAATGGAGTTTCTAATGCAGTATTCGCTTTAGCGCCTGTTGCCAGTGTTTTTGATAACACCGGCCAACCACGCCAAGCCACGGTAATGGCAGTACCTGCCAGTGCCAAAATTGCGACACAGTCCATTAATGCCTTACCTACTGGTAGGCACTTGGTACGAAGTAAATCGATTCGGACATGAGCGCGTTCGGTTAATGCGTAAGCCACGCCCCAGCTAGTCGTAATTGCCATGACATAACCGGATATTTCATCTGTACCGCCTAGCGGCATACCTAACTGGCGTACTACAATTTCGACGAGGATTAAAGTCACACAAGCCAATAGCGATAAACCTGCCATTAGTGCGACACCGTCATTTATTCGCTTGAGAAGATCTATAACCCTCATCATTGTTCGTACTCCTTATTTAGGGATTTCAACACCAACGACTTTACCAACGCTGTCATTCCAACGTTGAGCCCAATCGCCACCTGCACGTTTTGCCCAGTCTGGAAGTACGTCTTTGATCAGCACGTCACGTGCCATTTTAGTATCGGCGTCAGTGGCTTTTACCCAAACCATCTTGTGCGATTCTCCACCTTTGCACTCACCTTCGCCAGTTAAGCAAGCGATGTCGTTTTGTAGTGCACCTTGCGCTGATTCCCAAGCGGGCGCTTCAAGCTCGGTGGTGACGGCTGTTTGTAACTTCTCTTGTGCAGTCGCTGATAAAGACTTCCATTTATCCATGTTCACGGCAGTTACAACAGGATCCCAACCACCTAGTGGGATCGGTAATAAGTGAGTACTCACTTCCCACCATCCAGCACTGTAGCCTGAGCCTGCGCCAGTGACAGCACAGTCAACAACACCACGCTGTAGTGCGCCTGAAACTTCACCAAAGCTCACATTGACACTTTCAGCACCCAAAGCATCTAGTAACTTAGCCGTCATACGGCCCGAAGCTCGGATTTTCTTGCCTTTAAGGTCATTCAAAGACTTTATCTCTGCGTTACAGAAGACAACTTGTGGAGGGTATGGCGCAATACCTAATACTTTAGCGTTGAAGACTTTTTCATATATTTCATCAACCATCGGGCGGGCGGCCTCGACCATCTTTTTAGCGGTATCCGCATCCATTGCTAATAACGGTACATCTAAAGATTCCAGCGCTACACTGTCTGATACGGCATAGTCTGCCACCGTCATTCCAACATCAAATACGCCATCACCTAGCATACGAAAGACATCACCACCGCCGATACCCATTTGGTCATGAGTAGTTAGTGTTGCGGTAATTTCTCCATCGGTTGCTTTAGAAACCTTATCTGTCCAGAACGGTGCTTCGTATTGTTTGTGCAGGGGTAAACCGCTCCAACTTCCAACAACGGAAAGCTCTTCAGCTCCGCTTGCTGCGACAGCGTTTAACAAAAGTGCAGATGCACCGATAGTCGTTAATACTTTTTTCATGTCGGACTCCTGTTAGTGGGTGACTTAACCTTAATATAAATATTGGTATTTAGACAAGTCGCTATTTTAGAGTCAAAGTGATAACTTAAGCTGATCACTTGTTTGGGCTTTTTATATATGGGATATCGATGACTCTGGAGCAAATACTGACGTTTTTACAGGTTGCCCGACTAGGTGGAGTAAGGCGGGCAGCTCAGCAAATGCATATTTCGCAGCCTGCAATTTCTGCTCGAATCTCAAGTCTTGAAAGTGACCTAGCGGTAAAGCTATTTACCCGAGGTCCTAAAGGCGTGAGCCTTACCAAGCAGGGGATTATTTTTCGGGGTCATGCAGAGAAAATCGCGGTCGCTTTGGAAGACATCAAAACAGAAGTCGTTCCTGCTGAAAGTAAATCATCACTGCTACGAATTGGTGTTGCAGAAACGGTTGCTCAGACCTGGCTGCCTGCTTTTCTACAGCAACTCAGCCTTAAGTATCCAAAAATTAATATTGAGATCAGTGTTGATTTATCTGTCAACTTACGTGAAGGCTTGCTAGAGCGCGCTTATGACTTGGTTGTACTCATGGGGCCCGTTTCCGAGTACAGCGTTGATAATATTTTGATGCCAACGTTTAAGCTCGCTTGGTATAAACCAATTGATATGATTAGCCCTGACCTCAGTAATATACCCGTCATTTCATATCACCGTACCTCTCGACCTTATCGGGTACTTAATCAGGAATTACATGCGCGTTATGGCAGTAAAGCAAAAATCTTTCCCACAAATTCTCTGTCAGCGGGGTTTGATATGATTGCTACGGGGATTGGTGTGGGTTTGATGCCTGAAATCTTAGGTGAACGATTAGTTAAAGAAGGAAGAATTGCCAATTTTGATGCTGGGTGGTTGTTGACAGACTTAGATTTTACAGCGTCCTATATTGCAGACTCCAAAGGTACTTTGCCTGAGCAAGCGGCAAAGATTGCTCAGCAAGCTGCGAACCTTTTTTTTGAGACTGATGAAGGTTTTTTATAACAACGTAACTAGGGTGTGAAATATTATACTTCAAAAAGTTATGGTAAATTGTTATGTGAACTAAAGAACATTTTACTGTGTCATACATCGGAATAGATAACTGCCTCGTATATAGAGCAGTACTAAATATAAAGGGTCTTACCAAATGATGAATATAAAAAGTTTTTTATATAGTGCGTTAGGCACTGTAATGATTGCAGGGGTTTTACCAGCACAAGCTGCTACACAATCAATGATTGTAGCCGGAGGGTGCTTTTGGTGTGTTGAGTCTGACTTTGAGAAAGTTGATGGTGTAACCGATGTGGTATCTGGTTATATCGGCGGGACGAAAGAAAGTGCAACGTACAAAGATGTATCTCGAAAAAAGACCGATCATTACGAAGCGGTAAAGATTACGTTTGATGACGAAAAAGTGTCGCTGGAAACATTGTCAGCATACTTCTGGAAAACGATTGATCCAACCGATTCAATGGGACAGTTTTGTGACAAAGGCAGCCCATATTTAACGGGTATGTTTTACCAAGATGAAGCGCAGCAGGCAGTTTTTCAAGCGTCTTTAGATGCAGTCAATGAAACAAAGCCATTCGCTGCACCTATTGTGACGAAGCTAATTGCAGCTACGCCTTTCTATGTTGCAGAAGGCTATCATCAGGATTATTACAAAAAGAATCCTATTCGTTACAACTACTATCGTAAAAGTTGCGGCCGTGAAGCGCGAATCGATCAACTTTGGGGTGAAATAGCGAGTAAAAACATCGCTAAGAAGTAATCAGCCAGCCAATTTTAGGCTATCGCCTAATGCGGCAAAGTGAGTAACAAGATTATGGCCAGCGCTTTGTGAGTGATAAAGCGCTTGGTCTGACTCACTCAAGATACGAGTATGCAAGTCACACACTGTCTCTGCGGTATAAGTATTATGGTCTATGGTCGCAGCACCAATACTAATAGTGACACTCTCTGATTCCCAAAACAGTCCTCTAGCTGCTTTGCATAATCCTTCAGCGCATTTTTCAGCACCTTCACTATCGGTATTCGGTAGGATAATTCCAAACTTTTCACCACCAAAGCGCGCAACAAAATCACTGGTTCTACATTGTTCTTTTAGTATTGTTGTGATGAGCTTAACGATGCCGTCAGAAGCGGTATGACCTAATTCTTTTTGGTGCTCTTTAAATCCATCAATATCTAACATCAAAAGTGAGATAGGGTGCTCCATACGGCGAGCTAGTCTCAATCTGTCTTCTAAATGACGATGGAAAGAGCGTCTATTATAAAGACCTGTTAACTTATCTTTAGTTGATTGCTGCTCTAGTTTTTGGTTAAGTGCATCTATCGCTGTATCTTTATCTCTAATCGTTTTCTTTAGTTTTAGTATTCGTTTTGCATTGAGCAGTCTTAGTTCTAGGACGTCGACATGAAACGGTTTTGCAAAAATAAAATCATCAGCGCCAGCATCTATAGCGTCTTGTAAGCCATGAGTTCCTTTGCGGTTAGTTATTATTACCACGTAAGTCTGTGAAGAAAACGGAGCAGAGCGGATTTTTTTGCACAATCCTAGTCCGTCAAGTCGAGGTAGCAACCAATCACTGACAACTACGTCGAATGGTACTTTTGCATCACATAACTTAATCCATGCACTGACACCATCTTCGACAACCACTACTTCGTGGCCTTTTTCTTCGAGTGATGTCTTTGCATTTAAAAGAGTTTCAAGTGTATTACTTACTAAAAGTGTCTTCATGGGCTTATTTTTATTAGAGTAAAGTATGATTAAAGGTGGCGCTCATTTAGGTGTAAACCATGATCATATTCTCATAACGTTTCTGAATATAAAGTGAGCGCATTCAGCACATAAGTTTAATAAATAGACAATAGGGTGTATTTAGATGAGTAAAGTAGCTGTTTTTATTATTTTTTGTTGTTCAATTATACTTGTTTTATTTTCGTTGACGCGACAATCAACGGAAGAGTCAAAGCCAGTCATTGAAGAGGCAAAATTAGTAACTGAAGAACCAAAACAAGTAATTGAAGCGCCAAAACAAGCAATTGATGAGTCAAGAATCGGCTATACGACACTAGCGGAGCTATCAGGTGTGCCTTGGGGTTTGGCTCAGTTAGATAATGATACATTTATATATACCTTAAGAAAGGGTGAGTCCGGACTTGTTGATAAAACAACAGGAGAGGTGACGCCTTTAACGGGTTTACCGTCTATCGCATCAGTAGGTCAAGGTGGCTTATTAGATGTTGCTGTACCCAAAGACTACACCGCTGGTCAGTGGATTTACTTTACCTACAGCAAAATGAGTGATGGCCTTGCGGTAACAACGCTGGCGAGAACGCGGTTGGACGGTACACAATTTGTTGATTGGACCGATTTGTTCGTCAGTAACTCAGGCACAGATAAAGGCCAGCACTTTGGTAGTCGTATTGCATTTGATGATCAAGGTTTTGTCTATTTTGGTATCGGTGACAGGGGTGTACGAGAGAATGCCCAAAACTTAGAAAATGATGCGGGTTCAATTATTCGGATGAAGCGTGATGGTACTTTACGAGAAACGTATAGTTATGGTCATAGAAACCCTCAAGGACTGACCTTCGACTCAAAAACTCAGCGACTGTGGGAAGCGGAGCATGGGCCTCGCGGTGGCGATGAAATTAATATTATTGAGCAGGGTAAAAACTACGGTTGGCCTGTCATTTCATATGGTAAAGAGTACTGGGGGCCCATAGCTGTGGGTGAAGGTACTGAAAAAGAGGGAGTGGAGCAGCCTGTGAAGGTTTATATTCCATCGATTGCGCCAAGTAGTTTGGTTGTTTACAGAGGTGACGTTTTTCCTGACTGGGAGGGCGACTTGCTGCTCGGTGCATTAGTGCTGACACACATCAACCATATTAAGTTAGATGAGTCAGGAAAGCCTGTGAAAGAGACACGTTTGCTGGAATCATTAGGTGAACGAATTAGAGCCTTGCTGGTTGCGACTGATGGTCATGTCTATTTCAGCACGGATAGCGGTAAAATAATGCGCTTACTACCTGATCAATAACTGAGTCGGTTATACTACCTATTCAAATCTAATAATTGCTAAGTTGAGAAAGAACTTATGAGTTCAATAAGCGTGTGGGCAACATTAAATAAAGAAGCCAGTGAAGTCATTAAAACAGAGCCTTTGTTGGCGAGTTATGTCTACGCTTGTGTTCTGAACCATCCAAACTTTGAAGCGAGCTTGAGCTTTATCTTATCGAATAAGATTGCTGATAATGTGATGCCTGCAATGGCTATTCGCGAGCTGTTTGAAAACGCCTATAAGCGCTGCCCAGATGTGATCAATAATGCAAAGCATGACTTGAGAGCGGTGTTTGAACGTGACCCTGCGATTGATTCTATGTTGACTATATTACTCAACTTAAAAGGCTATCTAGCGATTCAGTCACACCGGCTTGCACATTGCTTGTGGGATGATAATCGTAAAGAGCTTGCTATGTTTATTCAAAGCCGTAACTCGGAAGTGTTTGGTGTCGACATTCACCCTGCGAGCCGCATTGGTAAGGGCGTTATGTTTGACCATGCAACGGGTATTGTTGTTGGTGAAACCGCGGTGATCGGTGACAACGTCTCGATCATGCAGCAAGTGACCTTAGGTGGAACCGGTAATGAAACTGGCGATCGTCACCCTAAGATTTGCTCAGGAGTATTGGTTGGTGCAGGTGCTATTATTTTGGGTAATGTCAAAGTAGGTCGTGGCGCTAAAGTAGGAGCGGGTAGTGTTGTATTAACCGATGTAGCCCCTCATACCACCGTTGCGGGTGTACCTTCAAAAGTCGTTGGTAAGCCAAATTGTGACAACCCCGCTCACTCAATGCAGCAAAATGATTTTGCTGACTGTTTTGGCAAAGATTAAACGACACACTTAAATGCAGTCAGAACAATTCCCTAGCACTACCAAACAATGGCATTGGAAAGTACTGCTACTGGCTTGGCCCATTATTCTATCTAACCTATCAGTACCGCTGGTAGGTATGGTTGATACAGCCGTCGTTGGTCAGTTAGATGACCCTAAATATATGGGTGCTGTGGCGGTTGGTGCGATCATATTTAGCAGTGTGTTTTGGGTGTTTGGCTTTCTCAGAATGGGCACCACCGGGTTTGTTTCACAAGCCCATGGTGCTAATAACGACCAAGAAGTTAGCTTCAGTTTACTTCGTGCATTAACGATTGCTGTTGTCTGCGGGTTGTTACTGATAGTGCTACAGCAGCCCATCGCTAGCCTCGCTTTGTACTTCATGGGCGCAGGCGAAACGATCACTCCTCTGGTTGATGAATACTATTCAATACGTATTTTTAGTGCCCCAGCGACCTTTATCAATTACTGCATTTTAGGTGCTTTGATTGGTATGCAGCGCATGCGCTTAGCGTTACTCATTCAACTACTGCTAAACGGTTGTAACCTGTTCCTAGATATTTTATTTGTTAGTTACTTAGGTTGGGACTCTTCAGGTGTTGCTTTAGCCTCGGCGCTCAGTGATTACATCGCTGCTATTGTCGGTTTGTGGCTGTTACGTGAGTACTTGAAGGTTGATTGGCGGGACACTAAAAACACGCTTCAAGCCTTGTACGAGAAAAGTGCTTTGCAGGCGATGTTTGTTGTTAATGGCAATTTGTTTATTCGTACATTGTTACTCACGAGTGCATTTTTCTACTTTACTTCACAAGGTGCTCAGTTTGGTGTCGCGACCTTAGCAGCAAACGCTATCTTGATTAATTTGTTTCAAACCATGGCCTATGGCTTAGATGGCTTTGCTCATGCCGCTGAAGCGTTGTCGGGCGGTGCTTATGGTGCAAAAAACCGTCCTGCGTTTATTCAGTCAGTGAAGTCGAGTAGCTTATGGGCCGGTATTATGGCCGTTTTACTAGTGGTGTTTTACGCGCTGTTTGGTTCGTGGATAATTAGTGTTATGACGGTCAATGATGAAGTCATTACGTTAGCAAATGAATACTTACCTTGGTTGATATTTGCGCCACTTATTACTGTTTGGAGTTACCAGTTCGACGGTGTATTTATTGGTGCGACGGCGACTAAAGTGATGCGAAATACTGTGGGTATTTCTCTGGCCGTTTATATCATTGCATCGTTGGTGCTGATCTCGGCAATGGGTAATCACGGTCTGTGGTTGAGCTTGATGCTGTTTATGCTGATGCGTGGCATCACCTTAGGTATGGCTTATCCTAAGTTACTTCAGTCACAGGCTTGGAAAGTTATGTAGTGGGTTCAC
Organism: Leucothrix arctica; assembly: GCF_003172895.1. Lineage (GTDB taxonomy): Bacteria > Pseudomonadota > Gammaproteobacteria > Thiotrichales > Thiotrichaceae > Leucothrix > Leucothrix arctica. The sequence continues at coordinate 117,120 of NZ_QGKL01000031.1, read as the reverse complement.
TCGCTACCTATTTCAATTTGCATCCATTTACGTCAAATAAGACGTTACCATTGGCACTAGCGACTAAATAAGAATTGAGGAAAGGATGATGGCGACAGTTATAGCATTTGATATTTACGGCACACTGATCAATACCCACGGGGTTGTCACTCGCTTGCAAGAGTATATCGGTGACAACGCTCAAACCTTCTCAAATGTTTGGCGAGATAAGCAGTTAGAGTACTCGTTTCGCCGAGGCTTAATGAATAGCTATCAACCCTTTAGTGTCTGTACAAGTCAGGCCTTGGATTATGTTGATCAAATGCTAAGTACTGGCTTAAGTGATTCACAGAAGTCTTCGTTGCTGGCAGAATATCGAGTGTTACCAGCATTTGAGGATGTGATCGAGTCACTAACGACGCTAAAATCAGCTGGCCACAAAATGTATGCGTTCTCAAATGGCACTGCGGATGCGGTAGAAGGTTTACTGGCGAATGCGGGTATTCGGGAGTTGTTTGATGGGGTTGTTAGTGTTGACCCGCTTCAGACTTTCAAGCCTAATCCAGATGTTTATGCACACATGGTGAAAACGGGTGGCGCTACTGTAGCTGAGACGTGGTTGATTTCTAGTAACCCATTTGACGTGATCGGTGCGGCTACAGCAGGGCTAAAAACAGCTTGGATACAGCGTAGTCAATCTACTGTATTTGACCCTTGGGGCGTTGAGCCTACGGTGGTAGTTGAGAGTCTTACGCAGCTTGCCCTTGACGCTAATATGCTCAAAGCACCAACTGTTTAAGACCCAAAGGCTTAAGGGGTCAATTGCTTAAGCAACTCCATTATTTCCAGCGTCTTCTCATTATCTTCGCCAAACGTTAACTTGCTTGCAGCCAACGCTCTTTCATAATAATCCTTAGTCACAGGGTACTCCTGCTTCATCTCATGGAGTGCGCCTAGCTTTATAAACGTAGCTATAGTGTCTGGATTATTAAGGCGCTTATACCGTAGCTGAGTGTTTTGGTAACCTTCAAACACACCTTCGTCTTCACTTATTGCTACTGTATCGCCTAATCGTTTTGCGAGTGATTGTTCAAGGTAACTTTGTGCCTGATCGAATTGCTTATCATCTTCAGCATTTACACCCAGCTTGAAGTAAGTACTTGCAACGCTATACGAGTTAACTTTTTTCAACTGAAGCTTAATGTTCAAAGACTTCAAGTAGTGGGCTTTCTCTTCTACTTTATTATCAAGCTGTGCGTATGAGCCTGCCATGCCTTCGTATAGGTCAGCTGTTTCAATAGTATTTTCATCGTTATCACTGATTCGCTTATCAACCAATTGCTGATAAATAGGGAGCGCTTTAGTGTGTTCACCTTGTGCAACAGCCTCTTGTATTGAGATTTCTTCTTTACTCTTTGACAGGTTCTCAAAAAACTCAGGATAAAAATGGTTAACTCCTAGTCCATAAATAACTAATGCAATAACACCGTAAAAAATTATGTTTGATTGGCGGTTTGTCATTTAATCCCTGTTTATTTCAAGTTAGTTTGTGAAGGGGATTTTATAGCTTAGTCGCATGAATTGTTAGCTTTCCAATGCTCTGTTTTGTATACGGTGTAAATCTAGCGTCAATCCAGCTTAAGACGTAGGGTCTTTTAACTTAGGGTTTACACTCGGTAATGCATCTAGCATTTCTTTTGTGCGATTCACTACCCACACAGGTTTTCCCTGCCATATCACACGTATTAGCTGTCCCGGCTAGACCTTACTAATATCAACTTCTACAGGTGCTCCAGCGGCTAAGGCACGAGCGCTGGGCGTTAATGAGCTAATGAATGGAATTACTATTGCACCAAGGCCTACTGTGCCGACGGCTGAAGTCGCTTTGATAAGAAAACGTCTACGTTTATTATCTATGTTGGTATCTGACATTTTGTTTATTCCTAATATGAGGATGTTTTCTGCAATATAGGAGCTTTTGAATTTAAGTGATTTGATAAATATCAAACTAGGGAAAATTTAGTGTTTATTTAGCTAACCTCGTTTATTCTGAGGCTGCTTTACTAGCTTTAGGAAGAAAGAGGCATGACTAGTTCAAATGTGGTTCAATTTCCAACTGCCCAAAAAATTGAGCACTATCAAAATACTCAACAGGCGGCTGATTTCTTAAATGTTAGTCAACCGTATTTCGACGAGTTGTTGAGTAAGGGTGAAATTCCATTTCGTAGGGTCGGTTCTGAACGTCTTGTAGTTGTTAAAATTAAAGATGTGCTCGGCTATAAAAAACAGGAAGACCAATCCCGATTTAATGTTTTGGAAGAATAGCTAAATCAAGCGACGCATCTTTTGGTAAGAAAAGAAGACGTAGATAATTAAAATGAAAAAGCCCCAGCAATGTAGTTAGTTGCTGAGGCTTTGTTATGCTACAAACAGATCACCAATACCCCAACGCCTTCCACCACAAGCTTCCTGCAACCGTCCAAATAGTGAGATTGACGATGCTCATAATGAAGCCTGTCTTCCACCAGTCGCCCATAGACACAAAACCTGAGCCGAAGATCACTGGCGCAGTCCCTGTCGCGTAGTGCGTTAGGGTCATCATTAGCGATGACGCGCCTGCCAACATAAATGCTAGGAATACAGGTGGAGCGCCGAGTGCTAAACCAACCGTGTAGAACGCGGCGAACATGGCGGTGATGTGTGCGGTAGTGCTGGCAAAAAAGTAGTGTGCGTAAAAGTAGATCGCGATCAGTATGGCGACTGATAATTCCCAACCTAAATCAAGTGCACCGATACTGCCGCCAATGAATGTTGAGAACCAAGAAATAAGGCCTAGCTTATCGAGATAACTTGCCATCATAACTAGGGCTGAGAACCAGATAATAGTGTCCCAAGCTGACTTTTCTCCCAGTATGTCTTGCCACGTGAGTACCTTGGTGACGAGTAGCGTTGAGAGGCCTAAGAAGGCGACGGTGGTGGAGTTAAATTTAAACTCGTCACCAAAGATCATGCTGGGAATATTTGCCCACAATAAAATCATTCCCAAGAATACCGCGATCATGATTTTCTCTGCGCCTTTTATTGAGCCCATTTCCGCTAATTTGTCTTTAGCAAAGGTGCGTGCGCTAGGTGTTGATTTGATTTCTGGTGGATAAATTAGGTAGATCACTAATGGCATCAGCAATATGCAAAGTATGCCGGGGACGAAAGCCGCTAACGCCCACATGCCCCACGTAATACTGACTTCTGAGCCAGTTGCTTTGGCAACTAAGTCCACAATGAGTGGATTGGGCGCTGTAGCAGTGATAAACATGGCGGAAGTGATTGGGTTGGTTTGATAGTTAACCAGCGCTAAATAGTGTCCGATCTTCCGAGATGTTCCATTATCAGGTGAGGAGTCAAAGCTTGCCGCGATGGACTTCATGACCGGATGGATAATCGCGCCACCACGAGCCGTATTGCTAGGTGTTACAGGGGCAATTAATAGCTCAGATATCGCTAGCGAGTAACCTATACCTAAAGTGCGCTTACCAAATAAGGCGATGAAGTTGTAGCCAATACGATTTCCTAAACCTGTTTTAACGAGGCCTCGTGAAATCATAATAGCAATACCGATTAACCAGATCAGTGAATTGGAGAAGCCACTCAGGGCATCTTTCATCGCTGTTGAAGGGTTATCGCTGGTCACGCCTGTGACGGCAACGAGTGTAATCGCAAGCAGCGCAATGGCACCAATAGGCATAGCTTTGCCGATGATGGCAGCGATCGTACCGACGAATAACGCGAGTAAGTGCCAAGCGTCTGGCGTTACGCCCTCAGGAACGGGAATGACAAACCAAATGATCAGGCCAATAACGATGGCGATGATGCTGGATTTTGTATTGATTAATGATGGGTCAGACATAGTGTTCTCAGTAGTCTTTAGTTTCAAAGCGATAAACTGAATTTACACCGAGTGTTATTACGATTCCTTGATCTATCTCAATTGTTTTGCGTTTAATTCAGATCCACTTTAAATCCACTTAAGCACACCGAAACAAACCAATCCCACCAGCACCGTCAGTAACAAATTACGTGATACCAGTGATGTAATAAATGCCGCAATCGCTGCTATTAAATAATGGTTTTGAAACGCGATAAATATCTCACCGTCTTGCACCAAGGTTGATTTAACGATAATGCATGTCAAAACTGCGGTAGGAACGAAGTGGAGCGCCTTAGACAGCCAAAGCGGGATGCTAATGCGTCCTGCTAAGGCAAAGGGAATGTAACGAGGTATGAAGGTCAGTAGCGCCATACCTAAGATCAGTAACCCGTAACTCATTTCACGACCTCACGTTGTAAATATTCAATGACCATTGCGACGCCAATTGCGAGTAAGGATGAAAACAGCAGTCCTGTCTGATGTGGCCAGTCGTGGGTGAGACAAATACTGATGGCTGCGGTGAACGCACAGGCCCAGTCAGCGCGTCGCTGCAATGCGGGAACAACGATGCCGACAAACGCAACGACCATCGCCACGTCTAATCCCCAGTTAGCAATATCAGGGATGCTTTGTCCCATTGCCATACCTACCCAGCTAAAGAAAAACCAATTGCTGTACATAAATAAGGCAGAGCCAAGGTAATAGGGAATGAATCCTGCTTGATCATTGTCGCCTGTTTGTCTGTGCTTAATGATAGCGAAGGTTTCATCAGTCATCCAAAATGCCATGGGTACGCGCAGTAAGCGGGGCACATGGGCAAGTTGTGGCATGAGAGATGCTGAGTACAGTAAGTGTCTCAAGTTGACGACAAAGACCGTAAGTACGATGACGGCAAAAGGAGTGCCACTAGCAATGAGTGCGACCGCAATAAACTGTGAGGCGCCAGCAAAGACAAAGATCGACATCGCCATAATCACCCACTCAGGAATACCATTGGCAATAGCGAGTGCGCCATAGATAACCGCAAAGGGTGTTGCTGCGATAATGAGCGGCGTGGTGTGGCGCGCACCGGCGAGAAACTCACTCTTTGCTGATGGGGTGAAACTTAGCGTTTGTCTCATGTCATTCTTTATTTAGTGGTGAGGGCTTAGTTTAGAGCGTTCTTGCGAGGTGTTTATAGTACAAACTTGCGCTAATGTGAGATTTTCATCATGCGTTGGTAAGCACCGGGTGTGATGCCGAATGCCTTTTTGAAATGGCGGTTGAAATGACTTTGGTCGGTAAAGCCACAGCTCGCGGCAACCTCTGATGGTTTCACTCCACTCAGTAGTTGTTGTTTTGCAGAGTGTATTTGTCGTTGGTTTTGATAGGCGTGTGGTGGTAGTCCAGTCGTTTTCGCAAACAACCGTGCAAGGTAGAAAGGGCTTAGTCCTGACAGGCTAGCAAGCGCTGCCAGTGAGATGTTTTGGTCAAAGTGACTATCGATATACTCTCGTACTAGCTGTACGGCTTTCGGCTCTTTGCCGAGTGTTTGTAGACGAGTTCGCTGTTTGCTGTGCCTACTGATCAAGCTAGTCATGCTGGCTAGGTACATTGACTCACGCAGCAGCTGATTGGTCGACTGTTGCAAGCAAGTGTATAGCTGGCGAAGTTGATTAGCGACGATTGGGTCATGTACCACGGCATCTGGAAACCAAGGAATGGCAGTGTCACTACTGTTTTGGAATTCACTTGAAATGGCCATTAACTTTTCTGGCTTTGGGTAAATGGCTCGATAGGACCAACCATTGTCAGTGGCACGACAGCCATCGTGAACTTGGTCTGCATTGACAATAATAATGCTGTTTTTAGCGGCCAAATGATTGCTGCCAGAGCGGTAAAAGCGTTGTGCGCCTGATTCGATAACTCCAATGCAAAAGCCATCATGCACATGTTTTGAAAAGGTCTGATTGGTATAACGTGCGTGAAGTAACTCCAAACCGCCAAGGTCTTTTGCATAACTGTAGTTAGATTGGTTGTTATGCATGGGCTGGCCTAGATAGAGAATTGCTTTGTATGTGGTGGTTTTAATTAGTTTAACACTGATCTCTTTTGGCAAGATTGTACAATCTTGCGCTTAAATTTAAATATTACGGTGAGTTAGATAAAGATGAAAGGGCTGCATGACGTAGGGGAAATAGGGGGTTCACTATTGGTAAATGAGCTAGTTACTATTAATAATTGGTCTTATCAGTAAAGTATCCGCTTATGTTGTTTTCGTGAGTCTTGTCACACTGTTAGTATCGGACGTATTAAAAATAAATAACACCTTTAATTACAGGAGTATACCCAGAAATGCCGTTACCAGAACCCGCCCAGCGAGAGCTTTTACACCGAAGAAGTGTCTACTGTGATGCCTTTCGCCGTGAGGACGGTTTGTGGGATATCGATGCACGCATGACGGATATCAAAACTTATGATATTGCAGAGAATGAAGAAGGCAACTCATGGGCAACGGATGAGCCGTACCATGATATGCATTTGCGTATTACGCTAGATAAGCAATTCTTGATTCATAAGGTGTCAGCGGCTATGGACTCAATGCCATTTGGTATGTGTACGCGTATTAATAAGGCGTTTAAGAAGCTAGAGGGTACGCGTATTGGTCCTGGCTGGCATAGTAAAACACGAGAGTTGTTGGGTGGTATTCAGGGCTGTACGCATTTGCATGACTTGTTAAAGCCGATTGCGACAACCGCGGTTCAAGCGATATTCCCACTGTCGGATGAGAAGGTACGCAAGGCTAGTGCGGTGCTTGCGTTGAACTCTTGCCACACATGGTCACAGTCTAGTGACATGGTGAAGGTGCATTTTTCAGAATTGTATGTTTCTGAGAGTAGTAAGCGCTTTGAAAAAGACTTGATGGGCTAAAGAATTAATGCAGCCAGAGCGTTATTTCTGGCTGCATTAATGGCTTAACTGAAAACTTTGTTACACGCTTTCTGGTAGTTAATTTCTTCTTCTTCGTTGGTTGTGATAGTGAGATCAAGATCGCGAAGATGTCCGTCATTAATAGAATAAATCAGTCCATGTACAGCGACTTCTTGGCCTCTAGCCCAAGCATCTTCGATGGTCATTGTATTGCAGATGTTTTTGACTTGCTCAACAACATTTATTTCACATAAACGGTCGAGTTTCTCTTGTTCATCTTCAATTAAGTCTAAGTTTTTTTCATGTTTTGTCATGGTGTCACGTACATGTAGCAGCCAGTTATCAACTAGGCCATGACGCTCACGTCCGAGTGCCGCTTTAATACCACCGCAAGAGTAGTGACCACAGACGATAACGTGTTTAACTTTTAACACGTCAACGGCAAACTGAAGTGCTGTTAGGCAGTTCATGTCTGAGTGAACGACTTGGTTTGCAACATTACGCTGTACGAATACTTCACCTGGTTGAAGGTTTAGTATGTCGTTTGCAGGAACGCGACTGTCAGAGCAACCGATCCAGAAGTATTCTGGTGTTTGTTGTTGTTGAAGCGCCTCAAAAAAATGAGGGTCTCTTTTGAGCATTTTAGCAGCCCACTTTTTGTTGTTTTCAAACAGTGTTTCAAGCATTTAATTTCCTCATTAGTCTTTGCGGCGATCAGTATAGCTCCACACAATTACTTACTCAATATAGCGTTTAACGCCTCATCAATATCAGAGTATTTGAACTCGAAGCCACTCGAGACCGCTTTTTCTGGGATCACACGTTGACCACATAGTAGTAACTCTTTACCCATATCTCCCATTAACAGCTTTAAAACAAAGCCGGGTAGCGGTAAGAAAGCAGGGCGGTTTAACGCTTTACCCAGTGCTTTAGAGAAGGTTTTATTATCAACCGGTGTCGGTGCCGTCCCATTAATTGGGCCTGATAACGTTTCTGTTTCTATAATGTGGCAGATCATACTGACAAGGTCATCTCGGTGAATCCAAGACATAAATTGCTTGCCTGAGCCCATCGGCCCGCCCAGCCCAAATTTGAATGGGGGAAGCATTTTAGTCAATGCCCCACCGTCTTTCTCTAACACAATCCCTGTGCGTAAGTAGCAAGCTCTAATGTTCAGTGCTTCAGCCTTTTTCGCGGCAGCTTCCCAGTCTTTACACAATCTGCTAGAAAAGCTTTTATCACCAATGGACTTTTCAGTTAGCTTTTCATCGCCTTTTAATCCATAAAAGCCGGTCGCAGAGCCACTTATAAACACGCTGGGTTTTTCAGTAGCTCGCTCAAAGTAAGCAATAAGATCTTTAGTTGTATCAATACGGCTAGCGCGGAGTTGTTTTCTGATTTTATCAGACCATTTTTTATCAGCGATACCTTGGCCTGCAAGGTTGATAACTACGTCAAAATGCTCTCGACCACTAATTGCACCAATGCGTGTGATTGTTTCGATCTTATTATCGAACTGTTGTTTGGTTTTTTCAGCTTCACGACTCAGTACGGTTATTTTATAGCCCTTATCTAGTAACACGGGAATAAGGCTTGAGCCGATAAAGCCAGAGCCGCCGGTGATCAAACATGTCTTATTGCTCATTGAATTATTCCTGTTGAATAGGGTAACTGCATAATCGTAAATAGTGTCGCTAATCTACACTACCATCCACTCCACAACATCAACTGATTGGTGTTGTTAACTTAAGATAATACACTCAGCGTTATAGTAAAAATAAGCAGCTATAAATCAGGTTATTTTAAGACGTACTATTCTCTTGTCTACGATACTTGCCCGGAGGGATGCCTGTTAGCTCTTTGAAAGCTGCATAGAAATTAGATTGACTGGTAAAACCTACAGACAAACCAATGGATAATACCGAGGCACTTGGCTCATCAATCAATAGTCGCTTTGCTGCGTTGATGCGGTGCTCTCTTATGTATTGAGAGAAGCCTTTGTTGAGTCGTGTGTTTACTAGTTCAGAGAGTTGGTGCGTCGTCAGGTCCAATAAATCAGCCAGTGTTGAAAGCTTCAAGTCTTCTTGTTCGTAGAGTTTATCGTTGATGATCAGCTTATCAAGTTGCTGTAGTGTTGCTTGTTCATCGATGTTTTTAAGCGTTGATTCTGCATAAACCGCTTTAGCCACTTCACTCACATTTTCAATGACTTTAGGTGACATCATTAGTACGAGCATGACCATAAATACTGCTGAAGCGATCAGTATGGAGTACAGGGTAAAAAACCATCTCTCAGCAATGAGTGGCATGGAGAAGGCGAGTAATATGACAAGGACTGCAATACAGAATAAAGCCGCTAACCCAAACAGTTCAGCCTTAAAGCGACTGCGTTGTTCTTTGAGTTGGTAGAGTCTAGCGGCAATCCAAACGAGGTAGCCAGTACCGACTAAAAATGCCCCCAAAAAGCCCCAAGGGTAAATAATGGTGTTAGGCAAAAACAAGCAAACAAGGGCAGGTAAATAGTGAAGAAACTGAGCGGGTTGTTTAGTCTTTTCACTGCCTAATAACACGATGCTAAAGCCATAAAAGCTGGGTGCAATAATAAACAGTAAGCACAGATATAATGAAGAGTTTATGGTGTCATGGGTGCCATTTAGAAAGCCTAAATGAGCTAGTTGCAAGCCGGAAATACCGAGTAGCAAAACGATTGCTGAGACTCTTGAAAATATCCCTTCTTGTTCTGTGCTGCCGCGTATTTGTGTGAACGCCAACAGCAGAGAACTGAAAAGGGTAAATCCAATCAATAAAATAGCAAAGTTTTGCATGCAACAGGTGCCAATAAGTAAACGTACTTAGCAGTTTAACCTGCTTTTAGTGCGGCTGCATGATAAGCAATATGCTCACCGATAAACGATGCGATAAAGTGATAACTATGGTCGTAACCTGCTTGTAAACGTAGTTCTAACGGTTGTCCGACAGCATCACAGGCTGCTTTTAGGTTTTCTGGTAGCAGTTGACCTTCATCATAAAACTCATCCGCTAAACCAGAATCGATAAGAATATTGGACACGCGCGCGCCATTCTTTACGAGTTCCGTTGCGTCGTAGTCGCCCCAAGTGCTTTCATCGCGACCTAAATACGCTGTGAAACATCCTTTACCCCAGCAGCAGTTTATTGGGTTACAGATTGGTGAGAATGCTGAGACAGAGCGATAGCCGTCAGGGTTTTTCAATGCACATATTAATGCACCATGACCGCCCATAGAGTGACCAGATACTGATTTAATGCCTGCAAGTAGCGGCAGCTCTGCCTCTAATAACGCAGGTAATTCATCCGTTACATACTCGTACATATTGTAATTAGCTGAGTATGGTGCTTCTGTCGCTGTTACGTAGAAGCCTGCTCCCTTTCCGAGGTCATAACGGTCTGCTTCGTCCGCAACATCATCGCCACGTGGGCTAGTGTCTGGGAAAACAATCGCGATACCGTGTTCCGTAGCATAACGTTGTGCGCCAGCTTTGGTACGTGCATTATCATCATTACACGTTAGGCCTGACAACCAGTACAGCGCGGGCACAGGGCCAGCTTCTGCTTGAGGTGGTAGGTACACAGAGAACGTCATTTCGCAGTTATTAACGGCTGACCGATGTGTGTAGCGGTTTAAATAACCGCCACACTCTTTAATACTTTCAATTTTTTGCATGAGGCGTCCTTACATCAAGATTACAGAGCGGATGCTTTTACCTTCGTGCATCAGGTCAAAGGCTTTGTTTATGTCTTCAAGGCCCATCGTGTGCGTCACCATACTGTCTAGCTCGATCTCGCCCGCCATATAACGCTCAACGTATCCTGGCAGCTCTGTACGGCCTTTAACGCCACCAAATGCAGAACCTTTCCATGTACGACCAACCACAAGGTTAAATGGACGAGTCTGGATTTCTTGACCAGCACCAGCAACACCGATAACCGTTGAAACGCCCCAACCCATATGCGTACATTCTAGTGCGTCACGCATAACGTGTACGTTACCAATACACTCAAATGAGTAGTCAACACCGCCGTTTGTAAGTTCTTGAATGTATTCGCTTGTTGATCCACCGATTTCGCTTGGGTTAACGAAGTCAGTTGCGCCAAGTGCTTTAGCCATTTCCCACTTATCTGGGTTAACGTCTATCGCTAGAATACGTGAAGCACCCGCCATAACGGCACCTTGAATGCATGAAAGACCAATGCCGCCTAAACCAAATACTGCAACAGTAGCACCTGCTTCCACTTTAGCCGTATTCAACACTGCACCAATACCCGTTGTAACACCACAACCAAGTAAGCACACCTTATCGAGTGGTGCTGCTTTGTTGATTTTTGCTAGTGCGATTTCTGGAACAACCGTATACTCAGAGAAGGTTGAGCAGCCCATGTAGTGATAAATATCTTGTCCACGCGCTTTAAAGCGACGTGTACCGTCAGGCATAAAACCAGTCCAGATTGTTGGCGCGATTGTCTGGCATAGATTTGACTTAGTGGTATTGCAATACTCACAGTCGCCGCACTCAGCGATATACAGTGGAATCACGTGATCGCCAACTTCAAGGTTTTTAACGCCTGAGCCAACTTCTACTACTTCACAGCCACCTTCGTGACCCAAAATAGCAGGGAATACACCTTCTGGATCTTCACCAGACATAGTGAAAGCGTCAGTGTGGCAAACGCCTGTTGCGTGTACTTTTAGAAGAACTTCACCTTCTTTAGGACCTGCTACTTCTACATCCTCGATTTCTAGCTTTTGTTTTGGGCCCCAGGCGATTGCTGCTTTGCACTTCATGGTTGAACTCCGTGTTTAATATGGTGTATGGCTAATTTATCAGTAAAAATAGAATGAACCTTCACTTTTGTCAATTGATAGTTTTTAAGGTGAGTTGTATTATCCTAAATATGCCATATCTAAAAAAACCGAACCCAACGCCTGAGCCTATCGATTGTCGTATTTTGACCGCTGCACTTGAGTTGTTTGCAAAAAACGGCTTCCACACCGTCTCTATACACCAAATACAAGTACAAGCGTCTGTGAGTATTGGCTCAATCTATAATCACTTTGGAGGTAAGGAGGGGATTGCTAAAGCCCTTTTTGATCATGTGGCCATTGAGTTTGATGAAGTTGTCCAAGATGGAATGGCAATGAGTGAGAAACCAGTGGCGCAGTGTGCAGAGATAATCCGTTTATTGTTTACTTATACAGACTCGCATCCCTACATTATTTCTTATATTTTGAATATGCGACATGCAGATTTATTGGCCAACCAGCCAAGCATCTACGATACCTCTGGTTTTATAAAGATCAGTGAGATTATAAAAGAGGGACAGGCGCGTGGTGAGTTTCTGCCGTTAAATGACTCCGTTGCTTTCTCATCTATTTTTGGTTCAGCGTTGAGAATGATTCAAATGCGGCTTGATGGTTTGATTGAGCAACCATTGGTGGAAACACTAGATGATATTCTTATGAGTACCTTCGATGGCGCGTGTACTGAGAAAGGTTTGTTTATGAGTCATGCGCTGAATAGCGAACGTGTAGCGTAATGAGTTCTGAAAGGAATATGGCGTATTTAATCGTTGAGTTTTAAAAAACATCAGACACAAAAAAAGCCGAACAGTTACGATCGGCCTTTTTATGCAGTACGCGTTATTGGTGTTTAACCACCAGCACCCGCTACCATACTAATCATTACACCCGCTGCGATCGCAGATCCAATAACACCCGCAACGTTTGGACCCATTGCATGCATGAGTAGGTGGTTATGAGGATTCGCCTCAAGTCCGACCTTGTTGGATACACGTGCCGCCATCGGAACTGCTGATACACCCGCAGAACCAATCAGTGGATTGATCGGTGTCTTGCTGTACTTATTCATAATCTTAGCAAGCAATACACCTGACGCAGTACCAATACAGAATGCTAATGCACCCAGACCTAAGATACCTAGCGTCTCCCAGTTAAGGAACTTGTCAGAACTCATTTTCGAGCCAACACCTAAACCTAGGAAGATCGTTACGATATTGATCAATGCATTTTGAGCAGTGTCGCTTAGACGCTCAACAACACCAGACTCACGCATCAAGTTACCAAAGCAGAACATGCCCAGTAATGGTGCTGCACTAGGCAAGACCATTGCTACCAAGATAAGTACAGCTAGTGGGAACACAATCTTTTCAGATTTTGTTACCGGACGTAACTGAGTCATCGCGATTGCACGTTCAGCAGGCGTCGTCAGTGCGCGCATGATTGGTGGTTGAATGATTGGAACTAGCGCCATGTATGAGTAAGCTGCTACGGCAATCGGACCTAACAGGTCTGGTGCCAACTTACTGGCAACAAAGATAGCGGTTGGGCCATCTGCTCCCCCGATAATACCGATCGCTGCTGCATCATTGATTGTGAAATCTAAGATACCCATAGAGCTAAGCGCTACTGCGCCAAGTACGGTCGCAAAAATACCAAACTGCGCTGCTGCACCCAATAATAATGTCTTAGGATTTGCTAGTAGCGGACCAAAGTCAGTCATCGCACCAACACCCATAAAGATGATCAGTGGGAACATGCCTGAGGCGATACCGGCGTTATAGATGTAATACAACATCCCGCCAGGACTAGTCATGTGACCCGCTGCATCATAAACAGGCGCAGCTTCCATACCTGTGCCAGGTATGTTGACTAGTATCGTACCAACAGCAATAGGTACTAGTAGCAAAGGCTCAAAGCCTTTTTTGATTGCAAGGAATAGTAATCCTAAACCAACTATCATCATGGCCGCTTGACCAAAATGTAGCTGAGCGATTCCGGAGTCGTTCCAGAGTGTTAATAGATTATCCATTAGTCTCGTCCTAGGCCAGTGTAACCAAAGTGTCGCCCAGTGCTACAACATCACCTTCTTTCACTAAGACTTCGACAACTGTTGCGCTTCTCGGCGCGACAACGGTAATTTCCATTTTCATTGCTTCAAGGATGACCATTACGTCACCTTCTTCAACAAGATCACCTGGTTCAGCAAGTACTTTAAATACGTTACCACCCATTGGAGCAGGGAAGCCTTCACCAGTACCGGCTGCTGGAGCAGCTGCGCTGATTGCAGGGCTAGCCGCAGTAACAGAAGCTGGAACAATACCGCTGATATCACCGCCGTTTGCAACAGTAACGACGTGATCAACACCGTCAACAGTCACCGTGTAAACTTCTTCACCAGCATCTGTTTTAACGGTGTCGCTTTCGTTACCTGTTGGAACAGGCTCAAATGCGTCAGGGTTACCACGGTTCTCAAGGAACTTAAGACCAATTTGTGGGAATAGTGCGTAAGTCAGGACATCATCAATTAAGCCTTCACCTTCAGTAAGCTTGAAGTCTTTTTCCTTAGCAATTGATACTAGCTCTTCAGTTAGCTTATCCAACTCATCATCAATCAAGTCAGCCGGGCGACAAGTGATAAGCTCATCACCTGCTAGTGCTGTCTTTTGTAGTTCAGCATCAACAGGTGCCGGTGTTGCACCATATTCACCACGTAGTACGCCTGCCGCTTCACCAGTAAGCTTTTTATAACGCTCGCCAGTTAATACGTTTAGTACTGCTTGAGTACCAACAATTTGAGAGGTTGGTGTTACTAAAGGAATGTAACCAAGATCTTTACGAACCTTAGGAATTTCTAAAAGAACGGCATCAAGTTTATCGCCAGCGCCTTGCTCTCTTAACTGGCCTTCCATGTTAGTTAACATGCCGCCAGGTACTTGCGCTAACAAAATGCGTGAGTCGATACCTTGTAGAGAGCCTTCCCATTTAGCGTACTTCTTACGTACATCACGGAAGTATGCAGCTATCTCTTCTAATAGCTCCAACTTCAAGCCCGTTGCACGAGGAGTATTTTCAAGCATCGCTACAACAGATTCGGTTGGCGAGTGGCTATAAGTCATCGACATAGACGAAATAGACGTATCTACACGATCAACACCGGCTTCGATAGCTTTCAAGTTAGTCGCTGTAGAAAGACCTGTTGTTGCGTGACAGTGGAGGTGAATTGGCACATTAACGACTTTCTTAAGCTCGGTCACTAGCTCGAAACCAACGTAGGGCTTCAGTAGACCAGCCATGTCTTTAATACAAATAGAGTCACAACCGATGTCTTCTAGACGACGTGCCATGTCCAACCAACCCTGTAGGTCATGAACTGGGCTAAGCGTGTATGACATCGTTGCTTGTGCGTGCTTACCTGTCGCCTTAACTGCTTTAAGGGCAGTTTCTAGGTTACGAGTATCATTCATCGCATCAAACACGCGGAATACATCAACACCATTAATCGCTGCACGCTCAACAAACTTGTTGACCACGTCATCAGCATAATGGCGGTAGCCTAGAATGTTCTGTGCACGAAATAGCATCTGCTGAGGGGTATTTGGCATTGCCGCTTTAAGCTGGCGAATACGGTCCCAAGGGTCTTCACCCAAGAAACGGATACAAGAATCGAAGGTTGCACCACCCCATGTCTCAACAGACCAGTACCCAACCTGATCAAGTTTCTCAGCAATAGGCAGCATGTCAGCAAGGCGCATGCGTGTCGCAAACAAAGACTGATGTCCGTCACGTAAAACGACGTCCGTAATCTGTACAGGTTGCGTGGAATTATTCTCGGTATTTGAATTCTGACTCATAGTACTTTGGCTATTCTCAAAAAATTTGGATGTTCGGTTATATCAGTGGTTACTGACGCTGGCGGTGTTGCTCTACTGCTGCCTGAATAATCTTCAGTGTAGCGGGTGCAATGGCTGCGCCTGTAATGGCTGGTTTCTTCTTACGAGTAGGAGCTTCAACTACCTTCTCTGGAAACCAAGTAACAATGATTTTCGACATGACGCTGGTGATAACAATGAGCAGTGCTAAGAAAACAAACACAGTTCCCATGCCAAAGAGCATTAAGTCAATCCCTTGGTCAATTAAAGAGCTATTCATAGTGCAATATGAGTCCTCGAGGTGGAGTGCAATAACTATCTTTCCGAGTTGCTGAGATGGTCAAATAGTTTCAGGAAATTTATCAAATTAATGACAACAAATAATCCACAAGCTTAATGTGTCGCAGTCAAAAGCTATGCGGAATCGGCGTTAAAACTATCGAGATTAATAAGACTTGTCAATTTGCAATACGAGCAAAGTTTACATTAACGTAAATTATCGGCTTTATTAATCATCATATTCAATATATCTTATACTTATTTTTAGAAAAAAATTACATCTTTCTTACTTAAATTAAGTAGTTAAGCTACAAAATACTGTTTTTAGATAATAAGTGCAGCCCGTTGATAAAGCCTTTTTACGGTCATTAGATATTGTTAACCTGATTACCTAACGCGGTACTAATAGCATTTTTTATTGTGTAAATAAGTGTTTTTAGTACAAGTAGAGCTGAGTTTGTTAAAGTAACTTTTCAATATTAAAGGTAGTCTAGTTGGCATGTTTGATAACGTAACAGTAGTGGTGATCGCGGGCGGTCAAGGGCGTCGTTTTGGCGGTCAAGATAAAGGGTTGGTAGAGGTTTGTGGTAAGCCACTTATTGAGCATATTTTAGCTCAACTTAAACCCTATGATGTCAATGTTGTTATTAGCGCTAATCGAAATTTAGGGATTTATAAGGCTTATGGATATCCTGTTATAGGTGATCGTTTAACTAATTTTCAAGGTCCGCTCGCTGGGATAGCCAGTGTAATGCATGAAATTAGTACAGATTATTTAGTTGCGCTACCTTGTGATGCAGTGTTGATTCCGACTGATTTCATTCAACGGTTAACGCGAATACAGACAGAAGAAAATGCCGAAATCGTTGTTGCGAGTGACGGTAAGCGTATTCAACCGATACATTCTTTGATTTCTGTGAGCTTACTCCCTAGCTTAGAGGCGTTTCTAGCGAGAGGTGAGCGTAAAGTTGATCGGTGGTTTGCTGAACATAATATGGTGATTGCTGATTTTAGTGATTCTCCTGAGGCTTTTCATAATTTCAATACTGAAGTGCAAAAGCAACAATACGAATCCGCTCAAGCTTCATTGCCTGAAAAAAAGCAGCAGATTGTTTATGTGAAGCCAGTATTAGGGTTTGCCGCGTTTAGCGGAACAGGAAAAACGACGCTTCTTAAGCAGTTGTTACCTTTATTAAACCAGCGCGGTTTGAAAGTTGCGATGATTAAGCACGCCCACCATACCTTGGATGTTGATCACAAAGGTAAGGATAGCTATGAGCTACGCAAAGCAGGAGCGGAGCAAATGTTGGTAGTTTCACGTAGCCAAGTCGCACTAATCCAAGATCTAAAAGATGGTCGTAGAGAGCCTAGTCTGCAAGAGTCGTTAGCAATGTTAAACGCGGATGTTTTGGATATGGTGCTGGTTGAAGGCTTTAAGCAGGTGTCCTTTCCTAAAATAGAGCTACATCGAGAGGGGTTGAATAAGCCGCTGCTATATACGGATGATGAAAATATTATTGCGTTTGCGAGTGAACAGCAGCCGACCGTCAATCAAGTTCCTTGGTTAGATTTGAACAACATAGAGCAGATTGCTGATTTTGTTTATGACTGGTACCAACAATCATTAACATAAGTTTCCGTTAAATGACTATTGCTGTTGTCGGGCACTGTGTAGAATGAAGTGAAGAATTTAATGAAGCCCCTCCTATGTCTGAGTTAGCCCCTCCCACTACTCTTGTCGATAAGTTTGGACGACAAATCAATTACTTGCGTATCTCAGTAACGGATCGTTGTGATTTGCGCTGCGTCTATTGTATGTCGGAAGATATGCAGTTTATGCCTCGTGCGAAATTACTGACGCTTGAAGAAATTGCGCGTATTGCCCAACAGTATGTGGATATGGGTGTGACCAAAATCCGTATTACCGGCGGTGAGCCATTGACGCGTCGTAATGTCATGAAGCTGTTTAATGACTTAGGTGCTATGGAAGGACTTGAAGATTTAACGGTCACTACTAATGGCACACTACTGACTAAGTATGCTGCTGAGCTTAAAAGTGCAGGAGTGACTCGTATTAATGTGAGTCTTGATACCTTACAAGCGGACCGCTTTAAAGCAATTACGCGTATCGGTGATATTCAAAAGACATTGGATGGAATTGATGCTGCGCTTACTCAAGGTTTCAAGAGTGTAAAGATTAATGCTGTGATTATGAAAAATCACAACGATGACGAAATTTTAGACCTTATCGAATATGTGCGTGAGCGTGACATGGATATTTCCTTTATTGAGGAAATGCCGCTCGGTGATATGGGTGAGCATGATCGGGATAAGTCTTATTGCTCGAGCGACCTTGTGCAAAAGACCATTGAAGAGCGTTATCCTTTGATGGCTACTCCTGAAAAGACGGGTGGGCCGTCACGTTACTTCCGTATGAATGAAAGTCTTTCACGCATTGGTTTTATTTCACCGCACAGTCATAATTTTTGTGATGACTGTAATCGTGTGCGGCTGACGGCAGAAGGGCGTTTATTATTGTGTCTAGGGCAAGAACACTCTGTTGATTTTAGAGCAGTTGTTAGAGCGAATCCAACAGATGATACCGCGCTAAGAAAAGCTATTATTGGCTCTTTGGCGATTAAGCCCAAAGGTCATGATTTTGATGTCACAGTGAAGCCGATTATTATGCGACACATGAGCGCAACGGGCGGCTAATCTGGTTTTGGTAATGCTTTTACTTTAACCGGTTTTTCAGGTTTTACAACATCAAACGTAACGACGACACGTAAGCCTGGGCGGTTATCGACTAATTCAACCGTACCATGGTGCCTTTCCACAACGGCTTTAACCAAACTTAGTCCTAAGCCGTTTCCAGGTGTGCTACGTGCGCTATCTAGTCGGGTAAATCGCTCAAAAACTTTCTCACGTTTATCGACCGGAATACCAATGCCGCTATCGGTAATCTCAATGACAACTTTATCGGCAATAAAATGCATTGAGAGCGTTATAGCACCGCCTTTTGGCGTAAATTTCACCGCATTATCAAGTAAGTTAGTGAAAGCCTGAGCGAGTAATTGGTGATCACCTAGAATATTACACGTGCCGTGAATACTGCTGGTAAAGGATATATTTGATTCTTCTGCGACGATTGAATACAGCTCTGTCAATTCATCCAAGAACGGTTTCAAATCAATCAGAGACCAGTCGTGTGCATTTTTACCTGACTCAGCTTGCGCGATACTCAGTAAGGAGTTGAATGTTCTGATGATGTCATCGATGTCTTGAATCGCTTCTTGCTGAACTTGCTGGTAACCCTCTTTATCGAGGTTTTCAATCAGTGAGACTTCCAGACGATTGCGTAAACGGTTTAATGGGTTTCGTAGGTCGTGCGCGAGGTTGTCTGTCACTTGATGCATGCTTTGCATCAGTTGTTCTATGCGTGACAGCATGGTGTTTAATGTTGTGCTCAAACGGTCAAATTCATCGTTCTTTTGAGTCACTTGCATGCGTTGACTTAAGTCTCCATCGATAATACCGCCAGCAGTTTGACGCACATTATTGATTCGACGCAATACGCTGTAACCCATAAGTGCACCACCGATAAGAGCGACGGTAAATAGGATGACAATTAAGATAACGATGACGTTTAAGATTCGTTTGAAGAGTTTTTCTCGTTCAAACAAGTCAGTCCCTACCAAGATTTGATAACCATCAGGCAGTAGGGTGAGTAAAATTCGGGCGGGCTGATCGAAGTCTTCAGTTTTTGTTTTAGGCGCCGTTATAACGGTCTGAAGAGGAACGGTCGCATAAGCATGATCTTGTGCTTTCCAGTCTTTATTGGGCGCTATTTCTTTTGCAAGATCTCGTTGAGAGCGTTTTAACAGTGCGTAGAGGAAGAAGCGCTCACGACCATCTGTGTTGAGCTGATTCATTTCTTGAGTCAAAGCGGTAATCTTGCCACTAGAATACAGTTGCAGTAGTGCTTCAGTTTCAACACGGAGTTGATAATCGGTTTGCTTTCTAATTTCATTAGACGAGTTCACGTAAATAACCATGACTGCGACAGCACTAATGATACTAAAAAGCAGCGCATAGACTAGGGATAGTCTAAACGCTGTCGTATTAACTAGCTTAAGACGCATGTAGCGAGTATCCCGCGCCTCTTACTGTGTGCAGCAATGCTGGAGTGAAGTCACGATCAACTTTACTGCGCAAGCGACTGATATGAACATCAATAACATTTGTTTGAGGATCGAAATGGTAGTCCCAAACATTCTCAAGAAGCATGGTGCGTGTCACTACTTCGTTTGCATGACGCATCAAGTATTCCAGAAGAGTAAACTCTCTAGGCTGTAAATGAATGACTTGACCAGCACGGGTAACTGAGTGCTTGATTAAATCCATCTGTAAGTCATGAACGCGTAATAACGTTTGCTCTTGAGCAGGGCTAGCACGTCGTACGAGGGCTTGCAGTCTCGCGAGCAGTTCACTGAACGCATAGGGCTTTACAAGGTAGTCATCGCCACCAGCGCGTAAACCTTCCACGCGGTCGTCGACATCACCCAGTGCGCTTAGTATGAGTACAGGTGTTTTGATTTTTTGCTCACGTAACTCTTTGATCACATCTAACCCATTTTTCTTGGGCAACATACGATCAATGATGAGTACATCGTACTGACCTGTCAGCGCCATATGGAATCCATCTTCCCCATTGTCGGCGTGATCAGCTACGTGGCCTGATTCTGCTAAACCTTTTTGTATAAAGCTTGCAGTCTGAGTATCGTCTTCAATTAGTAACATATGCATAGACATAGTATAGGCCAGACTGGCTAAAGGTATGTAATTAAGATTTGTTAAGGTGAGGCTAATTTAAATATCATCACTCATCCCAGCCTGTATGAATTTTTTAGTATTAGCTGATCGGGGTAGATCAAACTAGGACAAATGACGTAACCGTATACTAGGGAGTACAAGGTAGTGGCATACAGGCTGAATATGATGAGTGGTAGCTTTATGTGGCTTAAAGGTCTTTTAGTCTTGATATGTTGTTTGATTATTGGTTACTTTTTAGAGATTTTGTTCTCAGTACCCATCAACATATTTTGAATGTTTGGAATATGTTTCCAATAAATAAAGGCTGTGATCACCAGTAAGCCGATACCAAATGCAGCGGATTGAGTGACTAAGTGGAAGAAAAAGGGTGCCAGTAAGCATGCTATAAGTGCCGCAAGCGATGAGATATTAAACGCAAAAGCAGCAGATGCCCATGTGGCCAATACAACCAAACCTACTAAAGGGTTTATACCTATAAATATACCCATTGCCGTTGCAACGCCTTTGCCTCCCTTAAATCCGTAATATAAAGGAAATAGGTGACCGAGGAATGCTGCTATAGCAACAATGACAATCCAATTGTCAGAGAGCCCTAAGCTTTTGGCAATGACGACAGGTATTAAGCCTTTCAGCAAATCACCGAGTAATGTAAAAGCAGCAGCAAGTTTACCACCTAATCTCAAGACGTTAGTCGTTCCAGGGTTTTTGGAACCATTCAAGCGAGGATCTGCAAAATTGAACAACTTTGATGCAACAATTGCTGTTGAAATAGATCCTAATAAATAGGCTACGATGATAAGCACAAGAGGTAGTATAATATCCATCCTCCAATATTACCAAAGAGTTGTCCATTTTGAACGCATTTTCTTCAATAGATTCGATACCGCTAATAGCATTGCACGGTTGGGGAATGGATGCTTCATCATGGGATTCCTTATCGCCGTTTATAGCCAATAAAATACCTTTTCAAGCGCTTAATTTACCTGGTTATGCAGGGGTGCCAGAATTGCCTAATATGAGCATGGATAATGTCGTTGATTGGTTGGCTGAGCAATTTGACGGGAAGTGTCATTTATTAGGTTGGTCAATGGGTGGTTTAGTCGCGCAGGCATTCACTAAAAAGTACCCAGAGAAAATAGTAAGTTTGACGATGGTTGGCTCAACGCCTTGTTTCACAAAAAAAACGAGTTGGCCAAACGCTCTTGAACCTGAAATACTGACTAAGTTCGTTGAAAACCTTCAGGATAATAAGAGTACGACATTACGTCGTTTCATTGCGTTGCAGTTCATGGGAGAATCCGCGGCGGCAGGTATACAAAAGCAACTTAGGAAGGCGGTGACCAAGCAAGTGACGAGCCTCTCAACGTTAGCGTTGGGTTTGTCTTGGTTGAGAAATTGTGACTATCGGGAGAGTAGATCATTACTGACTACCGCCCAGCACTGGATGTTTGGAGAATTGGATCAATTAGTCCCTGTCGCAGTAGGGGCGGCGTTACAAAATGCTTTCCCTGATATAATGGTTAGTTACTTTGAAGGCTGTGGTCATGCGCCACAGCTAACTCAGCCAGAACGCTTTGCAGAAAAATTACTATATTTTATTTCACAACACACGAGTAAATAGTCCCTTGAGTTCATATGATAAACGCAAATCTCGTCAGAGTTTTGATCGTGCAGCGCATCGTTATGATAAGTCTGCCGCTCTTCAACAACAGGTCGCAGCGAAGCTAATAGCACTGCAGTCAAAAGAAGGTGTTCAGTCTGTACTAGATATTGGTTGTGGGACGGGGCAAGTCACCGCCGCAATGTGTGTTGACTATCCTCAAGCGAATATCGTTGCATTAGATTTTGCTGAGCGAATGTTGTTAGAAACCGAAAAGCGTTTATCAGTCATCAATAAAAGCGCGACACTGGTCTGTGCAGATGCGGAGTGTTTGCCATTCGTTGATGAATCATTTGATCTCATCATTTCTAGCCTAATGTTGCAATGGAGTAATGATCTAACTCAAAATCTTACTCATATACATCGCTGTTTAATGGGCAAAGGTCAGTTGGCATTTAGTACTTTCACTGAAGGTACATTAAAAGAAGTTAAAGCCAGTTGGAAATCAGTGGATGGATTGGTTCACACTAGTGATTTTATGGGTGTCGACACACTTAAACAGTCTGTTGAGGCTGCAGGTTTTCGTAATGTGCAGATTCATCAAGAAACCATTGTTAGTCTTTACCCGAAGGTGCGTGAAGTGCTTATGGATATGAAGCGTATAGGTGCAAGTAATGCCCATAGTGATAGAAGTAAGGGGTTGACTGGTAAACAACGCTTTGCTGCATTTGAGTCAGCTTACGAAATATTTAAGCAAGCAGATATGAATTATCCGTGCACTTGGGAGCTTGCGTACGTATTTGGCGAAAAATAGATCATATTATGGGGTAATATGAATGGCTTGTAATATTATTCATTAAGCTTTTAGTGTAGATTATTTAGCTAGTTTATTATTAATAGTCGCAATTACACTGGTCTAATAATCAAAATTAATGTAAAAGTATAAACATTTTGTAATTATCAAGCAGTCGCTAAATTGCTTGTTTTAATTTCAAACCAGTGCTCCCCCGAGCCTAATTTGTGTTAAACGATTGGAACTAGCCTAGGTGAACTAATGAGTGCATTAGCGATGACACTAATGATTGGTGTTTTTGTTATGGTGATCGTTATCGTAGCATTTATATTTACGGCTAAAAGTGGTCAGTATGACGACTTAGATGGCTCAGCACATCGTATCTTGATGGATGATAATGACCCTAGAATTCCAGGAAATAAGCACACGCGAGATAAATAAAAACGTCTACAGTAATTATATTTCCCCCAAATTAATTTGTAGAAAACCTCACGCTATTGTTGTGTTGGCAATAGTTTAAATGAACTGCCGAGGATTGGCGTTCAGATGACACGCAAAAGGAGATTGTAAGTCATATGTCTGATAGAAGACTTCAAGTTTTTCATGCCGTAGCTCGCATGCTTAGTTTTACTAAAGCTGCTGAAGTACTGCACATGACTCAACCAGCTGTTACTTTCCAAATTCGACAGCTAGAAGAGCAGTTCGATACCCGCTTGTTTGACCGTGCCCACAATAAAGTGAGCTTAACGGACGCAGGGCACTTGGTATTTGAATATTCTGAGCGCATTTTTGAGCATTACTCTGAAATGGAGAATGCAATTCGTGAAATGACAGGTAACTTTAACGGCTCTCTCACCATTGGCGCGAGTACCACTATTGCTGAGTACATGCTGCCAGCATTGCTAGGTGATTATAACAAAGAAAACCCTGATATTCGTCTGCGCCTGAGGGTGTCAAACACTGAAGGGATTGTTTCTATGATTGAAAACAATGTGATAGATCTCGGTGTTGTTGAAGGTCCAGTGTCTAACAAGAACTTGTTAGTCGAAGTTTGTCGATATGATGACCTTGTGGTTGTTGTTCCACCATCTCATCCTTTGTTAGATCAACCTGATAGTGAAGAGGGAATTTCTCTGGCTTCAGTATTTGAACACCCATTCATATGTCGTGAGCCAGGTTCTGGCACTAGAGAAGTTATTACAGAATACCTTTTGGATTCTGGTTTGGAAAAGAGCTTACTTAAATCTTGCTTAGAGTTGGGAAGTCCTGAGTCTATAAAAGGGGCTGTAGAAGCGGGGATGGGCATATCCATTCTTTCAAGTGTCAGCATTGCTAAAGAATTGAAGTTGGGTATTCTTAAAGCAATACCACTTAATCCACCTTTGCAGCGTGAGTTTTCGTTTGTGCGCCAGCGCCAAAAATTCAAAGTTAAAGCAATGGATGAGTTGCTAGAGTTTGCAAGAAGTTACTGTATATCCGGTAAACCTCTAGTTAGAGAATAAAAGTAGTCTGTTCGGGTGACACTCATACGCTTTACCTGTAAATTACCGAATTATTGGGTATTATTTATTTGTGATTAAAGCGTTAGAGTGTTTCCCTAACTGTTTGAATCGTTGTTACCTGTAGGTGTTTTTTCTTCGGAGACAGTGAACGACTTAAATTTATAACGGTCTTAATGTTGGGCTGGATATATCAAATAGTTGTTTTATCCAAAGTTAAGCTAATAACCTACCAGAGCAAACAAGCGCTTTTTGCTTGGACAAGTTAGTTTTCCCTTCCTGCTCAAATTATTCGAACTTTCTCAGAATCCAAAATAAATGATCAAACTAATCAACGATTGGTATACGCGCCACTTTTCTGATCCCCAAGTTGCAATACTCGCTTTCTTGTTATTGCTCGGTTTTGCGGTCATCTACTTTGCAGGTCAAATTCTCACCCCTCTATTTGCGGCGGTTATCATCGCTTATTTATTAGATGGTGCTGTCCTCTTCATGCAGAGGTTTAAGATCCCTCGTTTTATTGCAATGATGACGACGTTTAGTTTGTTTATACTTTTCTTGCTCGTTGTTTTATTTATATTAGCGCCGCTGATGTTTAAACAAACAACTCAGTTTATGCTCGAGATCCCTGGCATGTTGTCACAGGGTCAGGGGGCTATCATGTTGCTACCCGAAAAATATCCAAATATTATTTCTCAGGAGTTAGTAGTAGAGATTCTGAATAACATCAAAGCTAACCTTACATCACTCTCCCAAAAGTTTGTAAGCTTGTCACTCTCTTCAGTTGTTGATGTGTTCTCATTCATGGTTTACCTCGTGGTAGTACCATTACTTGTTTTCTTCTTCCTTAAAGATAAATCAATGATTTTATCTTGGTTCCGTAGCTTTTTACCAAGAGATCGCGCCTTGGTAGCGACTGTATGGCGAGAAGTGAACGATAAAATTACCGGTTATGTGCGTGGTAAGTTTATGGAAATACTCATGATTTGGGTTATTTCATATATTACGTTTTTAATCTTTGGGTTGAACTACGCTCTGTTGTTGTCATTTGCGGTAGGTATGTCTGTTCTTATTCCTTACGTAGGTGCTGTGGTGGTGACGCTACCGGTCGCAATCGTTGCTTATTTCCAATGGGGTTATACCTACGAGACAGTTTACGTATTGACTGCTTATGGGATCATTCAATTCCTTGATGGTAACTTGCTTGTACCTTTACTGTTTTCTGAAATGGTAAACCTTCACCCTGCAGCCATTATTATGTCGGTATTAGTGTTCGGTGGTCTTTGGGGTATTTGGGGTGTTTTCTTTGCGATACCTTTGGCTACGCTTGTGCATTCTGTGATGAACTCATGGCCTCGAATAGCGCGTACTGACTGATACTGTTAAAGCGTCTAATTAGTTAAGAGGTTTTTGCGTTTGGATTATAAGGTGGTGCTTAATAATGAAGACTACCCTTATCAGGTTAATCACTCTAAACGTGCCCGATATTTGCAGATTAAGCTTTCTCCTGACGGTGTAATTACGCTTGTTATTCCTAGCGGTATTTCACTCAAAAATGCCCAATTATTTTTAGACAGTAAAAAACCTTGGCTAGAACATAATCTACAAGGTCTTCCTGCGATCAAGTCATTCTCTGAGTCACGTCCGACATCACTCTTTTTACAGTTAATCGATGAGCACTGGACACTTGAGTATAAAAAATCAGAGAGTGAAAACGTAGCGCTCATAGCGCGTGCAGATAACAGCTTATTATTGGCAGGCAATGTTGATGATAAAGAGTTGGTGGTTAAGGCTATTGGTAAGTGGCTGAATGAAAAAGCTACCAAAGTGCTCCCAGCACAACTTAGTAAATTAGCTGAAGAGCACGGTTTTCACTTCAATCGAGTGACCATTCGTGGTCAAAAGACGCGCTGGGGAAGTTGCTCGAGCAAGAAAAATATCAATCTGAATTATAAGCTGCTTTTTCTAGAGCAATCCTTATCCGACTATGTGCTGATCCATGAACTCTGCCATACGCTTGAAATGAATCATTCCAAGCGCTTTTGGAGGCTTGTTGCTGACTGTGATGAAAATTATCAGCAGCATGATCGTATGCTAAATCAAGTAGGGCGCTCGATTCCTATTTAACTCGACTTACTGAGCGTGCTTAATTCGATGGCGCTATTTATTGCCGCTTTTAAGCTACCAGAGTCAGCTGTAGATTTTCCCGCTAGATCCAGTGCTGTGCCATGATCAACTGACGTGCGAATAATCGGTAGCCCCAGTGTGATATTAATCGCACGGCCAAAGCTCGAATATTTAAGAACGGGTAGGCCCTGATCATGAAACATGGCTAATACTGCGTCAGCATGTTTTAGATACTTTTCAGTAAAGAGAGTGTCAGCAGGTAGAGGTCCTACAAGATCCATTCCTAGCGCCTTATACTTTTCAATAGTGGGCGTAATTGTCTCTATTTCCTCCATACCTAAATGCCCACCTTCACCTGCGTGAGGGTTAAGGCCGCAGATATAGATTCTTGGATTATCCAATCCAAATTTTTGCTTTAGGTCATGATATAACACTTCGATAACCTTACTCAATAATTCCTTGGTAATGGCGTCACTGACATCTTTAAGCGGCAGATGAGTTGTCGCTAGAGCGACTCTAAACGTATCTGCTGCAAGCATCATGACAGGTAGGGGCGCATTACTGTGTAAGGCTAAATATTCGGTATGACCACTAAATGGAATGCCGGCATCGTTAATAATACCTTTATGAAGTGGTGCAGTGACCATTGCATCGAATTCATGGTTTAAGCAGCCTTCGAGCGCACGATCTAGTGTGTTTAATACGTACTGAGCATTTTGTACATCAAGTACTCCAGCAGTCACGGGGACTGCACAAGGAGTGTTTAAAACGATTAGCTTGCCAGGCTTAGACGGCAGTGTCTGAGCGTCTTTGTCATAAGGTATCAGTGTTATGCCTAGGTTTAGCAGTTTTGCACGCTCACTCAATACTAACGCATCAGCTATAACCACTAACTGAGCGTTTTGAGCATCTTGTGCAATTTCTAAGACAAGGTCAACACCGATACCGGCAGGTTCACCACAGGTGATAGCAAGGCGAGTAGTCATCAGTTATGGCTTCACACGGTAGTCAATAAATGCATTTGTACGTAAGTTTTCGACCCAGGCATCGTAGTCTGACGTTTTGTTTCTAGCTGCGATTGCTTTTCTAGCTCTATCTTCAAGTTGCTTCTTGTTGTTATCAGTTTCTTTGCGGTCTAAAACTTCAATTATGTGATAACCGAACTTGGTTTCAATAAGCGGGCTAACCGTATTTAGCGGTTGCGTTTGAGCTGCTTGAGCGAATTCTGGAACATACTTTCTAGTGTCGCTCCAACCTAGGTCACCACCATTAATGGCACTGCCCTTGTCTGCTGAGTTAATTTTTGCGAGCGTAGCAAAATCAGCACCTTGCTTAAGTTGCTGTTGTAGTTGGGTTGCCTTAGATTTTGCATTGGCATCATCATTACTAATAAGGATATGTCTCACGTGAACGTCATAGGACTTTTCAGTGGTTCCACCGCGCTTCTCGATAAGTTTTAATACATGAAAACCACGAGCATCTTGAATGACATCAGAAACTTGTCCAATTTCTAAGTTGTTCAATTCCTTAAGGTACGCAAAAGATAGTTGTGAAGCTTCTTTCCAACCTAGGTCAACGGCTGTGCTATTGCCTGATTTAACACTTAAGAAGTCTTTATTGGTAAGTGCAAGTTTTCTTAGTTGAGCAGCACTTCTAGATGCTTGTGCAAAGTTTGCACTCGCTAAAGGTTGTGGTGCAGGCACTAAAATATCTTGAATGCGATATGAGAAGCCTTCTGACACTTGTTGTGACTCAGAAGAGATCAGATCACCGATGTCTTGGTCTGAAGTATTCGTTTGCTGTTCTGATTGGCGTCGCTTTAGCGTGCTCAGCATAATTTGGTTAGCAATATTCTTTTTAAAGCCTTCAAGGCTCATGCCTTCCTTCGCTAATGCCTTTGCGAAGCTTGCTAGGTTCATGTTATTTCGTGTAGCGACACCAAGTGTAGACTGGTTGATTTGCGCTTCACTAGGGTTGATACCTTGGCGCTTAGCTTCTTGTAATTGAAGCTTTTCTAAAATGAGATCATCCAAAGTTTTCTTAAACAGTGTTCTTGCATCATCTGTATTACCTGATGCCCTAGCACGCTGTGCCATTTGCTGGACATCTGCCATCAATACAACGTCTTGGTTTACAACAGCTGCAATACCATTGAGCGCTTGGTCTGCTGCTTGAGATGTATTTAGGCCAGTAACGAGTAGAGCGGCTAGTAGTGTAAGTTTTGGTAGTGTCATTTTAGTCTTTATCATATCCATAAGTTTTTTCCTGAAGAATGCTGGTCGCACTGTTACCTGCGCTTCCAAGTCCTTTTAGTTCGACTTCAAAAAATAGGGCATCATCGTATGTTTCGTTATCTGAAGTTAGGTAGCGCCTAGCAACAAAGCGCGAGCCCCAACAGCAATCTTGGTATTCTACACCGGCAAGTACTTCTAACGAGCGGTTGTTAAATAGATCATAGTCAGCACGGCCTAGCAAAGACCATTTCTCACTGACAGGGATCGAAAATGAAGCATCAACTTCACTTACTTCATCACTTAAGTGCTGATAGCTAAAGTATACAGAACGGTTTTTGTTGTCCTTGTAATTTAGTCGAGCTTCTTTAGATGACCAGTCATCTTCTTCAGGATCCCAAACTGCGTTTGCCGAGAAATTAGTTTGATCGTTTATCTTGCCAGATAGTTCAACTGCAAAGACAGTTTCTTCTTCTCTGATAGTGTCATCGTCAGCCAGTGTCACTTTGCGGTCATCAAAATAGATTATTTGACCTGCGCTAATTTTCAGTTTTTCTTGGCCAGTTTTAGGGTCTTGTAAGCGTGAAGTCACTGCTAGTGTTAATTGGTTGGTGTCAGCGATTCTATCTTTTCCAGTAAAACGATTAGTTTTAAATAAATCTGACGTAGTCATCAAGTCGCTGAAACCTGTATCAAACACAGGAATTGCACTTTGATCTTCGTACGGGGTATACGTGTAAAAAAGCCTAGGCTCTAATGTTTGAGTAAGATTGTTACTTAAGGTCCGCTCAAAGAAAAGGCCACTGTCAAAACTCGCAGTCGGCAAGTAGCGACTTAAGTCATTACCCGCATCATTATCTTCAAGCGTGTATTGAGTCGCTCTATACTCTAAGCTAGGTTTTGCAAACCAAGCATCATTACCAAATCGTTTAGAGGCTTTTACACCGATGTCAAAGCGCAAGCCGGTTGTTTGGTCTGAGCTATCAAAGTAAGTCGCTTCGGTGCTTACAGCGACGTCTAAACCGTTATAGGTATGAGGCTTGGTATAATTAAGTTTAAGCTCGGGCAGTTTTGCATAGCTTTCAGAGCTGGTATCTAGCACTTGGTAGTCGAGTGCCGATAAGCTGAAGTCCCAGTTTTTACCTTCTACAAGGTACGCAACTTCACGCTCTAAAGCGGAGGTTGTCGATGAGATCAGTGAGTCGCTAGAGTCAGAGAAGTAGTCAACATCTGATACGCCTTCAGCCTTTATAGTGACCTTGCTTCTAGCTGAAATTTTATGCTCGAATTCAAGTTTAAAGTAATCTCTCCAGTCATCATCATACTGACGATCTTCAGGGAAAAAGTCGTACTCTAAAGTCCCCTTGCTTTTCTCTGATTTAAAACGAAACTCGTTTTCTAGTTTTAATCCGCGTTCAGAAAATAGTGATATTGAGGTAGTCGCATCATAGTTCGATGAAAGATTAAAATAGTAAGGTATCGTAAATTCATAACCAGACTGATCACTAACGCCTATTTTTGGTGACAGAAACCCCGACTTACGTTCGTCGTTCAAAGAGAAAGATAACCAGGGAAAATAAAACACTGGAACGTCTGATATGCGCAAGGTTACGCCTCGTGCAACACCCGTTTGAGTGGCGTTGTTGAGGTTGATACTACTAGAAGACATATACCAGCTTGGTTCAAGTATTGAACAAGTCGTATAAGTGGCGTCATTTAACTGTATTTCATCAATGCTTTTCTTTTCTATGCTTTTACTTTTACCGTGCGTATTTGAGTTACGTACTTGGTATTGAGCATTGGTGATAGTGCCAGTTTGATTTTTAAGATTGTAATTAATGCTGTCGCTACTAAAGTCCGTATTTTCAGAACTGAGCTTAACGCCGCCAGAGGCATTTACATTACCCGTTGTGCCGTTATAGCTGGCGCTCTCTGCATTAATTGCCTGTTGGTTTTGCTGGATTATGACTGAGCCATAAAGCTCAGAAACGCCGTTACGGTTTAGCGCTCCACCATCGGCTTCAAGGTAGACAGCATCCAAAGAAGGCTTTTCAGTAATCAGCTGATGGGTAGTTTTTGGTGTCGGTACTCGGCATACAGGAGGGTATGCTTCAGCGGCCTGCGCTGATACTGGAACAACGCTGACACACAACATCCAGAGATATTTTTGTTTCAATCGGCACACCAGTATAAAGTTATTGATTAGGAATAAATGAAGATAACAAAGCCGTTAGATAATAACAATGTTGCGACTGTGTTTGCTTATATTAAAAGCTAGTTAGGGATTAAAAACCCTGAAATGTTGGCTGAGTTGTTTGGTAGTCATAATAACTTGATGGCGAACCAAATTGAATATTATCAAAGCCACCATTTTGGTCAATCACATAAGCGCCACCGCCAGCCATCGAAGCGGCTAATGTGGCTGCTGCTGCGATTTTGATGAAACTAAATGGACGCTCACCATGTACTTTTCCAGTCCGACCATTAATCACATAACGGTAAGTCTTACCACGGTACTTAAATGCAGCGGACCAAATAGGTAGTAGTAGGTGTTTATAAGTTGTTCTATCATGATCCGTTGATGCATGACTAATACGCTGCTGATCTCCACCAATGTCTCGGCGAATATCTTGTCGTATGGTGTAGTCCATAATCTGCTGTGCACGCAGAAAGCCTTCATCAACTGTTATTTGGTAAATCTCACTTCTAAAGCCACTGAGATAAGCTTCAGAATAGGGTACTAGCTTGCCTAAATCCCAAGGTGCTAGGTTATCAATAATAGTACGAGGCAGTGTTTTACTGGCACCAATTAATACATCATCAAAATGTCGTCTGACTCGGCCTGACTTTGGTGACCAGCGAACACGAGCGACGTTACGCGTTCTTCTGACACTACGACCGTCCACTCTTGCCATATAGCTTTGGCGCTCGTAATAAACCGTTCCGCGCTGGCCTTGGTACTGAGTTTGAGTGTCGCTGTCATAAGTCCAATACGGTAAGTAAACACCTGTTAGTTTGTCATTACGCTTCGCATGTGAATTTAGTGCAGATGGTGCAAACCATCGTGTTTTCATCCAATTATCAAAGACATTTATCGCCTGATCATGTGTAATTGAGAAGGGTAATAATGAACGAGGACGAATATGGCGTGACTGCTCAGTACCTTTAATGACAGGTGTACTACAAAATGGGCAATTACCAGCATGTTCGTTTTCTTTAAGCTCAAACTGGGCCGCACAAGAAGGGCATTTAATTACCCCGACTTGTGACAGTTGTCCAGAGCTTCGCAAGCGCTCTAAATCCTGCAGAGCCTCGCGAAAGTCATACTCACGAATGGGCTCGAAGCTCACCGGGATCTCATTTTTGAATCCACAGTGGTCACACTCCAGAGACTGATGCTCTGGCGAATATAATAGATCCGAGCCACATTGTTCGCACGGAAAATGCGATTGTGAGTTTTTCATATGACGTTAACTACTTACTTAGGTAATGGCGGTGGTGTTGACTGTGAGTTAGCGAGCAAGTTACGGAAAAAATCGTGCTCATTTGCTGATTCCCAGTTAGACATACCTGCAGTCCAAACTAGACTCTCGGCGGTTAACTCACCTCGTTTAATGAGTTGAGCAAGTGCTGATGAGTCAAACGGCCCAGCTTGTGCGTTATTTACAGACACATGCCACTCTTGTTGGTGTGGCAAAGGAGGAGGTGTTGAACCGCCGGATGCTGGTGCTGCTTGTTGGTTAGTCATGGTTTGTGCCATAGCCAAACCAACGCCCATCTCTATAGCAGATGAAGCCGTTGATGAATTACCTGACTCCATTGATTTAGCTGCGCCAAATTTTAGGTACTTATCAAGGTCACCGATCATGCCCATGCTGGTACGCTTATCGAGTGCTGCTTCAACTTCTGGTGGTAAAGAAATATTCTCAACCAATACTTTAGTCAGCTCTAAACCATACTGCTTAAACTCAGGTGAGATACGTTCAGTAATGAAGGTACTTAACTGGTCATAGTTAGATGCAAGGTCTAAGACAGGTACATCAAGCTTGCCTAGGATCGTTGCGTAACGAGAAGTAATCAAGTCACGCAGTTGGTCACTGATTTCATCAACAGTAAAGTGACCATCAGTTCCCACAATCTCTTTCAAGAAAGTAACCGGGTCAGCGATACGCGTACTGTATGTACCAAACGTACGTAAACGTACCATGTCAAATTCGCTATCACGCATCATAATTGGGTTTTTAGTGCCCCACTTAAGGTCAGTAAACTGACGCGTGTTAAAGAAGTAAACTTCAGCTTTGAACGGGCTTGAAAAGCCATGATCCCAGTGCTGAAGCGTTGAGAGTAAGGGAAGGTTTTGGGTTTCGAGTTGATACATTCCCGGGCCTAATACATCAGCCACTTCACCTTCATTTACAAACACAGCTAACTGAGTTTCACGTACAGTTAGTTTTGCACCGTACTTGATCTCGTTGTTGTGTCGTTCAAAGCGGTAAACCATTGTGTCGTTAGAGTCATCTGTCCACTCAATAATATCAACGAATTCGCCAAAAACCTTATCCCATAAACCCATTTTAATGACTCCTTAAGATGCTTTGCTTGGTGCAGCATCGATTTCTTCTTTACGTGCTTTAGCTGCAAGTAATGCGCCTTTAAGCTCGCCCTCAAGATGCTGTAGCTCAGTTGCTGCAGATGCGCGCTTGGTGCGGCCTTCTTCAGCGATTTCTAAACTATCGTTGATTGTGCCAATTAGCTCTTGGTTAGCTTTGCGAACAGACTCGATATCAAAAATACCGCGCTCCATTTGCTTGCGTACTTCTACGTTAGCAGTACGAAGGTTTGTCGCATTTGACTCTAGTAAGTCATTAGTAAGATCTGTCGCTTTCTTAACCGTGTCAGCAGCGTCGCTCATGCGGAAGATTGTGACCGCTTGTGCTAACTGGTTCTTCCATAAAGGAACTGTGTTAATTAACGTCGAATTGATCTTGTTGATAAGTGTCTTGTCGTTTTCTTGAACTAGACGAATACTTGGCAAGCTTTGCATAGCCACTTGACGCGTTAGGCGTAGGTCATGAACACGACGGTCTAAGTCATCGCGCGCGCTGCGTAAATCACGTAATGCTTGTGCTTGAAGCATGTCAGCGCCTTCAGCAGTTGCAGATGCTTCAAGTGCTGGAATTTCAACGTCATTCATCATACGAAGCTTTTCTTCACCAGCGGCAATATATAGCTCAAGCTTATGGAAGAAATCTAGGTTTGCTTCGTATAGCTTATCAAGTGAAATAATGTCAGTAAGCAGCTGTGTTTTGTGCTCTTCCATGTGGTCTGTAATGCTGTTGATTTGCTTGCGCACATCATCATACTTACTAAGGAATGCAACAACAGGCTTAGCCTTGCCGAATAGACGTGCAAAAAAGCCAAGTTTACGGTTAGGGTCTAGCTCATCTACGTCAAAGCCTTTAATCGCAACGACCATGTCATTAAGAGAAGCGCTTGCGCCACCTAGGTCTTTATTGCGAACTCCTTCAAGCATGCTTTCTGAAATGCTGCTCATTTGCTCTTGAGCTTTACTACCAAAAAATACGATGCTGGTACGGTCGTTTGTGTTGATCTCTTGAATAATCTGGTCAAGCTCTTGCTTTTCAACGGTTTCAACCTGAGCATAAGGAATAATTTCTTGTGCAATTGTTTTTTCAGGAACGATTTCCGTACCTGGGATGACAGCAACTGCTGGTGCTGCGGTTTGAGTGGCTGCTTGCACAGTGTTAGACGCATTATCAGACATGGTTATTCCTTAATAAATCAGTAGTTAATTGGCTTTTTAATATAAGTGCATTGGTGCCGATTAGAGTATTCCTTCACGCTTGAGCTGTGTTTCAAGCACTTCAATATTAACATCAAGATCAAAACGATCTTGTTTTTTTAGTTTTTCATGTTGTTCGTCAAAGGTACTCTCGATTGAGTTCAGTACATTTGCAAAATTACTATCTAACTCAACTGTAGTTGCTTCGTTACGATGTGTCTTAGCATAACTTTCGGTGACACGTTGGGTACCGTTTAGGTAGACCTTCAAAAACTTACGTGCGCGGGGCAGGTCAGTTGGGTCATTCTCTATAACAGTCAGTATATTGCGTGCTTTGCCAATAATTCGATCTAAGTGTTGATCAAATTTGACGTTGTTTATTGTCTTACGTGCATTTTCAATCGCATCGATTTTTATATTGGCAGACTCTAGCGCTTCAAAAACTTCTTCTGCGCTCACACCCAAACCAATATTACCTGTTTTGTCGCGTCGCGGGTCTAAGCCGTAACATAGGTAGAAAGCTAATAGGGTAGCGCCACCAATAAGGATACTACTAAACAAACTGTAGTCTGCCGCCAGCCAAGCGGTTACACCGGTTGTGACTGAAAGTATGATTGCCGCGACTGATTTAAATGGCGTCGTTGGAGCCATCGCCAATTTTTTTGTATGGTACTGATGCTCTACCTTGAAACCATGTCGTGCAATAACTGCGGCTAACATGAAGGCTGCAAATGCTCCGCCATTGATAATGGTTGGCCAAAAGTCGCCGCTGACTAATGAAACAACGGCTGCAATTAGTACGGGTGTCGGCATGAGGTAAAGCAGAATACCTTTGATGCCAAGGCGTATTTGACCCAAAGAATCGTTGTCGGGGGTATATCGTTTTGCATTGGACATTTATAGGCCCCTTAGAATATATGGATCAGTGCTTGTAACGAGACTAATCCGAGGGTTGCGGACAGTAAGATGAAGCCGATTATTCGTTGCAGTGTTTTTGGCATGCCTATTTTTCCTCATTAATACCCATCTATTATATAGGAACTAAGGGAGTGCTTATCAAGTAATTGGAGTGTAAATTATTGAATAATTGGACTTTATGAGAAGTGAACAGACATAAAAAAGACGAGCTTTTGACAGCTCGTCTATAAGCATTTAAGGCGCGTAACAAGCAATTAAGCTTGAATGTCAGAACTATACCCCCGTAAATTCCTGACTACCTTGTTCAAGTTCTTTGCTACCAGCAAACCGACTCCCCAATCATGGTCGATTAAGAGCATTACCTTGAATGTCTCCAAACATGTCTACGACTTGTGATATGCTATTGAGTGTCATTAACAGCATTTATATAATTTTTATTAATCAATTTCGTAAGCCAAGTTGAATTGCTACCACAAACCCCGAGAAAGCAATTCATCTTGAAGACGTGCTTAGATTAAGTGAAAATGGCTGAATCCAACCTGAACGTACCTGAACGAAACTATTTTTCTCAAATATTTAAAATAAAAATAATTAAAACAGTCACTTAGTAGGTTGTTGGTTTTCTATTTTGAGAGAAAAACGAACATAAAAAAATGCTTAACTGAACATGATTCAGCTAAGCATTAATGTTTTCTGTATGTTTTATGTTCGTTTTTTCCTAGCGAAGCCCAGCAAAAGTGTCACAACTATTAACGTCACCACCCAGCATGCCTTTCTTTAGCCACTCTATGCGCTGTGCTGAAGAGCCATGGGTAAATGAGTCAGGGCTAACATATCCGCCAGAGCGCTGCTGAATTCTGTCATCTCCAATATTTCCAGCGGCATTAATAGCTTCTTCTAAGTCACCATCTTCTAGTAGTCGATAGTTTGCTTGTCGCCTAGCCCATATACCCGCATAGCAGTCAGCCTGTAGTTCTAGTAGCACTGACATTTGGTTCGCTTGGACTTTGCTCATACGACGTTGCATTTGTAGAACTTTGTCAGAAATTCCTTGTAGCTTTTGAACATGATGACCAACTTCATGAGCAACCACATAGGCTTGTGCAAAATCTCCTCTAACGCCCATTTGGCTTAACTGACTAAAGAAGCCTAAGTCTAAATACACTTTCAAGTCGCCAGGGCAGTAGAAAGGGCCAACAGCTGAAGAGGTCAGTCCACAGGCTGAACGAACGCTATCTTCGAAAAGTACCACTTTAGGTTCTTGGTAACGAAGGCCAGCCTGTTGGAAAATAGGATTCCAAACATCTTCTGTGTCTTTCAATACAACAGCGATAAATTCTCTGCCGTCATCGTTTATACCTGAGCCAGCTTGGCTGTTTGTATTGTTTTCAGAGATAACTGAGGCGTCACCTCCCATGTTATCCATAAAGTTTTGGCCTTGGCCTGTGAATAGATAGATAAGGAGTAATACAACAAAACCAACGCCACCCACTTTAGCGCCACCTTTAGAGCGACTTGAGCCACCACCTCGGCGATCTTCAATATTCGTACTTTGTTTACGGCCCTTCCAACGCATACCCACGCTCACTTTATGGTTATAAAGGATCAATGATACACAGGATTTTGTTTAAGGCAAAACGCTATTCAAAGCTCCCCTAACTAACTGTTTTATTTTAGTGCTAATACAGGTCGGACCATTTGTCGGTGTATTTGTTACGTTCATTAATAGCTTATTCTAGGTAGATGCAACTATTGTGATTCATGTTAGTATCAGGACGTATAAAGATAAAAATAAGAAAATTGGAAGTGTTACAACCCCCAATCTACAACTTGTGAGAGTGAATATGTCTGGAGTAAACGGAACGACCCCATCCGCTGCATCCAAAATAGGCAAACGCTGCCTTGGAGCAACAAAAAATACACCCAAGCCTAAGCTCGACCCAATTAATTATTATCTGAAAGATATTGAATCTAATGCTTTATTAACGGCGGAAGAGGAGATTCACTATGGTCGTTTAGTGCTTAAAGGTGATTTAATTGCACGTAAAAAAATGATCGTTTGTAATTTACGCTTGGTCGTTAAGATGGCTAGGCGCTACCTTAATCGAGGGTTGGCTTTAGCTGACTTGATTGAAGAAGGTAACTTAGGTTTAATTCATGCGGTCGAGAAATTTGACCCCGAACGAGGTTTTCGCTTCTCGACTTACGCTACGTGGTGGATTCGCCAAAGTATCGACAGAGGCTTGATGAATCAATCTCGAACCATTCGACTACCTATACATATAAACAAAGCACTTAATAGTTGTTTGAAAAAGCGTGCTCAGCTTAGTCAGCAATTAGGTATTGAGCCAAGTCTAGAAAAACTTGCACGCGAAGTCGGTAAGCCAGAGCAAGAGGTCAACCAGCTTCTTAGACATACTGAGCACATTACTTCATTGGACTACCAGATAGGTGATGGCAATGATAGTACGATCATTGATTTTATATCTTCAGACACTATTAAAGGTCCAGCTGAAGCGACTATATCTAATGATATTTCAAGCGCTATAGGGAAGTGGTTAGGGAAGCTTGATGTTAAGCAACAAGCTGTTTTAGTCAGGCGTTTCGGTTTGTTTGGTCATGATATTTCTACGCTAGAACAGGTTGGCGTGGAGCTAGGGTTGACCAGAGAGCGTGTACGTCAAATACAGATTGATGGCCTGAAAAAGCTACGCCGTATTATGGAGGTTGAAGGTGGCTCACGCGAGATCTATCTTCAAACTGCATAAAGCCATCTCAGCTTAGCATAGCCTAACAAGCAGCCTTACTTTATACTTGCCGCAGTTTCATAATACTCGATGATCTAAAACGTCATTGAGTATTATGCTTGTCTGAAATTGTGCACATAAGGTAACTAAATGGCTCCGGTAAAAGTTGGTCTGTTAGGTCTGGGAACTGTTGGCAGTGGAACTGCAACTGTTTTAAAACGTAATGCTGAAGAAATAGCACGTCGTGCAGGTCGCGGTATTATTGTTGATTTTGTAGCGACTTCAAAATCAGAACTTCCAGCGGGTGTCGGTTTATCAAATAGCCGAATTACCAACGATCCATATGATGTTGTAAACGACCCTGAAATTGAAATTGTTGTTGAGTTGTTTGGTGGTACAGAGCCAGCTAAGAGCTTAGTGCTTCAGGCAATTGCTAACGGCAAACATGTTGTAACTGCGAACAAAGCACTGATTGCTGAACACGGTAATGAGATCTTTGCACGTGCTCAAGAGAAGGGCGTTATCGTCGCTTTTGAAGCGGGTATCGCTGGCGGAATTCCAATCATCAAGGCTCTTCGTGAAGGGCTTTCGGCAAATAAAATCAATTGGTTGGCAGGTATCATTAATGGTACAGGTAACTTCATATTGACAGAAATGCGTGACAAAGGTCGCGACTTTCAGGACGTATTAAAAGAAGCACAAGCGCTCGGTTATGCTGAAGCTGATCCTACTTTTGATGTTGAAGGTATTGATGCTGCGCATAAGCTTTGTATCCTATCTTCGATTGCATTCGGTATCCCATTGCAGTTTGATAAGACATACACAGAAGGCATCTCGGATATTTCTAGTGATGATGTTGATTACGCAGCTGAGCTTGGCTATAGCATCAAGCATCTAGGTATCGCTAAGCAGACTGATAAAGGTATTGAGCAGCGCGTTCACCCAACACTTATCCCTAAAAAGCGTCTAATTGCTAATGTTGATGGCGTAATGAATGCTGTATTGGTTCATGGCGATGCGGTAGGTCCTACGCTTCATTATGGTGCTGGTGCAGGTAGTGAGCCAACGGCTTCTGCTGTTGTTGCGGATATCATTGATATCGCTCGTGCATTGACATCTGACCCTGAAAACCGTGTGCCTCACTTGGCTTTCCAAGCTGACTCTCTTTCAGACTTGCCTATAGTGTCGATGGATCAAGTTGAAACAGCGTTTTACTTACGTTTAAGTGCGTTAGATGAAGCCGGTGTTATCGCTGAAATTACGCGTATTCTTGGTGATGGAAATATCAGCATTGAAGCATTTATTCAGAAAGAACCTAAAGATGACGGTAAGGCTGACATTATCTTGTTAACTAAAGTCGTTAACGAAGGCGCTATGAATGATGCGATTAAGAAAATTGAAGCACTAAATGTTGTGAGTGGCAAAGTTTCTCGCATTCGTGTTGAGAGCTTAAGCTAAGCAATAATTAGAAAAAAAATTCTAGGATTGACTATGAAATTTATTGAAACGCGTGGTAATGATTCACAACCACAGCACCCATTAAAAGTAGAGTTTTCTGACGCAATACTTGGGCCTATTGCTTCTTTTGGTGGTATTTATGCGCCAGAGAGTTTGCCTGATTTAGGGTTGGAGTTTTTATCTTCTCACCTTGATTCTAACTATAAGCAGTTAGCGAAGTCTTTATTGCAAGCGTTTGAAATTGATATAGAAGAAGCAGTTATTGATGAGGCTTTAAGTCTTTATGATAAGTTTGATGATCCTGCTGATCCTGTACCGTTAGTTAAGTATAAAGATGATGTGTTTGTGAGTGAGTTGTATCACGGGCCAACACGCGCATTTAAAGATATGGCACTGCAGCCGTTTGGTGTGTTGCTTGCAGCGATGGCTGAAAAACGTAATGAAAATTACCTGATTCTTGCAGCAACCAGTGGTGATACGGGTCCAGCTGCGTTGGATACCTTTAAGAATCGTAAACGTGTTCAAGTTGCTTGCATGTACCCAGAAGGTGGCACATCAGACGTACAACGTTTACAGATGGTGACTGAAGATGCAGATAACCTGAAGGTTATTGGCATTCACGGAAACTTTGACGATGCTCAAAAAGCGCTTAAGCATCTATTGGGTTCAAAGTCATTTAAAGAGACCTTGAAAGCGAAAGACATCCATTTGTCAGCAGCTAACTCTGTTAACTTTGGTCGTATCATTTTCCAAATTATTTATCATATCCATAGCTACTTAGAGCTTGTGCGTAGTAATGAAATTAGCTTGGGTGATCCGATTTATATCGCGGTGCCTAGTGGAAATTTTGGTAATGCATTAGGTTGTTACTATGCGATGAAGATGGGCTTGCCCGTTGAAAAAATCATTATTTCTACTAATAATAACAATGTGTTAAAAGGTTTAATTAATAATGGTAGTTACGACTTTCGTGAAACGTCATTAATTCAAACTTTGTCTCCTGCGATGGATATTCAGAAAGCATCTAATGTTGAGCGTATCTTGTTCGACATGTTTGGTACTGAGCGTACGCATGAGTTGATGAAGCAGTTAGATGAAGAGCGTTTTTATAATCTGACTGAGTCAGAGCACGAGCAGATTAAAGCAGTCTTTGTTGCGGATGATTGTAACGATGAAGAGACGGTTGCATATGTAAAGCAGTGCTTTAATGATGGCTACTTAATGGATCCTCATACAGCGACGTGTATCAAGGCTTTAGAGACTTGTCGTGATAAACCTCTAAAGACGGTAATTACTTCAACAGCTGAGTGGACTAAGTTCTCCATGACAACCGCTGAGGCTATTGGTAGTGATGCAGGTGATAGTGATTTAGATGCGCTGAAGAATATTTCAGCAAAAGCTAATATTCCGGTTCCTGCTCAAATATCAGCGCTGTTTGATATGCCTATTACCCAAACGACTTTGATTGATAAAGAGGATATTGAAAAAACTATCCTTTCTTTCCTTTAAGGTTAATTGGTGAAACGAGGGCGTATTTACTTAAGCTTGCTTGTTTGTGGTCTATTTTTAGCGACTTTCTATTGGAAGTCGCTAAGTTTAAAGCCTGCAACGTTGCCTAATGGTGCAGCATTTACACCCAGTGAGTGTTGGTTTAAACAACCTGAATCTATTCGTATGCAGTGTGGGTATTTTCATACCCGATCACCAAGTACAGAAATCCCTTCTTTTAAGCTTCCTATTGTCGTTCTTCGTCACTCGTGGTGGCAAAACTCAAAGAGTCCG
Organism: Leucothrix arctica; assembly: GCF_003172895.1. Lineage (GTDB taxonomy): Bacteria > Pseudomonadota > Gammaproteobacteria > Thiotrichales > Thiotrichaceae > Leucothrix > Leucothrix arctica. The sequence continues at coordinate 75,530 of NZ_QGKL01000031.1, read as the reverse complement.
ATGCTGCACCTTGCAGGTGGGCCTGGTGGTTCTGCTTATCTCGATAGTGAATCGATTCTATTTCAAATCGAAAACTTCATTTATCAAAAGTGGGGTGTAGACTTTGTTTTATACGATCAGCGAGGAACAGGGTTAAGCGAGCCTGCTTTGAACTGTGAGGGTCTAACGAGTAAACGTGAAAAAAGCCTTGCTCTACCGCAATCTGTCAGTGAAGAGTCAGCTGAATTTCTGACGGATACACAAGCTTGCTTGAATGATTTGAAGGGTGATGAAAAATACAGGCAGTACCTTAAATATATTAGTACGGATAACAGTGTTCAAGATATTGCTGACTTGCATGATTTGTTAGCGATTGATCAGTGGGTGTTGATGGGCACGTCTTATGGAACGAGGCTGGCGTTAGAGTCCGCTAGACAAATTCCTAGTAAAATCAAATCAATGGTTCTAGATTCGGTGTATCCACCTGAAGTAAATGGATTTGAAACATTAGCAGAAAATGATTTGAATGCGCTTCAAGTTGTGCTGAAATTTTGTAAAAGTGATCAAGTTTGCCATACCCAATATCCAGATTTGGAAAACAAAATGATGGCTGCTTTTTTGACGTTAAAACAAAAAGCTTTAAATTTAGAGGTTCCCCAAAGCAGTGATAAATTACCTAATAGAAAGCTAGCACTTACTGCCGATAGGTTTCTTACGTTATTGAGTTACGCGAGTTATGACTCAACATTAATTGGTTATATACCTGCTACGATCTCTGCTGTAGTGAGCAATGATTCCGAAGATGAGTCACTTATTGAGTTGGCTGCAAACCTTTTGTATATGCAGCTATCTGATGACTTTAGTGACCCTGTTTTTATGATCACTGAATGCCTTGAGAATAATGACTTTGACATAGAGCAATTGGCACGTCGCTTGGTTGAATACCAAGCACAGTATCCTGTGTTGGATTTAACTATGAGCCGTTATTATGAGCCTGCTCAATGCGAAGGTTGGATTGAACTGCCGACAGTAAGCCCTCGTGATTACCGAGCGCGCGTGAAGAGTGATATACCAAGTTTACTATTAGCTGGTGCACTTGATTCTGTTACGCCTCCTAGATGGGCAATAAGTGCAGAAGAAGGGCTTACTAATAGTACCTACTTAGAGTACCCGGATGCGGGTCACGCCGTACTTTACTCAGACCTATGCTCTAACGATGAAGTTAAGCGGTTTCTTAATCCTGAAGAAAAAGAAACCATATTTTGCGATAACAGTGAGCGCTTGTCAGCAAGGTCAACAGCGGATGTTACTTGGGCGTATTAAAAATCTAAATTATAAGATAAATCTAGATACGCTTTGAATAGCCTTTGTCCGTGCTGTGTAACCCCTTTAGCTGTTAGGTGGGTAACATCTGACTTCTCAAGTCCGTACATCGTTGTGTACGCAGTGTTAGGGTCTTCTTGGCTAAGCTTTTGTTGTGCAGTGACGACTTGTGGACGAACTTTTACTAATGGGTGCTGCTCATCCACACCAAGTATCACCGGCAGCTTTGTGTTGTGAGCGATGCTGTTTCTGAAGTGATGAATAATCCGCTGCAAATTCCAGTAGTACTGGTTTGCGAATTGATCATTTTTAGCGTCCGTCTCACCCTGTATCCAAGTGAATGACTTTATTTCAACTGTATGACCTGCTTGCTGTAGTAAGCGAATAGATATTTGTAGCTCGCGTATCATTCGGTCATAAAGTCCGCCATGACCTGGTGCTTTCCAAATTTCTACTAAGCTACTACTCCCAAAACTAAATTTGAAAATAGATGGATGAAATCCAAAGTGCTTTAGCGAACGAGCAAAAGTGACTTCAGGGCCAAAGTGGCCTTTAAGAAAGTGACCTTCCTGCGGTCGCAATGTTTGCCATGTGCGATTGGTCGATGCGTAGTCAACCGCTTCAAAAAAGAAGGGGATTGTCTTATCAAGTTGATTGGGGTCGGCAGGGTATGACTGAGCATCACCTCGCCATCCCTGCATGTTTGACTGACCACCCATTACATGAAGCTCTATGTTGTCGGCGTTAGCAAGTTGTGTGCAGAGTATTAATAACCCACACACAACGTATCTTTGTAATTTAAGCATGGTATCTAGGTTTCTTTTTGTGTCTTTTCCAAATTAAATACCAGTCTAATCAGGTATCCAAAAGCTCGTTTAGCATCTTCGAGTATTAGATAACTAACAGGTACTAACACCAAAGACAGTAATGTTGCGAAGAGGATACCGTATCCAAGACTAACTGCCATAGGAATTAGAAACTGTGCCTGCGTACTCTTTTCGAACATTAACGGTAGTAGTCCCGAAAATGTTGTCAGAGAGGTCAGTAGGATTGGTCGGAAACGAGCGCCACCCGCTTTACGTACGGCCTCATTTAACGGGAGACCTTCTCTACGCTTTCTGTTGACATAGTCTACGAGCACCAGAGAGTCATTCACCACCACGCCTGTTAGTGCCAGTATGCCCAAAACACTGCTGATACTAAGTGTCATACCCATAATCATATGACCTAAAAGCGCACCAATAATACTGAAGGGTATAACGCCCATGACTATTAATGGCTGGACATACGAGCGGAAAGGTATTGCCAGTAGGGCGTAGATACCGAGTAGCGCAAACGCTAGGCCAAAGTACATACTGCCAAATGCTTCTGACTGTTCTTTTAGCTCTCCTTCTAGTTGATAACTAATGTCAGGGTAACTTTCTAATAGCACAGGGAGCCATGCATTCAAGTCAGCCTGAATAGTTGTCATATCCGCGACTTCTTTGTCAGCATCAGCAGTGACATTGAGTACGCGCAGTCCGTCATAGCGGCGTATTTTAGAAAAGCCTTGTTCAATCTCAACACTAGCGACTTCAAGAAGTGGGACCAAGTCACCATCTTTGGTGCGGATTTTAATTTTCTCAAGTGCGGTTATAGAGTAGCGCTCAGCTTTAGGCAGTCTAACAATTACCTTGGCGTCTTCGGTACCCCGAGCCAGTGACTCAGCTTCAGAACCAAAAATACTGTTTTTGATCTGCTGACCAAGTTCGGTGAGTGTCAGACCCAGTAATTCAGCACTTGGTTTAATGCGTAACCGTATTTCATCTTTACCGCCCTCAAAGCTGTCTGAAATATCAAACAAACCTTCATAGTCAGCTAGACGTGCTTTAACTATTTCCGATAATTTGGCGAGGTCTTCGAAGTTATCCCCATTGAGCTGAACATCCAGCGGTTGGCCACCACGACCAGTTTCAGCACGGAATGATAGGGATTCAACGCCTGGAATATCACCAATCATACGTTGCCATTCACGGACCAATTGCAGGCTATCAATAGGGATGCTGCGAGACTCAGGAGGGATGGTTTCAAGCTGAATACGAGCAATGTTAGAGTTACCACTAGAGAGTCCTCTACTTGATCCTCCCTGTGTTCCAACTGTCGTGAGTATGTGTTGAATAACGCTTTCATTGGTCAATGGGTCAACATACTTATCCTGCATGATGAGGACTTGCTTCATCATATTATCGACGTGTTTGCTGGTTACTTCGATCGGTGTTCCTTCGGGCATGGTCAAATCTGCTCGAATATATTCGCTTTGAATACGAGGGAAAAACGTGAATTTAAAGCGTCCAGTGGTCACGCTAAGGATAGAAATGATTAGCATCGCGATAAATAACGTCATCATAAAATAACGTAAGTTTAGAGCGACATTTAAAAATGGAGAGAAAACTTTCTCAATAAACCATTCTAAACTGTAGGCGATAGACTGCTGTACTCGTCCAAAAATATTGGTCTTTTGACCCGGCTTAGGTATTCGTACTGAGCTCATATGAGCAGGTAGGATTAACTTAGACTCGATGAGTGAGAAGAGTAATACCGGGAGAATAACGGCGGGTATTACTGCAAATATGGCGCCACGCAACCCGTCAATCATTAGCAGCGGTATAAATGCCGTCATAGTCGTTAATACACCGAAGGTCACGGGTACAGAGACTTCTTGTGTACCTTCGATCGCGGCTGTGGTTGGGTCTTTACCGAGTTGTAAGTGGGTGTAAATGTTTTCACCCGTGACGATCGCATCATCTACAACAATACCGAGTACCACAATAAAGGCGAATAGACTGATCAAGTTTATCGTTACGCCTAGTACAGGCAGTAGCAACATAGCGCCCATAAAGCTGATAGGGATACCTAGGCTTACCCAAAAGGCGACTTGAGGTCGTAAGAATAGTGCGAGTAAGATAAAGATCAATAAGCAACCTTGAATGGCACTGCTAACTAGTGTTGATAGTCGTGCTTTCAGTGCTTTGGAGTTATCTCTCCAATAAGTGACGCCCATGCTAATTGGTAGGCGGTCATTTTTATCTGCAATGTAAGCGATAACCGTTTTTGACAGTTCAATGGCACTTTGGTCACCCACACGGTAGACCTCTAACGATGCACTACGTTTACCATCAAATGTGGTGTATTGAGGCGCTTCGTCAAAGCCATCAATAATGGTGGCAATATCGCGTAATAAAACCTGTGTACCGTCTGCATTGTTAATAAGACTTATATCAAGAAAGTCATCAGCATTACTGGCTTTACCTAGCGTTCTAATTAGTATTTCGCCAGAGTCAGTTTTTAAAGCACCTGCGGGGATGTCCCTAGAGCTACTCTGGATGGCTTGTGTTATGTCGGTCAGGCTGAGGCCGTATTGTTGCAACGTGCTTTCTGGAATCTCAATCCCGACTTCATAAGGTCTTAGGCCACTCACGGAGACTTGTGTAACGCCCGGTAAGCGTAATAGTTCGGTGCGTACCTTAAGTGTTTCTGCGTTTAGTTCTTGCTCAGACACATCACCATAGAAAATAACATTTATGTTTTCACGGATACGTGAAGAGGTCGCAACGGTGGGAGAGTCTACATCATCAGGGAAGTCTGTAATCGCATCGACAAGGCTTTTGATTTCATTAAGCAGCTTATCTTTATCCGTACCTTCTAAAATCTGTGCGCTAACTGAAGCGTTACCTTCACTGGCTGTACTACTGACGTGCTCAATCTCTGGCACACCAGATATCGCATCCTCAATTCGTCGTACAACGGCTTCTTCAACTTCGTTAGGAGCAGCACCAGGGTAAGATGCATTAATATTAATGACATCACGTTCAAAGGAGGGGAATATCTCTAGTGGTATGCGGTTGAACATAGAGAACACACCCGCAGCAACGATAGCAACCATCAACAAGTTGGCGGCTACATGGTTTCTTGCAAACCAAGCGATAGCACCATGCATTTAGTTAGCCTCCTGAGCAGCAGCTTGTCGTTTCTTTCTTTCGCCATTACCACGCTCGCCTTCAGGTCTCTTACCTTTTCCTTCGCCTCGCTCTCCAGCAGGCTTGCGTCCTTCGCCACCTTTTTTAGCTGCGCTATCTGTCGCGCTTTGTCCGCCGGGTTTTCCCTCTTGCTGTCGCTTAGTCGGCTCTCCTGCAATGCGCACAGTCATACCATTTTTAGCAGAAGGCATTGGAGTAACAATTAACTTAGCATTTGCTGGAATCGAGTCAGCTTGAACGATTAGCTTGTCATTTTCTGTCGCTAAAACCGTTATAGGACGAATGCGAACGGTACCTTCGTCATAAAGCATCACTTCTCTGTTTTGACGAGTAGAGCTTGTTGGAATAACGTATACGTTGCCAAGTTTACTACCAATAATTTCAGCCTGTAAGAACTGACCAATTTTGACGGGTGGTGCACCACTTGACGATTTCTTAAAGGGGTCGTCTATACGAGCAATAACGGAGATCTGGCGCGTACGTGCGTCCATAGAAGCACTCACACGGCTCAAACGACCTTTCCAATTATAGGTTTTTTCACCAAAGTTAGCCGAGAACGTAACTTCTGGTAGCCTATTAATATCAACTTTTTGATTGCTGTAGCTTTCTGGAAGGTTGAGTTGCTCATACTCTGAAAGAGACAGAGGTAGGCGAACTTCAACGTAGTCAGTTGAGTACACTTCACCTAGTTTTGTGCCGGGTGTGATGTATTGACCGATATTTACATCACGCGTCATGACACGACCCTGATACGGTGTTCTGATACGGGTCTTACTGAGATCATCTCGTGCTTGTTGGAGTCTGACTCTAGAAGCTTCGAGGCTTGCTAACGCAGCGGTAATTTGTGGTCTTCTACTAGCCATCTCACCAAGAGTGCGATTATTACCGAGTATGCGGGCCTCACGTACTGCCAAGTTAGCTAGATTTTGTTCTGTCTTGATTTCTAATTCGCGTTGGCTGATTTCGGCACTAGCGATAATAATAGCGTTTTTATAATTTGTATTATCAACACTAAGCAGTTGTTGATCCCTAGCGAAGTAATTACCTTCCTGAAACGCTGAGTCAATACTAATTACCTTTCCAGATACTTCGGAAATAATATTAGTGCTTTGGTTGGTCTCTACCGACCCTGACGAGCGAATGCGTTGGGTGTAGGTTTGCAGTTGAGGGGATATGATTTCAACAACAGGAATCGTCGGCTGCCTAACCCGTTTTCTTGGCTCAGGCTTTGTTTTTATTAGGTAGCTACCTAATGCCATAGCGCCAGCAATGAGCGCAATAATGAGAATGAGCTGCTTCATGATCCACCGTCTTATTTATAATTTATAAGTGATCGTGAATGCAATTCCCCTCGAACTAAGCATTCACGGCAGGTCGAGTATAACCAATGCCGTGAAATGAAACTATTGTCCTTACCTAATCTTTACGCTTCTAAACTAGCCCAAATATTTCAATAAACTAAACGTAGAAATTGCTACAAGAATGATCATTAGTAACATCGCCCCCATTTTTAGAGTAGAGCTAGAAGGTCTTGGCGGTTCTCCAAAGCGGTTACTGCTTGGATTGCCCGGTATCATCCAAAACAATATAAAGGCGAACGGCAATAATAATAAAAGCGACAGCCAGCCTTTAGCATTAAAGTCATGACAGCGTTGAATGGTTAGCTGTACATATATAATGATGGCCGCACAAAGACCTGACGCTAGAAGTACATACGCAATTGCCCCGCCAAGCTCCCCAAAGCGACTAGCTATCCCTGCTAGTGCCGCAATAATCCAAAAAACTAAAAAGGGTAAGACTAGTGAGTAAAAGAAATACTCAAAGCGTCCAATCCTTCCTTCCCCTGATAACACGCGTACGTCACTGTATCGCCTGTTTGGTTTTACCATTTGCTCATATTGATTTAAATCAATAGTCGATTCCATTTGCAGCTCTCCCTTAACTTCCCTATGCAACTGTTTACCTTTTTACGGGGAGTGTTTATGAAAGGGTATGCGTACAGGGACGAAAGTACTGTTTTGGACGCGGAGCTGAACATTAGCTTAACTAATGGTGATTCTAATGGAGAGAAAATTAATGATTAGCTTAGTCAGTACTGGGTGTCCCCGCTATACTGTGGCCAATCAAAAAAGATAAGGTGGACCGATGGCAATTGCACCATTGATGCTGGACTTGGAAGGTACTGAGCTTACCTTGGAAGAAAAAGAGTTACTCAAACACCCTTATTGCGGTGGTTTGATCTTTTTCTCGCGTAACTTTGAAAGTGTTGAGCAGCTGGAAAAGTTGATACATGATATTCGAGCGGCGACACCTAATCGTATCTTGTTGTCAGTGGATCATGAAGGAGGGCGTGTACAACGTTTTCGTGATGGGTTTACACGACTGCCAGCCTTAGCAAAGCTTTATGCAGACAGTGACGATGAAGTAACCGCATTACGCGCAGCACATCATCATGCATGGTTAATGGCTTCTGAGCTTCGCGCTATGGACATCGACTTTAGCTTTGCGCCCGTATTAGATTTGAATTATGGCGTCAGTGAAGTCATTGGTGATCGTGCTTTTCATGGTGAAATCGATATTGTTGAAAGTATGTCAAAAGCTTATATAGCCGGTATGCATGATGCAGGTATGGCTGCAACGGGTAAGCATTTTCCGGGTCATGGCGCTGTTACTGCAGATTCTCACTTGGAAATACCCGTTGACGAGCGTGATTTTGATACCTTAAGTAAGTTTGATATGCAGCCATTCGCTAAGAGTATTTTGAACGGTCTTGATGCGGTGATGCCAGCTCATGTTATTTACCCAGAGGTTGATAGTCAGCCCGCCGGTTTCTCTCAAGTTTGGTTGCAAAAAATCTTACGAAAACAGCTTGCCTTTGATGGTGTGATTTTCAGCGATGATTTGAATATGGAAGGTGCAGCGTTCGCAGGTAACTACGCTCAGCGTGCAGTGGCAGCGTTAGATGCGGGTTGTGATATGGTACTCGTCTGTAATAACCGCCCAGGTGTCATACAAGTAATGGATGAAGCGAATATTGAATTAGAGACTGCTGAGCGTCTAGAAAGTCAGCGTCGTCTAGAGCGTATGCGTGGACAAACACATATAAACCGCAGTGCCTTATTAGATACTGAGCGCTGGAATGAAATTGAATCAGAAATACGCGCATTTGCTTAGAGGCTAACGATGAAAAATTATGCACATACCGTCCGAGAGGAAATCATCAGTATTGCTCTTTTCATTGGTGTTATTTGGTTAGTATTTGTTTTAGATCGACTGTTACCACTCGAAAAGCTTGGGCTTATTCCTCGAGATTTTGGTGGAATTGTTGGTATTTTCACAATGACATTCCTTCATAGTGACTTTGCTCACATAATGGGAAATATCGTTCCGTTGGTTGTCATGCTGGCATTACTTGCCGGTTCGAGAGCTAACAGCTTGCTTATTATCGTCATGATCGTTTTGATCGGCGGAACGTTGCTTTGGTTGTTTGGCCGAGGTGGGACAATACATATAGGTGCAAGCCTGCTAGTGTTTGGTTTGGCGGTGTTCCTTATTGTTTCAGGCTTACTCGAAAAGCGTATTGTGCCATTAATTATCGCCGTGTTTGTCGCATTGACGTATGGCGGTGTGTTAATTAGCGGAGTCGCACCTTGGCAAGAAGGTGTGTCTTGGGACGGTCATTTGTTTGGTGGTATTGGTGGTGGGATCGTTGCATGGTTATTTGTGGGTCGAAATGTTCACAAAATACTGCCTTAGTAAGTAGTGAGTCTATTTGATTTATTGAACCTTAAGCGCGTTTAGACTGACTAAGTTGCTGAATAATAAAAGCAACAAGCGGCTACCGATCTTCCGCCATTACTTGAAAGCATTAGCTTCAAACACTATGTTATTCACAATTATTGAATTATCCATAAGGGGAACGCATGAAGCGTACTTTACTGTTAATGGCGACAAACTTTGCAATTGTTGCTGTCTTAGGTGTCGTTTGGAATATATTGGACTCCATGTTTGGTATTTCACAGGCATTGCGCGGCATGGGGTTGCCTGCAGAGTTTGGTTATATCGCATTGATGTCATTAGTTATGGGTTTTGCTGGCGCATTCATTAGTTTGGCAATGTCTAAGAGTTCAGCAAAACGTAGCATGGGCGTTCATGTTATTGAGCACCCGACTAATCAACAAGAGCAATGGTTGTTCAATATTGTTGCTAAGCAAGCTGAAAAGTCAGGTATTGATATGCCTGAAGTGGGGATTTTCGATTCTCCAGAAGTGAATGCTTTTGCAACGGGCGCACGTCGTAATTCAGCATTAGTAGCGGTTAGTACAGGTTTGCTTAATACGATGAATGCAGACGAAGTAGAAGCAGTACTAGGTCATGAGATTGCCCACGTTGCCAATGGCGATATGGTGACTCAGACGTTGCTTCAAGGTGTTTTGAACACATTCGTATTCTTCTTTGCTCGTGTTATCGCTACTTTGGTTAACTCACTACTGTCTGGCAACAACAATAACGGTAATCGTGGTAACTCATACGGGATGGTTTATTACATCACATCTATGGTTGCGCAGATGGCACTAGGCTTCTTGGCTAATATCGTTGTTATGTGGTTCTCTCGTTACCGTGAGTTTCAAGCAGACAAAGGTGGTGCTGACTTAGCGGGACGCCAGAAAATGATTGATGCATTGAAAGTATTGCAGCGTGGAAGTAGTCCTCACGACTTACCCGGTCAGCTTAAAGCGTTTGGTATTTCAGGTGGTCTAAGTGGTGGTATGAAGAAGTTATTCATGACACATCCTCCACTTGAAGAGCGTATCGCGGCTTTAGAAGCGCAACGCTAAGCTGCCTATCGCTAAGCTCTTTACAAAATCTTCACTGTATTAACAAAAGGTCGCTATTGCGGCCTTTTGTATTTATGGGGATAATCACCGCTCATTTAGTCGGGAGAAATTTGTGTACAGTATTGCGCGTCATTTGTTATTTAGGTTACCGGCTGAAACATCGCATGATATGACCCTCAAAGGGTTAAACATTGCTAAACGTTTTCATTTATTAAATTTAGTCACTCGTAAAGTTGCTTCTAAGTCTGTTGAGGTAATGGGTCTTACATTTCCAAACCGTGTTGGTTTAGCAGCAGGTTTAGATAAGAATGGTGATTATCTTGAAGCATTATCTGACTTAGGTTTCGGCTTTGTCGAAATTGGAACGGTCACACCACTTCCACAGGCTGGAAATGACAAACCTCGTATGTTCAGACTTCCTGCGGCACAAGGCATCATCAACCGCATGGGCTTTAACAATTTTGGTGTTGATCACCTTGTTGAAAATGTTAAGCAAGCACGAGCAAATGGCTTCAAAGGTGTTATTGGTATCAATATCGGTAAGAACGCTGCGACGCCTGTTGAAAAAGCGATGGATGATTACCTAATTTGTCTTCGAAAGTCATACCAGCACGCTGACTACATCACGATTAATATCTCATCTCCAAACACGCCTGGGTTGCGCTCATTACAGTATGGCGAAGAGCTTAATGCCTTGCTGTCAGTGTTAAAGGCAGAGCAGGTGAAGTTATCTGAAGAGCAGGGACGTTATGTTCCTTTAGCGGTAAAAGTTGCTCCAGACCTTTCTGTAGAAGAAGTCGAAGGAATTGCCGAGTGTTTAGTGTCTAACGGCATTGATGCATTGATTGCGACAAATACTACCTTGGCCCGTGATGCAGTGGAAGGGATGAAATATGGTACAGAAGCGGGTGGTTTAAGCGGTGCGCCTGTGACAGAAAAGTCGACACAAGTCATTGCTCAGTTTGCCAAAGCTCTAGAGGGTAAAATGCCAATTATTGGCGTGGGTGGTATTTTTAATGCTGCTGATGCTCAAGCTAAGTTAGATGCTGGTGCGTCATTAGTGCAGTTATATTCGGGGCTGATTTACCAAGGCCCTAAGCTTGTAACTGAGTGCGTAACAGCGTTGGATGCTTAATCCGCATCAATGGTGTATGAGGAATAATGAGTACTGTAATTTACAAGAACGTCGAGTCGCCATTATTGATGGGGATTTTAAATGTTACACCTGATAGTTTTTCAGATGGTGGTCAACATAACGACCCTGAAAAAGCAGTCGCTCATGCTTTGCTAATGGTTAAGCAGGGCGCTGATATTATTGATATTGGTGGTGAGTCTACTCGCCCAGGCGCTGATACTATTGATACAGCAGAGCAGCTTAGTCGCGTTATCCCTGTCATTACATCACTATGTAACGTGTTACCCGCTAGCTTCCCGTTGAGTATCGATACGACTAGTTTTGAAGTTGCTAAAGCAGCTGTTGAAGCCGGTGTGAATTGGCTAAATGATATTTCAGCGGCGGAAGACTCGCCTGAAATGCTAACGCTAGCGGCTAAGAAACGAATCCCCATTGTGTTGATGCATCGACAGGGTTTATCGGCAACCATGCAAGATAATCCTTCGTATACAGATGTGTCTCATGAGGTATTTAGCTATCTGCTTGCGCGTGCTGAAGAAGCACTGAAAGCAGGTGTGCTAGCTGAGAATATAATATTGGATCCAGGTATTGGGTTTGGTAAACGTTTTGAAGATAACCTTCAATTATTAAAGAATTTAGAAAAGCTCTGTCAAAGTAGTTACCCGGTATTATTGGGTACTAGTCGAAAGCGATTTTTGGCGACTATTTGTGATCAAGAGTCTAATCAATTAGCGGTTGCAACTGCAGCGACTACAGCGTTGGCTGTTCGCTCCGGTGTGCGTATCGTGCGAGTACATGATGTGCTTGCCAACCGACAAGCAGCTGATGTTGCTTGGGCAATTCATTCGGCATAAGCCGTCTTTTATTTGGAATTTTTATGCGTTACGCAAAGTACATTGGTGCTGTTTTAGGTTATATCGTTTGGGGTTTTTGGGGCGCTATTTTTGGCTTCATCGCTGGTGCGTGGATAGCGAATCGTTTCCGCCGCAGCAGTGCCGGTTTATTTGGAATTAACCCTCAAAAGCGTGCACTTCGCCAGTCTACATTTACCAGAACGTTGTTTTTGTTAATGGGTAATTTAGCGAAGTCGGATGGTCGTGTATCTGAAGTTGAAATTGCACAAGCTGAAAAATTTATGACTCAGCTAGCGATGACGCCTGAAGGCCGTAAAGAAGCGATTGGTGCTTTTAAACTAGGCACACAACCTGACTTTTCAGTAGATGACACGATTAATGAATTTAAGGCTGTTTGTGGCGAAGCTAAAAACCTTCGACAATTAATCATTATGTATTTGCTAGGCACTGCGATGGCAGACGGCAAAATGGTTGAGGCTGAGCAGTCGTTATTGCAAGAAATTGCGATTAAGTTAGGCTTCTCTCAGCAGTCGTTCCAGCAATTATTAATGATGATTCAAGCGCAGAGTAACTTCTCTGGTGGAAGTTATCATGGTGCAGGTGGTCAATCACGTTCAGCCAACCCTACTCAGTCTATTGATGCTGCTTATCAAGCACTGGGTGTTGAGAAAACTATTTCTGATGCAGAGTTAAAGCGTGCATACCGTAAGTTGATAAAAGAGTTTCACCCTGACCGACTAATGGGGCAAGGCTTGCCGGACGACATGATTAAGGTAGCAACAGAGCGTTCGAAAGAAATTCAAACAGCTTACGATATGATTAAAGAAAAGCGTGGTATGAGGTAGTCGGGTTAGGAAAATACGGAGCGTAGGTAAGGTAATAATAAAGCCGCTAAACCGAGTACGCCAGCGTAACCGACAATATCAGTGACGGTTGTAAGTAAGACGCTGCCAGCTAAGGCAGGGTCTATATTTAGCTTACGAAGACCGAGTGGTAGCAGTACCCCAGACAGTGGTGCTGCTATCAAATTAAGCATCATTGCGACTGCAATCAATATCCCAATTTCAATATCTTTCAGTGCTACCGCAGAGATGCAGAACACGACGAATGCCCATAAGACGCCATTTATAACACCCAGTAGTAATTCTTTTTTAAGTAAGTCTCGCGTGTTGGACTTACCAATTTGTCCTAGTGCAATACCTCGGATAACCATTGTCAGTGTTTGGCTACCTGCAATGCCGCCCATGCTAGGGACAATACCCATCAGCACTGCAAGTGCAACCGCTGATTCGATTGTATCTGTGAACTGTGAAATGACCGCAGCGGCCATGAAAGCGGTAATTAGGTTTGTGCCTAACCAAACAGCACGACGTTTAACGCTCGGTAAAATAGGCGCAAACAGATCATCTTCCGAATTTACACCGGCCATACTTTTAATTGAATGTTCCGCTTGTTCACGAATAACATCAACCACATCATCGATCGTGATGCGTCCAAGTAGCTTTCCTAGGTCGCTTACAACAGGTGCGGAGATTAAATCGCGATCTTCAAATAAGTCAGCGACTTCAGCGTTTTCTAAGTGCGCAGGAATAGATAAATAACGAGTATCCATGATGTCGAGAATAGCGTCATCCGGTTGGCTAGTGATCAGTTGTGTGAGTGAGACCACGCCGAGGTATTTATCATAACTGTCGACCACGATCACATGATCGGTATGTGAGGGTAGTTCACCTTTTATTCTCAAATAACGTAGTACCACGTCAACATTAACGTCTGAGCGGATGGTGACTACTTCGGTATCCATCATACCGCCAGCAGTATCTTCATCATACCCAAGGACAACTTCTACACGTTCACGCTCTTGGCGGCCCATGCCAGCCAGTGTTTCTTGTATGACAGTGTCAGGCAGGCCTTGTAGAAAGTCGGCCATGTCATCCGTATCAAGGTCTTTCAGCGCCTCAACCAAGTCGACAGTATCCATCTCTTCGGTGAGTTGCGAGCGTACATCATCGTTTAGCTCAATAAGCACTAAACCTTCGTTTTCGCGCTTGATAAGTTCCCACGCAATTTTACGTTGCTCTAGGGGAGATGATTCTAATAAGTGAGCAATTTCAGCAGGGTGAAGGGCGTTAAGCATTCGCTGTAACGTGAATAGCGAACCACTTTCGATAGCACCACTGAGGGAGGCTAGTCGTTCTTCTTTGCTAAGATTGTCTGAGTTAACCATGAGGCAATATTATTGGATTTATTGAAGCGCCTATACTAGCAAATTAGATTGTTTTCTGTTTGTTTTTTGCTTCTATCTCGCGATGATTTGTGATGATAGAAACGGTTTCATTTTGACGAAAGTATTCAGAAAGTTTGTCTATTAAATATACAGATCGATGATGTCCACCGGTACATCCAATAGATAAGGTTAAGTAAGCTCGTTGATTGTCTATAAAGTGCGGCATCCAGCGCTCAATGAAGTTTTTGATGTCTTCATACATATCTTGAACAAGGGTTTGCTCATCCAGCCAAGCTGACACGGCTTCAGTCTGACCAGACTTGATTCGCAACTCAGGCACCCAGTAAGGGTTAGGTAGGCATCGTACATCATAGATAAAGTCAGAGTCTCTTGGTGCGCCATACTTGAAGCCAAAAGATTGAAAGGATAGTGATAGCTGTTTTTTACTAAGTACACAGATACGTTGTTTAATAAGCGTTGCTAGTTGGTAGATATCGGTATCGCTTGTCTCAAGTTGGAAATCAGCAATAGATCTGACGGTTGTTAGCAGTTCATACTCTGCTGCAATGGCAGCTCCTAGCCCTGTTTTTTCATCAGATAGTGGGTGTTTACGGCGGGTTTCATTGTAGCGTTTAAAAATGATACTTTTAGACGAGTAAAGATAGACAAGGTCAGTTCGAAATTGATCTTTAAGTCGTTGAACAATTGCTGGTAATGATTCAAGTAATTTCTTACCGCTTCGAACATCAACACCAATCGCTACTTTCTCTTTGGAAAGCACCCACTCGTTAGTAAATAACTCTTCAAGCATGTTTAGCGGAAGGTTATCTATGCAATAGTAGCTTTGATCTTCAAGTGTATTTAGCGCTTGTGTTTTTCCTGCGCCAGACATACCCGTAATAATAACAGCGTGCATAATATCAAGCGGCCTTTTCCGGAAGTAGTAAGGTTTCTAAATAATTTACGGCGATTTGTGGTTCTGATATTTCAGACAGTTCTTCTGCAACAGGACGAGAGGAGATTTTTCTCATCAAATTAGCAATCATCTCCGAATAATACTCTGGCGTTGATTCTGGCAGAAGTAGGACTAGAAAAACAGAAACAGGTTTTTTGTCAGGTGTTTCTAAATCTATACCTTGTTTTAAAACAAGCAGAGCAGCATAGGGTTTGCTAATAGGAACTCTGGCTCTAGGTATGGCAATGCCACAACCGAGTGTGGTGCTACCTAGTTTTTCACGTTCAATCAGGCTGTCAAAGATTGTATCCTTATCTAGCTGTGTCTGTTTTTTTGATAATAGACTGGCTAATGTATCAAAGACGCGTTTCTTACTTTCAAGCTCCTGAACAAACAATGCTCGTTCAGGGCTTAATAGCTTACTTATGTCACTTAGCATAAGTGCTTCCGAGGTTAAGGATTATTCCGCAATAATATTACGGTGGCTGCCTTCCTGTCGATGTTTACTAGTTATCTTTTCTTTGTGCTTTAGCACTTGTCGATCTAGTTTGTCCGCTAAGGAGTCAATTGCTGCATACATGTCTTCTTCAACAGATTCAGCAAAGAGGTGATTACCACTCACAAGGATTGATGCTTCAGCTTTGTGAGTTAGTTTTTGAACCTCTAGAATAACGTTAATATTAATCACTTGGTCATAATGGCGAGTGAGTCGTTCAGTCTTCTCTTTTATATAATTACTGAGAGAGGGAGTAATCTCGATGTGATGACCTGTAATATTTAGTTGCATACTAATTGTCTCCTGTTCAGTTTTATTAAAGACTCTACCTATTTAAAAGGCGGGGTCAGACCATTCTGTACTAGCAACCAGGTCACGATAATGCTTTGCGATCATGTGAAGAGGGGATTGCCAGTGCTTCACGGTACTTAGCGACAGTGCGTCGCGCTACATTGATGCCTTGCTCATTGAGCAAGTTAGTCAATTTGTTATCACTGTAAGGTTTGCGTGGGTTTTCCGCTGTTATTAGCTTTTTTATCATGGCGCGAATTGCCGTAGCAGAACACTCACCACCAGTATCGGTATTGACGTGACTTGAGAAGAAATATTTGAATTCATAAACACCACGCGGTGTATGAAGGAATTTTCGGGTAGTTACGCGAGAAATAGTGGACTCATGAAGATCTAACTGTTCGGCAAGGTCTTTAAGTACCATAGGCTTCATCGCTTCATCACCATACTGTAGGAACGCCATTTGGCGATCAACAATTGCGTTAGCAACGTTAAGAATGGTCGTATTTCTGTTATCTAGACTCTTAATAAACCACCTCGCTTGCTGAAGGTTATCTTTAATATAGTCCGATGCCGCTTTATCTGTGCGGCTGTCAGAAGCCATTTCTGCGTAAGTATCATTGATGCGAAGATCTGGTAACGTCTCTGCATTGTGTGACACTAGCCAGCGTCCTTTTACTTTTCGTACATAGACATCAGGTTTAATATAATCGACGTTTTCACTACTAAAGCGGCTCGCTGGATTCGGATCTAGCGTTTTCATTAAATTGACTAGAATTTCGAGTTGGTCATTATTTAATCTAGTCTCTTTCTTAATACTTTTATAGTCTCGTTTTGCCAGTAAGTCCAGATTTTTTTCTAATAGCAGTTGAGCCTTCTTCTTCAGAGGGTGCTTAGGATAGTGGTAATTGAATTGTAACCAAAGGCTTTGACCTAGGTCTCTAGCCCCCATTCCTATTGGGTCTAGGTGGTGTACGAAACTTAGTACTGCTTCGACATCGTCAAGATCTATCAATAATTCTGATTCTAGGCTATTAAGTATTTGTTCTGGTGACTCTGTCAGCAGTCCATCGTTATTTATATAATCGACAACGAGGTGAGCGATGGCCTTATCAATGACACTAAGATTGCTTAGATCTATTTGCCAGAGTAAATGCTCAGCTAAGCCTTCAGCATTTGAGTGTAACTTTTCAATATAGTCGGATGCACTCTCACCGTCAGCGTTACTTACTTTCCATTCAGGGTCGTAAGTGTCATCCCAGTCGGAGTCAGTGCTAAGTTCGTCGGGTATCGTCTCACTGAGGCTTTCTGAAGGTGTTTCGTCAACTTCCGCATTACTATCAGAAGCGTCAAAGTTATCGGTATCTTCAGGGCGTTCCAGAAGCGGGTTAGATTCCAATACCGTTTGTATCTCTTGCTCGAGCTCTAATGACGACAGTTGCAACATTTTAATCGCTTGTTGCAGTTGTGGGGTCATTGAAAGACTTTGACCGAGCTTGAGTTGAATTCCTTGTTTCAGCATATTTTTATAATTATCTTTTTGCTGCTTGCGGTCAATCCTATGACACAGATATTCTTGGTGAAAATCCCCCTGTGAATATCATTTTTACGGACTACCGAAATGGGTTTGTGTAGTAATTCCATGAGTTCTAAATTGAGCATATCACGATGTTAATAGAGAAAGTCGCTAAACCGATTGGTGGTATTTCAAGCCAATGTAGTCACTAAACACCTATAGTTTGAAGTCTTTACCTAAGTAGATTTCACGAGTTTGTTTGTTCTGTAGTACTTCTTCGGGTGTTCCTTGTGTCAGTATCGAGCCATTACCAAGGATGTAGGCACGATCACAAATACCCAGTGTTTCACGGACATTATGATCAGTGATAAGCACGCCAATACCTCTTTGTTTAAGTTGAGTCACAATTTTTTGTATCTCAATAACGGAGATAGGGTCGACACCCGCAAATGGTTCATCTAATAAAATAAACGCAGGATCAGTGGCTAGGGCTCTTGCGATTTCAACACGGCGACGCTCACCACCTGACAAGCTTATACCTAAACTGTCCCTTATATGCGTGATCTGGAACTCTTCTAATAAGCTTTCCATCTTAGCGCGTTGATCCTTTCGACTCATGCCTTTGCGGGTTTGCAAAATAGCTAAGATATTGTCTTCTACAGAGAGCTTTCTAAATACACTGGCTTCTTGGGCAAGATAACCAACACCGTGACGTGCACGTTGATGCATGGACAGTTTAGTAAGGTCTTTTCCGTCAAGCGTAATGCGACCTTGGTCGATAGAAACTAGTCCCACAACCATATAGAAGCATGTGGTTTTACCCGCACCATTAGGGCCAAGTAAACCAACGACTTCCGCACTATTAACTTCTAGGGAAATCCCACGCAAAATGCTGCGCTTCTTGTAGCTTTTATACAGTGACTCTGCAGCTAGAACACTCAACGAAATACCTACTTATTAGTTGGGTAGAAAATGGCGCTAACACGACCTTTTGCTTTAGTGTTCTGGCCTTTAACCTTCGCCACACCTGCTTTAAGCTCGCCCGTGCGTGTCGAGTATTCGATATGTTGACTGCTAAACTTATCATTATTTTGACTTAGCTCTGCTGATCCGTCTAAGTAAAGTTTTTTCTCTTTAACAGCGTAGCGTAATAAGTTGGCCTGGCCTTTAGCTACTTTTCCATCATCCATTGTTTGTTGGAATCTGACCGGTGAGCCTTTAGCGGTAATTAATTCAATACTACTATTTGGTGCTTTGATCTCAATCTCAGACGCTCTGATTTGTAAGCTTCCCTGAACAATTACAACGTTTCCAGAGTACTTACCAAAACCTTTAGCTTTATTAAATACGATTGTATCCGCTTCAATTCTAACAGGCTTTGTCACGTCGCCTTGAAGTGCAAAAGATGGTGCGCTGAATAAGACGAGAGCAAGCGCAATGAAGGATTTATTGAGCGGGTTTAAATTCTGCTTGTACATTTGAAAGTATCCTTAATTCTTGTTCGTCTAGATTAGTTTCGAAGCCTGTGCCATGTAAATATCCTTGATCACTTACAAGGTCAATATCATCGGCGCTTGAAATCGTTTGTGTTGTTGGATTGTAAGTCATGTTTTGTGTCGTCAGCATGAACTCAGGTGAATCTTTAAATAAAGGTTTATATACCTTTATTTCACCACTTAGCGACATATTACCACTTTTGCCTTCTTGAGTTGCCTTTTGTGCGTTTATGGTAACAAGTTCCCCATTATCCGATCGTGCCTCAACGTACGGCTGATAAATATCACTCGCGCCCGTACCTTGGTTATGTGTCAAATGTTGTCCTGTGACATGGTAACTTACCTTGCCATCCCCATCAGTTTTCATGAGGGTAAAGTCATTTAAATAGTAATCAATGCGAGACTCACTGGGTGAGTTTGTTAACTGCTCTATGGACTTCCATGATAAGTTGAGCCACGTCACTGCTGAAGCAAAGAGGATGGCTAATACAAAGAAAATGCGTCCAAAGGTTTTCATTTCAAATGGCTGTCGAGCATTGGTTGAAGTTTACCTTGTGCATCTAAGATCAGTTCAATGACCTCTCTTGCTGCACCTTTACCACCATTCTTTACTGTAATGTAGTCAGCATGCTCTTTAACAAAATCATGTGCGTCCCCAACAGCAACCCCAAGGCCAACGGCTCTTATAATAGGGACATCAATTAGGTCATCACCAATGTAAGCCACGTGCTCTGGTGAAAATCCCGTCTTCTTCAAAATATCGTCAAGTGCTGGTCGTTTGTTCATGTAACCCTGATAAACAAGGCCTAGCGGGATTTTCAAATTATTTGCACGATGTACCACAAGGGAAGACTTTCTGCCTGTGATTAAAGCCGCTTGCAGTCCACTCGCGTAAAGCATCTTCATGCCTAAGCCATCTCTTGCACTAAAGGCTTTATACTCATCACCATTGTTATCAAAAAACAGGCTGCCATCAGTAAGCACGCCATCAATATCCATTATTAATAGCTTAATGTTTTGAGCAATAGATTGAATTCTTTCCATGGTAAAAGACGCCGTATAAGTTTTGGCTAAACAATACCTGCTTTTAACAAATCATGCATGTGTATTATCCCAACAGGTGCATCATTTTCATCAACAACGGGTAGTACAGTAATCGTATGCTCTTGCATCATTACAAGCGCTTGCATGGCTAATGAAGACTCGGTAATTCTATGGCAGCCTTCTTGTATGACATCAATTAATTTCAATTGTTTCAAGTCTGCACCCGACTCAAAGGCACGACGTAAATCACCATCGGTAAACACACTACGAAGCTTGTTATCGGCATCAACGACAAGTGTTGCGCCTAGTTGCTTGCCCGTCATAATTAAAATGGCGTCTTGCAGTGTAAGTTCTGGAGCAGCCTTAGGCATGTCTTCACCACTATGCATTAAGTCACTGACCATAATGCTAAGTCGTTTACCTAAGCGACCTGCCGGGTGAGAGCGAGCAAAATCTTCAGGTGTGAAGGCACGTGCTTTAAGTAAAGAAACTGCGATTGCATCACCCATAACCAGAGTTGCCGTGGTGCTGGATGTTGGCGCTAAGTTATGTGGGCACGCTTCTTTGCTAACACCAACGTTAATATGGCAATGCGCAAGTTTTGCGAGAACGGAGTCGGTTTTTCCAGTCATGGCAATAATAAAAGTGCCTTGGCGCTTGATGACCGAGCACAAAGTAATAAGCTCATCGGTGCCGCCAGAGTTAGATATCGTAATAACAATATCCTGAGCGGTGATCATACCAATGTCACCATGTAGTGCTTCACTCGGGTGTACGAAGAATGATGGTGTGCCAGTACTTGCTAAGGTGGCTGCAATCTTGTGACCTATATGTCCAGACTTACCCATGCCAGCAATAATGACTCTGCCTTTACAGTTTAAAATGGTTTCACAGGCACGAATGAAATTATCATCAAGGCGGCTTGTAAGTTCTTGTATTGCTTCTATTTCATCACTAATAACTTTAGTCGCATTCTTGATGATATCGTTTTGTTGTACAGTGCGTAATTCGCCCAAAAGAAAGTCCTTATTTTTTATGCCGCTGTCGAACGGATGGGCGAATAGTAAATCAGAAGTCTTTTGGCTACAAATGTAAGCTTCCGTTAGCTTTTATGAATCTTCAGTATTTTGCATCAAATGCAGTGGTCAATAGGGTGTTTCCATTTGCGGTGTATGATAGGATTCGCAGAATATTTTCTAGGGTTTCTTTTGTGTTTAGTTAGCAGCTGAAACTTTAGACAGAACCTCATACTCATTCAGGGACTACCTGAAAACTGTTAGGATATTTTAATGGCGCGTTACATATTCGTTACTGGTGGTGTTGTTTCTTCATTGGGAAAAGGAATCGCAGGAGCTTCGCTAGGATCCATTCTAGAAGCTCGTGGTTTAAAAGTTACCATGATGAAATTGGACCCATATATTAATGTAGATCCAGGAACGATGAGTCCGTTTCAACACGGTGAAGTTTTCGTAACAGAAGATGGCGCTGAGACTGATCTAGATTTGGGTCACTATGAGCGTTTCGTAGGATTTAGAGCTTCTAAGCTTAACAATTTCACGACAGGTCGTATCTATAGTGAAGTGATTCGTAAAGAGCGTCATGGTGAATACCTTGGGGCAACAGTACAGGTCATTCCTCATATTACAGACGAGATCAAGCGTTGTGTACGTGCAGCGGCTGGTGAAGCTGATATTGCGATCGTTGAGATTGGTGGAACAGTGGGTGATATCGAGTCATTACCATTTCTTGAGGCGATTCGTCAGATTCGTGTAGAAGAGGGTGATAACGCTCTGTTCATGCACCTAACGCTTGTGCCATACCTTGCAGCTGCTGGTGAGCTTAAAACTAAGCCGACACAGCACTCTGTTAAAGAGCTACGCTCGATTGGTATTCAGCCTGACGTACTACTTTGTCGTAGTGAACGTAAAATTCCTGATCATGAGCGTCGCAAAATTGCGTTGTTTACGAATGTTGCTGAAGAAGCGGTTATTTCGGCGATGGATCTGGATAATATCTACAAGAATCCTTTGTGGTATCATGCTCAAAAATTGGACCAAATCGTTGCTCGTAAGCTTGGCTTGCCAGAGTTGCCAGAAGCTGATCTTAGTGATTGGCGTAAGGTGATCAATGCGATGGAATTCCCAGAAGCGGAGGTTCATATTGCAATGGTCGGTAAGTACGTTGACTTGACTGAGTCATATAAGTCGCTTAACGAAGCATTGAGTCATGCCGGTATCCAAAACAGCGCACGTGTTAAGATTCATTACATCGATTCTGAAAAGCTTGAGTCAGAAGGTCTAGACCAGCTTGCTGATATGGATGCGATTCTAGTGCCAGGTGGTTTTGGTATACGTGGTGTTGAAGGAAAGATAAGTGCTGTTCGTTATGCACGTGAAAACAAAATTCCTTACCTGGGTATTTGTCTAGGTATGCAAGTTGCAGTCATCGAGTTTGCTCGTCACTGTGCTAACTTGCCTGAAGCGCACAGTACAGAGTTTGTACATGATGCAGCAGATCCTGTTATCGGTTTGATTACTGAGTGGATCAATGAAACAGGTGAAGTAGAAACACGCGATAGTGATTCTGACTTGGGTGGAACAATGCGCCTTGGTGGTCAGCGTTGTAACCTTAAAGAAGGTTCTCTATCTGCAAAGGTATATGGTGATAGTTCTGTATTAGAGCGTCATCGTCATCGTTATGAGTTTAATAACAACTACCGCGAAGTGTTAGAAAAGAAAGGTTTAGTACTTTCTGGTCTATCAGAGGATGGTAGTTTGGTTGAAATGGTTGAGTTAGAAGACCACCCATGGTTTGTTGCTTGCCAATTCCACCCAGAATTTACATCACGTCCGCGTGAAGGTCATCCGCTGTTCACTGGTTACATTGGTGCAGCGCTGGTATATCAGAAAACTAAAGGCACAAAATAAAAAGAGGTCGTCCTATGAAATTATGTGGTTATGAAGTTGGTGAACAGCAGCCGTTTTTCCTTATCTCAGGTCCTTGTGTTGTTG
Source organism: Leucothrix arctica (assembly GCF_003172895.1). Taxonomy (GTDB): domain Bacteria; phylum Pseudomonadota; class Gammaproteobacteria; order Thiotrichales; family Thiotrichaceae; genus Leucothrix; species Leucothrix arctica. Next base: position 52,349 of record NZ_QGKL01000031.1, on the reverse strand, counting down.
AGTCTGAAAAGCTAACGATGGAAATCGCTGAGTCACTTAAAGAGATGACTGATCGATTGGGTATCCCTTATATTTTCAAGGCGTCTTACGACAAAGCTAATCGTTCATCTCATGATAGCTATCGTGGACCAGGTATTGCTGAAGGTTTGCGCATTCTTGAAAAAGTCAGAACTGAAATCGGTGTACCCGTACTCACTGATATTCATGAAGACTCACCGTTAGATGAAGTTGCTGCGGTTGCGGATGTACTTCAGACGCCCGCATTTTTGTGCCGTCAAACTAACTTTATCCAAAGTATTGCTAAGCTTGGTCGCCCAGTAAATATCAAGAAAGGTCAGTTTTTAGCGCCTTGGGATATGGGTAACGTTGTTAATAAAGCCAAAGCAACTGGAAATCAGGACATAATGGTCTGTGAACGAGGCTATACTTTTGGTTATAATAACTTAGTATCGGATATGCGAGGTCTTGCAACAATGCGAGATACTGGTTGTCCGGTGGTATTTGATGCAACGCATTCAGTGCAGTTACCTGGTGGACAAGGTAATGCATCAGGTGGCGAGCGCCAGCATGTACCTGTGTTAGCGCGTGCCGCTGTGGCAGCAGGTGTTTCCGGTTTATTTATGGAGTCACACCCTAACCCAGCAGAAGCTTTGAGTGACGGTCCAAACTCATGGCCAGTGCATAGGATGGAAGAACTGCTCAAAATCCTAATGGATATTGATAATGCAGTGAAAGCGAATCCGTATTTAGAAAGCACACTTTAAACACTCACTTTTAACCTATTTAATTGGTAAATATTAATGACTAAAATTGCAAGCATCGTTGCTCGTGAAATTATTGATTCTCGTGGTAATCCTACACTAGAGGCTGATGTTAAATTAGCTGACGGAACTATGGGACGTGCTGCAGTACCATCAGGAGCATCAACAGGTGTTCGAGAAGCAATTGAGTTACGTGATGGCGGTGACCGTTATTTAGGTAAGGGGGTTCTGACTGCTGTTGCAAATGTTAACGGTGAAATTGCAGATGCAATCATCGGTATGGATGTAAATGATCAAAAAGCAATCGATGCTAAAATGATCGAGCTAGATGGTACAGAGAACAAAGGACGTTTAGGTGCAAATGCACTTCTAGCGGCTTCTTTGGCTGTTGCTCACGCTGCTGCAAATTCAAAAGGCGTTAGTTTGTTTAAAAACCTAGGAAATGGAAATACACTTCCTGTTCCAATGATGAATATCATTAATGGTGGTTCTCACGCAGACAATAGTGTTGATATGCAGGAGTTCATGATCATTCCTGTTGGCGCTCCAAGTTTCTCGGAAGCACTACGTTATGGGGCAGAAGTGTTCCATACACTTAAGAAAGTATTGACTGAAAAAGGTTTGAATACTGCCGTTGGTGATGAGGGTGGTTTTGCACCTGATCTCTCTTCAAACGAAGAAGCAATTGAAGTTATTCTAGAAGCTATCAAGCGTGCTGGTTTTGTTGCTGGTAAAGATATCTTCATCGGTCTTGATTGTGCAAGTTCTGAGTACTACAAAGATGGTAAGTACGTACTAGAGTCAGAAGGTAAGTCTTTTGATGCTGCTGGAATGGTTGCATTCCTAGCTGATTGGGTTGAGCGTTTCCCAATTATCAGTATCGAAGATGGTCTTGATGAAGGTGATTGGGATGGTTGGAAGCTACAGACTGAAGCACTAGGCGATAAAGTTCAGTTGGTTGGTGATGATCTATTCGTTACAAACCCTAAGATCCTAAAGGAAGGTATCGACAAAGATATCGCTAATTCTATCCTTATCAAGGTGAATCAGATTGGTACATTGTCTGAGACATTAGAAGCAATTAACATGGCTCACGCTGCTGGTTATACTTCTGTTATCTCTCACCGTTCTGGCGAAACTGAAGACGTTACAATTGCAGATCTTGCGGTTGCTACTAATGCAGGTCAGATCAAGACAGGTTCTATGTCTCGTTCTGATCGTGTTGCTAAGTACAACCAGTTACTGCGCATCGAGCAAGAGCTTGGTGAAAACGCTGTATATGCTGGTACTTCAGCATTTCGTTACCTATAAGATAGTCGAGAAAGTTTCATGAAGTATTTGATAACTGTTATGTTTGCTTTACTGGTGTTGCTACTTGCAAGCTTGTGGATTGGGCATGGCAGTTATCCTGCCAAGTGGCAGCTTGAAAAAGAAATAGCGACACTCGATAAGCAGAATGAGCATCAAGAAGAGCTTAATAGGCAGATACGTGCCGAGCTTGAAGATGCTCAGTCTGGTAGTGATGCTGTAGAAGAACGTGCCCGTAGTGAGTTGGGTATGATTCGTAATCAAGAAACGTTTTTTGAGGTTATACTTGAGCCTACGGATACGCAGCAATTAGGTGCGCAAAGCATACGAGCTGCACAAGTTAAGTAATACGTTTTATGTCAATATCTGAAAATAAAGTTTGGGTATTGATTCCAGCGGCTGGCATCGGTTCTCGAATGCGGTCAGAAATTCCCAAGCAATATTTATCAGTATGTGGTGCTACCATTCTCGAGCACACACTTCGCTGTTTTACTGACCTGTCAGAATTAGCAGGCATTATTGTTGTTGTCAATCATGAAGATACCTATTGGCAGTCTTTGCTTCAAGAGTCCCAATTATTTAGTAACGGCAAACTGAAAATACGCTATACCTATGGTGGTTCGGACCGTGCAGAGACGGTACAAAACGGCCTACATTATTTGTTGAATGATATCGGTTTGAGTGATGATCAATGGGTGATGGTACATGATGCTGCAAGGCCTTGTGTAAGGCTGGATGACCTGCTGGCACTGTTAGCTGTTCGTGACGACTGTGATCTTGATGGTGCGATTTTAGGCTATCGAGTAAAAGACACGATGAAACGCTCTAATGCAGATGCTTCAAAGATTGGATTCACTGAGTCACGTGAAAACTTGTGGCATGCTCTGACTCCCCAGATGTTTAGACTAAAAGAGTTATTTGATTCTCTGGTTGAGGCTAAGCTCGCAAAACATGTGGTGACTGATGAGGCGTCAGCGATGGAGTTTTTAGGAAAGAAGGTCGGTTTGGTTGAGGGGGCTTCAGATAATATAAAGCTAACATCCCCGTCAGATTTACGTTTAATAGAATTTTTGTTAAAAGCTAGGTGATTCAATAATGTTCGATATGAGAATAGGTTGTGGTTACGACGTTCATGCTTTTGGTGAGGGTGAACATATTATGCTCGGTGGCGTTAAGATTCCTCACCACAAAGGCTTTATTGCTCATTCTGATGGCGACGTACTCATTCACGCGCTGTGCGATGCGTTGCTTGGTGCTTTGGCGCTGGGTGATATAGGTAAGCATTTTCCGGATACATCCGATGAATACAAAGGTATAGATAGCCGAACTTTATTGAGACATGTATATGGGCTGATAAAGGATAGGGGCTATAGACTACAAAATCTAGACTCAGTCATTTGTGCTGAATTCCCAAAAATGTCTCCCCATATTGATCATATGCGAGAAGTAATCGCTGAAGACTTAGAGTCAAAAATAGACAAGGTTGGGATAAAAGCAACCACAACTGAAAAGTTGGGCTTTGTTGGAATGCAGCAAGGAATCGCGGTGCATGTAACAGTTTTATTAATAAATGAGTAAAGTACAGCCAGTATGCCTGTAAGCATTATGGCAGTGTACTTTACTATTTTATAATTGGATTAAAGCAGGCCGTGACGTTTAAGCTTAGATCTCAATGTCGCGCGATTCATACCCAAGCACATTGCAGCCTTAGATTGATTGCCACGAGTATGTTTCATGATAACTTCAAGCAGTGGACGTTCAACTTCATCGACAACTTGACGATAAAGGTTCGTTGCATCGTGGTCACCTAGAAGATCTAGATAATCAGAAACAGCTTTGTCTGTAGCCTCAGAAAGCGAATCAGCATTTAATGGTGTGTTTGTCATTGTTGAAGTGACCTATATATTATTTTATGGGGTTGTATTTCTGTCAGATACAAAGCCGATGGAGGGTTGTATGGCCCAAAAAACGTTAGAGCTATAATTACTTGAAGAGTGCTTCTTCAAACAGAGATAGTTGTTCTCTTACCGTTCTAGCGCCTAGTATTTTAGGTCTCAAATCAGTTTGAATAGACATGCTTAATAAATACCAGTTGATTACTTTATTAGCAAATCGCGAATGATTAGTGGTGCAATCATCCAGACGATTAGCATCCAGATTGTGTAACTTATACACGCCCCTTAAGTGTTTAAGCGCAATTTCTCGCTTATAAGTGTCAGTAATTTCACAAGTAGGTTGGATTTTGAACAATAACTTATTTAATTCTGAAAATATCCAAGGCTGACCAAATGAAGCTCTTCCAACCATGAGTCCATCGGCTTGGGTGTAATCTAAGATAAATGCAGCTTGTTTAGCATTGCAAATGTCACCATTAGCAATAATTGGAATACTAACATATTTTTTTGTCTGACGAATAGTCTCGTATTCTGCATAAGGTTTGTACTTATCTTCACGGGTACGTCCATGAAGTGCTACTGCCGCAACACCCGCGTTTTCAGCAATTTGAGCAATACGTATAGCATTTCGTGTTTTCATGTCCCAGCCAGTGCGATATTTGATTGTGACTGGTACGTTAACAGCCGAGACAATTGATTCAATTATTCGCTTTACTCGGACCTCATCTTTTAATAATGCTGAGCCTGCGAGTTTTTTACTCCCTGCGACTTTTTTTACAGGGCATCCAAAATTAATATCAATTATTTCAGCACCTTGTTCGGCATAGAATTTTGCGGCTTCGGCCATCACTGAAGGTTCTGTTCCGACAATCTGAATGCTGCGTGGTGAACTTTCATCCATTTGTGGTAAGCGAAGCTGGGTTTTCTTTGTGTTGAGTAAAGAAAGGTCGCTTGTAATCATTTCTGAAGTCGCTAAGCCCGCACCGTGCTCTCGCACTAAGTCTCTATAGACTCTGTCAGTTACGCCAGCCATAGGGGCTTGTAGCAGTGAGCTTGCTAATTCGAAGTTTGCAATTTTAAGTGTCATTGATGGATTAAGTTTTTATAAAAATGAAAACTGAAAATGTTTAGCTTTATTATCAGGAGGGTCTTGGATTTTTAACCGAATGGATGTTATCTCTGAGCTTTTCAGTAGCTTTTTAGGGTTGTACTTTTCTAGATATTCCTCTGGGCGAAAGCGCCTTAGTGCAACTAATTGATTACGATTATCGAGAAGTTTAGCTTCTAAAAAAGGGTATGGCTGATCATTGTTAGAGGTGTTCTCAATCAGTCCAGTAATAATTAATGAATTAGGTTCGCTAGGGTGCGAGAAGACCTTACGACTAGTCATTTTAATTTTTTCAGGTTCTTTGGATGGAGATAACCAAGTATCCCTAGTTGCCCATACCTGAGTTACTAGTAAGCCAGCAAGCGCTACAGTAGCAACAACGCCCCATAACTTTTTATTTGCTTTTGAGGTAGGTTGTTTTGGAGTTTTTGTTTTGGCAGGTTTTGTCGTTGCGACACGGTAACTTTCTAGCTGTTTATTGTTAAGTGATTCAAAAGAAACGTTATCGCTAGGATCTGACTGCTCAGGAAGCTTAGTAGATAAACTATCCATAGCATTGAATACAGAGCCACATTCGCCGCATCGGAGTTTCCCCTGAGCGGCAGTGAGTTCTTTCATTGTAACGCGAAAAATCGCTTTGCAATGGCTGCACTTTGTATACATAGGCTAAAAGCTTACTGCGAGTTAAGCAGGGTTTATGTTAATTATCGTACTGTTGCAGACATTCTAACCCAGCCGTCCTGCGTCTCAAACTGAATGTCTTTACAGAGAGGCTGGTAAACTTCAGAAAGTGCTGACTGCTGTTCTTCGAGAACACCTGAAAGGACTATCGTACCGCCGCTATTGGTTAGTGCACAAAGTGATTCAGCGAGTTCAATTAATGGTCCGCAAAGTATGTTTGCAAGCATTAAATCTACTTTGTCGGTAGGCATGTCTTCTGGTAAGTAGCAATGAATTGTACCGTTGGGAATGTCATTTTTCTCTTGGTTATCGACAGTCGCTATCAGTGCTTGATTGTCAATATCGGTTGCTACTACTGATGTAGCACCAAGCTTAATGGCTGCAATCGCAAGTATGCCGCTACCGCAACCATAGTCCACCACTGACTTTCCTGTTGGCGGGTTTTGATCCAGCCACTCAAGACAAAGTGCTGTTGTAGCATGAGTGCCCGTACCAAACGCTAGGCCGGGATCAAGCATAATTTTAACACTATCATCTTCAGGAACTTCAGACCAACTTGGATAAATCCATAAGTTTTCGCCAAACTTCATTGGATGAAAGTCATCCATCCAAAGTCTTTCCCACTGTTGTTCTTCAAGTATTTCCTGATGAAGTTTACTGATCTGCCAAGCGTCCTTATTCGCATTTAAATGCGTTTCAAGCTGGTCAATTAGTAATTGTTCCTCTTCACGAAACAGCATGGTAATGATGATGTCATCCCATAATGGTGTTTCGTTTGGAAGAGGCTCAAGTACAGGGTTATCACCTGCGTCAGCTAAAGTAATTGAGCACGCCCCTCTATTTTCAGCGGCTTCACTAATTAAAGGCTCAGTTTCTTTTGATGCTTGGCAAATCAGTTGTAACCACATTATCTTTCTTTTTCCAGTTTTTTCTCAAGGTAGTGAATATTCGCACCGCCAGCTATGAAGGCTTCGTCAGTTAGAATACGGCGTTGCAGTGGAATGTTAGTTTTAATACCTTCAATAAACATTTCATCCAGCGCGCCAGTCATGCGAGCAATAGCAGTTTCTCTATCTTCACCATGAACGATTAGCTTTCCAATCATCGAGTCGTAGTAAGGGGGGACTGAGTAGCCACCATAGACATGAGTGTCTACGCGAATACCTAAGCCACCAGGTTGGTGAAAACGATCGATACGACCAGGTGAGGGCATAAACGTTTCTGGGTCTTCAGCATTGATTCGGCATTCAATAGAATGACCTTTAGGAATGATATCTTCCTGTTTTATCTGAAGTACTTCACCAGATGCGATAAGTAACTGCTGTTTAACTAAGTCAACGCCAGTAATCATTTCTGTTACTGGGTGCTCTACTTGTAAACGAGTGTTCATTTCTATGAAATAGAACTCATCGTTTTCATACAGAAACTCAAATGTACCTGCGCCACGGTAGCCAATATCTGTACAGGCATCAGTTAGTATTTTACCCATTCGTGCACGTTGCTCTGGAGTAATACCTGGTGCTGGCGCCTCTTCCACAACTTTTTGGTTACGACGCTGCATCGAGCAGTCGCGTTCACATAAGTGAATAGCATTGCCATGAGTGTCAGAAAGTACCTGAAATTCGATATGACGTGGTGTCTGAAGGTATTTTTCCATGTACAGCACATCGTTACCAAATGCACCGCGAGCTTCAGTTTTGGTCAGTACGATCGAGTCTAGAAGTGTCGCGCTATCGTGTACAACACGCATACCACGACCACCACCACCACCTGTTGCTTTGATGATGACTGGGTATCCAATCTCTTCAGCCATTGCTTTAGCTTCTGTACCATCATCTGGAATAGCGCCTTCAGAACCAGGTACACAAGGTACATTCGTTCTAATCATCGCTTCTTTCGCAGAGATCTTATCGCCCATTAGGCGAATAGTTGCAGCAGTTGGACCAACAAAGATAAAGCCACTTTCTTCGACTCTTTCAGCGAAGTCAGCATTCTCAGATAGGAAACCATAACCTGGGTGAATAGCATCGGCATTTGTTACTTCTGCAGCACTTATGATTGCAGGAATATTTAGGTAGCTATCTGTAGAAGAAGGCGGTCCGATACAAACAGACTCATCGGCTAATCTCACGTGTTTAAGGTCACGATCAGCAGTCGAATGAACGGCAACTGTTTTGATTCCTAGTTCACGGCAAGCGCGTAAGATGCGTAAAGCAATCTCACCACGATTTGCAATTAAGAGTTTTTTAATCATATTTAACTCCTATTATTCAATGACAAATAGTGGCTGGCCGAACTCAACAGGCTGTTCATTTTCAACAAGTATTTCAATGATCTTGCCTGACTTTTCAGACTCAATCTGGTTCAGCATTTTCATCGCTTCTACAATGCAAAGTGTGTCACCAATAGAAACCATCTGGCCCACTTCAACAAATGGCTTAGCCGTTGGTGAAGCTGACTTGTAAAAAGTTCCAACCATTGGTGAGTCAATAGTCTCGCCTTTTGGTGCTTGTGCTACTGGTGTAGAGTCAGCAGTTGCCGCCATTGCAAGAGGAGCAGCTGCCATAGGCGCAGCAACTGGTGCTGGTGCAGCAGAGCTATAACGTGAGATACGTACTGACTCTTCACCTTCTTTAATTTCAATTTCTGCAATATCACTGCTATTGATTAGCTCAATCAGTGTTTTTATTTTACGAACGTCCATTGTCTAGGGTCCCCTGTGGTTATTGGGTCGTCAAAATATACTCAAAGGCGGCATTTGTTGTAATTTTATTATCTAAATAGCCTTTCTAATTGATAGATTAGTCCGCTTTTCAGTAAAATATACGATAAATGTCAACTTTTTCGAAGTTAGACGGTGTTAGTGAATTTTCGCGACATTTTACTCCAAAGTAAATGCAGCGGCTAGCTTTGTGGTCGATTATTAATAACTTAGTTATTTTCTGAAAAGAGAGCCTAATAAGCCTCTTACAATCTGTGTGCCTATTCTAGACGCTACAGACCTTGCCATTGTCTTAGCAAAAGCTTCACCGACACTTTGCCTATTTGAAACCCGTTTTTTCGTACTGTTTGCCAGTTTAACTTGAGCTTGTAAGTGCTCTTCCGACGCTTTAATCTTTTCAGCTTTTTCAGCTCGAACGGTTAAAATTTCGTAGGCAGACTCACGATCAACAAGTACATCATAGCGCCCATTAAATGGACTGCTACGCATAACTTGTTGTTGAGTCCCTTCAGGTGCAGGGCCAATCAGGGAGTGAGGAGGGCAGATTAGCGTCTTTTCAACGATACTTGGTACACCATCTTCCTGTAGTACAGACACTAATGCTTCACCTACACCTAGTTGTCCAATAGCTTCTTCTGTATCTAAGTTTGGGTTTGCTCTAAAGGTCTGAGCTGCCGCACGAACTGCTTTTTGGTCTTTCGGTGTGAATGCTCTCAATGCATGTTGAATGCGATTACCTAGTTGACTCAATACACCATCAGGAATGTCCAGAGGGTTTTGAGTAACAAAGTAAATACCAACGCCCTTAGAACGTATTAACTTTACAACTTGCTCAACTTTATTAACAAGAGCATCTGGCGCATCATCAAATAATAAGTGAGCTTCATCGAAGAAAAATACAAGCCTAGGTTTATCTAGGTCTCCAACTTCTGGAAGTGTTTCAAATAGTTCTGAGAGTAACCATAAAAGGAATGTAGCGTAGAGTTGAGGTTTCATCATTAGCTCATCGGCAGCTAAGATGTTTATTTGGCCGTAACCTTTAGCGCCAGTACGCATGAAATCCCAGATATCCAATGCGGGTTCGCCAAAAAACGAATCAGCACCTTGTTGCTCTAAAACAAGCAACCGTCGCAATATCGCACCAACAGATGCAGTGCTAATATTACCGTAGAGTGTTTGGAATTGTGCTCTATTTGTACCCACATAATTCAAAACAGAGCGAAGGTCTTTAAGGTCTAGGAGCAATAATCCTTCTTCATCAGCAAAGCGGAATGCAATATTGATGATGCCTTCTTGTGTGTCATTAAGGTCTAGTAGGCGTGAAAGAAGAAGCGGACCCATATCTGTGATAGTTGTGCGAACAGGGTGGCCTTGCTTTCCAAATAGGTCCCAAAAAACAACAGGGAAGCCTTCTGCTTCGTAGTCTGTAATGCCGATTTTTTCGATTCTTTCGTCGACTTTCTTGTGAGGTTTACCTGGTTGAGTAATACCTGTGAGATCGCCTTTTATATCTGAAAGAAAAACGGGTACGCCAAGCTTTGAAAAGCCTTCGGTAAGCACTTGAAGGGAAACAGTTTTACCTGTACCTGTTGCTCCAGCGATTAAACCGTGTCGGTTTGCAAATCGTGGATCTAGAAAAACTTGATGGTCGCCTTTACCGAGCAAGATGCCATTCGATACTGCCATTTTTATATACGCCTATACAATCGATGGACACCATCATAAGGGCAATACAACATAATGAAAAGTAGGAATAAAAAAAAGGCCTGCCAATGGCAAGCCTTTTTATAAGTCACTAGTTAATATTAGCTAACTAGATTTAATGCACGAAGTGTATCTTTGTTCAAAGTACCCGTCTTAAGGCCTTTAGACTCTTGGAAAGAAGTTAGTGCTTTAACTGTGGTTGGTCCTAAGCGACCATCTAGAGTACCTGGGTTATACCCACGCTGCTGTAACGCTTTTTGTATTCTAAATACTGCATTCTCACGCGTTAGAGGTGTTGCAGGATTGTCGATGAACGTTGACTTAGCTTGAACTTTTGCAGGTTGAACTCTAGTTTGTACTGGCTTATTAACCGCTACAGTACGTACTTTAGGCGCTGCGTAAGAAGGCTGTACGTGAGAAGTTTTTCTCATTTGAGCGACTCTACGCTGTTCTGCTAACTGCTTAGCTTGACGCTGCTTCTGAGCCACAAGTACTTGCTGTTTCGCCTGACGCTGTCTCTGAGCTACAACTGCTTGTTGCTTCGCTTGACGCTGGCGTTGTGCTGCAAGCGCTTGCTGTTGTCTAGCTGCTTGTGCTGCGTTAGCTTGATGCTGACGAGCTTGGTGTGCTTGACGGTTTTGGTTAGTAGAGCGTGCTTTCTTAGCAGATGCTTCACGTTGACGCTGAGCTTCTTGCTTAACCCATAGCTGACGAAGAACTTGTTGCTCATTATTGAAAGCGACAGTCTGCTTACGCTGCTGTGGTGTTACGACGCGCTTTTGAGGTTGAGCAACGTGTCTAACCTGTTTTGCTGGTGTTTTACAAGCAATTGGCTTCCACTGGTAACGTTCTTCGCTTACTTTTGTGCGGTAAGTCTTGTTTACAAAACGTGCTGGTGTATTGATGTTTCTGAACTGAGCAGGAGAAGAAAGCTTCTTCTGCTTAACCGTTTTGTATACAGCAGGTACATGACGTTTAATACGCTGAGCAGCACGTGCTACAACTTTCTGCGTTACTGTGCGGTAAACCGCAGGCACTTTAACTCGACAAAGAATCTCACCCGTCATGTTATCGATACGAGTAACAGGGCCTGTTTTGCCTTTCTGCCAAGTGTAATGAGCGGGTTTAACAAGTACTTTCTTAGTGACAGTACGGTACTGTGCAGGTACATATTGGAAGCGTTGAGTAGCAGGGCGAGCCAATACTCTCTTGTTAATCCATGTGTACTGAGGTCCACGTACTTGTACACGCTTGTTAACTGCTGGGCTTACTTGAATACGTTTAACCGTATTCTTGAACTTAGCTGGCGTCTTAACTTTAGCAAAACACTGACCAGGCTGTGCTGGTGGCATGCCGATGCCTTTATGTCTTACAACAGGCTTAGGTTGGTGTACTTTCTTTGGCGCAACGTAAGGTCTAACAGCTGGTTTAACGACAGCTCTAGCAACAGGCTTAGGCTGCTTAAACATAACCACTGCAGGTGGCTTTTGCTGAAGTTTTGCTGGAAGTGGTACATAAACACGTTTTTGTGCTTGTACATTATGTGAATGTACATCTGTACGTACTGCAACATTGTGAGAATGTGCGTCCGTCATCATTCGAGACTGAACTTGTGAGTCAGCGCCTGAAACTTGCTGACCACCGGCGACTTGTTGTCCGCCTGCTAGTTGTGAACCACCAGCAACTTGAGAGCCACCAGCAATTTGTTGCCCACCACCCTGGAATTGTTGCTGGCTACAACCAGTCATTAATCCTGCTAGCAGTACACTAGAGACGGATAATTTAATTGTTGTATTCATAGTTTTTTTAATCCCCTTGATGGGTGATATTTCGATGTGTGTTTTAACGTTGGATATATATTAAGGTCATTCAAGGGATTTATCTTGCTTATTCCCGCTAAGCGGTGGCCTTTACCGTACAAAATTATTTATTGATGCATTCTTTGTACGGCAAAGGCCAAAATACTTAACTATAATGTTTAATTTTTAACCTGTAGTTTTAGGTGATTACATCAGCAATGACTTTTCCAGTGAGTGCTTTTACTTGGCCTATTTCTTCAGCAGCTTCCAGTAAATCACGCAGAACTTCTTGCGTTTCGTCTTCAAACTTTGCTGCATTTGACTCGAAATGCTCTATGTAAAGTCGAATTGTCGCGCCGCTAGTGCCTGTACCTGACTTTCTAAAGATAATACGAGCGCCATCTTCAAACAGAAAACGGATGCCTTGATTAGTGCTAACAGAGGCGTCAATAGGGTCATGGTAAGTAAAGTTATCAGCAATAGAAATTGTTCTTCCTGCGTACTTCTTACCAGCGGACTTTTCTAATAGAGACTCTAAATGTGTAAATACTTTATCAGCATCTTCAGTTTCTACACCTTCAAAATCATGACGGGTATAGAAGTTACGACCATATTCCTTCCAGTGCTCGCTAACAATTTCTTTAATGCTTTGTTGCTTCACTGCAAGAATGTTTAGCCAGAACAAGACTGCCCAAAGTCCATCTTTTTCACGGACATGGTCAGAGCCAGTACCAAAACTTTCTTCACCACACAGTGTTATCTTGTTAGCATCGAGTAAGTTACCAAAAAATTTCCAACCCGTTGGTGTTTCATAAGACGTTAAATTTAGACGCTCAGCGACACGATCAACCGCTTGGCTTGTTGGCATAGAGCGTGCAACACCTGTAAGACCGTCTTTATAAGCTGGAATTAAGTGAGCATTAGCCGCAAGTATGGCTAGGCTGTCACTAGGTGTGACGTAACAATTAGCTCCAAGAATCATGTTACGGTCGCCATCGCCATCGGATGCTGCACCAAATGCAGGGGCATTATTTGCAAACATGCGTTCTACGAGTTCTTTCGCATGAGCAAGGTTTGGATCTGGGTGTCCACCACCAAAATCTTCTAGGGGTACTGCGCGAATGATATTGTTTGCCGAAACGCCTAATCGATTTCCGAGTATCTCTGTTGCGTAAGGCCCGGTTACAGCGCTCATTGCATCAAAACAAATGCCAAATTCAGGTTTTGCCATTAAGTCACGAATTTTACCAAAATCAAAGAGTGACTCCATCAAGTCTGCATAATCTGCAACCGAGTCGATGACTTCAATTTGCATGCCTAATACAGAAGAGTGACTAAGTTGCTCTAAATCAATCGCATCATTATTGGTGGTTTTATATTGAGAGATAGACTTGCTGTTAGCAAATACCTTGTCTGTCAGTGATTCTGGTGCAGGTCCCCCATTACTAGCATTGTACTTAATACCGAAGTCACCATCTTTACCACCGGGGTTGTGGCTCGCCGATAAAATGATGCCTCCAAGTGCTTTGTATTTACGTATTAGGTGTGACACGGCAGGTGTTGAGAGAATACCTGCTTGGCCAATAAGTAATTTTTCTACGCCGTTTGCGGCTGCCATGCTTATAATTATCTGTATTGCTTCACGGTTATAGTAGCGTCCATCTCCACCGACAACCAAAGTTGATCCCTTGAGTTCTTTTAAACAGTCAAAAACCGACTGTACAAAATTTTCAAGATAGTTTTCTTGTTGGAAAACGGTCACTTGTTTTCTGAGGCCAGAGGTTCCTGGTTTTTGGTCTAAAAAAGGTGATGTTTCAACTAATATGACTTTGCTCATTATAAAGTGGGCTCTTAGGTATGTTAGGAAAATCAAACTGCTCAACAGGTGATAATGATAGGATGTTATTATGGTTTAATCCATAAAATAAGATTAATAGGAGTGTCCAAGCCATGAAGGTCTCTCACCAAGCAAAGAAGTGTCTATGCAAACTGAACTAGCGAACAAGTTAAACTCAAAAGATATCGAACTCCTTAGTAATATAGAGCAGGCAATATTTCCGCCACGCCCCAAGTCTTTTGCTGCACTTATGGAGATGTATGAAATTAACTACATGCAACTACGTATCTTATGTAGGGATATTCGAAGTCTTGATGGGGAGTATGTTTCAAAGCAAGAAAAGGGAATTCCACTGCGTCTAAAAGTACTGGAGCAGAGTAAACATACCAGCATGTTGTTACTCACTTATGACTTTGAGGGTGGCTACGATCATCGACCTGATTTACAAATTCATGTTTTTCATGACTCACGACAAGCAAATGTAATTAGTCGCCGTTGTAAGTTTTTAGGTGATCAAATATCAACACGTAAGATGCATAAAGACAGTCAGTTATTATGCCACTGGAGAAGCAATCGGTTCCTTTTTAAATGGGTTAAGTACTTGCTGCGTCAGGGGTATCATTTTTAGCAGTTGACTCATGGCTATTAATTAAATTTTATATTATTGACTAATGTACTAGGTTACTTATACTAATACCTAGTGATTCACTCGGGAATAGGGTGAATAGAGAAGCTAACTCTATTTCAATTAATGACAACAGTCCGGAGGTTATACAATGAAGCTTTCTACAAAAGGTCGATACGCAGTAACCGCAATGATGGACTTGGCAATTAATGATCGTAATGGTCCAGTTACCCTTGCTGAAATATCTAGCTGTCAGGGTATTTCATTATCATATCTTGAGCAGTTATTTGCAAAGCTACGAAAAGTTGGCTTAGTTGAAGGTGTCAGAGGGCCGGGTGGTGGTTATCGTCTTGGCAAACCAGTTGATAAGGTAACCATTGCTGAAATTATCTTAGCTGTAGATGAGTCGATAGACAGTACGCAATGCCAAGGTACTGAAGATTGTCACGCAGGCGACCGATGTATGACTCATCAGCTATGGGAAGATTTGAGTTTTCGTTTATACGAATTTTTAAACGGCATTACGCTTTCAGACTTTATTAAGCGTCCAGAAGTGAAGCGTGTTTCTGTCGATCAAGGTTCGACGTCTAATCACATCAACAAAATGTTTCAACCTGTGACGGGCTCGCACTAAGTCAAACGCGTTACGCGCTCGTTTTAGTCTGAAATATCTGCTGTTGCGGGTGTATCTGAAGTAACGTCAATTGAGAGTCTATATCATGCTCAATATAGGCGGCCCCAGTGTCTATATAGCAAAGATTTGCTGTAAAAATCGGCTTCTTAACTATCGAATGTCCAACCACAACTAAGTCGATTCCGTCTATCTTAGGTACTGTTTCTGACGCAGTAATATAACGATGGCGTAGTCTAGACCACTGTGCATGTTGCTGTAACTCGACGCTACCTTGTAATTGCTTTATGAATTCCTGCCACGTTAGACCGATAGGTATGTCCGCATGGATTATGCCAATCTCACCAGTATCAGTCGAAACTTGAAAAGCTAATGGTAGTTCGTTAACTCTATCGTAGATTTCCGCACGCTCAGTATCTGATGCTGTAATCCACCATTGACCACCCGCTCGCTCAGTCCAAGACTTATAGATAGACTCAGATTCTTTAGATTGGATCAGTAGCTGTTCGTGGTTACCTTGAATAGCATGAAACCAAGGTTGTTTTAAAAACGCGACAACACGCTTAGACTCAGGGCCTCTGTCAACCAAATCCCCAACCGAAAACATTCGATCGATTACGGTGTCGAATTTCACTGTTTCCATGAGTACTTCTAGAGAGTGAAACATGCCGTGCAAATCGCCGACAACGAAGTCTCTACCTTCATGGTTTTGTGGGAAGTATTTAAATAGTGGGTGTGGCATTTGTTCTATCTAGCCCTTTTATTATCTTTGTCTGTCTATCCAGTGACTGACGATATTGCTGATAATAACATGAAAGCTATAGAGAGGTGTTATCCCTTAAATGCGGCTTTGGAGTTGAGATAGGTGATTTCTTCAGGTGTACTTTCACGGCCCAAAGCCTCATTACGATGAGGGAATCGACCAAATTGCGCGATTATTTCTCTGTGATGCTTAGAGAATCGTACGTTGTCATCCAGTCCTGCGTGTATAAAACGTTCTACACCAAGGTCCTGGTCATCAATATTTTCACTGTGCATCAGTGGCATATAGAGAAAACTAAGTTGTGACTTATCAATCTGTTGATCAAAGTCATTCACAATCGCATGTTTGCAGACATCAACAGCGTGTTGTTCTGTGCTGTAAGCCAGTGCTTTATTGCGAAACATATTTAACGGGAATTGATCAAGAGTGATGCATAAGGCAAGACAGCCCTCAGGGCTATCCTGCCAAAGCTCAAGGTTATAATCCGCAGCATACTGCCAAAGAAATTCGTATTGTTCGGTGATCAACTCATCAATCTCAGGAGTTGACTTAAACCAATGAGACTTCATCGGTTCGCTATACCAAAACGCTAGAACTTCTTCAGCAGACTGCATGATTAACCTTTTTTCGGTGCGTAGATATCAGTACAAGTACCTTCAGCTACTTCTGCCGCAAAGTTCAGCGTCTCTGACAAAGTAGGGTGAGGGTGGATTGTTAGACCTAGATCGTGTGCATCAGCACCCATCTCTAAAGCTAATACTGATTCAGCGATAAGTTCACCCGCATTTGAACCAACAATACCTGATCCGATGATCTGACCAGTTTCTTTATCAAAAAGAACCTTAGTGAGACCTTCGTTACGTCCACGACTTAGTGAGCGACCACTTGCAGCCCAAGGGAATACACCTTTCGTGTACTCAATACCCTTTTCTTTACAAGAAATCTCAGACTCACCCATCCAAGCAATCTCAGGATCTGTGTAAGCAACAGATGGAATAGTGCGAGCATCAAAGTATGCTTTGTGACCCGCAATAACTTCTGCTGCAACTTTTCCTTCGTGTGTTGCTTTGTGAGCAAGCATCGGTTGACCAACAACATCGCCAATCGCAAAGATGTGATCTACGTTAGTTCGCATCTGATTGTCAACGTTAATGAAACCACGCTCATCGACAGCGACGCCTGCATTTTCAGCATCAATCAATAGGCCGTTTGGACTACGACCGATAGCAACAAGTACGCGATCAAACGTCTCAGTTTCAGGTGAGCTGTCGCCTTTAAAGTGACAAACTAAACCTGCTTCTGTTGGCTCGATAGCAGTAACCATTGTGTTGACGTAAATATTTTCATATTTAGCTTTAATGCGCTTCTCGAGTGGGCGAACCAAGTCGCGATCTGGGCCAGGAATAATTCCTGGTCCAAGCTCAACGACTGTGATTTTTGCACCTAATGCATCATAAACCGTGGCCATTTCAAGACCGATGATTCCACCACCAACAACCAGCATGCGCTCAGGAATTTCTGCAAGCTCTAGTGCACCTGTTGAGTCGATAACGCGTGGGTCATCCCAAGGAATGAACGGAAGCTTAGTGACTCGAGAGCCCGCAGCGATAATACAATTATCAAAGCTGATTACCTGAGTGCTACCATCTTCTGCAGTCACAGTAATGCTGTTCGCAGAGCTGAACTTACCGTAGCCATGTACGATTTTAACTTTACGTTGCTTAGCAAGACCTTTTAGTCCGCCAGTTAACTGGCTAACAACTTTGTCTTTGTTAGCACGTACTTTGTCTAAATCAACGGTAGGCTTACCGAAAGTAACACCATGATCTGCAAACTCAGCGGCTTCGTTCATGATCTCAGCAGTGTGTAGAAGTGCTTTTGATGGGATACAACCCACGTTTAAGCAAACACCACCAATACTTTCGTATTTTTCGATCATGATAACGTCTAGACCAAGGTCAGCTGCTCTAAATGCAGCAGTGTAACCACCCGGGCCAGAACCAAGAACAACAAGTGGTGCATGTTGGTCAGATTTACCATCGTAGCTAGATGCAGTAGGAGCAGGGGCGGCAGCGGGTGCCACCTCCGCTGCTGGAGCCGCTTCTGCCGGAGCAGGTGCAGCAGGCTCAGCCGCTGCACTTGATTCCATTTTGAAGATTAAGCTACCTTCTGCAATGTTGTCGCCAACCTTCACAAGTACTTCAGTGATAACACCGCTGTGTGAAGATGGGATTTCCATTGATGCTTTATCAGATTCAACTGTTACCAGTGAGTCCTCAGCTTCAACGGTATCGCCTTTACCGACCAATACTTCGATAACTTCAACACTGTCAAAGTCACCGACGTTTGGAACAATAATTTCTATTTGCTGACTCATGAGATTCTCCTAAACCAGTAAACGACGAATGTCAGAAAGCATGCTTGATAGGTAAGTAGTGAATTGCGCACCAGCAACACCATCAATTACACGGTGATCGTATGATAACGATAACGGCAACATAGTGCGTGGTTGGAATTCTTTACCGTCCCAAACAGGAGCAACTTTAGAGTTAGATACTCCAAGAATCGCCACTTCTGGCAAGTTGATGATCGGTGTGAAGCTAGTTCCACCAACACCACCAAGGCTAGAAATTGTGAAGCAAGCACCTTGCATATCTGAAGGTTTAAGCTTCTTATCTTTTGCCTTACCCGCTAGTACACGAATCTCGTTAGATAGCTCAATAAGTGACTTCTTATCAGCGTCATTAATAACCGGAACAACAAGTCCACCCGGTGTATTAACAGCAATACCGATGTTGATGTACTTCTTAAGAATCAAGTTTTCGCCAGACGCATCCAAAGAGCTGTTAAAGCGAGGGAAAGCCTTAAGTGCTGCAGCAACTGCTTGGATAATGAATGCCAAAGGTGTGATCTTTATACCTTCTCTTTCACGATCTTTCGCTACTTGCTTACGGAAAACTTCCATCTCAGTGATGTCAGCTTCATCAAACTGTGTAACGTGAATAGCTGTAAGGTAGTTTCTGTGAAGGAACTGACCTGTAAGCTTATTGATCTTGTTAAGTGCTTGAGTTTCAACTTCACCAAACTTGCTGAAGTCAATCTCAGGCATTGGCGCAACACCCAGTGCATTACCAGACGCTGGTGCAGCAGCAGAAGCAGGTGCAGACATAACCGCTTTAACGTGGTCGAATAAGTCAGACTTAACGATACGTTGTTTGCGACCAGAACCTTTAACAGAGCCAAGATCAACGCCAAGCTCACGCGCCAAGCGACGAATAGATGGGCTAGCATAAGCACGCTTAAAGCTTACCTCATCAATATTTGCTGTTGGTGACGTTTTTGGCGCAGCAGGTGCCGGAGCAGCTGCTTTAGGTGCTGCAGGAGCAGGCGCTGGTGTAGGTGCCGCCGCAGGAGCAGGCGCTGCTGCTTGTGCTGGCGCTTCTACATCAAGTACTACAACAACAGAGCCTTTAGCAACAGTATCGCCGATGTTGACTTTGATTTCTTTAACGGTACCAGCATCAGAGCAAGGAATTTCCATCGAAGCTTTGTCAGTCTCAACAGTAATTAGTGAGTCTTCAGCTTGAACAGTGTCGCCCACAGATACTAGGATCTCGATGACTTCAACTTCATCAACATCGCCAATATCAGGTACAACAATTTCCTTTGGACCAGCAGAAACAGTTGCTGCAGCGGCCGGAGCCGCCTGAACTGGAGCTGGAGTCGGTGCAGGGGCCGCTGCTGGAGCAGGTGCAGCTTCAACGCCAGCGGTGTCAACACTCGCAGGTGCTTCCGCAGCTGACTCAGCAACGTCTAGTACAATAACTACACTGCCTTCTTTCACTGTGTCGCCAATAGCAATCTTAATCTCTTTAACAACACCGCTGTCAGAGCAAGGGATTTCCATCGACGCTTTATCAGACTCAACGGTAATCAGAGAGTCCTCAGCTTGAACAGTGTCACCTACAGATACTAGGATTTCGATGACTTCAACTTCATCTATATCGCCAATATCGGGAACAATAATGTTTTTATTAGACATAGCGATTCCTTAGGCCTTTAGTGGGTTGATTTTTTCAGCATCAATACCGTACTTTTCGATTGCTTCTGCAACCTTAACAGCAGGTAAAGTACCTTCGTCAGCTAGTGCCTTAAGTGCAGCAACTACCACGTGGAAGCGGTTAACTTCGAAGTGACGACGTAGTTCTTTACGTGTATCACTGCGACCAAAACCATCCGTACCCAATACAGAGTAAGCAGCAGGAACCCACTGGCGAATCTGGTCAGAGTAAGATGCGATGTAGTCAGTTGCAGCAATAACAGGACCACGGTGTCCTTTCAGAAGACTAGTAACATAAGGTACTTTAGCGTCTTCTAGAGGGTGTAGTCTGTTCCAGCGCTCAACGTCATTCGCTTCACGTTGTAGCTCGTTGAAACTTGTCGCACTCCAGATGTCAGCATCAACACCCCAGTCGTTAAGTAGCAACTCAGCACCCGCGATAACTTCACGAAGAATTGTTCCAGAACCCAGTAGCTGAACCTTCTTCTTCTTCTTTCCGCCGCCTTGAAGCAAGTACATACCTTTCAAGATGCCTTCTTCAGCACCCTTAGGCATTGCAGGCATCGTGTAGTTCTCATTCATCGCAGTAATGTAATAGTAAATATCTTCTTGGTTTGCGTACATGCGCTTCAAACCGTCGTGAATAATAACCGCCATCTCATAAGAATAAGTTGGGTCATAGCTCACGCAGTTAGGAATCAAAGCCGCTTGAACCATTCCGTGTCCGTCTTGATGCTGTAGTCCTTCACCCGCTAGGGTAGTACGACCAGCAGTAGCACCAACAAGGAAACCACGTGCACGAGAATCACCCGCAGCCCATGCTAAATCACCAATACGCTGGAAACCGAACATTGAGTAATAGATGTAGAAAGGAACCATATTTACAGCGTGTGTGCTGTAAGACGTTGCTGCTGCAATCCAAGATGAGAATGCACCTGCTTCGTTGATACCTTCTTCAAGGATTTGACCAGTCTTATCTTCTTTATAGAACATAACCTGCTCAGAATCCTGAGGCGTGTACAGCTGGCCTACAGAAGAATGAATACCTAACTGACGGAACATACCTTCCATACCAAACGTACGCGCTTCGTCTGGAACGATAGGAACGATGTGCTTACCTAATTTCTTATCACGAGTAAGGATAGTCAGGATACGTACAAATGCCATAGTCGTAGACATTTCACGATCGCCAGAACCCTTAAGGATCGGATCAAGAATTGAAAGCTCAGGGATAGTCAGTGGAGTAGCAGCCGTTTGACGCTGAGGTAGTGAACCACCTAGCTCTTTACGACGTGCCTTCATGTACTGAATTTCTTCACTGTCTTCAGCAGGCATGTAGTAGTTCGCTGCTGCTGCATCTTCTTCACTAATCGGAATATTGAATTGCTTAGCGAATGAAACCATCTCTTCTTCGTTAAGTTTCTTCTGTCCGTGAGTTCTGTTCTGGCCTTGACCAGCAGCACCCATACCATAACCTTTGACAGTATGCGCTAAGATAACCGTAGGCTGACCTTTGTGGTTAACTGCCGCGTGGTATGCAGCATGAACCTTGTGTGGATCATGACCACCACGGTTTAGACGCCAGATGTCATCATCAGACATCTTAGACACCATTGCTTTAAGCTCTGGAGATGCACCGAAGAAATGCTCACGAACATAAGCGCCGTCTTTCGCTTTATAGTTCTGGAAATCTCCATCAACTACTTCAAGCATGCGCTTCTGTAAAAGACCGTTTTTGTCTTTAGCTAGTAACGGATCCCAGTAAGAGCCCCACATTACTTTGATAACGTTCCAGCCTGAGCCACGTAGATTAGCTTCAAGCTCTTGAACGATTTTACTGTTACCACGTACAGGGCCATCAAGACGCTGTAGGTTACAGTTGATAACCCAAGTTAGGTTGTCTAACTTCTCACGACCTGCAAGAGAACAAGCACCTAGTGATTCTGGCTCATCCATCTCACCATCACCTAGGAATGCCCATACGCGACGGTTTTCAGTGTTAGCAAGACCACGCTGGTGTAGGTAACGCATGAAACGTGCTTGGTAGATAGACTTGATCGGACCAAGACCCATAGATACTGTCGGGAACTGCCAGTAGTCAGGCATCAACCAAGGGTGAGGGTATGAAGACAAACCGCCGCCGTTACTTTCCTGACGAAACTTATCCATATCTTCAACCGAAATACGGCCTTCCAAGAATGAACGAGCGTAGATGCCCGGAGTGATGTGGCCTTGATAATAAATCAAGTCGCCGCCGTTCTCTGCAGAAGGTGCTTTCCAGAAGTGGTTGAAACCAACATCGTAAAGCGTTGCAGAAGATGCAAATGATGCAATGTGACCACCAAGCTCAGAAGCTTTACGGTTAGCACGTACAACCATTGCCGCAGCATTCCAACGGATGAACGAGCGAATACGGCTTTCAATCGCTTGATTACCAGGATTCGGAGTCTCGAGGTGAGTAGGGATTGTATTGATATATGCCGTGTTAGAAGAATAAGGCAGGTTAGCGCCATTAACACGAGCAGTTGCGATTAGGTTTTCAATAATGAAGTGAGCGCGGTCTACGCCCTCTGCTTCAATGATCGCTTCGATGGACTCTTTCCAGTCCGCCGTTTCTTGTGGGTCAATATCCACATTTTGGTTATCGATCGGCATAACAGTGTCTCTCCTCGAGATAGATTACCGCGAAAGAATAACAGTGATTAGGTTTATATTCCAATAAAAATGCAGTCGAAAAAATAACAATAACAAAAGCAATGACTTAGAAAATGTTTTTGTTTTTTCGGTGTTGTTAACCCATTTTTTTAATGGTTATAGGAATTGAATCTTATGTTAATTTATTTTCCATTACTGTAAGATTCATGGATGACTGATGAATCCAATGTATACCCTCTCGGAGGGCGTTTTAGAGGCTTTTTGCCTGTTGTTATTGACCTGGAAACAGGTGGCTTTAACCACCACACAGATGCACTTTTAGAAGTTGCCGCTGTTTTCTTACGCCGAGATGAAAATGGGTATCTTCATCGCCACAACACGCTTAGCTGGCACGTAGAGCCTTTTGAAGGGAGTAATCTAGAGCCTGAATCACTAGCGGTTAATGGTATTGACCCGTTTCAGCCTTTTCGTCAACAGATAGCTGTTCATGAAAGTGTCGCAATTAACGAAATGTTTAAAGCGGTACGTCAAGAGATCAAACTCAACGAATGTAATCGTGCCGTCCTAGTTGGACACAACGCAGCATTTGATTTGAATTTCATGAATGCAGCGGTTGACCGTTTAAAGCAAAAGCGCAATCCATTCCACCCATTTAGTACCTTCGATACTGTGACGTTAGCTGCGATGGCTTTCCAGCAAACGGTATTGGCTCGCTCTGTAAAGAAAGCTGGTTTTGACTGGGATCCTACAGAAGCACACTCTGCGGTTTATGATGCTGAGAAAACAGCTGACTTGTTCTGTCACGTCATGAACAAATGGCAAGAGCATGTCCCTGAGTTAGTGTCTGAGTAAGTACTCTATTATATGACTAGCCGCTTTCAACCACTTGCGGATCGCATGCGCCCTGAGACTCTAGAAGATTACTCGGGGCAGACTCATTTGTTGGGTGAAGGGCGGCCGCTCCGTGCGGCGATCAATCAAGATCGCCTTCATTCTATGTTGTTTTGGGGGCCTCCCGGAACAGGAAAGACAACGCTTGCTCGACTAATAGCTAATTATAGTGGTGCTGCTTTTCAAACACTTTCTGCGGTATTGTCTGGTGTCAAAGATATCCGTATCGCAGTAGAGCGAGCCCAACAGCAATTTGAGATTAATAAGCGTGCTTCCGTGTTGTTTGTTGATGAAGTCCATCGGTTTAACAAAGCACAGCAAGACGCATTTTTACCGCATATCGAAGATGGAACCTTTGTTTTCATCGGCGCTACCACCGAAAACCCATCGTTCGAATTAAATAACGCACTCATGTCTCGCGTCCGTACCTATATATTAAGACCGTTAGAGGTTGAAGATATAACAGCTGTATTATTGCGTGCGATAAAAGATGAAGAGCATGGTTTGGGTAAGTTATCCCTTCAAGTATCTGATAACGTAATTGAAAAATTAGCGAATGCCGCAGATGGTGATGCGCGCCGTGCGTTGAATTGGTTGGAAATTGCGGCTGATTTGGCAGAACCTGCTGAAGATGGTTCGGGTACCGTTATCTCTGAGTCTGTTATTGCGGAGTTGGCTAAAGAAAGTGGTAATCGCTTTGATAAGAAGGGTGATCTGTTCTATGAGCAAATATCAGCACTACACAAGTCAGTACGTGGTAGTAATCCCGATGGGGCTTTGTACTGGTTTTGTCGGATGATTGATGGTGGTTGTGATCCTCATTATGTTGCTCGCCGTATATTGCGTATGGCTAGTGAGGAAGTAGGTAACGCTGACCCTAGATCATTAGGTGTCGCTTTAGACGCATGGCAAACCTACGAACGTTTAGGTAGCCCAGAAGGTGAATTAGCACTGGCGCAAGCGGTTTTGTATCTTGCTGTCGCACCTAAAAGTAATGCAGCTTATAAGGCTTATAACCAAGCAAAAGTTGACGCATCAATGTCAGGTAGTTTAGATGTACCTATGCACTTACGTAATGCGCCTACGCAAATGATGTCAAAAATGGGTTTTGGTGATGGTTATCGCTATGCCCATAACGAAGATGATGCCTACGCGGCAGGTGAAACCTATTTGCCAGAGCAGTTAGAAGGGCGTCAGTATTACGAACCTGTTGCTCGTGGTTTGGAAATCAAAATCAAAGATAAACTTGCCGCTTTGCGGGCATTAGACGAAGCGGCAAAAAATAAATCACCTCGTTGATGTTAGTTGACTATTCAAGCCTGTGTTAAACTACATCTAGCTTGTTTTGATAAGGCAAAGCTCTCTTTTTGCACACCTTAAATTTGTTCTAAATGGATTTAGTTTATGAGTACAACAATTTATATTACAGTGGCAATCATTATTGCGCTGTCCTTGGCAGCACTCGCATTTAAGCTGTTTTATAAACGCTCTACCAAAGAAATGTCTTTTGTTCGAACAGGTTTTGGTGGTGAGCGAGTTTTTAGGGATAACGGTGGTTTCGTTTTTCCAGTGCTTCATGATGTGATTGAAGTAAATATGAAGACACTGAAAATTGTTATCAGTCGTGGTAACGAGCAGTCGCTACGAACCCGTGATCGAATTAAAATCAACGTTAATTCAGAGTTCTTCCTGCGTGTTGAGCCTGAAGCTGCTTCCATTTCTAAAGCAGCACAGACGCTGGGTTCTAAAACAATGGACTCTGAAGCGTTAAAAGAGCAAGTAGAAGGTCGTTGTGATGATGCCTTGCGTCGTGCCGCTGTACTCATGAGTCTTGAGGAAATGAATGACAAGCGTAGTGAGTTTGGCCTCAATGTCGAAGAGGGTGTTAAGACCGATTTGGAAAAAATGGGTCTTATGTTGGAATCAGTTGCACTGACCCAATTAAACCAGACAAGTTTGCAATACTTCGATGCTCAGAATGCATTTGACGCTCAGGGTCTGACTTATGTCCTAGAGAAAATTGCAGACAATGAAAAGAAGCAAAACGAAGTTGAAAACAACAAAATGGTTGCGATTCAAAAAGGTGACTTGGAAGCAAGCAACAAAAAGCTTGAACTTGTAAGGCAGGGTGAGCAAGCAGAGCAAGAACAACAACTAGCGGTTGCGCAAGTTAAATTTAGTACTGAGCGCAAGATTGAAGAAGCAAAAATCCAAACTGAAATTGATTTGGAAGAAGCGCGTCGTTTGCAAAGCCTTGCACTTGCAGCGGCTGAAAAATCAGTCGCCGAAGCGCAAATAGATGCCGATGAAACAAAGGCAAAAGCCGTTACCAAAAGAGAAGAAATTACTACGGCTTTAGAGAAGGCAGGTGCCGATCGAAATCGTATTGTAGAAGTGATTAGTGCCGAGAAAGAAGCTGATCGCCAACGTATATTTGCAACTGCTCATGCTGATGCAGAGGTGCGTGAAGCAGAGGCTGCTAAGGTACGCTTTAAAGTAGAAGCTGAAGGTAAGAGTGCATTAAACAAAGCAGCGAATGAGATGTCCACTGAGCAAGTAGCCCTTAATGTTAAAACTAAGATAGTTCAGCAACTACCTGAAATAATTCGTGAAAGTGTTAAGCCTTTGGAGAATATCGACGGCATTAAGATCATGCAAGTTGATGGCTTTTCAAATGTGACTAGTCGAGGCGGTTCTGGTTCTGGTGGTGGCGCAGCGAGCGGTGGTGGGGGTTCTGGCGGCGGAAGTCTTGCAGATCAAGTGGTGGATGGCGCATTGCGTTATCGAGCACAAGCGCCAATGGTTGAATCATTACTTAATGAGATCGGCCTAAATGGTTCTGGTATAAAGGATTTTACCAAAAGCTTGCAGCGTGAAATAAAGCCTAAGGGTAATGAAGGTACGACTGAACTGGGTCAGTCTGATCTACCAGACGAAGCAGTCTCTGGCGCTAGCTTCTTTAGTGTGGGTGAGATAGATCACGGTGATTTAGAGTCTGACTTACCAGAAGAACGCTAACACTTTATTATCGACTGACTCTTTCTGTATCTATTACATCATCTAATTTATTTAGGTGTTGTAATAGTTTAGAGCGAAAGTCACGACGATGAAGTATCAGTATCACCCACGTCACAACAAGCATATAAACCAGCGGATGTATAAACCAAGTCATGGTTGCCGTTGCAAAATAATACGCCCTAATCCCATCATTAAAATGTCGCGAACCTAAGCCACTTAGTGTTCCCATCAGTTGTGCTAATTCTGAATCCCTTTCCATATCGATCTGTTTTGAATCTGGTACCGCCGCTAATACAACAGCGCTGTAAGAATGTTGCGTGATTGCCCAGCCAAATTTAAAGAATGAAAATACAAATATCAGAACCAAGAACGAAAACTTAAATTCAATGGCCTGTAGGGTGGTTGTCTGCATGAATGATATTTGATTGATTATTTCCATGATCTGCTGTGAGGCACCGATCGACGCAAATAAACCAGCGGTAATAAAGATAGAGGTTGAGCAAAAGAAGGTCACGACTCTCGATAATCCATTAATCACTTGAGAGTCTACTATGCGGTTTTCACGAGACATCATGGTGTGTGACCACTTAATGCGCCACTTCACCATGGTGTTCATGAGTGAGCGCTTGGCGTTGTTAGCATAGTAGTTGTAACCCAACCAACAAGTCGTTGCCCAAATGACAGCAACAAGATCTAGTGTGGGTATGGTTAGGTTAGATAATGCTGTCATAAATAGACCTTTTATCGGCGGTTAGAATTGATCATAATGCGACGCTTCAAAATCATTACAAAAAAACAAATATGATTGCTATAGCAGAACGTATCGCGACAGAATTAAACGTAAAAAGCCAGCAAGTAGATGCGGCCATCGGCTTACTGGATGAAGGTGCAACAGTACCCTTTATCTCACGTTACCGTAAAGAGGTAACTGGCGGGCTGGATGACGGTCAAATGAGAATGCTGTTAGAGCGTTTAGGCTACTTACGAGAATTAGAGTCACGACGTGATGCAATCATTAAGTTGATTGATGAGCAAGACAAGCTAACACCCGAGCTACGTAAAGAAATTCTGACTGCTGACAGCAAGACGCGTCTTGAAGACTTGTACTTGCCTTACAAGCTAAAGCGTCGCACCAAAGGGCAGATTGCTATCGAAGCGGGTATGTTGCCGCTTGCAGATGCGCTATTGGCAGACCCAAGTCTTAACCCTGCAACAGAAGCGGTTAAGTACTTTAATACTGATGAAGACTTCAAAAAGTCATTCGAAGATGAGAAAGGCGTGTTGGATGGTGCTAAATACATCTTAATGGAACGCTTTGCGGAAGATGCTAACTTGTTAGGTGACTTACGTGAGTTTGTATCTGACCGTGGTGAGCTAAAGTCATCGGTAGTCGCAGGTAAAGAACAAGAAGCGGCTAAGTTTAGTGATTACTTTGACAACGCTGACAAGCTGAAGAAAGTACCTTCTCACCGCATATTGGCGATGTTGCGTGGTCGTAATGAAGGCTTCCTACAAATTAAGGTGGATGTGCCTGAAGACGGTTCTGACATGCACCCGTGTGAGTTCAAAATTGCACAACGCAATCATATCTCCGCTCAAGGAAAACCTGCTGACGCTTGGTTAAACGAAGTCGTTCGTTGGACATGGAAAATCAAACTACAGCTAAAACTTGAAACAGAGCTTTTATCTGAGTTACGTCAACGTGCAGAAGTTGAAGCGATCCATGTATTTGGTCAAAACTTGAAAGATTTATTATTAGCTGCACCTGCTGGTCAAAAAGCAACGATGGGTTTAGACCCTGGTTTGCGTACCGGTGTGAAGATTGCGGTGATTGATAATACGGGTAAGTATTTAGACTCGATGGCGATTTTCCCGCACCAGCCACGTAATCAGTGGGATGAGTCGATTGCTTCATTAGCTAAAATGGCAGCGAAGCATAACGTTAACTTGTTAGCGATTGGTAATGGTACGGCTTCAAGAGAAACGGACAAGCTTTGTGGTGAGTTGATCAAGAAGCATGCTGAGCTTGGTTTAACGAAAATCATGGTCAGTGAAGCGGGTGCTTCGGTTTACTCAGCATCCGAAATTGCTGCTGCAGAATTCCCTGACTTAGACGTAACGATTCGTGGTGCTATTTCTATCGCGCGTCGTTTGCAAGATCCATTGGCTGAGTTGGTTAAGATTGACCCTAAGTCGATTGGTGTTGGTCAGTACCAGCATGACGTAAACCAAACACAGCTTGCAAATAACCTTGAGACAGTTGTTGAGGACTGTGTGAATTTGGTAGGTGTTGAAGCGAATACGGCTTCTGCAGCGGTACTTGAGCATGTTGCTGGTTTGAACAAAACGATCGCACAAAACATCGTTGCTTATCGTGATGAGAACGGTGCTTTTACTAACCGTAAGCAGCTAAAGAAAGTACCTCGTTTGGGCGCCAAGTCGTTCGAGCAAGCGGCTGGTTTCTTGCGTATTCGTAACTCGGATAATCCACTGGATGCGTCAGCCGTTCACCCAGAGTCGTACTCTGTGGTTGAAAAAATGATTGCTGACTTAAAGTGCGACATGAAGTCACTGCTTGGTAATAAAGAACAGATCAGTCACTTACAAGCTGAGAAGTACACTGACGAGAAGTTTGGTTTACCGACCGTGACTGACATCATTTCGGAGCTTGATAAGCCGGGTCGTGACCCACGTCCTGAGTTTAAAACAGCATCGTTTAAAGACGGCGTTGAAAAGCTATCTGACCTTAAGCCGGGCATGATATTGGAAGGTACAGTGAGCAACGTTACTCACTTTGGTGCTTTCGTTGATGTCGGTGTCCATCAGGATGGTTTGGTACACATATCAGCGATGTCTGATAAGTTTATTAAAGACCCACATGAGGTCGTTAAAGCGGGTGAAACTGTCAAAGTAAAAGTGATGGAAGTAGAGCCTGAGCGTAAGCGTATTGCGTTGAGTTTGCGACTTGATGATCCTTTAGAGTCTGAGCAGCCAGCGGGTAAAAAGCCTGCGCCTAAGAATGCGAATGATAGTAAGCGTGTGGCTAATCATAATAAGATTAATCAGGGTGGTTCGCGTCGTGAGTCTGGTGGGAGTAGTGCTGCGCCAGTGAATAATGCGTTTGCGGATGCGTTTGCAAAGGCTAGTAAGAGTAAATAATACTTAATGGTCTATGCTCAAAATAGGTAACACTTTGTGGGTTTTTTTATATAAATAAAGGCTGAGAGTCTCTCTATCTTTATTTGTATTATCTTAAGGAGCAACAAATGGAACCTGAGTTTCCAAGACTCAATAATTACCCTTATAAAGAAGTATTTTATTTTGATGGTCAAATTGTTTTAATGAAAAGGGTTTATAAAAATCAATCTCATGACTCCATAGGTATGAGGTGGATGGTCGGAGAGAGCAAATCTGGTTATCCTAATATTTATGGTAAATTTATGTGGATGGTAGTACTAAATAAACTCGCGAGTTTTATATTAGAAGGTATATTTAGTGACCTTGAAGGCCTAAGTTCTAATATAAAAGACTTTCAAGAGTTTATGAGTGCGCTCAATATGACAAGGGAAATTAAAGTTTAGCTAGTAAAGCGTTATGTCTGCTTTATATGTTAGCCCAAGAAAATTAATTACTGCCGGTAGTGTTAGTTGCTGGAGTCTTTAGTTTAATAAGCTATTTGGAGTTTAAAAAGGAGAGGGAGAGATAATGAAGTATTTATTCTGTAATATAGGTTGGATGGCGGAATACAATGGTATTGATGGTGATACTCTCGAACGCGGGGGGCTTACAATAAAGATGATACTGGACACGAAGTCTGTAACTTCACTGAAGTGGGTGAGTCTGTTTTTGGTTATGTTAGGCCTACGGGGCAGATTAAGCTAGAAAATTTAGGTGTATCGAAAAAAGATGATTCGGTAGACAATGTGTTAGTTATTTGGACCGCTGGGCCTGAGGCTGGCGGTACTGCTGTAGTTGGTTGGTACCAGAATGCTACGGTATTCAGGCATGAACAGAAATTAACTGCAAAAAGCCGTAAGCATGCGCAAAATTAATTAGAGATATTTCGAATTAAAGCTAATAAGAAGAACGTGACATTGCTCCCGATGGAGCAGCGTTCGTTGATGATCCCAAGAGCAGTTAAGGGAGGGATTGGGTAGAGTAATATCTGGTATGCAAGCGCTGAAGATAGTGATCAATACACAAAGCCGATCTTAGATTTTATTGAAAATTATGGAGGTCGTGAGCTTATACCAGATATTGACTTCTCCGTATTAGAAGGAAATCCT
This sequence comes from Leucothrix arctica, assembly GCF_003172895.1. Lineage (GTDB taxonomy): Bacteria > Pseudomonadota > Gammaproteobacteria > Thiotrichales > Thiotrichaceae > Leucothrix > Leucothrix arctica. The sequence continues at coordinate 21,605 of NZ_QGKL01000031.1, read as the reverse complement.
GGGTTACTAGCTCACATTAAAAGAGAAAGAAACCAGAAGCTTGTCAAATTAAAAAAGAAACAAGTAATTGAGAGCTCAGGACCATTAGCTTGTAAAGTGTGTTCTTTTGATTTTAAGAAAGTTTATGGTGAGCTAGGTGCGGAGTTTTGCGAAGTCCATCATCTAAAAAAATTAGCTGACGCGGAAAAATATGTAGAAACAACATTGTCAGACCTGTCAGTAGTTTGTTCGAATTGTCATCGTATTATTAATCGGACTAACTCAATGAAAACCATAGCTGAAATGAAAGATATGCTTCTTCTTGGTAAGTAGGCCTAGCAAGTAATTTAAGCCGAACTAAAGCGGTTAGCTGTCAAGACCCGCCTGTTCATAAATTCTTTTTCTAAACAGTTCGGGTTTTTCACGGTACCATTTTTTCATTGCTTGCACGGGCGTTAAGTGCGTCAAGTTTCGCTGTATAATGTGGTTATTATATGTCTTCATATATTGATTAAGCGTCAGAGTCATTTCATCCGCATCAGCAAAATAAGTTGTTTTAACCACCTGAGCAATACGCCCGTTGAAGCGTTCTACCATGCCATTTGTTTGAGGATGCTTGGGTGGAATAAGGCGATGATTAATCGTCAATTCAGTACATGCCTGATCAAATAAATGCTGCCCCGTCGGCTCTCGCTCACCACTTACTGTAAAGCGGTCAGTAAATTCTTTACCGTTGTCCGTCAAAATAGTGTTGATTTTGATTGGACAGACTTTGTAGAGGTCTTTAATGAAATTAGAGGTAGTCTTTGCGGTCTTATCATTAATTATCCTCATGTGAACCCAACGTGTGGCTCGGTCGATAGCGACTAGTAGGTAGTATTTTTGTGGGTCATCTGGCATCTTTGGCAGATACTTTATATCGACATGAAGGTAACCAGGTTCGTAATCCTTAAACCGTTTAGGCTTCTCAACATCATATTTACCTGATTGTTCGATGTATAAGGCTTTTATGAAGAGCGCCCCATCTCGGGCTTGATGAGCCCACGAACGACCACTAATAAGTCTTCAATGGTTAAGAGTAAAGAACGCCGTAGCTGAGCAACAATTTCCTCCTGAAGCGGTGTCAGTGAGGTATGAAGTTGATGAGGTCGGTGGTACTTGTCATCAAAATTATCACGGTTCTGCCGCTTAATAATAGTGGATCGACTCACATTAAAGTGGACTGCTTCAGCAAGTGTCATATGTCCCTTACTGGCATGAATTTCTTCGCGCATTTTTGGTGTGGTACGTGCTTGGCTGTGAATATTCATCAAGTGACTTGAAGTGGCGCAGCGTTTACTGCTTAAAGTCTACCTACAGGGCCATAGTTATCAGCGTGCTGGTGTTTTATTTATGGGGTTAGTGCCTCATAGTTTTGAACAAGGTGACTTATTTTCTCCTAAATATACTGATCGTTCAGGCTCTCTTATGGATACAGTTGATTTAATAAACAAAAAAATGGGAAGAGGAATGGTTCGTTTTGCCGGTGAGTCTTATGGTGGTGACTGGCGAATGAATCAAAATATGAAGTCACCAAGCTACACGACACGTGTGGATGAGCTTTATAAAGTCGGCGAGTAATAGTGGTTAAACGCTTTATTTTTAGTACCTTATAAGCCGCTAGGTTGCTTCACTTCCTTTGGATAAATCATTTAAGTAAGTTTAGGGTGACGTATACGTCAACTATCTGCTAATCTAAAAAAGGAAGCCCTTTAGAGGGGCACTTACAAGGAGCCGGAAATGTCATCAAACACCCACTACCCAACCCTAATGCAACCGTTAGATTTGGGATTTACCACACTCAAAAACCGCGTACTCATGGGGTCTATGCATTTAGGCTTGGAAGAAGAAAAGGGTGGTTTTGAGCGCATGGCGGTGTTTTATGCTGAGCGTGCACGTGGTGGTGTTTCTCTGATCGTTACTGGCGGCATCAGCCCAAATGACCAAGGCCCCGTTCATGGTCATGCTGCAAAGCTCAACTCTCCTGAGCAAGTTCCTCAACACAAAATAGTCACCGACGCTGTCCATGAAGCAGGTAGTAAAATTTGTCTGCAAATCTTGCATACAGGTCGTTACGGCTATCATCCTGACACAGTTGCACCGTCTGCTATTCAAGCACCTATCAATATGTTCACACCGCGTGAGTTAACAGAAGATGAGATCGAACAGCAGATCAGTGACTTCGTTAACTGTGCAGCTTTAGCTCAGCAAGCAGGTTACGACGGCGTTGAGGTAATGGCATCTGAAGGTTATCTACTAAACCAATTTATCGTTACTCGAACTAATCACCGTGAAGATCAGTGGGGTGGCGACTATGAAAACCGTATCCGTTTCCCTTTGGCGATTGTGCAGCGCATTCGTGAGCGTGTAGGCGATGAGTTTATTATTATTTTCCGCTTGTCGATGTTGGACTTAGTGGAAGGTGGTAGCAGTACTCAAGAAATTATTCAGCTGGGTAAAGAAGTCGAGCAGGCGGGTGTAACGATTATCAATACGGGTATCGGTTGGCATGAAGCGCGTATCCCGACGATTGCGACTAAAGTACCTCGTGCCGCATTTACATGGATAACCGCACAAGTGCGTGATGCTTTGTCAGTGCCAGTGATTACCTCAAACCGTATCAACACACCAGAAGTTGCTGAAGAAGTCTTGGCCCGTGGTGACGCTGACATGGTGTCGATGGCGCGTCCGTTTTTGGCAGACCCTGAGTTTGTAATCAAAGCAGAAGAAGGGCGAGCGGATGAGATCAATACCTGTATCGCGTGTAATCAAGCGTGTTTAGATCATGTGTTTGTCGGCAAGCTAACCAGTTGTTTGGTTAACCCAAGAGCGTGTCACGAAACAGAAATTAATTACCTACCGACTGACGCACCCAAGCGTATTGCGGTGGTGGGTGCAGGGCCTGCAGGTTTAGCATTCGCGAGTGTGGCGGCAAAGCGTGGTCATTCGGTAACGCTTTACGATGCAGCAGACCAAGTGGGTGGCCAGTTCAATATGGCAAAGCTTGTGCCGGGTAAAGAAGAGTTTTACGAGACGATACGTTACTTTTCAAAGCAGCTAGAACTTCATAGTGTAAATGTTATGTTAAATACTCGTATTACTGCCGAGATGTTAAACGCTGAAGGTTTTGACGAAGTAGTAGTAGCGACAGGGATCACACCGAGAGAATTAGACTTCACTAGCACTGACAACACGAAAGTGCTGTCTTACATCGATGTACTTAAAGGTGCAGAGGTTGGTAAGCGAGTGGCGATTATCGGTGCGGGTGGTATTGGTTTTGATGTGGCTGAGTTCTTAACGCACGAAGGTGATCATAGTAGCCAAAACATTCCAGAGTTTATGGCGAAATGGGGTGTGGACATGACGGGTAAGTCACGTGGTGGGGTTGAAGGTATGACAGCTATCGACACACCATCGAGCCGCGAAGTGTATTTACTACAGCGTAAGAAATCAAAAGTTGGAAAGAACCTAGGAAAGACGACAGGTTGGATTCATCGTAAAGGACTTCAGAAGAAGGGAGTCCAAATGTTATCAGGTTGCGACTATCAAGCCGTGACGGATGATGGATTAGTTATCAGCATTGCGGATGAGCAACAAACTCTGCTGGTCGATAATGTCATTGTTTGTGCTGGTCAAACGCCAAACCGACAATTGGCTGATGATTTGGCTGAGTTAGCACCGAGCTTAACGGTCAATATCATTGGTGGGGCGGACGTTGCAGCAGAATTGGATGCTAAGCGTGCCATTAATCAAGCGTGTCGTTTAGCTGCGCTATGCTGATCGAGATTGTCACTGATGTTGGTAGCTTTTGTCATTGGCTCAACGGGTAAAATAGAAGATCATCACAATATAAAATACTAAAGGTGAACGAAAATGCCAGATTATAAGGCTCCCCAGAAAGAAATGAAGTTTGTCCTAAATGAAGTGCTGGACTTTGAGTCTCATTACCAAACTTTGCCGGGTGGCGATGAAGTAACGATGGAATTAGTTGAGACGATCATCGAGGAAGGCGCCAAGTTTTCAGAGCGTGTGATCGCACCACTAAATCGAATTGGTGATGAGCAAGGTTGTACATTTGACAATGGTGTAGTGACTACGCCAGACGGTTTCAAAGAAGCTTACGCACAGTATGTAGAAGCTGGCTGGCCTTCACTGTCTCATAACCCAGAATACGGTGGCCAAGGCTTACCAGAGTCACTGGGTATTGTGATGAGTGAGCTTATCGGTACGGCGAACTGGTCATGGAGTATGTACCCAGGCCTGAGTCACGGTGCGATGGCAACACTAGAAGAGCACGGTACTCAAAGCCAGAAAGACACGTATTTAACAAAATTAATTAGTGGGGAATGGACAGGTACGATGTGCTTGACCGAGTCTCACTGTGGTACAGACTTAGGCATGATGCGCTCTCGTGCAGAGCCAAACGATGATGGTAGCTACAACATCACGGGAACCAAGATATTTATCTCTGCAGGTGAACACGACATGGCGGGTAACATCGTTCATATCGTGTTGGCGAAACTACCCGATGCACCAGAAGGTACTAAAGGTATTTCGTTATTCCTCGTGCCTAAGTTCTTACCAGATGCAAACGGTGAAATCTCTGATCGAAATGGCGTTAACTGTGGCTCTATCGAACATAAGATGGGTATTCACGGTAATGCGACGTGCGTACTTAACTTCGACGGCGCGAAAGGCTTCCTGATTGGTCAAGAAAATCGCGGTCTAAACTGCATGTTTACCTTTATGAATGCTGCCCGCGTTGGTACAGCGATTCAAGGTGTTGCACATGCTGAGCTTGGTTTCCAAGGGTCACTTGCTTACGCGAAAGATCGTTTACAAATGCGTTCTTTGACGGGTAAGAAAAATCCAGACGGTCCAGCAGATCCAATCATTGTTCACCCAGAAGTGCGTAAGCTGTTATTGACACAAAAAGCCTTTGCAGAAGGTGGTCGTGCACTAGTGTATTACACAGCAATGATGGTTGATAAAGCGGCGAAAGCTGACGATGAAAAAGAACGTGAAGAAGCCGATACACTACTAGGTCTTTTGACGCCTATCGCTAAAGCGTTTTTGACAGAAGTTGGTTTTGAGTCAGCTAACCACGGTGTGCAGGTGTTCGGTGGACACGGTTACATCGCTGAGTGGGGCATGGAGCAGAACGTTCGTGATAGCCGTATTTCAACGCTATACGAAGGAACGACACAGATTCAGGCATTGGATCTATTAGGTCGTAAAGTATTGATGACGCAGGGTGATTCGTTACGTAAGTTTACGAAGATCATTCATAAGTTCTGTAAAGAGAATAAGTCTAATAAGGGTGTGAAGCCATTCGTTAGTAAGTTGTCTGACATGAACAGTGAGTGGGGCAGCATCACTATGAAAGTGGGCATGAAAGCGATGAAGAATCGTGATCAAGTCGGTGCAGCATCAGTAGATTACCTAATGTACTCAGGTTATGTGACGCTAGCTTACCTTTGGGCACGTATGGCAGTCGCTGCACAGCTTAAAGTTGATGCGGGTCAAGATCCTGAAGGCTTCTACAAAGCTAAGCTAATGACGGCAACATTCTACTTTGAGCGCATCTTACCTAGAACAAGCAGCTTGGTTGAGACCATGTTGTCAGGTTCAGATAATTTAATGGCACTAGATGCTGAGCTGTTTAGTGTTGAATAAGATAAGAATTAAGTATTGCCAGATTATACAAACAAATTTGCGAGGAATTAATCATGAGTAACGTAAGCGGAATTTTCCAGAAAATGGGTGAGCGATTTGATTCAGACGCTGCATCAGGTGTTGATGAGATTTTTCAGTTCGATATCGATGATGAAATGTGGTGTGCGACGATTGCCGATGGCACATGTGATATCTCAGAAACTGAGCATGATGACCCAAGCGTCACGTTGACAATGGATGAAGAGACATTGGCTAACGTAATGAGTGGTGAACTCGACGGTATGCAGGCCTTTATGGAAGGCAAAATCAAAGCGTCAGGGAATATGATGCTGGCGACACAATTAACTGCCATTTTCCCGGCTTAAGCTCAACTCCTTATAGAGGTTAATTACATGTTTAAAGGTAACTCCATTCGCGTGGAAGCGCTTGAGTCAGGCTTTTACGAGCTGATTTTTGACTCACAAGACGGACCAATTAATACGCTAGGTCAAAAGACTATGGCGGAATTGGGCGAGGCAATTGAACAGATCAGTGCAGTGAAAGATGTTCGCGGTTTACTGTTTAGCAGTGCTAAGAGCGACTTTATTGTCGGTGCTGATATTAAAGAATTTACTGCGCTATTCACGGCAACTGAGGAGACTATTATAGACTTCCTCGATAAAGCTAACGGCGTGTTTAATGCTATTGAAGACCTACCGTTTCCAACGGTTGTGGCGATTAACGGTGTTGCATTTGGTGGTGGTCTAGAGCTAGCACTAACGGGTGACTACCGTGTGATGGCAGAGGGCGCAAAGATTGCTTTACCAGAAGTGAAGCTAGGTATCTGCCCAGGTTGGGGTGGTACGGTACGTCTACCTCGCTTGATTGGTGTAGATAATGCCAATGAGTGGATTTGTGGTGGTACTGAAAACAAAGCACCTGCAGCACTAAGTGTGGGCGCAGTTGACTCAGTGGTTGCACTAGACATTTTACGTGATTCTGCACTGAAGCTGCTAAGCGACTGTGCGGATGGCGTGTTTGACTATGAAGCACGACGTACTGAAAAGAAGACATCTGTTCTGTTGAATAACATGGAACACATGATGGCGTATGAGAGTGCAAGTGGAGTGATCGGCGCTAAAGCGGGCCCACACTATCCTGCACCGATGGCTGTTCTTAAAGCGATGTCAAAGTCTAGCACTATGACACGTGAGAAAGCGCTAAAGGTTGAGTCTAAGGTCTTCGCTAAGTTAGCGATTACTAGTGTCACTGCGTCACTGGTTGGTTTGTTCCTTAAAGATCAGCACGTGAAGCGCGTGTCTAAGAAGTACGGAAAAATTGCTGAGCCAGTAAAACTAGCGGCAGTGCTAGGGGCTGGAATCATGGGGGGTGGTGTTGCTTACCAATCTGCTTCTCGTGGTACGCCAATCTTGATGAAAGACATCAACGAAGCGGCACTTGATCTTGGTATGAACGAAGCGACTAAGCTACTGGGTGGCCAGTTGAAGCGTAAGCGTATCGATGCGATTAAGATGGCTCAAGTGGTTAGCAAAATCACTCCAACACTAAGCTACGGTGACTTCGGTCGTGTTGACTTGGTTGTTGAAGCCGTTGTTGAAAATGTAAATGTTAAGAAAGCAGTATTGGCAGAAGTAGAGGCATCTCTACAAGAAGGCGCAGTACTGGCTTCAAACACATCAACTATTTCAATCACTGAGCTAGCGAAAGATCTGAAAAGACCTGAGCAGTTCTGTGGTATGCACTTCTTTAACCCAGTACACCGTATGCCGTTGGTTGAGGTTATTCGTGGTGAAAAGACGTCAGAAGAGACAATTGCAACAACCGTGTCATACGCTAAGGCAATGGGTAAGACACCTGTTGTTGTTAATGACTGCCCAGGTTTCCTAGTTAACCGTGTGTTATTCCCTTACTTCGGTGGTTTCTCAGGACTACTACAGTCCGGTGCTGACTACCTTCAAGTTGATAAGGTGATGGAGCGTTTCGGTTGGCCAATGGGCCCAGCATATCTACTCGATGTTGTGGGTATCGATACGGCATTTAAAGCAGATGCGGTAATGGCTGAAGGTTTCCCAGACCGTATGGCACACACGGATGAGAACGCGATTGACCGACTATACAAGTTGGAGCGTTTTGGTCAAAAGAATGACAAAGGTTTTTACCGTTACGAAATCGATAAGCGCGGCAAACCTGCCAAGCTGGTTGATGACGAAGTTGCAGGTCTATTGTCAGATGTTGTTGGCGAGACACGTGAGTTTGATAAAGACGAAATCATTGAGCGCATGATGATTCCATTATGTATTGAGACAGCACGTTGTGTTGAAGATGGCATTGTGGCATCACCAGCAGAAGCTGATATTGGTCTTATTTATGGTATTGGTTTCCCGCCTTTCTTAGGGGGGGCGCTGAACTATATGGATCAGATGGGCTTAGATGCATTCTGCGCACTAGCAGACAAGCATGCTGACTTAGGTGCACTTTATGTACCTACTGAAAAAATGCGTGAGATGGCTAAAAATAATGGCAAATACTTTCCGGTAGCGGGCTAAGAGGATATTACGATGAGTTTTAATGCAAATGACGTAGTGATCATCGATGCTGTACGCACGCCGATGGGAAAGTCAAAAGGTGGTGCATTTAGAAATGTACGTGCCGAGAAGTTGTCAGCTGAAGTAATCAAGGCGCTACTCGCGCGAAATGAAGCTTTGCCTGCTAAAGATATTGAAGACGTGATCTGGGGTTGTGTTAATCAAACCAAAGAACAGGGCTTTAACATCGCACGAAACGCACTGTTACTAGCGGGTCTGCCGCACTCGGTATCGGGTCAGTCAGTGAATCGTTTATGTGGTTCGTCTATGTCTGCGCTACACACAGCAGCACAGGCAATCATGTCAGGTCAGGGCGATGTGTTTATCGTCGGTGGTGTTGAGCACATGGGGCATATCTCGATTATGCACGGTGTCGACATCAATGCTGAAATGTCTAAGCACGCAGCTAAGGCGAGCATGATGATGGGTGTAACTGCGGAAATGCTGGGTAAGATCAACGGCATTACCCGTGAAATGCAGGATCAGTTTGGTGCACGTTCTCATCAGTTAGCGGCTAAAGCAGCTGAGACAGGTCTTTGGGATAATGAAATCATCCCTGTTGAAGGTCATGCAGCAGATGGCTCTAAGATCATGGTAACTGCTGACGAAGTGATTCGTCCTGAGACAACGGTTGAAGGTTTGGCGATGTTGAAGCCATCATTCATACCTAAAGTTGGAACAGTGACGGCGGGTACATCGTCTAGCTTCTCTGATGGTGCATCGGGCATGTTACTAATGTCTGCGGGTAAGGCAAAAGAGCTAGGCCTAACGCCTCGTGCTAAGATCGTTAGTATGGCGGTGGCGGGTTGTGATCCAGCCATCATGGGCTTTGGTCCAGTACCTGCATCACAGAAAGCGCTAAAGCGTGCTGGCTTAAGTATGGACGATATTGATTATATCGAGCTAAACGAAGCCTTTGCTGCACAGGGCTTGGCGGTACTGAAAAATTTGAAGTTGTTAGATCGCATGGACGAACATGTGAATATCAAAGGTGGCGCGATTGCCTTAGGACATCCACTAGGGTGTTCGGGTACACGAATTACAACAACGCTGCTTAACGTACTAGAAGATAAAAATGCGTCACTTGGACTTGCGACTATGTGTATCGGCATGGGAATGGGTGTAAGTACGGTTATAGAACGCTTGAACTAATCGTTTGAGTGTTTGAACTACAAGGAGGGAATGTATGAAAGCTATCTACTCGATGGTCTTTGGAATGGTGCTTGCGTTACTAACAACGCAGGCGTCAGCAGCAACCTTAGCAGGTGTGCCAGTGCCTGACATATTGCAATATGGTGGAAAGACCATGGTGCATAACGGCTCAGGGCTTCGTAAGAAGTTCTTTATAAAGCTGTACGTGGGTAGTCTTTATCTCCCTAAAAAGAGTAAAGATGACGATGCTATTATTGCCGCGGATGAGCCTATGGCTATTCGTTTAGTCGTGACGTCTGGACGTATTACTGTTGCGAAAATGAAGCAGGCAATTATTGATGGTTTACATACATCAACTAAGGGAAACCTTGCGCCTATTCAACCGCAGATAGACCAAATACTGACGGTATTTGATAAGGGAATCGCAGTGAATGATGCCTTTGATATTATCAATGTTGTGGGTAGTGGCTTACATATACGAAAGAATGGTGAGAAAGTTTTAACGATTAGATCGCCAGCATTTAAGAAAGCGTTGTTTGGGATGTGGTTGTCTAAAACACCGGTTGATGCGAGATTGAGAACTGGACTTTTAGGCTTGTAGTTCTAAGATTGTGTATGTGTGAAGGAGCCGACAGTGAGGGAACTTACTGTCGGCTTTTTTGTGGATGATTGGTCGTTAGAATTAGCTTAATATGTGAACTCTAACTAGCCGCTTTAATTAAAAATACCTAGCCTTGGAGGGCAGTATGCCAGCAGAAAGCAAGTATTTAGATGACTATAGAAAGATGCAGCGTAGTGACTTCAGTCACTTCTTTGATATGCCGACACGTTGGGGTGACTCAGATGCGTTTGGACATATTAACAATGCGCTATATTCACGTTATTACGAATCGGCGCGTGTTTCCTATTTTGAAAAAGCGATGGATATGGAATTCAAAATGGACAGCAAGGAAGGGCTTATTTTAGCGGATATGAAAATAGCTTTTTTGCAGCAACTTCACTATCCGACAGAAATGGAAATAGGCTCTCGTGTTAGTCGTTTGGGTAACAGCAGTTTAGTGTTAGACGCGGCTATTTTTACTAAAGGGAGTGATACGTTAGTGAACACGTCTAGAGCGACGTTGGTTTATTTTGACTTTAAAGGCAATGACAAGAAGGTAATACCTGAGTCAGCCCGAGACTTGATCTGTGCCTTTGAGATAAATCCACCCGCGTAAGGTAGGCGTATCATTGATAGATTTGTCTGTTAGAATGCCGCGTTGTTTTAATCCAGTAATGACGAACTTTTTTATGTTTTCACAAAAAATCGATGCAGAAAAAGAATGGGACGCTGACTTTGTTGCCTTGTCTCCCATTTTTGAGCCACTTGAATACTTGGCTAAAAAGTATAGTCATTTCGACAATCAGTGGCCTGCGCTGGAAGACTATCAGTCAGAATTGAGTAGCTTGCCTGAACCAATTAAGGTGTTATCTGGACAATCGATTAAAATCGTTGCTCAAGCGGGTAAACCCGGTCATTTTCATGAGCATTATGCACCGCGTATTTACCTAACGGGCGAGATTCAAACACGCACAGAAAACTGGCATGACTTCTTTCAGTTTTTGACGTGGTTTATGTTTCCAAAAACCAAAGCGGTGATTAACTCTCTACATATTCCTGCTGCAAAAGCACGAATTGAAAATAATGAAGACCCTGGTCGACGCTCTCCCATTGAAAATATGCTGTCTCTTTTTGATGAAGGTGGCGCGGTGATCATTAGTAGTGATGAGTCAATGTTGCAAATGATTCGTGACTTTCAATGGAAGGAACTGTTTTGGGAGCGTAGGGAAGAGTTGGAAGCAAAGCTAAAGCTGGTGACGTTTGGTCATGCTTTGTATGAGAAGGGTCTATCAACTTATATTGGGATGACGGCTAATTGCATATTGATTCATGTGGATGAGTCGGTCATGCAGCAGGGTGAGCGAGCGCAGCTTGATTATATTGATACTGAGTTAGCGCAGATTTTGCAGAGTGCTGAGATCTATAAGAAGCCTAAGGACTTATCACCATTTCCATTGCTTGGATTACCGGGGTGGCATGAAGATAATGAAATAGAGACGTTTTATGATAATGAGCGCTACTTTAGGCCGGGAAGGAAGAAAGCCTAAGTCAAATTATGCTGGCTGTGTGGGGCTACTTTCTTAGAGTTGTGATAACAATTAATTATCCCCAAGTTGCGATAATAACAATTAGTAAAAACCACACAGCCTAGCCATACCTTCTGTTATTCTGGCGTGACTTCTACTCACCGTGGTCTTGCACAGTGCAATTAACGTCCCCCAAGCGATCCAGCTTATCTTCTGCTATTCTAATCCTCGGGATTTTACTGATAGCGGCGAACTTACGTGGCCCAGTAACAGGAATAGGCTCAGTACTCGATCAGGTGATTGAAAGCTTACATCTCAGCGCACCTCAAGCAGGCATGTTAACGACTTTGCCATTACTCGCCTTTGCGCTCGCATCGCCACTGGCAACCGCCTTAGCTAGAAGGCAGGGGTTAGAAATATCACTGTTTATAGCGTTGTTGCTGATTGGTATTGGCTTAGCGTCACGTGTGATCGACTCTGTGCTTGTCCTTTATGTCGGCACCGCTGTGATTGGTATAGGTATCGCGATTGGTAATGTGTTATTGCCCAGCCTTATCAAGCGAGACTTTCCACATAAAGTCGCCCTCATGACGTCTAGTTATGTGTTATCGATGGGGATTTTCTCAGGTAGCTATGCCGCTTTGCTCATCCCTTTAGCTGCTTATAAAGACATGGGTTGGCAGCTTGCGTTAGCCTGTTACGGCATAGTCACTTTTATCACTATTGTTATTTGGTTGCCTCAACTAAGGTCACATAGCAAACTCAAATCAAAGCCTATACAACAAATAGGGAAAGGGCGAATTTGGCATCATGCTTTAGCGTGGCAAGTTACCTTACTGTTAGGGCTTAACTCCTTTTTCACGTATGTGATCATTGCGTGGTTACCCAGTATCTTAATGGATAGTGATATTGATGCGGAGCATGCGGGTGTACTGCAGGGCATGTTTCAAATCGCTACTGCATTACCCGGTATTGTGCTTATTCCACTGCTGGCCAAATTAAAAGACCAAAGCTTACTGACGCTCACATTTGCACTTTGCGGGTGTCTTTGTTCATTAGGGTTACTGTATATACCTAGTTACTCCTTCATCTGGTCAACAACCTTAGGCTTTTGTTCGGGTGCTGTTTTTATATTGGGATTGTCCTTTATAAGCTTACGCACTCACCACTCGGGACAAGCAGCCTCCTTATCAGGCATGGCGCAATTCGTCGGTTATTTACTGGCAGCGACAGGGCCTATGATCGCTGGTGCGATGCACAGCTACTTTGAAAGTTGGGCATCGGTATTGTGGTTGTGCGCTGTCCTCAGCTTAGTGTGCGGTGTGTTTGGATACCTCGGTGGGCGTAATATCACCCTACATAAAGATGCGTAAGTGTTATAATATCGCCGCATTGCACCCACCCCAAAACGAGTTCCTGAATTATGCCACTAGCTTCTCTGCTGCAGACTGCTTTAGCTAAACGTGCTGATCTTATTGATCAACTTAATAGCCCATCGACAGATATACCAAAAACGGATTGTTTTCGGGTATTTCATGGCACCGTTGAAGGCGTAAATGGCCTTAATATTGATCGTTATGGTGAAGCTTGGTTAATTCAAACTTTTCACCAAACGCTGACCGAAGAAGAGCTTGAGGTTATTCACGAGGCACTATTAGCCGTTGCTGATTTGCCAATTGTATATAACGACCGCTCGGATAAGCACTCGCGCATCCTAAATAAGCTTGATGCTGACACTGAAGCTTACGCGCAATCAGAGCAAGTCATTACTGAGAATGGTATTTTATATACCAGTCAATTACGTCATACCGGGCAAGACCCACTGTTGTTTTTGGACATGCGAATTGGTCGAGAGTTTGTCACAGAAAATAGCCAAAAAAAGAGTGTACTGAATCTGTTCGCTTACACCTGTGGCATAGGAACGGCTGCTGCCGTCGGTGGTGCTAAGCGAGTGGTAAATGTTGATTTCTCATCATTTGCTTTAGACGCTGGAATAAAAAATGCGGAGTTAAATGGGGTCGAGTCGGTGTGTCAGTTTATACACAGTGATGCCTTTCCCGCGCTACGCCAACTAGCTGGGCTAAAGGTCACTAGCCGTAATAAAAACAAACTGCCTAGTTATCCAAAGATGTCAGCGTCACAGTTTGATATTGTGTTTCTAGACCCGCCACGGTTTGCTAAAAGTCCATTTGGAACCGTTGACTTGGTTAACGACTACCAAAGCCTGTTTAAACCTGCGGTATTAACGACTAAACCTGGTGGGATGATTATTGCCTGCAATAACGTCGCGAAGGTAGATAGAGAAACTTGGTATAAGAGCTTAGTGCGCTGTGTTGAGAAGCAGGGGCGTTCTGTTAGTGACACGATTTGGTTAGATAGTTATTCAGACTTTCCATCGTTTGATGATAATCATCCGTTGAAAATGGTGGCGTTAACCATCGACTGATAGCTCAAAAGTAAATGTTTTAAAGTGTCTAATAACATCGAAACCAGCCGCGTTTCACATCAGGTTATGCGTGAGAAGCGAGCTGGCACACTTTCGATTGTCTAGAAACATTGGACAGCAATGCTGAAAATTCGCTAGCGGGTATGGGTCTTGAAAATAAATAGCCTTGCCCATAGTCGCAGCCTGCTTCTTTTAGAAGTAGGGACTGCTCTTCAGTTTCAATGCCTTCAGCAACGACAGTGCACCCTAGTTTATGGGCCATCACTGTAATGGCCTCACACAAAACAAAGTCTTCAGAGTGAGCACTCAGGTTTGAAACAAACGACTGATCAATTTTCAGGTAATCGATATGGAATTTTTTGAGGTACGATAAAGAAGAGTAACCCGTTCCAAAATCGTCAATAGCCACCTCAATACCTGCATCCCTAAGCCCCCACAGTTTTGCCTTAACTGCTGAGCTGCTCTCCATCAGCAAGCCTTCAGTAATTTCAACGATCAAGGCCTGACCACTGAGACCTAAACTTTCTAAGTGAGCACACCAGTTTTTTATGTCGAAGCCTTTATCACGGTATTGAATGGGTGATGTATTGATACTGACTTGGAGGTGAGGTGCATATTTTGCTCGCCATTCTGCGACTTGAGTGGCCGCTTCGTGAAAAATCCATTCACCAAGTTCATTGATCATCCCGCTTTCTTCTGAAAGTTGGATAAATAAGTCAGGTCGAATCATTCCGCGCTCCGGATGATTCCAGCGAATCAGTGCTTCAGCTTTAGTAATTTCACCGGTCAATAAGTTATAAATCGGTTGGTAATAAAGCTCAAATTGACCCTTAGGGAGTGCGAGTTTAAGATCTCGCAATGTTTCATTACGCAGAGCCATCGACTCACGCATCGTTTCATCAAACAGCATAAAGCCGTTACTGCCATTCTTTTTTGATGCATACATTGCCTGATCTGCGTTGACCAGCAGATTATCAGGTGTCGCTGCATCCTGAGGGAATAGCGTGATACCAATACTCGTTGATACATCAATACTATGGCCCTGAACAATAAAGTCACTACTCAATGAGTCGCAAATGTCTTGAGCAATGCTGGCAATATCTTTAGGTTGATTCGTGGTATTTAATATGATGATAAATTCATCACCACCAAGGCGACCAACGATGTCGTCAGAGCTGACATGATTTCGCAAGCGTCTAGCAACACTCTTTAATAGCTCATCGCCAATACTGTGACCAAGGGAATCATTTACTTCTTTAAATGCGTCTAGATCTAAGAAGAATAGCGCGAAACCTTCTTGAGATGAGGTCGTTTTTTCAGTGAGTATATCATACATATGACGTCGATTGATTAGGCCGGTTAACGAGTCAATATTAGCTTGATGTCTGACCTTTCGTTCACTAATTCGTAAGTCTTTACGTGTCTTGTACAGGGTTTTGATCCAGAGCGCTGATAGTAGCAAAGCAACGAGTCCAATGACTCCCATTCCTATGACAGTGCTGCGACGGATACTTGGGAATACCTGCATTCCAAACCATTTTGTAGCAATCTTATCCCTAGCTTTTTGATTAATAGACGCGAGCGTCTTGTTCATAATAGAAGCGAGTAGCGGATTGTGCTTAATAACACCAATACTATGATTGCTTGAATAAGGAGTGTCGCCAGAATAAAACAGGTTATGGAAGCCCATTTTTTTAATCAAGTAACTGGCTGTGACGGCATTACCGATATAAGCGTCAGCTTTGTTAGTAGCAACAATACTCAACGCTATGCCTGTGTTTTTAACCTGTAATTGGTTTATGTCAGGGTATTCCTTGCTTAACATATCTGAAGCAAACGAGCCTTGCTCTACAGCAACGGTTTTGCCTTTCAGGTTTTTAATGGTGCCGATGTAGCCGTTTTTCAGCCCATCATTAAATATTACCGTCGGTGTTTCGATGTAAGATTTTGAAAACTCAAGATAAGCCTGTCGCTCTTGGGTATTAACTAAGCCTGCAATCATGTCGATTTTACCGGACTTAGCGAGGCTGAGCGTTTCATTCCATGTTGAGTCTTTGAATATTTCGAATTCAATGCCCAGTTTTTCAGAGACTAGTCTCATCCAGTCCGCAGTAAAGCCGACATATTCATTGTCTTCAGTGATGGTACCAAAAGGAGGAAAAGCACGATCAATACCGAGCCGAATGGTTTTATTTTCACTAAGCCACTGCATCTCTGCGGGTGACAATTTATCCAGTATTAGAGCATCTTTAGCTGAAACGGAAAGGGGGATAGATACAAACATTAATACAAAAAATACCCATCGGGTGGTGCTAGTGGTTATGCGTTGTATTAACGTTGTATTATTCATATCTTGAGCAGGGGAAAATTAGTATTCACCATTCTAGCGTGACTGAGCCTATTGCAAGCTGAATCTAAAAAGCTATTGTGTATTAATACCACTAGAATTCACTTTCCTCTGCCATTTTGACGACACCTACCGTCAGAATCAAATTAGCGAAGCGACGCTGCTCGCCCGTTTGAATAATTAATGTGGTGGCAGGCTCTCTAATTTTGTCGTAGAACGCCCAGCGTTCCATCTCGTCCCACGAGACATCTCCTAACAGCGCTTTATAAGCATCATGTATTTCGGCGTTGGCTTCAGCAGTTTTTTCCATCACGATTGCCCCTTGCACAGGGCAAACTTCTAAGATGCCTTCAAGAACGGTTAAAGCATCCAACAGACCTGGACGAAAATTGAGGTGTACAGTGGTCGAGTTTGGACCTGTCATTGCACCGACTGGTAAATTTCCATCTGCAATGATGACTTGTGCAAAATGGCCAGAACGCGCAAGTACTTCCATAATAGTAGGATGTATTACAGGTGTTTTTAGCATGATGATCTCCTTAAAAATTGGGTGGATTTAAAGCACTAAGAGTGAGAGTGATTCTTAGTGCTTTGTATTTTTTAACAACAAATTACATGTTGTAAACGCCGCCATTAATGTCCAGTGTAGCACCCGTAATAAAGCCATCGTATTCAGACGCTAAATATAAAACAGCTCGTGCTACATCCGAAGCATTACCTGCACGTTGGATGGGAATACCAGCCGTTGTTGCAGCAGCCGACTCTTTAGTCGTATGTGTGTTGTGAAATGATGTACCAAGGGTAAGACCCGGAGAAACAGCATTAACTCGAGTACCTTGAGGCCCCAGCTCTGCTGAAAGTGCGCGCGTTAGCGTTAGGATAGCGCCTTTGCTAGTCGAGTAAGCGAGTGAGCCAGGGTGGCCGCCTTTACGTCCAGCAAGTGACGCTAGGTTTACAATACTACTGTTGTCATTTATTGCTAGATAAGGTGCAGCGGCTCTGGTTACAAACATCATCGAGGTAAGGTTAATATCCATTACCTTGTGCCAGAACTCAGCTTCCATTTCACTCAGCATTTTGCGCGCAACCAGTGAGCCTGCGTTGTTGATTAATATATCTAGACCGCCAAATGCTTCTACTGTTTGCTCTACCAGTGCCGTTGCGTCGGCTTCTTTGGTTAAATCACCACTGATAGCAATTGCCTTCTGGCCTTTGTTACTCGCGTATTCGATCAACTCGTTAGCCGTGTCAGCGCTTGAGAAATAGTGGATAGCAACATTGGCACCACTATCAATAAAGTGTTTGGTGATTGACTCACCAATGCCTTGTGCGCCGGCGGTGATGAGCACGTTCTTGCCGGCTAATTTATTGTTGGTATCCATTTTATTGTCCTAATGAGTAGAGTTTATTACGGGAGTGCAAATAACTACTTATCATTATTTGTTAAAACTTGTCAATATTTGTAATTATTAGCTGCGTAAGTTGATTACATCTTAAAAGTGTCAGTGTCGCTATTTTATAGTAGTTTAAGGGTTCGATTCTTTGGGTTGTTAACAGTCACGAATTCACTCAAAACCTTTAACCTTAGCTGTCTCAACACTACTCACCGAATACCCACAGGAAACCCCTTCTGAGCGATAGTTCTTACATCCCCAAAAGTTGCCATTTCTGCCTTTACGATAAACCAACTCCGCACCACACTTAGGGCAAATAGGAACAGACACCTGGCAAGAAGCATCCGTACACACTTTACGCTCTCCAGAGCGCTGCATAACTGCGCCACACTCCTGACATCCATTCTCAATGTGGTTACAACGCGGATAGCCACTACAGCCATAAAAGTCGCTGTGCTTGCCCGAGCGAAGCATCATGCTTCCAATCTCACACACAGGGCAATGCACACTTTGATGGACTAGCTGAGCGTCAGAAGTCCCAAACTCATCCAGCTCAATCTCATACGCTTCATTAATTAGTTCAAGTATAAAGCTAGACGGCTTTTTCATATCCGCGATTAAGTAAGTACGGTGTTTCGCTCGTGTGATAGCGACATAGAAAAGCCGACGCTCTTCCGCAAAAGGGTATGCCTGAGAGGGTGGCAATAATACATCTACCAGCGGGTGCTCTTGATTTTCAGAAGGAAACCCAAACTTGCCATCTTCCAACCCCATGACAATGACAAAGTCAGCCTCCTTACCTTTTGAAGCATGCATCGTCATTGCGGTAAGGTGTATATTCCCAAGGTCTTTTTCAAACCGCTCAAGTATTTGCGTATCGGGAAGCGTAAAAGAGTACCGACTCAATATAAGGATGGTCGACTCACTTTTAAGAGCAGAAATAGCCTTTAGTACAATCTCTACATTTGCAAGTTGCTGCGACTCATTACCACCATTCGTTCTAAACAGTGAAACAGCAGGCTTACTCACTTGGCTAAAGGTAGAAATATCCTTTTCAATCTGCTCAGGGTTACGGGTAACAAAGCTTGAAGCGATATCGCTGATGCTGTTATTAAAACGAAAAGTCATATCAAGCGTCGTTGTTTGAGTCACACCAAAGTGCTTTTTAAAGGCGGTGATATAACTCAGGTCACTCCCTGCAAAACGATAGATCGCCTGCCAGTCATCACCCACACAAAAGAGCGAGCAATCCTTAGATTGATTACGCAGCGCGATAATTAAGTCAGCGCGTGAACTAGAAATATCCTGAAACTCATCGACCATGATGTGTTTCCAAGGCGATGTAAAATCACCATTTTCGACGTATTGGGTAGCCTTGATAATCATGTCATCAAAATCAATGTCATCATTTTCGAGTAAGTGATTTTCATACATCATATACAGCGGCATCATCAACTGCTGTGCTGACTTCATTCGATTCAAGTCATTCGCTGTCTGGTGCTTATTTGATAGTAACCTCAGTATTCGCTCAAAGATCTTTTGAAAGAATGTGGTTGGCGCTAACGTTTGCTCTTCAGGCGTAAACAACTCGCCATTCATATTTGAGGCTTTAAATAGCTTCAGCATCTTACCCAATAGCGCACAAAGTTCCGCGAGGGGTCTGTCTTCTGCGCTTTCTAGTTGGGCGATGATTTCATCATTGGAAAGAGGGTGTGAATCAACCCCGAAATTACTCAGCTTATCTTCAAGCTGTTGCAACAACTTTCCTTCCGTCCACTCGTAATGGAAAGTCTCAATGCAACGAGTGTTGTTGGTTTCGTGTAGTTCTCGTTTCCACTCTATACCCTCAAGGTATTTCGCTGCATCAACATAGGGAGCCGTATTACCGTCCCGATCAATATCATAATGCGCGATATAAACCCCAAACTCAGGTAGGTAAAAATCAGGCTGGTATTGGCGAAAGTCTAGCGTTTTAGTTTGTCGTTCGTACTTCGCTTCATATTGATACTCAATGCCATTTTTATACAAAAAGTTAGCGATAAGCAGCGCTTGATATCCCTTAACGAGCTCTCCTTGATTGGCTTTCAAGTCGTTGTCTTTGACTGCTCGGTTGTAGTCAGCAAGCGTATTAAAAGCAAACGGGTTAATAGGCTCAAATCTGAAATACAAAAAGTGCCGAACAACGACCGCCTTATAGGCGTCTTGTGACATCAACTCATTAAATGAACTTTCTAAGAACTGATCTAGCGCCATAGTGTTTGTTGCCAGCGCTGATAGTGAAGGTTTCCGTCCTTCTACGGCTGTAATAATTTGCTGGCCAAGACTGTGAAAGGTACTGGCTTTGACAGTATCGGTGTTGAGTTTATCTAAAACTCTTGTCGACATTTCCTCTGCCGCTTTATTACCAAAGGCCAACATCAAAATCTCATCAGCGGTTGCCTGTTCAGACTCAAGCAAATAGCCTGTTCGACCAATCATCACACTGGTTTTTCCAGAACCAGCCCCCGCGAGAACGAGGTTGTTTTCTTCACCCATCACGCAGGCGAGTCTTTGCTTATCCGTCAGAGGATTGCTTTCAACGGTATCAAACAAGTCTTTATATTGGCGTAACTGTTTAGATCCAACTGGTTATGGGCTTTCTAAATTTGATAAACTATACCATGCTCGTCAAGTGATGAAAGATCTTTTAAACTCTGGAAAGCAAACATGAATGTTCATCGTAACGCTCGAACCACTCCTAAGACTCGTGAAGAAATTCATGCCAGTAAAGGCCATATGACCATTGATGTGGCAGCAAAGCACTTTAATGTAAGTCGTGGCACGATTATAAAGTGGCGTAAGCGTAAGAACTTCAATGATAAATCTCACCGACCTAACCGGTTGAACACCGCTTTGTTACCCGTTCAAGAAGCGATTATCGTTGAGCTCCGTCGCACATTACTATTAACACTGGATGACCTTTTGGTGGTGTCGCGCGAGTTTGTTGATAAAACACTCTCTCGATCCTCCTTACTTCGTTTACTCAAACGCCATGGTGCTAACCGTCTATCCCAGCTTTATGCAGAGCAGTCAGAAAGCTCAGGGGCTAAGAAGCCTAAAACCTTCAAAGATTATGAGCCTGGCTACCTTCATGTAGATATTAAGTACCTTCCCAACATGCCTGATGATACGCAAAAACGTTATTTATTAGTGGGCATTGATCGTGCGACACGCTGGGTCTATATGGAAGTGATCACCGATAAAACAGCGAAGACAGCCGCCAAATTCATCAAGACACTAGCTAATAAGTGTCCTGTTAAGATTACAAAAATACTCACGGATAATGGGAAAGAGTTTACTGACCGCTTCTGTGTCACTGGCGAGCGTGAACCCACAGGCAACCACTTATTTGATAAAATGTGTGACTCATTGACAATAGAGCACCGTTTAATTCCAGCAAAACACCCACAAACTAATGGCATGGTGGAACGCTTTAATGGTCGAATATCACAGGTGATTAAGTCCACCTACTTTGCTTCTGCCGAAGAAATGGAAACAACGCTAAAACGTTACTTAATCACGTATAATCACCACGTTATTCAAAGAAACCTTGGACATTTGACCCCTATTCAAAGTATGAAGCAGTGGCAATTAGACAAACCTGATTTATTCAAAAAGAAAGTTTACAACCACGCGGTTCTCGACACGTAACTGCTTTTTTGTGTAGCTTGATTGTTCAGTAGCTAATGACTGCTTACCGTCTGCTATGTCATCAATATATTTAAAAGCAGCGTATTGTTTCTTTGTCATCATTTCTTCTGGAGGAAGTTCTTTATAGAGCTTTTGTAACCACTTGCTCGACCTGCGGGTACTCTTCCAAA
>NZ_QGKL01000030.1 GCF_003172895.1 Leucothrix arctica | reverse complement strand
GTCGAATATCACAGGTGATTAAGTCCACCTACTTTGCTTCTGCCGAAGAAATGGAAACAACGCTAAAACGTTACTTAATCACGTATAATCACCACGTTATTCAAAGAAACCTTGGACATTTGACCCCTATTCAAAGTATGAAGCAGTGGCAATTAGACAAACCTGATTTATTCAAAAAGAAAGTTTACAACCACGCGGTTCTCGACACATAATCGTTTTCCAATATTTAAAACTCAGATATATATATTTTATTTAACATATAAAATTTTCTTAAAAAAGGTTTTTATTTAAATATTTCTCTTTTTAAAATATTATTTCTTGCAAACATCACATTAATCTTATTATTATTAATTATTTTATTACATCGGGTGTAAATTATTATGTGGAAAAACCTTAAGTTTAGATCCAAAGTTTTCGTACTTACAGGTGTTCTTCTTTTATTTAGTATTTTAACTGGTGCAGGCTATCAAGTTATGTCTAATCAAATCAGGGATATTGGTATAAAAAATGCCAGCGATGGAGTTCTTGAGGCTCGTAAAGAAGAATTAAAAGTTCTTGTTGATGTTATGGAATCAGCACTTACAGCAGCAACAATAGGTGTTACTGATGAGAAGGAAATTTATAAGATATACTCTCAGTTGTTAACAAATAATAGATTTTTTGATGATGAGTCAGGTTACTTTTTTGTTTCTGATGACGGTGTCAATTTTATTCATGGTGGAAATCCTAGCATACAGGGAAAAGACTTAATAGATCAGAAAGATTCTAATGGATTCCCTTTTGCTTTAGCTTTGAATAAAGCGGCAAAATCAGGTGGTGGGCATGTTGAGTACTCTTGGTTTAAGCCAGGAAAAAAAGAAGGGGAAAGCGCGCAAAAAATATCATATACAAAGATGATTCCTAATACTTCTTATTATCTTGGCACTGGTGTATATATTGATGACATCAAGCAAAAGGAGTCAGAGATATTCCAAAAAATCACTGATTACTCAAATGGTTTTCTAAAAAAATGGATTTCCATTCTAACTCTGGCATTCTTTTTTATTATTTTACCCTTAGTTATGTTTATGATAAAAAGTATGACAGAGCCTTTAAAAAAACTTACTGAAATTGCTACCGATTATAGTCGTGGAAAGTGGGAAGAGAATATATCAGATCTTGATAGGAAAGATGAAATTGGTGCACTAAGTAGGGCTATTAAGCGCTTGGGTGTAAGTACTCGAATGGTTATAAAAAAACTCGAAGAGTCAAAATAACTCTACTAAATAAAGACTAAAAATTGCAATTTCTGGCTTATTTTTAAATTTAATCATCTATTAGTTTTAAATAAATACTTATTAACCCAGCTTTCAAATAGACGATAGGCTATCATTGGACATGGATAAAGTTGAGGTCTATTTTTTGCCCTCATACTCACCTGATATGAATCCTGATGAGTATCTTAATGGCGACTTAAAGCAGAGAATCCGTGCTTCGTCACCTGCTCGCACTCAAGGACAGCTGGAGAAAAATGTACTGGGCCGCATGAGAAAAATACAGAACTTGCCGAGGCGTGTTATTAGTTACTTCTCTCATCCTTTAATTCAATATGCCGTGTCGGGTATTTGAACGCTAGGTTAATATTAAGAAAGGTGAAATGAACTTACTTGGATGGGTAAGTGTGTTTATCTTGCATAAGACATTAAGCAGTAACTTAGATGAATTGTCACAGAAATGGTTAGGCCAGAAGCTACCGCTTTTGCCTTCGCTTTAATCAAAACCGGATAGACCAAAAAATGATGGAGTACCTCCCAGCTCAATCATCTTTTCATGATAAAAATACCACTACTGACGACCATCATACTCAGCCACATCACTTGATTTAACCTTCTCTATTTGTGCATCCGCCCAGTCCTTTAGATGTCGAATAAAAGGCACTAGCTCCTGCCCTGTATCCGTAAGTGAATACTCAACCTTAGGTGGTACTTCGTGATAAACCTTTCGATGCACAAGCCCATCAGCTTCTAATTCTCGTAATGCTTGTGTGAGCATTTTAGGCGTAATGTTCTCAAGTTTTCGTTTCAGCTCACCATAACGAAGCGTGTTATCGAAGTTATGAATGTACCAAATAATACGCCCCTTGTACTTCCCTCCAATACGCTTAAAGGCATAGTCCACAGAGCATACATAATCCATTGAATGACTTTTTTTCATTTTTTATGAAATCTATCTCTTTGATTTTAAACAATAGTACCTTTAAGGTATGTAGGTACCTAATAAGTGCATACTTATTATTTAGGTATCAATTCAATATAGTAGCAAACGTTTAGCAACGGAAGTCATTATTGACTCAAAGGGATGAAAAAGTGAAAGCTATATATGTACATGAAGCAGGTGGCGTTGAGAATTTAGTCCATACTCAAACAGAGATTCCAGAGCCGAAGACAGGTGAGGTTTTGGTGAAAGTCAAAGCCATTAGTGTGAATCCTGTTGACGTAAAAGCGCGCGCTTACGAAGGTGTCCTGACATGGATCTTTGGTGATCAACGCCCAGTGATTTTGGGGTGGGATATTTCTGGAGAAATAGTCTCTTCTGGAGAAGATACTGATGCATTCGAGATCGGTGACCAAGTCTTTGCCATGGCGAATTTCTTAGGTCATAGTAAGGCTTATGCAGAATACGTTACCGTACCTGCACATCAGCTAGCGTTAAAGCCTGACAATATTTCTCATGAAGAAGCCGCTGCCGCCACTTTAGCAGCATTGACCGCATGGCAAGTTTTGGTCACTACTGCGAATATCCAGAGAGGTCAAAAAGTCTTAATACATGCTGGCTCAGGTGGTGTTGGACATTTCGCGGTACAAATTGCCAAGCACTTAGGTGCGTATGTGATTGCAACCTCCTCAGCCAAAAATAAAGACTTTGTTTTAGGACTCGGTGCAGATGAGCACATCGATTATCAAACATCTGACTTTAGCGAATCACTCAACGACATGGATCTAGTTATCGATGCCATCGGTGGCGATGTGATGCTAAAGTCTGTTGCCGTAGTTAAAGCATCAGGAAGGATTATTACACTACCGGGCGATATCCCAACCGAAGCCGCAGAAGCAGCGGAAAAAGCAAGTGTGGATTTATCGTTTATGTTGGTTGAATCTAATGGTGAAGATATGAAGTCGATTGCTCAACTACTTGAACAACAAACCTTGAAGTCACATGTGTCAGCCAGCTTTGACTTTGCGGATATGGACAAAGCGCACCTACAGGTTGAGACAGGAAGAACGGTCGGTAAAGTGATTGTCACTACCTAAACACTGACTCAGATGCTTAATCATAGTTTTCTAACAACTGTAATAGCATCTGAGTCCGTTTCTCTCTTTACTATTAACTAGGCAAATGTAGCTTCTCACGCAAATAAGCCTCAACCGTACTAGCCGCAGCCTCACCATCCACCTGCTTAGCCAGCTCCAGTTTCTTACCCGAACCCAACAAAGCCAATATAGAAAAATGCACCGTGTGCTTGTTCCCCGACTGTGAGCGCATTACCTATTTCAGCTCAACATCCTCAATCTCTGAGAATTGTATTTGCTCGTTCTGAGTCACAAAACCCAATAATCTAGTTGAGACATATAGCGTTCTATTTTTTAAAACTACCGTAAGCGTAGACGGTAATGACTTAATAGAAAATACCACTATTAAACTGCCAATTAACATCACTACCCAATAAATAAACGACGGGATTTCATCACTAAATACGCTCAACATTCCAAACATAAACAGTGCTATAACGCCCATGACTATTTTAGTCGTTGGCTTATAGAACATCGGATAATGAATCATCACCTCGTCACCCTGCTCTCGCATTGGTAATGACATTTCTAGGTCAACTTTCTGCTTGTGCTCAGTCAAATACTGCGGCACTTGATAACTGACGGTTGACTGCTGCTTAGTCTCATAAACGGGTATTTCAAAGGTTCGATTGAGCTTGATATCTTCTGACTCAAGCTCTAATCGCCACTCATGCCAAGTACCATTTTTATCCAGCTCTGTTTCAGGCAAGCCTTACAGAACATCGACACCAAACTCTATACAATCAACCTTACCTAAAGAACAATAATTAGCGAATGTATTACCTTCCCAGACCAAGTCTTCTTTTAAGCTTCTACTCTTGCCAGACCCTGAGTAAAACTTTCTAACGCAAACAGCCTTCACAGCGTAGGTAGCTAACTCGGACGCGTTTTTATTGAGCTCAATCTGTCCGCCGACCTGGCCACCAACAGACCCAGGAACGTTGTCAGACTTAAAGGCGTTTTTCCAAATAGTCTGCTTTGCTTCGACTGGCTCCCAGAACTGCATCCGTGCAGCGTTGTAAAGCGGGGTTGCCAACATCGCTATCAACACATACAAAGCAGGTGCTGCAAAGAACGCCCCAAAGACGACGAGGAGCCATGAACGTTTTGTGGTTATCTGAGACCCATCTTGAAGATGCCTGTTTTTATTATGGTTATTAGCCAAGAATTGTAGCGAATATCGGCCTGCTTGGGAAAGCTAGGTGATAACAGGCATGAGATACGAGTGTCTTGCACCTTAGATGTAAAGTTAATTGCCTAGTGATGCATTTAAATTAGTGCTATCCGCTAAAACATTAGGATCAAGTGACTGATAGTTAAATTGATCAGGACTTTAACCACAAGAAACCTAATAAAAGCAAAGAAAGACCATTTTGCGACAAAATTTGTCGATTACGAAACAACTCAATTGTTACCATACCGTTACACTCAAGTTATACAGGAGTGATTCAGTTTTCAACGTAAACCCTCGATAAGAGAATGCGCAACTATCCATTAACATAATGGTAGTTCTCTCGCGTCAAGGCAATTTACGTTATGGAGAGTTAATGCATAGACTTAGTGTAAAACACATGGATTGTCTAAGGTTTGATTATCGTATCGACCGTGAATGCTGTACGCCCCCTATATTATTTCAGAAAATCGAACCTTTCTGGTTTTGGTCATCATGAAAATAATTAACGTCATCGTATTGGTAGAGCCGGATTTTGTTCCGACCGAGCTGTCCTTGGTCCAGGATGTTTTTCGTATCGCCAACCGGCTTAGCCAAACATTTACCTTTTCGATTCAGCACTGTACTTCGTCTACTAACGAAATGGTGGAAGGACTCGGAGGACTTTTAGTAAAAGCTAAATCGGTCACTAGTGTATCCACTGAAGTACCCGATCATTTTATTGTGCTTGGCGGACCTGGGCTTCAGAACAAACATAATTTTGAAAAGCCGCGTGCTTGGATAAGGCATTTTGAACGTAAGGGCTGTCGCGTTGTACTCCTGTCCGATGCGGCTCTGGAGTGGAAACGCCATAACCCCGATGATCGCGATGTAACGACTCACTGGGAAGATCAACAGTGGATGCGCGACACCCATCAGGTCGGCCGTACAACCTTACCACTCTATTCCCATAATAACCGCTTAACCAGCGCTGCCGGTATGATGGCAACAGCTGATGTCATTTTGAACACCATTGTTGCGCCGCTTTCCGTTGTACTTGCTCAAGGTGTGAGTCATGTGTTGTTGATGCCCGCAATAAGAGCGCATGATGTGGATCAGCCGCGCAGTGAAAATGATATTACTCTGTTGCAGCAAGCGGGCTTAGGGCGAGTAATACAGCTCATGGAAGAGAATCTGGAAACACCACTCAGTATCTCTTTATTGGCAGAAATGTCTGGGTGTTCTCAACGTCAACTCGAACGTCGGTTCCAGAATGTGGTCAGCTGTGGCCCCAACAGTTTTTACCGCTCTCTCAGACTCAAAAGAGGAAAAGCCCTCCTCGAACATACCGCAATGTCTATTACCGAGATCGCCATTAGCCTCGGTTTTTCAAGTAATTCCAGCTTTTCTCGTCCTTATGCCCGTGAATACGGCATCACACCAAGCCGTGCGCGTGCGCTTATGGAGAGAAATTAGTTAGAAATAAGACTCGGGAACACTACTCGGGCAGCTCAGCACTGTTAGTTTCAGTTAAAAACTAGCGCATCAACCGTGATTTTTTAGGAGGTAACCAAAAACCAGATGATCCCATGAGAAGTAGTCTTTTTTTAATCTATAGCGAGCTAAATATGAACATAAAACCCCCTTTAATGGATTTACCAATAGAAACCTCCGAAAGCGGTTTCTATTCAGGTTTCAGTAAAAGTGTTTCCATCTACTCAAAAATCATCATTGCTATTTTGGTAATGTGGGCAATTGTTTTCCCTGAACAAGCTGGTCGTATATTGAGTACGGTCAATAGCTTTATTCTTGCCAACACCGCCTATTGGTATGTCTGGATCATCGCCCTCTTTTTAATTGTTTGCTTTACTCTGGCAATTATTCCCGCCACAGGCAAATTGCGCCTTGGTGTGGACGGTGACGAGCCAGAATTTTCAGACTTTTCTTGGTTCGCAATGATGTTCGGTGCTGCAATCGGTGTTGGAATGTTAACTTGGGCCGTCGCAGAGCCTGTTTACCATTTCAAAAATAACCCAGAGGTCATTGCTGGCCTTGTTGAAGGGTCAACGGCTGAAAATGTCAGAAATGCCTATAAGTGGTCAAATCTGCATTGGGGTTTCGGGGCTTGGGCTTGTTACGGTCTTGTTGGGATGTCTCTGGCTTTCTTTACCTACCGTCGTGGACTGCCGCTAACAATGCGTTCTTCACTAACGCCATTGTTTGGTAAAGCCCTTTCTGGACCGCTTGGAAGTTTAATTGATATCGTCTCGGTAGTAGCGACTATTTTGGGTGTAGCACAAGCACTAGGCTTTGGTGTTGAGCAATTTGTTGCAGGCTTAACCCGAATTGGTATCACTGGATTGCTTACTGAATCAGGCACTGCAAACACACTTGGTATCATTATTGCGCTCGTGATCATTATGGGTGCTGCGACCGCTTCGGCATTATCAGGTGTTGGTAAAGGGATAAAACTCTTATCTAACATGAACATGATACTGTCCTTCTTCTTACTGGCCTTCTTCTTAATATTTGGCTCAACGTTCTTTGGACTTCAAGCCTTGTTCTTCGGAATCTGGGATTACATCGCTGCGCTACCTCAGCTAATGTTTGACGTCTTTAGATCAGATGGTGTCGAAGGCTCAGTCGCGACTAAGCTTGAAGGATGGCAGGGGTCTTGGTCAGTTTTCTACTGGGCTTGGTGGATTGCATTTGCACCGTTTGTTGGATTGTTCCTAGCACGTATTTCAAAGGGACGTTCAATTCGTGAGTTTGTACTTGGTGCGATCATTATACCTTCGATCATGTGTTTCATCTGGTTCAGTTTTGCAGGTGGTACGGCGATCGACTTGACACTTAACGGCGGCGCTGGGGATACCATCTTCTCTGTACCTGATGGCGATAAGATTTTTGCAATGGTTGTCTACATGTTAGGTGATAGCCTTGGTTGGATCATGTCTCTTCTCATTGTCGTTCTATTGTTGACCTATTTGGTGACAACGGCTGACTCTGCTGTTCTTATTGTGAACACGATCAATGCAGCGGGTGATGAAGGCCCTAAAGCACGTCCACATATCTACTTCTGGGGTATTGCCCTTGGTGCGGTAGTTGGAGCGCTCTTGATTGCCGGTGGCACAGGAAGCGGTGGCGGTCTGAAGGCTATCCAAACCGCGATGGTTATCGGTGCTTTCCCGTTCTCTATTGTTATGGTGCTTCAGTGTTTCGCACTGGTAAAAGCAGTCGTGAATGATAGTAAGCGTGTGAAAGAAGGCGTTCAGTCGACAATGGATGATGTCGTTGCTACTCCTACAAAATAGCTAGATAGGTGGCGCCCATTTTTGGGCGCCTAACCTTTATTGATTGATCCGTTCGGATGTTCACAGTCAACTTCAGATTTTTGTATCCATCGAGTATGCCAGTTCTTATTAGCTATGGTGCTACTCTTAGCTTTGGCCAATGAGTTAGCCACCCTTTTGATTTTACCCGATGTCATATTTCCTTAATATAATTGAAATATTAGTTACGCATTTCTGCCATATCACTGTCACATTTCATCCATAAACTGCCCGTTCACACTAAAACACTCGCGGGAGTAAACTATGAATGAAAGTGTCAACACGTCTGCACCAACATTAGACGACACAACCAAAGGTAACCTGATGCAATGGGTGACAGTGGTTGGCTTGGTCTACCTACTAATCTGTGCAGTCGGCATGATTGGCGGCGGCTTTAAAATGGCGACAGGTGAGCAAGCAAAAGAGTTATTTGCCTTTGCAAGCAACCCATTTGCTGGCTTGGTTATCGGTACCGTGGCAACCGCACTCATCCAGTCATCATCAACCGTTACCTCTATTATCGTTGGTCTAGTCGCTGGTGGTTTACCCGTCGAAGTGGCAGTACCTATGGTCATGGGTGCAAACATCGGTACATCCATCACAAATACGATTGTTTCTCTGGGTCACGTGCGTGCAAAAGAAGAATTCAAACGTGCTTTCTCAGCTGCAACGGTTCATGACTTTTTTAACCTCATGTCGGTCGTTATCTTCCTACCACTAGAAATGGCATTTGGAATACTCCAAAAGCTAGGCTCTATGCTGGCTGCACCTTTTTATGATGCTGGCAATGTATCCATGGGAGGCATGAACTTCGTTAAAGCGGCTACTGCGCCTATTGTTGGCAATGCTAAAAATGTTGCGGGTAACTTCGGTGATCACATCGGCGGCATCATGCTCATTATTTTGGGTATCGCTGTCATCTTTGTAGCCATTACTTTGATCGGTAAGTTACTCAAAAAACTAATGGTCGGTAAGGCTAAAGAAATAATGCATACCGCTATCGGTCGCGGGCCTATCTCAGGTATCGCATCAGGTACTTTGGTCACGGTATTGGTTCAGTCATCCTCAACCACAACGTCACTCATGGTGCCGCTAGCAGGTTCTGGCGCTTTCAATCTTAGACAAATCTACCCGTTCACTTTAGGTGCCAATATCGGTACTTGTGTGACAGCACTGCTAGCGGCAACAGCGGTCACGGGTAATGCTGAAGCGGCCTTACAAATTGCTTTTATTCACCTAACTTATAACGTTCTGGGAGTGTTGGTTATTTACGGCCTACCGTTTACTCGCTACCTACCTGTTTATGCGGCTGAGCGTTTGGGTGAGACTGCTTCTGAAAATAAAATGGTCGCACTGGCTTATATTCTTGGCGTGTTCTTTGTCGTACCTGGGTTATGCCTAGGCGTGAGCGCAATGCTGTAACCCATTACTCATTTAGGAATTGATTATGAATAACATACAGACACTGACCACTGAACGCCTTCGTACTTTAGTGACTGAAACAGAGTCAACACTGATAAGCCTCAAAGAGGAACTAGACCGTCGAGAAGAGTTAGCGCAAGAACATGAAGTCGCTAATTTGGAACATCATATGCAAAGCGCAGAGTTAAGTTTACGCAGTATTCGTGACTTCTTGGCGTTTTTGTCTAATGACATGAAGAAGAAATAATTCGCGCGGTACCTTGCTGGGTCGAGAAGTTTTGCTGCTCGATCCAGTTTTCTAGGAAGTTACTAATGAGGTACAAACGTTCAAGTGTTGCCTGCTATCGCTTGCGATTATTATTTTTCTAACTCTGGAGTTTTGACGATAAGACGATCATCCATGTTAGAAAAATCAACTACTTTCCAGCTCAAACCCTTGGTTCTAAACATCCGCTTTTCTTGTAACGGATAGTCCACAACATCCGTTTCAAGTCGTTGCCCTACCACGATACACTTAAGCACATCTTTTCCTGTATTTTTAAGTGAATGAGCCTTTCCTCCTTTTCGACACCCTAAAAAGTCCCCTTCTGATACAGAATAGAATTCATCCCCAACCCTTGCAGTGCCTTCGCCCGAAAGGATATAAACACACTCATCTTCATTATAATGAAAATGGTGCTCTGTGGAGTCATACCCAGGCTGTACCTCCATTATATGGAAACCAAATCCACTCAAACCAACCATGTCGCCAAGTGATTTATTAATGCATTGAGCATTACTGTTCAAAAAATGTGTTTTACTTTGCCCTTTTATTTGTTCAATTTCGGCTTTTTTTAGGACATGCTTTTCTTCAGTCAATTTGAATACTCCTTAATAGTTTTACGCTTATATCTAAACAAATTACACCGAGTTTATGTAATTAACGGCCACACTTAACTTTGGCCAATGAATTAGCCACCATTTTTACGTGTTCAACACCTGTTAGCTTTACTATGTATGGTTCTTCAGTAGCGACAAAGCCACAGTTTTCATAGAGTTTTTGCACTGATACCTGTGCATTCAATTGAACGCTAATCGCTCCGAGCGACTTAGCCCTATCCATTAGCTCCGATAGTAGAACCGAGGCATAGCCATTCCTACGATGAACCTTAGGTACGATGATTTGAGAGATTCTAAAATCACCTTTACCTAGTGGTGATAACCTACCATAAGCTAATAGCTCTGATTTATTAAGCAACATCAAATGCAAACTTACCGGTTCTAGCTCATCGGGTGTTATTGATTTAGGCAAACCAAAACTTTTAAAGAATGTACGAAACCTTAGCTCCATCGTCTCTTCATAAAGAGGGCTATCACTACTAAATTCTAAAAATTTCATTTCACCCCTTACACATAACGTCTCAATAAGCAGATATTAACAGGTGGGTATAATCGCGAAGCAATGGCCAACTGCTAATATCCGTTTAAATAATTGTTATGTCTTTTCAGTCAATTCTTGCTTTAATTTCGTTATCGTTTTACCGCCGACAGCAATGTTATCATCAGGCTGCTCTCGGATTGAAACTAAAAAAAGCTCTTTAGGTATCCCAGTCACCTCAGCAGAAACTTCTGTTAATCTTTCTATTAACTGCTCTTTAATTTCTGGTAATAATTGAGCTGATTCAAATGCAATATATGGCAAAACTGACTCCTTAAAATTGATTGTACAACCCTAACTCTGAGTTGAACATGATACAAATATAGTGCCCTCAGTGAGCAGACTAAAACCTATATATTACTTGCTAATTTGTGTACTTTTCCCATCCATTTTTCCCGCGTATTTTCAGTCGAATTTAATACTGGTCCAAAATACGTTGACGATTTATTTTTAATACCCGTGAATCCTAAAACAGAGTTTTTTAGTTGTTTGTGTATTAGGTTTCCTTGTATATATTTATACCAAAATGGAGGAGTATCTAGAGTAAAAATCAATTGCGATGTACGCCCTGTTAATAGTTTTTTCAATCCCTTTTTTCCATCTAAGTACTTAAATGCAAAACCTGGTAGAAAAGTCCTATCGATAGCCCCTTTAAATTTTGCTGGTATATTTCCCCACCAGACAGGACTAACAATTACAATATGATCACTCCATTGAATCATCTGTTGAAAACTTAATAGATCAGGTTCTAAAGGAAGTACGCTCTCGTATCCTTCTGACAGATTTAACTCAAAATTCATATCCGATATCTCTATGCTTCTCAGGTCATGTTTGAGTCCTGCAACATGTGAGTAGTGCTCAGCAATAGATTTACACATGCTATCCGATTTTGGATTAGCATTTATAACAAGGATTTTTTTCAAAATTCACACCGTATTAAGTAACAATGAATACAGTGTAAACTTTCACCTATGGGTTAGAGTCAAGCTTTTCCAAACACGCAGCTATTGAAATTTGATAATTTTTAACATTCATTTTTTGGACTTCTAATGCGCGTATTTCACTCTCTATCTTGCTGTATTTCTGACTAAGAAAATCATGCACTAAACTCCAATCAAACTCTTCTTGTTGACCCAGAATGGCTACCATCTCAGAAAGGTTGATCCCCAAGGTTTGTGCGTCTTTAATGATATTAATGAGCTCAATATTTTTATGAGTGTAAAATCGATACTTTCCTTCTCTAGATACTTTCAATAAGCCCATTGATTCATATAATCGTATCGCTCGTTGCGTGGCTCCTGATAACTTGGAGGCTTCACCAATGAACATAAAAATAACCCTTAATCCGTTTAGTTGCTAGATTGCTTCTTTTGTACAGTCTTTCTTAGGTATATAAAGTATCTACAGTTTGTGGGTAACAAGGCTGACTGACGCACCGCTCACCTATGCAGTATGTGTCAGCGTGTAGTGTTGTGGTCAACTAAAACTGGCCACCTCTTTAGAGGTTAATCCAAATTTTTCTTCTGCCATTATTGGCGATAGCCCGCCATTGTTAGCATGTGGGCGGTAACGATTATAATACTGATTAATGTATTGAGTAATCGCCTGAGCACCTTCGTTAAATGAAACGTAACCTGATTTTGGCATCCACTCGGTTTTAAAGCTTCTAAAGAACCGTTCTACGGGTGAATTATCCCAACAGTTTCCTCGTCGGCTAAGGCTTTACCTCATGCCAAAATGCCACAGGCATTGACGGTACGCCTTACTGGTGTAGTGGCAGCCTTGGTCACTATGAAATAGAATACGTTTAGGTTTCCTTCTGCTTTCATAGGCCATTCTTAATGCCTTTTTTGTCAGTTCGCTATCTGGGCTTTTACTGGTAGCAAAGCCAACGATACGCCTTGCATATAAATCAATGACCACTGCAAGATACAACCAAGTTGAACCCGACCAAATATAAGTGACATCACCCGCCCAAACTTGATTTGGCTTGCTCGGCTGAAACTGCCGATTAAGCACATTTGGTATGCTTAGGTGTACTTTTTCTGCCTTTGCGTAGCGGTGAGTAGGTTGCTGGCGACTCACTAGACCTGCTTGTTTCATGAGTTTTCTCACTAACCATCGGCTGACGTTAAAACCAGTACTAACAAGCAGTGTAACTAAGCTTCGCTGACCTGCTGACCCTCCACTTAGGCCAAACCAGCGCTTGAGCTCCGCGATCAGTTTAAGGCGTTGTGGTGAAAC
>NZ_QGKL01000003.1 GCF_003172895.1 Leucothrix arctica | reverse complement strand
CCGTCTTGGTCAGCACTGAGTACTTGACCAACTGCGTCATACGTCCAACTTTTGGTAATCGTACCCGCAATTGTTTGAAGTATCGGACGGTTGTTGATGTCGTACTCGGTATCGGTACGCTGACCTTTAAAGTCCGTATGCGCAATGCGGTTGCCCGACACGTCATATTCAAAGGTTTCAAACTGACCCATCGGTAAAGTACGGCTGGTGACACGACCGAGATTGTCATAGCTCCAATGGGTGGTGCGGCCCTCTGCATCGGTTTGCGTGAGCTTGTTGTTTTGCACCCCATTGCTGGGTAGACGTAATAGCCACAAGTGATTTTTATGTCACAACACTACTAAAACTTTGAAATTTATATACTTACCCTGACTTTGTTAGTTGGTTTTATTCCTTTTCCCAATCTAAGCTTTGCTCATTTTTTTTATAAAAAGAAATGATAGCATCAGAGGCAACACTCTCATCAACTACAATTTCCACCGGAAAATCCGCGTACTGTCCTCCTGCACATAATTCAATAGTATTCCCGCTTTCTTTTATAGGATTTAATAAAGTAAGGCCTTGCCCATTTTTTTTTGTACAAGTAACAATGAAAAAATCTGGGCCACCTCCAATATCCAATCTAACTTCATCTTCTCGCTCAAGACTTAGCATCGTATGGGTATTACCATTTAAGGTATGTAGTACGTTAATACTTCTTTTTTCATCACTCTCATCAAAGACCATATCTTTGTTTAAATTTTCAGTTCTATTGTCCAATATAAGCTTCATTAAATAATCCTTAAGGTCTTATTACAAGGGATCCACTAGGTGATATAACAGTTAGCTTTTTTATACCAAGCTGCATAGCCATAGATTTTATACCTCCATTTTGGCCACACGCTTTACAAGGATCCCGGTCAACGTGCAAGGTTAAACTACTACCACGAACATTTATTCCATACTGCTTTATTTGATTTAAAACATCAATTTCAGCATGAGTTTTCGAAATCGCATTTACACCACTTACTTGTTGCCCATGAGCATTAATTCCAAATATTTTTTTCCCTCCAACATTCATCATGGCAAGTGTACTTCTATCAGAAGGAGAGCCTGCAGCAGGTAAACCAAGTCCAGCCCGAAAGTCCGCAAGCCCAGCAGCATCACATTCTGCAATATTATGGGCTAATATCGCATCCTTCCCAACATAAAAATTATGATCGTTCGCCACAGTCAAATTATAAACAGTCGCCAACTCAAAACGTTCATTGGTACTTTCAACTTTGGTAATTCCACCCTGTATGTTTAGCAACACACTGTTGATAGTAAGCCTCCCTACTTCAACCCATTCATCTTGATCTGGTATATAAAATGGGTGACCACTGGTTGCTGTGACTGTTCTACCAGAAGCCAACTGAAGATCAATCAAGGCCTTCATACCTTTGCCTTTAATTAGGTGAACTACTTTTTGAAGGCTTTTCTTTTTTATCTTTTCATTGTATGACCAAACTTTGTCTCCAATT
This sequence comes from Leucothrix arctica, assembly GCF_003172895.1. Taxonomy (GTDB): domain Bacteria; phylum Pseudomonadota; class Gammaproteobacteria; order Thiotrichales; family Thiotrichaceae; genus Leucothrix; species Leucothrix arctica. The sequence goes on along the minus strand of NZ_QGKL01000003.1, from coordinate 423 downwards.
TTGATATCATCAATTGGTCGGAATCCCTCTTCAGTAGCAACTAAAGTTTCACCATCAAAACTATTACAAAACTTACGAAACTTTGATGACAGCATCCGTAACATTTTAAAGGCTGCATCGCCACCTATCGCACCAAGCCCCAGCAATAAATTACTGCCACCTGCACTATCAGGATCTAGCGCTGCATCAAGTAGATTTAGTCCAACATCGATCTGAATATTAGCGAGTGTTGAGCGAATATTGCTCGCTGCACTCACACTCCCCAGACTAAACATCCCCGTCGGATCAACCATATTCACCGGATTAGCATTCGCATACAGGTACTTGTGCAAGGTAATCGGATCTGAGTTATTCCCCATCCATGTATCTTGCTGGGTGAATCGCCCTTGGTGCGGGTTGTAGTAACGGGCACGAAGATAGTAG
>NZ_QGKL01000029.1 GCF_003172895.1 Leucothrix arctica | reverse complement strand
TTTGGAAGAGTACCCGCAGGTCGAGCAAGTGGTTACAAAAGCTCTATAAAGAACTTCCTCCAGAAGAAATGATGACAAAGAAACAATACGCTGCTTTTAAATATATTGATGACATAGCAGACGGTAAGCAGTCATTAGCTACTGAACAATCAAGCTACACAAAAAAGCAGTTACGTGTCGAGAACCGCGTGGTTGTAAACTTTCTTTTTGAATAAATCAGGTTTGTCTAATTGCCACTGCTTCATACTTTGAATAGGGGTCAAATGTCCAAGGTTTCTTTGAATAACGTGGTGATTATACGTGATTAAGTAACGTTTTAGCGTTGTTTCCATTTCTTCGGCAGAAGCAAAGTAGGTGGACTTAATCACCTGTGATATTCGACCATTAAAGCGTTCCACCATGCCATTAGTTTGTGGGTGTTTTGCTGGAATTAAACGGTGCTCTATTGTCAATGAGTCACACATTTTATCAAATAAGTGGTTGCCTGTGGGTTCACGCTCGCCAGTGACACAGAAGCGGTCAGTAAACTCTTTCCCATTATCCGTGAGTATTTTTGTAATCTTAACAGGACACTTATTAGCTAGTGTCTTGATGAATTTGGCGGCTGTCTTCGCTGTTTTATCGGTGATCACTTCCATATAGACCCAGCGTGTCGCACGATCAATGCCCACTAATAAATAACGTTTTTGCGTATCATCAGGCATGTTGGGAAGGTACTTAATATCTACATGAAGGTAGCCAGGCTCATAATCTTTGAAGGTTTTAGGCTTCTTAGCCCCTGAGCTTTCTGACTGCTCTGCATAAAGCTGGGATAGACGGTTAGCACCATGGCGTTTGAGTAAACGAAGTAAGGAGGATCGAGAGAGTGTTTTATCAACAAACTCGCGCGACACCACCAAAAGGTCATCCAGTGTTAATAGTAATGTGCGACGGAGCTCAACGATAATCGCTTCTTGAACGGGTAACAAAGCGGTGTTCAACCGGTTAGGTCGGTGAGATTTATCATTGAAGTTCTTACGCTTACGCCACTTTATAATCGTGCCACGACTTACATTAAAGTGCTTTGCTGCCACATCAATGGTCATATGGCCTTTACTGGCATGAATTTCTTCACGAGTCTTAGGAGTGGTTCGAGCGTTACGATGAACATTCATGTTTGCTTTCCAGAGTTTAAAAGATCTTTCATCACTTGACGAGCATGGTATAGTTTATCAAATTTAGAAAGCCCATAACCAGTTGGATCTAAACAACTATGCAATACAATCAGTAGGTCTAGTTGTAGTGTCTATTTTAGTTGCGATAGTATCTTTTTTCATTTGTAAAAAAAGAGGGCTGAAATATCCTTTTACACCACTGCTAATGCTTGTGTTGTTTCCGACGTTTTATTATGCCGGTGAGGTTAAAGCTGGAACCGTGCCAAAAAATAGGCTTATGCAGGTGGTTTTCTCTAACGGCACAAAACTAGACGGATACCCACTTCACCGTGTTTCTAATGGAATTATTTTTAAAAAACATAAGTTCTTTGGGTTCGATGTAGGAACAGTTTTTATTCCATACTCTTCCGTAATTATGATTACGGAACCTTCGGTGTATGCTGGTAGTGCAGCTCCTGTTTTAGTTAATGATTATCCACGAATGATTCCCGAAAAGAAAAACTTAACTGTAAAGAAAGTCCCTTCGAAAGCGTTATCAAATGAAGCGACTAAGTTTATAGAAAGTAAATAATAGCTAGCTAACTAACTAGTGTGTAGTTTTGTTACTAGCTCAATACTGTCGATTGATGACTGTAATTCGTTAAAGTAAAAAGAGGTTTAACCATGAAATCCGTAGACTACTACTTCTGCCTAAACTCTCCTTGGTCACTGTTCGCATCAAAGCAATTGATCGAATTGATGCCAACATTAGATATTGAACTAAACTTAAAGCCAGTCAACATCGGTGAGCTTTTCACAGCAATCAACTTCCCAGCTGTGCCAGATCGCCCTCAGTACATGCTGGATTACCGTATTGTCGAGCTGACCCGTTGGAGTAACCACCTAAATATCCCAATCAACTTAGCACCAGCGTTCTTCCCCACTAATGAAGTAGGGGCGTTAGCGCTAGTATTAGCTGCTGAGCAAGAAAAGGATACAGGTCTCGAAGTTGCTGCAAAGCTTAGTCATGCACTATGGTCACAAGATGCAAACCTCGCTGATACAGACTACCTAACAGCTCAAGCGGCTGAACTAGGTGTGACAGCCGTTGATCATGATAAGTGCGCAGCGCTGATGTCAGCAAACACAAAAGAGTTATTAGATCGTGGTGGCTTTGGTGTGCCAACATTCTTCGTCGATGAGGAAATGATTTGGGGACAAGACCGTCTCAACTTCTTGGTTGAAGCGGTTAGTAAGTAAGCTTTCTGCAAAACAAACGCCAAGCAAAAATAAAGCCCATATACCAGCTAGGTAATGGGCTTTATTTTTTATACTTAATCGTACAAAGAACGTCGTATTAACTACCGAAGCGTTCAATAGTCTGAATCACACCACGCAATTCAGCCATACCTTTCAAACGACCAAGGTAAGAGTAACCAGGGTTAACCTTTGAGTTTTCTTCAAACGCCAACAGGTGGCCGTGGTCAGGTCTCATGTAAATCTCATGATCTTTTTTAGAGTCATCTGCTTTAGAAGCCAACTCTGCAGAGATAAGCGACTGAACGATTGCGATCATATCTAGATCACCATCCAAATGCTCAGCTTCATGGAAAGAACCGTCAGGGTTACGACGAACATTTCTCAAGTGCGTAAAGTGAATGCGGTCGATGTACTTACTCGCCATTTTCACTAAGTCATTATCAGCACGAGCACCAAACGAACCGACACAGAAAGTCAGGCCGTTAGCAGGGCTTTTTACAGCACCAAACATAAAGTCTAAGTCAGACTCCGTTGACACGATGCGTGGTAAACCAAACAGTGGGAACGGTGGATCATCTGGGTGAATCGCCAAACTAATGCCATTTGCTTCAGCCGTTGGAATTACTTCTTCCAAGAACGACACAAGGTTGTTACGCATGTCTTCGTTGCTCAAATTATCAAACTGAGCAATACGCTGAGCAAACTCACCTGTACCAGCCGCTTCTGCACCACCCGGTAAACCAGCGATGATGTTCTTCTCTAGTAGTGCAATCTCTTCAGCAGACTTCTCTGCAAGTGCCTTCTTAGCAAGCTCAAGCGTTGCTGGTTCGTAGTCGTTTTCAGCGTTTGGACGCTTTAGAACGTATACGTCGTAAGCAACGAAGTCGATCATGTCAAAACGCAGTGCAATACCTTTCCCTTCGATAGGGTGCTTAAGGTCTGTACGCGTCCAGTCAACCACTGGCATAAAGTTATAACAGACTGTTTTAACGCCTGCCTCACCTAAGTTTTGCAGTGTCTCTTTCCAAGCTGCGACTTCTTTAACAGCAGCTGCACCTTTAAGTTTGATCTCGTCACTCATCCAAATAGACTCGCAAACGTCCCAAGTTAAACCAGCATCTTCGATCAGTTGTTTGTGCTCAAGAATATCTTCTTTAGACCAGACTGTTCCAGGCGGATAACCATGAAGAGCAGACACGATTCCATCACTACCTGCTTGACGGATATTCTCTAAAGAAATTGGGTCATTCTTACCAAACCAGCGCCATGTTTGTTTCATGGTTTTTTACCTCAATTAGCCGCTTGTTTAAACGCTAGCTTTAACAGTTTCGAACGGAATTAGTGCGCCCTTATTGCAAATCACAACACCAGCACAACGTTGCGCTAGAGAGATTGCTTTAGGAACGTCACCAGATACCATGTATTCAGCAAAGAAAGCCCCGTTGAATGAATCACCAGCAGCCGTTGTATCTAGTACGCCTTCAACTGTTTTAACAGGGAAGTACTCAGCCTTATCGCCTTCAACAAATAACGTGTCGTCTTCGCCGTTCTTCACAAGAACTTGCTTAACACCTAGTGCTTGGTAGCGCTGTGCAGTGGCCATAGGTGTTTTATCACCAAACGTCGTTTCTTCGTCTTCAAAGCTAGGCATAACAAGGTCAGAGATCGCAGCAGTACGAGTGATGACATCTTTCATACGTGCTTCGTTAGCCCAAAGGCGCGGACGAATGTTTGGATCAAATGCAACGATCGCGCCCGGCTTAAGTGCCGCACGTAAACCAGAGATAAAGACCTCAACATCTTCGTCAGGCAAGATTGCAACCGTGATACCTGACAGATATACAATATCAGCTGTCGCAATTTGCTTCCAAAGGAGTTCAGGGCTCTTCATGAACTGCTTTGCCGCTGATGTATCACGCCAATAGCTAAATGAACGCTCAGCGCCATCTAGGTGAATGCGGTACAAGCCCGGCACACCTTTTTCTATACGTGGAATGCCAGCACATGAGATGCCTGCTTTCTCAATAAACTCAACCAAATCTTCTGAGCTTTGGTCGTCGCCAACCGCGCTAAAAAAGTCGATAGCAGTATCTTCAGCCATTAGCGCTTTAGCGTACCAAAGTGTATTAAATACATCGCCTGCAAAGCTCTGCTTCCATAGGTTGTCGCCTGCGGATGATAGCTCGATCATGCATTCGCCGATGCCAAGTAATGACTTCATATATAACGTCCTCAAACGTTTGGATTTGTGTAAGTGTGTAACAGAAAAGTGTTAGCTCTCTGACGCGCTTCCTTCGAATACGCGTCGACGAGCATTATCTATGTGGGTTCGCATCGCCGCACGAGCTGCTTCTGCATCTTGATCTTCGATCGCCTGTACTAGAATACGATGTTCTTGTTGAACCATCTGTAAGCGTTCTTGAGGTTTGATCAACGATAAATTTCGAGTCAGGTTTATTCCAGTCAGAATATTAGACTTCATCGAGCTACGTGCAGCAGCGAAATAGTGGTTGTGCGAGGATCGACAGATGGCTTCATGGAAGATTGCATCTGCGTCGGTTCCAAGCTCATTATTTTCAATGCAACGGTCTAGCTCTGCTAGTGCCGCTTTAATCTCTGATAGCTCAGAGTCTGTTCTACGAATAGCGCAAAGGTAAGCGGCTTCACCTTCAATAGCAGCACGAAATTCAAACGTTCGTTGAATGTCTGCGATAGAGCCAATCGGTGCAAAATCGAGTATGGCTTCTTCTGGGCGGCGCTTAACAAAAGAGCCTGAGCCTTGACGAGAAACGATGACATCGTCAGAGCGTAATTGTTTAAGTGCTTGGCGAAGAATAGGGCGGGAAACTTCCATCTGTTCGCTGAGTACATGCTCTGTAGGGAGCTTTTCACCCACACGAAACTTTCCTTGAACAATCATTTCTAGCAGCTGTTCGTATACACGATCAGCCAATGTATTGTCCTTAAAGAGAGTGCTTCCCTGAGATGTACTACCGAAAGATGAACCCATAAATTTATCTTCTCCGCTTAGATATGCCAGTAATAAGTATAGTTATTTGTTAAATATTTGTAAATCAAATAAATACGTATCTACAGGTTACAGAGTAACGGCTATTTACACGGTTTTTAGGAGATGCTGTAGCTGTTAGATGAGATGAATCACTAACTTGTAAGTTTACAGTGCTAAAATATGTAAACACGTATTACAAAAAATAAGGTTTTTTCTTGGCGTATAAATTATAGTGAGTGTTAACTATCACGAAGTGCTGGTTAAACCTGAGGAGAAAATTACAAAGATGCTACAGATTTTACAAATAGTGCTACCTGTTTTTCTAGTTATTGGGGCAGGGTACTTTGCAGCATACTTTAAGTTTTTCACAGAAGATCAAGCATCTGCGATGATGCGTTTTGCGACACAGTTCGCAATTCCTTGTCTATTGTTTAACGCATTGGTCAACCTCGATCTAGCGAAAGAATTTCATCCCAATATTTTAGTCCCCTTTTATGTAGGCGCTTTTTTTAGCTTTGCAGTCGTATGGTTAGGTGCCGGTCTGATTTTTAAACATACCCCGGGCGCACGGGTAGCCATTGGTTTTGCAGGCTTGTTTTCAAACCTTGTATTGATCGGGTTATCTATCATTGAGCTTGCCTACGGTATGGAAGCATCTAAAACAGCGATCGCGATTATCGCCATGCATGCCCCGTTTTGTTACATCTTAGGGATCGTTTCGATGGAGTTCTCAAGAGCGGATGGTCTGGGTCTTGGGGAAACGCTCAAGTCTGTTGTAAAGCAAGTTTTCTCAAATACATTGATGATAGGCATTATGCTGGGCTTTATAGTAAACCTAGGCCAAATCGCAGTGCCGGTCTCTATTAGCACTGCACTGAACTTAATTGCTACTTCAGCCTTACCCGTTGCATTGTTTAGTTTAGGTGCGCTGTTAATTAGCTATCGTTTACGCTCAGGCATTGGCGAAGTCAGTATGGTGAGTGTCAGTAAGCTAATTTTACATCCAGTTATTGCCTATCTCATCGGGCGTTTTGTGTTTGACCTGCCGCCTGAGCTATTAAACCCTATGGTGATCATGGCTGCGATGCCGCCTGGTATGAATGTTTACATCTTTGCGAACATATATGATCGAGCAAAAGGGATCGCCGCTTCGAGCATATTAGTTTCAACTGTGTTGTCAGTAGTCACTATATCTGTGTGGTTAGTGATATTAGAGTAGTGAGTGATAGCGTTTTTTATCGTTTCATTGTTAGTCTTACAAGGTATCAAGCTATAAACTATCGGTGCTCTTTGAAATGGCATGGTCATTGACTGCTAATTGTGAGCTTGTCTTGCCTACTGTACGGGGCAGTTGTTACACCAAGCATAACGACACATATTAAGCCTAGTTTAAACACCAAGGTCTTAGACTTCAGAAAGTAACTTCATCAAAGCTTTTTCTGAGACCGATCAACCATGAAAAATACTTTAGCTATTATACTGTCTAGTGCGCTCATTTTATCAGCCTGTAGTAGTGGTACTTCTTCGTCCTCTACGGCAATAGTTGACTCGGATAACGACGGTGTTTCAGACTCAATAGACAACTGCCTTAACTTCACCAATACCGACCAGACCAACTCAGATGACGATGCCTTTGGTGATGCTTGCGATAGCGATGATGATAATGATGGTCTAAGTGATGCCGAGGAGTTGTTAATCGGCGCGAGCCCACAACGATCAGATACTGATGGTGATGGCATCTCAGATTTAAATGACGAGCTTCCGCAAGATGCAACTAAAGCACTAACACTCAAGAGTGCTCATCGATTATTGCTACAGACAACCTTTGGCCCAATGCTTGATGACATTAGTAGTGTTCAGCGAATGGGAGCAGAAGCGTGGATTGACGAACAACTCAATAAGCCATCAGCTTACGATCGTGAAGCTGATGATCACTTAAGTCATCTTCAACGCCTGATCGAAATTGCTTTTCAGGCAGAGCCAGACACTAACTGGTACGAGTCGGTTGTATTCAACCAGCAAGAGGCTGACTTTAGTGTCGATGAATATCAAATGGCAGTGTGGTGGGAAAATGTTATTGGCTTACATCCGAGCAAGACATTGCATGGTAGCGATCAACTTAGACAGCGGGTTGCCTTTGCATTAAGTCAGTTACTCGTTGTATCAACTTCTGAGCCACCGCTTCACCGACGTGGTGAAGGGCTTGCAGACTACTACGATATGTTAGCCAAGCATGCTTTTGGAAACTACCGAGATTTACTAGGTGAAATGGCACGTAGTCCAGTGATGGGAATGTACTTGTCACACCAAGGTAATCGCAAAGCGAATCTTGCAAAAGGCACGACGCCAGATGAGAACTTTGCACGTGAACTGATGCAATTATTTACCATTGGGCTTTACCATTTAAACCTTGATGGGACACCCGATCAAGACGGTAATTCAAGTAGCTACCCTGAGTCAGGTGACACCCTAACACCTACCTACAACGAAACGGATATAACAGAGCTGTCTAAAGTAATGACGGGCTGGGATTTAGCTGGCAATGATGGCTATGGTTACAGTTGGAATACTCAAGGTGATTACACCGTTCCTATGGAGTTCACTTCGTCAGAACATGAAGACGAGTCGGATGAGGGCGGTGATGGTTTGGTTTCTTTATTAGGAACAACCTTCGCCCTTAACTCTGGGGCTGATAATAGCGGTATGGATGCAGCACTAGACATATTGTTCAATCACCCTAACGCTGCTCCTCATGTTAGTAAGCACCTTATCATGCGCTTAGTGACGTCCAACCCAACACCTGCTTATGTTGGTCGTGTCTCATCTGTTTTTACTGATAATGGACGAGGCACACGTGGTGACTTGAAAGCAGTTGTTGAAGCGATATTACTCGATACAGAAGCGCGTACTGAGGCTGGGTTAGAGTTTGGAAAAGTAAAAGAACCCGTTATCGCTATGGCTCAGCTGTTTAGGTTAATGGGCGCGGTACCTCTAGATGGTTGGATAAGTCAAGATGATGTGACACAAGTTTTTGGCGTTTACTGGTTTAAAAGCCCAAGTGAAGACTTAGGACAAGCTGCTTTACGCTCACCTTCAGTGTTTAACTTTTATCAGTCTGACTATGTTCCGAGTAATAGCTACTTTGCTTCTAGAGGGTTGGTGAGCCCTGAGATGAAAATTCTGACTGACCAAACACTACTAACCTTTAACAACCTTGTGTTTTTAGCGACTGAGACTTATGAAAAGAATAAAATAACAGGTGTTAATGAAGAGACCCTTGCTGATTTTGCGGCGGAAAACAGCTACAGCCGAAAAATGGCCTTACTAACTAATACCGATGAAGCCATCGCTTTAATTACTGACGCTGCGGGAGGGGACTTAGAGAATCTAGAAAAATACAACGTGAGCGAGCGCCCTTACAAAATAGCGGCAACAAACGCGGTCATTAATTACTACAATGCTCTAATGCTCGGAGGGGAGATGGAAGATACTTTCCGCGCAGCATTGTATGAGTACCTGATGAAGTCTGCGGGTACTAATTACAACAATAATAATTTTAAAGAAGCGCAGCAAATGGCGAAAGATACGATACGAATGATTGCCACGTCTAGTGCTTACATGGTTCAAAAATAAGGAATTGATGATGTCTAATAATACGTTAAAAAATCGTCGCGACTTTCTCAAGACCTTGTTAGCGGGTGGAGCCACAGGTGCATTAGGCTCAGTCGGTCAGCTCGCACTAATGCGTGAAGCAATGGCAGCAACACCTGCCTTTTCTGATTACAAAGCTATGGTCTGTGTATTTATGTATGGCGGTAATGACAGTTTTAATATGCTAATACCGACGGGGAGTGACAGCAAAACAGGCTATAACGCTTATGCTGAAAGTCGAGGTGACCTCTCAGTTGCTAATACGGCCTTGCCGCTAGGTGATGGCTATTTGGGGCGTGGTTCTTTAAACCCATATTATGATGGTGGTAGCGATGCTGCGGCCTACCTCAAAGGGAATTACCCGATGCTGCAAGGTAATGGTTTTGATCTGGGCGTTAATGGCGTGATGCCAGAGCTTGCGCAGTTACTCAGCCAGAACAAAGCCTCTGTTGTTGCCAATGTTGGTAATCTTGTGGAGCGTGTCACGCGTGCTGGTATTAAGGCAGAAATAGCACGATTACCGTTGTTTTTGTTCGCACATAACCACCAGCAGCGTGCCTTACAGACCGGTCAGGGTGACAACTTAAATGATGTCGGTTGGGCAGGACGAATCGCGGATAGCTGGCCAGAAATAAACAATGGCTCACTGATGGGACTAAATATTTCCTATGCAGGCAGTGACCGTATGTTGATTGGCGCTAACAGTAACCCACTGGTTTTTAGCCCCGGCAGCCCGCCAGAAATATATGATATGCAAAATGAAGAGTGGTCGAGCCACCAAGATCGTATTGCGCTTTATAAAGCGTTGACGGGTGTTTCGAATACATCTGCAACGGGTGATGTTAGCTTTGATCAAAGCAGTACTTTCACAAGTAGTGATCCGTTTAAATCATTGTTCTCGTCTGCGTCCAATCGCTCATTAAACATATTCGAGTTAATTGATAAGGCTTGGAATAATCACGATATTGGTTATAGCAGCAAGGATAGTTACGGGAATGAGTTGTTCTCAGTGCCTTCTTCTAGTGACCTTGGTTTATCAGGTAACATTGGTGGTCGACTGATTAGCCAGCTTGAGTCAGTGGCTAAAATGATTGATATGGGCGCTAAAGATGCCTTCCAAAGTGGCGGCTATAAACGCCAGATCTTTATGGTGAGTTTGGGAAGTTTTGACACGCATAGTAAGCAAGAGACTGAACATCCGTTATTACTTCGTGAATTGAGTTTGGGTTTATCTAAGTTTCAAACAGCGATGGAAGAGCTTGGTCATGCCAATAAAGTGACTAGCTTTACCATGTCAGACTTCGGGAGAACTCTCGGAAATAATGGCGATGGAACAGATCATGCATGGGGTGCACACCACCTTGTGATGGGAGGCGATGGTGCAAACAACGCAGGTAATTTAATGGGAGGTCAGATGCTAGGTAAGCTGCCTGATGTAACCATTGATGGCGCAGATGACTACAGTCACAAAGGACGAATAATTCCAACCACTGCACAAGACCAATTGAACGCGTCCTTATGTCGTTGGTTTGGTATTGACGATGCATTGATGCCAACGATATTCCCTAACTTGGGTAACTTTGTAACGAGTTCGGGAGATCTGAATAGTGCATATTTGGATGGGTTGTTTGCGTAATAGGGTAAGATTAGCCAATAGCTTAATCGGCTAACTCTCGAGGCAATGCTTAGGTAATGAATACGTGATTAGTAAGCTAAAAAACACAACGATATTCACTGACCTTTTTGAGAGCAAAGAGAGTCAGTTGAACGTAGTAGAAATTAAATCTGGAGTGGGCACACCAATTATTTTTATTGACGGTTTTCTCACCGAATGGGTGGTGCGGTATCTAACCGTTCAAAGAACTGGGAAGCGGTCACTTCGACAGTCCAGTTCGGCATCAATAACTACACTAGTGAAATAACGTTTTATCTCGTTTGAAATGAAGCCTGTAGATACTTTTCGGCCAAAGTGTTTAGGGTATTCGCATTGTATAAAAATATATCACTCTACTATAGAAACTCTTGATGGCAACTGCTGACTAATAGATACATTCTTCTGTTAATATATTTCTAACATATAAAAACATTGCAATGCATTTAAGGGGTAAAGCATGAGCAAGTACAAGGTAACATTTATCGGTTTAGGGGTAATGGGCTACCCTATGGCCGGACATTTAGCTGCAGCAGGTCACTCTGTCTGCGTTTACAATCGTACCAGTAGTAAAGCCGAAGCGTGGGTCGCTGAACATGGTGGGCGCCATGCAGCAACACCCGCCGAAGCTGCTGAAGGTGCCGATTTCGTATTTTCATGTGTCGGGAATGACGATGATTTGCGTAGCGTAACGACTGGGGAGTCGGGCGCATTCAAAGGCATGAAAACAGGCGCTATCTTTATCGATCACACCACCGCGTCTGCCACCGTTGCACGTGAGATTTCAGAAACTGCTGAAGATCTTGGCTTTTGCTTTATTGACGCCCCTGTTTCAGGTGGTCAAGCAGGCGCGGTCAATGGCGCACTGACGGTCATGTGTGGTGGTTGTGAGATTAGTTTTGATACCGCAAGACCATTGATTGAATGCTTCGCAAAGTCAATTCAACGTATGGGTGAGTCAGGCGCGGGACAGCTTACTAAGATGGTCAACCAAATTTGTATTGCAGGGTTGGTACAAGGCTTATCTGAAGGTGTCGCATTTGCTCAAAATGCAGGCTTAAACGCTAGACAAGTATTTGATGTAATAGGCAAGGGTGCCGCACAATCTTGGCAAATGGATAACCGTCATGAAACGATGATTGATGGCAAATTTGATTATGGTTTTGCCGTGGACTGGATGCGTAAGGACTTGGGGCTTTGTTTTGATGAAGCACTAACAAATGGTTCGGAGCTGCCCGTGACTAAGCTAGTCGATACATTCTACGAAGAAGTGCAGAGCAACGGCGGCAATCGTTCAGATACGTCAAGCCTAGTGACACGCCTGCCTCGTAAGTAAACTTCACGACTTACTCACTCAATTTTTGGTTGTGGTGCATCTTTGTCAAGTTGCTAATGCTTGAAATAAATCACGAAATAGGCTCGATAGTTCATTCTATCGGGCTTTTTTTAAAACCATCATGAAAATGATTAATATATGTACATATTGTATGGTTTAATTTCTAGCTGATTTAATAAAAGCTGTGTAGCTGCATATACCCTAAGAACCAACGACACCCCGACTATCAGCTGAGATAGGTAACTTCAAAAACGTAGATTCATACTTCGACTTTGATTCAAAGAGTAGTTTTCTGACAAAAATGTCATCTAGATGACAGGCCTGAGTCAGAGGCTGTTTTAAATAATCTAGAAGTAAGATATTTATTTATTTATTTATTTATTTATTTATTTCATCATTCATTGGTAGGATTTTAGTATCTCTTTGTTGGTAGAGCTAACTTTTTCAGTAGTGCAGTTGAACCTTTAATACTGTTAGTTATACAGACTGTTTAATTGGCTTTTCCCATAATGCTACTGGGTAGCTTACATAAGTCAGCTGTAAATGCTAAATCTCCCGATGTGAGGGTCGATAATATGTTAAAAGAGTCATTAAGCGTTCTCATTATTGAAGAAAATAAGGGGTATGCCGAGTCAACTAGTCTTTACGTTAAAGAGGTGCTTCCCTTTGCGAAGGTCGCAGTGGTCGGGTCGTTCTGTGATTTTTTAAACTATCTAGATAATCACAGTCCAGACCTTATCTTGTCTGAGTATAAGTTTGCTGGCTTTTGTGGTTTAGATGTAATGGACTACTCTCGTCAATCCTTGCCTAAATCCCTATTTATTTTCGTAACGAATGCATTTGAGGATGAAAGTATTGCATCTCAAACTGTTTTGGCGAAAGCAGATGATTTTCTCTTAAAAAATACTCTAGAAAAGTTACCAGAAAAGATTAATAAGTTGCTTATTGGGGGACGAGTGTCTTGTAATGATACGTACTTTGACTTATCACGCGTTGAAAAATTTGTTAGTGAAATGAACAGAGACAACATGACGCATATACAGAGCTATATGCAAATAAAAGAAGATATTCAAAGTGCTAGATTTTAAAACCTACAGGGTTTGATTGAATATTGGCCGGGCCATCTTTAATTTTAATATTATTGGTTGATATTTGATCTATGACTGTCGTGAACGCTTCTGTAATGTTGATTAGTAAGAAATTATAAAATTGAATGTTGTTTTTCATTAACTTGCAAGGGGGTTCTGCCTTAGCTGGGCATATATCGAGATGTTCGGGATGAAAGGTGGTGTAAAATAATTATATGTACGTCCATTACTATTTAGATAGCTCTTTAAAAGTTGTGAAAATATCGGGAAGCCTCAAGAACTTAGCTGCTCCACCGAAGTTATCACTTGGTTATACCATCGGTGAATGTGATGCTGAACTTGAGAATCAAATCAATCAACTGATATTAAATAACAACATTAGCTCTGCTGAGTTTTCTAATGAAACCCCCATATATAACCTAGGGTTTTTTGAGCAAAAAAGCGATAAAAGAAAGTCTTTCTATAAGCTGCTTCAACTGAGTGGTTCAAATGAATCTGGTATTCTGTATTTGATAGAGTACTCGAATGTACCTGATGTTTTTACACTCGATGAAGTCGACAAAGATGTCATTGAAAGTATCGAAATTTCTCGGTTTAGAGATATCATTAAAGTGTCATCCATTGGCGTACTTCAAATTGATGATCAATGGCGAACACTCTACGCTAGTAAGACATGGAGTGAAATGACAGGTTATAGCCTGACGGAAGTGGTCGGTAGAGATTGGGTGAATATACTGCACCCAGAAGATAAAAATGTTTTCCTAGACATGTTGCATGAACACGCACAAGTCGAAAAGAACTCAGAACAAGATGTCAGGATCATGACTCCCCACGGAAGCTATACATGGTTCAATGTTCATTATCGAATTAGTTTTGATCAATTAAACAATTGTTCAAGTGTGATCTTACTGTTTTTAGATATACATAATAAAAGGCAAAGTCAGGAACATTTACAGCAAATAGCAACGACAGATTTGCTGACTAGACTCAGCAATCGTTATGCTTTTCAGGAGTCACTTGAGCAGCATATTAGGCAACTACACCCCGTCCATTCTTTTTATCTGTTGTTTATTGATTTAGATGGATTTAAGGCGGTAAATGATGCTTATGGGCATATTATTGGTGATAAATTGCTCGCTGAAACCGCACGACGCATTTTATCTGTTACTGGCCAATACAGCACTGTCGCACGTTTAGGTGGGGATGAGTTTGCGATATTACAAACCTTCTCAGCATCACCTGATATTGAGGCCTATGCCTCAAGGTTACTCAAAGAAATTTCACGGCCTTACTCCCTGATAGAGCATGCAGAAGAATCCTATATTTCAGCGAGTATCGGTATTGTTAGCGTCAATCCATCTGATATTGCATATGCTGATACTTTAGACAAAGATAAAGTAACTGAAAAGTGTAGCCAGCTGTTAAGTGAAGCGGATACGGCTATGTATCATGCAAAAGATGACGGTAAGAATACTTATCGCTTGTACGCTGGAAGAATTAATGAACAGGCACGTAAAACACAGTTATTGATTGACTCCTTGCATAGGGCTTTAGAGGGTAATGAATTCGAGCTCTATTATCAGCCGCAGTGGAACATATCCACTGGGGAGATTTATGGTTACGAAGCATTGATCCGATGGAAAAAGAATGGTGATTACATTGCCCCTAGCTTATTTATTCCATTGGTTGAAAGTAATGGTTTGATGAGTGAAATGGGTAAGTGGATCTTTGAGAAAGCAATATCTGACCATGCCAAGTTACTTAGAGGTAGCGGTGCTAAGCATCAGTTGTCCGTAAACTTTTCTTCCATTCAGTTCCGTGATAATAATCTTTATCGGTTTATTGAAGACACATTACAGAAATACTCGATACCTGCTGAAACCGTCACCATTGAAATAACAGAAAGCCTACTTATTTCTAATCATATAGAAGTTAAGAAGCAACTAGAGCGACTAAAAGAGGTGGGTTTGAAGATAGCGCTTGATGACTTTGGAACAGGGTATTCTAGCCTTTCAATGTTACATAATTTCCCTATAGACATTATCAAGGTTGATCAAAGCTTCACACAAAATTTGGCGTTACATGATACGAGAAAAATCGTTCGAGCAATTATCAAAATGAGTAATGAATTAAACAAAACCATATTATTTGAAGGCATTGAAAGTGAACAACAGCTCACTATTTTAAAGAAAGAAGGCGTTGATATTATTCAAGGTTGGTTAATATCAAAAGCGATACCACTAGAAGAAATGGCCAGCTTTACTCAAGCTCAGACTAAGACAAAGGAAGTCGTCTATTCATGAAAGAGAATATACCTGAATTTAACCCGTTACAGCCTGCGTTTGTCGAGGCAAAGGGTGACTTGCTGTCAGAAGAGCTAATGAACATTGTCGCGATCGGAGCATCTGCTGGAGGCTTAGAGGCACTGCAACGTTGGTTTGATAGCATCCCTAATGATACGGATGCAGCTTTCGTTGTTATTCAACATTTGTCACCAGATTATAAAAGCATTATGGACAAGCTCTTGGAGCGCCATACAACGATGCCCGTGAGTGTGGTTGATGAAGCCGTCGATATTGAGCCAAATAATATTTATCTAATGTCTCCAGGCAAGGAAATGGCGCTTGAGGGGAATAAAATAGTCCCCATTGATCGTAGCAGTAAGACAAGACTCCATTTACCGATTAATTACTTCTTCCGAAGTATCGCGCAAAATGTTACTTATCGAAGTATTGGCATTATTTTGTCTGGTACTGGAAGCGATGGTTGTCTTGGTATCAAAGCGATACATGAGACGGGTGGTTTGGTCATGGTACAAAGCCCAGATGATAGCCAGTTTAATGGTATGCCAATGAATGCCATTGCGACGGGTGTTGTTGACCTTACAGCGCCTATCGAAGAGCTAGCGTTAACCACGGTTAACTACCTCAAAAACCCACATGTTTCCGGCCAGACATTAGCAAGTGAAATGAGTGATTCAAATCGTCTGGTGCAGAAAATTTGCAGTCTTCTGATGGAAGATTCAGGCATAGATTTTTCTGTTTACAAGCTTTCTTCGTTTTCGCGACGATTAAAGAACAGGATGAATATCAATCAAGTTGCTTCGTTGACTGATTACATCAGGCTACTCGAGGATAAACCGAGTAATGAACTTATACGTTTGCAGCAAGATCTGTTTATTGGCGTTACCGAGTTCTTTAGAGATACTGAAGCGTTCAAATCACTTCGAGAGGAGGTCATTGAAAAGCTTATAGCCGCAAGAGAGACTAATGAGCCTATCCGTATTTGGTGTATTGCCTGTTCTAGTGGTGAAGAAGCTTACACCATAGCGATGATCTGCCACGATGTGATGGAGCAAATGGGTAAGCAGTTAGATGTTAAGATCTTTGCGACGGATGCTGATGTTCGTGGTCTTGATAAAGCAGCATTGGGTATTTATCCAGAAAGTATTTCTACCGAGATTTTTGAGCCCCTTTTAAGTAATCACTTTGTCAAAGAAACTGCGAATAGTTATCGGATAAGAAAACATATTAGAAATATGGTCGTTTTTGCGAAGCACGACATTCTCAAGGATCCACCATTTTCTAATATAGACCTCGTGACTTGCCGTAATATGCTGATTTACTTCCAGCCTGTGGGACAACAAAAAGCATTTAATTCGATTAGTTTTTCGTTGGCGCAAGGCGGGCATTTATTTTTGGGTAAGGCTGAAACACCTTTTCAGTCGGATAATGTGTTTGAGTGTGTTGATTATAGAGGCAAAATTTATAAGAAGATCAATGCGTCGACTGAAAAAGTCAAGATGACTAATCAGAATACGCAGTTTCTCGCAAACAATGACAAGGAGAAACCTAAGACACCCACGAAATTTGTTCAACGCAGCCAAGCTAATAATAAAATTATATTACTTTCACAGGTCGCAGAGTTGATCTTTGATCGCTTTTTGCCGGCCACGGTTATCGCAGATAAGCACTTAGAGGTGATTCACTCTTACGGACATATTTCTGATTGGCTTTTACCACATAAGCCAGGAAGGACATCGGATAAGATCACTGACTTATTTACGCCTTCAATATCAAGTTACATACTTTCAGCGATAGATCAGTGCAATACGACTAAAAAAGAAGTTATTTATCGAGACCTAGAAGAAAGTCAGTCAGGTGATAAGCGTTTCACTGTTCGTGTGATTCCGTATCACCATTATGATAAACCTAATAGTGATGCTGATGTGTTTCATATCGTGACACTAATGGATACCACGACTGAACTTTCGGTGATCAGTACTGAAGACAATAGTCTTCTACTGCCTGCTGATGAGGCTGAGAAGAAACGCCTAGAATTTCTTGAAAATGAAGTTAAAGAGTTGAGGGCGCGTTTAGGTACATCACAAGCACAGTTGAGTAATGCCAGTGAACAACTTCAGACGTCAAACGAAGAGCTTATGGCGTCAAATGAAGAGCTACAGGGCACCAATGAAGAGCTACAGGCGGTTAATGAAGAGCTTTATACACTTAACTCAGAATATCAGCAGAAAATAAATGAGTTAACGGTCGCAACAAACGATATTGATAACTTCATGAAATCAACGGGAATAGCGGCAATATTTTTAGATAAGTCTTATCGAATTCGACGTTACACTGCGCCATTTGGAGACTACATCAATATTCTACCGGTTGATGTCAATCGTTCTTTCTTAGACTTAAAGCTATCGTTTGGCTTTGAAAGCATCGAAAAATACTTGGCTCAATGTGCTTTAAAGGGAACAACTCATACTCGAAAAATCATACTGCCTAATGGGCATGAAGGTGCATTAAAGATATTGCCTTATTTGAATTCAAAGAGAAAAGTAGATGGCGTTGTTTTGATGATCGATGAAATAAATGAAATCGGAACTGAATAAAGAGTATGCGATACCGTTACACTATCGGTGTCGCATACTGTTTTATGTGAGTTGTGCCACCGAGTAAGCTCAGTATCTGGTTTTGCGCAGAAAGTAAAAGTAACTGCCGTTCTTCATCACTTTGAATACTTTTTGCGATGGCTACGGCACCGACCATGGTTGCCAAAATAACGCGCGATGTTTCTTTAGCACCTTCAGATGATCTAACGTTAGGTACTTGCCTAAGTTTTCTAAGCGCTTTAATGCGAGTTTCTAGTAATTTAAGAATGCTGTGATACGACTTTTCATAAACATTCTTAATCTCGTCGCTGTCGTTACCAATTTCATTGAATAAAATATTTTCAGGAGAAGGGTCACCTTGAGTTGATCTTGTTCTCAAATTGGTTAGGTTGTTCACAAGTTCCATCAAGTGGTTGATTGAAAACGGTGATTTCGCTAAACGGTTAGTACGGTTACGCTTGAGTACATTGACTAGTGACGTTTTGTAGAGTGCTTCTTTCGACTCAAAATGAGCGTAAAAAGCACCGTGTGTCATGCGCGCTAATTTCATCACTTGGCTTATGGATACTTTCTCATAGCCAAATTGACAGAATAGCTGAGATGCAGACTCTAAAATCCGTTCTTTAGACTGTTTTTTATGGTGTTTTGTATATGACATAGTGAGGACTCAGATTTACGCTTATGCATTATAACAAAATATCGTATTATCTTGATCATATTTTGAGAGTGGCTACACTTTTTATTAAATTGATATAAACACTTAGGTACATCATGAAGTCAGATATTGTTATTACAGGTATGGGTGCAATCACACCTCTTGGTTGCGGCGTTGAGAAAGTTTGGGATCGTTTGATTGCTGGCGAAAGCGGTATTAAATTATTTGAACAGCTTAAAGAAGACGGCAGCCCTGTGTACATGGCGGGTATGGTTCCAAGCATTGCAGATGATCCTGAAGCAGGTTTGGATGCAGAGTCGATCGTACCTAAGAAAGATCTAAAGAAGATGGATCGTTTTTCGTTGTACGCAATGGCGGCAGCAAAAGAAGCGCTTGAGCAAGCTAATTGGTACCCTGAGTCTGACGAAGACAAGATGAACACAGCGACTATTATTGGTTCTGGTATCGGTGGTTTCCCAACGATTACTAACGCTCAGCGTACAATGGAAGCTAAAGGCTTCAGACGTCTTTCTCCATTCGTTGTACCGTGCTTCCTAGCTAACCTTGCGGCTGGTAACGTATCTATTAAATACGGTTTCCGTGGCCCAATGGGTTGCCCTGTGACAGCCTGTGCGGCAGGTGTTCAAGCGATTGGTGATGGTGCTCGTATCCTTAAGAGTGGCGAAGCTAAGGTTGCGCTAGTGGGTGGTGCTGAAGCCTGTGTTGATCCATTAGCATTGGCTAGCTTTAATGCAATGAAGGCGTTGTCTCATAACCACGAAGATCCTAAAGGCGCTTCACGTCCTTTCGATAAAGATCGCGATGGTTTCGTTATGGGTGAAGGTGCTGGTCTGCTTGTTATCGAAACGAGAGAGCACGCTGAAGCACGTGGCGCTAAGATCCTAGCGGTACTAAGCGGTTACGGCACAAGCTGTGATGCTCACCATATTTCATCGGGCCCAGATGATGGTGCAGGTGGCGCACAAGCGATGCGTGCAGCGCTAAAGCAGTCTGGTCTTGAAGCATCTGACATTGGCTACGTGAACGCTCATGCAACATCAACGCCTGTTGGTGACCGTGCTGAGGTTGCTGGTTTACGTTCTGTATTTGGTGAGAATGTTGCTAATACGCCGATTTCATCAACTAAGTCTTCAACAGGTCACCTGCTGGGTGCTGCGGGTGGTATCGAGACTATCTTCACTATCCAAGCGTTGCAGAAAGGTATTTTGCCGCCAACAATCAACTTGTCAGAGCCTGATGAGAACTTCGAAGGTTTAAACCTTATTCCAAATGTTCCTCAGAAAGCTGACATCAAACATGCGCTATGTAATGGCCTTGGTTTTGGTGGTGTTAATGCAGCGGTTGTTGTTAGTAAAGCCTAATACTTTACTAAGGTACGATCACAAAAAAGCCCCTACTGCTTGGTTGCAGTAGGGGCTTTTGTTTTATTTATGTTCGATGTTATGGCTGAAATTCATTAATTTACTTAGTCTCTCTCAGCGAATAGTCCTTAGTTTATTTTGAGCCATTAGTTCCATTTTGGTTAGTTTAGCTCTTCATAATATTTTCTAAATTGTGTTTTTATTATTGTTTTTTAGCTCAAAGTTATATTGACTTGGTTGTTTTTTATATTTTTCGTTAATAATCTATTAACCACTGCCTCTCTATTATATCCATAATATAGGTGATTTAGATCGATGATTCATAAACTTTAAGAAGCTAACAGGTTGTTTATAATTGGCTGATAAAAGCGTGAAGTTGAAAAATGAATGAATTGCTTGCAACCAAATCATAAAAACAACTATTGGGCTTGCGAAATGAACGTAAGAAACATAAGACCGCTGATTAATCAGTTAATATTGTTTTCGACACTACTATTAGCAAGTCATTCTGCTTTCTCGGCAGGTCCTACATTTGTCTGTGATGGGACGGCATATCCTACATTTGGTAGTAACCCCACTACGTTACAGCAGATGGATAAAACTACACTTGCTGTGACAGATATTGCAACGGTAGATCCGAGCGGTACCATCAATGCAACGGGTTATAATATTCTTGATAACTATATCTATGGTTTACAAGGGTCAAACTTCTACCGGTTATCCGCAGATGGAACTTATGAAATATTAGGGCAGCCTACAGGTGTAGGGACTGCCACAGGTGTTACTTGGGCTATTGGCGTTAATTATGCCGGTACAATGGATGCTAGTGGTAACTGGTATGGACATGACACTGACTATGTTTATATCGTTAGTATCGGAAGTAACCCTGCAGCCGGCAGCTTAACATTTGAACGTTTGGCTCGTTCAGGCACCTTTACAGGAAAAGTTGCTGACTTAGCGTTTAACCCGCTAGATGGAAACTTGTATGGCATGAGCGGAGGTAACTTAAGAAAGATTACTGCCGCTGGTGTTGGAAGTACTGTGACCACGGCAGGTGTAGGCCTTTCTGGAAGTGCCGGCGGTGCATGGTCCACGTCTAGCGGAACACTATATTTTTATAATAATGGTTCAGGCCTGCTTTATAGTGTTGACATGACACAGGCTACACCGCTTGTTGCGTTTGTGGGAAATGTTCCAAGTAATGGAACGTTTGATGCGACAGCATGCACGCCTGCGGTACTTTCAAAGTCAGTGAGTGAAGAGTCTGTGAGTATTGGTGAAGCATTCACCTATACTTTTACACTGATCAACCCATTATCAACTCCGCTTACCGTCGACTTTGAAGATAATATTCCTGCGGGGCTAAATTTTGTATTAGGTACGTTGTCGACAACAACGCCAGGCGGTGGAACAGTTTCTACCTATACTACAGACTCGCTGCTTATTGATGATATTGTTATACCATCAGGTCTGTCCCCAGCTAATGAGGTAACCTTTACCGTTCAAGCGGTGGCGAATGATGTGTCCGCGTTGACCTCTGTGGCCAATCAAGCTGAAATCACTTACGGCGCTAACACGTCTTATAGTAATGACCCTGACACTTCCGATATTGATGATCCAACAGTTGTTTCAATCCACCCCAATGATTGGGGTGATGCACCGACTAATATGCAAAGCATCGATGATGATCTTGATGACACTTATGGCGATGCTTGGCACACACTGTACGACACAATTTATTTGGGTAGTTTGATTGACTCAGAGACAGGTAGTCAAAATACAGGTCTAGATGCCGATGGCGATGATATGGATGGCTCAGATGATGATGATGGTGTTGTATTTCCAGTAGTCGGCACTACGTCAGTGCTACGTGTTGATCGGGTTAATACCATCACTGTCACGGCATCGGTGGATGGTTACTTAAATGCTTGGATCGATTGGAACCAGGATGGTGACTGGGATGATTCAGGTGAGCAAGTAGCGACGAATACAGCGCTGACGGCTGGTAGTAATGCGATTACCGTGACACCGAGTATTTACTCTCCTCATGGTGAGACGTATAGCCGCTTCCGATTTACAAGTGAGTCTGTGGCCACACCTTCAGCACTTGGTGGAATGGATGATGGTGAGGTAGAGGATTATACCGTTCACCTGATGTTGCCCCCACCCAGTGATGATGCGTGTTCGTCTGTTATTTTAAATACAGGCTTTGAAGCTTCACCCAACCCTTCGACATTTATTCAACCTGCCGAAGACTTGGTCGAAGGCTGGGCAACTATTCCGGATAGCCCAACATCTAGTAATAGTTTTGCTCGACGTAATGCCATTGAGCTCTGGAAGACGGGGTTCCTAGGTGTGCCATCTTATGATGGGACTTATTTTGCCGAACTTAATGCGTATGTACCTGGCATGCTTTATCAAGATGTTGAACTCATACCAGGTTCAAATTATACATGGAGCTTTGCACATCGTGCTCGCTCTGGAAGCAATACTCTTAATGTCTTAATGGGCCACCCTGATTCGATGGTCTTACAAGGTACGTATACCAGTGATACAAGCGCATGGAAGGTTTATACCGGGACTTATGTTGTGCCCGCAGGGCAACACATTACTCGATTTGGTTTTCAAGCGGTGGGCTCGTCAAGTACGGGAAACTTTCTAGATGCAGCAAAGATACCGGGTGGTTGTGACTTTGGAGATGCGCCCGATACGTATGGCACAACGGATGCTACCAACGGTGCGCATCATATTTCCAATAGCTTGCTGTACTTAGGTAATGTGATTGGTGATTCTGAAATTGATGGCCAACCAACGGTGGCAGCCGATGGTGATAACATTGAAGGTGGCAACGATGAAGATGGTGTCAGTGTTATTAGTGAGTTAACGACGAATGACCGTACTTACTCTGTTGATGTCGTGGTGACTAACCAAACGGGAAATAATGCACGACTGATTGCATGGCTTGATTTTGACGGTAGTGGTACCTTTGATGCAGATGAAGCCGCGCTTCGTACCATTGTAACAGGTGTGACAGCGAGTACGGTGACAGTGAGCTGGTCAGCTATTCCTGCTGATATTCAAGCTGGTCAAAGCTATATCCGAGTACGTTTAACCACAGAATCTATTTCAACGCTTGAACCAACAGGTCTTAAAGAGGATGGTGAGGTTGAGGATTATCCAATTATGATTGTAGGGACGACAGTGAGTGGGCGTGTCTATATTGATGTGAACAGTAATGCGAGTGAAGACTCAGGAGAGTCAGGCATTGGTGGTACTGTCGTGGTGTTACGTGACACGAATACAGGTGTGTGTCGTAGTGTGTTGACTTCGGGTAGTGGTGACTACAGCTTCAATGGTGTTGTGGATGGTGATTACGAAATCTATCAAGCACACGGAGAAACAACACCAGTGCCACAGAGTTGTGGTACGACGTCGGCAAATAACCCAACGGGGTACCAATCAACAACGGATGATGTTTTGACGATTACTGTGGTAGGTGTTGATGTGACTGACCAAGACTTTGGCGAGGTCGCGGGTGCTTATGGTTCGTCAGGCTATTCTGGCTTTGGTATTACGTTTGAACCTAACCATCAGAGTGAAATACTCCCCGGTAATGTGACTTTCTATGCGCATGTGTTTACAAGTGAAGCGGATGGTGATGTGAGTTTTGATACTGTGGCGAGTGGTAATATTGCCACGGGATGGTCACATATTGCTTATCAAGACAGTGATTGTAGTGGTTCGTTAGATGCTGTTGAGGCCGCAGCACTGAATGCTGATGTTGCGAGCTTTAGTGTCACGGCAGGGAGTCGTATTTGTATTATCAATAAAGTCTACTCCCCCGCTAATGCGCCCGCGCAAGATCGTTATTTAGTTGAGACGACGGCAACATTTAGTTTCAGTAACGGCACGTTAGCAAACGAAACATTGACCACTCAAGATCTGACGATTGTGTCGCAGTCTGATGAAGCATCAGGGCTAGAGTTGAGAAAAACGGTTGAGAATACGGCACAAAATACAGCAGAAACGGAAAGCATGAATCAAGCTAAATCAGGTGATACGTTAAAATATCGTATTTATTACCGCAATACAGGTACAGGGCCTATCTATGACTTAGTGGTCAACGACAGCGTGCCTGCTTATACCAGCCTAGTGGGTAGTAGTGCTTCATGTGATAGTACGCCTGCGAGCCTAGTTAATTGTGTTCCGACTGAAAATAGTAGTGGTGCTATCGATTGGAACTTTGTTGGGGTGCTTAACGGTGGAGAAAGTGGCAGTGTGAGTTATGAAGTGACTGTTGATAATTAAACTTAGCTAAATGATGGACTGCAGGCAGTGTGATATTGGCATTAATGATCGTAGGGCTTTTTTATAACATCGCAAAGTGAGTTCCGCAGTATACTGCTACTTGTTTTTCGGTTTGAAATAGAAAAGGAATGCTAGTGTGATAGAAGCGATAAGCCTTTATTTAAAGAAAATCCCTTTAATTGCAGGATACGAACAAGAACTCGCTTCAGTTATCGCTTTTGTCTCTGTTATTTGTATTGCAGTGCTTGTCCATTTGACGACGAAAGGGATTGCTATTCGTTTGGCTAGCGCTCTGATCAAGCTGATTAAAAACAGCCAAGAGGATATGTATAAGTCTCGTCTCATTTTGAGCAAACTGACCTATCTAACGCCCGCAGCGATTATTTATTATTACACGCCAAGTGCGCTTGCCCTTTATCCCGCGGTGTCAGACGTCATAACAATCATTGCCTTAGTGGCTATGGTTATCATTGTGACGTTGATACTGAATGTGTTGATCGATACTTTTGCCGAGGTATATAAAACGTGGGAAGTGTCGAAGCGGATGCCGCTCACTAGCTTTATTCAGTTGGCGAGAATATTGCTCTTTTTTCTATGTGGCATTGCAGTGGTATCGGTTATTCTAAATGAGTCTCCTGCCAAGCTTTTTGCTGGTTTGGGAGCGATGACAGCCGTGCTGATGTTGGTGTTTAAAGATCCTATTATGGGGTTTGCCGCAGGTATTCAACTGAGTTCAAACAGCATGGTTGCACCTGGTGACTGTGTGGAAATGCCAAAATATGGTGTTGACGGTGACATCATGGAGATCGGACTTACGACGGTAAAAGTGCGTAACTTCGACAAAACGATTACTACCGTACCGACTCAAGCGTTAATTGAGGACTCGTTTAAAAACTGGCGGGGTATGCAAGAGACCGGTGGTAGACGAATTAAACGTGCTGTTTGTATCAATCTAAATAGTGTTCGTTTTTGTACTAAGGAAGATCTTGAGCGGTTTGGAAGTATCCAATACATCAGTGAATATATTGAGGAAAAGCACAAAGAAATTGCAGAGTATAATACGGCTCAGAAGGTCAATTTAGAGAGCTTGGCTAATGGCCGCCGCATGACCAATATTGGTGTTTTTCGTAATTACATCGAAGCTTATTTGCAGCACCACCCTAAAATACATAAGCACCTGACAATTTTAGTAAGGCAGTTAAACCCTACTAAAAATGGCCTGCCAGTTGAGATTTATGCGTTTACCAATGACACCAACTGGAAGCGTTATGAAAGTATCCAGTCGGATATTTTTGATCATATTTTGGCCGTGGCGACTGAGTTTGATTTGACGGTGTTTCAGAATCCTAGTGGAGCTGATTTTAATAGTTTTAAGTAAATACAGTGTGTATAGAAAAAAGTAATTTTTTAGTTTAAGAAAAGGCCCTAACTACTAATGCAGAAGGGCCTTTACATTTATTTTGACGTACTACGGTCAACAGTGACAAGCTTACCCATTACAACTGGAAGTTTACTAGAGTAGTTGTATGCTTTACCGCTAGTGTGATCAATTACCGCACCTATGCCACCACCTACAAGAATGTTTCCGTACATGCCCGCACCAGCTCTTGATATTGCTTGAAGCTTGCCTTCTGGGTGGCCTTGTTTTTTACAGTTAACCATCAAGTTACCAGAAGCTTTGTGCACACTGACTGTATTTGGTGTTGTTACTTCCCACTGACCTTTTTCATTTTGCAAAGTACATTTAGCATCTGAAACAGCTTGGCCAGCTACTGTTTTAGTTGTTACTTCTACTGGCTGCATTGCATCAGTAGTTAATGATGCACAACCAGATAGAGTAAGAATGCAAAGTAAAGAGGCAGGTACTGCGTATTTCATATCGTAACCTTAATTGAAAATTAATCATTTAAAATGAGACAAAGTATCATTTTATTTGTTTTTTTTATATACTTTTAGTTATTATTTTATTTGTTTGGTTTTCTCTCTGGTAAATATATTGATCAATATTGAGAGTACTTGGTTTAAGTGCTCATAACCCGCTTTGTTAAGGTGAAGCCAGTCATGGCTGTATTGCGGGTCTATTTTGTTATTCTCGCCAAGCAGTAACTCATAACTATCAAATATCACTGTGTTGTCAGACTGCTGCGTTTTGATGAAGTCGTTGATACGGCTTATACCATCAATAATTGGTGGCTCTGTCGTACCCAGCGCCTGTCTAGCGATTGATACGTCACCGAGTGGGAAAACAGTACTCAGAATAACCTGTGCACCCAGTGCATGACTCTTCTCAAGCAGCGCTGTTATGTTGCTTTTACAAGCCTCTATGATCTGCTCTTTTCTATCAGGAAAGAGAGGGATCATTTTTAAGTCATTCACACATACTTGAATCAAGATAGTTTTGGGTTTGTGTGGCGCGACATGTGTATCAAATCTACCGAGTATTTGTACTGAGGTTTGGTTTCCAATCGCTCTGTTTACAAACTCTTGCCCAGTGTTCTTTGGAAACGGCCAGCTCAATGCGCGTGAGTCGCCATAAAACATAACGCTGTTCGTGGCCTCGGGCGCACTAGTTGATGGGTAGTAGCTAAGCTCTAGTGGGTCGAGTTTTACCGCGTGTAAGGGCAGGAATGCTTTCTTGTAGAAAAAGTAATTCAGCACTACAGACACTGCGAGTAAGCCGACAAGTGCGGTGACGAATAAGTATTTTAGTTTCATGTGTGTAAAGTGCTCTTTTTATACTTTGGCGATGATATGTCTAGCTGAGATGCCCCTAATATATGGCGTGTGGGAGGCTGATTACAGGGTAACGGTAAAGTTGTACAGAGCAAGTTATGTTGTCTTCGACGCAAAAGCACATTTTCTGTGTTTTAATAGTTAAAAGTGACACCCCTCTACTTTTTGGCATTTTTAGTAATCATATTCAGGAGCAATTTAAATTTGAATTTTTTGCCACAAACCAAACTTGATATAATAATTTACTTAGCCCTGTTTTTAGTTTTATTAAATATCTTATTTGTTTTCTCAAATTATTATAAAAATCGTCTTACAGGTACTAGCTTTTTTGAGGCAATACATCATTGTTTAGCTAAAGGAGATTACAAAAAGGCATTGGCAATTTGTAAAAAGCTACATAAAAAAAGACCTCATGACCCTAATGTATTGCTTATGACTGCTGTCACATATTTTCGTGCCGGTAAAAAACAAGAATCTAAGAAAATTTTTGAAAAACTTGTATTAAAAGATCCTTCATTTAAAACTGAAGCCGATAAATATTTGAACACGTTGAATGATAAAACATAACAAGTTACATCATCGGAAAATCAACTCACTGGCGCTCGTCGTTTTCCGCTGTGTAAGGCGTTCGCGGTTACGTTTCACCGAGGAGTAAAGTTGAGTTCTGAATGGGATGAAATATTAAAAGATGAGTTTGGTGACTATGCGTCTGAGGAGCATGAGGACCGTTGGCTTGGTGTTACCAAGGATCTTGAAAGAGGTGATCCTGTTGAGGGTGTTGTATTAGCTCACTCTACTTTTGGTGTATGGGTAGACATAGGACTTGGGTTTCCAGCGCTAATAGAAATTATTCACATAGTAAACATGACGCCTGAGAAATATCGAAAAGATGATTATTATCCTCCAGGATCAAAAATTGAAGCGATGATAAGAAGCTGTACCACTAGAGGTCATCAAATACGTTTGGAGCAGATAGCAAATGACTAGGCATTGGGAAGCGCTAACAAGCGGCATCAATCGCTCTTTGTGCCGAACGCATTATGTGGAAATACTATGCATCGCAAACTAGCAATAAAGCAGATCGCAATTCATGCTATGAGGGCAGTCTCACGGCATAAGAGGAATGATGTAGTTGAGTGTGAGTTCTTGTCCGGCTATGAGCCGAGGGACAAAGATATACAGCATTACCCACCTGCGCTCCAAGAGGAGTTGTGTGCAGGAGAGCAAAAGTATGAGTCATCACACTCTATATACGACCCAATTATCATTGATAATATTGAGCGCTCGTATGTTGGTGCTAAGAATGAATTCATTCTTCAGAAGATACAAGAAATCAGGCTTGAAAAAACCGCTATCGAAGGTGAACCAGAATCCCTGTTTGCGTGCCCATGTTGCCGCTACTTAACACTACCAGAGGAAAATGCATATGATATCTGTAGTGTATGTTTTTGGGAGGATGATGGTGCGATCAAAGATGAAGATTATAGTGGGCCAAATCACAAAACTCTAAAGGAAGGGCGTGAAAACTTTTCCAAATTAGGTGCATGTGATGAAAAATCAAAACAGCATGTAGAGGCAGAGGGTATTTACAAGTACCACCGAAAATGGGTTTACTGAAATTAGTTATAAGGCTTTGTTGTAATAAGAAGAGGTAAGAATGGCAATTAGTAAAATTATGTTGAGGACTAGTTGTATATTATCCATAGCAACCGCTTTCATATTTGTTATGAGTTACTGTAAAGAACAACCAATTGCTTCAATAGGTGAACCTCTTTATCCGTTTACTCCTCAATCATGGATTACACCTAGTAACTTGGGATTGCTTCTTGATGAACGTCCAGAAAAAGCTAATACATATCAAGTTCAATTAATTAGGTTATATAGTGCAGTAATGGAGTTAGAGCATAGGGAGGCTCTAGAGTTATCCTCGGAAATGGTTGATTATTATATTGGGTCAAAAGTTGAACCAGTTGATGGTTTGCGACCTTACTTAGTGCGAGGAGTATCTGATAATCCTGGAATGGGGAGAATTGCAGGTGCTTGGTTGGAAGATAAGCAAGAGTTTTTGGTTGTTTTTCGCTCGCTTGGTAAAGGAGGTGAATGGTTCGATTTTGTGCCTTTAGTTGTTTATTTACCTGAGGAACCAAAGAAAGTTTGGGTGACTGTTGGTGGGGCTCTTTAGTAAGCTTTAAATCGGTAATTTTGAAAGTTGGTTTTTCATTATTTGATCAATGTTGAGAGTGCTGGTTTAGGAGGTCATAGCTCGTTAATTGCGGATCAATTGACCTGTATCAGTTTTGATCAACCAACTTTTCCCAAGCTGGTCTGATGCCACAAGGTTTTCCAGTTTTAGATCATCATTTTGCATAAGTTCATGAGACCGAAAAAAATGCATTCTACATGAGTAAATAGAAGCTGCTTTTATTTGGTCATGACTGATTCTATGCCAAGCTCCTAGCTTCCCTTTGATCAAGACCAAAGGGCTTGTTTTGTCTCTTATGACCCTACTTTCAAGAATGCTAACTATTTTGTTACCGTCATTACTTATGTAGTGGCTATATTTGTTAGGGAAATAACTGTCTCTCTTGGGGTTATAGGTAGCAGGATAAATGCCTTTAGTTTCCCATAGTTTGGTCATCCGACCGTCTTTGGCAACGTCATAGACAATTGCTATGGCATCGGTAATTCGGTTAAAGTCGTTACCTTGTTTTATCCACTTTGCTGGGTACATTTCCAATAAGTAATTCCCGTTTTGAGAAAGGACTCTTTCTATTGGGTAATCATTGATTTCTGTGGAGGTGAAAGGTTTTTTGTAGCAAGCGTAAGCAGTGTTGATGCTAAGTATGATTAGGGTGAACGAGGTTATAATCTGATTCATGTTTGCACCTAGCTAGTAAAAGTTAACCTGCTTGTGGGGTATAGCTTATACCTTTTGGTTCTAGTGAAAGTTTTTAAACGCTTTACTGAGCCAGAACAACCTCAACCAACTGACGCACCGAGTTAGACAAATAAACCCGATCAGCACCAAGCAAATCTTCCTTAGTCAGGCTTTTCTCAATCACTGAGTATTGCTCCCCAGAGATCAGCGTATCTCGCATCACACCCGGCAAAGCCCCATCCTCAATACGTGGCGTATAAAATACCCCATCTGTTTCCAAATAAACATTATGTCGGCTAGCTTCCGCTAACATGCCATATTGATTAAAAAACAGCACATCATAAAGCCCTTGTTGCTCACCCTCGGAAAACGCCTGATTGTAAATTGCTCGGTTAGTCGTCTTATGGCGGCGAAATAAACTATCAGCATCGATGGTATATGAGCTAATGCCAACGTGAGGTAGCACCTTGCTTGTCACTGCTGGCATAGCTTCGCTACTAACAGTTACCTCACCAAGATAATTCATCAATAAGCGAACCTTTAAGTCTCGCGAAGTATCGACACTAGACAAGTGCTGTTTAACAGCCTGCTCAACATATTGTTTATCAAAAGCAAAGCCGAAAGCAGATGCACTATTCTCTAGGCGCTCAAGGTGACGTTCAAACCGCAAGCTCTCACCTAGCTTGGCGTCATAAAGAAATGTCTCAATCAGTTTAAACTGCTCATTCAAACCTGTAATAAAACTCGCTTTCAGCTTGCTCTCTTCCCATTCTTCAAGCACATCACTTTCGTGAATAATGCCACCACCAATCCCTAAAGTGCCGACCTTACTGTCTTTAGGAAAGCTAATGGTACGAATAGGTACGTTAAACGAGAAGTCGTTCTCAGGTGTAATAAACCCAATCGCGCCGGTGTAAATATCACGCGGAGTAGACTCAAGCTCATGGATGATTTCCATGGTACGAATCTTTGGCGCACCGGTAATAGAGCCACAAGGAAACAGTCCTTTAACGATATCAATAAAAGGAATCTCAAGGTCCACTTCACCTTGAATGCTAGAGATCATTTGGTGCAGTGTTTTATAGGTTTGAATCTCAAATAACTTACTGACTTTCATCGTGCCAATTTTGGCTAAGCGTCCGATGTCATTTCGCATCAGATCAACAATCATCAGGTTTTCAGAGCGCTGTTTCTTGTCCTCAGCCATCTCTTTTAATATGGCCTTATCATCAGCCTCAGTTTCACCACGAGGCGCAGTTCCTTTCATGGGCTTAGCAGAAAGGACTTCACCTTTTTTACGCACAAATAGTTCGGGTGATAACGACAAAATGGAGCGTTCGGGTAAGTGCATTAAACAAGAAAACGCAACGGGCTGACGTTCGCGCAGCGCTTGATACAACCCGTTAATACTACCGTCCAATTCAAAGTTAACACGGTAGGTTTGATTCACTTGATACGTATCACCCGCAGTGATGTAGTCATGTATTTTAGATTGTTTTTGAGTGTATTCGGCTTGAGTGTCAGTAGGCTTCCAGTCCCTTATATAGGGAGGAGACTCGGGCAATGCTTTAAGCGCTGCGGTGACAGCAGCTGCATCAATAACCGTTGTTTTCTCAAACGCATAAAACTGGAGGAGAGGTTGATCTTTTGGGACAGATTTTAAGAACTTATGTAGCTTCTTTGAGAGTGCGTAACCCGCTTCATAACTGATGTAACCAGCAAGGTAATAACCTTGTTTTCGAGCATCATCAATCTCAGCAAGTGCAGTAAGGAGTGATGCTTGATCAGTCGCAACGATTTCTTTTATAGGATTGCTAAATAGCCACGCGGGTTCGTCTGCGTAGGCAGGCAGGGTATTTTCAAACAGTATGAAAGGTTGCGTGTGTTGGAGCGTATCCGAGAGTTGAGTCATGATGTCAGGCTACAAAGAGAAACTTACAGGGTAAGTTGTTACCCCAGCGGGAAAGGTTGAATCCTCCCGCTATTGATTGGGGTAGTCAAGTAGCTTTATGACGAGCTATCAGTCAAATGAGATTTGTTTAGCAGGATTAGTCGTCGGCTTAATAACAACCGTACCAGAAAGCTTATCGTGCCAGCCTTGTTTGCGCTTATCCCAAGCGATCCAGAAGAAACCTAGACCTAATGGAATACCCGACAAAATGTATGCGAAATAACGACCAACAAGCTGGCCTTTAGATGGTTTACCACCTGTTTTAGCATCAACAATCTTCGCACTGAATATCATCTTTCCAGGTGTTGATGATTTATAAAACCAAAAACCAATAAAGAAAGCGACAGGTAGACCAAAAGAAATTATCCAATATGACGCTGAGAACATTAATTCAGGGTTAGTTCCATCCATAGCGCCAGTACCCAATACCAAAAATAACAGCGGGTAGACGATTAACATCAACAAGATAGAGTCAATAATATAAGCCGCTGTACGTGCCCAAAACCCTACATATTGAAGAGGTAGACTGTTGGTTTTCGACTGTAAGTCAGCAGTGGGTGATTGGTAGGGATTATTCATATTTTACTCCATTATAATTATTTTCAGACAAGTGTAGCTATAAAGTGATTAATATCAACCGTTATAAAGTTTTTTAAAGAAATTTTAATTCACGTTAAATTTATCTAAGCTTTGCTACTGTAAAAACTAAATAAGTGACTGAACGTTATTCGGGGGATTTACAAATGACTAAAAAGCTAGTTTTCGCTACAACCGCTGTTGCAATCGTTGCTGAAATTGCCATGGTGTTTTACACAATTCACTAGTCATCGAATGTTAAGATGAGCGCCCTTGTTATTAAATCGGGTGCTATCCATGGATGATCTTCGTCGTTCGATGCTAAACACTTACACTGCTCAACCTTTAGACCGTGTCTCGCATGGTCGGCAGAATACTGCTTGGTTAGGTGCTCAATACCAACATCCGCAAGCAAGCTATCTTGTGTTAAATGACCAAGACGTTGTTACCGTGGATGAACAGGTACTTGCGCTAAATCAAAATCAGTTCCAATTATTGAAGCGCGTTCAAGCTGTTAGCCTGTTAGGGATTCACAAAGCCGGTAAAGATAAAGGTAGCCCTGTCTTTGTTCTCAACGTTGCTGATGTTGAAACTGAGCTTGCCGCACTAAAAAACACGCCTGACTTTCAGAGCAAGACCCTAGGGGTTATTAGTCTGAGAGAGATTAGTCATCAGTTAGGCGTTAACACCGCCGCGATGTACTCCTACGCAAAGCTACTCAACCACTGGCAGTTAACCACACGTTTTTGTGTAGCGTGTGGCAGTGGGCTTACTCACCAGCAAGGTGGTTTGAGTCAACAGTGTAGTAATGAAGAATGTGCTCGTATCGAGTTTCCACGCATCAACCCTGCCGTGATTATGCGTATCACTAATGGCGATAAAATATTGCTTGCGCGTCAAGAGAGTTGGCCAGAGCGTCGTTTCTCAGTACTTGCAGGTTTTGTTGAGTTGGGCGAGCCACTAGAGAGCGCAG
Source organism: Leucothrix arctica (assembly GCF_003172895.1). GTDB lineage: Bacteria > Pseudomonadota > Gammaproteobacteria > Thiotrichales > Thiotrichaceae > Leucothrix > Leucothrix arctica. The sequence continues at coordinate 299,926 of NZ_QGKL01000029.1, read as the reverse complement.
TGCAGCGCGAAGTTATGGAAGAGGTTGGTTTAGCGGTAGATAATATTCAATATCACTCCTCACAACCGTGGCCATATCCTAACTCCTATATGTTGGGCTATACCGCTGAAGCGTCGACCTTTGACGTCGAGCTGGAGCAGGATGATATTACCCAAGCAGTCTGGTTGACCGCAGAAGAGCTTCGTGAAAAGAACCTCGCAGGTGAGATTTTAACGCCACCTAACTTATCAATCTCTTATCGTTTAATAGATGATTGGTTTGAGCAACAAACGGGTGTTACGCTAGCCAGTATTCAGCCTGAAGAGCCTTGGTTTGTCGCTGAGGAATAGGCATTTACGCCGATTATAGAGAGATGGTTATGGAATTAGCAGTATTTGATTTAGATGGTACTTTGCTCAACGGTAAGCAGCAGTTGAGTGACTACACGCGTGAAACGTTGTTGCTCATGCAGCACAATAATATTCCTTACACGCTTGCAACAGGCCGTACCTTGCATGCTGCTCAAGAATGTATTGAGGGCGCTCATTTCCCGTTACTTCATGTCTATAACAACGGTGTGGTCATTTGGTGTCCTGAAACGACACGGTATACACATCATAATAGTCTGAACCATAAAGAAATTGAGGTTGTGTTAAACGCCTTTGCTAAGCAGCCAATTTCACCCTTTATTTTTGCAGTCGAGCCAGACGGCACTCACTCCGTGTATATGGGTGAGTTAGAAACGGAAAACTGTAAGTTCTACGGTGATAAGTTTGATGCGCGTAAAGGGTTGGCGGTAAAGCCTTTAGAGAGTTTGCATGAAGGTGTGAAGATCACTAATGTTAATGCTCTGGGTGATGAGCAGGTTATTGCCCAGTTGTGTGCTGAGATTCGTACAGCCCCAGAGTTAGTGGTTTATAACGGTGGCGATATGTACACCGCGGGCTATCACTGGATGGATCTTCATCACCACAGTTCATCCAAAGGTGAGGCCGTCCAAACACTTAAGGCAAGCTTAGGGTTTGATAAGGTGGTTTGCTTTGGTGACAGCGATAATGACTTTAGTATGTTTCAAATGGCGGATGAAGCGTATGCCACCGCCAATGCTCTGGATGAGCTAAAGGCGATGGCGACAGGCGTCATTGGTCATCACGAAGAAGACGGCGTTGCACGATTCCTTCGTCAGCGTTACTCGCTGTAAGTTAGCTAGCGCTAGTTAGCCACTGTTCTATGTAGTCAGCGGACGCCTTTGGGTGTTCCTGCGGGAACATGTGGCTACCTTTCAAAACATGGTAATCCATCTCTGCCTTTTTGCATAAACGCTCAGCAAAAGGTAGCTGGGAAAACTCACTCTCTTCAGCAGAAATATAAATCCCTCTAACCGCTAGTGGTTTTTTATAACGCCATAAGTTATCAGGCGCGTTTCGGAATAGGGCAAGCTCAGTGTCTAATGGAAAGGCTAAAGTAAACCCTCCATCTTTGTGTGGTACAAAGCCGTGCTCAACGTAGGATGAAAATGAGTCGTCTTGAATATTTCTCAACAGCCTAGAGTAGTGTAGTTCATTAATCTCTTCTAGCGACTTGAAGTGCGTTTTACGGTGTTTACTTTGTTTTGCTGGCGTGACTAAGTCGCTCAGTCCAAGCTTCTTTAATATCCACCACGGTATATTCTGCAAGCCATTGATCGCGGGTGCATCCAGCACAACTATTTGGCTAAACAATTCTGGGTATTTGCGTGCGACTAAGTAAGTCAGTAAACCACCTGCTGAGTGTCCAATGCCAATCACTGGTTCGCTGTGACGACTCCGAATTTCATCTGCTAGCTCTTCAATTAAGTGTGGCCAGTTATTGGTAATTGGGTACTTTGGATTCATCCCAATCTTTTCAATAAAGTCGATAGTGTAATCGTACTTTTCTAACTCATTAAAAAAAGGTTGGTAGCTACGGCTGGGAAAACCGATGGCATGGGCGAAAAAAATATTGTTCATAAAATTAGCCTAATTGCCTTTAAATGTATTTCCAGCATATATAAATAACCGTTAACCATCAATCATCAGATATTAATGAAGCCTCCAGGGCTACATGTGATTGTCATGTCCAATCGTTATTGAGGCTCTTCGAGTAAGATGATCTTTGGCACGTTTTCTGCATATATATTTACAAGGATAACTATTTAGGGCCACCTAGGCTGTTATTTAGTGTGTTAAGTCCACTTAGCTGCTTATTTATGGGGTGTCGCCATCTAGCAGTAGCACAGATCTAGTGCATCTATCACACGGATTGTGAGTGATTTAGTGGAGAAGGACTTAGAGGTTTATAAGTTTTGAGGTGATAGCAAAACTTATGGAGCGATAGGGAGAATGAGCCGTAATTAATAAAAAAATGTTGTCGCTAACGCTGCTCAAACAAGAAAATTGGAGATGGCTACTGTAATAAATAAAGGCGATTTGTCACCGCTTAAAATATTCTAAAGTAGTCATCTTCATGCTCATAATTACCCGATTTACAGGCATCAAAAAGCCATGCTAAAAAACATGGCTTCTTATCGAACGCTGACGTGTATTACTTGCGGTCTAGCTTTTCTAGTGTCTCTAGCTGTATGGCAACTGCACCAGCTGCTTCTTCACCTTTTTTATACATATGCTTAATGTATGTTTCGTTGTGGAAGTCTGTTTCTTGGTACTGGTGAGGTGTCAGTGATACTGAAAACACGGGAACACCCGTTGTCATTTGTGCACTCATCAAGCCGTCAACGACTGCTGATGCAACAAAGTCATGTCGGTATACACCACCGTCAACAACCCAAGCGGCAGCAACGATTGCATCAATATCTTTTTCTTCTGCAATACGTTTTGCTAGGAATGGCATTTCGAATGCGCCGGGCACATCAAATACTTCAATATTTTTCTCGTCGAAACCAAGCGCTACCGCCTGAGCTTTAAAGCCTTCATAGGCCTGATCAACGATTTCTGAGTGCCAACGTGCACGAATGAATGCGATTTTACTGTTTTGAATAGACATTGTTTAAATCCTTAAGTTAAATTTAAACAGGGCAGAACAACGCGCGGCGTTCGTAGTCCCGACTTTTTACAGACGCGACTAACCGCTAGAAGTGATTCTCTCTCATCCGGACTATGACCGTCGGCTCTGGAATTTAACCAGATCTGCTGACCCAAGGAAAACCTTGGCGCTCGCGGGCTTGTACAGGAGTACTTACCGCCGGTGGGGAATTACACCCCGCCCTGAGAACAATTTAATGTTACTACAGAGATAATTAATTTAGCAATGCCTAATCTGACTTGATGGTCAGCCAACCGCTAGCCAAACACCAACGCCCATCATGAGTGTGCCTGCGACACGGTTAAGTATACGGACATTGCCACTTTTCTCTAGGAAGCGTCGAAGTGTACGGCCACCTGTAGCGTAGATAAGGAGGCAGCTGAACTCTAGGGTTAAAATAAGTGAAATTAGCACAACGAGCTGAGGCGTAAGCGGCAGGTTTGTATTTACAAAAGGAGGCAGTAATGAGATGAAAAATGCCCATCCTTTAGGGTTGGCGATTGCTGTGGTGAATCCTTGAATGATGAGTTCGGTGCGAGATGATGCCTGTTGGCTTTCAAAGTTCTCGCCAATCGCCATTTTACCGCGCGATAGCCACATTTGTACGCCTATGTAAAACAGGTAAGCGCCACCGATGAACTTGAAGGTTGTGAATACTTGAGGGTAGGTGACGATAACCGCCGCTACGCCAATAACGGCAAGTATTGCAACGAGACCCACGCCCACTAGCTCGCCTAGCATCATCCATAGTGCACGTTTTACGCCAATGGTCATGCCCATAGTCATGGCTAGTGTCATGCACATACCTGGTGTGATTGAGACAAAGAAAAAGGTCGGAATAAAAATCACTAGTAAGGATAAGTCGATCATTTTAATAACAGTAAGGGGGACAGAAATGGCTATTAAATCGGAAACTATTGCTTATGTCTTTAAAAAGTGTGAGGCTCATCGCCTAAGTAGTATTGAATAGATTTAAAGCTGGTATAGCTTGATGGGAGTGGAAAGTGGATATTTTTTTAGTTGGCGGCGCAGTACGAGATAAGTTGTTAGGGATCTCTGTTAAAGACCGTGACTGGGTGGTGGTTGGAACAAGTCCTAAGCGGATGTTGGAGAAAGGTTATCGCTCTGTCGGTAAGGACTTTCCTGTGTTCCTGCATCCTGAATCTCATGAAGAATATGCACTAGCTCGCACTGAGCGTAAAACCAAAGCGGGCTATCACGGGTTTGAATTTGATACTGCGGAGTGCGTGACGCTTGAGCAAGATTTGGCGCGTCGTGACTTAACCATTAATGCCATCGCTGAAGATGCGGAGGGTGGCTTAATTGACCCTTATGATGGTCAGGCAGATATTAAAAATCGCGTGTTAAGGCATGTGTCATCAGCATTCGCTGAAGACCCTGTGCGTATCCTACGTATTGCTCGTTTTTTGGCGCGTTTCCATAAACTTGGTTTCACTATTGCAGATGAAACACTCACGCTAATGACAGACATGGTCGCTGCAGGCGAGGTTGATGCATTAGTGCCTGAGCGCGTGTGGCAAGAGACTCAAAAAGCACTGACAGAAGATCACCCTGAAGAGTTTTTCCAAGCATTACGCAGTTGTGGTGCATTAAAGGTATTATTCCCAGAAATTGACCGTTTGTTTGGTGTGCCGCAAGTGAAGGAATACCATCCTGAAGTTGATACGGGCATTCATGTGATGATGGTTGTTCATCAATGCTGCTTGTTGACTGATGACCCAGTGACACGCTTTGCTGCGTTAACACATGACTTGGGTAAAGGCATAACGCCGGCGGACATATTGCCGCATCACTATGGGCATGAAGAGTCAGGTGTGCCATTAGTGACTGAGCTGTGCCAGCGATTGAAAGTACCGACTGAATATCGCCAACTTGCTGAGTTAACCTGTCGTTATCACACACATGTGCACCGTGCATTTGATGTGAAACCAAAGACGCTACTGAAAACGATTATGGCAGCAGATGCTTATCGTAAACCCGAGCGTTTCAAGCAGTTCTTACTGGCATGTAAGGCTGATAGTCGTGGACGTCCAACGTTTGAAGACCGCGCTTATTTGCAGGCCGACTTTTATACGAAGTTGATGGAAGCGACGAGTGTTGTACCTGTTAAGCCGATTTTGGATGCAGGGTTTACGGGTGCGGATGTGAAAGAACAGCTGAGACTTGTGCGACTTAGGGTGATCAGTGAAATTAAGCGTGAGAGCAAAGGGCCTGAGGGCATTTATTGAGATGCGCTAACGCATACTTGTTCTGCAAGACAGCAATGGGCTAATGAACGTATTCTCCGCTATAATCTCGACACACTGAAAATTGGGAAACCCTCTAATGATTGAATCCACGAATCCGCAAGCAGACACTCAGCAAAAGAAAGAATGGCCAACAGTCTTTAACACTGCGAATGAGTGGTTAGAAACACAGTCTGTTGATACACGCATTGAGTGGGCGTTAGAGAACTTGCCACGTGACCATGTGTTGTCTTCTAGCTTTGGCATTCAATCAGCGGTGATGTTGCATCTAATGACGAGGCATTTGCCTGATATTCCAGTGTTGTTGTTTGATACTGGCTACTTATTTCCAGAAACGTATCGCTTTGTCGATGAAATGAAAGAGCGCCTAAATCTGAACCTGCAAGTGTTTAGTGCTGATATGACACCCGCTTGGCAAGAAGCACGTTTTGGTGAGTTATGGGAGCAGGGTGAAGACGGGTTGAAAAAATATAACCGCATCAATAAAGTTGAGCCGATGTTACGAGCGATGACTAAAGTCGCTGCTGGTACATGGTATAGCGGCTTACGTCGTTCACAGTCGGAGTCGCGTTCTGAGCGTAAACTCCTTGAGTTTCAAACAGGCCGTGTGAAGTTTCATCCTATTGTCGATTGGTCAAACCGTGATGTGCACTTGTATCTTAAGGAACATGATTTACCGTATCACCCGCTATGGGAGCAAGGTTATGTGAGTGTTGGTGATACACACACCACACGTAAGTTTGTAGAAGGGATGCGTGAGGAAGATACGCGTTTTAATGGTGTTACTCGAGAGTGTGGCTTACACCTAGATGAAAGTTAGCTCATACCCTTTCACTTTTATAGTATTGCTAGCAAAAAAGGCAGCTTAAGAAAGCTGCCTTTTTTAGTGAGTCTACTTACGCTGGATCTTCGTAGAAGATGTAAGAAGTAGAATAGTCACTGAATTCGAAGTAAACTTTCTTTTCGCCAGAATCAGCTTTACCGTTTAAGTTAGCGTCAAGAACGCCATAGCCGTAGCGGTAAGGGCGATCAACTTCTGACGTTGTTCCAGCAGCTGTTGATAGTTTGTCTATTTTCATGAAACGCTTAGCAAGCTTGTCGCCTGCGTAGATTTCAAGTATACCGTTAGTACCTGTCCAGTTGTTGATTGAACGGCTCAGGCGATTTTGTGTTTCTTGCGTACAAGCCGCTAGTAGCGTGCTTAACGCAACTAATAAAATGATTTTGCGTAACATTTTTTCTCCTATAGGTTTCAATAATGACTCAGAGTAATCAGACTATACTTTACTACGTTCACGACCCAATGTGCAGTTGGTGTTGGGGCTTTGTGCCTACGTGGGAAAGAATTTTACACAAACTACCTAAGCATATTGAGGTTCGTTATGTAATGGGTGGTTTAGCACCAGATTCAACAGCGCCAATGCCTAAAGAAATGCAGAAATCGTTACAAGGTACTTGGAAAGATATTCAGAAGCGCATTCCGGGTACAGAATTCAACTTTGACTTCTGGAAAAAATGCCACCCACGTCGTTCTACTTACCCTTCATGTCGCGCGGTACTTGCGGCAAAAAGTCAGAACCCAGATAAAGAAAAGCCGATGATTCGTGCTATCCAAGAAGCGTATTATTTGAACGCGAGAAATCCGTCAGACGATGCTACGTTAGTTGAGATTGCAGGTGAGTTGGGTCTGAATGAAGTGTACTTTGAGAAAGACTTGAACAGCGCGCACACGAATAAAGCACTGAAAGCGGAAATGCGCTTGAGCGCTGAAATCGGCGCTCAAGGCTTTCCTAGTTTGATACTACATACTTCTAAAGGGTATAAGTCTATCCCGCTAGATTACAACCAAGCTAAAGCGACACTAAAAGCACTGGGCGTTTAGTAAGGACGCTCACCGATATAATTACCCGGTGGGTTGTAGTTACACACCCAAAGCTGTGACTTATCACTACATTGTTGGTAAGCACAGCCGACCTCTGTGGTCTCTCTCCATACTATCTGTGTGTAGTGGCCACATTGTTCGCCGGCTTTACAGCCGTTAGTATTGTAGTTGTAAAACGGCTTTTCATCGGCCCAATCTTTTACAACACGATCAATAGTAATGTTTTGAACTTCTTTCAAACCGTCAGACCACACTCTTGGGCTTGCCCACCATAAGTTTTCACCGTGTACTTGGTTAAACTTCCCGCCATTGTGTGGACGATGACGCATTTTACAATTGTTAGTGTTTGCTAACTGATCAGCCCATTCCTGAGCATAAGCCGCCAAACTATCTGACCAACGCATCGGGTTAAGCCCGTGCGCTGTTCTGACTTTGTTGTGTGCTGCAACACTATTAGCAAACCGACTACGATTAGAAATTGCGCCTAAGGCTGTTGCTTCTTTGTGTCCATGTGCATCTGGAGCAGTGTGTCTAACAACTTCTTTTTGGTTGCTATTTCCACCACCGCAAGCCACAAGTAATACAGCGGCCGCTAAACTAATAGCGACCTTTTTGGTGTTTTTCCAAGACATTATTATTTTCCTATTAAATTCAGAAAACAAATCCATTTGAACGAGTCTGCAGATCCTTTAGCAAACTGTTTTTATGCGAGTTCAGTCAGTAGTAATGACTTACAGCTCATTTCTTTTGGTTGCTCTAAGCCCATCAATTGCAAGATGGTAGGTGCAAGGTTTCCAAGACCACCACTTGAGCTAACTGTCCAATATACTTGGTCGATTAGTAAGCAAGGTACAGGGTAAACCGTGTGTTGTGTATTTGGCTCTTTGCTGATCGGGTCAACATACTCATCACAATTACCGTGGTCAGCCGTTAAGATCACTGAGTAATCATTTGCGACAGCAGCGTCTAGGACACGACCTACCTCAGTATCCATCGCTTCAACTGCTTTGATGATGGCATCAGGGATCGCTGTGTGACCTACCATGTCGCCATTCGCAAAGTTTACAACGATGAAACCATGCTCTTTTTCATTCAGTGCTCCAACAACCGTATCAGCCACTTCAGCAGCGCTCATTTCTGGGCACTCATCGTATGTTGTTACATCTGGTGACTTGATAACGATACGGTCTTCACCTTCATAAGGCTCTTCTTTTCCACCGTTGAAGAAGAAAGTAACGTGAGCGTATTTCTCTGTTTCAGCACAATGAAGTTGCTTGATGCCTGCTTCACTGATGACCTTAGATAGGCATGTTGCAGGCTCTTCTTTAGCAAAAACGATAGGGCCTGTTAAGACACTATCATACTCAGTCATTGTTGTGAGGCTAACACCTTCAAAATCACCACGATCAAAACCGTCAAATGTTGTTGGTGCTAGTGCGGCAGCCATTTGGCGTGGACGGTCATTACGGAAGTTGAAGAATAAAACAGAGTCATTACTTTGAACCTTTTCTGCGCCATCAATGAAGCAAGGTGTAATGAATTCGTCAGTCTCACCAGCCGCATAGCCCGCTTCCATGACATCCATAGCATTAGCGAAGTTAGGGCCTTGGTGGTTTGCCATTGCTTGCCATGCTTGCTCAGTACGTTCCCAGCGTTGGTCACGGTCCATTGCGTAGAAACGACCACTGACTGATGCGATTTTTCCGCCATTCTTGTCTAGGCAGTCTTGTATGATTTTGATGAAACGCTTACCTGACTTAGGTGACGTGTCACGGCCATCTGTAATCGCATGAATCATTGGCGTTACACCATTCTCAGCACAGATTTCAATTAAAGCGCAAAGGTGGGTGATATGGCTATGAACACCACCGTCAGAAGCTAATCCAATTAAGTGTAAAGGGCGGTTAGCTGATTTCGCTGCTTTGATTGCGTTTAGGATCGTTTCGTCTTTAGCAAAGCTACCATCTTCAATCGCGTCATCAATACGTACCAAGTTTTGCTTGATGATGGTGCCGCAACCAATGGTTAAGTGACCCACTTCAGAGTTACCCATTTGGCCTTCTGGAAGTCCGACAGGGTTACCCGATGCTTGTAGTGTTGTGTGTGTGTTTGAGCCGAAGTAACGATCCAAGTTAGGAGTATTAGCCTCATAAACGGCATTGTTTTGTTTGCTAGGGTTAGTACCAAAGCCATCAAGAATAATCAAAATTGTGTTACGACGAGGAGCAGAAACAGTAGTCACAGTAATAAGCCTTTAAGGGATCACATAAATAGGCCTAGTGTAGATTATTTTGGCTTTTGCTGCACATTAAAGCTTACTTCCTCTTGTCTGATGTTGCGACGGATGCTCTGGCCTTTTGCTAGCATGGAGAGTCTTGTCAAATAACTAATAATAAAATCATGACTCTAGCCGTTTCATATACGCGCACCAACGATGGTGTAAATGCTCCCCAAGTCAGTGTTGAGGTTGATCTTAGTTATGGTTTACCAGGGTTTTCTATTGTTGGATTACCGGAAGCTGCGGTTAAAGAAAGTAAGGATCGAGTACGTTCTGCGATCATTAATTCTGGTTTTGAATTTCCTAATAATCGCATTACTGTCAACCTTGCACCTGCCGATAAGCCAAAGCAAGGTGGGCGTTTTGACTTGCCGATTGCCGTTGGTATTTTGGCAGCGTCACAACAAATTGAACAATCTGCTTTAGATGAATATGAGTTTATCGGCGAGTTAGCGTTAAGTGGTGAATTACGTGTCGTCAGTGCAGTATTGCCAACCGCTTTTGCGGCGCATGGTGAGGGAAGGGCAATTATATTACCGGCTGAAAATGCGAAAGAAGCCGGGATAATTCAGCAGGCAAAAGTACTGCCTTGCCGAAATTTGATTGAAGTAGTCGAGCATCTTAATAACAAAAAACTACTGGATCACTATAAGCGTGCGGATATTAGTCAGCAGGAGAGTAGTTACACCGTCGACTTGTCTGATGTGAAAGGCCAGTTTCAAGCAAAACGAGCATTAGAAATAGCCGCAGCGGGCGGGCACCATTTATTAATGGTGGGGCCTCCAGGTACGGGTAAAACCATGTTGGCGAGTCGCTTACCCACAATTTTGCCAGAGATGACTGAGCAAGAGGCGTTGGAGTCAGCTTCAATTGCGTCGGTGAGTCATCATGGCTTTGATCCAGATGATTGGGCAAGGCGTCCTTTTCGTGAGCCGCATCATACCGCTTCGGCAGTCGCCTTAGTTGGCGGTGGAGCGAAAGTCATGCCGGGTGAAATCTCATTGGCACATCATGGTGTATTGTTTTTAGATGAGTTAACTCAGTTTAAAGGGCCTGTGTTAGAGGTGTTAAGAGAGCCACTAGAGACGGGTAAAATTGTCTTATCGCGTGCGGCACGACAAGCTAATTATCCTGCACAGTTCCAACTCATTGCTGCGATGAACCCATGTCCTCAAGGTTTAGATTGTGACTTGAATACTCAGTGCCAGTGCACGATGGAGCAGCAGCGTCGTTATCGTAAACGACTATCTGCGCCTTTCCTTGATCGCATCGATATACAAATCAATGTTCCGAGAGTGAGTCATGTGGATATGAGTAATGATGAGGACTCAGAAACAAGTCAGCAAGTGAAAGACGTGTGTGTGCAGCTAGAGAAATACAACAGCTGCGTCAGCAGAAACCAAATTATGCATTAGCGGCTAGCCAAATTAAAACGTACTGCGGCTTGTCGAAGGATGATGAAGAGTTACTGGGGATGGTATTAGAGAAGTTTAAACTGTCAGCGAGAGCCAGGCATCGGATATTGAAGGTCGCAAGAACCATTGCGGATCTTGATCAAGCAGAAAACATCGAGACAGCCCACCTGAGTGAAGCTGTCTCGTATCGTGCGATGGATCGATTATTGGCAGCCCAATAGTCGTTTATAGCATTGGCATAACAGCAGTATGATTCAAATGTGCTGCGAGTGCTTTTGGTGTCATGCCGTCACTGTTTTTAGCGTTACGACTTAAGCCTTGAGCAATAAGGTATGACGATGTTTCGGCATGACCGAAACGTGCAGACTCATGTAATGCTGTCCAGCCTTTAGTCGTTAGGGCTCTTTTGTTTGCGCCGCTTGCTAGTAGTAATTTAACGACGTCCAACTGACCCTTTGCTGCAGCTTCGTGCAGAGGCGTCTCGTTAAATTTATCGGTTGCATTAACATCCGCGCCACCACTAATAAGTGACTGGACAACGCCTGTTAAGCCACGAGCAGATGCTTTGTGTAACAAGCTCTCACCGATACTGTCAGATACATTAGATGATGCGCCACCACGTGTCAGTAAGCCTACGATAGCTGCATTACCTGTACGAATAGCCATTTGTATCGGAGTACCTTTGAGTGCTCCAATATTTGCATCTGCGCCATAACGAAGAAGCTCTTGTACAATTGATGTGTGACTTCCTGCAACTGCGGTATGAAGAATACGACCGTCAGGTGTCACTGTATTAGCGTTAGCTTTATATTGTAATAGGGAAGAGGTCAGGCCTTTATTACCACTTACCACTGCGCTATAAAGGACAGTGCCACGTACGCCACGTGAATCTGCGCTTGCGCCATACTCCAGTAATTGTCTAGCAAGAGGTGTGTTGCCTCTCTCAACAGCCATACCTAGCAAGCTGCCTTGATTACTAGAATAGTCAGCATCTGCACCATTCTTAAGTAATAGGTCAACTGTTGGTTGATGGCCTTTCATGATAGCAAGCTGTAGCGGACTTGTGCCGTTGCCGTTTGCTAAATTTGCATTAGCCCCATGCAAAATTAAGCTATCAGCGAACTCGTAATTACCACGACGTATAGCGGTGTATAAAACAGGTTCCCTGTTTGTGCCAGTGTAATTGACATCAGCACCCATTTTTAAGAAACGCTCAGCTTCTTTCATGCTACCCGCATTTAGGTTGTCCGCCATTGCTTTAGATATAACGGGACCACCTGCAGGTCGAGGAGGTACAGCGCGTCGTTGAAGATTACGCTTTTTTGTAGTGTATGTTGGTGCTGCAAAGCCTTTAGGGCTTGCAGCACCAACTGGTGTCGCTGAAGGAGTTGTTCCTGACTCTGTATTATTTGAGTTGTCAGGCGTTATTGCTCCAGCAGTTGAATTTATTGTCGATGATTCACCGCCACATCCAGATAGCACCAGCATAGCTGGTAGTGCGACAGCAGACATGAATCTAAAAAAAATCATGTATGGACCCTTTCCCTAGTAGTCTGTTTTTTAATTGTTTGTTACGCGAGATTTCTGACTGCTTTTTGATCGTAATTTTATAGATTAGCGCCAGCCTTTTGGCGTGTCTTACGAGTAACAAACAGCCAATCTAATATAACGTAATTTATACAGAGGTGTCAGGTATTTGTTATGCGGGAAGTGAGCTATTTTGTGGGTTTTTAGAGCAAAACACCTTCTTGCAGGTAAATTAAGCCATTCATTGCTGCGGCTGTCAGTGTACTACCTCCTTTTGTCCCGGAGACTGTCATACAAGGCGTACCCAACTGTTTGTGGTTATCCCAGAGGTATTGCTTGGCTTTAACTGTATTTAGATAGCCGCGAGGGATGCCGATAATGAGTGCAGGCTTGCCAATTTTATCTTGTTCTAATAGCTCCATTAGTCGTAATAAAGCAGTCTCTTCGTTACCAATTAAAACGATACTTCCTTCTGCGTAACGCTTCCAGTTGTCGACCGATACCATGGCGCGGGTAATCTTGTTTGCCTTGGCTTGAGAAATAACTTTGGGGCGATCAATTAGACAGATAGGTTCTTTGCTTAGGTATTGTTGCTTCAACCCCTCCATGACCATTTTGGAGTCACAAATAATGTTGGCATTTTTCTTAAGTGCAAGTAGTCCGCTTTCAATCGCGGTATCGCTTATATGAGTATCAGGAACAATATTGGTATCGCCATAGGCATAAACCATTCGAACGAGTAACTGCTGTTCATGACTTTTTACGTCATCAAGTTGGAGCGTCTCACGAATACTTTTAATCGATGCTTTTTGGATAAGCTTTGGGTCACGTTCGTACTTAATCATGAGTATGTGCCTATGAAGTATTGCAATGAGAGTGGGTTTTTTGCCAGCAGACGCAGGAGTTTGATGTAATTGTGCTTTTATTGATCAGTTAATGTGCGTTTCTCTGAAAGCATAGTGACATAGTCACGGTCTTACTGTCACTTGCTGACAAGAAGAAAGTCATAGTGTCAGCTTACGACGTCATATTAAAAGTGTTTTAGATTAGTATTTTTTATTGTATTTGATTGTTAATCAGTGACTTAGGTGCGGTATCGAAAAGTTGGCACTCCGATTGCAACTATATATTCATAACTAGTAAGACATGTAGATTGATAATAATAACGAAAAGCCCCGAGATGAGACGGATTACTTAATAATAAAAATAAGATCATCGTCAGTCTCAACCCCTGTGCCCTGACTCTCCCCAGAGAAGGGCACATTTTATTCCTAAGTAAGGATGTTAAATAGTCCTTACTTAATACAGCTTTACCAGCAAGCCCCCGAGATACGAACGGTTTATTAATAACAAAAATAAGACCACCGTCAATCTCAGTATGCGTCTTTTGCTTCCCCCGGCGAAAGACGCTTTTTTTGGTGCGACGCTCAATCCCTGAGCATCTTAATTGCAATGCCAAAGCATCCTTACTTTGTGCCTTGCCTTAGTTCCTTAAGATGTGTGTATCTTAGAGGCTCACTTAGGTTCAAGGCTATCCGCAACCGACTACTTGTCACGAACAAGTTATAAGCAGTAGTGAATACCTACTTATAACACTTGGTCAGGCTTTAAGCGCCTTGCAGACTAGATAAGTCAGCAACCTGTAAAAACAGGGCACGTAGCTCAGTAAGTAATGCTAAGCGGTTGTTTTTCAAGGCTATATCGTCACTCATAATCATCACACCATCAAAGAATGCATCTACTTCTGGGCGAATCGCAGCTAGCGATAACAGTGCTTCTTGGTAGTTATTGCTTGCGAGTAGTGGTTCTAGCTTCGACTGTTGCTGTTTAATGACGTCGTAAAGCGCTGGTTCTTGAGCTTCAATAAACAAATCAACTTTAACTGATTCAGTCACAGGCTCATCTAGTTTCTTAAGAATATTAGCAATACGCTTATTTGCAGCAGCGAGTGGCACAGCTTCTGGCAGCTCTTTAAATACATTAACCGCTTTAACGCGGTGCTCAAACTCAATAGGTGAGCTGATGTTCATTGCTGAAACCGCTTCAACTACATCTGGGCCAACACCTTGATCTTGGTAGTACGCACGTAGCCGCTCCATGATGTACTGGTAAGTTGTGTCGATAGCCGCTTTAGCGTCGACCTTATCTTGCAAGCCAGCAGCCGCAAAGCTAAGAAGATCACGTAAGTCTAGTTTAAGGTCGCCTTCGATAATGATACGCAAAGCCCCCAATGCTGCACGACGAAGTGCAAATGGATCTTTTGTACCGGTTGGCTTTTGACCAATAGCGAAGATACCTAAAATCGTATCTAGCTTATCTGACAGGGAAAGAATCTTACCCGTCATGTACTGAGGAATAGTATCGCCAGCAAAACCAGGCTTGTACTGTTCCTCAAGTGCATAAGCAACAGCTTCTGGCTCGCCATCGCTCAGTGCATAGTAACGGCCCATGATGCCTTGTAAGTCAGTAAACTCATAAACCATGTCACTGCTTAGGTCACACTTACTTAGTTTTGCAGCGCGTACAGCGTGCTCAACGTTTTCGCCAAGTTGTTCAGCAATGTTTCCCGCAAGCAGCGCAACACGTTCTGTCTTTTCAAACAACGTACCAAGCTTTTGTTGGAATACAATTTTCTTAGTCGCTTCACTACGTTCGATCAATGGGATTTTGCAGTCTTGCTCCCAGAAGAATGCCGCATCACTGAAACGAGGCGAGATAACACGCTCATTACCGTCACGCACTACTTCAACATCCGAGCTTTCAATGTTTGAGATAGTGATGAAGTGAGGCATTAATTTGCCATCGGCATCAACCACAGGGAAATACTTCTGGTGATCTTGCATACTGCTGATCAAACATTCTTGAGGAATGTCTAAGAACTTCTCAGGGAAGTTACCGTGAACCGCAACAGGCCATTCGACAAGGTTAGTCACTTCATCAAGCAAGTCAGCGTCGATAACAGCCGTTCCACCTAGCGCAATTGCAGAATCAGTCGCTTGCTGGCGAACACTCTCGCGACGACTTGGTTGGTCAGCCATAACATAAGCTTTCTCCAGCGCTGCAAGGTAGTCCGTTGCTTTGTTTAGAGTGATATTTTCTGGGTGGTGGAAACGATGCCCACGACTGTCACGGCCAGACTGGATACCAAGTACTTCAGCATCAACAATGTCATCGCCTAGTAGGAATACGATCCAATGAACTGGACGCACAAATTCAATGTCACTAGCACCCCAACGCATACGCTTAGCAATCGGCAGTGCCGCTAGCGCTTTGTTTAGCATGTCAGGTAGTAGTGCAGTAGCGGCTAGACCTTTTACTTCTTGCTTGAAGTTAAGGTAAGTACCTTTGCTTGTTTCAATTTGCTGAAGCTGGTCAAACTCAATACCGCAAGAACGCGCAAAACCTTGTGCGGCTTTACTTGGGTTGCCTTCTTTATCAAGTGCTGCTTTTAGAGCAGGGCCGCGTTTTTCAACCAGTTGGTCTGCCTGAAATGCTGCAACGTCTTTCACCATGATCGCTAAACGACGAGGTGATGAGTATGAGGTGACTTCACCATGCTCAAGGTTTGCTTCTTTTAAGCTCGCCGCAAAGTGACTCGTTAATGCTGCTGATAATTTGTTTAGCGTCTTCGGTGGTAGCTCTTCAGTACCAATTTCGATCAGCAAGTCTGCTGTAGTAGTCATTGCTAGATCTCCTTATTTGACGTTGTCAGTTTTAAGCATCGGGAAGCCAAGCTTCTCACGAGAGTCGTAGTAAGCCTGAGCAATACCACGAGACAATGCACGAACACGTAAAATATATCGCTGACGCTCTGTCACAGAAATGGCGTGACGGGCATCTAGCAAGTTGAATACGTGTGAGGCGGTTAGCATCTGCTCATAAGCAGGGAGTGGCAGACCGTCTTCGATCATTGCATTACTGACTTTTTCAGCCTCATCAAACTGATGGAATAGCTCTTCGACGTTAGCCTTTTCGAAGTTGTAAGTAGACTGCTCAACTTCGTTTTGGTGGTAAACATCACCGTAAGTGATGGTACCTTCAGGGCTTTCTGTCCAGACTAGGTCGTAAACGTTTTCAACGTTTTGCACATACATTGCAAGTCGTTCAAGTCCATAAGTTAGTTCACCTGAAACAGGTGTGCAGTCTAGACCACCGACTTGCTGGAAGTAGGTGAACTGTGACACCTCCATACCATTAAGCCAAATCTCCCAACCCAAGCCCCACGCACCTAGCGTTGGTGACTCCCAGTTGTCTTCTACAAAACGGACGTCATGCTTAAGCGGGTCGATGCCGATTGCCTTCAATGAGCCAAGGTATAGCTCTTGAATGTTATCTGGCGAAGGCTTTAGCAGTGTTTGGAACTGATAATAGTGCTGAAGTCTGTTTGGATTCTCACCATAACGGCCATCAGTAGGGCGACGTGAAGGCTGTACATAGGCTGCACGCCATGGCTCAGGGCCAATCGCTCTTAAGAAGGTTGCAGGGTGGAATGTTCCTGCGCCCATTGGCATATCGTAAGGTTGAAGAATGGCACAGCCATGCTTAGCCCAGTAATCCTGAAGAGCGAAGATTTGCCCTTGAAAGGTAGTGACATTATATTCAGACATTTTCAGTGAATTCAGCAGTTTCAGTAAAGGTGAGGATTATACGGTATTTTTGCTGAGGAGTGTTTCTTCGCACTAAATAAAAGAATGGCGCTGAACAGAAAACTGTTAGCGCCCAAAAATCATTTGCATGATTAACTAGTGTAAAGAAGGAGATATTATAACTAGTAATTAAGGGATAAACTTTGTAACTAGTTATGCAATTATTGTACGTTATTTCTCGCCTCAGAAATATACCCAGAGCCGTGATTTAGCCAGTGTTAATAATTTTTAACAAATGGCGTTCACCTTCTAGATACGGGACTTCTAATACTATTTTTTCTACTAATTCATAACCTTTGGGTGTGTAAATTAGTTCTTCTGATGGGTACTGACCCTTCATAGCATAAATAGCGCCTTTGTCCTTAAGGTGCATGCTGCAACCATCAACAAAGTCAGCAATAGAGGCAAATGCACGGCTGATAATAGCGTCAAACTTAGTCTCTGACTGCCATTCGGCGACACGACTTTGCACAACGGAAGCGTTTGGTAAGCCAAGCTCAATAATTGCCTGTTGAATAAAACGCGTCTTTTTACCGTTAGTATCCAGCATGGTGAATTGACGATCAGGCTGAAGAATCGATAATGGAATACCAGGAAGCCCCGCGCCACTGCCAACATCTAAACAGTTTTCCCCATCAATATGTGGAGCGACGACTAAACTGTCAAAAATATGTGCTGGAATCATGTCATTCGGGTTACGAACAGCGGTCAGGTTGTAAGTCTTATTCCAGCGATCTAAAAGCGTGACGTAGTGCTTAAGTTTTTCAATGTGTGCATCAGTAATATCGAGGTCTAGTTTCTCGATACCTAATTTCCAAAGTTTGTCGCTCATGCACTTGCCTTTAGTTGGAGTTGTTTCTTCTTTAAGTGAACGATCAATATTGAAATCGCTGCAGGTGTAACGCCAGGAATACGTGATGCATGGCCAACGGTAACAGGGCGTTGGTCGGTAAATTTCTGACGCACTTCATTAGATAGGCCAGATACTAAGGTGTAATTCAAGTTGTCTGGTATCGCAGTGCCTTCCTGTTTTAGTTGTTTATCCACTTCAAGCTGCTGGCGTTCGATATAACCCGCATACTTAATTTGCACTTCTACTTGCTCGGCTATAGCTTCGTTTTCAACCATTGGGCCGGCACTTTCGATGCTACGAAGACTGTTGTAAGTCACATCAGGGCGGCGTATTAGCTCATCCATATGGTACTCGCGACTTAGTTTACCTTTGAATATCTGCTCGCTCTGCTCATCAGTTATTTGAGAAGGGTGAATGCAAGTACCACGTACGCGTTGCAACTCTTTCTCTACCTGCTCTCTTTTCTCGCTAAACAAGCGCCAGCGATTTTCATCAACCAAGCCCAAGTTATAGCCGATCTCAGTCAAACGTAAGTCAGCATTATCTTCACGTAACAATAGACGGTGTTCAGCACGACTAGTGAACATGCGATAAGGTTCTTGAGTTCCACAAGTAATAAGGTCATCTACCAGTACGCCGATATATGCTTCGTTACGTTTTGGTGTCCAAGCTTCTTTGCCTTGCACGAGTAGCCCGGCATTTAAACCCGCCAGTAAGCCTTGTGCGCCGGCTTCTTCGTAACCAGTGGTTCCGTTAATTTGACCAGCAAAGAACAATCCATTAATAAACTTAGTTTCTAAGCTTGGCTTTAGGTCTCTAGGGTCAAAGAAGTCATACTCAATCGCATAACCAGGGCGAGTAATGTGTGCATTTTCAAAGCCAACCATCGAGCGCACAAACTCTAACTGCACGTCGAACGGTAAGCTTGTTGATATACCGTTAGGATAGATCTCGTATGTATTTAAGCCTTCTGGCTCAATGAAGATTTGGTGGCTCGATTTATCAGCAAAGCGAACAACTTTATCCTCAATAGATGGACAATAACGAGGACCAATTCCTTCAATGACGCCTGAATACATTGGCGAGCGATCTAGGGAGCCAAGGATGATGTCGTGTGTCTTTTGGTTGGTATGTGTAATGTGGCAAGAAATTTGTTTTGGGTGTTCAGCTCGGCTACCAATATATGAAAATACTGGTGTTGGTGTGTCACCCGGCTGCTCTTGAAGATTCGTATAATCAATCGAGCGCGCATCAATACGGGGTGGCGTACCTGTTTTCAGGCGCTCAACACGAAACGGTAATTCTCTTAGGCGATCAGCTAATGCAATAGACGGAGGGTCTCCTGCACGTCCACCTGAATGATTTTCCATGCCGATATGGATCTTTCCGCCAAGGAATGTACCCACGGTTAGTACGACCGCTTTTGCTCTGAACTTGACGCCCATCTGTGAGATAACACCGACGACAGTGTCATTTTCAACCATTAAGTCGTCTGCCGATTGCATGAATACATCTAGGTTTTCTTGATTAAGGACAATGTCCATAATCGCTGCTTTATAAAGGACGCGATCTGCTTGAGCACGTGTCGCACGTACTGCGGGACCTTTACGTGCATTAAGTGTTCTAAACTGAATACCACCACGGTCAGCGGCATGACCCATAGCACCGCCTAAAGCATCAATTTCTTTAACCAAGTGACCTTTACCAATACCACCAATGGCAGGGTTACAGCTCATTTGGCCGATGGTTTCGATGTTGTGGGTAAGTAATAGTGTGCTTTGTCCCATGCGTGCAGCTGCAAGAGCAGCTTCCGTTCCGGCATGGCCGCCACCGACAACGATTACATCATAATTTTTTGGGTATAACATGGGAGTGTATCCAGCGAGTGTCTAAGTAACTCACTAGTATAGCAAATTTACCAGGGGGGCTGGCAAGGTGGTTTGACCGTGACGCAAGCTAAAAACAGGCTGAGTCAGGTATTCTTGTAAATCTTCTTGGTTGTTCATGGCCGTATCGTGGTCAATGGCTTCAACTTGGTTGAGTATTACCGCTAAAAGATTTAAATCGCGATTCTGCATAGCCTCGTGAGTCATAAGGATATGATTCATGCAGCCAAGGCGATTATTAGCCACTAAAACGATGGGCAGTTTCAGTTTGCTGGCTAAGTCCGCATTTAGGCCATCTTCGACTAGAGGAGAATAAAAACCACCAGCGCCTTCTACGTAAAGAAAGTCATCGTGTTGTAAATTGTCGAGGCATTGCTTTGCTACTTTATCTAAAGACAAAGACTGATTAACCATGCGAGCAGCTCGAACAGGAGAGAGCGGAGCAGGGAAGCGGTTGGGGCAAATAGTATCGAGTTGATCTAGTTTATTTGCAGCATTAGCTAAATGCCAAGCGTCTGTTGATGTGACTTTATCTATGTTTGTAGGCCAGCCAGATTCTATTGGCTTGCGTGGTTGCAGCTTTGCACCTTTTTCAATCAACGCTTGAACGATTAATCTACCGACCCATGTTTTACCAACATCCGTATCAGTACCGGTTACAAAAAGCCCTTTCATTATAGCTTTTGACCTATGCGCTTAGGCTCTCCCAGGATGATCATTTTTGCCTTTCCAATCACGTCAGCTCTATCAACCAGCCCAAAAAAGCGGCCATCATTACTGTTGTCACGGTTGTCCCCAAGTACGAAAAGCTTATCCTCTGGAATAGTGATTTCTTGCATATAGCGGGAAAAAGGCCTTTGCACAAAATTATTATCAAGGTAGGTCTGGTTGATGATTTTATCATTCACATAAACATTGAAGTTTTCTATGCGAACAGTGTCACCTCCAAGTCCTATCAAGCGTTTAACGTAATTTACTTCCTTGTTTTTTGGGTACAAGAAAATAATAACGTCATTAATTTGAGGCTCTTGCTCGTTGTAGATACGAGTGGAAACAAAAATATTATCACCGGGAACCAGTGTTGGCTGCATTGAGCCACTAGGGATTCTAAATATTTCAAACCCTAATACACGACCACGAAAGGTGTCTGATGCGGTGTTGTAAGGATTAAGTTGATATTTTGCGCCGGAAGTCACTGCTGCTGAAATGATTACAATTCCAATCAGCCAGTAACGTAGCTTAATTCCCATCATATAAGGCTTGTGCAGAAGTACATTGCTGCCGCTCTCTTTGTTGTTATGGCTGTGTTTAGTAAGGCAGAGGGGCGCCAATAAGGCGAAGTGCAGCACTAGCGTTTACTAAGCCATTGCCAAACTCTTGGTCCCAGCCTTCCCGACCCAGATCGATAGTTGTCAGGTTTAGTTGCTCTGAAGGGTACTGGTGTTGGTACGACTTCAGTAATGCGAGAACACCTGAAAGATGCGCTGCAGCCATTGAAGTACCTGTTGAAATTTGGAATTTGCCTTGTGGTGCTAGTGTGAGTATCCCAACACCAGGTGCCGCGATATCAATAAAGCGGCCTCGATCAGCCTGTGCAAATAATCGCTGATTACGATCTACGGCGGTTACACCGATTACACCTTCTATGACTGCAGGGTAAACAGTGCTGCCCACTTTTCCTTTATTTCCACCGGCTGCAACAACAGTGATGCCGCGCTGGATAGCATTTAGAATGATTGATTCAACAAATTTGTCGCGTCCACCAGTAAAGCTGAGGTTTAAAATATCGACTTTCTTTTGGATGCAGTAAGCGATTGCAGCAACAATATCTGTTGATTTTCCTCTAAGTGCTTTCGGGTGTCCGGGTCTGGATGAAAAAGCACTAACAGATAGTAACTTTGCTTCAGGTGCTACACCAATCTGAGGGTCTTTACTGACTAAAATACCTGCAATAGATGTCCCGTGTACACGACTTTCAGTTGTTTTTGGGTCGGCAATAAGGTGCTGTTCTATGTTTACGCCACGTAGTGCAGGGTGACGAATATCTACAGGCGTATCAACCATGCCTATAGTAATGCCTCTTCCGCGCGACACCTGTTGAGCTCTACCAACGCCTGTTTGAGCAAGCGGGTAATTTAATTTAGGTGGGGAAACTGAGGTATTGTTAGCTGCTAAGGAGTAATAGTTATTAGTATTAGCAACGAAGTCTTTTTCAACCTTGTTAATGTCTTCCATTAGATCTAGTGGGTTTTGACCTAATGTATCAGCAATAATAACGCCTTTTCTTAGTGCGCCAATCGCCATACCTGATTTACGTTTAAGCTTGTACTTTTCCGTAATTGCTTCTATTTCTTTTCTCTTCAGGCCAAAGTCATAAACTAAAAGGATCTCATCTTTTACGAAATCATTACGTTTAGGTTTAATGGCTTTAGGTGGAGTGATAATAGTTAACGGAGGAGCAATTTGATAAATTGGCAGGAAGCCGTAATAATTAATATTATTATTGCGTTGTGTGAAGTGAGTGCGTTGTGGTCCTGCTGCTGTATTAGCAGGAAGGTTCATTAGCGTTGAATGTGTATGAATCTCACCACTATTATGAGCAAATAGTGGTGTAGAAACTAAGCAGCTAATACCAAATGCAAAGACAGTAGTAAAAACACGGTTAGAAAGTAGATTCTTCACCAATGAATTGGATGACTCCATGTTTTTTCGACAGCTCATTCTTTAGTTCCTGAAGTTCTATGTTCGATAATTTCTTATTAACGCGAACTCGGTAGTATCCACTAGCACTAGGTAAAAGGTCAATTTTAACATCACTTGATAAGCTAGTAATGCCATCAAGTCTAATATGACCTTGCATACCAATTATTAGAACGGTTCCACCTTCTACTGCTACGTTTTGCACAGGGTCATTTACGACCTGAGTGTCAGCACTAGCAGTATAGTATTCACCTTCAGCTTCCATATTAACAGATGGAACGATGAAGAACACTAGTAGGCCTAGTTGAACGACAGTTAGTGCAGCAAAGACAGCATATGTGAAGCTGTGTGAGCTACTTGCTAATAAGTCATCAAACTTAGCTTTTAATTGTGCGAAGAAGCTCTGTTTTGCCTCGGTTGCAACCGCTGCTTTTTTAGCAACAACTGGCTTAGTTGCTGCTTGAGTACCTTCTAATAGGTCAATCTTAGCCAGTACACCGTCAAGGCGACTTTGACTATCTTCAAATAATGACTGATCTAGAAGCGTTTTATCTTCCTTGATAAGTGCAGTCATTGATTTTTCGATTGCAAGTTGCTCTCTTAAAGAAGGATCTTCTTTCAGGGCACTTTCGACCATATTCTTTTCGTCATCAGATAACTTGCCAAGGTTATACCAAGCTAGCAAATTGATGACTTCTTGCTTTGTTGTCGTCTTCATATAAGTTGACCTAGAGATTCCCTTTCTGAGTGAGTATCTCTTTCAAATGCTTTCTCGCATAAAACATGCGTGTTTTAACTGTTCCTTCTGATATGTCTAAAGTCAGTGCAACTTCTTTTACGGAAAGCTCTTTGAAATACACCAGTTCTAATACTTCACGGTGTTTATCACTTAGCTGTCCAAGTTGCTTAACCAACGAACTGTTCGTTTGGCTGAGTTCTAGCTCTTCATCGGGCCTTAAAGCAGTGTCTTCCATATTAATTGCTGCTGTGTCGTCTTCAAGGAGGATTTCCTTGTTCTTACGCAGATAGCCGATTAATCGGAAACGCATTATGGAGTACATCCATGTTGACGGAAGAGACTTACCTGCAAAATTACCTGCAGACTTCCAAATCTCTATCATTGCTTCGTCAACAATGTCCGCTGCTAATGCTACGTCGTTTTTTAGAACGCGTGTGCAATATTTCAAAAAGCGCGGTTGGTACTTCAAGTACAGCGTTGAAAAGGCATTTCGATCACCCGCGTCTATAAGCTTTAGTAGCTCAGTGTCTTCGGTACGATCATCCGTCTTCGGATTATTTTTATTCTCTTTCAGCACTGCTTTCAGTCGTGTAGTAGTTATGGATTGACATAAAGTTCATTTCAATTCGTATCATCTATTGGGAAGAAGTGTTGAGTAGCCCACTCATCAATTATTAGGTTTCTGTTCGTTAGTCTAGTAGCCGATCAGTTCGACTCTTTCACGACAGAAAAGAAATTAATTTAACATATTTTTGAACCGAATAATTAACTGCTCCCACTCAATGGGTACATTCGGAAGGATAATAGGTCGAATCACTAATATCCCAAATCACCGAATAGTACAGTTTTATTCATTGGATTACATCAGTCGAATGAATACATCATCTCCCTCGCAACTTTCAGCGGACCTTTGGTTCGCTTTTTTTTTGCCTGCATAGCGACTACAATCCCCCATTCTCTAATGAAACCGGACGTCGTCTATGTCTAGTCAGTCGATCAGTATTGGGTTTGTGATGGATCCCATCGAATCAATCAAGCCTTACAAAGATAGCTCATTTGCCATGATGCTAGAAGCTCAACGTCGCGGTTGGGATGTTCATTATATACAGCAGTCAGATATGTACGTTGAGGGTGGTGATGTTTTTTGCCGTAGCCAAACAGTAACGCTACACGACAATAATGATCATTGGTTTGATTACATCGAAGCACACACTCAAAAGATGGGTGACCTAGATTGCGTAATAATGCGTAAAGATCCTCCTTTTGATATGGAGTACATTTATAGTACTTACTTACTAGAGCTAGCAGAGAAGCAGGGATGCTTGGTCTTAAATAAGCCTTCTAGTATTCGCAGTTGCAATGAAAAGCTATTCACTACTTGGTTTCCTGACTTTGCACCTGAAACATTGGTTAGTCGTGATATGGGGCTAATTAAAGCGTTCCATGAGAAACATAAGCATATTGTTGTGAAGCCGCTGGATGGGATGGGTGGTTCAATGATTTTCCAGATACGTGAAGGTGATCAAAACCGTAGCGTGATACTCGAAACCATTACTCATCAAGGGACTGTGACGGCAATGGCCCAACGCTTTTTACCTGAATTTAAACAGGGTGATAAAAGAATTTTGTTGGTCGACGGCGTACCCTTTGACTATGCTCTGGCTAGAATACCTGCAGAAGGTGAGAGCCGAGGGAACTTGGCGGCAGGTGCGACCTCTAAGGGTGTAGCGCTCACAGAAAGAGATAGAGAAATTTGTGCTGCTGTTGGTCCAACACTTAAAGAGATGGGGCTAAGCTTCGTTGGTTTAGACGTTATAGGTGACTATATGACAGAAATTAATGTCACTAGTCCGACCTGTATACGTGAGTTGGATACAATTTACTCGGCCAATATCGCGGGTATGTTAATGGATGTGGTAGAGAAGAAATTGGAGAATGTAGTATGAGAGCACGTGTTAAATGGTTAGACCATATGAGTTTTGTTGGCGAGTCAGGCAGTGGTCACTCCGTTGTCATGGATGGTTCACCTGAAGTAGGTGGGCGCGACCTTGGTATTCGTCCAATGGAGATGTTATTGCTTGGCCTTGGAGGCTGTGCGTCATTTGACGTTGTTTTGATCTTGCAAAAAGCACGTCAAAACATAACTGACTGTCAGGTTGAAGTCAGTGCAGAACGATCAGACACAGTGCCTAAAGTATTCACCAAAATACATCTTCAATTTACCGTAGAAGGGAGTGATCTATCAGAGGCGCGTGTCTCGCGAGCGGTGAGCCTTTCTGCAGAAAAATATTGTTCGGCCTCTAAAATGTTAGAGAAAGCGGCTGAGATTACACATGGTTACACTATTAAAAAAGCTGGAGAATAGAATTATTTGTTTGTAGTTTAATCAAGTTGTCCAATATTTAATTTTATTTAGAACGTTTTTTGAGCGTCAGACGCTTTTAATTGGAGCTTTCTTAATGGAGTTGCTATGTTTGAGGCTTGTGTCATCTTTTGTGTTAAAAATTTTTGAAGAGTCTCTAATACCCAATTTGAAGGCTTTCAAGGAAACAGACCGATATGGATTTATTTGCTCAATCTGAACATCACTCAAAGCTGCTGGAAACGCTGTATCCCGAGATTAAGCGGTTAGCAGCAATACAGATGTCGCGAGAGCGTTCGAATCATACGTTATGCCCAACAGCATTGGTGAACGAAGCTTACTTAAAGATGAGCTCTGAAGAGGGTATGATTTTTAATGATAAGCAGCACTTTTTAGCAGTATGTGGAAACTGTGTAAGACAAATATTGGTCTCTCATGCGAGAACTAAAAACGCAGCAAAGCGAGGTGGCGGACAAGTACCAGTCACTTTAATAGAAGGTATTGATGACTTCCAAGCTGAAACAGACATGGATGTTCTGTTATTGGATGAGTTACTAATACGCTTAGAAACATTGGATCCTGTACAAGTAAAAGTCGTTGAATTGCGATTCTTTTCTGGTATGAGTAATGAAGAAATTTCCGATGTTCTTGAGATATCCCTATCAACCGTAAAGCGCAAATGGACTATGGCTAAGGCATGGCTGTACAAGGAAATGAACCAGTAAAACCTGGTTATTTCGCTGAAATTGAAGATTTATTCTTCGACGCGCTGGATCTACCCCTCAATCAGCGTGACACTTGGCTTCAAGCAAAGTGTGAAGGGCGAGATGAGATATACACGGAAGTTCAAACTCTATTAGAGGCTCACGTCTCTTCAGAAGATTTTCTTTCAGAGTCACCCGATCTGACTGGTATTGCTGCCTGTCCGGATTTGTCTGGGCGTCGTTTGGGTAGTTACCAAGTTGTCGAAGAGATTGCAAAAGGTGGGATGGGGCGTGTCTATTCCGCAGACCGTGTAGACGGTGAATATCAGCAACGAGTCGCCGTCAAAGTGGTTGAGCTAGGTAATGTTGAAGCCGATCTGTTTCGTCGAGAGCGTCAAACACTAGCGAATCTTGAGCACCCTAATATTGTGACATTACTTGATGGTGGGACGTTGGAAGAGGGTTTTCCCTACCTAGTAATGGAGCTTGTTGAAGGAAAGGCAATAGACCTTTATAACATCGCTAAAGGTTTGGATAAACGAGGCATTATTGAGCTGTTTTGCACGCTGTGTGAGGTGACGAACCAAGCACATCAACAGGGTGTTATTCACTGTGACTTAAAGCCTGCCAACATATTAGTAACTGAAAATGGTATTTTGAAGTTGCTTGATTTCGGTATCTCTCAGTCATTGATCAGAACGCAAGACCGCCAAAAAGACGAGGTTCAGTCGCAAGCACTGACACCTGAATACGCGAGTCCTCAACGACAAGAACACTTACCTCCCCATGTTACTGATGATGTTTATAGTCTAGGTATTATTCTCGGACAGTTACTGATCGGAGGTGCATTACCGAGAATTGCAACAGAGTTACTGGTTAAGAAGCGTTACAAACAAACTAATATTGAACAGCTGCTAGCGTTAATAGATTCGCGTGAGTTGCGGATGATTATTAAGAAAGCGACCTCAGAAGCGCCAAGTGATCGATATCAAAGCGCGCAACTGTTAGCTGCTGATTTACAGAACTGGTTACATGAACGACCTGTTGAAGCGGTCAGTGGGGGAAAAAATTGGCAACTATACACCGTTACAAAAAACCTCAGTAGAAATAGAAATTTCTGGGCTTCTTTATTGGCTTTTGCCCTATTTGCTGGCGCCGGGTCTTATTACTGGAGTGAGCATAAAGCCTTTGAGTTTAATGCCGATGCAGCCGCTGCAGCAAAGCAAGTAAGCACAGATCTGGCGGAAGTACTGAGTCGTACTCAACCTTCTATTGATATTCAGGCTGAGCTAACGGGTTTGGCGATTAAAAATATTACTAAAACAGTTGAGGCGGCGCCGAACAATATACCCGCTGCTTTCGTTCTGTCAGATGGTTATGTGCGCCTTGCTCAGTTAGAAGGCCATCCACTCTACCTTAGTCGCGAATTTAATATTGATGCGCTCGGTTATTTAGGTGGTGCGATTGAGCAACTGGGTCAAATTAAGTCTTACATGCAGGAAAGTGGGATTGAAGGTGTAATAGGTGAGTCAGTGGATGACTCAATTAATCGAGCTTTAGTCGATGTTCATCTGTTGCGTGCGAAGCGACTGGTTGCAGAGATTGAAACATATACCAGTTCTCGGCCTCGTGGTCTTGAGAAGATTCGCCAGCTTGAACAAGATTTTGAAGCGATTCCTTTTGATTCAAAAGGGCGTAGTTATGTTATCGATTACACGCAAGACTTGTTGTATTTTTCCCAAGCTAATTTATTGGCAAAAAACTTTGCCGGAGCCGAAGTCTTTCTAGATAAAGCTTTTGAGCTGATTACTCGAGTGTCTGCTATTCCTATGCCACCTAAAAGGAGTAAAGAGGATGAAGAGAAGTACTTAGAAGGTTTGAGTGAGTCAGCATTAGGCAAAGAGATTGAAAGGAAAGAAAGGCTTGATAGATCTACAAAAGAAGCGTTGAAAGAAATAAGTTTCTTGAGAGCTTTTTATCGTGAGCAACGTGGTTATATCGCCTTAAAATCAAATAACTTAGCGGCAGCACTTCGAGAATATCAGCGGGTGCGCTTGAGAGAAGAGTCATCCGATACACGTATGATTTCATTAGTGAATCGGGTTGAGAGTATGCAGGCCTGTATTGCGCTATCTCAAGGCGATGCTGTGACCGCTCAGTCATTGAGAGATAAGGTGTTACTCAGGGGTGAAGAGTTATTAGAAAAACACCCTAGTGCAAGACGCCTGGAAGACCGTAACCGACGTTTATCAAATGAGAAATTAACATTAGAGCAACAGTTAGATTGTGAAAACCCAGAGTTAATAGTGTTTCCGTTACGTGCTGTTTCTATTGAAAGTGACTAGGAAATTACTAGTGAGTGTAGGGTTTGACTGCTCAGGTTTAGAACCTTTGATGCGTGTTGGTGTCAATGAAAGTATAAGAAGCCGCCGCTACTTTTGCTGTATTTGTAGCAAAGTGGTTAAGCGAGATTAGTAACAATGACGTTACGTAATAAAAATTATACTAAAGATTGAGGTTCAAAAATGAAATACATTCCCCTGTTGTTAACGAGTGCTTTTTTAGCTGCCTGTAATGGTAGCGCCACGGTTTCAGTTGATATTGAAATTGAAGATTTGTTGTTTACCGATCTTACTTATGATGACCTCCCTTTTTCGGATGTCTCAATTAATGGTGCGACTTTTTCAGGCTCTGGTTGCCCAGCAGGTTCTGGTGACATGATTGTTTCACCGGATAAAAAAAGTATTTCAGTATTACTTGATGATTATATTGTGGATGCCGGTGATGGCTCTGGTTTAGTCAATCGTTCCAAATGTGATATCGCAATATCGTTGGATATTCCAGAAGGGTATAGAGCTATTTTGATGGATGCGGACTATCGCTTGGCCGTAGACCTTACAGAAGGCTCACTTGCAGAGTTTACCCGACAGTACTTTTTCTCAGGTGGTAAGAGTGAAACGTTTCAAGATAGTTGGTCTGGAAAGTTAGAAAATTTAGAGGTAGAACTACCTGATCGCTTAGGTGCTTATGGTGGTTCTTTGTCTGAATGTGGTCAGGATGTGATATTCCGTAGTAAAACATCGCTGTATGCCTCAGTCCCCCATGATGGCGAAACAGCTTTTATTGCAGTTGACTCACTTGATTTCAAAAGCTCAGCGCAGTTTGATTATTATTTAGACTACGTGGTTTGCGATTAGGGTTCTTCATGAATCGAATAAGTTATTTATTCGATATTTTATGAGCCTTTTTAAATCCTAATTTCGCATTACATTATAGTAGCACTGGTAAAGACGACTCACTGTACCAAGAAGAAGGATCTTCAGCGGTACACGAAGTAGAAGCTTCAGTAGCTATTGGTTTGGCAAAAAAACTGTCAAATCTTAACCTAGTGGTGTGAAGGCATCATTAAACAATCATCAGCTCGACGTTAGAACCACTTCCATGGTTCAAATGAAAGTTGCAAAAGGCATAGGATGGCTAATATGAATGTGAATAAATTGGTAAAAAACTTGTTAGTGGCTGCGATGATAATAGTGTCAGGATCAGCAGTTGCTAAATCAGCAGGCATTGATTATCAGAAGGAAATTGCGAAGTTAGGTAGTGCCGTTGACGGTGCTAGAAAAGCGGGTCAAATAAATCACTCTGAGCAAACTTCTTTGAAGAAAGAGTTAGCAGAAATTCGAAAGCTTTATCTTCAGTACAGTAAGGATCAGAATATTACGCCTCAAGAAGCGAAAGCTTTAAAAATAAAACTTAAAAAGTCAGATCTGAACCTTTTTAGAAAAAAATATGACTAAATATTAAACACTCACTTTGAGTGCAGCCATTTGTGATTAAGGAGAGGGGATCCTTGAAGTATCTATTTATAACAACAGCAGCCATAGGCTGCTTACTTACATCAGTCGGGGTGAGTGCTATGCAGCCTCATGTGAAACTAACCGATATCAAGTATGTGGGTAATGGTTGTCCTAAGGGATCTGTGTCGGTCAGTATGACACCAAACAAGGGTGCTATTAACTCGGTTTTTGATGATTACTTTGCTGCTTTTAGCGTTAAACCTGGTCAGCTAGTTCGTCGATGTAGGTTGGCAATGCATATTCATGTGCCTAAAAATAAGCGAGTGAGATTAAGGCAGGTGCGCTTTCGTGGTTTTGTGAATTTGCCGCTGAATGCTCATGCGCGTATTGAACGAAACTATCGATTTGGCAATAACACTAAGCGAGTTGTGAATAATTGGAAGGGGAAGTCTTTTCAGGTGATTAACAGACGTGAGCCATTTAATACCACATGGAGCGAATGTGGGGAGATGATAAAGCTAGAAGTGGATTCGATGCTAGAGTTGGTGAGTAAAGCAAAAATAGAGTCATCGATTGGCATAGATTCATTCGACCGCTTGATGTCAAAGGATTACCGCGGGGAGCGTGGTTGGAAGTTTATCCTTGATTACACGCCCTGCTAATTGCTTTGAGGTGTTTCTTCTTCTGAGCTAAACAATTGCTTGAAGGTCTTTTTGATTGAGTCAAAAAGGCCTTCTTTGTTTTCTGGCTTTAGTTTGTCAATCTCGGCTGTTTCTTCGGTAGCTTTCCCTAATGCTACGCCATTAAAGACTTTCTCATCTATATCTTGCCCAATACAATTTGGAGCATCCATTTTTTCACCACTGATGATCACTTCGCCACTTTGTATCGTTATACCTTGTAGGTACTGACTGCAATAAGCATCAATGGGGAGTTTGTTATATTCTTTCTTTTCATCACTCCACTCCAATGCCGTACCTGCGACCAAAAACACATGGCTAATTTCTTCAGAAGCGTATGCATAATGCTGTGCTTCTTCGCTTTCTGGTTTAGTAATCCAGTAGCAAGGTGGAGTAAGAGGTAATGCTAATGATGTCTTTTTGTCATCAGTACCAGTGATTAACTCGCACTCGCTATTATCATTACTTAGTGTCAGAGAGTAGCCATCAATATTTTGCGAATGATTGTTGAGCGGCATGCTATCGGCAAAGGTATAACTACTAGTGCTTATTAAGGCGATGCCGAACAAAAAAGTCACTGCTTCTTTGGCGACTGGCATTAATATAGATCCCAAAACCAAAGCTCTTTGAACTCAGTCTCAAAGTAAGAAGGGAAGCCACCAACAAGTGACTCGCCATCCCATACATCGATATGGTCTGTCGTTCCCCAGCCGTCCCTAAAGAAGATGACGCCACTGCGGCCTAGAATTTCTTCTTTACTATGAACAACTTCGCGAGAGCCGAATGTAGAAGGCTCTGACTTAATCCAGTTAGCAAGCTCTTGAGCTGCAAGTACGTGTCCTTTTACGAGTCCATGGTTGTGGTCTGAAAAGGCGCGGTATTCGGTTGTGCAGCGTCTCAGGATGCGACGGTCTACTGGAATAATAACGCCTGAAAGTTCCAGTGCTGTACTCATGCGGATCGCACACTGGTTAGCAAAAAGTGTGTCATCGCAGACATTTTCTCTACCAGGGTGGTTATGCCAAAACAGTTTCATTTGTGACACTGTGATTGCTTTAGATAGATCGCCCTCAGGGTGTGTAACTACAACGTTCTGTATATCGTTTGCTGATTTTGAGGCTTTGTTGAAGCGAACAGTGAACTCCCCTGATGTAGGGTTGATGTCACTAATTAACTGGCTTCCAGTCGTATCACTTAGATCAAGTTTACAGTTTTCATACTGGCCGGTAGGCTCTGTAATGAGCTGAAACTCGATATCTTTACCCAAAGTCACTTTATCGTTAGTTGTACGAATAGCTTTTAATTTAGTGGGTACAGGGGATCTTGGAGGAGTAGGTGTTGGAACGGGTGCTGGTGTTTCTGTTACCGGCGGTATGACTGGAGGGGGTGTTGGTGTCGAGGGGGTAGCCGGAGGTGATGTCGTTGGCGGTGTTGCTTGCGTATCACGACTTAAAAAATTACGTAACCACTGCATAAATTCACTGAACGACATTATTCACTCTCCGTGTGTTTTTATTAAACGTTCTTATTGATCTGAACGGGTATTACTCTGACTTAGTTTCTACAGTCTCTTTGATAACACCAACAACTTCATCGGCGCTCTCTACTGTATCAGTCACAGTTTCTTTTATTGCTTCAACTGTTTTTGATTTCATCTCTTCAGCTTTGTCAGCCACAACGTCTTTTGCTGCTTCTAGTGTCTCACTTGCTACTTTTGTTGTTTCTTCGGCACCTTCTTTGACTGTTTCAGCGGCAGCTTCCGTAGTTGCAGCAACATCTTCAGTTGTCGGTTCTTGAGTTGCGCCGTTGTTGTCAGTGATGCCCAAGCTAAGTGCAGCAGGGTGTTCAGGTACAGAGCGAAGAATTAATCCAGCAACGATAACGACTGATAGTGCGATAATGACGATTCCGCCAAACTTTCCAAACATAGATAAATCTCCTAAACAGATCCTTGTTATTTTGAGCTATTGTCTAACGCTCAATATTAGCACTTAGTATATAGGATAAAAACCAGCCTTAATAAAGCTTTGATTAAACTAAATGTTTTCGTTAGTGCTTACGTTGAATAGAGAACCACGCTAGTTCAGTCAGTGCTGTTTTTTCTGGGCTATCTGGTAAATGAGTAAGAGCAGCAACCGCCAAGTCAGTTTCTTTTTTCGCGACACCGTACGCATAATCTAACGCTTTGGTTTTCTCTATGATGGCCATGACAGGGTCTATGTTATCGAGACCACCATTCTCTATGGCATCACGTATCATTTTAGCGTCATCGCCTTCAGAGCGTTGTAATGCAATGATTAGAGGAAGTGTTGGCTTTCCTTCGGCAAGGTCATCACCCACATTTTTACCCATCTCAGCAGCTGAAGCACTGTAATCCATAATGTCGTCTATCAACTGAAACGCAGTCCCTAGGTGCATGCCGTAATCAGACATGGCCTTTTCAACACCTTCAGGTTGTTTCGCCAGAATTGCGCCTAGCTGAGAAGCGGCTTCAAATAATTTAGCAGTTTTAGAATAAATTACTTCGAGATAGCGTTCTTCGGTGGTGTCTGCATCATTACAATTTAGTAATTGCAGTACTTCACCCTCTGCAATGACGTTAGTAGCTCCCGCTAAAATTTGCATAATGCGCATTTCGCCTACATCAACCATCATCTCAAACGAGCGAGAATAGAGAAAGTCGCCTACTAGAACAGCGGCTTGGTTTCCCCAGATGTTGTTTGCAGTCTCTTTGCCACGACGCATGTCTGACTCATCGACAACATCATCATGTAGTAGGGTGGCTGTATGAATAAATTCAACTATTGCGGCGATATCAACACAAAGTTGACCTTTATATCCACAAGCTCGAGCACTCAATAGGGCAAGCATCGGTCGAAGGCGTTTGCCTCCATTACCTATAATATAGTGACTAAGCTGATTGATTAGTACAACATCGGACTGTAGGCGTTGTTGGATTAGGTGATTAACCGCGCCCATATCGTCGGCGATTAATGCCTGAATTTCCTTAAATTCCATAAGCCTGATTTTGCTCAACTGTCGCAGATTAAAGTGGGAATGCTAGGTAGATGCCATTAGACTGTCAAGCATGCATTCAATGTAATAAAAACTAATATCTAATTTGACGTGGGGCTATGAAGAAAGTATACTCCCGCGGTTTCTCGATAGACTCTATTTGCTTAGTTATAGGAGCAAGATTATGTACGCCATCTTTACTACTGGTGGAAAACAATATCGCGTATCACAGGGTGATGTGCTTGATATTGAGAAGTTGGACGTTGAAGAAGGCGCAAGCGTCGATTTTGACACAGTCCTTATGGTTAGCAATGATGACGCTGTTCAGATCGGAGCTCCTTATGTTGAAGGTGGCAAAGTCACTGCAACAGTAACGAAGCAAGGTCGTGGCAAGAAGATTGAAATAATCAAATTCAAGCGACGCAAGCATCACCAGAAAAGAACTGGTCATCGTCAATATTTAACAAAAGTTGAGATCACTGGGATCTCTGCTTAAAGTATTTTTTTAATACTTTACTATTAGAGGATTTTCTAATGGCTCATAAGAAAGCGGCGGGTAGTACTCGTAACGGACGTGATTCGGTATCGAAGCGTCTAGGTGTAAAGCGTTTTGGTGGTCAACTTGTGACTGCTGGTAGCATCATCGTTCGTCAGCGTGGAACTCGTTTCCATCCTGGTACTGATGTAGGCTGTGGTAAAGACCATACTTTATTCGCAAAAGCAGACGGCGTTGTTGTTTTTGAAGTAAAAGGTCCACTAAATCGCAAATACGTTAGTATTCAAGCTTCTGCTTAAATTGCTCTGACGTTATTGTGAAAAGCCCCATCTAGTATGGGGCTTTTTTTATGTCTGCTATTTACTGACTGACATCCAGTGGAACTTCTGCAAGATGCATTTTGCCTTGCTCAGAAATGGCAAGTCTTAGTACTAATGACTGAGAGTCACCAATCGTCTTTAGTCGTGGTGCGGTATTCCACACAGTACGCAGTTCGTTATGAGAAGCGCCGACAGCGTCACTTTCTGTGCCGTTACTTAAAACTGAAAGTGCAACATCATCAAGTCTATCTTTTGATGTCACTGTAATTGGCAATAGCTGGCCACTTTCAGGTGTTGATCCAAACGTTACTTGTAAGGTTAAACCTCTTCCTTCTATTTCGCAGGCCTTTTGTACGGGTTTACAACTGCCTTTTGGTACTAGCTCGTAGTACTTAATATCTTCTTTATTGGTCATGTACAAATCTGCTAACCCATAGCCACCAATTGCTAAAAAGGGTGCCATGATGATCGCAATAAACTTTTGCTTGTTTTGAAGTATCTTTTTCAAATTAATGTGAGCGACTTTACTCGCTGCCTCCTCATGTAATTATAATCTTTGCTTGTTTGATAGTATAAAAAAACAAGCAGTCAGAAGGAATTATCCTTTTGTCTATAGTTCGCTCTCGTTAATCGATAGTAACTGCCATGTTAGTGACTCTGGAACAATACTGACGATAGATATTTGGTAGTTGCACCAGAGTAAAACACACCGTTTACTTATACCATAAATTAAAAATCGCGAGTGATAGAGAGTAGCCCTGTATGCCGCAATATATCTTAGGAATTTCTGCTTTTTTTCATGACAGTGCCGCAGCACTGATCAAGGATGGAGAGCTAGTTGCTGCCGCTCAAGAAGAGCGCTTCAGTCGAAAAAAACACGATCCTGACTTTCCTGAAAATGCGATAGCCTATTGCCTTAAAGAAGCAGGTATTGAAATGAGTGATCTTCAGTGCATCGTTTTCTATGACAAGCCCTTATTAAAATTTGAGCGACTGTTAGAGACTTACTTATCGTACGCACCTAGCGGCTTTCGTTCGTTTCTTATGGCGATACCTGTTTGGATTAAAGAAAAATTATTCCTTAAAAAGCAGTTAAAGCGTTCATTAGAGATGATGTCGGGTGTGAAAGAAGACGATTTGCCTCAATTGTTGTTTACGGAGCACCACCAGTCACATGCTGCCTCTGCTTTTTTTCCAAGCCCTTATGAAAACGCTGCTGTTATGTGCTTGGATGGTGTTGGCGAATGGGCAACAACCTCGGTTTGGTTAGGTGAAGGGAATATCCTGACACCGCAGTGGGAGATTGATTTTCCACATTCCTTAGGGCTTTTATACTCAGCATTCACTTATTACACTGGTTTTAGAGTTAACTCTGGTGAGTACAAGCTTATGGGTCTAGCACCCTACGGTGAGCCTAAGTATGTAGACCTTATTTTAGATAACCTGATGGATCTAAAAGAGGATGGTACATTTCGTTTAAACATGAAGTATTTTAATTATGCGACAGGTTTGACGATGACAAACCGTCGTTTTGCAGACTTGTTTGGTGCGCCTGCTCGAGAGCCAGAAGCAGAGTTAACTCAGCGTGAAATGGATATTGCCCGCTCTATTCAAGTTGTCACCGAAGAAGTGGTGTTGCGCTTAGCAAGGACAGTACATAAGGAAACAGGGCAAAAGAATCTCTGTTTAGCCGGTGGTGTAGCGCTTAACTGTGTATCGAATGGGCGGTTATTGCGTGAAGGTCCCTTTGATAATATTTGGATTCAACCTGCTTCAGGCGATGCAGGTGGTGCGGTAGGTGCGGCTTTGTCTGCCTATTATGAGTATCAAGAAAAACCACGCACACCTTTATCGGGTGACTCAATGAAAGGCGCTTACCTTGGGCCGTCTTTCTCTGCTGATGAAATTAAAAGTTACTTAGACTCTGTTGGTGCAAGTTATCAAGAGATGGATGAAGGTGACTTATACCCTGAGGTTGCAAAGCAGCTTGAGCAGGAAAAGGTGATAGGTTGGTTTGCTGGACGTATGGAGTTTGGCCCACGTGCTTTAGGTGGTCGCTCTATTATTGGTGATGCACGAAGCCAAAAAATGCAATCGGTCATGAATTTAAAGATTAAATACCGAGAATCATTTCGTCCATTTGCACCGATTATTAAGCATGACAAAGTCTCTGAGTGGTTCCAGCATGAAGGGCCGAGTCCTTACATGTTGATCGTTGCACCCGTTTTGGAAGAAAAACGCAAACTTATGTCGGATGCTGATAACGACTTATTTGGTATTGATAAGTTAAAAGTACCTCGTTCAGAAATTCCAGCGGTGACTCACGTTGATTATTCTGCGCGTTTACAAACAGTACACCCTGAAACTAATCCTCGTTTTTATAAGTTATTAAATGCTTTTGAGGAAAAAACGGAGTGTCCTTTGTTGGTCAATACGTCGTTTAATGTCCGTGGTGAGCCAATCGTTAATACGCCTGAAGATGCATACCGTTGCTTTATGAGAACGGAAATGGACTTTTTGGTATTAGAAAACGTCCTAATTGATAAAACACAGCAGCCTAACTGGAAAGAGTCAGCAGATTGGCAGCAAGAATTTGAGTTGGATTAATCCTATGCAAACAATGTCAAATAAAATGGATACTGTCGCAGCTGAAACGCCTAAGGCGCTACGTGAATTTGGTCTAATTATGGCCGGCATGCTAATCCTTATGTTTGGAATAGTATTTCCATGGTTATTTAGTTTTACAACGCCATATTGGCCGTTCATCGCTGCTTTTGTATTTGCTGTCGTAGCACTACTAAAATCAACGCTATTAACCCCTGTTAATCGCATCTGGCTAAAGCTTAGTGGCGTATTGGGCTGGATTAATACTCGACTTATTATGGGGTTGATGTTCTTTTTCTTGATCGTACCAATGGGTCTAGTACTTCGCCTTCTAGGCAAGGATCCATTGAGTAACGAGTTATTGAAAGATGCAAAGAGCTACCGTGTAATCAGTAGAGTCCGTAGTAAAGAACATTTGGAGAAACCATTCTAATGATGGATTTAATTTCAGACCTTTGGTCATTTATGCGTGAGAGAAAGAAGTTCTGGTTAGCGCCTATCATGTTGTTGATGGTGCTATTGGGTGCTTTATTAGTCTTTGCGCAAGGTAGTGCGATAGCACCCTTTATTTACACTTTATTTTAAAAGTGTAATCACCATAGGCAGTCAGGATGGTTGTCTATACTGAATCGAACAAGGATGGGTGAAATGAAACTCAAAGCAGTAGTAGCTAATCTGGCATTAATGGCAGTTAGTATGTCAATTGTCGTTATTGGTGCAGAGGTAGTTAGTCGATATGTTGTGCCTATCTCACCTGGGCCTCATTTGCTAACGCTTGATGGGCAGTCTCTAGTGCAAAGCTACATGAAGCCTGACACTAGTTATCGAATAATCACGCCAGATTTTGACGCGAAAACGGATATCACATCTGATGGTTACCGCGCACCAGCGTCGAAAGGCAATCCAGACACCTTGTTTATTGGTGACTCGTTTACCTTTGCCCAAGGTGTTACTGATGATAAGACTTTTCCTAATCTGTATTGTGAAGAGAAGGGCTTAGACTGTGCCAACCTGGCGGTCCCCGGTGCTAGCACTTTGTACACATTGGATCGTCTCGAGTCGTTCTTGAAGCAGAAAGGGTGGGCGCCAAATAATGTGTACTTTTTCTTTTTTACAGGTAATGATTTTACTGACAATATTTGGGCAGCAGAGCAGCGTGATCAGGGTAAAGATTACCAGCCTCTTGAGTTATCGCCTGAAATTGAGCACGCAAAAAAACAGTCCTTGCCAATACATAAAAAAATCGTTGATGCGAGCCTGAAGCACTCAAACCTCATGCGTGTTTTGTATTACAAAGCCTTACCTGCGTTTAGAGAACAAGGTGACCCTGATGCATCGGGTAATCAGATGGCAAAATCCTTAGCGATTACTGAAGGTGAGTTTCAGCGTTTAGAAGCGCTTAGTCAGAGTTATGCTTTCAACTACAAAATTTTTGTTCTGTATTCTGCGCCCGAAATTAAGCAACAGCGTCATTTACAACTAAGAGATGACTTACAGAAGATTGCCCCAAATAAGATTGTATCTTTGGGTGATTTGTTTGCTGATGATTTGAATGGGTATTACTTCCCATCCGATGGTCACTTTACAGAGAGTGGCAATCAGAAATTATCTGACTTCTTGAGTAAGGGTAGCTTTTAGGTAGTGGTTTGAAGTCTAAGTGCTCAGTGTCTAAAAAAGCCAGTGTTGATTCAATCGCACTGGCTTTTTCTGTTAACAGTTTTGCTCTAAGTTAAAGTCCAAGCACTGACTTATCTTCAGGGTAAGTAACGGTATAACCATACTTAATACGCGTTTCAGAATTTCCCTTCAAACTCCTTTCCCAGCGAAGCACTCCCTTCTTATCGTCAATGTCTTTATCGGTAGGGGCATCACCTGTTAGCGTAACTTTAATGTCATCGTGTGAGGCAACTGGCACATTATCGAAGATATGTAATGGGTAAGCTTTATCGTGTTGGTTATTTAGAGTGATTTGATAGCCACGATCCACCACTTTTCGTTTTCCAAAGAAAACACCATCATTACTTTTAGAGTCAGGGTTCGGCTGGAAAGTAAGCTTCACTTTGTCATCTTCGCCGAATGATAGTTGTACTTTCTCTCCTGCTTGTTTCTGAGACAGGCGACTGCTACCAACAAAATTACCATCTCTGTAAAGTGATGCGGTTCCTGCCAGTAGGGGGGTAGGTGAGTTATAGGTAAAACTTGTTGTTAGTAATACTCTTGGGTCAAGGCGTGGTGTACTAGCAAGTACAATACTGCTGTCAAAATCGCTGGTACTCAGTAAAAATCGACGCTTTTGGTTACCAGAATCGAGTGAGACTAAACTAGGTACTTTATAGTCAGCAGAAAAGTCTGCGAAAACTAGTGTGCTTTGTTCTGTTTGGACACGCTTTCTAGCAACTCTTGGCGCTGGTTTCATCATAGCGATGGGTGCAGATTCCTCCATTACATCGGCTGACATTGCCATGGAGTTCATGGCCATACCTCTGGACTTCATGAGGCGGTCATCCATGAAGTCGATGCTCCAAGATTGTAGCTCAATGAGTTGTGAGGATTGAGAAGGGCGCAAGGTCGATAGTGTGACGTTGGTATTTATCCAGTCTTCACCCGTTCGCTGAAATATCTCAGCTTGAGTCTTTATAGATAAATTCCCTGTCTCAGTATTTAAGTCAGCATCGTAAACAGGAGACCAACCAGCGCCATTAATGATGTAACTCACTTGTACAGATAGCTCGCCCGCTTGCTCTGCGTTAATAGTTAAAGTGGCAACGCGAGTGCTTTTCTGGTTACTGGCAACGCCACGAAGCTCGGTTTGAAGCTTTGTTATTTCAACATCAAGCTGCTTGAGTTGGAGTTCAGTCTGTCTTATGTCTGACTGAGCTTTTTCTGTAGCAGCACCTAGTGTCTGCCAAGCTTCTTGCCATTTTTCCATAGGCAGCTGGAGGTAACTGCTGCCGTTTTTGCTAGCGTTACCAGATCCCATGGCATTGATATATTGCAGTTGTGCTTTAGCGCGGTTAATTGTGTCTTCAAGGCCTTTACGCTGTTCCGATAAGACCTCGATTTTATTTCTGATATCTAGCTCGTTCTTAAGAACGACGTCTTTATTTACTTCACGCTTTAGCGAGACACTACCTAAGCTAATGTTGGTATCTGATTCGCCATTTACGCGTAATGATGTATTCACTAAATTGATCGGAAGATCTTTAATTTCAAGTGTGCTTTCACCTGCAGGTACTTGAATAGTGGCGACTCGACTAACTTTAGCGCTACCAGGAAAGACAGTAACAGCATCAATTTTTGATGATGCTGTCAACTCGGCAGCGGATAAGGGTGAAAGTATTGCGCTGGCTAAAAGCATGCCAAGCGTAATTTTATTGAGAGAGAAGGGTGCTTGCATGAAGATACCTCTAATTTCATTATTTTGTATTATAAGTTAGGCTGTAATCTAATTAAGTAGTTCACCATACCATGAGATTAATTGATAGCCATTGCCACCTAGACCTCGTTGCTTTCGACAGTGATCGAGAAGTCGTTACACAGTCAGCCGCGACCGTAGGCGTGAGTGATATTATAATTCCTGCCGTTGAGGCAGCATCTTGGACTGCATTGGCACGACTGTGTCAGCGGGAACAGTCGGTTAATTTGTATGCCGCTTATGGCCTTCACCCGATGTTTATGGATCAGCATACGAAACAGCATTTGCTTGATTTAGAACAGCAGCTGTCTTCGGTTCAATCAATCGCGGTTGGTGAATGTGGATTGGATTTTTTTATTCAGGAACATGATAAATCGAGACAGCTGGACTTTTTTACTGCTCAACTAGACCTAGCGGTACAGTTTCAATTACCAGTCATTATTCACTCTAGAAAATCATTAGATTACGTACTGAAAGAGTTGCGTATACGACCATCTTTATCAGGTGTGGTGCATAGCTTTTCTGGAAGTTTACAACAAGCTAAACAGTTACTGGATCTTGGCTTTTATCTTGGTTTTGGTGGGCCTGTGACATATGCCCGAGCGACTAAGTTACGCGCGTTGGTTCAAACACTGCCATTGGACGGGTTGCTATTGGAAACTGATGCGCCTGATCAACCGGATGCAACACACTATGGTCTAAGGAATGAATCCGCATGGATAGTGGATATAGCGGAGTGCTTTGCAGAGCTTCGTAAGGAGCCGGTTGAATATATTGCAGAGGTTACGACAAGTAATGCAATTAAGGTGTTTGACCTTGTCTGACCCTAAATCTTATTAGTGATAATTAGAAAAGCTGATGTTGCTTCACTAGCGTTAAAGTTGAAAGGGCGTTCTGAGATATAGCTTTTGTGAGTCGGAACTTTATATGGCATAAAAAATGCCCTGCAAAAGCAGGGCATTTTTAGTGATGAACGGCTACCTTATAAAATTAAGGGCAGGTAGCATTCACTGTTGTTGTCGCATATTGCTGATCTGTTAAAAAGTGTAGTCCGACAACACTTGGTGAAGTGAAGGTAAACTGATTAGTACCACCAGTAACAGTAAATGCAGACGGTGAGCACTTTAGCTGAATATTGACTGTTCCCTTGCCTTTGAACTCAAAACTAAGGTCTGTACCATCCCCATCCAGCGAGACAAGTTCTCCACGCTTAGGTAGATCAGTGATACGTGTCACATTCGTGTTAGGTGTCCCTAGGTTGATAGTGTACTCACGACCACTATTTGCTAGTAGTACTTGGTTATCATCGTAAGCGTACCAGTTATCTACAGAAGCAATGGTTGTTCCGTCGGCAACTTCCAGCGCAAATTTACCTGTCTCAATGCTATCAACCTGAGCTGTCACTTTACTGCCTGATTTAACAACGGTTAGACCAGCAGACTTAAATGCCTTTATACGCTGCGTGAAGTCTAAGCCTGTAATGAACTCACTACCGTAGTTAGCTGCTCTGGCGATTAGGTTATTGAACATTGCAAAAGTGTAGCCCGCGTTATCTGAATTTACTGGGCCGTAGTCATGCCAAGGCCAGTGAACTAAACCAAGGTTTGTATGTTTTACAATATTATCAAATTCGCTATACCAAACAGCTTGAGCTTCTGCAGCTGTTCTGTTTTGGAACTCAACTAGCGTAAAGTCAAAAGACATATTTGGACTTAGGTATACCTTAGTTTGACCAGGATTTAGGAAGCCAAATGCATTTGGGTAACCCGCACCAGTCCCTGAGTAACCGCCAGACAAGTAATTAACGTGCTGGATAATCTCTAGTGACGTGCGTAAGTCCTCTGGAGCACCCGGAACAGCAGCACTTAAGTTTGAAATGGCTAAGTTGTCTTCGATAATTGTACGTGACTCAGCAAACTCCCAGCGTAACTGCTCATCCGTTAAGATGTTCGTGTCATGTGGGTGAGTGTATGAGTGAGTTCCGATTTCGTTACCCATTGCCATATACTGCTGGTAAAGCGGCCCAGAATAGCTCCAGTTAGTCTCTTCCTGGTTGCTAGGGTTAGCACCTACATTGATGTAGTAAGAGCCTACAAAGTCATAATTATCTTTCCAAAGCTGCAAGAAAGTCAGTAGCTGTCCATCAACCTCCGCAACTTCGTCACTAAACATACTTTGATCCATGTCATTACGAGCGACAAAGACAGAGTTTTCACGACTCATTTGTAGTGCTGCAGGTGCTTTTTCACCATAAACACTCCACTGAAGCACGGACCATAAAAGGTTGGTGTCAGTCATTTGTGCAACAGTACCGAAGTGAGCGTGACGACCACCGTTTTCACTGACGATCAGTGCATTTTTAGTGGTTGTACCATCAATAATTTGTTGTGCTAATACTGTTGTTGGATAAGCATCGGTAGAAATAAAGTAGTCAGTAAAAGAACCTGCATACTCCATAAGTACTTCATTGCTCGAATACTCATTACTTGTTATTGGGTGTGAGGTATTTGATATTTTATAGCTAATATTAAATGGTCCACCGCCATCGCTTCGAGTGATCCCCATTAATGACTTCATTCGAAGGTAAGCATCATCAGACAAATTGGTGCCCAACTCATTGCTAGTTAGGAAGTTACCCGCAGTAATAATACCGACATTAAAATCATTCACTGCCGTCGTCAGATTAAGCTCGATACCCGGTAGTTTAGCGGCTGGAACGTTAGCTGCGTACGGGAATACTAATGTTTTATACTTAGTTATCTTATCAATATCTAACAAGTCATCTTCTGTTAGAAGATCAAACGGTAGGCCTGCCATCATTGCTTGAGCTTGTACGCTCATAAATAACTGCGCGTAAGCTTTACTGTCAAAGAACTGTGCTTCAGATGTTTCTGAGTACACGATTGCAATAGGCGCGTTGCTTGTTTGACGCTTTACGGTGTATTTATTAGTGGTAGGGTAGTAAGAGCGAGGTAGGTAGCTTGAGTTATTAATATCAACTAACAAATCAATACCATCAGCTGATGGAGAGCCAAGCATTTCCTCAGGGACTTCAATCTCTAAAATTGAGCCACCGTTACCATCAGCTCTAGTAGCGAAATTGATAGGTCCGTTTACAAAAGTCTGACCCGCAGCGCCTGTGTATAGATAAGGTTGATTATCTGTGTAGAAATTTAAGTTGTATTCTGCGCCTCCTGCATAACCAAAGATTTGGTTACCAGTCGCGAGGTTATCGTCAGTGTTGAACCACAGTGTGGTGCCAGCAGTAACAGACGGCGTATAAAAATCATGAATCAAAAACTTATATGTGCCACCTTCATATCGACCATAGACTTCTGCTGCTGTTGTAGCAACGCTGTCATCAAGGTCAATACGATCGGATGCGTTCCAGTCTGTTTTATAAGCATCAATAGTTATTCCGGTGCTCGCAAAGACGGTCTCTTTCTCTAGAATGTAATTATTTTCATGAGGCCAATAGCTCACAGGCAAAAACGTTGTGTTATTAATATCAATAAGCATATTGATACCGCTACCTGTTGGCGTACCAATCAGTGCTTCAGGTATCTCAAGCTCCATATTAGTACCGTTGCCATCAACGGAAATATTGTGAGAAAGTGGGCCAGATACTAATGTTTGTCCGTCTGCATCGGTATAAAGATAAGGAAGGCCATCAGCTGCAATATTGACGTTATATTCTGCGCCACCTGCATAGCCCCAGATCTTATAGCCAGTATCTGTATTTTGATCAGTGTTAAGCCAAAATGTTGTACTGGTTGAAAT
This sequence comes from Leucothrix arctica, assembly GCF_003172895.1. Classification (GTDB taxonomy): domain Bacteria; phylum Pseudomonadota; class Gammaproteobacteria; order Thiotrichales; family Thiotrichaceae; genus Leucothrix; species Leucothrix arctica. The sequence continues at coordinate 255,521 of NZ_QGKL01000029.1, read as the reverse complement.
GGAGCCGTTTAAATTTCTTAATAAGATTTTGTATGAATTGTTTTCATAACGACCAGAAAGTTCATAACCATCAACAGGTGTTCTCGGAGATAGCTCAAGGCGGTCTGTTGAACTCCAGTCTGTGATGTTGCCATCAATCGTAATATCTGCGTTAGCGCTGGTGTAGCTTAGTGCGCTGGCAAGTAATAAGCCTGATGTGCAAAGCCACTTAGTTAAGTTATGACGCTTCATTTTAATACCTTTAAAGAATAGATAACTATCTACGGCAAACATGCCTTATTTTAATAAGGTCAATTAAATGCTCTGAGGCAATGAAGTTGAATCCGTGTGGGGGTGAACGGTTACGATGGGCTGATAGGGGAAGGCATTAGCTGAAATCGTAGTATCGATCTCAGCTATTTACTAGCGTTGTAGCATGAACGTAATGTATTCAAGCTTGTTAATTTTATTGGACAGTACGTACATGCCAATCATGGTTGTAATGAAAATAGCGAGTGCAAAACCATAGCCATAAAAGGCAGGCCCTAAGATTAAGCTAGCGGCCGTTAAAATTGTATTTAGAGAGAATAATCCAAGCGTTAACCAAAAAGCTTCTTTCAGAAAATTGAAGTAGAAAAAGATATTCAGTGTAGCCAGAAACAACACTTGAATAGCCGTCGCCAAAAGGTCGATATAGTAGAGGTGCACATATAAAGGTGACAGGTCTAGCCACCTAATAATGTCTTCAGCCATTATAAAAAACAGCAATACTGTGACGCCTTGGACTTTAATTATCTCAAGATATGCTTTGCGAATACTCTCTGTCATCGATACGCGTTTCTGTTCGATTTGCCCCAGTGTTGCACCATCATTTACAGCCGAGTAGTAGTCTTGGTAGGTGGAAACAAAGTCCGTCTCGACACGTAACAGAAAACTCGCCATCCCAGGAATGATCGATAAATAGGCTAGGAAGATAGGTAGGTCATAAATGACCGACGCTCGAAGAACGCCATTAATGTCATCTGATGTTGAAGGCGTAAACCAAAACATCCACTTATCAACCCATACGCCCATATTAAAAAATAAGCCGATGAATATTAAAACAGGGAAGATGTTTTTGCGTTTAAGAAAGTCAAAGGACAGTATCTGATCGGCTGTATACTCTTGAAAAATCATTAACAGCATGGACAATAACAAGATGCCATGGCCTATCAGTAGAGCGCTGAGTAACCCGGCTGTGCCTGCTGATTTAAGGACCATCGATAGAATCACGATACTGACGTAGCTGATTAAAAACACCATCAATATCGTTTTATAGCGACGCATCCCTGCAACAAAAATGACGGCCAACCAGACGTTACATAGCAGCACAAAATTCATCAGCATCAGTATGCAGTAAAGAATACTCAGGCTTCTAAAGAATAGCAGCCAACAAATAATGCCGATAACCCCGCTGACAAGGGTGGATAAACCCAATGCTCCAATGAAATTAGGTAAAATCAGATGATCATTCTTTAAGTAGAGTTGGTCAGCCATGAAGCGTGTAAACACTAACTGCAGCAGGCTACTCAGTACCAATGAAAATGACATGAGCCATGTGACTGATACTAAAAATTCACTTAGCCAAAGGCCAGACTCACCTTTGTTAGAGAGGCTAACCATGCCAACAAGCATGATGCCTAAAATAGACAACACCCAAGGGCCAGAGCTAATGGCTCCAGCGTATGCGTAGGTTTTCAGCAGGCCGAACCAGCTGTCATCCTTGAGCATTTTCTTTAGCTCAAATCCGATTCCGGCCATGGTTTAATACCTTATGATAGAGTTGTTTATAGTTATCTAAGAACGTCTGTTCGCTGTAAAGAAGCTCAACACGAGCCATTGAGGCTTTTTGTGCTGAGTACCAACGCTCTTCGTTTGTAAGTAGTTCAATAGCGGCTTCTGCTAAAGCGCGCGGATTTGCTATAGGAACGATCGAGCCAGCGGAGCCTAATGCCCTATCTTCTTCAGTGCGGCCTTCGACTAATTCTCGGCAAGAGCCTACGTCAGTAGAAAGTACGGGTACACCTGCGGCATAACCTTCAAGTATCACTAAAGGTTGACCTTCACTGATCGAGCTTAGTGTCATAAGGCTCATCTTAGGTAAGATGTTATGAATATTTTGGAAGCCTAAAAACTTCACATGTTCTTGTAAGCCTAATTGGTCAACAAGGTCATGGCACTCTTGTGCGTATTCAGGTTCTTCTTCTTCTGGTCCAACGATCCAGCCTTCCACATTCGGTATGCTGTCTTTTAATATACCAATGGAGCGAATATAAGTTTTGATATCTTTAATTGGAACAACGCGGCCAAGCAAACATAAAATGGGCGGAATATCTTTGCTACGCTCATCTCGCAAAGGGATGAAGTTATCAATCTTCACACCATTTGGAATAACGATGGAGCGTTCAGGTGCCGCGCCAAGGTCGATTTGTTTTTGGCGGTTTTGACCATATAGCGTTACGATGACGATGCACCCGCTATAGGTTAAGCGTCCAAGGCCTTCAAAGAATTGCATCCAGAGTTGTCGGATGTAGCTGATTCTGTCATCTAGACCTGCAGCCAAGTCAGGATTATTTTCTTTAATCCAGTCAACTTGGTAGAGGTCGATCTGTCGCTCTTTAGTATAGATTCCATGTTCTGTGACCAAGAGCGGCTTATCTTTCATTAAGCGTAAAAATGTTCCAAGCAGTCCAGCATAGCCCGTTGATATGGTGTGATAACAATCAGCGAGCGGGGCGGTTTGTGCAATATTCAATAGCGCGAGTATGGGTGCGTGCATGGCACGAATATTCCAAAAGAACTCATTGAATGGCAAGTCAGGGCAGTGGCGTCGATAAGCTTCTGTAATCATCTCCCAAATTTCAGGGCTATAAAAAAAGTCATCAGCTTTGTACTGTGAAGCCTTTGAGAGCAGCTTATGCAGTCCCGCCAGTTGGCTAAGTTCTGGTGCTTGGCCGCCTTTCGAAAGCATGGAATATAAATCACGTAATACGGTGACTGCTTCAGGGTCTAAACTTTGTTCTTTGGGTGAGCCTAAATCTAAAGAGTCATTTAAAAAGTGACGTTCGAAGTGGCAAACATTATCAGGAAAGGTAAAGTGCATCTTCGAGTAATGCTCACTACTTGCACCGACAAACACCAATGCAAAGGTGTAGTGAGGGTGACCAATAATGAGCTGATGCACCCAACTAGATACGCCGCCGCGCACATAAGGATATGTTCCCTCAAGTAGCAGGCAAATATCAGCTTTTTCAGAAGCTTTAAGGCGTGGGAATTCTGATTCAGTCACTATATTTATGTCGTTATTTTTATTTTATTAGGACAATGTGTCGCTCAGTATAGTCTAGTAAATTAACTGTTAGCTGAATTTCCTACATCGCCGCCAAATTATTAATTGAAGGCTCGCTCAGTTTCAAAGCACGCTGTAGAGCAGCCTTGGCTTGCTGAGAGCGCCCTTGCAGTAGCAAAATATCACTTAATACCTTGTAAGCAGAGGCATTAGTTTTATTCAATTTGATGGCCTTTATGCAGTGCTCACTCGCTTTTTTAAGCAGTACTTCTTTTGAGCTAGATTCAACGCCCACTTCAAGTAAGTGCAGATAGTCGTGTGTAACCGCAAGATTCAATTCAGATTGCTGACTGTTTGATGCCGTAGGAATAGCATTCAATTTGTCCTGCAAATTCTCTTGCATCTTCTCTTCTAGCTTTCCTTTTAACGAGTAAGACATTAATCGGGCGCTTTCAAAAGGGCTCAATAATGCTTCACTTAATAGTGCATAAGCTTCTTTGTCAGGTAAGTGACGTGATGCAATTAGCAACCCAAGATAAGCTTCGTCATCCAATGACGATAGTAGGTCGCGTGTCTTACGGCGGCTTACTTTGTCAAATTGGTCAGGTGCAGAAAAATAGTTTAATAAGTCTTTTGGACTATCAGTCTTAATGTTGTCTGTACCAACGCCTGCTTGAATACCGTACTCGCGTAGTGCATGTCTACTGTCAATAATCAGTAGAATCATGCTGCCAATAATTGGTAACAAGAATATTGAAATGGCCATGAAGCCAACCAGTGTCAATTTATCGTCACCAGAATGCCACTTTTCAGCAAACCACATCGCCGAGAGCATCGAAACAGTTAGATGCACGATCAAAGCGACTATGCTCAGAGAGTTAGCTTGAGGCCACAATAAGGCAAATGCGACTAACTCAACCAATAAAAATAATAGGGCACTAACGGATAAGGCGCGCATCATCGAACTTACCTAAGTTGACCAGGTAGCGCTGCAATTCTTGAGGCTTTACTGGTTTACGAACATTGTTATATTTCAGCGTAATACCAACTTGTGATAAATCCTTGCCGAAACGCTTTTTAAAGTTTGCCGATAAACCTGCCTGGAATTCCTTGAAGCTTTCAGTATTAAAAAGCGGCAATAGAATAACGAAGGTTGTCGTGCTTTGACGCTCTAGTCGCCAGATACGATTTGCACTACGTACTTTTGCGACAAAGTAATCATTGTATTCACTGCTATCATCCGTGTTTGGGACGTTGAGTGTGATTAATGTAGCCGTCTTTACTGTGTTCAATACCACGTTAAGTGCAGTGAACATTTCTTGGAATAACTGCTTAGCACTAGTAACTGGACGCTTACTGTTATCAAGAAGGTTTGAAACATAGTTACAAAGCAATGCTAATAAATTGAGATTTTGCTGTGTCATCGATGCATTAGACATACGTGACACTGCCATAACACCCCATAACTTTCCGCTAGAATCTAATAGTGGAATTGCAGCATGCAAGTCTGTATTTACACGTCGTTTTTGAATTAATTGGTCGTGCTTAATGCTAACGGCTTGCTTGCATCGAACCGCTTCTAATAGAAGAGGATCTAAATGTGTATTGGCTGGAACATTACCAATGCTACCCAGTCTGTTTGGGTGGATCTTACCATCGCTGATCCGGTAAAACGCAGCGGCTTCTAACCAAGAATATTGCTTAAGAATATCCTGCATTTTACCAATTGCATGCTTCAACACTTGGGACTTGTCAGTGCTACCATCTTGTCTGATAGACGTATCAAGTAGGCGAAGTGATCCTGCCAATGACTGGTTAACTGCAACCAAATCTTCTTCCAGCTGGCTGTAAGAAATATGTAGCAGCTGCAGAGCCTGCTCTGATTGGTTAGCATTTTGGCGGTAAGACTCAAGCTCTTTAGCTTGTAGGTGGGTACGATTACCCCAGTACTGAATCATCTCACCAATGACTAGTACAACTAACAGACTACCAACTAATATTTGGCTAAGCGGCATTAGTATTGCAGGTTGGAAAACCATTGCATAAAGCAAACTCAGTGACGACATTACTAATAGACTCAACAAACCATAGCGTGTGCCATAGCGTGAAGCTGTCAGTGTCGGGACCAGTAGCATCCATGGGAAAGGTGTTTCTAAGAAAAACAGATCTTCCCGACCCATTAACCAAGCGAGAAAAGGGACTAAAAGAGGTAATAAAATTACTTCAAATACCGCATTCTCAGGTTTTGGCCTAAGCGGTGCTAGTGTTTCTGATTGTGAGCGCGGAAGCGAAAAGTTATCAATCGCGACATGCCCTTGCATGGATTTTCTTTTCATTTTGTTTATCTTTATTTTTGGGTTACTGGGAAGTCGAGGAACTTCCTGTACTTCAATAACAAACCTTTATCTTCTGAATCGCTCTCAGTGCCTTTGTCATAAAACACCGCTAGACTTAATTCATCATTATCAAATAAGTCCTTACTTACTGCAGCTTCAGCATGTGCCTTAATCTGTCCTGTAGGCCATTCATGACCTAAAGCAACAGAACCACTGTAAGAAAGTTCTGATTTTCCTGCTATGCCTTGACCTGGGGTACCATGGTTAAAGCCTGCAATTAATTCAACACTCTGTGTAGATTCTGAAAGGGCGTTGCTTGAGCTAACATCCGATGCATTATCATTGCTTTGCAATGTACCCTGCACGCCACCGTACCATTGACCATTTAAGGTATTTTGACGGTGTACAACTGCTGCTCTTGCACCCTTTCCACTGGCTAAGTATTTACCGTTGTCAGTTCGGTTAAACTCATGCTGCCACACTGAAAGTTGGGCTGTTTTGTTATCTCCAATCTTTGCATTAACATCTACTTTAAAGCGGTCTCTACGTCCGTACTGTCTGAGGTATGAGTTTTCACTGGGTGTCTCTTTGTAACCATACTCAGCACTAGCACTAAACGTATCGTTCAACTGCTTCTGATACCTTAAATTACCATAAGCTTGAGTGTCATCACCGTTGTCGTAGATACCAAGTCTGGCATTCACCTGATCGGTGGTATCCTTCCACTCAAAACCAACAGAAACATCTTTTTCATCGATGTCACTACCTGCAATAGAGTTATCGCTTAACTGAGCTTTCTTAAGTTTAATGTCCCAAGCAAAGGGTAGGTCATTCTTACCCATACCTTGTTTGTATTCTAAGCTTTGCTCATTAACTGATAGCTCACCAATACGCTTAGCGTTGTAAGCTGCAACGAACTCAGAGACACGGCCATTAGCCAGTGACAGTGCTATTTTCCTAGCGATATCACGCTCTTTTTGAGTTTTTCCTGCTGTCATTGCGTGCTTAGCAACATTAAATGCTTCGTTCTGTCTCTCCAGTGCGATCAGTGCGCTAACGCGGTCACTCGTCGACAGCTCATTAGCACGGCTCTTTAAAATCGCAGCTAGTGACTTTTTATCTTTCAACTTAAGAGCGATAGCAAGTTGCATCCATAATGGCTTTTTCATTTGCTGTGTATCAGCGCGTGCGAGTAGTCGCTTAAGTTGAGTTAGGTTGTTTTTGTCTAAGGCCCAAGAGATCGCAATTTCATTCATGCGGTCTTTATCTGCTTGGCTTCTTGTAGCACGGTCTAGCTGAGCATATACGCTATCAAACTGAGCTTGAGTACCTACCTTTTGTAATGCACTTAAGTATTGGAATAGAGCTTCTCTGCGCTCATCTTGAGTAAACGTGCCTGAGGTCAGTTTCAATTGAAGCTGCTTAACGCCAGCAGTACGCACTTGGTTAGCTTTAGCTGGTTGGCCTAGCTTATCTAGAGACTCTGCATAACTAAGCAACATGGTGTAGTTTTCAGGGTGCTTGATGCTAGCCATCTCAAACCATTTAAGACTCGCTTGGTAATCGCCCATCGCTTGATAAGCAATGGCATAGTTAGGCCAAAGGTCATAGTTACTCTCGGCAAGCGATTGCCAATGAGCCAACACTTGCTTAAGCGCAGTAAAGTTTTTCATCTGAGTCAGGCTCAAGATGATGCCTTGCTTCGCTGAGATAGAGTCAGGTTGTAACGACAGTAACTGTTTGTAGTGGTTAAGCGCCTGTTGGTATTGCTTCTGCTGATAACTAAATTGGCTCTTGATAGACCAGTATTGAGGGATCGTGTGAAACTCAGCAGGATTACTGTCAGCAGTGTTAAGAAGCTTGCCTAATAATAAGTAGTCTTTCTTATCAAAAGCTTGCTGCATCGCCAATACTTTCTTTAGCACGGCTTGTTTCTTCGCATCCGCCATAACAACATTGATGCCACGAATACCATCTAGCGCATCTTTAGAGTTAGGATTAAGTGCTAAGACTTTTTGGTATAAAGCACCCGCATCCGCATAGCGCTTTTGTTGATTCGCGAATGCCGCTTGTAATAACCAGTAGCGAGGCTTCTTTGCAAAGCGTGAAGACTGTTCTTTAGATAGCGTTAATAGCTGAGTGAAACCTCGGAAGTCTTTTGCATCAAAGGTAAGCTGCAAGCCACTAAGCATCAAGTCAACATCAGATGTTTCCATAAAGCCAAGTCGTACGGCTTTAATCGCTGCTTGTGATTGGTTTAGCTTGCCATACAGCAAAGAAATACGTGTGTGATAAAGCACACGTTCTTTAATCTTGCTCTTGTCTGATGCTTTAATTAGTCGCTGATAATATGAAAGCGCAGCAGTATTTTGCTCATAGCTCCAAGCAAGGTCAGCCATGATTGCAACTTGTGAAGGTTTTGCAATTGCTAACCAGTCGGTCTGGTGGTTTTTCCAAAGCGTGAGTGCTTGTTCCTTTTGGCCTAGCGCCCAATGAAGTTCAAATCTGTGTAGGCTATATTTCGTGCTATTGCCAAAGCTCTGCTCTAACTGCTTCCATATAGTGATTGCTTGAGCGTACTTCTTTTCAGAGCCAAGCCAATTAGCAAGAGTTTCTAATAGCTCACGTATAGGGCCGTGTTGAGCTGAGTAGTCGCTAATAAAATTAACGCCTTGAGTTTTTTGGCCATTCTTTGTTAAGTAAAAGAAAATATCATTCACGGTTTGAGTCGGTAGCGGTTGCTGACGAGCAAGGTCCATCAATATCTTTAAACCCTCGCCGTCCATGTTTGCTTGCGCCAAGCGAATGACTTGCTTCTGATATTTGTCACTACTTTTCTGTTGATTCATCCACTGCCAAAGCTGTAAAGCCAGTGCGTCGTTACCTTGCACTTCTTCAAGGTAGGCCCAGCGCTCACGGAACTCTAAGTTCTTTGGGTTTAGTTTAATGACGCGTTTGATAAAGCTACTCGCTTCAACAAAGTTCTCATCAAGCGTTTCAATGTCTGTCTGGCTCAATAGCGCCTTAGTGGAGTTTGGCTCGCGCTCTAAGTGAACTTTGTTCCAGGCACGTGCAAGTCCTAGTTCTTTTTCTAGTACTGCAATCTCAACACCTTTTCTAACAAGACCAGTATTGCTTGGGTTTGACTCAATTAATGGCTTGATGATGTCTAGTGCTAGATCTTGTCGCTTGTCCTTTATATAGACTTCGATAAGTCGCTGGTTGATCGCCCACTTACTTGATGGTGTAGACGCGAGTGCTACCGCTTGCTTCAAGTAGTGACTAGCGTTGTCATATGACTCAGTTTCCGCTGCCCAATGTGCCGCTTTTTCTAACCAGCGCTGAGCTTTGTCTGGTGTATCTCGTTTTGCTAAGTGAGCAAATAAATCACTCGCGCTTTCAGGAATACCAGCTTCTAGACTTGCAGTTGCAAGTGCTTCCAATGCCTCTGGTGCTTGTGGTAACTGATAACGAGTCTCGGTTAAAAAGTCTTTAATTTCCTGCTTTTGCCCAGCTTTACTTGCAGCTTTCAACCAAGCATAGGTATAAACATTAAAACGGCCTGTACCTTGACTGATTTCACTGGCCTCTTTAAAGGCTGCCGCAGAGCTAATAGGATCACCTGCATGTCCAGCCCAGCGTCCCGCTTCTGCTAGCCATTCCGCACGGTTTTCTGTATCGATTTCAGCTAAGCGCTGATAGATTTTAACGGCTTGAGGTAGGAGACCAAAGTTTGTGCTTGCCTCAGCAAGTGCTTTTAGCTCTTTAGGTTTTAGGTTTTGGTAGTCTTCAAGCAACTGTAGGTGCTGACGTACATCTATTCGCTGCTCGTCTGGGTTATCACCTGACGCTGAAGCAGTATAGTAGGCGTCTAAATAGTTACGTAGTTCAATTGTAGCCAGCTGTTTCTTTTGGCTGCTTGAGAGTATTGAAACATTAAGTCGTTCACTTATCAGGCTACGTGACTTCTCCCATAAACCTTTTTTCGTCATAGATTGTGCAAGTGTCAGCACATCTTGATTGTCGGCATCAGGGTTACGTAGTAGCTGATGGTACTCAGCTTGAAGTCGGCTAGAAAACTGTTCTTTTAGCGCAGCCGAGTCTTGATCCCCAAGAAAAGAGGCACTTTTCCAAGGAAATAGTAAAACGAAAAAACCAATAAGCACTACAGTAATAAGTAGCAGAATAGGCAGGTTAAATAGTTTAGTTTGAGAGTCGACTTGTTTCATGTTTAAGACCCTGAAGGTATTGCTGCGTCAGCGTTAAGCACTTGGATGTTGATTCCTTCATGCTGTTGGCGACGTAACCAGTTCTGATAAATACTGAATTGCTCATTAAAAGGCTGAGCAGTTATGATGCCAAGGTAGCGACCAATTAAGTGGCCAGTTGGCATGCCAGACTGAATGTCGTGAACTTCAAGTTTCAAACCATCAGCGGCTAAGTCACGCTGAAGTCTGCTGTACTTATTTAGCTCAAGCGGGTGATGGCTTTCTGTTTTGCTATCAGTCAGTAGTAGGTAAGTTTTGAGCTGTGGTTGAAAGTCACCAACGCCGACCATGTCGAGGGCAGGGATTGAGATCCAAGGAATAAAACCTTCCTTAGTGATTCGGCTAGCAACTTTCTCAGCTTTATCGCGCTTTTGCGGTTCAACATAGTCAATGATGATGATATCGACAGGTAGCTTAGCTTTGACTTGGTGAAGTTGATCTAATAGCCAATCTTGGTCTTCACTTTTGGTTTCACGGTACACTTTTAGGCCGTTATCCCAGCTTTCAAATAAAGACTCTGCAGCAACCGCTTCGAGTAAGTAGCCAATAGAAGGCAATACTTCAAAACCACGGTTAGCGATAAAGCGCATTTCTGGGTAGCGCTTATGAATTGCCTGAAGCAATGACACAAGTGCCTGAACTTGTTCGCGCTCTTGGCGCTCGTTCTTTGCAAATAGCTTGAAGCTATCCATAGTGTCGAGAAAAAGACCTCGGTAACCAGCTTCCCAAAGCGGGTCAACAATGCTTTCCATCATAAATTTCTGCCAGCCAGGAGAATGAAGGTCCATGACTTTGCTGTCCCACACTCGGTTATCACCTAATACCCATGAAGGTTGAATCTTGTCGAACCATTTACGAGTAGGGGACACTTCACCAACACTTAAATAAGCAAAGACATCACCACCGTTTGCGCGTAACTCATCAAGCTCATGTCTTTTTACGTTGTCAGCTTCCACAATAATGCGGCTGAACTGCGATAGAACGTCAGTAGGCAAGTTGGGGCCATAAAATACGGCAGTACTTTTTCGCGAATCTACACGTGCAGCATTTGCAGCAGTAAACGTTAGCAATAAAAAGACAGCCCAGAGGGCTTTGTTCAGGGATATAGTCACGGGGGATGACTCCAAAGTTGTGTGAAATTATTTTAATTAGAATGTACGAGTACAGCGCTAAGTATCCGCCTTTAAATTAGCACTGCACTTTAATGCTGGCTTAACGAGATGAAAATGATGACCAAGTGAATGATGGTCGGTTTTGAAGCGGATAATTGGTAGACGTCGTGAGGTATTAGTTAATTGGTGAAAAGTAGCTTCAAAAACTGCCAATCATCTGATTTATTTGAGTTATTGACAGAATTTTGGTATGTATTAGTTAAGCATTTGAGCGAGCTGTTATTGCTTGTGCGACTAGTTAGCTTATGATTTGGGTATCCGCAGATCCATCATTGTGTAGCTACACTAAAAGTCCGGCGGGAGACCGCTTTTGATCCCCCGCATGGACTTGTTTTTAAGCTTTCTTAGGCGTTAGTGCTGAGTCACTAAACTCTACGCCAATCCATCCATATTGCATGAAGTTACGAATGTTGCCGTGATCAGCACCGTCAGGGTGCTTTAATACATCATCGCGATAATAACGACCAAAACATGCCAAAGTCTCATCAGCGTTCAGCGCCTGTAATTGAGCGTATGAAAAAATCTTGCATGAGCCATTATTTTGGTTCGCTTCATTCTCAACATCACCATTTTTGAATGCGGTTGGTGAGAATTCATAGCCCGCTTCGATAGCGGCCATCGTATCTTCAAAGTCGATTGAGTTAGGTTCATTGCGAAGCTTGTCTAAAAACTGCTCTGTGCTCATGGTGTGTCTCATCTTGAAAGTTAGACAGCGAGCTTAGCATAGGCGCATTTATATTTTGAGAGGCTTTGAACTGGCAGTAACTTGTTGTTGTCTTACCTGTGCAGGGTGATAGAGCTATGGTACGATAAATGCATGAATACTTTGCGCTTATGGGGACAATAAGGTAGCAAAGATTCCAAAAAAGGGGCTAATAAATATAATGAATAAGCAAAAAATCCCCACAACCCTCGTGACAGGGTTCTTGGGTAGTGGAAAGACAACTTTGTTGTCTAGTGTACTAAAGCAAGCGACAGGACGACGCGTAGCAGTGGTCGTTAGTGTTCCGCTTGAAAGTAGTATTGATTCTGAAATTCTTCGTGGTACGGACTTCGACGCTGTGGAGGACGTTCAAAGACTCCCTCTAGGTAATCGTATTTATAAGTTGAGTAATGGCAACTTATGTTGTGCTGTACAGCATGACTTTACCCATATGATGAAAGAGCTGGCACAGCGCAGTGACGATATTGATCACGTGATGATTGAGACGCCAGGCACGGTATTGCCGATCTCGTTTATCCGTCGCTTAAACTCGGATGACTTAGTTGATCACTTTACGATTGATTCGGTAATAACCGTTGCAGATGGTCCAGCATTGTCAGAAGGGCGTTACAGTAGTACTTCTGGTCGAATTGGCAAGGTGATTGATCCAGACTTACAGTTTTTATATCAAGCTCAGCTCGACATTGCTGATGTGGTATTGATTAGTAAAACCGATTTAGTATTTTCAGTAATTCGTAAGAAGCTGCCAGAGAAGCTAAGAGCCTTGCTAAGTCATGATCCTGAAATCATTACAATGCAGCACGGCTTGGTAAACCCAGACTTATTGTTTAATCGGGACTGCAGTTCTAACAAGAAAGTAGGTATCGATAAAATTCAGATTGATGAAGACCAGGTAAGTAATGGCTTTGATTCTGTGATGATAGAAATGGGATGTGTGGATAGTGATTTGTTAGTGAGTCGCTTACAGATGTTGATTCGCGAGCAGGATGTATATAGAACGAAAGGCTTTGCTGAATTGCCGAATAAGATGATGCGCCAAGTGGTGCAAGGTGTCGGGTCAAGAATTGACCGTAGCTATGATCGCCGCTGGGCTGAAGGTGAAGTGCGTAGCACTCGTTTACAGATCATTGGTAGGCATCTTGATGCAGAACGATTGAAAGCGACGTTAAGAGTGGCTGAGGTTTCTTAAAACCCCAGCCGTTACAACGCTCTAGTTATACATCCAGAACGCGTTGACCTGTTTCAGGGCATGGAATGGATTTGTCGGTATAAGATTCCTCAGGGAACTCTTGTGCGACAATCCAAACTTGGCAGGTCGTTTCATTTAGGTGAGGCAGTGCTTCTAACGCAGCCTTCGTTCGATCTTGATCAAAGTAAGTAAACGGCTCATCTAAGAATATAAACTGATGATTATTGTCAGTGTTCTTCGCTAGCTGCTCAGACATCGCAATACGCACGGCCAATAAGATCTGACGCTGTGTTCCTGACGATAACTCATCAAAGTCAATCCAGTCCATTTTTTCGTCTGAATAAACCTGAACTGATAAGCGCTTATCAATCTTAATTTGCTTGTAACGATTCTCAGTAAACAGCGGCATTGTTTCGTCTGTACGGCTAGTAATAGACGCATTGAAGTCGCTAATCAGAGCATCAGATGCACGTTGTAATAACTGCACACCTGTTTTCTGTGTTTTGATTTGAGACTGGTTATCTGTTGCTTCAGCTTGGAGTATTTGAAGCCTAGAGCGAATAGCGCCGGCTTGGTCAGAACGAACCTTCTCGCTGCCTATTTGCTCATCTAGCGGCTCACACAAAGTGCTTAACTCTTGTATTTGCTTATCTAGCGTGTCGCGTAGACGTACAACCGTATTTTCGATGTCACCCGTATCAGCAGTAAATGTCTGGCACTTTTCAGCAAGTTGCGAAATATGAGGCGTATCGTCTTGTGGTGGCGCTAATAAAGCAGACTGCGCTTGGATCTTACCTTGTAGTGTCTGTCGTAGACGCGATGTTGTCAGGCTTTCTAAAGAGCGCTGTGAGTGAGCGTGTGACTTACTAATAGTGTCAGAAAATACTTTAGCCTCAGTCAGTTGCGCTTCTTTTTTATGCTCAGTAAACCATTTGAAGCATAGTACAAGGCTCGTGATGATGACTAAGCCCATGGTGCTCTTAAAGCCCCACTGAGAAACCCAGCTTTGAACTTCTGGCATGTAAGGGCTAACCTTAGGATGCTCAGATAACATGCTGACGTATTCAGGGAAGAACTGAAAACCAACCCATGCCAGTGCCGCAATCAATAGCAGTGGGAATAGTAACCACGTACAGATGCTTAGGAAGCTCCATAGACGGCGAGTACTTTTGTGCTTCTTTTGCTTTTCATTATAAAGGCTAGGAAGTTCAGCTAAGTTGCCATTGAAGTTCTGTTTATACTTACTTTCAATATCAACAATTTCGCGTGTATCGACAAGCTCGGGTAACCAAGTCTCATCAAGATCAATGGCTGCTAGCTCTTGTTCTTTGTCTTTAATAAGAGGGGAGAGCTCATCAATTTTTTGTTGGTTTTTGATAGTCGCCGTCGTTAGTTCGTCACTAATGCGTGCGTAATCACCAATACCTGCCATTTCCTTAATACTACTGCTATCAGGGTCTGGGTTACTCAGATCTCTTGCAGTTAGGTAAAATGAATCTGCAAACGTATTAAATCCAAAACCAAGTAGTTCAATAATTGCAGTGTCAGTCGCTTCAGTACCTTCTGCAATGGCAACTTTAGTATCAGCTTTAATAAGCTTAGCGTCACTAATCCCATTTCTATCGATACTACGTTCAATGATGTAATCTTGCCCTGAGTCACTGATTGCCAATGACACTGATGTCGCTTCTGTATCCCAACGAATCAATTTTGTCGCGCTTTCGCCAGTTAAGTTAAATGTCCGGCCGAAGAGTGCAAAACAAATTGCCTCACCAATACTCGACTTACCTGATTCATTTAAGCCACTAACAGTAATGACGCCTTTCTCAGGTAAGTCATTAATATTAAGCTGCTCATACTTACGAAAATTCTTTGCACTTAATGATTGAATCAGCATTATTCAGAGACCTTTTTGATCGTCTCACGAGACGCTTTAAGCTTGTCTACAATAAGTTTTACCGACTTATTGTATGTTTCAACATCAAACTGTTCGTCAGCACTTGCTTGTTGTTTTATATCGGTTTTGCAAAACTCAGAGAAGCGTCGAGCAGCTCCTTTAAGTTCGGCTGGTTTTAACCAGCGTAAATCTGTATTCGCAGGCATTGCGCACTTCCTGTGTTTTTGGCTTATACTGCCATTAATAACTTAAAATAAACGATAACATAAAAGGCAGATAGGTATGATAAAACTACTTACTAAAATTATAGCAACTGGTGCTGTAGCGGCGACTTTAAGTGGCTGTGGATCATCAGCTTATGATTACCGCAAGACACCTATTTCAGACACGATCACTGTGCCATTAGGTAAAACAGTACAGGCGCAAAATTCTGGTTTGAGTGTAACATTCGATAAGATTGGTCAGGATTCACGTTGCCCAATCAACGCACGTTGTACATGGTCTGGCGTAGCAGTGGTTGATGCAACCGTTAAACAAGGCGATAAGAGTCAAAAGATAAAACTGAGTACGGTTAACTTTGAAGCGTTTAATAATACTGAGAAAGTGTTTGGTAAGGATATTAAGCTGATTGAGCTTTTACCAAATAAGACCGCTGGAGCAGCTAAGCCTGAGATGAGTCAAACAACGATAAAGCTTAAAATAGATTAAGCTTTATCGCTTTATTCGATGGAGTGCTAAGTCTACTTAGCGCTTCATTGATGCAAAGAATTCTTCGTTAGTCTGCGTTGATTGCAGCTTATCGAATAGGAATTCCATCGCTTCAACTTCTTCCATTGGGTGTAAGAACTTACGCAATACCCAAAGTGCTTGAAGCTCTTCTTCGCTAACTAGTAACTCTTCACGACGTGTACCAGAACGATTAATATTGATTGCAGGGAAGACACGCTTCTCAGCAACTTTACGGTCTAGGTGAATTTCTGAGTTACCTGTACCTTTAAATTCTTCGTAGATAACTTCATCCATCTTAGAACCAGTATCGATCAATGCTGTTGCCAAGATTGTCAGACTTCCACCTTCTTCGATGTTACGTGCAGCACCAAAGAAACGCTTAGGGCGTTGTAGTGCGTTAGCATCAACACCACCGGTCAGTACTTTACCTGACGATGGGATAACCGTGTTGTAAGCACGTGCTAGACGAGTGATCGAATCAAGCAAGATGATAACATCCTGTTTGTGCTCAACCATGCGCTTAGCTTTCTCGATAACCATTTCAGCAACCTGTACGTGACGGCTAGCTGGCTCATCAAAGGTAGAAGAAATAACTTCACCTTTAACCATGCGAGACATCTCTGTTACTTCCTCAGGACGCTCATCGATCAATAATACGATTAGGTGAGAATCAGGGTAGTTAGTCGCGATACTTTGAGCAATATTCTGCATCATCATCGTTTTACCCGCTTTCGGCGGAGCGATGATCAAGCCACGTTGACCTTTACCAATCGGTGCAACGATATCAATAACGCGTGCTGTAATATCTTCCGTACTACCGTTACCACGTTCGATGCGCATGCGCTCGTTCGGGTGTAGTGGCGTAAGGTTTTCAAATAATATTTTGTTACGTGCGTTTTCTGGCGCTTCGAAGTTGATCGTGTCAACTTTTAGCAGTGCAAAGTAACGCTCATTATCACGAGGATTACGAATCTTACCTGCTATCGTGTCACCCGTACGAAGACCAAAACGTCTGATTTGGCTTGGTGAAACGTAGATGTCATCCGAACCAGCAACATAGTTACTGTCTGGAGAACGTAGGAAGCCGAAGCCATCCTGCAGAATTTCTAAAACTCCGTCACCATGAATATCTTCGCCTTTCGCGGCTAGTGCTTTAAGGATTGCAAATACAACGTCCTGCTTTCTAGCACGTGACATACCGTCAACGCCTAGTTCTTTTGCAATAGCTATGATTTCGGAAGGGGATTTATGTTTTAGTTCTGTAAGATTCATGAATGATAAGTTTTATTAATTGTGGTGTGGGAACAAACGAAATAATCGTCATGCCAAGGGTGATTTATATTAGATAATCGACTCAGAAAATAGGTCGCGGGAGAGGCGAACTGAGTAACAGGAATAATGAATATTCTCTCGATGGGTGAAGCCTAGCATGAAATTTGAAACTGGTGCAACGATAATTCAGACCTCAACTCGGTATTTCACCAAATAGAGGCCTTTATTCTAACTTTTTAGATATTTTGGTCTAAAAATGCAGTGAGTTGTGACTTAGTCAGTGCGCCAACTTTAGTTGATTCCACTTCACCGCCTTTGAATAACATCAGTGTTGGGATGCCACGGATACCGTATTTTGGTGGTGTACTTTGGTTGTCATCAATGTTCAGCTTTGCAACTTTAATGCGGTCGCCGTATTCAGTAGCAAGCTCTTCTAAAAGCGGTGCAATTGCTTTACAAGGGCCACACCATTCAGCCCAGTAGTCCACTAAAACGGGTTGGCCGCATTTTAGAACTTCTTCTTCAAAGTTGTCGTCGGTCAGTTTTACTATGCTCACTAGGAAGCCTCTATGGTTAATTTTAGGGATGCGAAATGGAACTGATTCTTTATGTCACAAGTGATTATCAGGCTTGTGGGCGATATTTCAAGTATAAAGTTTCATATCTAAGTGTTAGTGCCTGATTTATATTACATACGGTTAGGAACTTTGATTGGTTGCTTTTAGTCCATATTACTAATTATTAAGAAAGAGGTTTGTTATGTTGTCGAGATTGTTAACCATGGGTGCGGGCTTATCATTGCTAGTGGCTAGCTCCACCGCAATGGCGTTGCCTAATGCAATGTCGTCAGTATTTGATGTATCGCGAAACGGCTTATCACTGGGGTATTTGAAAAGTACGCTGACTTTTAAGGGCAATAAATACCAATACCACAAGTCGACTCGGGCAACAGGCTTCGCTAAGTTACTAACAGGCGCTAAAATAACAGAAAAGTCAGAAGGGTTGTTTTCGGGTGATCGGGTTATCCCTACTTCATACCTTTATGATGAAGTCGTGAGAAAAGATCAACGCCTTGATAAGGCAAGCTTTGCCAAAGGCCGTGCAGTGGGTGCTTACAAAGGTAAATCTTATAATTTAGCGGTGCCCGCTAATGTATTGGATCGCGGTATTTTAGAGATGGTCGTAGCGAATGATTTAAACCGAAAGCTACCGACGTTAAATTATACCGTGCTGGATCGAGGTGAGCTAAAAGACTACAGTTTCGTTCGTGAAGGGAGTGAAAAGCTGACAACTAATGCAGGTACTTTCGACACAGTTAAAATATCTGTTAAGCGTGGAGATGGTTCACGTGAAACCACGTATTGGATGGCAAAGCAGCTAGACTTTCTCCCTGTGAAAATGCTTCACAAGGAGAAAGGGGACGAAATTAGCAGTGTACTTAGAGAATATACGTCGCTAGAGAAAAAGCCTTAACGCATTGTTACAAGTTCTTCAGCACTAACAGGATGGATAGCGATAGTATCGTCGAAGTCCTGTTTAGTTGCTCCCATACGAATCGCAACTGCAAAGCCCTGCATCATTTCATCAACGCCGGTACCAATCATGTGGCAGCCGACGATCTTTTCTTCTTCACCTAGCACTATTAGCTTCATATGTGTTTTCACTTTATGACGCGTCAGTGAGTGATACATCGGTACAAAATCAGTTTTGTAGACCTTTACGTGGTCACCACCATGAAGTTTAACGGCATCTTCTTCACTGAGGCCCATTGTAGCAATCGGTGGGTGAGTGAACATGACTGTTGCTATGTCGTCGTAAGACATTTTTCTATTTGGCTTTTTGCCGTATAAACGATCGCCTAGGCGACGTCCAGCGGCGATAGCGACAGGTGTAAGCTCAGCTTTACCGATGATATCGCCTAGTGCATAAATGTGCTCAACGTTAGTCTGCTCAACATCATTGACAATAATTGTACCGTTATCATTAACAGCGATAGAAGTGTTTTCAAGGTCTAGATTTGCTGTGTTAGGACGGCGGCCTATCGCCCAAATTAGACTGTCTACATTGCTTAGGCTAGTGCCATCTGTGTACGCAATAGTTAGTTTGCCGTTATTGAGCCTTTCAACTGACGCGACGATAGCATTGTCATTGATGTTGATCGCATCATCTTCAAGTTGTTGGCGTAAAGCGCGTCTCAGCGTTCCGTCAAACTTACGCAGCATTGGACGACCTTGGTGCAGCAAGTGAACTTCTGACTCAAGTCCGCTCATCAACATGGCAAGCTCTAAGGCAATATAACCACCACCTACGACGACAACTTTTTGTGGTTGCTTCTCATCTAAGTCATTGAAGAACTCATCTGAGGTAATGCCGTATTCTGCA
Source organism: Leucothrix arctica (assembly GCF_003172895.1). Classification (GTDB taxonomy): domain Bacteria; phylum Pseudomonadota; class Gammaproteobacteria; order Thiotrichales; family Thiotrichaceae; genus Leucothrix; species Leucothrix arctica. The sequence goes on along the minus strand of NZ_QGKL01000029.1, from coordinate 236,245 downwards.
CCTGGAATGTCAGATGGTATGAATGGGTAGCCACCTGTTGAGATAACAATCTTATCTGCAGTGTAAGTTTTGCCATCAACCGAAATTGTTTTTTCATCAACAAAGCGTGCAAAACCCTGAATAAGGTCAATGTTACGCTCGCTTAAAAAGCTGTCTTTATACCAATCGTTTATGTTACCGATGTAGTTATTACGCTTTTCAATGAGCTTCTTCCAATCTAATTTGCCACGGGTTACTTCATAACCGTAGTCTTCAGCATCTTGCAAGGAATGTGCAAGGCCTGCGCCGTACCACATGATCTTTTTTGGTACGCAACCTACGTTTACACAGGTGCCGCCTAGCTCACCTGATTCAATAACTGCAGTTTTAGCGCCGTATTCTGATGCGCGTTCAACGACTGAAAGGCCGCCACTACCAGCGCCAATGGCAATTAGATCGTAATGAGATGTCATGAAGATTAACCTGTTATGTTCTGTGTCGCTTAGTTTATCGGTAACTTGAAGAGAACAGAAGAGTGCTATTTAAATAGACATTAAAATGTTCACTTTTATTTCTTAATGGTTACTATACGTTAACTTTTCCATTAGGGATGTAACGTTTCGTCATTAATTTGTTCTGGACAAGTGTGGCAAACCTTACAGTTAACCTAGATAAACTCACCATCTGTCAGTGGTTTATCGATTCTGTTCTGCATGAATGTCTATACTGAAAACCAATGATAAAAATATTTTGGTATCAAGCATGATCAAGGTTGCTCACATAACTACTGGCCTAGAAACTGGCGGTGCGGAAGTACAGTTAATGCGCTTAATTGCCGCATTGGATAAAGACAAGTTTGAAATGATGGTTATTTCGATGGATAGGGAGACTTATCTAGCAGATCGTATTCGTGAGCTTGGAGTGACTGTTCACTCGTTAACCTTGAGAAAGCATCCCTTTGCTTTGTGGCAAGGTTACAGAATGCTGAAAGCATTTAATCCTGACGTTATTCACGGAACAATGTATCAAGGTGGGGTGTTCGGGACACTGTGTAGTCCTTTCCTAAAAAAACGTCCACATGTTATTTGGACGGTGCATGAGCCACTAGAGCATTATGATCAAGAGCCTCTGCGTAAGCGTTTGCAGTTACGTCTTTGGGGTTTGATGTCAGGAATGCCAGAGTGCTTGATGTACGTTTCGCACTTGAATAAAGAGCAGCATGTACCTTATGGCTTTAACAACAGTAAAGCGATTGTAATCCCAAACGGTGTTGATACGACACGCTTTATGCCAGCGCGTGATAAAGGCTTAGCAATACGAAAAGAATTAAACATTCCTGATGACTGTATCGTTATCGGGAAAACCGCCCGTTACCATCGTCAGAAAAATCATGAAGGCTTCTTGCGTTCAGCAGCGTTGTTATCTAAAAAGCATGACAATGTACGCTTCATGATGGTGGGTACTAATGTTGATGACAGTAATGAAACACTGACTGCTTTAGTTAAATCGTTGGGCTTGGAAGGTAAGGTATACATGTTAGGTAATCGTGAAGATATCCCTGATATTGTGAATGCTTATGACATCGCCACATTAACATCTTTGGGTGAGGCTTTTCCATTGACGCTAGGTGAAGCGATGGTTTCAGGGACTCCGTGTGTCGCGACAGATGTTGGTGATAACGCGTATATTATTGATGATACTGGCTATGTCGTACCTGTTGCAGATGATCAAGCAATGGCAGATAGCTGGGAAAAAATAGTTGTCATGAGTGAAGAGGAGCGACTAGCGCTAGGGCAGAAGGCCCGTCAGCGTTGTTTGGATAACTTCACTTTAGAGCAGCAGACTAAGCAGCATGATGATTTGTACTCTACACTGTGTCGTATTAATGACCGTGCCGGTGACTTAAGTGGTGCGACATCGTAAGGTGTAACGTCAAAACAATAAAGCAAAAAAAGGGGCTTAGTCAGAGTGATGACTAAGCCCCTTTTTTATGATGTTTATCTATGGCTTCCAGATAATCGTTTCAAGTGCCCAACGAGATAAGACTTCTGTTGGTGGTAGTTGAGCATCCGGGCCGCTCCACGTTCCAGCAAACTGGTACAGTAACTTACTTGCTTTAGGTGCTAGGCATAGTACTTTTCCTGACATCTCTTCAACACCGGCTTGGCATTTAAATACCTTGTTCTCATCAGCATAAATGTCGCTGAATAGAGTGCCTAAGCGATGGTTAAGGCTGTTATTAATCAGGTTATCTTCCACGACGACCGAGTAGATAGACTTTAAGTCTAGCGTTGGGTTGATCGTGAAGAGTGTTTTAGCACCTTTAGAGACGCTAATAATAGGGTACTGCTTACCCTCTTGAAAGTTTAGCTCTTCAACAACACTATAGTTCGGAAACGCGAGTGTTACGTCATGTATGTTAAAAGGTGTGGCGGTTGTGATTGTTCCTAAACCTAGGTCTGAAACGGAAAAGCCAGTGGTTGTTTGTGTGGTTGCTGCAGCTTCTTCAGTTGTTGAGACTGATGTGATTTCATCGCTACAAGCCGTTAGCGATGCTGTTATCACTAGTGCACCTAGCCATTGGTATAATTTTTTAGACATTTTTTTCCCCATATGTGTGCTTTAGGGCATTCTTACATAAACCAAACGGCTAAACAATAAGCGATACTTTAATAGTTACGCTTAAATACCTAATTACAATCAGTTTATTGTTTAGTTAACTGTTTCAGATCAAGCGACTCTTTACTTAAAATACTATTTAAACGGCGCTTTTTAATTGAAACATTGAGTAAGTATTCACCTTTCTCACTAATAGACTCTTCTGTGACCGCATCTTCTTCATAAAGTAGGGCGCGAAGACGGCCTAAGGCAGGCGGCAATATAAGGTCACCAATAAATACGCGATCAGCAAACGTTTGGCTAAGTACTTCAAGTAGTTTTTCAATACCTGAATTAGTCATTGCAGATAACCAGACGCGTGTCGGTACGCCATCGTGGCCATATTCGATGCGAGGTTCTTGATTGAGTAAGTCTATTTTATTCATCACTTCGATCTGAGGTGTAGCTTCAGCGCCTAGTGAGTGAATGACCTCATTAACCTGAACTTTGTACTCGTCACGATCTTCGTCATGACTATCCATAACGTGAAGGATAAGGTCTGCTTCTGTTGTTTCTTGTAGTGTTGCTCTAAAGGCCGCCACTAACTCGTGAGGTAAGTCACGAATAAAACCAACCGTATCGGCTAGGATAATCGTTTGTTGGTTTTCTAAGTCAATACGTCTAAGTGTCGGGTCAAGCGTCGCAAATAGTAAGTCAGCGGCATAAACCTCTGATTGTGTCATTTGGTTGAATAGCGTTGATTTACCAGCATTGGTGTAACCAACAAGAGAAACTGTTGGTATCTCTGCTTTCTTCCGTGACTGACGGCCTTGTTCGCGTTGCTTGTTTACTTTATTTAGGCGTTTGTCGATCTGTTTGATACGAATTGATATCAAGCGACGATCGGTTTCTAACTGTGTCTCCCCAGGTCCGCGCATACCGATACCACCTTTTTGTCTTTCAAGGTGAGTCCAACCTCTGATAAGGCGGGTAGACATGTGGCGGAGTTGGGCTAGCTCTACTTGAAGTTTACCTTCATGCGAGCGTGCGCGTTGAGCGAAGATGTCTAAGATGAGGCCTGTGCGGTCCATCACTCGACACTGTAATTCTTTTTCTAAGTTTCGTTCTTGAGCAGGGCTGAGGTCGTGGTCAAAGATAACAACATCTGGGTTGGTATTTTCCACGATTAGGTGAAGCTCTTCGGCTTTACCTTTACCTACAAAAAAGCGGGAGTCAGGTCTGCTCCGGCTACCTTGAATAAAGGCAACTTCTCGAGCACCAGCAGACCGAACAAGTTCTTTAAACTCTTGCTCATTTCTCTGCTCGCCAAGGGAGTGTAACTTCATTTGAACCAGCACGGCACTGTCTATTCTAGATTCGCCGTGCTTCGGTATGTCAAATAATTCCAATTGCTATCCGTTTATTATTTAGAGAGCAACCGATAGGGTGAGGCACCACCCCATTCTGTTGGGTCTAGGGGTTAAATCCAACAGATTACTCTGATTCTTCGATGTTTAGCTTGATAGGGCGTGAAGGTACAATTGTTGAAATAGCGTGCTTGTAAACCAACTGGCTTACTGCATTGCCTAATAAAACAACAAATTGGTCGAAAGACTCAACATGACCTTGAAGCTTAATTCCATTTACCAAGTAGATAGCTACTGGGATTCTTTCTTTACGCAGAGCGTTCAGAAAAGGCTCTTGTAGCATGTGTCCTTTAGACGACATGTCGTTCTCCTTAATTCTTTTCAGTTGTGGTTATTGCTATATTTTATTGTGTTTCTCGCAAACAGGTATTACCTGTGAGCTTCCCAATCTCGTAAGAAGCTGTATGCATAAGTCCTTCCTTGCATACACGGTGAATAATACCAGTATATGCGGTTGAACTAAAAGTACATTTCATCACACTAAGAGACCTTTCGTGCTAAAAAAGCATCAATTTCGGCTTCAATGAGAGAAATGTCATACTTGAGCGTGTCAAAGACAGATAAGTTATCCTCGGAACGTAGCCAAGTCAGTTGTCTTTTTGCTAGCTGTCTAGTCGCTACAATAGCACGGTTTTTCATCTCATTGAAGTCAGTCTGACCGTCTAAAAACTCCCACGCTTGTCGGTAGCCTACGCAGCGGATGGATGGTAATTTATTATGTAAATCATCGCGTTGATAAAGTTTCTCTACCTCGTCCATAAATCCAGCTTTTATCATCAAATCAAAGCGCAAAGCTGCCCTTTGACGGAGCCATTCTCGGTCAGATGGAACTAACGCTATTTTTAGTAAACGATAAGGTAAAGCGTCTTGTGCCGCTTTTTTGTGGTGCTCCGTCATAGAGATACCAGTGAGTTGGTAAACCTCTAATGCGCGTTGTAATCGTTGCGGGTCATTGGGATGTATACGCACAGCTGAAGCAGGGTCAATGCTTGCAAGTCGGTCGTGTAGCATTTGCCAGCCATGTTCTTCCGCTTCTTTGGTTAACGCTGCTCTTATCTCTGGGTCGGCTGGAGGCATATCTGCAAGGCCGAATTCTAATGCGCGGTAGTACAGCATAGTACCTCCCACTAAAATCGGGATTTTGCCAGCGTCAGTGACTTCTTTTATTTCCTTTAGGGCATCGCGTCTAAAGTCAGCCGCAGAGTAGCTTTCAGAGGGATCTAAAAAGCTAATTAGGCGGTGAGGTGCTTTTTTAAGCGTTTTTTCATCTGGCTTTGCTGTACCTATGTCCATCCCTTTATAGATTAGAGCAGAGTCGACACTGATTAACTCACAAGGGTATTTATCCATTAACTCAACAGCAAGGTCGGTTTTGCCCGAGGCTGTTGGGCCCATAATAAAAATAGCGGGAGGCAATCGAGTATCTAGTTGTGTCATTTTATTGCCCACGCATAAAGAGTTTGTCTAACTGATCAACACTGAGTTGGGTCCATGTCGGTCTGCCATGATTGCACTGACCACTTCGTTCGGTACGTTCCATATCACGAAGTAAAGAGTTCATCTCGGGCACCGTCAGGCGATGATTTGCTCTAACTGAGCCGTGGCATGCCATGGTCGAGAGTATTTCATTCATCGCTTGTTGTATACGTTCGCTGCTGCCATGCGTCAGTAAGTCAGATAATACATCCCGAACTAAGCCTTCAACGTCAGAGTCTTTAAGTAGGCTAGGTACAGCGCGAATGGTTAGCTTCTCAGGTGATAGTCGGTCTAGCAAAAAGCCAAGCTTCTCAAATGTGTCTTTATTGGCCTCAGAGCAGTCTGCCTCTTTCTTGCTGACAGCAATTGCCTGAGGAACTAGTAAAGGCTGAGAGCGAATACTATCTGCTGCCATGCTGCGCTTTAGGTATTCATAGGTAATGCGCTCATGCGCTGCGTGCATATCAACAATAATTAGGCCGTGCTCATTTTGAGAGAGTATGAAAATGCCATGCAGTTGAGCTAGTGCAAAACCTAAAGGAGGTGCTTCGCCTGTTTCTGCGGGGTTGCTAAGTTGCTGTACGGGCATTGAATTAAAGCCAGTACTCGCTTGCTGTGGCGTGTGCATCTGACTCGTATGAGTGCCAGACGAATTACCGGTTGATAATGATTGAGCAGGTGATTCTCCAACGCTGTCATTTCCATGTAGGCGGCGATATAAATCTACCTGATCTCTGACAGGGATTTTGAGATTTTGTTGATCAGATGGCGATGGGTAAACCATTGAGTTACGGGTAGTATCTGCCAAGCTTGTTGTAGTGCTTGCGTGGCCTACTTGATCGGGTAGTTGGTCTTGGGGGCGAAGTTCCGCCAATGTACGATGAAGACTTCTATATAAAAATCCATGTACAAGGCTCGATTCTCTAAAGCGCACTTCATGTTTAGTTGGATGTGCATTGACATCAACCTTCGTTGGATCTATTTCTAGGAACAATACATAAGCAGGGTGGCGACCGTGATACAAGACATCTTGATATGCCTGTCTCACTGCATGAGTGACGACGCGATCTCTTACGATACGATGGTTAACGTAGAAGTATTGTAAATCTGCTTGTGAGCGTGAGAACGTTGGCAGGCCTATCCAGCCAGTCAGCGTCAGTTCCGCACCTTCGTGTTCAACGCGAATGGATTGCTCGGTAAATGCCGGGCCACATATCTCAGCAACGCGGCGCTCAGCCATTTTTAAGGTTGTCGCAGGGCGTAAGTTGAGTACCGTTTTTTGGTTATGTCTGAGTGTGAAGCCTGTTTCAAAGCGACTCAGCGCTACTTTTTTAACAACATCTTCAAGGTGACGGAATTCAGTTTTTTCGGTCTTTAAGAACTTACGTCGAGCAGGGACATTAAAGAAAAGATCTCTAACGTCGATCGTCGTGCCGGTAGCATGTGAGCAGGGTGTCGGTTCATCGAACTCTTCTTGGCCGTTACCTTGGAGTTGCCAGGCTTGGTCTTCGTCCTGAGACTTAGAGCTGACCGCCAATCTAGATATTGATGCAATACTTGGCAGTGCTTCTCCTCTGAAGCCAAAGGATAAAACACTTTCAAGGTCATCAAGTGATGCGATTTTACTGGTTGCGTGACGGCTAAGGGCTAAAGAGAGTTCTTCTTTATTAATGCCTCGGCCATTGTCACGCACTCTTATGCGTTTGACGCCACCTTGCTCTATGTCGATATCAATCTGTGTCGCACCTGCATCCAGTGAGTTCTCAAGTAACTCTTTGATTGCAGAAGCAGGGCGCTCAACAACCTCGCCAGCAGCGATCTGATTAATCAGATGGGGGGGGAGTTGTTTGATAAACATAGGTGGTGCCTTATGACTCCTGCATTAGGTGTTTCTTGCGAAGGTGTTGAGCCATGGCTAACCATGCACCAAACAGTCCTAGTAAACTACTGCAGAACAATATAATAAGTGTGACTGATACGCCAAGACCTGAGACGGAATAATGACTTCCATAGAGTTCAGCAAGGCGGTTTACAGGGGCAATCATAAACAATAAGGAAGAGTGGACGATGACTAAGCTCATCGCGCCTCCAAATAGCCCATACCAAAGGCCACCATACAAGAAAGGACGACGGATATAGGCTGTCGTCGCACCGACTAATCGGGTGACTTCAATCTCTTCTCGCCTATTTTCAATATTCAAGCGAATGGTGTTGCCCACAACCAGTAATACGGTGAGTCCTAAAAGGAACGCCACCACCAATACAACACGTTCTGCAATGTGTAAAATGGCTCTAAGTCGTTGAACCCACTCGATATCCATTTGTACGGTATCGACTTCTGAGTAGTTCTTGAGTCGTAAAGCAAGTGACTCCAAGTCCACACCGGAGTCACCGAATAAGCTCATTTTGGGCGTAACGACGAGTACGTGAGGAAGTGGATTACCACCAACGGTATCGATAATGTCTTGCACACCTGCAATTTGTTGCATGTGTCTAAGGCCATCTTCTCGACGAACGAGCTTCACATTTTCTATGTCTTTTAACTCTGAGAGAAGTTCGGCACGATCTTGTGCTTGCTGCTCAGTGATATTTTGTTTGATGTAAAGCGAGATCGTCGGTACTTCACGGTTATCATCAGTTAGCGTTTTGAGGTTACCCAATAAAATGTACAAGCCTGCAGGTAACGATAAAGCGATAGCGATCGCCGCAAGCGTAATCCATGTCGATATCGGGTTTTGCCAAAGGTGCATCAAGCTATGAGTGAATGCTTGTTTGTGCTGGCTAACGCCGCTCCGAATAGGTGAGGTCGCTTGTTTTTTAGTTTTGCTCATTCTGCTCACCGGCCCTTAACTTTTTGTAGCGCAATAATGCGTTTGCCCATGCGTTCAATCAGCGGTTGGTCATGACTGGCGATCAGGATGGTTGCACCAAGCTCATTAAACTGTTGGAAAGTTTGCATAATGTCAGAAGCCAAGCCAGGGTCAAGATTACCCGTTGGTTCATCGGCTAAAATAATGCTGGGCTTATTAACAACCGCGCGAGCGATACCAATACGTTGCTTTTCTCCTGCAGAAAGCATCATTGGGTAGTCTTTTTCTTTGGACATTAAATTAACTTTATCTAATGCTGCATGCACGCGACGCTCGATATCAGCAGGGCGCATGCCTGATATCATGAGTGGTAACGCAACATTATCAAAAATGGTACGGTCAGACAGCAGATGATGGTCTTGAAAAATAACACCGATGCTTCGTCTATAATTAGCCACTTGGTTTTGTTTTAGTTGGCTAATATCAAAACCATCAATCAACACTTTTCCTTGTGTCGGACGGTCGAGAAGAGCGATTAGTTTTAGTAAGGTACTTTTACCCGCGCCAGAGTGGCCCGTTAGAAATGCCATTTCGCCCTGTTGTAGCCTAAGATTTACGTTGTAGAGTGCAATTTGCCCTGTGGGGTATTTTTTGCTTACGTCCTGCAGCTCAATCATTCAATGATGCCCATATGCTTCCCCTGATTAATATTAATGACTATTGGGGATTCTTAAAATTATTGCTGATTCTACGCTTTTTATAGGGTAAAGCACAGTCACGACACTCGTATCGAGTTGATAATTTAGAAAAGGGGGAGTTACAGAGATCGCAGAAATAAAAACGCCACCTCGAGGGAGCGAGGTGGCGTGTTCTAAAGTCGGTAAGACTGAAATTATTGATTTTGTTATACAGGCATTATTTTTATTATTCGTTTGTTGTTATTAGTTATCTAGCTGCCTGTCTTCGTCTTACACATTGTCTTCGTTTGCATATTATTGTTGTTGTGTTGCTGATTAATAGGTAGCAACAGCTATGCCAAAAGTTCACGTTATTTTAAGTTGTTGATTTTAATCGTTTGTTTGGTTTCTGTTAAGGTTGGCATAAAAAAAGCCCTGTCGAAATGTGACAAGGCTTGTATGTATGTGACAGGAGGTGTGACGTGTTAGAGCTTGAAGCGCATCGATAGGTCAATTGCTTCAACACTTTTAGTAATTCCACCAATAGAAATTCTATCTACACCTGTTTCTGCAATGTTCACGACAGTCTCTAAATTCACATTACCAGAAGCTTCTAAAGGAATACCTTTAGGGTTGTTCTGAACAGCCTTTCGCATCGTCTCTAAGTCAAAGTCATCTAACATAATGATGTCAGCATCTGCGGCACACGCTTCTTCAAACTCGGCAAGTGTCTCTGTTTCTACTTCTATTTTAATACTTGGGTGCAAGCTTCGCGCATTGGCGATGGCTTTAGTAATCGAGCCAGCCGCCATGATGTGATTCTCTTTAATCAAAATCATGTCATACAGACCAACACGGTGATTTGCACCACCGCCACAAGTCACCGCATACTTTTGAGCAAGACGAAGTCCGGGTAGCGTTTTACGAGTGTCTAGAATATCGGCCTTGGTGCCTTTGATAAGTTTAACGAAGGCATTTGTTGCAGTGGCTGTTGCAGATAATGTTTGCACAAAGTTCAGAGCAGTACGCTCACCTGTCAGTAACGAACGAGATGAGCCACTTAGGTTGCAAAGAATAGCGTCGGCTGGAACGTTATCGCCATCTTTAAAATGCCACTCGACCTTTACGCTGGCATCAACTTGTTTGAAAACCTCATCAAACCAAGCACAGCCTGACAATATGGCATCTTCACGACAAATAACGGTAGCTTCAGACTGACTGACTTCTACAATCAAATCAGCAGTAACATCGCCAGTACCGATATCTTCAAGTAAGGCTTGTTGTACGCTAGTCGCTATGTTGTCGGGTAATGTCATCGTGTGTTCCTAACTATTTTAGTTATTTTACAGTGCTAACCATGTAGTCAACAGCTGCTTTGATAGCGTCGTCTTCTAATGATGGGTTACCACCACGTGCAGGCATAGACGCTAAGCCATTAATTGCTGAAGCATGAAGAGCATCGGTGCCTTTAGCAATTCGAGCAGACCAATCGGCTTTAACAGCGATCTTTGGCGAGCCTAAAACACCATTGTCATGGCAGACAAAACAGTTCTTAGCGTAAACGTCGATACCCTTTACGTTATTAACCATGACGACTGGAGCCGCGGCTTCAGTAGCAACCTTTTCAGCAACAGTTGTTTCTGTTGGCGCTTCTTCTGTCGCCGTAGCAGCGGCTTCAGTTGACTCGCCACCTGCCTTTTCAAGGTCAAGCCCGGTGTCTTTGGTCATGTGTAGGATCGCGTCACGAATTTCTTCGTCAGTTGTTGCTGGGTTACCACCACGAGCAGGCATAGAGCCTTTTCCAGCAATCGCTGATGCAACCAAACCTTGTAAGCCTAATGCGGCACGAGGTGCCCAACTAGCTTTGTCGCCAAACATTGGAGAGTTTAACAAACCCGTTGAATGGCACGCCGCACAAACAGCTGTGTAAACTTGTTCACCGGTACGCTTAACAGGAGCAAGTGACTTGTCTACTGAAACAACTGATCCGATTGGCTCTAATATCTTGTTCATTGCTAGCTGACGATACTCCGCTTTAGCGTCACCATCGACACTATTCTTTGAAATAGTCGAACCAAGGTTTGTAACTAATGCAATAACAGTTATTGCAAGTACTGCAGCACCTGCAATGAAAAGGATGAGACTAAGAGACTTATTCTCTTGAGGGTTGTATTCCATATTTACTCCAGTAATGAATGTGCACCCGGAAAGGAGCTGCAACACGTCAGGTTGTTGCGTGAATAGCGAGATTATAGGTGAAAGATTCAAGAGTCTCTATATAGTAAGTTGGAATAATGACTATAAGCTGTATAAATTTTATAGCATGTTGTTTTTAGCGTTGCACTCTTATCTAGAGTTGGTACAGTTGCGTCGAATAAGTGTTTAGATCAGTCATCAGAGAGTTGTTCAGTACTATGGAATTTGTTGTAGGTCAGCGTTGGGTTAGTCATACCGAAGCGCAATTAGGGTTGGGTGTCGTCTCAGAAGTTGCGGATCGACTGATTACAATTAACTTTCCAGCGGTGGAAGAAGAACGCTCTTACGCAGCTAAAAATGCTCCGTTAAGTCGAGTGACTTATAAAGAGGGTGAGTCGATTCGTACGATCGATGAAAAGCAGTTAGTGATTGAGGAAGTCCTTGAGAATAACGGCTTGTACATTTACTTTGCGGCAGATGACAGTGGCATGCAGCAAATTGTGCAAGAGTCACAGTTAGATTGCTTCGTGCAATTTACCTCGCCAGCGCAGCGACTCTTCAGTAGTCAGCTAGATCGAGGTGACTCGTTCCGCCTTCGTGTGAAAACGCTCGACCAAAAACACCGTTTACAGCAATCAGGTGTGACTGGATTGATGGGTTCGCGTACTAACCTTTTAGCCCACCAGATTTATATTGCCAATGAAGTAGCGCAGCGTTTTGCACCTCGCGTTTTATTAGCGGATGAAGTGGGTCTGGGTAAGACGATTGAAGCGGGTATGGTTATTCACCAGCAATTGCATACTGGCTTAGCTAGTCGTGTACTGCTTGTATTGCCACCTTCGTTAGTACATCAGTGGTTGGTGGAAATGCGTCGTCGTTTTAACTTGAACTTCTCTATCTTCAACGAAGCACGTTTGTTGCTTGATGGGACAGATGACCCATTTGGTGAGGAAGAAGAAAAGGACGCGGTAGAGAACCCGTTTGAGACTGAGCAATTAATTTTATGTGATTTGGATTTTGTGACCAAGTCTCCGTTACGACAAGAACAAATAAAGGCAGCAGGCTTTGACCTGTTGGTTGTGGATGAGGCGCATCACTTAGAGTGGGCGCCTGAGAAAGCAAGTCCTGAGTACCAATGTATTGAGCAGTTAGCGGATGTTATTCCAGGTGTGTTGTTATTGACAGCGACGCCTGAGCAGCTAGGTATTGAAAGTCATTTTGCGCGTTTGCGCTTATTAGACCCTTCTCGTTTTCATGACCTTGATGTTTTCTGCAAAGAAGAAGCAGGTTATCAAGCGTTGAATGAGGTTGTGCAGCCGTTATTGGCTTTACCAGAAGATACGGTGTTGACTGATGCACAACTTGCGCCACTTAAGCCTTACTTGAGTGGTGCGGTTCAAGGAACTGGTTCGGTGAGTCAGCTGGTACGTCAGCTATTAGATCAGCATGGAACAGGGCGTGTGTTGTTTAGAAATACACGTGCTGCGATTCCTGACTTTCCAGAGCGTCTATTGCTCGGCTATTCGCTACCTGCGCCAAGTATTTATAGTGATGATGAGCTACGTGGCGTTGAAGGTTTAACACCTGAAGCGCAGTCAGATGAGTTGATTTGGTTGAGTGGCGACCCACGAGTGAAGTGGCTAGAAGAAAAGCTGAAAGAACTCAAGCCTGAGAAAGTTTTAGTTATTTGTGCAAATGCAGAAACAGCGGTGGCTTTGGAAGGCTATTTACAGCTTCGTGCGGGTATTCGCAGTGCTGCTTTCTATGAAGGTTTGTCTGTTATTGAGCGTGACCGTGCAGCCGCATACTTTACTGATGAAGAGAACGGCGCACAGGTATTGGTTTGTTCTGAAATTGGTAGCGAAGGTCGAAACTTCCAGTTCTCGCAGCACTTAATATTGTTTGATCTACCGTTAAACCCTGACTTACTAGAGCAGCGTATTGGTCGTTTGGATCGTATTGGACAGAAAAACACAATTAAAATTCATGTGCCTTATCTTGAAGATAGTGCGCAAGAAACGTTATTTCAGTGGTATTCAGAAGGCTTGAACCAATTCACGCATAGTTGTGCAGTAGGTAAAGCGATCTATGAGAACTTTGCTGGTGAGTTGCATGAGCAACTGACACATCCTGATGAAGCGCTAGCAGATTTAATTAGTGATACTGCCCGTTATACGCAAGAAATGCGTGATAGCTTGGAGCAGGGACGTGATCGTTTACTTGAAATCAACTCCTGTAATAAGGACGTTGCTGCTGATTTGATTGCTAAGATCGAAGCGGCTGAAGCACCTGAAGCATTGGATGATTACCTAGAGCTATTATTTGATTGTTTCAATATCGATCAGGAATATCACTCTCAACAAGCATTGATACTTCGTCCGACGGAGCAGATGTTGTCTGATGTTTTCCCCGGTTTGCGTGATGACGATATGACGGTAACTACTGACCGACTATTTGGTTTGAGTCGTGAAGATGTGGACTTCTTGAGCTGGGAGCATCCTTTGGTTGCTGATGCGATGGATATGATTTTAAGTGGTGAGACGGGTAATGCGACGGTTGCGACGCTTGCTATTAAAGGTCTGCCACCGGGGTCGTTATTGCTAGAAGTTATTTACGGTACGCGTTGTATCGCGCCTAAGTCGCTACAGCTTGAAAGTTGTTTACCCCTGACGCCAACACGTATGTTGTTGACGGCTAAGGGGACTGATTATGCTGAAAAGATTACGCATGACATGATTAACGGACGCGCTGAGCGTGTTAAGAAAGCAACAGCTCAAGCGGGTATTGCTGCGATTCGTAGTGATATTGAAAGTGTGATTGAAAAGGCAGATGCCTTGGCTGCAACACGTTTACCTGCTTTGATTGAAAGTGCACAGAAGCAAAGTCGTGAGCGTTTGGAAACTGAGGTGGCGCGTTTGACCGCTCTACAGAAGGTTAATCCTGCGATTCGTGATGAAGAGATTGCTCACTTTACTGATCAGATTAGTGTTGCTGAAGAGCATCTAGGTCGTGCAATACTCGAGCTTCAAGCTGTTCGAGTTTTGATTACAACTTAGTAGCGTTGCCTTGAATAATAATGCTTTGGTATTGAAGTGTTTGTTATTTTGGTAAGTTGTTTTTTCGGCAGATGAGAGTCAGATCTTTTTTAGATCTAGCTTGAAATATAAAAAAGCCGTCAAACTGAGTGCAATTATTAGCATTCGGTTTGACGGCTTTTTTGTGTTTGAATATTCGAGTCGCTTACGACCTTATTTCAGCGTAATTTCCTGAGTAGAATACGAGTGGCTCTAGGTCTGTGTTGTAGTGGTAGCTTAGTACTTCACCAACAATGATTACGTGATCGCCACCGTCATAGGTTTTCCACGTTTTGCATTCCATCTGTGCGATGCAGCCGCTAAATAGTGGTGATTTGCCGACGCCTTGATTGAATGGTGTATTTGCAAATTTATCAGCGCCTTTACTGGCAAATAAGTTTGATAGGTCTTGCTGACCTTTGCTCAAGACATTAATAGCGAAGTGTTCGCAATTGGTGAAAGTATCAAGGCTGAGTGAACGACGGTCGATGCTCCACAAAATTAGTGGTGGGTCGAGTGATACGGTGTTGAAGCTACTGACGGTCATGCCGATAGGTTCGCCGGTATCTGACTGTGTGGTTACAATCGTGACGCCTGTTGGAAAAAGCCCTAAGCCTTGACGAAAATCACTTTGATCAAATGGCTGGTGTCGCATGCATATACTCTCAAATTAGGTAATGGCTATATTAGTTCAGCCGAATAAAGTGATTATATGGCATATAGGAAGCTGGTGACTAATATAAACATGACGAGCACGATTAAGAGTTTTTTAACCCATCCCCTTAGTTTGCCACCAACAGGTGCTTGTTCATGGCCGCATAGTGAGCAAAAGTATAGGCTTTCTTGTTCGATAAGTAAGGTGGCAGACTTTTCACTGATCACTCTGGGGAGCATCGGTTTATAGCACCGGCTGCATGTCATTTGCTTGTACATGTGATTTCCTCTCTAGTGTGTTTCAACTATGGTAACGGAAGTCGTTGTGTTTTGTGAGTTGGGAAGAGGGTTATTGTGATTGATTGTATTTATCGAGTAGCTTGTTTTAAATGGTAGCAAAGTAGCTGAGTGAGTTATTAAAAAGCCATACACCAGACGCAATCAAGGCCGGAAAGACCGGCCTCAACTTTAGAAACAAGCTGTTTAAGCTTCTGTTTCCCTTGTTGTCGCTCAGCAGAACGACTCTTTTCATGAACGCCGCCTTTGCGCATTATTGGCAGGACGGCGACAGGATTGCGCGGTTTGTTCCGCTTTACTTTAGCCATTTGGACCTCCTTCAAGGTTTTGGCAATTTGAACCGGTATGGTTATTTACCTTTTACACAGATAGTCTGCTTCAAGGTATGAACGATTTTAACAAGATCATGTTGGTTTTCTATGACTTAATTGAAATTTTTGTAAGCGCTAGGGATTATATCCATTTCGCCTTTATCTTTTTCGACACTCAATACCATTAGTTTGTTCAACTAATTTTTTGGTGAAAATTTAACGGGTATCCAATCCTAAAATACGTTGACGGTTTATGGAGTTAGCTCAGCTATTGAACTGGGTTTTTGAATACATACAACTGCCTATCTGCAAATGCCAGATGAGTTTATTTTCTAGGATAGTGAGTTTAAAAGTAGATCTTCCGTAGTGGAAAAGCTTTAAATATGAAGTGAAATTTGCGGGCTAGCAGTTGGGTCTAATGTATGTTGTCCGTTTTTAAGAAGAACCTCAAAACCCGCAGCGTTAATAGGTCGAGAGAACAAGTAGCCTTGACCAAAGTCACATCCTGCTTGTTTCAATAGGCTACATTGTTGCTCTGTTTCGATCCCTTCCGCCACAACCTTACATCCAAGCTTGTGAGCCATTACAATAATAGCTTCGCAAAGTGCCATATCTTCAGAGTCAGCGGTCAGATTTTTAACAAAAGACTGATCTATTTTAAGATAGTCGATATCAAACTTTTTCATATAAGACAGTGAAGAGTAGCCTGTACCAAAGTCATCTATCGCTACTTCAAGCCCAGCATTAGACAACTCTTTGAGTTTGCCCTTAACGCTATTGCTGGTATCCATTAGTAAGTTCTCAGTAATTTCCAACACTAAGGCGCTACCTGATAAGTTTAATGCTTCTAGCTGCTGCTGCCAGTCTTTCACATCAATACCATTTTCACGGTACTGCAGTGGTGAGGTGTTAATGCTGACTTGAAGGTTGGGGGAGAATTGTTTCCTCCACTCGGCTACCTGCTGAGTGGCAGTCTCAAATATCCACTCACCCATCTCATGAATCAAGCCGCTTTCTTCCGCTAGCATCACGAAATCCATTGGACCAATCATTCCACGCTCAGGGTGTTGCCAGCGTATTAGTGCCTCAGTTTTTGTTATTTGCCCTGTTTCGAAGTTGATAATAGGCTGGTAGAAAAGCTCAAACTGGCCCTTTTTACGAGCGCTATTTAAGTCTCTCAGTGTTGCATTTTTTAAACGTAAAGCATCACGCATGGACTCATCAAAGAAGGTGAAACTGTCTGGGCCGCGTTGCTTACTCGCATTCATCGCTTGGTCGACATTAATTAAAATCTCATCGTGCGTTCTTGCATCTTGAGGATATAACGTCACACCAATACTTGATGAAATATGGATGCTATGACCTTCAATCATAAACTCAGACTTAAGTGCAGCGCGAACGGTTTGAGCAACTTTTTCAATCGTCTCGCGGCTGTTGACACGTTTAACAATGATGATGAATTCATCACCACCCAGTCGAGCAACAATGTCAGAGGTTCTAACACTATTTTTAATGCGTCTAGATACTCTCTTAAGCAAAATATCACCGATGCTATGTCCTAATGTGTCGTTTACTTCCTTAAACTGACTGATGTCGAGAAATAACAATGCGAAAGGGTTGATCGTTGTCTTGTCCATTTCCTCAGCAAGAACTTTATTAAAATGTCGTCTATTTAATAACCCTGTCAACGAGTCAAAGTTAGCTTGCTGTCGAATTTTTTGCTCGCTAAGGCTTAATGCTTTTTTTGTTCTATTTAACGTATAGATCCAGATAGCAGCAATTGACAGTAATAGCGCAGCTAAAGAGCCTAAAGTGATCGCTGTATTACGCTGAATATGGGGTCTTACCCTAAGTCCAAACCATTTATTAGCTGTTTGCTCACGCGTTTCTAGGTCAATAGAAGCCAGTGCTTTTTCCATGATGGACGTTAATAGCAAATTAGGTTTTACAATGCCGATGCTGTGATCACTGGAGTATTCTGTATTCCCAGAAAAAAATAAATTATTCAACCCCAGTCTTCGGCTAAGGAAACTAGCGGTTACTGCATTTCCAACATAAGCGTCAGCCTTTCCTTTTGATACTAGCTCTAGTGCTACTTCTGTATTTTTAACTTGTTGTAGTTTTATTTCGGGGTGGTCACGTGCTAGCACATCAGATGAAAATGAGCCTTTTTCTACCGCGACGGTCTTGCCATATAGATTCTTAAGGTTACCGATGTAGCCATTTTTATCTAAATTATTAACAATAATTGAAGGGTTTTTGATATAGCTAGACGTAAAGTGTAAATAGTTTGCGCGGTCTGGGGTAATCACCAAGCCAGCGACCATGTCTATCTCGCTTTGTTGAGCGAGCTTGATAGTGTCGCTCCAAGGTGTTTGCTTCTTGATATCAAATTCGATATCTAATTTTTGAGCTATAAGCGCCATTATGTCTGCAGTGAAGCCAGTATAATTATTGTCTTTGTCTATTGAGCCGAAGGGTGGAAAGGCGCGATCTATTCCTAAACGTATTGTAGGGTTATCTAGGAGCCAAGCTTCTTCATGTAGGTTTAAGTTTAGTGAGCGCTCGGGCGCGGCAAGTGAGAGGTTTGCATACACAGAAGATAGGTAAAATAGTATTATGCATACCATTTTTAATGATGTATTTGTTAAATTTCTAATCATAAAAAAGCGGCTAAACACAGATTTATAGCCGTAAGCCAGTAAACCAATTTAGCGATAAAGATAGATATGCCCCAATCAAGATAACAAGTGTACCTGCTACAACTGTAAAAGTAATTGTTTCATCTAAAAATAATACCCCCCATAAGATGCCAAAAATTGGAATGATTAAGGTGACACTAACCGTCTTAGCAGGCCCTATTTCTCTAATTAAATGGAAGAATATTAAATAAGCGAGTGCGGTCGATATTAAGGCAACAGCGAACATCGAGTTCCAAGCTAATAGGCTAGGGAGCTTGTCGGGCAGGTTCATTAGAGCAAAGGGCATCAATATCATCCCAGCAGTCAACATGCTACTAGCTGCAATTAATTTTGGTGGGATATGACTCAGTTTTTTCTTTGTCATATTTGCGCTAATCGCATAACAAAGACAGGCTGCTATCGGCGCGAGCAAGGGCAGTATATTAGTCCCCGACCAACTGATTTTTTCGGACATTAATATCGTGACGCCAATAATTCCAATAAATAAACCAATTAACTGTTTGCGTGTTAATCGTGACTTTAAATAATAATGGGCAATGACGGCCGTTAAAATAGGTGTTGTTGCATTTAAAACGGAGGTAATACCGGCATTTAAATATAGGGCAGTGTAGCCGTATAAAATAAATGGAATGCCAGAATTAAGCAGTGCGATGATAGAGATAATAACAATGTTTTGACGCAGCAGTTGCCAGTGATTCGCCATAAATAATATGGGTGCTAAGGCTAGCGCTGCAATACCGACACGCAAAAAAGCGAAGGGCAATGGACCAAACTCGGGTGAGCTAATACGCGCAAATAAAAATGAAGCTCCCCAAATAGCAGCGAGAAATATTAAGGCTAAAACATGACGAGTCTGCATGATGTAAACCACTGCCAACGGTATAAGAGCTGGCAGTGTATAGCATTTACAGTGTTTGTCTTAACTCTTTTGCAATGCGGTTTCTCAACTTATAAGGCACCGATTGATTCATCATTAATGCAAAGGGTTTCCATTGCCCACCATCAACAATATAACCCGCTAACGTACTTACTTTTTTTAATGTCCCAGACTTTGCAAAGACACCTTTTTCTACTTCAGGAAGTAAATGACGCCACTGGCGGAATCGCTCTAATAACTCAACAAGTTGGACAGGGGAGATACGATTACTTCTAGATAGTCCCGCGCCCTCTTTGAATGTAATGTTTTCCCAATTGAAGTTAGCTTTCAATGTGCCTTCCATATACTGCTGAACGTCGCGTACGGAAGCCGGTCGTCCAAGGTGCTCAGCAGTCATTATTAGCGCAAGCTGGTTGGCGATAAAGTTAGTTGAGTACTTCATCATAGGGCGAATCATATCGCCGAGTGTCTTGCTGTTTTTGTGTTGGTAAAAAGGTGCTTTTGCCGGCGATTGCTCAAAAACGATGCGGTTGTCATGCGTAACACCCTGTTTTTTAAGCAGTGCTAAAAATAGCTCGCCAAAATAACGTTCTGCTACCTTTGGATCGCGACCAGTATTAACGCGAATCTTTTTCTTCTTAAATCCTCTTGCGAGTGACTTTGCAATCGGGGTCAATGGTGTTTGTGTTTCTGCAGAACGAATACGACCATTCACTGTTCTCAAGTTAACAGTATTAAAGTTAGCAGCCAGTGCAGAGGGTACGGCATCATACGGATTATTTGTCTTACTCGTTCCCGGTAGAACCAAGCCTGCGGTAAACGCAGAAGTATCTAGGGCGAGTGTTGCAACGTGACTAATGCCGCGCTGTTGCAGCTGTAGTGCGATAGATGATAGTTCTTCTGACACCAGAAACGGGTCACCACTTCCTTTCACCCATAACTTAGCTTGTTGCTGGTCATAGTAGAAGTCGGTGTTAAAGCGGTGCTGCTCACCCCAGCGGTTTAGCGCTAGCCATGCGGTCACTATTTTAGTTGTCGATGCCGGAATAAAGGCACGGTTGCGGTTGTCGGACAGTAAGCGACGGCCTTGGGTATCAACAACCAATATGCCGGCATTTTTGAGTTCTGAGAACTTATTTAAGGCATTAGCGTGCGCTAATGGACTGGCTAGTAACGTAAAGCATACGCCTATCAAGAGTGATCGAAGCATTATTTTCCCCATTGTCGTTTTATTATTAAGTTTATTATTTTTGACCTGACACATGCTGAATTATCGCGATGGTTTTAATTAAATAAAAGTTAGGTATCGCTACAGTAGACAGGAAAAGTCGGGATAAGTGCAAATGCCGCGATAGTTAATTTATAATGAAGGACTGTCTCTATCTTAGATATGATTTATGTCACCTATTACTAGTCTTTCAAATTATGCCAATGCATTTACCTATATGGGCTTGCCACTGTCTCGCGAGCTAAATAGTGCGGATGTCTTTGTGTTGGGTATTCCTTATGACTTAGCAACAACGGGTCGTGCCGGTGCGCGTGGAGGGCCGATGGCTGTTCGTCAGGCGAGTGCACATATTCGTTGGGAGGAGAAACGTTGGCCGTGGAGCTTTGCTGCATTTGAACGAATGAGGGTTGCTGACTATGGTGATTTAGAGCCGCTGACGGGCAACCATGAGTCGCTTTTAGAGGAGGTAGAAGAACATGCGGGTCGCTTACTAAAAGCGGGGAAGAAAATATTAAGCTTTGGTGGCGATCATTTCGTTGCACTGCCGTTGCTGCGTGCTCATGCAAAGCAGCATAGCAAGTTGGCAATGATTCACTTTGACGCACACACCGATACTTATTCAGAAGCGGGCTGTGAATATGATCATGGGAGTATGTTTTACCATGCGCCTAGAGAAGGGTTGATTGACCCAGATAAAACAGTACAGATCGGTATTCGTACCGAGTACACAGTTAAAGACCACCCATTCAAAGTGATAGATGGTGCAGAGGCAAACGACCTAAGTGCCGATGAAATTGTTCAGCAGATTAAAGCGGTAGTAGGGGATACACCAACTTATTTAACATTTGATATTGATTGCTTAGATCCAGCCTATGCTCCCGGTACAGGAACTCCCGTTCCTGGAGGGCTAACGACGGATAAAGCCCTGAAAATTATTCGAGGCTTGCAAGGGATTAATCTTATTGGAATGGATCTGGTAGAAGTATCCCCTGCCTATGACCAGTCTGAAATCACTGCTCTGGCAGGGGCTACTTTGGCGTTAGAAATGCTGTACGTGATGGCTTCTTCTGTCAGGTAAGTTTATATTCTTCATTCCTGATAGATGCGGTATACTCCGCAAACCAATTTAAAGCACCTGTAGCTCAGCTGGATAGAGTGTCGCCCTCCGAAGGCGAAGGTCATCGGTTCGACTCCGATCAGGTGCGCCATTTCCGCTTTATACGTTAGACCTCACATTAAAACAGCTGTGGAATCGTCTTCGTCACTTCATTGATTTTTGCTGGAAAGCTTGAATTCTCATCTTGTGTGAATACACGGCTGCCTTCAGCTGTCTCAATCACTAATTTTTCTTTTACGCCTGCGTTTCTTCTGCCCTGTTGTGATGTTACTTTTTTGAAGTCAGCATTTTCAAAGCCAGTCGCAATGATGTTAAATTCATTAGGTGTTGCTTTAGTAACACGCTGTGAAATAAGTTGGCCACTATTTGATAGTTTCATGTGGCGAACGTTTAATGTGTCGTTATCTAGCTGCCAAGTATTATTTCCAGATGAGTCAGTAGTGGTATAAGTCACTTTAGAGATCAGCTCAGGTACTGGCGTTGGAACGAAGTCATAGGAAGCACATGCGTTAAGCAGCAATGTTAGGCTTGCTAATAATAAATATTTCATCGGAATAATCCTTTAATGTTTCCCTCATCTTTTTATAGAGAAGGGTGTCGGGGTTCAATTTCAGCCCTGATGGTTGGTCCATAGATTTAGCTTAAAGGTTCAACTCTTAAGTATATTGCTCAAAGAGTGTTTAGCGATTAAACTAATGAAAACAATGATCTTGTTGCTCCCCCAATGCGAAAAGTCATTTAAAACGAGTGTTACTTTCTAAATAATAATTTGGCTTAAAGCCTCCAAGTAGCTACGTCTGCTGCTGATTAAGTAATAGCACACATAAGTGTTACCAACGTTATTTTTAATGATTGGTTAAGATAAGGAATATCACCACTTGCAGTACAAACTCATCATCACTGGGCCTGTTGGCTCAGGTAAAACGACGGCTATAGACTCACTCACTGATCAAAAAGCGGTGAGAACAGATGTGCCTGTCTCTGACTCAGTGACCTTGGCACGTAAAAGCACCACAACGGTTGCAATGGATTACGGCACAGTACGTATAAAAGATGCAGACGATACAGTCGTTCATGTCTACGGGACACCGGGGCAAGAGCGCTTTGATTTCATGTGGGAGATCCTCACAGAAGGTGCGGATGCTTTAGTTATCTTGCTAGATAATAACCGTAACTACCCTTATCGCGATCTTAAATACTTCTCTGAGCAATTTGCTGACTTCATAAAAAACAAAGGGCGATTGATCATCGGCATAACGCGCTTAGATGTTCGTGAACCGTTGCTGCCAGAAGTGTATGAAGACTGGATGGAGCAGTTAGGTCTTGAGGCTGAAATCATTAATATTGACCCTCGTGAAAAACAAGATGTGTTGGGGTTAGTACATAAGGTTTTAGACTTGATACCTCTCGAGGTAGTCGCTGAGCAAGCGCCTGACGTAATGCTTAGTCGTGCAGTTTCTTCTGCTACTCAAGCTACAACGCCACGTCCGATAGAAAACAATCTCGATCTAAACCAAAAAGCGATGTCGGCTATTAGTGGTTTAAGTGGTGTTACTGGCGTCACTATTACCAATAATATGGGCGAATTAATCGACTCTACAATGGATGATGAGTCGCTTAATCACTTCATTGCTTATTTAACGGGTCTATCTCCCAACCTTATGGAAGCAGCTGAACTCGGGCCTATTAATCGCATTATGCTGCGCGGGCCAGAGGATAATAATCTCACTGTATTTGTAGAGGATGAGCGGTCGCTGGGGGTATGTTCTGAGCGCTCAGTGTCTGTACCCAGCTTAAGCCAGCAAGTCGAGGATATGCTGCAATGGTTGTAACAACTTATTCAAAGGGCACACTATAAAATGCAAGTAATTGTCGATTCGTTGTGCGCCTTAAAAGGGGTACGTCATGCTGCAATCTATAAGCAAGGGAAGCTAATTTACAGCGGCCTAACAAAGGCGCAACAAGCATCTTTAATAAAGAGCAGTGTCGTCATCGCTCAAATATTTTCGGCTGCTGAGGCAATAGGAAAGACACATAATGAGATCTTTATTGGCGTAGATAGTGGTTATCTTGCCGGCTTTCGATTGCACTCTGGTTATATCGCGTTGTTAATGACTGAGAAGAAAATTAACTTTCCAATGATGAGTATGGGCGTTAAGTCAGCCTCAGAAAGTATTAAGCAGCTGGTACAACAAGAACAAGCGGAGTTAGACCGCCTAGCAATTCTATCTGCTAGTCAGTCAACGACTGTGTCAGCCGTGCCGACAGAGGAGTCGTTGAGACCTGTGTTTAATAGCTACACCAAAATATTGACTGGTTTTTTGGGCCCAGCTGCAGAGATTTTGGTTGAGGATGCTATTGATACATGGAAGCAAACTTATGTGCAGCGCGCTCAAAACTTGCCGTATTTATTGGCGTTACTGGAGGCTGAATTGGATTCACCTCAAGAGCGACAAGCATTTTCTACAAAAGCAGCTGGAGTTCTCCCACCAGCGATGTAAAAGGAATTACATACAATAATGAAAAATATCCGTAACAAAATATTATTTACCATGATGTTGTTAACGTTACTGCCAGTGTTATTAATTGGCGGTTACAGTTTTTACACAACATCGGAAGCACTGCGTGAAGCTGCCTTAAAGGATCAGCAAAACCACTTGGCCAGAACCCAGCAGCATATAGAAACACTACTGAGTAATGCCGAGCGGGACTTATTATTTCTGCGTGAGTCAAAAATAATGCAGCTTTATATGGCTAAGCAACAGCCATTAGTGGGGCTTAGTAATGCGCTAGAGCTATTTGCACAGCAACAACCCATTTATTCATCGATTCGTTTGTTGGATATGGCAGGGCATGAAGTAATTTATATAGAGCGCCAAAATGGCCTAGCAAAAAGCTTATCTGACAAGGGTGATTTAATGGATCAGAGTGGCGAGCGTTATTTTCCTGAGGCATTGGTGCTAGGCAAGGGTGATATCTATATTTCACCGATTGAACTAAGCCGTGATAGTGGTGAAGTAATCTCTCCTAACGTGTCGACGATGCATTACGCTAGTACTGTTAAGACTGCGGATGGTCGATCACAAGGCGTGCTGGTATTAAACCTTGATGCTGACTACTTAATTACGCAAGCAGTTTCAACGACTGAGCAGGGGTGGCGCACTCTATTTTCTGACCCACAAGGCTATATTTACACTCAAGGTAAGGACGGTAATTTATCGTCTGAGACGACTGAGTCTAGATTGAATATCTTCACTGATGAATCAGTCGCTAATGAGGATGAGGTTAGCCTGATAATGTCGGTTTCTTTGGGTGATAAAAAAGGCGTGTTAGGTCACCTCGTTAGCGTCGCTCCAAAGTCAGCACTATTTAAGTCTGTGCGAGATTATTTATCAATTTCACTGATTATTGTTACAGTGTGCTTATTTTTGAGTTTTATATTTGCTATGATTCTATCCAATTCTTTATCAGAACCATTGCTGCGGTTAACTGAAAAAGTGAAAAACTTTAGTCAGGGTGATCTTGAAACGCCGATTAAAACAGAGACTAAGAATGAAATTGGTGACTTGTCGCAAGCGATGGAGTTGTTAAGAAAGTCGATGGTCATTTTGATGAAGAGGTCACGGAAGGTGTAGTTACAACAACCTTCATTATTGTAATAGATTAGCCTTACAAGGATGTAGACATGTCTAATAACGCATTGATTAAACTTTTAAATATCGTATTGGTAAGCTCAGTATGCCTCACGCCGGTCATGTCAAAACCCGTGGACCCTAGTCATATTCAACAGCTTACCCAAACGGTTGCCGTTGGTGTGCTTACAAAGTTGAATATGCTGGATAAGTCAAAGCCTGAGCTTCTGAGTATGAGCTTGGAAAAGGTTGTGAGCGAGGCTTTGCACGCGGGTAAGCCTATCGAAGAGATTCGTGAAGCTGTCAGTCTTACGATGGAAGAAATAACAGGTAAGCCATTTACGCCTCCAGTAGTAACACGCACCGTGCCACTAACTACTGTGTTGCTGCCTAATGAGTCACTCTCTAGTGTGGCAAAGCGTATCTATGGTCCAGAAAATGGCCGTCGCTATTTGGATATTTATGAATATAACAAAGATGTGATTAAGGACATCAATGTTATCCCAGAAGGCACTGTGCTTAAATTGCCCGAATAAGTCTTCAGAAAAAATGCCCCTCATGCTGATATTTTTCTTTGTTATTACAGGTTAGTAGGCGTTATATTTATCTATGATCTTTTTTTGATCATAGTAGTATACTGATCTTAAATTAAACAAAGTTACTGCCTAAGTTATTGAAATAAAATAAATATTAGGCAGTTGAAGGGGGGCAGCTATGAAGCAAGTCAGTGTAAGAAATACCTTAAGCGTTTTTTGTATCGTATTCATGTTGGGGATCATGAATACAGCCTTGGCAGCATCTGAGGCAGAGGATAGTTATCGTCTATCCGATTCAGTCGTCATGATTTACGCAACATCTAAGTCAGATAATATTCGTGCACCGTGGAGTTCTAGTACGATATCCGGCTCTGGGTCAGGCTTTGTATTAGACGGTGGTCGTATTATCACTAATGCACATGTCGTTGAAAAACATACTTTTATCGAAGTTCAGCGTGACGGTGACTCAAAGCGATTTGAAGCAGAGGTCATCGCTATTGCTCATGAAGTTGATTTGGCTATTCTTAAGCTAAAAGACCCCGAAGTGTTTAAAAGTATTAAGCCGTTAGAGTTGGGCGACCTACCAGAAATTCATCAAGAAGTGACGGTTTATGGTTACCCTGTGGGTGGTCAAGCATTGAGTATCACCAAGGGTATTATTTCTCGTATAGAGCATCAGACGTATGTGCACAGTTACCTGAACTTTCAAGCGATTCAAGTCGATGCGGCGATTAACCCCGGAAATAGCGGTGGGCCGGCACTAGTTGATGAGAAGGTGGTTGGTATTGTGATGCAGTCGCGAAATCGTGAGGATAATATTGGCTACATGATTCCGGTCACTATTTTGAATCGCTTTTTAGCGGATATGGAAGACGGCCATTATGATGGTTTTCCTGAGTTATCAGCAGGCTTTCAACGATTGGTGAGTCCAGCGTTGCGTAAAGGTTATAACTTAAAGGAAAAGCAGTCAGGGGTTTTGGTGAGCAAAGTTTGCTTCAATACGCCGACAGATAAGTTCCTGAAAAAAGGCGATATTATTAGCAGTATCGATGGTAAGAAAATAGAAAATAATGGCATGGTGATGACGAGCCAGCGTAAGCGTGTCGACTTCGAACATTTTGTGCAGCTTCACCTAGTTGGTGAGTCTGTTGAGTTGGGTTTGGTACGTGACGGTGAGGCGATGACGGTGAAAATCCCACTGACTAAGACCTTAGAGTCAGCCTTTATTTTTGACCAAGACCCGCGTTACATTATCTTTGGTGGGTTTGTTCTTGTGGCTAAAGCGCTAGCGGCACCGTGTTTGAGTAAAGAAGAGTACCTACAGACAAAAGATGACCTTCAAGAAGATGAAATAGTGGTTAGCCAAGTATTGGCTTCATCGTCTAATCGAGGTTTTCATGACAGTGTTTATACGGTGATTAATAAGGTAAACGGTAAGACGTTTAAGAACTTTAAAGGGTTCTACGAGTTACTGTCTAAAGATGCGGCTCCTGTCATCTTGCTTGAAAATGAGAATGGCTATCAGATTGCTATTGACCGTGAAAGTGCACAGTCTGAGCAAGCGGAGCTTCTGAAAAAGTACCGTATTCAAAAAGCACACTCTGCTGAAATTGATGAGTGGAAGAAAGCTCCCACCCAAAAATTAGTTCTCAAACAATAAGGGTTTAGCTTATTTGCAGCTTGGCTCAATACCCAGTACGTATTTGTTGATAATGCCGATACGTGTTGCGGTACTTGAGCCTGCAAAGCCTGTAAAGCTCTTGTCAGTTAAGCGCAGTTGGGCTTGCTGAGTATACTGATGTGATAGTGGTTGAAACGACCAGTGCCATTTTTCCTCGTTATAACCTGTGGCGCGTCTTTGGCTTTTAGCCGTATATGGCTGACAAAATCCATAACGTGCGGCATTTTTCACTAACCAGTCGTAGGTCTTCTTGCCTTGTCCTGAGGCAAAGTATTTATTGGTAAATGCATTCAAATCAACGTCTGTCCCCCAGTGATGGCGGGAGCTTCCTGGCATTGAGCTGTACTCTAAAATCTTTACCGCACGTTGTTGGTGGTTCTTTATACTGCGTGCTGCATTTTTAATGTTGCCGACGTTACGTTTTCCCATCCACTTAGCTTCCCAAATGGATTTTTGGTGATAGAAGCTGCGAGTCGCCGAAATGATTTTTAGGTTAACGCCACTACTTTTAGCGTCGTTGTACATCGCTTTAAAAGCGTCATACGGAAGGCTTTGCATATACATGCCACTTCTAGAGGCATAACGTGTGCTTATTTTGACAAAATCACCGCGCTTGCTTGCCGTGTATTTTCCCATTAAAAAACTGTCGGTGATTGATGCGTCGTGAGCAATTGGCTGGTTCATTGCGAGCAGTGCTGGTGGGTTTGCTATCGCAGCAGTGTTCAAAAGTAAGTAGCTAGCGGTTATTACGAAGAGCTTGTTTAAGGAAAGTTGCACAATAGTCTGCCTTTATTATTGTTAGTTAAATCTAGTGGTACTTGGAGGCTTTATGTTTAAAAAAAGTTCCTCGCTGATGTTATACCGTTTATTTCGTTAAGCGCGAGTGAACCATAGGCAGTAAAAATAGTGAGAGGACAAATAGCCCAATAACAGGTGTTATACCTATGCGTTGGCTGGCGAATAAGCTGGTAAAGAAGGCGATAGATATTGGGGCTATAAAGCTAGTTGCTCGGCCTGATAGTGCATATAGACCAAATGCCTCACCCATTTTATTCGGATCTGCTTGATCAACCATCAGCGTGCGAGATGAGGCTTGAAGTGAGCCACCTGCGGCTCCAATGATGGCTCCACATAGATAAAATACAATATTCGGTAGGTTTGTTTGTCCTGCTTCGTCAGCCACGTTTAACCATAAAACATGCTGTTGGTCGGTGCTGACTATGATGACGCTGGCAAAAATTAGCAACCAGACGCAATAGGTCACAACCGTTTTCGAGCCAAATCGGGCGTCCATTTTTCCGCCAAACCATGCGCCAACTGCACCAGCGATATTGGCGACTATGCCAAAGATCCCTATTTGAATAATCGACCATTGCAATATGCCCGCTGCATAGATTCCACCGAAGGCATAGAGGCCATTAAGTGCATCTCGGTACAGCATGCTAGAGAGTAAAAATGAGGTGAGGCTTTTTTGTTTTGGCAGGGAGCGTAGTGTGTTTTTTAGACTTGTTAAGCTCTTGCGAATTGCACCGGAGTGGCTAGTTACTCTGCTTTTGTCTGGGGTAAATAACAATAGCGGGATGATAAAGATAGCGAGCCAGATTGCGGTGAGGGGGCCACTGGCTCTATCGCCTTCTGAACTTGCCGAATCTAGTCCAAATATAGGTGAGAAGCCGAGCAGGGTTTTGCCTGTTTCTGTATCTCCAACCATGAAACCCAGCATAAGTACCAAGCAAAAAAGGCCGCCAATATAACCGAGTGCCCAGCTGCTACCTGAGAGTTTTCCTAGTTCTTCTCTTGGAACAAGGTCGGGCATCATGGCGTTGTTAAACACGGCTGAAAACTCAAAGCCAAGTAGGGCAAAGCCTATGGCTATCAAGCCCCAAATCATGGTGCTGGTGTCTGCCTGTGGTGGAATATACCAAAGGCAAAATGACGCGATACAGCCGATGATGGCAAAACCAAAAATCCATGGTTTTCTTGGGCCTGTTGTATCGGCCAAGGCGCCGAGTATTGGTGAAAGCAAGGCGATTAAAATCCCTGTAATGCCAATTGCGTAACCCCAATAGCTTTGACCAATAATGTCATTGTTGGCCACTTGACTGGTGAAGTAGGGTGCAAATATAAAGGTAAGAATTAGCGTATGAAAAGGTTGGGCCGCCCAGTCAAATAGCATCCATCCCCAGATTCCTTTCTTAGAAACGCTTTGTTTGATGTCATTACTCATGTCTATCAGCCCATATCGAGGTAACTTTTATTATCACTGCTGGATCGTGGATAGAGAAGGCTTTATTCGTACTTGTTGTTTGGTCGCGTACTTTAGGTCATTTGTCATGATGATCAGCTAAGAATGCTTAGGGTTAACTACACTAAATGTATTAAAATAAAGCCAATGCGGTCTTTATAGGGGATAACTTTGAAGACTATAAATAAGTTAAATGGTTTGGAGGGTGGAAATAACCCTTTCGAGTCATTGATCGAAGAGAAGAGACAATCGCCTCTTGATCAAGATTTCTTTGCTGAGGGAAATGGTATCTCAACGGTTATACGTAAACTATTTAAGTGGCCACTCGTGCTGGTTACACTACTTGTACTAAGCGGGGCTTTGTACGCACTTGTGTGGCTGCCGCTTGCGGGTAAGCATAATATAGAAAGTCCTTTGGGATTAATTCAAGGAATTATTGAGGGTGAAGCCTTAGTGGCAGTGGCTGATGAGCTAAAGGTTATTGAGCCTGATGCTTTAATTACAATGCCAATAATAGAGCCTGCAACTGCATATAAAAGACTTGAAACCAAATCAACTCCGGATACGCTTGTTGAAGCAGTTGAAGCAGTTGAAGCAGTTGAAGCAGTTGAAGCAGTTGAAGCAGTTGAAGCAGTTGAAGCAGTTGAAGCAGTTGAAGCAGTTGAAGCAGTTGAAGCAGTTGAAGCAGTTGAAGCAGTTGAAGCAGTTGAAGCAGTTGAAGCAGTTGAAGCAGTTGAAGCAGTTGAAGCAGTTGAAGCAGTTGAAGCAGTTGAAGCAGTTGAAGCAGTTAAGAGTGAGCTTAACGTTCCGGCGCTTGACGTGGTGTTAGAGTTTGATATGCAAGGTGACGAGGTTGAGGAGCAAGCGGATGTACTTGATGTGTTTCTTACTAAGTCGATTGCTGAAGCTGTAGAACAACTACCTAGCGAAAAAGAGATTGTTGCAAAAACTAAAGAGTCACCAGTGCGTGTTGAGAAAACCTCAAAGAAAGCGGCTGCAAACGTTAAGGTTGCTAAACAGCAAGTCAAAGCAGTGACTAAGGTGCAAAAAAAGGTAGTTACTGCTTCAAGCAAAGAGGCTGCAAAGCGACCAAGTCGTGCGGTTGTAAACTCTATCAAAGGCGACCTAGATAATCTATTCAAATAGACTTATCGTGACATGAAACGCTAAGGTATCAATATATAATACTTCTAGTACGCTCAATTTCAACTTTATCGAATAAAGTTGAGAAATAATCACCACTTGCTCACTATGCTTTTAAGCAGTTAATCTAAGCAGGCAAAGTGGTCATGAGTAAGTTACTAAAGGTCGTTGGTGCGATCCCCTTTTTAATCGCGGTGTTCCTTAATACCGTGGTTGATCTGGGTCATAAAATTGTTATTCAAAACACCCTATTCAAGGTATACGACGACAGCTATCAGGTTTACTTAACCGCGATAGTAAATGCGCTCATTCTCCTCCCGTTCATACTTATGTTCAGTACCGCCGGCTTTATAGCGGATAAATATCCTAAAAACAAGGTGATGAGAGTCTCGGCTTGGGCTGCTGTTGGCCTAACCATTGCAATCACCGTGTGTTATGCGATGGGCTGGTTTTGGGCATCGTTTGCCATGACTTTCTTACTAGCTGTGCAGTCTGCGATTTATTCGCCAGCTAAGTTTGGTTATATCAAATCCCTATTTGGTAAAGAGCGACTAGCCGAGGCCAACGGCTTCGTTCAGGCGGTTGCCATTATCGGTATTTTAGTCGGCACATTAATATTCTCTATTCTGTTTGAAACATGGTTTCCAGCTGGTACGACGGATAAAGGTTTCATTCTTAGATCATTAGTTCCTGTCGGCTTTATTTTGATCGCAACCAGTATTTTCGAGCTGGTGATGATGTATCGCTTGCCGCAACTTGATGAGCTCAAAGCAGATTATCAATTTGACTTTAAGTCGCTAACAAGTGGGGCGATGACTCGAAAGAATTTGAAAGATGCTTTGAGCAATAAAGTGATCTTTTTATCGATTATCGGTCTGACAGTATTTTGGTCGATCGGCCAAGTTATGTTGGCTGCTTTCCCTGCGTTTCTTAAGGCTGAAACAGGCGAGACAAATACGATTGTTATCCAAGCTATATTGGCGATGTCGGGTGTCGGTATTGCTATTGGCTCAACGATTGCTGCACGCATGTCAAAAAACTATATCGAAACAGGTTTAGTGCCTATTGGTGCTGCGGGTGTGGCGCTGGGTTTATTTATCCTGCCAACACTTAGCAGTAAAGTATTCATGGGTTTAGATTTCATGTTTATTGGTATTATGGGTGGAATCTTCATTGTTCCTTTGAACTCACTTATCCAATACCACGCAAAAGAAAACAACTTAGGGCGAGTGCTAGCGGCTAATAATCTAGTTCAAAACCTAGGAATGCTGTTTTTCTTGTTGGTAACTGTCGCTTTTGCCAAAGCAAACATCGCAAGTTCACAGTTATTGTTATTTATATCAGCCGTTGCAGTCGCAGGTTTTAGCTTTACGGTTTATAAGTTACCGCAGAGTTTAGTGCGCTTCATTTTGACTTATTTCATGAACATGAAGTACAAAGTTGCAGTAGAAGGTATGAAAAATATTCCAGCTAATGGCGGTGTGTTGTTGCTAGGAAACCATGTGAGTTGGATAGATTGGGCGATTGTGCAGTTGGCATCACCTCGTCCAGTACGCTTTGTGATGATTCGTAATATCTATGAGCGTTGGTATTTAAAGTGGTTCTTTCAGTTATTTGGATCAATTCCAATAGAGTCAGGGCCAGCGAGTTCAAAGTCGTTAGATCGAGTCGCTGAGTTGTTAAACAATGGTGAAGTTGTGTGTCTGTTTCCAGAAGGAACGCTCAGCCGTACAGGTCACTTAGGTGAGTTCAAGCGTGGCTATGAGAAGGCTGCCAAGTTAGCGAATGATGATGTTGTGATTGTACCGTTCTACTTACGAGGGTTGTGGGGTAGTCAATTTTCACGGTCTTCAGAGAAGTTAAGAAGTAACCAAGTAAAGGGTATGCGTCGAGAGCTTCTTGTCAGTTTTGGTGCGAGGTTAAGTAAAGATACACCAGCGACTATATTGAAGCGTCGTGTGTTTGATTTATCTATCAGCTCATGGAAAAGCTATTCAGAGTCATTGCAAACGCTGCCTAATGCTTGGATTGATACAGTGAAGTCAGTCGGTGGTGAAATGGCATTAGCCGATACGATGAGTGAGCCGCTGTCGGCTATAAAGGCGTTTACCGCATCTGCTGCATTCTCACGCAAGATCAGTAAGCTTAGCCCTGAGCAAAATATTGGTTTGTTATTACCAACCAGCAGCGGCGGTGTCATTGCAAATATGGCGGGTCTATTGGCAGGTAAAACTTTAGTTAACCTTAACTATACTTCAAGCACTCAGGCGTTAGCCTCTGCCATCGAGCAAGCAGAAATTAAAACAGTTTATACGTCCGCTCGTTTTATTAAAAAGCTGGAGCAGCGGGGTGTCGACTTAAGTACCGTGCTTGAAAAGACTCATGTGGTTTACTTGGAAGAGCTAAAGAAAGAGATCTCAAAGCTAGAGATGGTGTCTACTCTGATTGGTACTGCAGTACTGCCTGCGCGTGTTTTAAAGTGGATTTTCTGTCGCAGTAATAACCCTAAAGCAACCGCAGCCATTCTATTCTCTAGTGGTAGTGAGGGTGCACCGAAAGGTATTGAACTAAGTCACGAAAATATTATAGCCAACTTAAAGCAAGTAGCGGAAGTGCTAAATGCAGACGGGGATGATGTGATTATGGCGTCACTGCCGTTATTCCATGCGTTCGGCTTGACGGCGACACAGTTTTTACCGCTGGTCGAAGGCTTGCCAATGGTGTGTCATGCCGACCCTACTGATGGGTTTGGTGTAGCCAAAGCCGTTGCAAAATATCGTGCGACGGTCATGTTTGGTACTTCAACCTTCTTGCGCTTATATAGCCGCGACAGAAAAATTAAGCCGTTAATGTTCGATAGCTTGCGACTAGTGGTTGCCGGAGCGGAAAAGCTGAGTCCTGATGTGCGTGAAGCATTTAAAATGAAGTTCTCGAAGGATGTTTACGAAGGCTATGGCGCGACAGAAACTGCGCCAGTGGCTAGCGTGAACTTACCGGATGCGTTAGACCTTAATAATTGGAACGTACAGTTGGGTGGCAAACGCGGCACAGTGGGTATGCCATTACCAGGTTCTAGCTTTAAAATCGTAGACCCTGCGACGCTAGAAGAGCTAACGGCAAAAGAAGATGGCATGATTTTGATCGGTGGTCCGCAGGTGATGAAGGGCTATCTCAATGATCCTGAAAAAACCAGCAAAGTGATTCATGACATCGAGGGTGTTCGTTGGTATGTCAGTGGTGATAAAGGCCACCTTGATGATGACGGTTTCTTAGTGATTGTTGATCGCTACTCACGCTTTGCCAAGCTAGGTGGGGAAATGATTAGTCTGAGTGAGGTCGAGGCGACGATTCAGGAATATCTAGGTGATGAGGCTGCAGATGTCATCGCGATGAACGTGCCCGATGATAAAAAAGGTGAGAAGGTTGTCTTGCTAGACAATAGCGGATTAGAGTTGAAAACGTTGCGCCAAGCGATGTTGGACAAGTCAGTCAATCCGCTATTAATCCCAGCTAAAATCATTCAAGTTGAAACCTTGCCGAAGCTTGGTTCGGGGAAAACTGATTTTGTTAAAGCAAAGGCTCTAGCGTTGAGTCATCTGGAATCGTAGCGCTACTACAAGGCTTATGAGTGGTGAGTAAGCAATGTGCTTCTGCAATTTCTTCGGCATTCAGATGTACTTCAACCTTGTTTTGATCAGGTGCGACTATCTCGGAAGAGGTGGTCGCTTTAATGACTTTCTTCGTGGCGATTTTAGCTTTAACGCAGTCGCTCACCTCAAGGTCAATGGGGTGCTTTAAATCAACTGAGGCCCACTTTGGGTGGAACTTGTTTTTAGCGGTTCCACCAGAAGCAAGAAAGTGGAGTCTGTTACTAATTGCTCTATGCACTCGACCAATTTCACGACAGCGTTTACCTGTGACCCATTTGTTATCATCAGGAAATACTCTAGTAACCAATGCGGCGGTCACAGAAATAGTTGGAATACTAATATTGGTGAGCTTGTGTTTGCGGTTTTTACTGACATAGTCATTCGGATCAATGCTCGCTATATCGTATGACTCGTTTAAACGATCATCCTCAATTGCGAGTAAATGAATGCCGGCTACATAGCTTTTCAAGTCTTGACGATCGTTCATTTCTAGCATGCCCTGAATAAAATTAATGGGCTTGCCGCTGACAAAAAACACCGCATCTAGCTCGCCAAATAATAAGGCTTTATAAGCGTCAAGAGGGCTTAGCTTGTTATTAGGTAGGGTTTTTAGTTTAAGAAGTCTGAGAATGTTTGTTGCAGTGATATGCGTGCCACTGCCGATACGGCCAACACCAACGCGCTTTCCCGCTAAGTCTGAGATCGTTTGAATAGATTTGTTCGCGAGTATATGGACTTCCTCTTGGTAGAGGGGCAGCACCAACCGCAAATTTTGTATTGCAGATTGAGTAGTCGCTTGAGGGCTTTTTTTAAAGGCAGCGATAACATCAGATTGAGCAAGTGATAAATCAACCTCATTATTCTTAAATAGCTGACGAATATTATCGACAGAACCAACCGAACTTATCACATTGATATCAACGCCATAGAGTGGTGTTATGCGCGAAATATCAACGCCAATAGCGTGATATGTGCCACCTTCTGCACCTGTTGGCATATTGGTAGCAGCAGACGCGTTAGCTGCGAGCAGCCATGCGCTGAGTAAAAAGCTGACTCTAATCATCTGAAGAAGTCCGTTTTAGTGGGTTAGTCCTGAGTCAAGAAAGCTTCAATGTCTGCTTGCAGCTTCTCATCATCTACTTCAGGTAGTTCAGTAGTATCGGCCGCTGCAAATTCAATACTTGTTTCAGGTACTTCAATCGCTGCTTGTTCTGCCTGTAGCTTGCCGCTGAGCTTTTCAATGTCTATTGGTTCTGGTTTGTCTTGTCTATGACTAATTTGAGACGATTCAGGTTCAATGGCTACACTCGTACTGCGTGGCGCAATGACGACTACCTTAGGCAATGGCTCTGGAGTCTTTTCTGCGACGGGGGCTGTATCAAGGTTATGTAGCGGTGCCTTGATTGCTATAGGTGCTACATCAACCTTAATGGGTTGCACAATTGCAACGGGAGCTGGTGCAGTGTCTATAGGTAGTTTTGACTTAATCGCTTGAAATATGGAGAAGGTAGAGATCAGTGTCACAACACCCATTAGCGCCATACGAGGGAGGGCTGCTTGGCTAGCGTTTTCAACAACCATCGCAGGGACTTCAGGGACGGTTTCTGCTTTCATTTCAATCGGGCGGATGGTGACCATGTGTAAGTCACGGTTAGTATGACTAAAACACTGCTTACGTATCATTCGGCGTGCTTTGATATCAATATCAACAGCATTTGCCCACGCATCAACACCCCATGCTAATTCTTGCTTTGAGAGGTCAGAACGTGCCTCAATTTGATCAATAAACTCAATAAGGGTTTTTTTATCGATTGCGTCCCCTTTAAAGGTATAGAGTGCTTTTGTCAGTTGCAGATGATGAAGCTCAACCAGCACATTCTTTTCGTCAGCGTAGTCAGTCAAAAAATCAGCTAAAAAAGCTTTGCAGCTTGCTGTGCTAGTCGTCAATTTTGAACCATAACTGGCCATGACTGAAACAAGAATTGTATGTGCTTTATTGTTCATATGCGCGGTTTTCCCTAACCCTGATGGTGTAAATTTAATGTTGACGATGCTTGTCGTCAGGTATCTTCTTAATGGTCTTAGTGAGTGCTCTGGCCAATAAGTCTTTAAGCATTAACTCATTCCTTAAAATGTAGAGATTGTCTTCATTGCTAACAAATTCATCGAGATAACTAGACTCTGCATCGCTGCCCAGTGCAAATGCAATTCGCTCAAAATTTTCAGCGACCGCTTTATCTTTCAACCAGTGAGGGAAAATACTTGGCTCATCGGTCGGCATACCGTCCGTTATTAACACAACGATTAAGGTATGCATCGCACCACTAACAGCGCCACTGCTTAACCAATTATCAAGCAGCGTATAAGCTTGCCCAAGATTGGTAACCCCTTCTGGTCGTTGTAAATCACCCCAAACAAATTGATCATGCAGTTTGCTGGGTACCGTATGCCAGTCTGCCGTATCAGAAAAACGAATAGCGGAAACGTCGATAGCGTCAAAGATTACATGATCTAATGTTGAAATAACCGACTGGGTTGTTACTAGTGCAGCGCCAATCGCATTATTCATATTAGTTATTTTATCGCCAGACATAGACCCTGATGCATCGCATAGAAAGACGATATGTGCATCTTTTTGGCCTGCCCCTCTTTCTGGTTGGAACATGCTATTTTCCAATGATTGTGAGTGGTTTTTAAGTTGTGCTACCTACGCCTAGTTTGTTGGACTTTATCATACTGGATTTTTTATTCTGTTTATTTTTAGTCCATATTTCAGTTATTTACGAATTGGTGTGTATGTTTGCTTATAAGGTAGAAAAGTTTTATTTATGTCTGTTTATTAAGTGTTCAGCATGGCTTTTTATTTTAGGTTATTGATGCATAAAGTGAGTCTAAAAGAGTTGTATTTAGTGCCGAGATTAGCGCTTTATCAATATTGTTAATGGCTTATAAACTCATTGAGCTACAACTACATACCTACTAGTATGTAAAATCAGCTATGAACAGCTACTTTTAAATTACGACGGTTACGCTATGCCTGCAATTATCTCTATCGTCGATTTGTGCAAGACCTACGACACAGGTTTTCAAGCATTAAAATCGGTCAACTTAACGATTGAAAGAGGCGAGATTCTTGCCTTACTTGGGCCGAATGGCGCAGGTAAAACAACGCTCATTTCCACTATCTGTGGCTTAGTAACACCTACTAGCGGCACAGTGACGGTTGATGGTAATGACATTATTAAAGACTACCGACTGACTCGAAAGGATATAGGTCTTGTGCCTCAAGAGCTGTCGCTTGGCGCGTTTGACAAGGTGTGGGATACGGTTCAGTTCAGTCGAGGCTTGTTTGGTAAGTCACCAAATCCTGCGTATATAGAGCAACTGCTGAAAGATCTGTCGTTGTGGGACAAAAAAGATAACGAGCTAATGACGCTGTCTGGCGGTATGAAACGCCGTGTGTTGATTGCTAAAGCCTTATCGCATGAGCCTAAAATATTGTTCTTAGATGAGCCAACGGCAGGTGTAGACGTTGAGCTGCGTAAAGATATGTGGAAAATCGTCAACAAGCTGAGTGACTCTGGGGTGACGATTATCCTGACAACTCATTACATTGAGGAAGCAGAAGAAATTGCTGACCGTGTAGGTGTAATCGCAAAAGGCGAAGTGTTATTGCTTGAAGATAAACACACGCTGATGAATAAAATGGGTGAGAAGAAAATGCGGATTGAGATCCGTGAAAACTTGAACGCTATTCCAGACTCACTCGTCGAATTCGACTTGTTATTGGATGAAGAGGGCAGTGCGTTGACCTACATGTACGATACCAATGCGGAATACACGGGTATTACGACACTTCTGAAAGCGGTAAATACTGCAGGTTTAACATTGAGAGATATCAAAACGACGCAAAGCTCTTTGGAAGACATCTTTGTTAAATTGGTCGAGGATGACGTATGAATTACCAAGCTATAAAAGTTATCTACTTTAATGAAATGAAGCGTGCATGGAATACGTTACTGCAAACTATTGCATCACCAGTGTTGTCGACCTGTCTGTATTTTGTGGTGTTCGGTGGTGCTATTGGTGGTCGCATTGAAGAGGTTGATGGTGTGCCTTACGGGTCGTTCATCGTACCTGGACTGATCATGTTGTCACTGCTCACTCAGAGCATTTCTAATGCATCATTTGGTATCTTCTTCCCGAAATTTACGGGGACTATTTATGAAGTTATGTCGGCACCTATTTCATTCTTTGAAATTATTATTGGTTATGTTGGCGCGGCAGCAAGTAAGTCATTAATCATCGGTGCTATCATACTGTGCACAGCAGGGTTTTTTGTTGATCTAGAGATTCAGCACCCCGTTTGGATGGTGACATTTCTGATATTAACCTGCATATCGTTTAGTTTGTTCGGCTTTATTATTGGCCTATGGGCGACTAACTTTGAAAAGCTACAGCTAATACCATTACTTGTAATCACGCCGTTGGTGTTTTTAGGCGGTAGTTTTTATTCGGTCAGTATGTTGCCACCTGTTTGGCAGAGCATTACCTTGTTCAACCCAGTGCTGTATTTGATTAGTGGGTTTCGTTGGAGTTTCTTTGGTGTTAGTGATGTACCTGTTGTAACCAGCATAATAATGATTTGTGTGTTCTTGGCACTTTGTTTGAGTGTTGTCTGGTGGATGTTTAAAACTGGTTATCGTCTCAAGCAGTAATTAGTGTTGCCGAAAGGTGAGTTTCATTTTGGGGTAGGGTTATGTTGACGCAAGCACAAGTAAATATATTTAATCAACAGGGCTTCTTGGTACTGCCGGGCGCTGCTGATGCTGAAACGGTTGCTGCCATTCGTGCGGTGACTTTTTCTCATCTTGAGGCTAAAAAAGAACCGATTGAGTTAGAGTCTGAAGTTAACTATCCGGGGGCGCCGAAAAGTGTCGATGACCCTGGTGGTGCAACAGCACGACGATTGTTAATGGCTTACGAGCGTGACGCTGTTTTTAAAGCATGGGCAGAAGATACTTCGGTCACAGAGTGCATTCAGCAGCTATTGGGTAGTGAGCAACTGTTGCTGACGCCTAATCATCACAATACCGTCATGACGAAGCACCCTAAGTATAGTAGCGACACTTTGTGGCATCGTGACACTCGTTATTGGCACTATTCGGATAACTGCTTAATAAACGCTTGGACGGCGCTTGGTCCAGAGCACCAACTTAATGGTGGAATGAAGGTGATTCCTGGCTCCCATCTGTGGCATGTAGATGACGAAGGCTTGGATGATCTGCAATTCTTAAAGCTAGACTACGAAGGTAATCAGGTGCAGTTGGCGAAGGCCATTTACGTCAACTTAAATGCAGGTGATATTCTTTTGTTTAGCCCCTACATATTTCACGCGGCAGACCGCTGTAAAACGAATGATGTAAAGTGCTCTTTAGTCTTTACCTATCGCGGTGAAGTGACGTTACCTGTGCAAAATACTAAATCATCTCGCTTTCCTGATATTCGAATTATTTAATAAATTAGATGGATTAAAATAATTTTTATTCTATCTGTGGTTTGCTGATAAAATCTGCTTTTTAGATGAGTACTTAACCTAATATATTTGTATGCGCATAAATGGATAGCAGTAAACAATCGATCGCAAAGGTCACTTTAGCGCTGCTGCTTGGCTTACAAGTATTAACCGTCGGCATTATCCTCTTAGTCAGCCATTATTGGGGTGAAAGTGCTTATTTGAAGCATGTTAGCGGCCTCATGAGGACGGTTGCAACAGAGTCAGTTCAAAGCGTTGAAAGCTTGCTTGTTCCTGCTGAACGCTTAGCGAATACGACTCGCGCGTTAATGGAGTCGAGGGTTATTCCTCGTGAAGCGAATACAGAGTTAGAGCGATACTTCTTCGAACAGATTAATGAAAACAATAACTTTACTGGCATGTATTTTGGGTGGGTAAATGGCGACTTCTTACAGGTCGCTCATGCCAATAAACTCCATCCCGACAACCCTTTCTATACTAAATTTATTACCACTAAAAACGGCAATAAGACGAGTATCTTTATAGGCCGAGGTGATGACTTCGAAATGCTTGCATCACACCCCGAGCCTAATGATACTTATGACCCGCGCGACAGGCCTTGGTTTGAATCACTGATAAAAGGGAAGTTGCAATGGACGAACCCTTATTTGTTTTTTACGAGTCAAATTCCCGGCATTACTGTTTCTATCCCCGTGTCATCTGACTCCGGTGAGCCAATAGGTGTGTTGGGTATTGATATTGAAATTAGTAATTTGTCTTACTACCTAAGTAAAAATCAGTTAAGTGCTAATAGCTCAGCATTTATCGCCAATACTGATTTTCGTATGGTGGCACACACTGATATTGACTCTCTGACTCTCGCTCAGCTAAATGGAGACTCAGACTTTAGGTTGATTAAAGTGGATGAATTAAGGAGTCAGGTGATTGAACAGGCGTTGGAAGAGTTGAGAGCGAGCGGCCAAGACTTTGTTTCGACGACTATTCGCGATGTAGACTTTGACATTGATAATAAGCCATATCATGCCGTTTTTCATTCCTACAGAAAGTCAGGGCTCGGGTGGACTGTGGTTGTGACGGCTCCAGAAAGTGACTTTATTGGTGATATTAGAGCGGCACAGTATTGGAAAATTACTATAG
Organism: Leucothrix arctica; assembly: GCF_003172895.1. GTDB lineage: Bacteria > Pseudomonadota > Gammaproteobacteria > Thiotrichales > Thiotrichaceae > Leucothrix > Leucothrix arctica. The sequence goes on along the minus strand of NZ_QGKL01000029.1, from coordinate 195,262 downwards.
CCATCGCGTTTAGCTTACTAATCACGCTAGGTGCTTTTTTCTTAGCGTTACGTTTCCTGAGACCTGTTAGTGAATTGCAAGAAAGTGTGCTTCGAGATTCGTTGACTGGCTTATATAACCGACGCGCTTTGGCGAGTTTGGGCGATGAGATGACTAAAGAATCTCATCGCAAAGGGCACTCGGTATGCGTGGCGATGATTGATATTGATCACTTCAAGAAAATTAATGATACCTACGGCCATCCGATTGGGGACGAGGTGTTGGTTTCTATCAGTCAGCGGATGTTACGCGTTTCACAGAACTCAGACATGTTAGTCAGGTATGGTGGGGAAGAGTTTGCACTGATCTTATTTGATGCCGACTTAGCTGTTGCGACAGCCGCTTGTGAGCGCATTAGAAAGACAGTGAGTGGTAATGAAGTGTTGACGGACCAAGGCTTAATAACGGTCACTATCAGTGTCGGTGTTGTTGAAGTGTCTGGTGATGATAATTACATCCTACAAAGCTTAAGCTTAGCTGACCAAGCACTTTATAACTCCAAGCGACAAGGCCGAAATCGCGTATCTACACAACATGATGTGTGTATTCTTTAGTCTTCAATTTTCGATAACTTTCTATTTACTAAGCCTAGTCGCCCCGTTTTCACTGCATTACGACGAATACCACGGTAAGGCGCAATAAAGTACATATCGCCATTCTGTCCCATTTGTTGGTGAGGAACACCCAGTGATTTAGCGAGTGCTGCGTGTGCTTTTATGTGATGCGGTTCACCATGAACCGGGATCGACATCGTAGGCTTAACCCAGTCATACATCATTTTCAATTCATCAATCGCAGGGTGGCCTGATGCGTGAATGAGGTACTCCGTATTTTCAACAGTAATGACCGTGATACCAAGGCTTTCAAGGCGATCAATCATCTCTTGGATTTCGTCTTCGTTACCAGGAATAGCGCGTGAACTAAAGATCACGGTGTCACCCGCTTCAAGTGGCATATCAAAATAATTGTCATTGCTCAGTCTGTGTAAGGCAGTTCGACTTTGGCCTTGGCTTCCCGTTGCTATTGCCAGTACAGATTGTCTAGGTAGGTAGCACAGGTAATGAGTATCGACGATGTTCTTTTGGTTGATCCAGACACCTGCTTTTTTTGCTGACTCTGCCATATTGATCATGGAGCGTCCGAGTAGGGCGATGTGTCGATCACAGGTTTCCGCAATATCATAGAGGGTTTTCATACGGGCTAGATTGCTACCAAAACAGGTAACGACAACACGGCCTGGTGCTTTTTCTATGATCTTCTGTAGATCAGTAAATAACACTGCCTCTGAGATAGAGTGGCCGACGACATTTGCCGTTGTTGAGTCACAAATCATTGCGTCAATGCCTTGCTCTCCAACTGATCGATAGGTCGCTTCGCTATAAGGTTCACCGAGTACGGGAGTTGGGTCTAGTTTCCAATCAGCAGTATGGAATACTTTCGCTACTGGTGTTTGGATGACTAGCGCATAAGCATCAGGAATAGAGTGTGTCAGGCCAATCCATTGAACATTAAAAACGCCAATGTCGAGCGTGACAGCAGGGTCAACAATGTAGACAGGTACTTTGTTTTGAAGGCCTGCTTCTTGTAGCTTTCGACTGAGGATTTCAGCGGTAAAGCGAGTTGTGTATACAGGGCAGCGTAATTGATCCCAAAGATGCGCAACCGCACCGATATGATCTTCATGAGCATGCGTAATGATAAGTCCAACTAACGACTCACGACGCTCAGCGATAAATTCGGGGTCAGCCATTTGAATGGGTGGAGCCGATGCAGGTATGCCCAGCGCTTTCTCTTCGTCAGTTTGTTTGGCAAACGTTATTCCACAATCAACCATTAGCCACTGACCATCATGGCCATAGAGATTCATATTCATTCCGATTTCCCCAGTTCCACCGAGGGGTAAAAACCAAAAGTCAGATGCATCAGGGGTCATAGGAGGGCTCAGATTAGTTAGAATTATCCTTCTATGTTAGCGCAGACAGCACGCATTTAGTATTTAAATGGATAATTGCTAGACATGAAGTTTTGTGTATTAAATAATCCACCTCACTAAGTTGTTAATTTACCTACAAAGAGTGCGAGAGGGTCTGTATTGAAAGTCTTTATATTGTTATTTACAAGCTCGGTTTTATTAACGAGCTGCGCAGCACCTCAGCCTCACACAAAGTCGATAGACAGACTTAAAAGTGAGGGCCATTACGGTCGAGTACAGCACTGGAAAGCGCATAACCGCAACCCTCACTCGGTAAAAGTGAGTGTCCCGCCTAATGCCTCTATTATTACCTCAGACTACCGTAGTCGTATTGGCGCTAATGGTTATAAGCGTGGCGGCTGGCATCGTGGTATTGATATCTATCATGATACAGGTACACCTATTATTGCCGCTGCAGACGGTACGGTTGTTTTAGCAGAGGTTGGTAGCTGCTGGGGGCCGACGATGCTGATTGATCACGGCACAGCTGAAAATGGCAAACCGCTGTATGGGCTTTATGCTCACATGCGAAACATGAACGTAAAACCAGGTGACAAGGTTAAGCGTGGCCAGCAGATTGCTGAAATGGGTAATGACCTATTTAACAGCTGCGGTGGTGGATTACATCACTTGCACTTTCAAGTCTCACATAATCCAAATGGCATCCCGGTCGGTTGGGGTTGGTCTTATTTTGTAGGCGACGGTTGGAATGCACCAAATCCTCATAAATATTGGGCTGATGGTGTTGGTAAAATAACCTGTTTCGACCCTAAGAAAACATACAAGGCTAGCGGTCTAACTTACCCATTAAAATGTGATGGTTAGTTTGCCTGAACTTTTATGTTATGTTCTTGAGTCGCTAATAATAATTGGTAGATAAAGGCCATCGATGACAGTTAAATCCTACTCCATTTCAGAGCTAGCAAAAGAATTTGATGTAACCGCCCGCGCGATACGATTGTATGAAGAGTCAGGTCTCTTGGCGCCTGAGCGAGATGGAAACCGTCGTATTTATCGAGAGCGGGATCGTGTTCGTTTACGGTTAACACTTCGAAGTAAGCGCATAGGCTTTAGCCTGGCACAAGTAAAAGAGATGTTTGATCTCTATGACAGTAAACCTGTCGAAGGAGAGAAGCAGCAAATTCTTTTTTTACTCGATATTATGGATAAGCGTCTAGATGAGCTGAAGCTGCAGCGTGAAGAGCTTGAGTTGACAGTTGTAGATATCGAAAGTGTCTGTAGCAGAGCTAGAGACTCCCTAACAGAGCTAGAGCATACCCTTAACAAGTCTTCTTAATTCTTACTGTATTGTCGTATTGATGCTGTTTTTCTGTGTATGAACATTGTTTGCATGTTATTATATAAATAATGATCAATAGGTTATTGTTATTCTCTAATTTGTGCTCATCATGTTGACGAATGCTGCTAATATGTTCATTGCGAGTAACGATGTTTGGGGATGCAATGAAATCAATAAGTATAATATTTACAGCGCTACTAGGGCTGGCAGTTTCAACAACAATTAATGCGGATGAAATTTGGGACAGTACTAAGGGCAAAGTCGTCTATGAGTTAGATATAGGGCCGACGGCTATCTGGAGTTACCGTACTGAGGACTATGTAGGCCTGATTCATCTAGTGGGTTTAGCGGGTATTCACACAAACCGTGGAAGCTATGAAGGATATTGGGTACAAAACGACTCTATCAAAGAGTGCTTAACTCAAAGACCCACTCAAAACGGTGAAACAACGAGTCATTGGGGGCGATTTCACATTCGCTTTATAGATAAGGATTTTCCATCGCGCTGGGAAGCACATTGGGGATATTGTAATGACGAACTAGAGGAGGCGACTTGGGAAGGAAAGCCAACCTCCTAATGTATGCTTACTAACGTGTTTAGCGGCAATCGACCGTCATCGTTTCAGACATCAAAGTATGACCGCCATCAACATCACCTAATTGCTTCTGTTCTAATGTTGGATCTGCGCATGTTTTCTTTTGTGACTCGTCTAGTATTAAACGATCAGCCGTTAGAAAGGTAGCTAGACCAACCGCAGTCGGGTCAGACACGACAACTTTTAGGAGATGACCGTTAAGCTGTTGAGCTTCAGCTAAAGGTAGTGTCAAATTCAGCTGTAACTGTGACTCTTTGGTGAGTTGTAAGTTGTACTGTTCAACGGCAACGGTAGGCAGTACTTTCTCATCCAAATAAAGGGTTGTGAAGTACTTCATCTCCAATAAGCCATCAAGAATGTCAGCGGCGCGTTTTTTTAGTGTCGCTTCACGGTTTGATTCCGATAGGTCTTCGCCATCCATCAATGTCGCTGATAACTCAGGATCATATATCCAGCTCATCTCAACACCGCTTAACTCACCCGCCGGTGTTGTCGCTAAGCGGGCTGTTAGGTTTAGCTGGTAGTGGAACCCCGCAGCACTAGACGTAGCGCTAGTAACAAATAATAAACAAAGCAGGGCGGCGCTCAGTAGTGTGTTCAATTGTTTCTTTACCATCTGACAGTATTCTCTATGTGTTAAGTTCTAGCAGCGTTAGCTAGCAGTAGAGCTAAAACCAAAACTGCTCCAGCAGCAGACCATGCACCCAATATACGAAGGATAATGCCTTGTATAAGGTTACGTAGCGCGTAAGCAACTAAGGTAACGATAACGAGTAGACCAGAAACACAGAGAGCCGTTCCCGCCAAATGCGCATATATTTTGCGTACCTGTAACCCAGGAATCATTGGAACGCTTGAGTCCAAACCAATTACTACAGCAACAACCATCGCAATAACAACAGAGATAGCTACAAACCACTCATGTTTGAGCGTCAAGGCCAAGCCTGTGATTGCCGCAAGCGGTAGCAGAATCATTTCAGGATTCCAGCTAGCTGAATGATAGCGCGTCATTACTAATGCTGCGCTGAGTGTCACCAAAAACACAGGTATAACGATGCGAATATGTCGCCAGCCTTGTTGACCAAGCAGTAGCGCTAAAGCAAATACTGCAATGAGCTGCGTCGGCACCATCATCGGGTGCATTAGACCCTTTTCAAAGAAATTAGCCCCCGCAGCATGCGCTGCTAAAGGGCTAAATAAACAAAGAAAAACGGCGGTTAATACCGTTAATTTTTTCATAGGGCGCCTGTTAAAAAACCAACACCAGCAAGCGCGATAATACCGCCAATAGCGCGAGCAATAATAACGCCAGCAGGCCAGCGAATTAACTCACCAATACCGATACCAGCAATATGTAGTAAACCTGTTGAAATAACAAAACCTACGCTATATGCCAATGGGTTTGCAGCAGTCGGTAGTTCCGCACCATGCGCATAGCCGTGAAAAATAGCGAAAGCGCCAACGATGATCGCGGCAAACCAAAGCGGCATTTTTAGTGCAAGCACGATAAATAGTCCAAGAACTACTGAAGACAGAGCAATGCCTGTTTCAATATAAGGCATTGGAATGCCCATAACGCCAATCACGCCACCGAAAGCCATTACTAATGGAAATACCACCGGTAAAACCCAAATAGCAGGACGACCTAAAAAAGCACCTAAAATACCGACAGCGACCATTGCAGTCACGTGATCTAAACCAGCAAGTGGGTGGAGAAAACCAGACATAAATCCGCCAGTAATACCTTCTCCCGTATGCGCTAGAGCAGGTGTCGAAATAACTAATAACAGGGGAAGTGCCCATCTAAAGCACTTGAAAATAGCATTCATGTGAGACCTTTAAAAATCGCTAATTGATAAGAAAGTGAGTTTATCACGCTGTTTTTATGCCGACCAGACTCAACGTGCCTGTTTTAGCAGGCTGGAGATTAACCACCATGGTGCAGGAAATTCTTGGGCTTTAATAAAAGAGCCTTTTAACACGTATTTCTTCTTCGGCGCTTGGATCGGGCCGGGCTTATCCCAGTGATAGCCCCAGTCATTGGTATGTGATCGAAACCAGCGCAGTTTTGTTTTACCAACTTTACTCGCATCGTAAGCTGCACTAATGAGCTGTCCGTTACCAGATGGTAATACATTGAAATATTGAACCGACAAATATTGCATGGAGTTTCGTTTAATTCCAGCTGGAACAGGCAGGTTTCGGCATTGAATATTACGCAGTTGGTTTTTAATATTAAGCGCAGTGAATTGATGCCTATTGCTCATGGCAAACAGGCTAATGCGAAAGTGTGATGCGGTACTGTAGACTCCCATAGGAATGCTACTTTTTGTAATCGGATAAGCCCGCCAGCGTTTATTAAGCCGAGTGAATACGATCATCCCGGTACCATTGTAATCTTCTGATATGAGCAACGGTAAGGCCTTACCCTTTAGACGATAAGCCAGTAGCTTTTTTCGTGCTTTCAGGTATTGAATAGTCGCTTTCTTGATAGGAATTTCTTTGCCGCATTGCCAGCGTTTATCCCATGTGGGAAGTGCGGAGGTTGCTGCGTAAAGTGGCAATGAATTGATTGTGAGTATAAGTGCGGTGCATATAAGTAAAAAGTAGCGCAAAAATCGCATAACAATTTATTCCCTTTTTAATTATTAGTTATTTACTCATAGTGCCATTTGTCGGATTTGTACGCAACAAAGCATATCTAGACCTTGCTTAGGGATTCATGCAGAATTGATCAGACCTCCTATTGTAAGTACCTGTTATGTCGAAAAATATAGTGGTGATGAGTCATCAGTCAAAAGTATCCGCTACTGCGTGGAAGAAAGAGATGGCCAATATGCTGCGCGAGCCTGAAGAACTATGTGAACTCCTGAACATTAGTGGGGTAGATAAAGAACAACTAAAGGCTGCTTGCGAGTTATTTCCACTACGTATTCCCCGTCCCTATTTGTCTCGTATCAAAGCAGGTGATCTGAATGATCCTTTGTTGCTACAAGCACTACCGCAGAAAGCAGAGTTACTCATCACCGAAGGTTATGTGAGTGACCCGCTGGAAGAAGCCAAGTTTACGCCCGTTCCCGGTTTGCTTCATAAGTACCATGGGCGCGTGTTGATCGTGTTAAATGGTAGTTGTGCCATTCACTGCCGTTACTGTTTCCGACGTCATTTCCCTTACCAAGAGCATCAAATAGGGGCGGAAAATTGGCAGCAAATACTGGATTACATATCCGCTGATGACAGTATTCAAGAAGTGATTTTTAGTGGCGGTGACCCATTAAGTTGTACGGATAAGGTTTTAGCGCGTCGCTGTGAGGATTTATCGGCAATTAATCACGTGAATACGCTGCGACTGCATAGCCGGCTACCTATTATGATTCCTCAGCGGATTGATGATCATTGTCTATCATGGATGCAGAAAACACGCTTAAAAGTAGTGATGGTTATTCATGCTAATCATGCCCAAGAGTTAGATGATGAGGTGGCAGATGCGTTAGGCAAATTGGCTGCGATAGGTGTTTTACTGCTTAACCAAAGTGTCTTACTTAAAGGTGTGAATGACTCAGTAGAAGCCTTGGAAGCATTGAGTCGCCGCTTGTTGGTGTGTGATGTGATGCCGTATTACCTTCATGTATTTGACGCTGTGCAAGGTGCTGCGCATTTTGATATCGGTGATGATGCGTCAAAGATTTTGCTTGAGGAATTAAAGTCACAAGTAGCGGGATATTTGGTGCCAAAGCTCGTGCGTGAACACCCAGAAGAAACCAGTAAAACGAGCATTTAATTTACACAATTTATCCATGAAATTATATTTACTTGTTCTTAATGAGTCTACGACACCTGAATTACAGGTCAACCTACAAAACTGCATCTACTATAAGACCAGTGATATTAAAGATTCAAGTCAGAATATTACGAGGGTAACGCCAGAAGGTGGTGGTGGGCCAAGCTATCCAAACATGTAATTGAATAGTTCATAGACGAAAAAAACCTGCCATTTAACGTGGCAGGTTTTTTTATATCTGTCTAATGAGTAACGCTTTATTAGGCTGCGCTCACTTAGTCAGGCTTTCTTTTAGATAGTGCGCAAACTGAGCTTATTACTCAGGAAGTTGACCCAAAATTTCTTGTGCTTCCAAGATCTGCTGAGTGTTACCTTCGTCCATAACTTCATTTAGCATCTGGCGAGCATTTTCATAGTCACCGGCTTCAATATAAGCACGTGCAACATCCATTTTAATACTAACTTCTAATGGCGGCTCTTGCTCAATTTCAGCGGCAGGGTCGATAGGGCGGTTGTAATCAGCAAATGCATCTACTTGCGCAGGCTGTTGTACACGTTGTGCTGTCTTTTTCTTTTTACCGCCAAATAGCTTCCAAAGAAATGCTAGCAAAGCGATCAGTCCGAACACTGGCAGCAAAATCCATAACCACTGTGGTGCACCGCTATTTGTTTGTACTGCAGGTTCTGGAACAGTACCGTTCGCTTGATCCTGTACTCGCTTATTATCAAGCTGAGCTTTAATGTCTGAAGGTGATACACCTTTAGCTTTCAACGCTTCTGCCAATACAGTGTTTTCGCTTTGAACGTCAAGCATACGGCGCTCTAGAGAAATTTCCATACGAGTGCTTTCTGCCATTTCGCTACGAGCACTTTGCAGTTGAGCATTTAGGCTTTCGTTTTTATCTTGCAAGCTTTCAAGCAGTACCGCGCCGTCACCCGTTAACTCACCGTTGGTAAGTTGCATCTTAAGGTCAGCAGTACTTGAACCTAGCGAGTCAGATGATGACTGTAAACCTTGAATACGTTGTTCAAGCGCTTTTAAATCAGTGTCGCGCTTTGCTTTTTCTTCTTCTAGGCGAGCCACTAAATCTCTTAGCTTTGCACGCTCACCTTCCATGTTATCTAGCTTTTCGTCTTGCTGTTGTTTCGCTTTTACAAGACTTTCAACATTTGCTGCATTCGTTAGTGAAGTAAATGACGGTGGTGCTAAATCACCTGTTTTACCGCTACGAAAGAATTTATTATGTGTTGATAGCAAGCTACGAGCATCTTTTTCAGAAATGTCCTGAATGGCTGCTTCAGTCGGTAGGCGTAAGTCTTCGCCACCCAGCATGAAGTTAATATTGCCGCCTTTAAACGCGCGAGGGTTAGCCGCTAAAATCGCTACCATGATCTGGTTACGTGAAACACCTGCATCAATATAGTTCTTGTTAACGATAGCGCTCAACGTGCCTCTCGCTTTAACTGTGCGTTTGAAATTATCATCTGCAACAGCCGCACTCGTTAAACTAGCCGCGACACACAAGGTGACGGCAAGCGCAAAGTGCTTTACAGGGTGGTTGAGATTAGTTGTTAGTGGCATGCGTCTATTATCCAGTACTTGAATTTTTTTCATTGGAATGGGTGTCCTTCCCCTTTTAGTCGTGGATATTACCACTCCTTGGACGATTCCAGAACCTGTTTCCAGTGTTTTGATAGTTTGAAGTTTTGCTGGTCTAAGTTGCGAGCAAAAGTTTCTAGTGAATCCTTCTGGCGCGTAGCAGCTAAAAGGCTCAATAGCTCTTCTACGATAGTAATGTCAGGCTTTCCTTTAGCACTATGAATAGCCTTAGTGAGTAGTGCCTGAGCGTCTTCGACACGACCTTGTGCAATAGCATAACGAGACTGCTCAATGAGCGTACCAGTAGTCTTTGCAACGAATGGGTCAGTGCTTGTCATGTCTTCTTGACACGTTTTACTAATCAATACTGAGCCTAATGCGCGATAACAACCCAGTGTTGAATCTGAGTTATGTGATAACCATTCGTGGAAGTATTCGCGATCATGCTGATCTATTAAAGGAAGCACGAGGCTAAACATACGATCACGTAGCGGGCGGCCTTGTGAGCCAAGTACGATAAATAGATCTTGTAAGGCGCCGGCTAAAAACTGATTTAAGCCAGACTGTAGCGCAAATAATATACGCTCACTGTGTAGCTGGTAGTTTTTCGGCTGACCTTTAAGGTTTAAACTGAGACTTCGCCACTCATCCAAAATGCGAGTGTTATTCGCTGCTTGTGTTTGTGTAGTGTTTTCAGAGTGTTTGCGGGAGTTCGTCACATTCTCATCCTTGTATAAACTGTGGGGGATATTATACGGATTACGGCGTCCAAGGTGCAAATTAACATCCTTATGCAGTGCATGAGGTGCAATAAACCAGATTAATGAAATAGTAGCCCTTGCTCACTATACCACCGTGTATATTAGCTACCAAGATGAGTCGTTGATGATGCTTAAAAGGTTTGATCGTTGAGAAAAATTATTCACATTGATATGGATTGCTTTTACGCCGCAGTTGAAGTCAGGGAGAATCCATCACTTCAAGGCAAGCCTATCGCCGTAGGAGGTTCAGGTTCTCGACGTGGGGTGATTGCGACATGCTCTTATGAGGCACGAAAATTTGGTGTGCATTCGGCGATGCCGACCGCTCGAGCACTTAAACTATGCCCTCAATTGATTTTGCTACCCGTGCAAATGAATTTATATAAAGAGGTGTCAGCACGCATACAGGCTTTGTTTTACCAATACTCCGAGCTTGTTGAGCCGCTCTCTTTAGATGAAGCGTTTATTGATGTTAGTAATAGTGAGCACTGTGGCGGTAGTGCGACCTTAATGGCGCAAGAGATTCTTCACCGCATTTACTCCACTGAAAAACTCACCGCGTCTGCTGGTGTAGCATCCAATAAATTTCTGGCTAAAGTTGCCAGTGACTGGAATAAGCCCAATGGCTTATGCGTAGTAAAGCCTGATGAAATTGATGCGTTTGTACTGGAGCTGCCTGTAAAACGAATCTTTGGTGTGGGTAAAGTCACAGGACAGCGTTTATTAGATATGGGGATTGAAACGTGTGGTGACTTACAGGGTTTCTCAAAACAGCATTTATGTGATCAATTTGGCGTGTTTGGTTCGCGTTTATATGAGTTGGCGCGAGGGGTTGATGAGCATCCAGTCACAACACATCGAACGCCTAAGTCTTTAAGTGTTGAAGAGACCTATGTGAAGGATATTGCTGACTTGGTGGGGTGCTTAAATGAAGTCCCTGTGTTGTATCAGGAATTTTTGGAGCGACTAGCTCGTACTCAAAAGCGTATGAGTTTACGGCCACGTACCTTATTCGTTAAATTGCGCTTTGATGATTTTGAAACGACGACTATTCAAATGGCCGGAACAGTGCCGAGTGAAGAAGGCTTTAGGCATTTGTGCGAGCAAGCTTGGCAGAGAGGAAAGCGGCCGGTGAGGTTGATTGGGCTTGGAGTGCAGTTTTCACCAGTGGGAATGCCTGAGCAATTGGAGTTGGTTTTTTAACGACAACTGAACTTATTAAGGCGTCGACGCTACTTCAGTGAAGTAGGCTTTGCATAACTTTATAATCGACAACACGATTGTAGAGGTTTAAGTATAAGGCAGAGTCTGGATGAATTTGTTGGGGTCGTTGCCCACGGGTCTAGCTAACAACTTTTATACGGGCATGGAGATACACATGAATAAAGTACTTTTGGGTGCTGCTGTCTTATTGTCAGTTGCATCGACGCAAGTTATGGCAGGACCGAACTGGAACCAAGCATCTATTTCTTACTTATCGGCTGATGTTGGCGATAATGATGATATCGATGGTTTAGGTCTTTCTGGTACTAAGTTACTTAACTCAAATTTCTTTTTAGCTGGAAGCTACTCTAGCCTGACGCTAGAAACGTTCAATGCTTTTGGTTATGAGGCTGATGCTGACTTAAACTTTTTATCGTTGGGTGTTGGTGCGCGTAAAGCAGTCGCAGGCAATACAGATATCTACGGTATTGTTTCTTATGAAAAAATAGATTTGTCGATATCCACTGGGTTTGGTGGTTTTTATTCTGCAGCTGTAGATGATGAAAGTGGATATGGCTTACGTGTCGGTGTTCGTTCGATGATGACACCAAAGTTCGAGATTAATGGTGAGATTAGTTACATCGATGTTCTAGATGATGCAGAAACAGGTTTCGGTTTTGGCGCAGCATACTACTTCACAAATCAGTTCTCAGTAGGTGCTGGTTACAACACAGCTGATGATATTGATACACTTAACTTAACGGGAACATTTAACTTCTAAATGCTTCTGCTGCAGGCTGAACTGTAACTAGTTCAGCCTGTTATTTTACGGTTAAGTTTGTACTAAATAGTCCAGCGCTAAGCCACCAAACACAACCATCCCAAACCAATTATTATTTTTAAATGCAGTTGTGCAAAGCAACGGGTCGCGTTTACGTATTAAATACTGTTGATAAACAAAGAATGTCGAAGCAGCAGCAAGTCCAATAAAGTACAACGCTCCCAAGTCATTCAAATACCCCGCGAAGGCCAGCAACCATATTGTTATAAGTTGCAAGATACCTACAATCAAGCGGTCATTTTCACCGAATAATATAGCGGTAGACTTCAAACCGAGTTTTAAATCTTCATCGCGATCAGCCATGCCATACATGGTGTCATAAGCGGTTGTCCAAAGTACCGTCGCTAAAAAGACCAACCAGTTACTTAAGTCAGGCATTTCATTGGTGACCGCAGCGTGTGCCATTGGAATAGCCCATGCAAATGCAACGCCAAGGTGTACTTGCGGCAACATATGAACACGCTTCATGAAAGGGTAGCTAGCGGCCAACAGTAGGGCGACGACTGATAGTTTGATGGCAAGCCAGTTCAATTGCAGCGCTAATACCAGCGCAACCAAACCTAAAAAAGCAAACACACCTAAGGCCTCTTTGGCACTAATGGCACCTGTCGCTAGAGGACGCTGGTTTGTGCGTTCAACACGGCCGTCAATGTCGCGATCTGCAAAGTCATTGATAGCACAACCTGCCGAACGCATAACAAAAACGCCTAAGGCAAACACAATCAAAATCTTTACATCAGGTATGCCACTTGCTGCAAACCATAACGCCCACAAGGTAGGCCAAAGCAATAGGTAAGTCCCTATCGGGCCATCAAAACGAATGAGTTTTAGGTAGTGTGGAAACTGTTGTTTGAGATTAATCATTCTCTAGCTTGAGTCGCTCGACTTCATTGCCCTTAATCAAATGCTCATCGACGATTTCATCAATGTCTTCTTTATCCATAAAGGTATACCAAGTGCCTTGTGGGTAAACCACCATCACAGGGCCTTCATCGCAGCGGTTTAAGCAGCCAGCGCTATTAATACGCACTTCGCCTTTGCCTAGCAGGCCCAGTTCTTTGCTACGTTTTTTCATGTGATCACGTAACTCTTGTGCGCCACAGTCTTGGCAACTTGCACGGCCATCGGTGCGTTGATTGGTGCAGACAAATACGTGATTTTTGTAATAAGGCATAATAATTTACTGTAGTAGGTTTTCCAATATGAGCTAGCAACACAGCGTCACTAGCCCATAGGTTTTTTATTTACGCTTCTGCAACAGTCAACTTTTTGAATGTGTAGATAGGCGCTTCAATCATTAATTCACCATCGCTAGTTTCAAGGTACAAACTTGCCAATGCAGCAACGACCGTACCTTCTTCCGTCTTAGTAACACCGGTTAACTCAAAGCGAATTTGCTTAGGATCTTCAAAAATCATACCAGAGAACTTCTTAGCAAACATTGACTTAAATGTCGGGTTAGACATACCTAGTTTCTCTCTAGCCACTTGCTTTAACAGCGTGATCATACCGTGAGTACCGAAGTTACCAGGTACAACAGGGTCACCTTTAAAGTGATAAGCCAATGGCCAAAGCGTTGGGTTAATCGCTTGAGTCGCGTTCACGGTAAAGCCGTTTTCTGTTTCTTCAACAGTCATCGTGCCTTCGTCATGAACAGGAATAGTTAAACCAGACAGTGTGCTTGCATCAGCACCTGCTTTAACACCTAACTCGCCGCCGTACTTAGCACGTAGTGCGTGGATTTCTTCAGGTAGCAAAATACCAACGATCACTTTCTTAGTCTCAAGAATCATCTCGCCGTCAGCATCAAGCATCGCGCCATCAAAAATAGCAGTACCTGTACCGGTAGCCTTATTAACAACCCACTTCTTACGCGTCATCGCGAAAGTCATTTGCTTACCCGCTTCAAACTTAAGTGGCTGGTGCAGCGTGCAGTTTCCTGATGAAAGTGCGCGACCAATACCGTCAGCTTTACGTGAACCCCAGAAACCAACTAACTGATCTAGCTGATCTTGAAATAACATTTCAAGCGACTCGTTTGTGTCATAAGCCCAGTCAGCGGCGTCACTTGGGAAGGTAAATGTTGCGTCAATACCGTCTTCGTCTATGCGCTCGATCTGGTCGATACATAGGATAGGTTTACGAGGTAATTTAGCAAACGTGTCGTTTCCTAGCTGCCCTTCAGCATGAAGCTCCAATAGTCGACCGTTCAAACATTTCAAGTTCTTCCAGTCCAACACTTTCAGTGCTTCGTCATCTAAACGGTTTAGTTCTTCAATACTGTATTCTTGCATGATGAATTCTTCGTTAATCCAAAAAACAACAAGTATACCCTAAGGTTGGCTCAGATTTCAGCCGTGGTTGCTGGTTAGAGTGGTGTGAGTGTGCGATTATTCGCAAATTATTTTTGTGTGCTTGAGGTTTGTGATGGAACAGTTGGAATCAATCAGTAGTTTTTTGGAAATGAGTGGCTTCCAATACCGCGTGTTCGATATGGGACGAAAGATCCAACGTATTTCTAATCAGAAGTTTGCAGCGATTGAGTCACAAGAAGAATTATACCCTTATCCATTTCAGCAAAAGGCGTGGCTGTCGATATTGCTGTGGGACGAGAAGAAAAAACAAGAGCCCGTTATTTGGTTTTTGAGCTTCCCAATTGATGAAATGGGCTCGTTAAAGCTAGAGTCGCGCGATGCGTTTATGCGTGATTTGGTCGAAAATGTTGGTGAAAACATGCAAGCCAATCTACAAGGTGGCGATCATAAAGATACGATGAAAGAAAGCCCGTTTTCATTCAAGCCGCGGGAAGATCGACTAGCGGTGTTTCACGCATTGGCGACTGTTGAGCTTAAGCAGCCACCATCACAACACTACGAACATACTCGCGAATATTTGTCAGGGAAATTAGGCTTTGATCAGTGGCAATGTTTAGGTTTGCAAGGTGTTGCAGATGTTATTGCTCGCTTGTCTCAAGAAGGTAATGCTGCAAATCTTGCGTCAGCGATTCCTAAGCTTCCAGATATGCCGTTAGATACATTTATGCAGGCATTGGAGCATGTAAAGTTTTCAGGGAAACTAAGCGCAGTTGTTGTTGCAAGGCTGGAAGAGGAGGCTGCTAAAGAGTCACCACAGCCGCCATTGTTGGCTTCTTTATTACGTGCTTTATCCAGTAGTGAGGCTAAACAGTCACGTGTTGTGATAATTAAAAAATTACTTAATTCAACACTGGCGGGAAATATAGACTTATTGGCCGCTATATCGGGACGCTGCTGGTTAGATTTACAAGAGGAGTCTTTATTACAAAACTTCTTGGAAGCTGCGGCGTTGCAAGAGCAAAATGTCTTTAACATATTGTTAGTTGACCTAATGACACTGCCTGATATGCGAACCAAGGTATTGATGGGTTTGCGTAATCCCGAACGGTCGGTTGATCTGAGTAAAAAAATCGGCGGATTTATGGGCGGCGTTATTCAATAAAAAAGTGCAGAACTTATTTGTCATTAAGTTTGATGCCTTTTGTCATTGGTTATACTCGGGAAATATTGCACCGTGTAAAACGTGAAAGATCAGTAATTTTCTGATCGGTAACCCTGCGCGGATAGTGGCAAGTGTGGGCTTATCAAATAGCGGCTATACAAATAAGAATAGATAAATCTGAGGAGTATTATCTTATGAGCATTAATCGGTACAGCACATTGGCTGTATGTATTTCCCTGAGTCTAGCGACGTCAACTCTACAAGCAGCAGGCTTTGGTTTGACAGTACAAAGTGCGTCTGGTGGTGGAAACTCGGCAACAGGACATGCGATGGCTGAAGACGCTTCAGTCATGTGGTACAACCCTGCATTACTATCTTCAGTTGAAGGCACTCAAGTCAACGGTGGACTATCGATCATAGGTGCTGACTTAAATGTGCAAAATACGGGAAGTACAATTGCTAGCGCTGGCGGTGGAACACCTGTTATTGGTGAGAGTATGGCTGAGCCAGGCGGAATAAGTGTCGCTCCTAGTCTATTCTACAAACGTGATATTGGTAATATGGCGTTTGGTTTGGGTATTAACGTACCTTTCGGTGTATCAAGTGAGTATGAAGATGACAGTTTCGCTCGTTATGAAGCGACTGAGTCACAGCTAACGACAATCAATATCAACCCAGCATTATCATGGCGCTTAAACAGCAAGCTAGATATTGGTGCAGGTGTCAGCCTACAGTACGGTAGCGCGACGCTATCTAAGTCTGTTGATGCATTTCTAGCGTGTCGTAAAGTTGCCTCACTGGGGGGGACTACAACACAAGCGTGTACTGATGCTGGCTTAACATCTACTTCAAACAGTACAACTGACACCGATGTATCAGTTGAAGCGTCGGGTATCGCTTATGGCGCAAACCTTGGTTTTGCATATCACCCAACGAAAGCAACGACTATCTCGGTTGGCTATCGCTCAACAGTAAAATATGAGATGGATGGTGAGGCTGAGTTTGATCACAATGGTCTAGAAAATGCAGTGAGTAGCGCAGCACTAGATGCCTTTGGTTTAAGTACTCAAGACACTACAACTGATCTAGATCTACCTGCATCACTATCTTTAGCATTTGCCTCACAGCTTTCTAACAAGTTGACACTTCACGGTGATGTCACTTGGACAGAATGGTCTAGTGTTCCTGAAATTCGTATCGTATTTCCTGACACGCCAGCAGAGGATTCAGTCACAAGCCTAGAGTGGGAAGATACGGTTCGTGTCGGTGCTGGTTTAACTTATCAGTTATCTCAGAAAACTAAATTGCGTGCCGGTGTGGCATACGATCCAACCCCAACGCCAAGTTCTCTACATCGTACACCGCGTGCACCTCGTGCAGACTCAATGTGGTATTCAGCGGGTATGAGTCACCAAATGAATAAGAAGCTGAGTATTGATGGTAGCTTGTCAATTGTTGTCCCAGACGATACGACGATTAACTATACCTCTCCAGGGTCTACTGATTATTACACCCGTGCTGATGTTGAAGCAGATGCTTTTTCTGCTGCGTTGTCAGTTAACTATCGTTTTAAGTAAGGGGCTGAAATATGTTAAATAAAATCAAAGTTCTACCGTTATTATTATGCAGTGGTTTCGTGCTTCAAGGTTGTAACGGCAGTAGTGATGAACCAAGTACGGTTGACTGGCCTAAGCAAACAGCTTATGCAGGCGCAAATGTTTATGCTGGACTAACGGCAGAAGGCGCGGCAAGTGCCGCTTTATTTGCGGGCGTTAAGGCGACGGTTGTTGCCTCTGGTGGTACAGGTGACTTGTGTGACGTAAAAGTAAGTCGCATTACTTATGACACAGTTGGCGGTAAAGGCGAAGCAGCGACGTCAAGCGGTGTTGTTATGGCACCAGTACCAACAGGTGATAATGAGCTATGTTCTGGCGCACGTCCTGTTGTTCTATACGCACATGGCACAAATACTGACACAAATTATGACTTGTCTCAGTTTGCAATTGACTCAACTAATCCTGCATCAAGCGAAGCAGTGTTGCTATTGGCATCCTATGCATCACAAGGTTATGTCGTCGTAGCACCAAACTACGCAGGTTATGCTGACTCAAATTTGGGTTATCACCCATACCTTGACGAAGCACAGCAAAGTACTGAAATGATCGATGCCCTTGAGTATGCACGTAGTTACTCTACTCTGCTCGAAGCGACTATGTCATCAGACCTGTTTGTATCTGGACTGTCTCAAGGTGGTTATGTAGCAATGGCTACACATAAAGCCCTAGAAGCTAAAGATGAGACGGTTACTGGGTCAATGCCAGTATCTGGTCCTTATGCAACACTAGATTTTATGGATACCGTGTTTGCCGGTTTTGTTAATGGTGGTGCGACACAGTTTGCACCGATGCTATTAACTGCTTTAGATCGTGCAAACGATATCTATGATGAGCCAAGTGAAGTCTATGCAGAACAGTATGCAGGCTTTGCAGATAATGCATTGCCGCGTCCGGGTGGATTTGATGAGTCTGGCTTGCCGGAATATCAGCTATTTAGTGGTGAAGCGCCAGCAGGTGCTCAAAATACCGCTGCTTTTGGTGAAGATCACCTAATAGCCGATAGCTTCAGAACTAGCTATGTGACTGACTATTTAACGAATGGTGCTGAGCCAGTAACTCAGGTGCGTTCACTACTGAAGGATGCGGATTTACGTGATTCATGGGCACCGTCTTCACCGTTACTTATGTGTGGTGCAAGTACTGATCCAGTTGTTTATCATTCGATAAACAGTGACGCGATGGCTACTCACTGGAGTCCTTACGTTGCAGGAGGTTTGGTTATTAACCTAGACCTTACTGATGCCTTAAATCCTGACTACCCATTTGTAGGTGTACAGCAGGCATGGCAATCAGCTGATATTGGGTTAGCAGATATTCATGGTCAAACAGGGGTATATTGCTCGTTTGCAGGTTTAGCACTCTTTAATCAGTTAAAAAGTAACTAAGCACTCAGGCAAACAACGCTAAACAACCGCAGATGGTTTAACCACTATCTGCGGTTTTTTTGTGTCTTTCTCTCCTCAAATTTCCTTCTACCTCCGTTTCGGTTTATTATTCTTTCTTTCGTTATTTTAAATCGACACATTCATGACTGATCAGCTAAAAAACCGCCGACTCAAAAGCTTTGTTCTTCGCCAAGGCCGTCTTACCTCAGGTCAAAAGCTAGCCTTAGAAACACAATGGCCACTGTATGGTATTGAGTTCACAGACAAGTCGTTAGACTTCAAAGAAACTTACGGTCGTGAAGCGCCGATTACCTTAGAAATTGGTTTTGGTAATGGCTCATCGCTAGCACATATGGCAACAGAAGCACCCGAAAGAGACTTCTTTGGTCTAGAGGTACATCGTCCCGGTGTTGGCCACTTATTGCACCTAGTTGGTGAGGGCGAGTTAACTAACGTGCGTGTTATGCATTATGATGCGGTCGATGTCATCAACCAGATGATTCCTGATGGCTCGATTGATCGCATTCAAGTTTATTTCCCTGACCCTTGGCACAAAACACGCCACAACAAACGTCGCATTATCAAAACTGAGTTTGTGGCGCTGTTAGCGACTAAGTTGAAAAAAGGTGGCGTACTGCACTTAGCAACGGACTGGGAAGATTACGCGATTCAAATGTTAGATGTGATGACCACGGCGCCTGATTATACTAACCAAGCCCCAGAAGGCGGTTACGCTGAACGTCCAGACTACCGACCACTGACTAAGTTTGAAAACCGTGGCCTAAAACTTGGGCATGGCGTTTGGGACTTATTGTTCGAACGCGTCTAAGCTTACTGTACCAATACTTCGGGCCACTCTATTACCGATTTAAGCAACGCCAGTGGCTGGCATAAAGGTTGCTTATATAATTATGTAAACCTAGTGAAGGCGGCTGAGTACATGTTTAAAGTAATGCTGGTTGACGGCAACGCAGAACGATCAAATAGCTTGAAAGATGAGTTAAGCGCAATGGATGCGACCGATGTTATCTGCGTTGATAGTAGTAAAGACCTTATGGGGCAAGTGCGACAGCATGCGCCCGACGTGATTATTATCGAGATGGCGAGTCCTGATCGTGACACGCTTGAGTCTTTGCGCACGGTTAACCGCGAAACACCTAAGCCCGTTGTTTTCTTTGCTCAACACAGTGATCATGAAACGACGGAAGCAGCCATCAATGCGGGCGTTAGCGCTTACATTGTTGATGGCTTATCCGCTAGTCGTCTGAGTTCGATTATGGATGTGGCGATTGCCAATTTTAAAGCCTTTCAGAAGTTAAAGATCGAACTTGAAGACACTAAGCTACGTCTTCAAGACCGTAAGGATGTGGATAAAGCAAAAGGTATTCTGATGCAGCACCGCAACCTGAGTGAAGAAGAGGCTTATCAGTTGCTCCGCAAAATGGCGATGGATAGAAACATGAAAATAGGTGATGCATCTCGCAATTTTGTTGCGGCGATGTCATTACTCGGTGACGCATAATGAATGCGGCACCACTTTTCAGACCCGAAAAAACCGAACTCAAAATTGGCTTCTTACCGTTAACTGACTGTGCCGTGTTAGTAGCAGCGCAAGAGCGTGGCTTGTTTGAAAAGTACGGCTTAGAAGTAAGTTTAGAGCGTGAAGTCTCGTGGGCAAATATTCGCGATCGTGTGGCATTTGGTAGTTTAGATGCGGCACACATGCTTGCACCTATGCCACTGGCTGCGACACTGGGTATTGATGGGCTTGGCATACCAATGCAAAGTGCTTTTAGTATGGGGTTAAATGGTTCGGCCATTACCTTATCTAATACGTTAATGGATGAGTTGAAAACAATTTGTTCTGACTGTTTCGAGTCAACACCACTAAAAGCGACGGCCCTTAAAAAGCTCATTGACGCTAAGCCTGATCGCAAACTCGTATTTGCGCATGTATTTCCGTATTCACAACATCATTACCTGCTTAATGCATGGTTAGAAGACGCAGGTATTGATCCTGTAAATGATGTTGAACTGAAAGTGATTCCACCTCCGCAGATGGTTGCACAATTAGCGAGTGGCGAAATTGACGGTTACAGTTCAGGTGAGCCGTGGAATCAAGTCGCAGTTCAACAAGGCATCGGCAGTGTTGCGATTACCAGTTACGAAATTTGGAATAATGGCCCTGGTAAAGTACTCGGTGTGACTCAGAAATGGGCAGCACAGAATCCACAAACGCATCGTGCGATCGTGGCTGCTTTACTGGAAGCTGCACAATGGTTAGATCATCCTCATGGTCGTTCGCAAACCGCTGAATGGATGTCGCGTGAAGACTATCTTAATGTGCCGCTTGAGCAGATTAGAGGGCCACTGATGGGGCAATATCAGTTCTCACTCGATGAACCAGCGCGTACTTTGCCTGACTTTAATTGCTTCTACCGTCACGGAGCGACGATTCCTTGGCACTCACATGGTGCTTTCTTTTTACAGCAGATGTCACAGGGTGGCCAGTTGAAAAAGTCAGTGGATCAACAAGCTGTTTTAGACTCAGTGTATAAACTTGACGTTTATCGAGATGTTGCTGAAAAGCTCGGATTGCCTTACCCATTGGATAACCATAAAGCAGAAACAGTTAATCAATCTGCTTGGGTGTTGAAACGAGCCAGTAAGCCTATTGCGATGGGGAGTTCACAGATCACATTGGCGCGTTTGTCGGGGCAGGTGAGTCAGCTTAACCCTTAACCTCAACGTTGGATAAAGTATTACACCTACTGCTAACAGGGTAATATTTCATACGAACGTCAAAGGTGTGCTGTATCATGCGCGCAATATTTAATTTTAGAAGACGACACCATGAGTAACCCATCTAAGCCAAATACCGAACGCCTACTTAAGCAATCCCATACTAATATGCCTATGGGTGTTGCTGACAGCTATCGTTACTGGGGTGAAGACAACACCGTATTTGTTAAGTCCAGCGAAGGTTGCACCATTACTGATGCAGATGACCAAACGTTTGTAGACTTCCGTTTGGCTTATGGCCCAATCATTTTGGGTTACCGTGATACGCGTATTGACCAAGCAGTCGTCGAAGCGATTACGACTCGCGGTACCATCTCAGGATTTTCCACAGACCTTGACTCTGAAGTTGTCGAGTTGATAAAAGAGATGTGTCCAAACATCGAAAAACTCCGCTTTGCAAACTCAGGTACTGAGGCCGTTCTAGGTGCAGTGCGTACAGCGCGTGGTTTTACTGGCCGTAACAAAATTGTGGTTGTAGAAGGCGGTTTCCATGGCTTGTATGACGAAATGATGTGGAAGTCCGATGTTGATAACTGGGACAACAAGTCGGGTAAAGCCCCTGAAATTGCATCATTTGGTGTCGGTATACCAGAAGCTAGCCGTGAGCATTTAGAGACTGTTCCTTTGAATAGCTTTGAAGCGATAGATGAAGTATTCGCGCGTGTTGGAAATGACATTGCCGCGATCGTGATTGAGCCTATTTTAGGTAACTGCGGTAGCATCGCGTCTTCACAAGAGTACCTACAAAAATTACGCGACATGTGTAACGCGAACGGTACTTTGTTGATTATGGATGAAGTGAAAACGGGCTTCCGTGTTGGCAAGGGTGGCGCACAGGCAC
The DNA here is from genome assembly GCF_003172895.1 of Leucothrix arctica. Taxonomy (GTDB): domain Bacteria; phylum Pseudomonadota; class Gammaproteobacteria; order Thiotrichales; family Thiotrichaceae; genus Leucothrix; species Leucothrix arctica. Next base: position 173,048 of record NZ_QGKL01000029.1, on the reverse strand, counting down.
TGTATGGTATTCATGCTGATCTAACGACTTATGCAAAAGCGATGGGTAATGGTTACCCAGTAGCTGCTTTTGGTGGACGTGCAGATGTGATGGATGTGATTAGCTTTGGTGTGAAAGGTGTGACTCATGGCGGAACGTATACTGCCAATATGGTCGCACTTAGTGCAGCAAAAGCGACGCTAACCGTGCTTAATGAAACAGATGCACTTGACACCATCAACAAAGCAGGCGCTGACATTCAGCAAGTGTTGAGTCGTGTATTCACAAAGCATGGCATTACCCATAAATTCGCAGGACCAGACTCTATGTTTGGTATCCACTTTGGTGACGTTGTACCGACTAACTACCGTGACTGGAAGGCGACGGACAGTGAGCTTTACACAGAGTTTGCGATGAACCTGATCAAGTACGGCATCATGCTGGAACCTGATTCGCGTGAGCCTTGGTTTATCTGTGAGTCACATAGACATGTAGACTTAGCGTGGTTGGAAGACACCGCTGACAAAGCCTTGGCTGAAGCGATTGTTACTAAGAACGCTAGCTAAAGAGTCGTATAAGTACTGAAAAAGCAAATAACGGTTCTGATTTAGAATACTCTATTGCGATCTTCGCACTAAAGTTAGTTAAGTATCTGACTCATAGCGCAACAAACTATTACGACGTGTAACGCTTCGCCAGCACGCGCAGCCGACTCTTAAACTCAGTACGGTCAACATAACAACCCCGCAAATGGCGCTTACCCGTCGCTTCATAAGACTGACGTCCATGCAGCATTCGACGGTTATCAAACACCGCCATCATACCTTCAACTAACTCGATTTGAATCTGGTACTTAGGGAGCTGTAAACGTTGCATAAGGTCACGATATGCCACGTAGTAGTCATGCATAACCGACTCCGGTAGATCAAAAATCTCCGCTATATGTGCGTTATATTTAATCTCAACAATATTGCCAAGATGATCAAGGTTGATCACAGGATGATAGTGGTAGATGACTTTAAAGTATCGCTAAAACTGATTTTTGCCCCATAGCAAAGCACAGTTACCCCTATTTTATTTTGCAATTGCCCCATCTTTGCGCACAACGCTATCACTCAAATACCCTGTTAAAAACAGTCAGAAACCGCTTTCCAACTGTCTTTTAGCGCTGTTTTCCAATAATTGGCACGTCCTTTGCATTAAGTTAATCAGCAGTTCATCAACGATGATGGAACGCAATAACTTCAGGCAAAGATGTCGAAGTTCGCAATTTTAGGGTAATGACGCCCCGTACTGAACCACAAGGTAATTCTAGGTGGCGTAGGACGGGGCGTTTTTGTTTTTTGACGATTAATAAAGGTGTTAAGCATGTTGAAAGGTCAGCAAAACGCACGTCGCTCATTTATCAAACGCAGCTTGAGTGCGTTAGCAGTTAGTGTAGCGATTGGAGCTTCAATTTTAGGCGCAAGCTCGGTTCACGCTGAAGTAGGCGAGCCAGAAAAAGAAGAGTTAAAGTTTGGTTTCATCAAACTAACGGACATGGCTCCACTAGCAATTGCTTATGAAAAAGGCTTTTTCGAAGACGAAGGTCTTTACGTAACACTAGAAGCTCAAGCGAACTGGAAGGTTCTACTTGATGGTGTTATCGACGGTAAACTTGACGGTGCACACATGTTGGCGGGTCAGCCAATTGCTGCAACGATCGGTTACGGTACAAAAGCTCACATCGTTACACCATTTTCAATGGATTTGAACGGTAACGGCATCACGGTTTCCAATGATATTTGGGAGCGAATGAAGAAGCACGTACCAATGCAGGCTGACGGCAAGCCAGTTCACCCAATTAAAGCTGACTACCTCAAGCCAGTTGTTGATGAGTTTATCGACGAAGGTAAGCCTTTCAAAATGGGCATGGTATTCCCAGTATCGACTCACAACTATGAGCTACGTTACTGGCTAGCAGCCGGTGGTATCCACCCTGGTTACTATGCACCACACAAAGGCGACACATCTGGTCAAATTGACGCGATGGCTCAGCTTTCTGTAACACCTCCACCTCAAATGCCAGCAACAATGGAAGCAGGAACGATCCACGGTTATTGCGTAGGTGAGCCATGGAACCAACAGGCTGTATTTAAAGGAATCGGTGTACCGGTTATTACTGACTACGAGATCTGGAAAGATAACCCAGAGAAAGTATTTGGTTTGAACAAAGAGTTCACTGACAAGTATCCAAATACGACTATTCGTCTAGTTAAAGCACTTATCCGTGCAGGTGAGTGGTTGGATGCTAACGACAATGCTAACCGTAAAGAAGCAGTAAAAATCCTAGCTAAGCCAGAGTACGTTGGTGCAGATGAGGAAGTAATTGCTAACTCTATGACGGGTACATTTGAATACGAGAAAGGCGACAAGCGTGAAATCCCTGACTTCAACGTATTTTTTCGTTACAACGCAACATACCCTTACTACTCAGACGCTGTTTGGTACCTAACGCAGATGCGTCGCTGGGGTCAGATCTCTGATGCTAAAGATGATGCTTGGTACGAAGAGACAGCTAAGAGCGTTTACCGTCCTGACATCTATGCAAAAGCTGCAAAAGAGCTAATTGATGCGGGTACGTTAAAAGCGGCTGACTTCCCTGACTTTACGACAGAGACAGGATTTAAGAAGCCACAAACTGAGTTTATCGACAACATTACGTTTGACGGAACAAAGCCAAACGACTACCTAAAATCCTTCCCGATTGGTCTGAAAGGCGAAGACAAGCTGTAAGGTTTTTTAACTGGGCTTAAAAAGAAATAAAGGTGAATGAATATGTCTGAGCGTAACGATAACGCTAGCAAAACATTTAGTATGGAATGGTTTTTACCAGCACTTAAAAATGCAGCCATCCCGCTAATTGGAATTTTTCTCTTCCTTGGTATATGGCAGGTGGGTGCTCCCAAGATTGTCACATCTCTCGGTGCTGTTCCTGGCCCGAGTCAAGTGTTCCAGCAGTTTGTGGGATTGGTAGATGAACACCAAGAAGCACGTGCAAAAGAAGTTGCTTTCATAGAGCGTCAAGAAGTACGTAATGCTGCAAAGTTAGAGAAAGATCCAAATGCTGTTGTTAAGATACGCCCATACACGGGTAAGGCGACGTTTTTCGATCAGATATGGACGAGCTTATTGACGGTGATGACTGGTTTTATCATAGCCTCATTAATCGCCATTCCGATCGGGATCGTTGCTGGCCTGAGCCAAACTGTTTACTCAGCGATTAACCCGCTGATACAGATTTTCAAACCGGTCTCTCCGCTGGCATGGTTGCCTATCGTAACCATCATCGTGAGTGCGACTTATGTGTCGGATGACCCGATGTTTGAAAAGGCATTTGTCACCTCGGCGATCACCGTCATGCTGTGTTGTTTATGGCCAACGCTTATCAACACAGTTGTCGGTGTAGCCAATATTAGTCAAGACTTGCAGAACGTTAGTAAGGTACTACGCCTGAGCTGGTGGACGCATGTTGTAAAGATTGTATTGCCGTCAGCTATACCAATGATATTCACAGGTTTACGTCTGTCGTTTGGTATTGCTTGGATGGTACTGATTGCCGCAGAAATGCTGGCGCAGAACCCAGGTTTAGGAAAGTTCGTTTGGGATGAATTCCAGAACGGAAGCTCTAACTCACTGGGACGTATTATGGTCGCGGTTATCGTGATCGGTATCTTAGGATACTTACTAGACCGAGGCATGCTAGTGATTCAGAAGTATGCATCTTGGGATAAGTCACAAGCACTACGTTAAGGGAATAAGACAATGACAGTTAAAGAACATTTAGTAATTTCGCAAGCGTCTATTGATTTCCCAACACCAACGGGCCCTTATCGTGCGCTAGATAAAGTAAATTTAAAGATTGCCAAAGGCGAGTTTGTGTCGATTATCGGACACTCGGGCTGTGGCAAGTCAACCGTGCTAAACCTTGTTGCTGGCCTTTATCAGGCTACTGAAGGTGGCATTATATTAGACGGTAAAGAAGTTAATGAGCCGGGTCCAGAGCGTGCGGTTGTATTCCAGAACCATTCATTACTGCCTTGGATGTCTGCTTATGAAAACGTTGAGCTAGCAGTAAAGCGTGTTTTCAAAGGCAAGAAGACAAAAGCTGAAATGAAGGAATGGATTGAGTACAACATCGGTCTAGTTCACATGGATCATGCGATGCACAAACGTCCTGATGAGATTTCAGGCGGTATGAAGCAGCGTGTCGGTATCGCTCGTGCATTGGCGATGGAGCCACAAGTACTGCTTCTAGATGAGCCATTTGGTGCATTGGATGCGTTAACACGTGCTCACTTGCAAGACTCGTTGATGGAGATTCAAAAGGACTTGGGTAACACCGTGATTATGATCACGCATGACGTGGATGAGGCGGTACTACTGTCTGATCGTATCGTGATGATGACCAATGGCCCAGCGGCTACCGTCGGTGAAATTCTAGATGTAAATCTTGAGCGCCCTCGTGATCGAGTGGCGATGTCTGAGACGCCAGAATACATTCGCTGCCGTAAGGCTGTGTTGAGTTTCTTGTATGAGCGTCATGGACAAAAAGCTGAAGCAGTGCCAGAGCCTGTGGTTGAAAAGGCTGTTGAGGAAGTTATGGCAGAGCAGAAAGAAGTATCACCTGCATTAGTATCTGTTAAGTAAAGAATTTTAAGTTTTACCTTGTTGTACCTTGAAGTGATTTGACCTCCTATTTGGAGGTCTTTTTTTTGCCTTAAAACTACTGTTAGTGTTGTGGCGCGTGATCATCAATATCATCATGTACAATCTCAACTCTAGGCTTAGCAGAAAGCTTATACATTTTATGGGCTAACCAACCCATACCAAAAATCATCGCAAGTATTGTCAGAATAACTAGAGCGCCAGATAGGCTAAATAAGTAAGTCATAAGAGTCTCTCCAATAGAGTTATTAAGTAATGAATTAACTGTATCAGGCAATCTCAATGAATAACTTGATCTATATCAATAGTCTGTAATTTATTAAATTGTTTGTAACGTAGTCGCTTTGTTGCGGCATTCCTGTCTGCACAGCCAAGCACCCGCGACCAATACACCACTTAGCGTCACAATTGATGCTGCAACGACCCCAGGGTAGCCTGCCAAATCCCAAAAAGGGTTAAGGTAGCGCGTGCCCAAACTTGCACCCATATAGTAAAAAACCAAGTACAACGACGAGGCGCTGGCCTTAGCGCCAATGGCATGTGTGTTGACCCATCCAGATAAGCTTGAGTGCGCCACAAAAAAGCCAAAGGTACTAATAAGCAAGCCGCTAATTATCATCATTAAGCTGCCTTGGAGAGTACAAAGAGTGCCGACGATAATGAAGCATGTGCCCATTATAATGCGTCGCGCACAGGAGATTTTCTTATCTATTGTGCCAATGAAAGCAGAGCCAATTGTACCGCTCGCATAGGTTAAAAATAGTAGGCCCAGCCAACTTGAAGAGAGTGAGTAGGGTGCGTCAGCCAATACAAAAATGATGTAGCTATACAGCGTTAAAACAATCATAAAATGAAAGCCGCCAATGAAGTACGCGACCAGCAATTGGCGATTGCATAGGTGTCCATAAAGTTTGTGAACGGTAGAGCTGAGACGTAGCTTTTGCGGTATAAACGACACTGAGGCAGGCAGTGCCAAAATGAAGTAACTAGTGATGATAGTGTTGATCACGGTTACTACTAAAAATACCGTTTGCCAGTCGGCTAAGTCACTGACAAAACCACCCAGTATGCGCCCTGTGATACCACCGATAGAGTTAGCGCTGATGTAGAACCCAATGATCGCGGCGACTTTAGCACGAGGAAACTCTTCACCAATATAAGCGACCGCGGTTGCAGGAATACCGCCTAGAAAGAAGCCTTGTAAGGCGCGTAACAACAGTAGCTCTTCATAACTACTCGCGTAACTCAAGGCAAAGCTTGTAATGGTGATACAGACCAAAGTCACGGACATGATAACTTTACGACCAATCGCGTCAGACAGCGGCCCATAAAACAGTAGAGAAAGACCCAGCATGAAAGTGCTGATCGTCAAGCTACGAGCGGCCTCTAGCTCGGTAAGTTGGAACTCGTTAGCGAATACAGGCAGTAAAGGTTGAGCCGCATACAAGTTAATGAATACGGCAATAGAGCCTAGGCAGAGCGCAACAATAGCGCGTGTCAGTTGCTGTGTATTCATAAGCGTCATCGGTACAAATAATAGGATGCGTGAGTATAAAGATCCGCTTAATATAATAAAAATATATGTTTGTGATGGTTTGTATCATTATATGTTGCATGAGTTCTACTGAGAGCAAGGGTGTTATTGATGGAAAGTAAGGTCTTACGTTATTTCTGTGCGGTGGTTGATTGCGGTAGCTTCACCGGTGCAGCAGCGGCACTGTCGATTGCTCAGCCTGCGATAAGTATGTCGATTAAACGGCTGGAGCAGGAGGTTGGTTTTCCTTTATTTAACCGCTTGGAGCGTCGCCTCAGTTTAACCGACGAGGGCGAGGTACTTTATCGTCACGCCAAAACCGTGACGCAGCGGGTTGATGATGCACGTAATGCCATGAACGAGCTGCAAGGTTTGGAGAGTGGCTTGGTGCGTGTCGGTATTCCTGGGATGTTGGGTTCATATCATTTTCCATCGCTCTTGATGGCGTTTCGACACCGTTACCCAGACATTAAACTGTCGATCGTGGATGCAGGCACAGTGAAGTTGCAGTCGATGTTGGAGCAGGGGGAAGTGGATTTAGCCTTTGTCGAGTCAGACACGATTTTGCCGTCACTAGAAGGCGTTTCGATTATGCAGGTGCCAATGGTGGCTGCCGTTGCGGAAGATCATCGCTTTGCTTCTCGGCCAACTATTGGTGTTGAGGAGTTTTTGCGTGAAGAGTTAGCGATATTTAAGCCGGGATATTTTCACCGTCAATTGATCGATCAGCTAGCAGAGAAAGCGGGTATTGAGCTCAATGTGAGTATCGAAACCAATCTGATTCCATTGATGAAATCATTTGTGCGTCAGGGGTTTGGTATCACTGCCTTTTTGGATATCGTCTTGCAAGAGGGTGAGGGTTTGGTGGCGATTCCGTTTACTGAAGACTTCCTGCTCGACATACAAGTTGCGTGGCGAAAGCAGGGATATTTATCGATGGCTAACCGTGCGTTTCGTGACTTTATGATTGAAGAAAGTCATCGAGGAAGCCCGTCACTAGGCTGAGTTTGTCAGCTTAATGGCGGTTAAAATGCTTGGCTATAACTGCTTTTCTAGTCGCGCTGCTGTCGTGCGCATACCATCAAAAATCGAGTTACTCACGTCACGAGAAAGGTCGCTCGGAATCAATTGCTCAGCCTTTTGAATCACTTCCTCAGTCTGAGCCAAAGCCGTCTTCACAATGTCATACATGATGTCGCGACTAAAGCCGCACTGGTCTGCTGTTGAGAGAACATGATCAATAGTAAGACTTGGGCCATACCAGTTGTAATACTGCTTGCTGCCTTTTAAGCCCATCGCCATTTTGATATCACGCTGATTGATCTGGCGGTTAGCCATGAGCGGGTAAAGCGAAAGCACATCGTAAAAAGGTGTCATTTTAAACTTGCCGCCTTGCAGTATAAAGATACTGAAGTTCTTAGCGTGTCCGTCAGGTGCGCACATCAACCAAAACAGAAAGTTGATTTTCATGAAGTCATGACGATCTTTTTCAGCATTGTCCGAGCGCTCAAGTAGCTTCATGATTTCCACCATGCCGGGGCCACCATCTGCTTGATACTTCTGCCCAGAAGAGTAACCAAGGGCTTGGCACATGTCTTCTTGCGGCAAGCGCATGATCCAGCTTTTATCTCTGGATAGCCGACGGTCAAAGCGCTCAACAGCCAGCACGGTAGTGTCGGCGATGGTTAAGCGGTCAGCATTGGTAATGTCCAATCCATATAAACGCAAAATGTTTAAACAGAGCCACTCATTATCAACACTGTCGGTGAGATCAATCGAGTTATGGTCAATCTTACCAATCGGCAGTTTAATAATATGCGTGGTCGGCGTTGTGCCTTCGGGCGTTTGCCATTGATTGTCATGCCAAAGAAAACCGGTTTTATCCTGCGCACCTGCCAATGATATTCGAAAATCTTCGTGTGAAGGTGTCATGCCTAGTGGTGCGGTTCTGCTTGAAGCGACTTTCTGTTTTAGGTCATCTTCGGAGAGCGGTGTACCGACAATGGCGCGTAATAAATGAGGCGTTTCATCTGAGCGATACAGTTGAATAGCCCCGATGCAGTCTTTACCAATCGCTTCTAATAAATCAAAAGGGTGGTTACTGCGTACAGCAAAGCGTTGTTGTATATGCGTTCGAATCGCAGGGTTGTCAGGCAGTAAATTGTCGAAAAAATTATACACCTGATCGCCCGTGTGCAGCGCTGGCTCAGTCGGTAAATGCATTGAAATAGGGCGCTTGTCGGGCGTGGTTAGCCATGACTCATCATAGCGAAAAGACATACCGCCTTCGCTAGATTTGCGAAGGTGACCGATCAACAAACCATTCATTAAAACCGTTAGTGTTTTCACCATTCTTCGCTCCACTCTTGTTGTGCTTCGGGCTTAATAGCGCTTGGGCCGATGAGTGCAGCCACCTTATTATCTCGTCGGTGGTAGCCAGTCTCATCAATCAGCACGGTTGCTTGAGCGATATGATCTTGGATTTTATCTTGGGTGGTATCATCCAGAAGTTGTTGCTGCCACTGCTTTAATAGCAACTTCGCCATGGCTAGATGATAGTCAGTTAAATAAAGCCGCATACCTGAGGGTGATGCAATATCAAATGCTTCCGCCAAGTCCTGATGCGCTTGCACAAATAAGCCAGTTTCACGACATAGAGCAGCACGGGCAATAAGTCCTAGCGGCAATAAGTCTTTGCGACCTAAGTTACGGAGGGAGTTAACTGTTTGATCTATAGCCTCAAGCGAGTACTCCCCTTGTGCCAATGCGCCTCTCACAAGGTTTAACGTATTAAGCGTCAACGGTAATAAAGAGGCTGACGACGGCTTGGCTTGAGTAAACCATCGGTTAATTTCAAGCGTGCTTTGTGTCGCATCATCCAACTGTTCTTGCTCAATCAACAACTCACCATATCCCCAAACCGCATCAAGGTAGGGCGCTTCTAAATTGCCTTCTTGTTGAATGGTTTTACAGGCTTGGTAATAGTCCAATGCACCTTCAGTATCACCCGTTTGGTATAATGCGCGGGCATAAACAGCGCGGGATATCGCCTTTTTAAGCGTATCTTCTGAGTTGTCTGCATAGCTCAAACCAAGCTTGGCAGTTTCTAATGCCTCACTCAGGTTGCCTAATGTGAGCTGAAGTTGGCAAAGGTCTTCCGAGTAGGTTGCTGCGGCTTCCCACTGTCCAAAACTCACGATAATAGAAAGGAGTTTTTTTGCAGGGCGATGTGCTTCTTTAATACGCCCTAGCGCCTTCAAACTCATCGCTGCGGATGACGTCAAGAAGTAGGTATATTCATCGGGCAAGTCACCTTTAAAAGTATCCCAAGGCACTGCAAAGAAGTTGGCAATCGTCGCTAACTCGTCGCCAAAGGCACCCAGTTTAACCGTGAGGTATAACTCGTTTTGTCGGCAAATACGCTGCCAATAAACATCCTCAAAAGTTTCTTCGTAAAGCCCTGCGGTACACCCATGTTTAACCGCATGGAACAGCGGCTGCATTTCTTCTAGGGTATCCGGCTGCTCTTTATCAGGGACTGCTTTGTAGTATTCATAGAGGCATTGGTGCGCTTGCTTCCACGTCTCTGGTTGCTTGCTCGCTAACTGCTGGCCAAAGTACTCACGTATCAGAGGATGACAGTCTAGCGATTGGAAGTTGTGATGGTCATCGTCAAACTCAGCTTGGGTGAGTATGTGATGATCATTACGCAGACTATCAATCGCTTGATACCAATCTTCTTCAGAAATACCCTCAGTGAGGTCTTTAATGTTTGCCTGCCAAAGGGCCTCTAGCGCAGACAGCGTCACTGGATGATCGAACATGCCTAGCAGATACAGTAATGAGAGTTCTGCTGTGCCAGCAAACCAGTCTTGATACGCTTGCATGACTTTGAATGCATGGCGGCTGTTCTTATCTCGGCTGCCCTGAATCAGCGGCGGCAGCACATTTCGCTTATTAATATTACCTTGGTAACGCAGTCTGAGTAGGTTTCCCAATAAGCTCAACGCTAACGCATGTCCAGCGTAGTCGATAACCGCTTGGCGAATAGCTTGGCGTGGGCCTTTAACACCTAGCGACTCCAGCAAGTTAATACCGTCAGAAGTTTCAAGATTTTGCAGGTTATATGACAGCACCGAGTTGCGATCGCTTAGTTCATACACCGCGATACGGCTAGTGATGATGCACAGCTTGCTCGGCTGACCTGCTAAATTTTTCAGTAAACGACTGAGTGCGCGATCTTTAAGCTCGCCACGGTTAGCAGGGTCAGCGTGTTGCATTGGCTCTAGCCCATCGAGGACTAATAAACACTGGCGAGCACGCAATAAATTCGCAAGATAATCGCCTTTCTCTTCGTCCGAAGAGAAAGTGTGCTGATCTGCTTGCAGCAGGTTTAAAGCGTGTTTGAAAAACGGGCTAGTCGAAAGCTGTTTATTAACCGTCGCACCTTGCGAATAAAACGACCATGCAATCATCACGGGCGCTTTGTCGCGTGAGTTATTTAACCAATGGCGCAGAAGCTTTGTTTTGCCCGTACCACCGGGTGCGATGAATTGCAGGATATTGATTTCAGGATTTGCTAAGGCATCATCTAAAACAGCTAGCTCGCGCTCGCGGCCAATAAACTTGCCTGAAACCGTGGGTAAGCGGTCGGAGTACATGCTGTTGGTATTTAACGTGGGTGGGCTGACTTCGGGCATTGTGCTCTGCTCAAAGAATTGCGCCTGTGTCAGCTCAAACGCATGCAGTATCTTATCGATAGTTGTTTGCTGGACGCGCTTGTTTTTACCAGACAACAAGCGGGAAAGCTGTGGGGTCGACAATCCTGTTTTTTGCGCTAACTCTGATTGTGTCCAACGTTTGTTTTGTAATAGCTGTTTGACTCTTTTGATAAAGAGTTCAGATTCAATGGTGGTGGACACAGGTTTTGCCTATCGTTGGATTGAACGATCAGGGTATGTTTTTGTTATCAATTATGTCAATAAAAATGTTAACTATGTTAAAGGGTGCATGCAATTTTTAACGTCAATACTTTGATAGTAAAAGCACCTCCCACTTTAAGTGAGTTAGCTAGTTGGTTGACGCTTTTGCTCTCGCCACTGACTTGGGCTAAGTCCCGTCACTCTTAAAAACTCACGGTTGCAGTTAGACTTAGTTTGGAAGCCTGTCTCTAGTTGCAGTTGAATAATCGGTTGATCACTCGACTCCAGTAACTCACAAAGTGCCTGCACTCGGTAAGCATTGACATACTGCGAGACATTGATACTTTTGACCTTGTTAACCGCTGCGGATATTTGGCGGGTAGGGATGCCAAACTTACGCGCTAGTTTGGCGAGGTTGAGATCAACGTCTTTGTACAGTTCTGTCTCACGCATAAATTTATCGAGGCGTTCAACCAGTGCTTTATCAGTACTAAGGTCAGTGTCTGCTCTTTCAGTTTCCTTCGTTGCACTTTGGTCGGGTACACTTTTTAAAACCGACTCACCATTAGCTTCGACTACTCTAGTTTGAGGCTGACTTTGACTCGCCAATGACGCAACAAAACCCAAAGCAAAGATCATAGGGATATTGGCAAAGGTGATTAAGCTGGCTGCGTACTTGCCGCCGAAGATTTCAATATCGATAAAGATAACGACATCAAGTACTGCAAATAACATTAATATATAAGCGGTAGCGTAAAGGCCTTTATGCACCGTCGTGACTTGTTCTAGTCGAACTGTTTTTAAAGCGCTCTGGCCTTGACGTGCAAGCTTTAGCAGTAGGTATCCATAAAACACATCTGTCGCGATGATGAGTATATCAATCAGATCAGGCATAAGCAGTATTTGTAATAGGACTGCTACGACAGGAAGTGCATGTACGTAGTCCTTTCGCCAGATTATTGAAGCACCTTCGATAGTCAGACTACGAAAACACAGCCACGCCAAAATCGCCCAACTCACCGCGCATACAGCCATGATTGGTTGCACTGCCGTAATGCCGTATCCCCAACGAATACCAACCAATGCTGTGCCAAGTGTATAGGTGCTAATCAGCGTTAAAAATAGCTGACTAGAAGGCAAGGTTTCGCGCTGTTGGTAGAGCCGAAACAGAATAATGCACAGGAGCAATGTCAGTACAAAGGGGAGCGGAATAAACAACATAATAAGATGATTAGTTCTCTATAAATACAGCTTGAGTATGGCCTATATCTTGATTTGGAACGACCTATATCACGATCTAGGGCGCGCAATAGCAGGGTGAAGCGTAAGTTGGACTCATGACAAACAATCTTGGAAGGTAATGATATGACGTCTTTAAAATTATTAGGTATTGGTTTCGGTTTACTCCTTAATCACGCTGCGATGAGTACAGGTTTTCAGTTCCAAAACGTTCCTGATCCCGATGATAAAACATTGGAGGTTGGTATTTGGTATCCCAGTGATTCGGTAGCGCCGACAAAACCAAACACGCCTTTCAGGCAAGCCTTGGCGCGTAAGGGAAAAGTCAAAGGAGAGAAGCTACCATTAGTCATTATCTCTCATGGTTTTGGTGGTTGGATGGGAGGGCATGCCGACCTCGCAAAGAGCTTAGCGGATGCAGGTTTTGTGGTAGCCGCACCGACTCATACCGGTAACAACGACGATGATGAAAGTTACCCTGCGTCGCGTTGGATGGTTGATCGCCCACGCCATGTGTCACGGGTTATTGATTATATGCACACACAATGGAAGCAGCGTGCAGCGCTTGATGTTGAGAAAACCGCAGTCTACGGCTTTTCAGCGGGTGGTTATACGGTGATGTCGTTGGCGGGAGCGGAGGTTAATGTTAAGCAGTTAACTGACTTTTGTGACGAACAGCCAACAGAGAGGGTCTGTGAAATGGGTTTGGATAAAGAGGTTGAAAACAGTGGTATGGCTAAGTCTGGGCAGGATATTTCAGGCAAAGACAAAAGAATTAAAGCGGTTGTAACCGTTGCGCCTGCCTTTGGTTTTGCTTATACAGCAGCGAGCCTAAATATGATTAATGTCCCAATGCAAATATGGTCAGGCGCGTTGGATGTGAATGTGCCTTATGAAAGCAATGTTGTTCCTATATTAGCTGGTTTGAAGAATAATCCTGAAATATATAATGTTGAAGATGCTGGACATTTTGCTTTTATGAAGCCATGTAACGCTGAACTAAAAGCGGCTAAGCCGAGGTTATGGGAGATGATTTGTGTGGATAAAGAAGGATTTGATCGAGCAGTGTTTCAGCTTAAGCATCAAGAGTTAGTGCTAGATTTTTTGCGTAAGACGCTTAAGTAATACTGAGCTTTATAATAAGTGCGGGCGTTATTGTTAATGCCCGCTCTCACTAGCCGTTACGACTTAAAACAGTATCTGTTTTTAATTCATCGCAAATCACCATAATGTCGTAGTGCTTTTTCAACGTTGCATGGTCTAGTGCGGTACGACCCGATTTATATACTTCCATGTAATAGTGATGTAATTACTGTAGTAGAAATCACACCCGCTTACAGAAAGTTTTTACATATATAAGCACCGTAAATAGTATTTAGTGCTTTAAATTTAAACATAAATTGGTTATTGTTTGATCTTGAAATGGGGCTTTTGGTTAAAAAGGGGTAGGTAATGCGATTATTAGGGTATGTGCTAAGGAGTAGATTGAGTCTACTTTCCACGGGGGTGGTAATTATTTCTCTAACAGCTTGCTCAAGTAACACCGTTACTAAAAGCCAAAATTTATCTGCGTCTAGTGTTGCTTATACCGAGACAGTGAATGAGTTGCTTGATGAAACAATTAAGCAGGTAATCAATGTTGATTCGAAGATCTTGGTGCGTACTAGAAATGGAACGAATCCAAGAAAGATGCTCGAGGAGAAGAACGAAACTCTGCAAGATCTGATCGGTGAAATTAATACTTTTCGTGGTCACACTGTCTTGATGAATAGCTATTTTTTAAACCTTCAAGGGCTTGCTGACTCTGAGCTTAAAAATGATGTTGGGGTTAACGTCGGAAGGATTAGTAGCCGTATTCATGCGCGTTCTTCTGGAGAAAAAGCGGTACTCACTGAAAGTGAAGAAGGTTATATCAGTAAAATCGGAAGCATGATGATTGGTTCTTATTATGCTGCCAATATTAAAGCAGCGTTAAAGCGAGATGCGCCAATTATCGCCAAACAGTTATTACTTCAGGAAAAGCAGCTAGCAAAGATTTTAGGTATTTTGCAGGATCGACTGGATACCAGGAGTCGTATGTACTTGTATGAAAATGTGGTTGCTCCTTATATAGACACTAAAGGTCAGCACTTCGATGAATCGACTTGGGTAGAGAGTCGTCGTCAGTGGTTTGAGTTACAACAGTCAGCGCCAATTTTTGCAAGTGTTAAAGAAGCGCATGAAGCACTGCGTCAAGCTTGGGAAGATATTTTGCGCGGCAAAAGAGATATTGGTGCGGTTGATATGATGTTAGTGGATGTTAATGACTTTTTAGAAACACTTGATGCTTTGGACGAATCCAGAGATCAATCTAGAAGCATTATTCAATAGATAAATCATTAAGTCTGAATGGGGAGAAACAGATGTCTATACTTGTACAAGAGTCATTAGATTCATTGCGTAACGCTCGTAACAAATTGTATGAGGTTGCTGCTTATGAGCTTAAAGGTTGGTCTTTAGATGATCAGGAAAAGTATGCGAACAACTTACATCGCATCACCAAGAGAATTATCGATATTGAGGCAGTCAAACTTGCAGAGATAAACAAAAAGTGCGGGAATGAGCTTAAGGAAGTAACCGCTAAGCTTGATAAGTTTATTGAAAAGGAAAGTAACTTATTACTCGCTGTTCGGAGCATCAATAACTTGCTAGGTGCTTTGGATGAGGTGGTGGGGCTAATAAAAACTTAATGCCTGATGGGTGCTAGTTCTTACCATTAACCGCTACGGGTTATCTTATAAAGTACCCGTAGCGTTTGGCCTGATGATTAGGTGACAGTGAATTAGTAGCTAGCAATTGGCCTGCCTTCCATAGGTGGCCGTTCAAAAATAGCCATCGTACCGGGCTCATCTGCATTAACGACGACACTATCTCCTTTGTGGCAGGCAAAGCTTGCGCTTTGTGCCCACCGTTCCACCTGAATGTCATATTGGTGGTATAAAACGGCGACTCTCGTCATTTCACCTTTTACCTTTTGAAGGTCTTTTCGGTAAGTGGTGCTGTAGTTGTTTTGCAGGTTTCTATTCGCGGCGATGTTGGTACGCCACTCCTGTGACGCATAGTCATAGTGCCATATTTTCTTAATTTTGAACTCACCACCCGTATGATCCTGAATGGTAATGTCTATATTTTTGCAACTACCTGCCATGGTCACTGCTGGCAATAGCATCATGCCAATTAAAGATAAAATTTCCGCAACTTTTAAAGTACTCATATCGAACTCCCTCGATGTTTTGATTGATAGTGTTTGATAGAGGTTTCTTATGACCGCTTATCTAGTTAAGCGCAGAAAGTGAGTAAATAAGCTCACTGATTCAATTGGAGTAGAGATGATTTTATTGTTAGGAATTGTTCCTTTTTATCGTGCTTACTCATAATTGACGTATCTTTTTTACTAGCGTAGATTCAAGTTATCTATAACGTGGTGTATTAGTTAGCAACTTCCTACTCCCCACGTTGCGAGGTATCACGACTAAAAAAACAAGAGGAGCGCCACATGATTAAGAACAAATTATCAAAAGCCTTTACGTTGGCAGCAGGTACACTATTACTGGGTATGACTTCGGCATCATTCGCCGCTGACAAGCATGTTGCAATCACTCAAATTGTTGAGCATCCAGCGTTAGACGCAGCTCGCCAAGGTGTTAAAGACGAGCTAGAAGCACAAGGTTACGTTGAAGGTACAAACCTGAAGTGGTCTTATGAAAGTGCGCAGGGCGCGCCTGCAACTGCATCACAAATTGCTAAGAAATTTGCCGGTGAAAATCCAGATGTTGTTGTTGGAATAGCGACTCCGTCGGCTCAGGCATTAGCTGCTTCTGCACGTGGTATTCCATTGGTGTATTCGGCAGTAACTGATCCAATTGGTGCGAAGCTGGTTAAGTCTGTCACAGAAGGGAATAAGAACGCGACGGGTGTTTCTGACTTGTCTCCTGTAAAAGCTCAGATGGAGCTAGTAAAACAGATCGTTCCTACGGCTAAACGTTTGGGTGTTATCTATAACCCTGGTGAAACTAACTCAGTGGTACTTATTGAGCTTGTTAAGCAGTATGCGCCAGAGCTAGGTATGACGGTTGTTGAAGGTAGTTCTCCAAAGTCATCTGACGTATTGGCAGCAGCTCGCTCGTTAGTGGGTAAGGTTGACGCGATTTACATTCCAACAGATAACACAGTTGTGTCTGCTTTTGAGTCAGTTATCAAGGTTGCATACGCAGCTAAGATTCCGGTGATTGCAGCAGATACTGACTCAGTAAAACGTGGTGCAGCGGCTGCATTGGGCTTCAACTACTATGACCTTGGTCGCCAAACTGGAAAGATCGTTGTCTCTATTTTGAAAGGCCAAAAGACAATCGACATCATTCCTCAAGGCGTGTCTAAGACTGAGTTATTTGTTAACCCAGAGTCAGCGTTGAAAATGGGCGTACGACTGTCTAAAGAGTTTGTTGAGTCGGCTAAAGTGGTGATCAGTGAAGAGTCACTAAAAGCAGAAATGGAAGCAGCGGCAAAAGCTGAAGCAGACGCCGCCGCTAAGGTTGAGTCTGATAAAGAAATGGCGATGGCAAAAGAAGCGGCTGACAAAGCAGTAGAGGTTGCTAAAGAAGCAGCAGCTAAAGCAGAGGTAGTTGCTAAAGAAGTCGCAGATACAGCAGTAGAAGCGGCAAGAGAAGCAGCTGCAGCTATAAAAAAGTAATCACTATTAATTTATAAAACCAACAATGGTAAGGATACTGGATGAGTTCGATTGCGGCTTTTGGGGCCTTAGAGAGCGGTTTGATTTTTGCATTAGTCGCTTTTGGAGTATTTTTCTCCTTTAGAATTCTGAATTTTCCTGACCTAACCGTCGATGGTAGCTTCCCAATGGGAGCTGCCATTAGCGCGGTATTGATCGTGTCAGGCATGAACCCTTGGTTAGCAACGCTAGCTGCGTTTGGAGGGGGCATGTTGGCGGGAATCGTCACGGCATTGATGAATGTAAAACTAAAAATTCTTAATCTATTGGCGTCGATATTGACGATGATAGCGTTATATTCGATCAATCTCCGCATTATGGGTAAGCCCAACGTGGCACTACTCGGTGAAAATACGGTGTTATCACCGACGGATGACTGGTCTATTCCTTATTACACGTCTACGCCCATTGTCTTTGGGGTGATTGTGTTAGTTGTGTTCTTTATACTACTTTGGTTTTTAAACTCTCAACCGGGTTTAGCGATGCGTGCGACGGGTGCAAATGCTCGAATGGCTGCGTCTCAAGGTATCAATACTGACCGTATGATTATCATTGGTATGGCAGTGTCAAACGGCCTTGTCGCAGTGGCGGGAAGCTTGTTTGCACAGTCAGCAGGTAGTGCAGATATCACTATGGGTGTGGGTGTTATCGTGATTGGTTTAGCCTCGGTAATCGGTGGTGAAGCGGTCATGAGTACCAAGACTATTATGTTGGCGTTACTGGCGTGTATCGTTGGTTCTATCCTCTATCGTTTCGCGATTGCGCTTGCGTTGAATGCTGACTTTATCGGTTTGAAAGCACAAGATCTTAACCTTGTTACTGCGGTACTGGTTGCCTTTGCGATCGTTGCGCCAAGGCTCAAGTCTAATATCATGGCGAGGATTAAGGCATGATTTACCTAGAAAATATCCACGTTACTTTTAACGCGGGCACACCGTTAGAAACACGTGCGGTTAAAGGTATTGATTTAACAATTAATGAAGGTGAGTTCGTCACGGTTATTGGTAGTAATGGCTCGGGTAAATCAACGACCCTTAACACCTTAAGTGGCGATATTAGTGCGAGTAAAGGTAAGGTGTTGATTGGTGATCAAGACGTCACAAAGTGGAGCGTTTCAAAGCGAGCAGGCTTGATTTCACGCGTGTTTCAAGACCCGTTAATTGGAAGCTGTGAGAACTTAAGCATCGAAGAAAACATGGCACTCGCGTGGCATCGTGGTCAGAAGTTTCGTTTTGTGAGTGCTTTAAACGATAAAAACCGTGAGGTGTTTAAGAAGCAGTTAGCGCGTTTAGGCTTGGGTTTAGAGAATCGTTTAGGCGATAAAATGGGACTGCTTTCAGGTGGTCAACGTCAGGCAATTAGCTTGCTTATGTCGTCGTTACAGCCTGCAAAAATTCTATTGTTAGATGAGCATACGGCGGCACTTGACCCTAAGACAGCCGCGTTTGTACTTGACCTAACCAATCAAATTATTCAAGAAAATAAGCTAACCACACTAATGGTCACGCACAGTATGCAACAGGCGTTGGAAGTCGGTACGCGTACGATTATGTTGCATGAAGGGAAGATCGTATTTGATGTGTCGGGTGATGAGCGTAAAGGCCTGACCGTGCGTGACTTATTAGACCTGTTTAAGCAAAATCAACAGGGTCAAGAGTTGTCAGATGACAGCTTGTTGTTGAGCTAATATAGCGTTAGCAAAGACTTACCCATTCCTAAAACTAAACGGCAACTAGACGTTGCTGAAATGGTACAGATGTAACATGCATTCACTACATGGATTTATTGCTATAGAAGACGTAGTTCGAGAGTTTGAACACGGGTTTAACGAAGGAACACCACCGCCAGCGAAGTCGATTGGCTTGTCGCAGGGCTTTGGTTTAGTACCAATGACGCCACAGTTGCGTGAACGATTGGCAGAGGTGACGGGTGAAGCGGATACACCGCATGCAGAGTTTTCAGAGCTGACTACGTCTGCGATGTGGGTGGCAAATATGTTGTCGCAGGTGGGTAAGGTTGCTTATATCCAGTCGGACAGTGAAACAGGTCATGACTCAGCAATGGTTTGGGAGTTTGGCGAAGTTATTTTTGAGCCTAAACAAACGCTAGCTGACGCGCCAAGTGCAGTTAACGAAGCGCTTAAGTTGTTGGGTGTGACGGTTGATAGTAAAGCTGATGAGTTTGCTGAGCTTGGTTTGGCTGACCACCCTTCAATCGAAGAGTGGTACAAAGCAGCACTGAAGCATATTGGTAAAGTAGCCGATCTTTAAGGCTTATCAGGTGTGTGAATAGTTACATTGTGCTGTTCACACACTACTTGTAGCTCGTCCGAGGTGCATTCATCCATAAATACATCTGTTAGTTGAGACACATGCCCAACTCTTACGGGCGCAGTACGTTCTAGTTTTCCTTTATCAGACACCAAAAAGCGTTCACGCGCATTACTGAGAATCGTTTGTGTGACTCGCGCTTCACGGTAGTCAAAGTCGAGCAGGGCGCCTTGCTCATCTAAAGCGGATGTGCCGATTACCGCATAGTCCAGTTTGAACTGCTTGATAAAGTCTACCGTCGCTTCCCCCGTAATACCACGATCACGATGTCGCAACACACCACCTGCAATGATAATTTCAAAGCTGGTGTTTTGTAGCAAGATGTTCGCGACGTTGAGATTGTTAGTCACCACCATCAGGTTATGGTGCTCTAACAGCGCACTCGCAACGGCTTCAGTTGTTGTGCCAATATTAATAAACAGCGAACTATTGTCAGGAATTTGGGCTGCACACAGTGCACCGATTTGTTTCTTTTCTTCGGAATATAATGCCTGACGTTGTTCATATTGTACGTTTTCAGTACCTGATGCGAGTATTGCCCCCCCATGTGCCCGAACTAATAATTTGCCGGCACAAAGTGAGTTTAAATCTTTTCGAATGGTCTGTGGTGTGACGTCAAATGACTGTACCAGTCCGTCTACAGTGACTCTTCCATCTTGGCGCGCAACATTCATTATCTGTTGCTGGCGTAGTGATAGCTGCATGTATCTTCCCCTTTTGACACGCAAGCATATCTGAAATTTCTTTAAAAGTTGATTCAAATTTATCTGACATATCTCATAACGAAATAAAATAAACAAAAAACGAATATTCAATTGCTAAAACGAAAATATTCGAACATACTCGAAGCATAAATTATTCGGTAAGGTTCGAGTGACATGAGGAAATCATTAGAGACAACATACGATGTTGCTGTTGTTGGCGGCGGCATCAACGGTTGCGGTATCGCTAGGGATTCTGCGGGTCGTGGTCTATCGGTGGCTCTTTTTGAGAAAGACGACTTAGCTCAAGCAACATCCTCATCAAGTACAAAATTAATTCATGGTGGCCTAAGGTATTTAGAACATTATGAGTTTCGTTTGGTACGTGAAGCGTTAACCGAACGCGAAATATTATTAAAAAGCGCACCTCATATTATTTGGCCGATGCGCTTTGTATTACCTCACCATAAAGAGTTACGCCCAGCTTGGCTGCTGCGTTGTGGCCTATTCCTATATGACCACATCGGTGGCAGAAAGCTGTTACCCGCGACTAAAACGTTAGACCTTCGCACTAATGAGTGCGGCAAGCCTTTGATTAATATGTTCAAAAAGGGCTTCGAATACTCAGATTGCTGGGTCGACGATGCACGACTAGTTGCACTCAACGCCTTGGATGCCAAAGGGCATGGCGCTGATATCTACACGCAAACTCGCTGTACCCATGCAGAGCGTGTAGACGGTATTTGGCACGTCACGGTGAAATCAAATATTGATAACTCATCGCGAATGATCAAAGCGAAAGCCTTGGTCAATGCCGCAGGCCCTTGGGTTGATGAGTTATTGGGCGCTATTAATGAGCGAAAAGCAGATCAAAAGAATGTTCGTTTAGTCCGTGGTAGTCACGTGATTGTTCCTAAGCTTTACGACCATGACCGTGCCTATATTTTTCAAAATGCTGATGACCGCATCATCTTTGCGGTGCCGTATGAGCAAGACTTTACTTTGCTAGGGACGACCGACCAAGAACACGACAGTATGGATACTCCCGTGGAAATCACGGAAAGAGAAACACAATATATCTGTGATGCAGCCAGTGTTTACTTCAAAAAATCAATCACACGTGAGTCGGTTGTTTGGACTTACTCGGGTGTGCGACCTCTGTTTAATGATGGTGCGAGCGAAGCGAAAGAAGCCACCCGTGACTACGTGTTGAAAGTATCGGATGTTGAAGGTAAAGCGCCATTATTGAATATCTTCGGTGGAAAAATAACAACTTACCGTCATTTAGCGGAAGACGCGCTGGAGAAGCTAGCCAATTACTTACCGAATATGGGTAAGGCTTGGACGAGTGAGGCAAGCTTACCAGGTGGTGAGTTTGGTGTTTCAGAAGTGGATCAGCTGACGGCTAAGTTACAGAGTGATTTTCCATTTTTGAGTGAGCAGTGGGCAACGCGATTGTTCAAAGCTTACGGGATGCTGGCATGGCGTTTACTGGAAGGTGCGAAGGTTAAAGAAGATCTTGGGCAATCTTTTGCCGCAACATTGACCGAAACAGAGTTGGTTTATCTACAAGATGTGGAATGGGCAACAACTTCTGAAGATGTTTTGTGGAGACGTACTAAACTTGGTTTACACATGACAGAAAGTGAGCGTACTGAAGTGGCTGACTGGTTTGCGCAGCAGTCAGAAGTAAGCAAAGTGGTATCAAACGTTGGCTAACGATATTTAGCGTTAAGTAATTACAAGGAGGAGAGAGCATGAGCTTTAAGCTGGAACAGGTATCCAGTGTCGTTGGCGGTAATACACATATTTACCCACTCGACCTGACCTTAACCGCAGGAAGCCTAAACGTATTATTAGGTCCTACTCAAGCGGGTAAGACGAGCCTAATGCGTTTAATGGCGGGACTGGATAAGCCGACGACGGGAGATATCTCTTGGAATGGCGACAGAATGAATGACGTGCCTGTACAAAAACGCAATATTGCGATGGTGTACCAGCAGTTCATTAATTATCCTGCGATGACGGTTTACGAGAACATTGCATCTCCTCTCCGCATTCGTGGTTTAAGTAATAAAGCCATTGATAAAAAAGTCATGGAAGCTTCAGAGTTGATGAAGCTAACGCCGATGCTACAGCGTAAGCCGTTGGAGTTATCAGGTGGACAGCAACAGCGTTGTGCACTCGCCAGAGCCTTGGTTAAAGATGCAGACTTAGTGCTGCTTGATGAGCCATTGGCTAACCTAGATTATAAACTTCGCGAAGAGCTTCGTGAAGAAATGCCAAAAATATTCACCGAGTCAGGTGCCGTATTTGTTTATGCGACGACTGAGCCAACCGAAGCACTATTGCTAGGTGGTAACACGGTAGCGATGTCCGAAGGCAGAATCGCACAGTTCGGAAAAACACTAGACGTCTACCGTAATCCAAAAGATATGACGACCGCTCGCGTATTCTCTGAACCACCCATGAACTTCTTAAAAATCACCAAACAAGGGGGGGAGTTACATGTCCAAGGTGAGCAGACACGTACTGCAACAGGTGCTTTTACTACGTTAGATAATGGCCAATATACGGTCGGTATTCGCCCAAACCACTTAATGCTGCACCGTCCTAGCGATGATGCTTTAGCCATTGAAGTGACTGTTAGCGTCGTTGAAATCACGGGCTCAGAAAGCTTCGTTCATCTACTACATGGTGATCAGCGCTGGGTCTCTTTGGCACACGGTATTCATCACCCAGAGTCAGGATCAACATTGACGGTTTATGTTGACCCATCGAATGCTTATATCTTTGATGAAAACGAACAAATGGTGCGCGCACCAGAACTAGCGAAGGTGGCATAGAAAGCTATGGCAGAAATTCACTTAAAAGGTTTAGCGCATAGTTATGACCCGAATGCTTCGGAAGAAGGTCATTACGCACTAAAACAAATCGATCACGTTTGGGAAGACGGCAAAGCGTATGCGCTACTAGGTGCGTCGGGTTGTGGTAAGTCTACCTTACTCAATATTATTTCTGGGTTACTACATCCGAGTAAAGGGCAGGTCTTATTTGACGGCGTGGATGTTACTAATCTTCCAACAGAAGAACGTCACATTGCTCAGGTTTTTCAGTTCCCAGTTGTTTATGACACGATGTCTGTATATGACAACTTGGCGTTTCCATTGCGTAATCGTGGGCATGACGAAGCAACCATAAAAGAGCGTGTGCTAAACATCGCTGAAATACTGGAAATGACGGATGTCTTGAATAAAAAGGCCCGTGGTTTAACTGCGGATGCTAAACAAAAGATCTCTCTAGGGCGTGGTTTAGTGCGCGAAAACGTTGCTGCTATCTTGTTTGATGAACCGCTAACAGTAATCGATCCACACCTAAAATGGCTTTTACGTATGCAGTTGAAATCACTGCACTTACGTTTAAAACGTACAATGATTTATGTAACACATGACCAAACAGAAGCACTGACTTTTGCAGATAAAGTCGTCGTGATGCATGACGGTTATGTTGTTCAAATCGGTACGCCAGAAGAGTTGTTCGATAAGCCACAACATACTTTTGTTGGATACTTTATCGGCAGTCCAGGTATGAACTTTATAGACGCTAAAATTACTGGTTCGCAGGCAGTTATCGCAGGTGAAACGGTTGAGTTAGCAGCAAGCTATGAGATTAAAGACAGCGACAAAGTGGAGCTTGGTATTCGTCCGGAGTTTGTCACGTTAAGTGCAGCACCGAGTGCGGGTAGCTTCAAAGTAAGTGTTAAACGCATCGAAGATATTGGTCGTCATAAAATTGTTCATGTTGATTTTAATGGTAATGACGTTAGCGCGATCGTTCCTGAAAACGTCGCTATTACCGATGATTTTACTAACATGGTCTTCGATCAGAGCCGTATCAATATCTATTCCAATGATTGGCTAGTCGAAGGAGGGTTGTCTCATGACTAAAACATGGAATAACAAAGCGTGGTTTATGGTGTTACCAGTGGTGATACTGGTCGCCTTTAGTGCGCTATTACCGTTGATGACGGTAGTGAATTATTCGATTCAAGATACCTTTGGTAACAACCAATTCTTCTTTGCAGGATTTGAGTGGTTTGAAGAAATCATGACCTCATCGCGCTTCCATGATGCGTTGGGTCGTCAGTTCTTATTCAGTACTATTATTCTTGCGATTGAAGTGCCGCTCGGTATTTTTATTGCCATGAACTTGCCGTCAAAAGGTTGGAAGTCGTCACTGTGTTTAGTACTGATCTCACTGCCGTTACTGATTCCTTTGAACGTAGTAGGAACGATCTGGCAGATCTTCGGGCGTGCTGATATCGGTTTACTCGGTGCATCCATTGCCGCACTCGGCCTCGACTATAACTACACACAAAATGCAGTTGATGCATGGATCACCATTATTGTAATGGACGTGTGGCACTGGACGTCACTGGTTGCACTGCTTTGTTTTGCAGGTTTGCAATCTATCCCTGAAGCTTACTACCAAGCAGCCCGTATCGATGGTGCGAGTAAGTGGGCAACGTTCCGCTATATCCAGCTACCCAAGATGCATGGAGTGTTGCTAATCGCAGTGTTACTGCGCTTTATGGACAGCTTCATGATCTACACCGAGCCGTTTGTATTAACCGGTGGTGGCCCAGGAAACTCGACCACATTCTTATCAATAGACTTAGTGAAAATGGCAATCGGTCAGTTTGACCTTGGCCCTGCAGCAGCGTTCTCGTTGATCTATTTCTTAATTATTTTGTTAATGAGTTTCATCTTCTACACCGTGATGAACAGCCTAGACAAGAAGGAGGGCTAAACTATGAAAGTGACTAAAAGTGGTATGGTGATGTTCCTCTATATCCTGTTCTTGATGCTGCCGATTTACTGGTTGCTGAACATGAGTTTGAAGACTAATAACGAGATTTTAAATAGCTTCTCGCTATGGCCTCAAAATCTCACCTTTGAAAACTACATGACGATTTTTACCGACAAAAGTTGGTACTCGGGTTACATCAACTCCATTACTTATGTGTTGATGAACACGGTAATCTCGATCTGTGTGGCACTACCCGCAGCTTATGCTTTTTCTCGCTACCGTTTCATGGGTGATAAGCACTTGTTCTTCTGGTTGCTAACAAATCGTATGGCACCACCTGCAGTATTTGCATTGCCATTTTTCCAGCTTTACAGCTCGGTAGGTTTGTTTGACACACACATTGCGGTAGCACTGGCTCACTGTCTGTTTAACGTACCGTTAGCGGTATGGATTTTGGAAGGCTTTATGTCTGGTGTTCCAAAGGAAATAGATGAGACGGCTTACCTTGATGGCTACAGCTTTACACGATTCTTCACGCGTATTTTCATGCCATTGATTGCATCAGGTATCGGTGTAGTGGCGTTCTTCTGCTTCATGTTCTCATGGGTAGAGTTACTGCTTGCACGTACCTTGACGTCGGTAGTTGCAAAGCCAATTGCTGCAACCATGACACGAACCGTTTCCGCCGCGGGGATGGACTGGGGAGTGCTTGCCGCAGCAGGTATTTTGACAATCGTACCGGGTGCATTGGTTATTTACTTTGTTCGAAACTACATCGCTAAAGGCTTTGCCTTAGGCCGCGTCTAGGAGGATTAGATATGGATTTAGCTTGGATGGGATGGACATGGCAGACCGGCGCGTTTTTCGGCTCTATCGTGTTAGCACTGATCGGTATGACGATCTTTTCAATTAAGTATCCGCAGTCGCCAAAAATGGGCATCTTGCGGTTCGAAACAACACCGGGCGACCGGTTATTTATGTCATTGCTAGGCAGCGCATTTATTTGTTTAGGTTGGTTGGCAATGTTTGGTTCACCGTTGTGGTGGGCATTGTTAGTGTGTTGCATCTACGCGTTTTGTGTATTTCGTTGGGTGTAAAAAATCGTAATCACGGAGGAAGGAAAATGAAAGTTAAATTGTTATCAACGGTCATTGCAGCAGTCCTGTTTTCAGGCTACTCGCAGGTGACGATGGCAGATATGGACGCGGCTAAGCGTCTAGTAACGGAAGAGTTTCAACCATCAACCCTGTCACAGGATGATCAGCTGAAAGAGATGCAGTGGTTTATTGACGCTGCTAAGCCTTTCAAAGGCATGAAGATCAATGTTGTGTCAGAGACGATTGCAACGCATGAGTACGAAGCAAAGACGCTAGCTAAAGCCTTTGCAGAAATTACAGGTATTGAAGTCACTCATGACCTGATTGGTGAAGGTGATGTGGTTGAAAAACTGCAAACTGAAATGCAATCGGGTAAGAGTATCTACGATGCTTACATCAATGACTCAGACTTGATCGGAACGCATTATCGTTACCAGCAAGTTGTACCTTTATCTGACTATATGGTTGGTGATGGTAAAGATGTTACTAACCCAATGCTGGACATCAAAGACTTCATTGGTACGTCATTTACAACAGGCCCAGACGGCAAGCTTTACCAGCTTCCTGATCAGCAGTTCGCTAATCTTTACTGGTTCCGTTATGACCTGTTTAAGCGCGAAGACATCAAAGCTGACTTTAAAGCGAAGTATGGTTATGACTTAGGTGTGCCAGTTAACTGGTCTGCTTATGAGGACATCGCTGAGTTCTTTACGGGTCGTGAGATTGATGGTGAGAAGTTCTACGGTCACATGGACTACGGTAAGAAAGATCCATCACTAGGATGGCGTTTCACCGATGCTTGGTTGTCAATGGCAGGTGCTGGAGACAAAGGTATTCCAAACGGTTTGCCAGTTGATGAGTGGGGGATTCGTGCAGAAGGTTGTCGTCCAGTCGGCTCAACAGTTGAGCGTGGTGGTGCAACAGACGGCCCAGCGGCGGTCTACTCTGTGACTAAGTACGTTGAGTGGTTAAAGAAATTTGCGCCACCAAATGCACAAGGGATGACATTCTCGGAGTCTGGCCCTGTGCCAAGTCAGGGTGGTGTTGCTCAACAGATTTTCTGGTACACAGCATTTACAGCATCATTGGTTGATCCAGAAGGTGCAAAGGCTGTTATGAATGAAGATGGTACGCCTAAGTGGCGTATGGCTCCTTCACCTCATGGCGCGTACTGGGAAGAAGGTCAGAAGCTAGGCTATCAGGATGCAGGTTCTTGGACATTAATGAAGAACACACCACCTGAGCGTCGTAAAGCGGCGTGGTTGTATGCACAGTTTGTTGTGTCTAAGACGGTTTCTTTGAAGAAGAGTCACGTCGGTTTAACGTTCGTTCGTGAGAGTGATATTCAGCATGAAAGTTTCACTGAACGTGCGCCTAAGTTAGGTGGTTTGGTTGAATTCTATCGTTCGCCAGCTCGTCTACAGTGGTCGCCTACTGGTATTAACGTTCCTGACTATCCTAAGCTAGCGCAGCTTTGGTGGCAGAACATTGGTGATGCTTCATCAGGTGCGAAAACACCTCAAGAAGCAATGACGTCATTGGCTGAAGCTCAGGACAAAATCATGAGTCGTTTGGAGCGAGCAAATGTACAGGGTGACTGTGGTCCTAAGTTGAACGAGAAGAAATCTCGTGACTACTGGTTAAGCCAGCCGGGCTCGCCAAAAGCGAAGCTTAGCAATGAAAAGCCAAAGCCAGAAACCATCGATTATGATGAGTTGATCAAGTCTTGGACTAAGAGTTAATTAGTTTTAAAACTTGAGTTAAACTAAGGGACTAGCGCCACGGCGCTAGTCCCTTTTTTGTACGTTTGAAGTAGGAGAAAATATGAGTCATTTTATTGCAGCTATCGATCAAGGCACGACCTCTACCCGTTGTATTATTTTTGATAAAGACTTAAAGGCGATTGCTAGCGCGCAAGAAGAGTTTACTCAGCATTTCCCTAACTCTGGCTGGGTTGAACACGATCCAAGTGACTTAGTTAATACGGTTAAATCGACGTTTGCTCAAGCGATAAAAGAAGCAGGTTTAATGCCTTCAGATATCGCGAGTATCGGTATCACTAATCAGCGTGAAACCTTAGTGCTATGGGATAGAATCACGGGCGAACCACTGTATAACGCCATCGTTTGGCAAGACCGCCGCACTGCAGACTTCTGTCAAAGCTTAAAAGATCAGGGCTTAGAAGCCATGATTACTGAGAAAACAGGCTTACGTGCCGACCCCTATTTCAGCGGTACAAAACTACATTGGTTGCTTAAAAACGTAGACGGTGCAAAAGAGCGCGCAGCCAATGGTGAGTTATATACAGGGACGGTAGACACGTGGCTGATCTGGAAACTGACGGGTGGCAAACACCATGTCACGGATGCGAGTAATGCGAGTCGTACGATGCTTTACAACATCCACGAAGGACAGTGGGATGACGAGATTCTCACGACGTTTGAAATTCCTAAAAGCTTATTGCCAAAAGTGAAAGATAGCTCTGCTGACTTTGGTCACTGTGCAGAGTCAGAGTTGGGTGCGGCAATTCACATCGGTGGGGTTGCGGGTGATCAACACGCAGCTATGGTCGGGCAAGCGTGTTTTGAACCGGGCATGATGAAGTCCACTTATGGCACAGGCTGTTTCGCCATGGTTAATACTGGCGACAAAGCAGTAACGTCTAAAAATAATCTATTAACAACCATCGCTTATCAACTTGATGGTAAGACGGTTTACGCATTAGAAGGCTCAATATTTATAGCGGGTGCGGCTGTTCAATGGTTGCGTGATGGTATTGGTGTGATCGAAGAAGCCTCTGAAACAGAGGCAATGGCAAAGGCGGCTGACCCGAAAGAAGACGTGTATTTAGTCCCTGCATTTGTTGGTTTAGGTGCGCCTTATTGGAACCCAAATGTGCGTGGTGCGATGTTTGGCATTACTCGAAATACAGGGCCAAATGAGTTTTCCCGTGCAGCGCTTGAGAGTGTGGCTTATCAAACCTTAGATTTGATTGATGCGATGCGAGCGGATAGTGGCGAATTGCAGGATACTGAGTTGGTGTTGCGAGTGGATGGTGGAATGACAGCATCTAATTGGACGATGCAGTTTTTGGCGGATATGTTGGATTGTGAAGTTGACCGTCCGACAGTGTTGGAGACGACTGCTCTGGGTGTTGCTTATTTGGCGGGGTATCAGTCGGGTTTGTATCCTGAGCCTGCGCAGTTTGCGAAAGAGTGGGCTTTGGACAGAAGCTTTAAATCATTGATAGATGAGCAGCTTAGAGCTAAGAAGTATGATGGTTGGAAGCGGGCGGTTGAGAGTACGATTAGCTATGGCTGATACGCTTAAAATCACCGGTGAAAATTGGTCTGGGCACTTAGTATTAGGCGCTCAGACTAAAGCCCGTGGACGTGTAAATGGATACTCATGGTACTTGCAGCTAAAAAGTAATGTATTGCTTGTAGAAATAGCAGAAGATCCCTCTATTGAGCCAGCAGATTTACCAATGGTAGGTTTTGGTTGTGGTGGCTGGTTGTACGAATCTAAAGAGTCTCAGTCACTAGATACCGACGCGGATGCTATCGGTTATGTAGATGATAAAGTGCAATTGGCATTTGCGTTATTCCGTGAGAAGCAGTTGGATTACCTTCCCGCAATCACTTGTCCGTGTAGTGATTTATAACATCAATCAAGGCTAACAACTTAGGCGAACACTTCCGCTTCTTAGGATAAATTAACGAAGAGCGAAACTTATAAGGTACGCTCTCCACGTTCAGTTGCATGAGCTTTCCATCCGCTAAGTCTTCTTCGACCACACAGGCCGGCAGCAAACCTATCCCTAAGTTTGCTAATAAACAACGGCGCACAACTTCTGCATTTGCAAAAGATTGACGAGGCTTTAAGGTCAAATTATGCGCTTTAAAGTGAGCTTCCGCATGGATTCTATAACTGCAGTCAGGGTCGGTAGTGATGAGTGGCAGTTGCGATAAAGCTTCTAGTGATAGTGCTGTTTTTTTGATAGCTTCGAGGGTGACAAACATAAATCACATCTTCATCGTTTATATAATGATAGTGCCACTGTTCTGATTCCTCTGTTTCCATGATGATGGCTGCATCAATCTCCCCATGCTGTAAAGCTCGCACATAATCGAAAGGCTCATGCGTCAGTAAAACTTCAATTTGAGGTGCAGCTGGTTGAAGTGCTTCAATCAGCTTTGGCAAACGGTAAATACACATTGAACTAGGGGCGAACAGTTTTAATTCACCTTTCGGTTCGTATGCAATGCTCTGGGCTTCTTGAGTGATGTCGTTGACCAGTAAATTAAACTGCCGAAAACTAGGTAATAGCTGCTTACCAGCAGCACTCAATACGATACGTCGTCCCACTGGCTCAAATAAGTCGATACCGAGCTCCAAGCTAAGTTCTTTGATTTGAGCAGATATGCTGGATGGCGCACGGTGAAGGGATTTAGCAGCGAGTCTGACACTACCAAGGTCTGCAACGGCTAATAAACTTCGAACTTGGTGAGGTGTCATTGTGCTGATTATCCGAATGATTAAGTCTGAAATATTCGCTTTTTATGTTTCTATTGCCATTCTATAGTTAACGCTTCTGAAATTTGAAGCAAGGAATTAAATATGCACCTCTATATCGCTTATAAAAATTACTCGTCGTGGTCACTACGCACTTGGATTGCGATGAAGGTGGCGAACATTCCTTTTGAAGAAACCATTCTTCCTTTTTATCACGGTGACAGTTTGGATAAGTTGGGCGAGCGCTTCGCTATTCCTGCACAAGTGCCGGTACTAGAACATGATGGTGCAATCGTTTGGGATAGTTTAGCGATCATGGAACACTTAGCTGAAGTGTATCCTGACCGTCAGTTGTGGCCTGAAAGTGCCTCGCTGCGTACCTTAGCGCGTTGTGTGAGTAGTGAAATGCACTCAGGTTTTATGAATTTGCGTCAAGCTTGCCCAATGAACTGCCGTAGCAATAAGCGTTTATCTAAAGAGCAGTTGGCGCTAATACAAGGTGATTTGGAGCGAATTGCTGCTTTATGGGCGAAGTTTGAGGCGGTTGATAAGCCAGAAGGTGACTTCTTATGTGGTCAGTTCGGTATTGTCGATGCGATGTATGCACCCGTTATGTGGCGCGTGTTGGGCTATGGCTTGGACGTTTCACCTGCCTTTAATAACTGGGCTAAAGCGATGAAAGCACTACCTGAAATGCAAGAGTGGCTGGCTGCTGCACAGCAGGAAGAGTGGGTACTTGATGAGTATGAGGCGTGTGCAGAAACAGTTTAGGGCTTCAAGCTAACGTTATTGTACGGCTAACTTTTCTAAGAAAGACAGTGAGTCTATTGCGTAAAGGAAGCCAGTTAGCATGGCTAGGTTGCCAATAACAGTTAACCAAAGCACCACTCTAAAAGATACTTTTTGGGTCTTATGACGCAGCCTTTGTTGACCAATTAACGCACCCGGCCAGCCACCAAATAACGCCAGTAAATGCAGTGTGTTTTCAGGTGTACGTCGCTCGTTTTTTCGAGCGGCGTTTTTGTCTTTCCAGTACATGACAAAGGTTATCAAACTGAGCACGAGATAGGCTGCAAGCGCAATGGTTGGCAGCTTTCCAAATAACGTTAAAAGTCCCAAAGCCAGTAGAAATAACAAGCTTAGCGATATTGAGAAAGTTCGCATTCGTTTGATCCTTTGTGTTGTGTAGAAGGAGTGTTACCGCACGATATACATGCGGTAACAAGCTTGCTTGTGTGTTACTAAGCCAAGGCTAACATGTGGCCGACTCCCCAGCTGGCTGCAAACCCAATGGTATACGCCAATAGCAAGTGACCTGAAAAACGTGCGTAACTCATGAAGCTTAGCAACTCATGTCCTGCCTTACTCATCGCAATGATACCTGCTGCAGAGCCAATGATCAGTAGCGAACCACCTACACCAACTGCATACACAAGACTCAACCAGTTACCGTCATCCATGCTCACTTCAGAGTGTAAGACGGCCGCTGTTAGTGGCACGTTATCCACTAATGACGAGAGTAAGCCTAGTACGTAATTTGCGATGGGAGTAGGCATGATCGTGTACAAATCACTTAAGTTACTCAGTGTGCCAAGCTGCTTCAGCATGCCGACCATCAGCAATACACCTAGGAAGAATAGCAGCGCATCGAACTCGATCATGCGAACATTGCGCATCATGTCTTCATCGCCGTTGAGGAACTGCATGATTAAGAATAGCAGCCCTAAAGACACTAAAAATGTCAGTACAGGCGGCACGTCATACATAATATTTAGGGCAAGAATAGCGACGATGGTTAGGAGAAACTGTCCGCCAGCGATTAGATCTATTCCCGGGATTTTCTTCTTTTCATGTTCAACGATGACATCGCCTTCCAGCTTTAAACCTAACACTAGCGTTAAGGCTATTAAGCCAAAGTAAGCGGGTACGATAAGTAGTAGCAAGTTAGGGATAGTCACTTTGTCTGCCATGAACACCATGAGCGTCGTCACATCACCCGTGATTAGCGAGACGCCACCAGAGTTAACGCCAAACACTGTCACCGCAGCAAAGCGGAGGAAGTCACTCTTCGATAAGTTGAGTGGCAACAACAAACTCATGCACACCAAAGTACTCGTGACGTTATCGGCCAACGATGAGAACACAAACGCAAAGTGGGCTGTCATAAATAGTAAGGTGCGTTTGCTCAGTTTTTGGGGCAGCAGTCTGAGGACGATGCCGGAGATAAGGTTGCGGTTGTTGAGGTAGGCAACAAAGGTCATGGCAGATAATAGGAATAGCCATAAGGTGGCAATTTCCAATAGGTTTTCATTGAGCGCGAGATGCACTTCTTCTGTGTGCGGTGACTGACCAATGAAGTACAGCAGCCAAACGAGGCTACCAAAAAACAGGGTGGTTTTAGCTTTGTTTATATGAGTAAGATCTTCGATAACAATGCTGAGGAAGCCTAAGCCAATCAAAATGAGTAGTAGGGTATTCATGTGGTTCTCGCTACAAAATGCAGTTAGTACAGCTATGGCTGTGTAATTCGGTCAGTCGTTAGCCGCTATATTCTGCCTGAGTGGCTATCAGTGCAACCGATATTTACCACTTTTATGTTCACATTCTTAGTCGTTATGGCCGCTTACTTTTGAGGCAAGTCCTTTTTAATTCGAGCCTTTTGTTTAACGTGCAAAAAGCTTGGTATAATACGTCGCAATTAACTCAATATAATAAGGAGGCTGACAGTGGCTTTAGTTTTTTATGTAGCATTTGACGGTTCACAGCACGAAGCAGATGTTCCCGTTGGCAGCAGCGTGATGGATGGCGCGGTTAATAATGGTATTGACGGTATTTTGGCAGAGTGTGGCGGAGCAATGAGTTGCGCAACGTGTCATGTCTATATTGATGATGCATGGGTTAGCAAAGTTTCAGCACCAACTGAGATGGAACAAGAGATGCTGGAAGTCGTGAGTAACCCGAAAGAGAACAGTCGTTTAAGCTGTCAGGTTACGATTACTACTGAAATGGAAGGCCTAAAAGTTCACCTACCTGAATCACAATTCTAAAAGGCTAATATGAGCACTTTTGACCAGCAAATACAGCAAGCGATCGACGGCAAAACTAAGCCAGTGGGTTCTCTAGGTACGCTTGAGAAAGTCGCATTTCAAGTCGCTAAGATTCAACAGAGTCTGACGCCTACGTTAAGTAATCCAACGATTTTAACGTTCGCTGGTGACCATGGCGCAGCAAAGGCCGGCGTGAGTGCTTACCCGCAAGAAGTGACTTTCCAAATGGTGATGAACTTCTTGAATGGTGGCGCAGCGATTAATGCTTTTTGTCAGCAAAATGATATCGCTTTAAAAGTGGTTGATGCGGGTGTTAATTTCGATTTTGCCGACGCGCCACACCTTATCGATGCCAAGATTGCATATGGCACCGCGAGTTACATTACTGAGCAAGCGATGACGGCTGAGCAGTTACAGGCGTGTTTTGACAAGTCGGCTGCTATTGTTGCTGATGTTGCTAAAAACGGTTGTAATATTATCGGTTTTGGTGAGATGGGGATTGGTAACACAGCCTCGGCTAGCTTGATCATGAGCGCGCTTTGTGGTCTTCCGTTAGAGCGCTGTATCGGTCGTGGTACAGGTTTGGATGATGAGGGGATGCATCGCAAGTTTGAGCTACTCGCTGAAGCTAAAGAGCGACACGGTGACATTTCTGACCCGCGTATGGTCTTGCAAACTTACGGTGGTTTTGAAGTCGCGCAAATCTGTGGCGGTATGTTAGAAGCTCAGAAGCAGGGTATGGTTGTACTGGTTGATGGCTTTATCGCAACAGCTGCATACATGGTTGCTGCGGCTATTGAGCCAGCGCTGAAAGACAACGCTATTTTCTGCCACACGTCTGGAGAGTCTGGGCATCGTTTGATGTTAGACACGTTAGATGCAGAGCCACTGCTTGATCTTGGTTTACGCCTTGGTGAAGGCACAGGTTGTGCCGTTGCTTACCCGTTGATTAAGAGTGCAGTTGCATTTTTAAGTGATATGGCAAGCTTTGAGTCAGCAGGTGTTTCAACGGCTGACAGTGCTTAAACAGCGATAAACTGGTTGCCCGCTTTGGCAGTACTTGCGCTCAAACAGCGTAGTGTATTGTCCGGCGGGGTCATACAACTCACACCCCTCTGAGTCCTGCGCTGCCAGTTTAAGCGCCTCACAAAACTCTTCGATATATATTTTCCAATTGCTTCGCACTTCCAATAAACCACCTAGTGCCAACAAGTCTGTAAACGCAGGGTGCGCATGCCAGCGATACTTAAGCTGTACTGACTTTGGGTAAGGGTTAGGGTAGAGCAGGAAGTGTTTTTCGAGTGTCCAATTGGCTTCTTTTGCGAGTTTCCAAAAGTCGACACAATCGGCTTGCGCCATGATCAGATTATCAGGCAGCTTATCTTCGTACTCTTTACCTAAGCGTTTTGAGGAGCGGTCTAAACCAATCACCCAAGCATGAGGATTTTCCTCTGCAATCAAACGGCTACTAGTGCCCGTGCCACAGCAAGAGTCCATAATTAACGGCTTGGACTCTGTTGCAATGGTACGAGTAACTGCTTCAAACGCATCAATCGTATGTTGAGCAGGAGGCTTCAAAAAGGGAGACTGTAAGTGCCTCAAAACAACCTTTTGAAGATTGTCGTGAATACCCGTCTGGTTACTATAAATCTCTCTAGAATCTGCGCTCATGAACAATAAGTACTAATGATTAGGTTTGAAAAGGTCGCTATTAAAAACGAAGATGTTTAACCGTAGCGCCTGCATTTTTCAACTCGTTTAGTGAGTCGATACCTATCTGCAAGTGACGGTTTGCAAAGTTCTCTGTAATAACTTGGTCGCTAGCTTCTGTCTTAACACCATCAGGAATCATCGGCTGGTCAGAAACTAGTAGCAACGCACCAGAAGGTATTTCGTTATGGAAGCCTGCAACAAATAATGTTGCTGTTTCCATGTCGACAGCCATGCAGCGCAGTTGACGAAGGTGCTCTTTAAAATCTTCATCATGCTCCCAAACTCGGCGGTTTGTAGTGTAAACCGTCCCTGTCCAATAGTCACAATTATGATTACGTATGGTGGTAGACACTGCTTTTTGCAGGCTAAAGGCAGGCAATGCAGGTACATCTCGGTGCATATAGTCGTTTGACGTACCTTCGCCTCGTACTGCTGCAATCGGGAGAATCAAATCACCCAATTCATTTTTTTGTTTTAGACCGCCGCACTTTCCTAAGAATAGGACAGCTTTCGGTTTAACCGCCGTTAGCAAATCCATGATGGTAGCAGCGTTTGCGCTACCCATACCGAAGTTGATAATGGTGATGTCATTAGCCGTTGCGCTAATCATGTTACGATCTTGACCATCGACCGGCACATCATTCCACTCAGCAAACAACTTAACGTAGCTACTAAAGTTGACTAACAAAATATACGAACCGATAGCGTCTACAGAGACGCCTGTGTAGCGAGGGAGCCAGTTTGAAACTATTTCTTGTTTAGTTTTCATTATTATTTCCTTATGTTGGGGTAACTGAACATTG
Source organism: Leucothrix arctica (assembly GCF_003172895.1). Lineage (GTDB taxonomy): Bacteria > Pseudomonadota > Gammaproteobacteria > Thiotrichales > Thiotrichaceae > Leucothrix > Leucothrix arctica. Next base: position 136,884 of record NZ_QGKL01000029.1, on the reverse strand, counting down.
ATGAAACTCCACTGATAGAAGTTTGGCAAAAATGTAGGTGATTACTATACACCGAAATAATTAAATATGAAGGTAGTACTTAATTATCAAAGGGGTACAAATTACGGGTACAAAAAAAGCGACTAAGTCGCTGGGGAGGGTAGGTACCTTTGCTAAGTCATCCTTGACCTAACGAAGGGTTATATTCAAACAATTTTAGCGTGCGCCAAAACCAGTAAGAATAGTGTAGATCGTTTTTAAAGTGATCTGAAAATCAGTCATAAATGACAGATTACGGATGTAGTATAGGTCATATCTAAGCTTAGTCACTGTACCGTTTGCATCTGCAACATAACCTTGCTCAGTTTGCGCAAGACCAGTGATTCCAGGACGAACGATGTGACGAAGAGAGTAGTTAGGAATCGTTTGATTGAATTCGTTAACAAAACTTTCTTGCTCAGGACGTGGACCGATAATACTCATATCTCCTTTAACTACATTCCACATTTGTGGAAGCTCATCAACGCGAAACTTACGAATAAATTTCCCGACACGAGTTACTCGCATATCATCGCTTTGAGCGAACTGAGAACCGTGCTTTTCAGAGTCTGAAGTCATACTGCGAAACTTCAGCATATTAAATACCTTACCGTTCATTCCAACACGTTTCTGCCAGAAAAAGACGTTGCCTGAAGACTCTAGCTTAATTGCGATAGCCGTAAGTACCATAATAACAGCAATGAATGGCAGTACTGTGGTGATCGCAATAATGTCTAAGGCACGTTTGGTGCTTAAGTAGTTGCTTGGTAGACGTGAATCTATATCGTTTAAAGTGTAATTGTTTAAATCTGTTGTAGTAACACTCATATTTGTTGCTCCTTAGGATTCAACCCGTAGGTTGTTTCCAATGCATTATTTTAATTATTAGGACGTCTTATGTTGACGTTTGAAGCCATCTGGGGGGATTAAGCTTCATTAGTTGCACTGCTGTGAGTTAAATATAAGCCAAGGGGGATGGGAGCGCACCCCGAAATGGGATAAGTGGTTAATTCTAACTGAATAAAAGATGAGCGGTATTAGGCCAGTTTATCTAGCCTAATACCGTGTCTGAATATGATTATTTTGCGGTAAAATATATGTCGCCATATGAGGCAGCAGCAATGCCTTTACTGTTGTCAGCATCGGTCATAATCGCTACACCGTCGATAGAGCGCGGTGTAAAGCCATATAACTTCTGGAAGTCAGCAGCGACGTCTTGCTTTTCAGTTAACCATTGTCCTGGGCCGTTACGGCTGTCACGAACAGATAACATGCGTGCGTTACGAGGTAGGAAAGGGTTGTTCCACTTTTGGCCACGGCTGTCTGGCTTACTTGACCATACATAATTGAGTGCGCGTGTTTTCCATACAAACAAGCCACCATCAATAATTACGTAGACGCGTGCCGCATAATCATCACCGGCTTTAGTTGCTTCTTTTAGTGGTGGTAATGGGGTGTCAACTCGCCAGCTCCAGTTGAGAAATGGTGTCTTAGTGAGGTCTATTTTCTTACGTACACCAAGTGCTGACGCTGCGCCGTTTGTTGACTTTGCAGTCAGTACGTTGCGGTTGCCTTGGTATTTAATTTCATAGTTTGTTTTGCCAGCGAATTCTTTAACTTCCCAGCCTGCGATAGAGCCTTTAGAGAAATCCCCAATATTAACGCGTTCACCTTCTGCGAAAGCGACGTTAGCGGTAAATAATAGACTGGCAGCGAGTAATAGCTTACTTTTCATTGTTGTACACCTTTATTAATATTGTAATGTGTAAGACATCACTACAATCATTAGTTCATGTTGTTAACAGTTACGCGAACGAATCGTAGTCAGATGCGATAACCATAAGGGGCTAGGGGATATGAGTAAACGGTTGGTTAAGTTTATAGTGGGTGGTGGGGCGCTGCTGATTTTGCTTGGGCTGAGTGCGTGTGAGTCAGTGCAGTTTTATTCTCAAGCGGCCATCGGGCACAGCAAAATCATGCTTGGCCGAACGCCTATTACCACGGTTATTGAAGACCCCACGACAAAGCCAGAGTTAGCTCGTCGTTTGGCTATTATCCAGCGGGCACGCGTGTTTGCGGTGAGTGAGTTAAAGTTGCCTGATAACGGCAGTTATCGACAATACGTAGATCTTAAGCGGCCAGCAGTGGTTTGGAATGTTGTGGTAACTGAGGCTTACAGTACCAAGCCCATGCAGCACTGTTTCCCTGTCGCGGGCTGTGTGTCTTATCGAGGCTTCTTTGATAAGGCCGACGCTCAGGCCTTTGCCGACCAACTCAAGTCAAAGGGACATGATGTTGTGTTAAGTGGAGCATCTGCCTACTCAACCTTAGGGTGGTTTTCTGACCCAGTGGTTAGTTCGATGCTGAATCGTTCTGATCTTGATTTGGCTGGTTTAATCTTTCACGAGTTAGCGCATCAGCAAGTCTACCAAGCCGGTGATACTGCGTTTAATGAGTCGTTTGCGACAGCGGTTGAATTTATGGGCATTGAAAGTTGGGCTAAAACACAAGCGTCAGATAGTGAAGCGCTTATCTCAAAGTATCAGCAGACAAAGCAGCGCAATAAAGCAGTCGTCACGTTGATTCTTAAGCACCGTCAATTACTGGCTGAGGCTTATAAACGCACAAATACCACAGATAAGGATGCGTTAGCCAAGGTTAAAAAAGATGGCTTTGACGCCTTACGGGCCGACTATAAGCTATTGAGACAACAGGGTGGTGGCAGTGACGGTTATGACCGTTGGATTGCTAAGCCGCTTAACAATGCCTCTCTAGTGCTGTTTGGGGATTACCATGGTTGGGTATCAGCATTTGAAACGCTATTTGAGCGCTCTGGAAGTGATTGGTTACGTTTTTATGAGGCAGTAGAGGCGCTGTCAAAGCTATCTAAGGAAGCGCGTACTCAGCAACTTAAAGCGTTAAGACTCTAGGCGTGGTACACAAATAAACTTAGCCGAGTCTAACTTAGACTCACCATCCCAGCGATAGGCGCAGAGCTTGCCGTTACGCTTAGCGATACTGTAATCAACACAGGCAATATTGGGTGCGAGCAGCGCTGGCTCGTCTTGCATCCAGTAGTGCCCGATCAGTAGCGGCACTTCATCTTCTTCATAAATGATGAGGTGCTCGGTATCAATCGCGGTATCGTTGATATGTTCAATGTCACGAGCAGCGCCCATAAAGGCAGACTTATAGGTCGTGGCTTTATTATCCCACCAGCGGATTCTCATGTTGTCACGAGTAATGCCATTTGGGTCTGTGAATGTGTGGTTGTTTAGCAGCTTAATGGTCTTACCTTTGAGTAAGTTTTCCACCACATGGAATTCCCACTTGCTAGGGTCGTTACTGGCAATGAATAACGCTTCATCCATTAAGCCGTCAGCGGAGTAGGTTTCACTTATCTGATCAATACCTAACTGGTCCCAGCAGGCGTGAACAATGCGTAAATTACCTAAGTCTAACCAGAGCGGTAAAGTCTTAAACCAATTGATGACATCTTCATACTGTTCTGGGTGTTGCTCCATCGCTTGGAGAAAAGCACGGTGGTTACGCCTGTTTCTACTGGTATGTGCGCGTAAATAACCACCTTCGACTTTGTCAGGAGTTATGTAGGCGATAGCGTTGAATTCATGGTTGCCCATCACGGCATGTGCTTGATTGGCAGCGACCATTGCACGCACGGTGCGTATAGTTTCTAACTGCAGTGGACCTCTGTCGATGAAGTCACCAACGAAAATTACTTTACGGTTAGGGTGTTGATAGTAATCACTTTTTTTTGCGTAACCTAACGCTTCTAGCATAGAGATAAGCGTATTGTTGCAACCGTGAATGTCACCAATAATGTCGTAGTGCTGTGCCATGATTATTTTCGATATGTATACGTGTGTGACGTTAGCATACTCTTGTTTTAGGTGCAGCTTCTTATAGCAGAGTTAAGGTAGGGCATTGTATTTTTTGTACTGTCATAAAGAGTGATGTACAGTAAGCGCACCAATAAACTAAAAAACTGAGGATGTCATGAGTAAAAGAGATGATTTAATTGCTAAGTACGCAACGGATTTAAAAGAAAAATGCAAAATCACACCTGACATGGACTTTCTAACGAAGGTAACTATCGGTTGTGGCCCATCTATCTACAACAAAGATGCATCAACAGTTGCTGGTAGCGACCAGACTGAACTAGATACAGTAAAGAACAACTTCTTGATCAAGAAGTTAGGTCTTGCTGACGGACCTGAGTTGGACAAAGCAATTTCTGAAGTTATTGCAACCTACGGCAAATCAAACCCGAACAAGCATCGTGCAGTTATTTACTACATGCTAGCTAAGCACTTTAAGAAAGAATCAATTTACAGTTAATTTGTTTTGTTGAAGAGCCGCTACTTTCAGTTTTACTGGGTAGCGGCTTTTTTGTGCGCTCATCAATAGGATGGGGAAGCCCACTTTGCGATATAATCATTAGTCATGATGCTACCTGATAAAAATATAACGAAGGCAAAGTGGTTAGGAATTCGTGGTCGCTCATTCCTAGCGTTTGCGGTATTGACGGTATTCACACTGTTGGCAAGTAATGTTGGGTGGGTCTCTTACAATCGCATTGAACAAGAGTTAAGTCGCGTTGTTCAGGTGAATATGCACTCGTTGCAACTGATGGCTGAACTGAAAGAATATGGCACCAGCATAACCGTTAGAGCGCCTACACTGCTCGCGGCAAAAGATGAAAAAACACAGCAACAAATATGGCGTGATCTGAACCAGAACGTAGAAGCAATGTTGAGTCTTCTGCCACAAGCTTCCGACACGACGCCAGATAATCTAAATCAAGCAGCGATTGCTGCGCATATCAAAACCTTACTTGAGCCGCTAGAAAGGCTTAACCAAAACATTAGTAAACAACTTGATCTAGATAAGGCTAAACAAGCATTTAGTGAGGATCTACGGTGGCAAGCTGCTACTTTTGTCAGTGATATAGATAGCCTGATTAAGAACGCACAGCGTAAGCGACCAAGCCGTTTTGATTATAACAAGCAACCACGGCCACCCCTGTTGCTAGATGGCAGCTTAGAAGTGTTGTATCGCGTGAAAGCGGACTTTAACTTGCTGGCTAGTTTGATTGATCGCGTACAGCATTTACCTGACTTGAGTTCTTTTATTGCTACTCGTATTCACTCGGGTGAAGTTGTTGATAGCTTGAATAAAGACCTGACTCGCCTAAAGCGCCTAACAGGCTATAAGGGACTCAGACAGTCGATTACAGATCTGATGTTATTGGCCCAGGGCTCAAATAATATATTTTCAATACGTCGAGACGAGCGCTTAAACAAAGAAGATGGTCAGCTACAATTAGCGAAAATTCGCAGAGACTTGAATACACTGAATACCGAACTCAGTAAGCAGTCTCGACAAGCCGAATTAGCAGCACAAGAAGCTGCTCAAAACGTACAGGCAACGATTAAGCAAGGTCGTATTTGGGCGATATTTTTGGTGGGTGGCAGCTTGCTCTTTTCGATTCTGATCGTGTGGTTGTATATCGGGCACAATATCGTAGGGCGTATTACCACGCTGAATACTGCGATGAGATCAATTGCGAAAGGAAATTTAGAACAAGACGTCCCCGTTGGTGGTAATGATGAGATCGGCGCAATGGCGCGCTCATTGATGAGCTTCCGTGACCAGCTTAGCACCTTGCAAGAAGAGCTAGTACAGTCAGGTAAGTTGGCCGCATTAGGGCAGCTATCAGCGGGCATTTCTCATGAAATTAATCAGCCGCTGTTGGCGATTCGTCATTACACCCACAATAGCTCTCGTTTGATTCAGATGGGGCGTTTGAAAGAAACAGAGGAAAACCTGACGCACATTACGCTGCTAACGAAGCGCATTATTTCTACCATTACCCAACTAAAGTCATTGGCAAAAGGCCAGCAGGACAATGTGGTGGTGGTCGAAGTAAAACAAGCAGTTGATAATGCGATGTTGATGTTAAGTGGTCATAAAATACTGGCAGAAACTACCTTAGATATTGATAAATCAATTGCTAATACACAGGTATATGCAGATCCCGTTCAGTTAGAACAGGTCATAGTTAACCTCGTAACTAATGCTTTAGATGCAGTGGCTGATAACGATGAAAAGCGTATTCAAATTATCTGTGAACGACAGGATGATATTGTGGATATCAAGGTAAGTGATAATGGTAGAGGCATTGCCAAAGAGCTGAGAGGGCAGGTGTTTGACACGTTCTTCACGACTAAAAAACGTGGCCAAAATCTCGGTTTAGGTTTATCTATTTCTTATAATCTGGTGAAAAATTTTGGCGGTAAGTTAAGTATCGATACCGAGCAGGAAATCGGTGCGACATTCTGTTTACAGCTACCTCGACACACACAAGGAATTCATGAGCGATCTGGACAATCTTAATCAGGTCATCATTATTGATGATGAAGCAATCGTTCGCGATGCGATGCTGCAAACACTAGAGCTAGAGGGTTATCAGGCGAGCGCCTATGAAGATCCTAAAGACGGTATTGCTCAATGCTCAGTAACGTGGCCGGGCGTAATCATTTGTGATGTGCGTATGGATATCATGGACGGTATTGATGTATTACAGGCTATTTTAGACATCGACCAAGATATTCCCGTGATTATGTTTAGTGGGCACGCAGATATTGCCATTGCGATTCAGGCTATTCGTATGGGTGCATATGATTTTTTGGAAAAAACTAATGACTCAGAGCATCAGATCAACACTATTCAACGGGCGAGTAAAAAGCGTCAGCTAGTGTTGGAAAATCGAAGGTTGCGTCAAGCCGTTGACGGTCAACACGTGATTGAGTCACGCATGATTGGTCAAACGCCTCAGCTACAACGACTGCGCGAAATGGTGCTACAACTGGCGCAGGTAGATGTTGATCTCATCATCAACGGAGCAACAGGCACGGGTAAAGAGGTAGTTGCTCGGTGTTTGCATGACTTTAGCAGTCGTGCGAATAAGCCTTTTGTGGCAATCAACTGTGGCGCGCTGTCTGAATCGATTATAGAGAGTGAACTGTTCGGCCATGAGAGTGGCGCGTTTACTGGCGCCTTGAAAAAACGCATCGGTAAGATCGAATACGCTAATGGTGGCACACTATTTTTGGATGAAATAGAAAGTATGCCAGCATCACTACAAGTTCAAATGCTTAGGGTATTACAAGAGCGCGTGTTACAGCGCCTTGGTGGCAATACTGATGTGAATGTAGATATACGCGTACTGGCTGCCAGCAAAGTCAATTTACGAGAGGCGGCTGAAAAGGGTGAGTTTAGGGAAGACCTTTACTACCGCATCAATGTTGCCAGTGTGGATATTCCGACGTTGGCACAGCGAAAAGACGATATTCCTTTGTTATTTAAGCACTTCGTTGAGCAGTCGAGCCAGCGCTCTGGGCGCAAAGCGGAGCCTATTCCCAATAGTTTATTGCATCGTTTAAGCGGTAAGAGTTGGCCTGGTAATATACGCGAGCTTCGCAATGTCGCTGAGCGTTGGTTTTTAGGTTTACCAGTGAGCACTGAGCAAGATTCAGCGCCCGTTGTTGGGTCAGGTAACCTTGAAGAGAGTATGGATAAGCACGAGCTAGCAGTAATTGACGCTGCGCTAACTGAACATAATGGTCATGCAGAACAAACCGCTGAGGCTTTAGGGGTTCCCCGAAAGAAGCTTTATCTGCGTATGAAGAAGCATGGTTTGGATCGTAATGACTATCTTTCTTAGTGAGTCATTTTTGACTCAATGGCTTAAATATAACTGAGTCAAAATTGACTCAGTTAATGTGTTATTTCTTTTATTAAAATCTCCAGAGCAAGCAGTAACGGGCACTTTTAGACTTTTTTCAGTCTTGGCACAGCGCTTGCAGTTATGTTTTTAAGCAATGAGTTTTCGTTGCCGGAATATAATCTTTGGAGGATTTACATGAATTTTTTAACTCGCAGTTTGGTAACTCTATGTGTGTCTGCGTTAACAGTCGCATCATTTACTGCAAGTGCTGCTGATCGTTGGGACTTTCCAACACCTTATGGCGATGGTACGCACCACACTCAAGTAGCGCGTAGCTTTGCAGAAGAAGTTAATGCGAAGTCTAATGGCAAGCTGACCATCAAGGTTCACTCTGGTGGTTCTCTGATCAAACACCCTGAAATCCACCGTGCTGTTAAGTCACGCCAAGTTCAAATTGGTGAAGTCTTTATTGGTCGTTTGGGTAACAACGCCCCTATCTTCAAGTTAGATAATATCCCATTCTTAGCGACTGATTTTGACGGTGCTGAGAAGCTGTATAAAGCTTCAAAGAAAGAGCTAGAAAAGGCCCTTGATAAAGATAAGTTGATGCTGCTATATGCTGCACCTTGGCCAGCACAGGATCTATACACGCAAAAGTCTGTTGCAAGTCTAAGTGACTTAAAGGGCTTAAAAATGCGTGCATACAGCCCAACAACTTCGCGTCTAGCGGACTTAATGGATACAACCCCTGTAAACATTCCTTTCAGTGACGTTGCTCAAGCGTTTACTACTAACGCGATTGACGCAATGATCACCTCGCCAAGTACCGGTGTTAATGGTCAGAGTTGGGACTACATTTCAAACTTCACGACTATTCATGCTTGGATTCCAAAGAACATGACATTTGTTAACAAACGTTTCTTTGATGGTCTTGATAAAGAGACGCAGCAAGTGATTTTGACTGCTGCTGCTAATGCAGAAAAGAAAGGTTGGGCTCTAGGTCGTCAGCTGGCAGTTGAAGATACAGCTACTTTAAAAAAGAACGGCATGACCGTTGCTGAGCCAACTGAAAAGTTGCAAACAGAAATGCGTGCGATTGGTGAAGTTATGGTCACCGAATGGTTACAAGAAGCTGGTCAGACGGGTATCAACATTGTTAATGAGTTTAATGCTCAGTAAAGCCAACACGTCATAACCACAGCGACTCTGGGTTGTGAGTTGGTTACTCCCAGAGTCGTTTTTTTCTAGTTAATGGATATTGGCAATGCAATTACTGAAACGCTGTTTTTATTTCACATCTCTTTTTTTATCAGGTGCTTCTTTGGTTACGATGACGCTGCTTATTTTGGCGCAAATCGTGGCTAGATCGATGGAGTACGTGATTCCCTCATCCGAAGATTTTGCTGGGTGGTTATTGTCAGCAACCGTTTTTTTTGGGTTGGCTTTCACCTTTAACAACGGTGGTCATATTCGAGTGTCGATATTGCTAATACGATTATCGGCATCTACTCGCCGCATCCTTGAGATATTCAACCTGTTTATTGGACTGCTAATTAGTGGATTTTTGATGGTTTACACAATCTACACGGTTTATGAGTCTTACATTTATGAGGAAGTATCAGATACCTACTTAGCTGTGGATCTGTGGTTGGTTCAACTTCCTATGGCTGTTGGTTCCTTATTTTTATTCATCGCTATTTTGGATAACACTCTCGTTATGTTGAAAGGAAAGACCCCCGAATACCTCTCAAATGAAGAAAGCTTAGAGAGCATGGAGTAAATCATGGATATCACATTTATTGGCTTTATTTTATTCGTTTGCCTAATACTAATGCTGACCTCAGGTATTTGGGTTGCACTGACGCTAACAGGTGTTTCAGTCATAGGCTTATTGTTGATCGAAAATAACAGTATCGGCTTATTGCTGGGCACCTCATCTTGGAGTGCGATGACTAGCTGGTCATTGACAGCTCTGCCTTTGTTTATTTGGATGGGAGAGATCTTATTTAGAACGCGTTTATCACAAGATTTATTTGAAGGGTTATCGCCTTGGTTATCAAAGTTACCTGGGAAGTTATTACACGTTAATATTTTAAGCTGTGGTATTTTTGCGGCCGTGTCGGGATCATCAGCGGCTACTGCAGCAACCATCGGACGGATGACATTACCTGAGCTTAAGAAGCGTGGTTACAGCGAGAAAATGGCAATTGGTACCTTAGCGGGTTCCGGTACGCTGGGACTATTAATACCGCCGTCAATCATTTTGATTGTTTATGGTGTGTCAGCCGAAGTCTCTATTGCGCGTTTGTTTTTGGCAGGTGCATTACCTGGCCTAGTGTTGATCGTGTTGTTCATGCTTTACACTGTTATTTGGACTTTGCTCAACAAAGAGTCAAACAACACAGCGGATGAAAAGACCTATACCTTTAAAGAGAAAATCAACTCACTTAAAAAGTTGATCCCTATTATGATATTGATTGGTGGTGTTTTAGGGTCAATTTACCAAGGTTTTGCTACGCCAACAGAGGCTGCTGCTCTGGGTGTGGCAGGTGCGTTGTTATTATCTGCAATGCTGGGCAGTTTCAGCTGGGCAGGTCTTGGTGGCAGCATCGTTGGGGCGGTTAAGAATTCGTGTATGTTAGGTTTGATCCTTGTAGGCGCTCACTTTCTGACATTAGCAATGGGCTTTATTGGGATACCAAACGCACTAGCGGAGTGGATTGCAACCTTAGGTTTATCGCCAATTGGTTTGATTGTTTATCTGACGATATTCTTTGTGATTATGGGCTGTTTCCTAGATGGAATCTCGGTGATAGTGCTGACGACTTCGGTTGTATTACCTATGGTTATTCAGGCAGATATCGACCTTATTTGGTTTGGCATATTCCTAGTATTGGTCGTGGAAATGTCACAGATTACACCGCCAGTTGGGTTTAACTTATTCGTTATTCAAGCGCTCACTGGTAAGAATATTTTCTATGTGGCTAAAGCCGCCTTGCCGTTCTTCTTTATCATAGCCAGCGCTATCGTGATTATTACCCTATTTCCAAATCTGGTGCTTTACCTACCAACACTTATGTCCTCATAAGGTACTGGTCAGTAAGCAAAAATCAGGATACTCTGGGCTTAGTTTCCTCGGAGTATCCTATGGTTTTTTCTGTGATTTCCAATAAGCATGTCCGCATGGTATTACTTAGTTTTTGCCTGTTTTTTTGCCAGCTCTCTTCGGCATTCGCTGCTGAATCCGTCATTATTAAAGCGGTTGGCACATGGGGCTACTTCACAAATTACCAAAAACATGAGGGACCGTTCTGGAATGAACGTGTGGCTCAAGTTACCGATAAGCAAATTGTTAGTGAAATAACGCCGCAGACCGAATTGGATTTGCAAGGCATAGAGATTATGCGTCTAGTAAAGCAGGGCGTTTTTGATTTTGCATTTGGCCTGCCTGGTTATGTCTCTCCTGAAAGCGCTATTTTCGAAGGCGCTGATCTCTCATCTCTGACTCAAGATATTGATGTGCAGAGGCAAGTGTCCGAGTCTTACTTCCCTACATTGTCACAAGCGTTTAAAGAAAAATACAATGCTCAGTTGATGACACTTTACCCATTCCCTAGCCAAATGATTTGGTGCAAAAGTTTGGTGAGTGGTATCCACGATTTAAAGGGTAAGCGCATCCGTGTTTACTTGGAAACCCTAAGTGATTTTGTTGAAGGTGTTGGCGCGACTCCTGTCAATGCACCTTATAAAGAAGTGCCTGATGCCTTGTTGAATGGCTCAATAGACTGTGCGATCACTGGCACTATGTCAGCCTATACCACCCAGTTATATGAAATAGCACCTTATGGTTTTAAGTTGCGTGTGGGTTGGGGTTTAGCCTTTGGCGCGATGAATATGGACAAGTGGAATCTGCTAGATAAGCCGCTACAAACCACCTTACAAAACGAAATGAACAAGCTGACTGATGAAATGTGGCGAGAAACCGCAACCGAAGATGAAGTAGCCTTGGCCTGTTTATCAACGGGGCCATGTAGTTTAGGTGAGATTGGGAATATGACCTTGGTAGAGCCGTTGGCTGCTGATTTGGCGATAAGAGACAAGGTTGCACGAGATGTGATTTTACCAAGATGGGTGAAGCGCTGTGGCCCTGAGTGTACGGCTAACTGGAATAGAACGGTTGGGAAAGTGTTGGATCTAAGGGCAAGCATCAAGCCTGAATAATAAAGCTCAGTCTGCTTTAACGGCTACTCTCAACCGCATCGACATACTCTTGTAACTTCGCCTCTGCATCATCCCCAAAGAATATTTTGCAGGCCTCTTTCAGGCCGGGTGCGTCGATAATATCTTCATGACGAACCACTTGAGAAATCTTAGAGCGGCGACGCATAAAGTCTTCTAGCTTAGTTATCATTTCATGCTGTGCGGTGTACTCAATCTCACAGCGTAAATATTCTGCATTTTTCATCAAGCGTTGTGCCTTGCTGGAATCACGACGAATGTCTTCCAGAAGCTCTAAAGAACGACCACCATAACGACGCCACAAGCGCTGTGTTAATGGCTCAGATGATCCTTCAACCGTGTATGCGTCAAGCTCCATTAGTTTAGCTTGATGATAAAACTCGTCGCGAACGGCATCACTATCTTCGCCATACCATTTGAATTTTTCATGCGGTAACTCGATTCCCATATCTTTGACCAAGTCAGCGATTTCATTACCTACATTTATGCAGTCCGTTGTTTTACCACCGAAGATGCTGATGTGTTGGTCTGCCTTGTTCTGATCAACTGCATGCTTACGTGATAACTGCACCCAGTTCGCAATGCCGTCACCGCCTTTTTGAGCTAAAGGACGCACACCACAACGTTCCGCGATGATGTCTTTCTTAGTCACTGGTGTATCAAAGTCGAGTAGCGAGTTTATGTTTTCGAGAACGAACTCACGGTCTTCTTCAGTCACGCTGACATCAGGGCTTTGCACTTGAGTGTCGGTTGTACCAATCGATGTTTTGTTACCCATTGGAATAACAAAGAACAAACGACCGTCACTGGCAAAGAATGCGAGGATCTTCTTCTGCTCCGTCACACGGTCAATGATCAGGTGAATACCTTTCGAGAACAGGTGTTGATGTTCAGTTTTTTGCTCAGTGATCTTGTTATGCGTATCAACATAAGGGCCACAGGCATTGATCAATACTTTTGAACGGATTGTGAATGTTTCGCCTGTCATATTATCGCGTGCTGAGACTTTCCAAATGCCATTTTCACGTACCGCATTTTGTGACTCAACGTAGTTAGCAGCAACGCAGCCGTAGTTCATGCTAGAACGAATGAAGTTAAAGACAAATCGAGCATCATTGTCATAAAGGTAAGCATCAGAATACTCGAAGCCACCTTCAGCATTTGATGTGTTGATCGCAGGCTCGCGTTTCTCTATTTCTTTAACGCTCATGTAGTCAGGGCGTTGAGTAAAGAAACGGCCAATCATCCAGTAAAAAATAGTGCCTAAGTAAACGAACTTTGTAGGGAAACGAAACCCTTTAGCAATCGTTGTTAAGAACCGAATTTCTTTGACGGTGGAAGGGTAGCTGCGCATGAGATGGTTACGGCTTTTACATAACTTGTTAACCAGTAAATACTCGTGAGACTCAAGGTATTTGATACCGCCCCATGCAAGGTTTGATGAGTTGGAACTTGTGAGTCCAGCAAAGTCACCACGGTCTATTAATGCAACCTTTGCACCTTTTGCCGAGAGTGAAGCTGCAGAAACGGCGCCGTTTATGCCACCACCTAAAACCAGTACATCAAAGACGTGATCTTCTTTTTTTAGGCGTTCGATATTGCTTGTTCTTAAGTTCATGAGGTGGCCACGCGTAATAAATATTTACATAAGAGTATGTTCGCTTTGTTTCGTTTTATCAATATTACGTTCGTTTCAGTATGGGTAAGCTACTAAACTCATTCACAAACGAGTGACGCCAAACCTGAATAAGTGATTATTCAAGCTAGGCGTATGACTCAGTCTGACTAATTAAGGCGATTTTTCTTCGCTTTCAATCAAGCCATACTTAGCTGCACGTGTCTTCCAGCGCTTTCGCGCAAGTTCACGCATGTCTGAGGTGTTATCCATCTCATCAACGATTTCACGACCTAACATTGTTTCAATCACATCTTCCATTGAAACAATGCCATCCATGCCACCAAACTCATCAACAACGACTGCGATGTGGTCATTCTTCTCTAAAAAGTCATTAAACAAATCAGGGATAGGATAGTTTTCAGGAATCAAGGGAATAGGGCGTTGAATCTCTGATATCAGCAAATGACCTTCGTTATCTAGCATTTTTTGCAGTACTTCATTTTGTAAAATGAAGCCTTGAATATGATCAGTGTGCCCCGTCTCATAAACAGGAATACGGGAGAAACGTAGGTTAGGGTGCAGCTTGTAGAAGTCTGCAATCGTTTGACCAGCATCTGCCTTTATAACCACCGTGCGAGGCGTCATAACGTCACTTGCTTGTACTGTATTGAACTGTAGGAGGTTGTTGATCAGATGTGACTCTGATGACTCAAAGACACCTTCTTTCGTACCTAACTCCGTCATGGCTAAGAAGTCAGAACGAGTAAACACCGCATCTACTTTTTCTTTCTTAAGCATCTTAGTTAGCAACTGGCTGAACCAAACTAGCGGATAAAGTGCTTTGATAAGAAGTGTCAGTGACTTGACGGTAAAGTTAGACAGCTCTTTCCAGTAGTTAGCACCCAACGTTTTAGGGATCAGCTCAGAGAAAACCAAAATCGCAAACGTCATAAACGCTGGCACAACAAACCCAGTAATAATCGGGTTTGAGTCTGCCCAAATTTGTGCTGCTTGAGCACCTACACCTAACGCACCAACAGTATGTGCAATCGTATTGAGTGTGAGAATCGCAGCAAGTGGCTGGTCGATATTCTCTTTAAATTCTTGTAACTTGCGGCCAACAGCCGAGCCTTCTTTAAGTTTGATCTGCGCGTATGACGGCGTGATACTGAGTAAAACCGCTTCCCATAACGAGCAAAGGAATGAAAATAATAGAGCGATAAAGAAGAAAATAATGAGCAGAGAGATCATGGGCAAGGCCATCGTTTATTTTAATTACAGTTATTCTAACGCAAAGAGTGCTGCTCGGAAAAAAATAATCATATATAGAATTTCACACGCTTTATTCGTTGTTAATGAGGTATCTTAGCGACAGTAATACCAGCGTCATAAATATCGAAAATATAAGGAGAGAGTAATGTCTGAAGCAATCAAAGGGAGTTGTCTGTGTGGCGAAGTGAGCTACGAAGTATCCGGTAAGTTTAAAGGCTTTATGTTGTGTCATTGCACGCGCTGCCAAAAAGCCAGCGGTAGCGCACATGTTGCCAATATTTTTACGGCACCAGAGAACTTAAAAATAATTTCAGGTGAGGCTAATATTAAACGCTATGACCTTCCAAACCCTCCTGCTTTTGGTAAATGTTTTTGTTCTAACTGTGGCTCAGTTGTTCCTTATTTAAATGGTGCGGGTACTGCTGTCATTATTCCTGCCGGAACGTTGGATGAAGACCCAGGTATTCGACCTAAGGCAAATATCTTTTGGAAAAACCGGGCAGGATGGTTTGATGATGGTGTCAAGGCAGCATGCCATGACGAGTTTCCGAGTAAATAATTCACAGCCGCTATATATGTTATAGCGGCTCTTTTATCTTTAGCCTTTAGCTAAGAATCCACCCGATTGTCTAGCCCACAGCTGTGCATAGAGACCACCTTGATCGAGTAACTCTTGGTGGCTCCCTATCTCCAAAATCTTACCTGCATCCATCACCACCAAACGATCCATGGCTGCGATAGTCGATAAACGATGAGCAATAGCAATAACCGTCTTTTTCTCCATCAAGCGCGTTAGCTGACTTTGAATCGCTTGCTCAACTTCTGAGTCTAGTGCTGAGGTTGCTTCATCCAACACCAAAATAGGCGCGTCTTTTAAAATCACTCGCGCAATCGCAATACGCTGACGTTGTCCGCCGGATAGTTTTACACCACGCTCACCAACAAGTGAGTCATACCCACGGTTACCCTGTGGGTCAACTAGCTGCGGTAAGAATTGATCAACTTCAGCAAGCTTAGCGGCTTGTATGATTTGTGCCTCCGTCGCATCCGGCTTGCCATAGCTAATATTATCTCTCACAGAGCGATGCAGTAGCGACGTGTCTTGTGTCACCATCGCAATCTCAGCACGTAGGCTTTGTTGAGTGCACTTCGAAATATCTTGGCCATCGATTAAAATACGGCCAGAGTTAACATCATAAAAGCGCAACAGCAAGTTAACTAAGGTTGACTTACCTGCACCCGAGCGTCCAACGATTCCAATTTTTTCGCCCGCTTTAATACTCAGCTGGAACTGCTCAATCACTTGATTATCTTCGTTGTACTTAAAGCTCATGTTATCAAAAGTGATGGCACCTTGTGAAAGTTTGAGCGGCTTAGCACCCGCCACATCAACGATCTCATGGGGTTTAGAGATGGTTTCAATACCGTTTTGTATCGTCCCAATTTGCTCAAACAAGGCATTGATGGTTCTTAGTATCCAGCCTGACATCTGGTTGACACGCATAATCAATGCATTAGCAATCGCAATCGTACCGACACTCACCGCGTCTGTTTGCCAAAGGTAGATGGAAATAGCTGCGGTACTCGTGATGAGGAAGGTGTTCAATACTGTCAACACCACGGTCATATTGACAATAGCGCTCATCAAACTATGAAATGCATTGGCTAGTTTAATGAGGTAGCCACCGGCGTGGTGATCTTCTTGCTGGTCAGTGGCGAACAACTTAATCGACTGAATATTGGTATACCCGTCAACCATCTGCCCTAAAAATTGAGAGTTGGCTTCTGACACTTGAGCCGAGCGGCCTCGTACTGAAGGCACCATAAATACGATGACTAAGGTATAGCCCACAATCCATAACACCACTGGTACTAGCAGTCGCCAGTCCACGTCGGTAAACAGCCAAGCAATACCCACTAAGTAGACGACGAGTAACCAAACTCCATCAATGACATTAAGTACCGCTTCACGTGCGGCGTTACCCGTTTGCATAACTTTTTGTGAAATGCGTCCTGCGAAATCATTTTGGAAAAATGACAGACTTTGTCTGACGACATAACGATGATTGTGCCATCGGATACGACTACCCAAATTGACGACGAGTGCAAAACTAATGAGCGCTCGAGCAATCAGTAAGGAAATGGGTCTGATGACGGCAATGACCACCAACATCCAAATTAACTCAGTGCTATGTTCTTGGAAAAAGGTCGCAGGATTACCCACTGTCATCCAATCAACAAGGTTACCAAGGTACAAATAAAGCATCAGCTCTGTCCCTGTCGCAATACCAGAAAACAGTAACGTGGCAAAAATGACGCCCTTAATTGGCATGAGGTAATAACGAAGAAAAGCAAAGACCGTACTAGGCGGTTGGCTAATGTCATCGGGCCCTTTTGGGTCGAGCAATGTCGAGAAATATTTAGTCAGCATGAAGCGTTTTTACCATATGTTTATGAAAAGTCCTACTGTTAGCTAGGGTAAATATAGGGGGGGATTATAAAGCTTAGATTAAACCTGACTCAGCTTATTAAACTAAAGATAGATAGCCTGTGTGTAGATGGTAATTTCGTCTTCACTGTTTAGCGGTTACCGACGACGCCACTCCCATGGCGCAATGGCACGTCTGTCTTTCCAAAGCCCAAGACGCTTCTTCTTTGCGTAGGTTTCAGCGTCCGCATACTTTTCACGGTCCGACTCACTTTGTTCTTTTTGGTAGGCTTTGTAGTGCCAAGCTAAGCCTGCTTTAACGATGGACAAGTTGACGTCTTCATCATTAAATAAAATCACCCCAACTAAACGCTGATAGCGGTCTTTTTTATACCATCCTACACAGACGACTTCGTTTGCTATTTTGTCAGATAAAAACTGCTTAGCCATGTTGCCATAAGGCTGCTTACGCTCTGGCGTATCAATCCCTGCTAGGCGTATTTTGTGTTGCACGTTATCGCGATCTAGCACGATAATGCTGTCGCCATCGGCAAGTTTTACGACTTTCCCTTCCAAGTTACAATTGGGGCGCGGCACATCAAATACATTGAACAAAAACGATAGTATGACGGAGACCGCGGTGAGCATGACCACCCACGACAGATACTTGATTGTCTTCATGCCGTCTTAAGTACTTTTTGCTTAGTCTTTAGGTTAGCCAAGATTAAACCTGACGCAACTAAGGTCATGCCGATGTAGTGATAATTCTGTAGCTGCTCGCCTAGTACCAGCGTCGAAATAGTCAGACCAAACGCAGGAATTAGGTGAATGAATTGCCCAGTTCTGTTTGCACCTAGGCGACTCGCGGCATTGTTCCAAAATAGGAATGCGAGTAACGAGGCGAAAATGGATACGTAAGCAATACTGCTAACCGAGGTGAGTGTGACAGGCATCGTTTTAAAAGTGAGTGACTCGAACACGTAAAAAGGGGCAATCAGCATGATCCCAATCACCATGGTATAGCCTAGTATCGGAACACCTTTAAGGGCGGCAGGAAGCTTTCGTAGCAGTGCGGTATAAAGTGCCCAGCAGGAAACAGCCAGTAAAATCCATAGGTCGCCTTGGTTAAAATGAAGCCCTGCAAGCGCAGTGATATCGGCCTTCACTAAGATAGCACCTACACCTGTCAGGGATATCAAAACACCTACCCATTGCATGAGTGTTGACCGGTCACCGAAGATCAGCGTGGATAACAAAATTATTATTATGGGGCACACCGACTGCATGAGTACGCCGTTGATGGCCGTCGTACTTTGTAGCCCGATATAGACCAGACTGTTAAACAGAGTTACGCCCAGTAGCGACAGGAAAAACACCAGACCAAAGTGCTGCTTCATCAACTCCCAGCTTTTTTTCATGGGGCGGTAAGCAAAAGGAATGAAGATGATAAAGGCAATGACCCAACGCCAAAAAGACAGCCCCATCGGGGGAACATCTCCCGATATTCCACGCGCAAGGTTAAAGTTTCCAGCCCAAAAAAGTGTGGTAAGCACGAGTAACAGATAGGGAGATAGGCGATCTAGGTAGTTAGTTTTCATTGCACCGTGCCACTTGTTGATGGGTATCTTTCGATACTAACGACTAATCTTTGATAAACCAAACGGTGTATTTAAAATATATAAGGTATGTTTATTATCTTTTCTTTGATGAGTGCTATCTTTACTTAAACTACTGTGGATGTTGGGATTTAATATGCGAAAAAGAACGTTATGTATTACTCGTCTTTTATTAGTGCTTGGAAGCAGTTTGCTGTTTCTATCTGCATGCTCTTTTAACCCTGCTGATCTAATCAACGGGAGTCTTTCGGAAAATCACTATACGGTGCAGTCGCTTAACTACGGCAAATCTTCGCGTCAAAACATGGACATCTACCGTCCAAACGTAGATCTAGGTAAAACGCCTATCGTCTTTATCTACGGTGGTGCGTGGCGTACTGGCGCAAAATCGGACTACAAATTTATTGGTCATGCACTGACGCAGTTAGGCCACCCCGTTATTATTCCTGACTACCAACTGTTCCCCGCAGTGAGCTTCCCTGTGTTTATTGACGACGTTGCGAAAGCAATCAAAGCAGCTGAGATAAAGTCACCACAATTGATTGGTCGACCGATGAATGAGTTCATCTTGATGGGGCATTCGGCAGGGGCGCACAGTGCGGCGTTGTTATTTACAGACCGTCGTTACTTAAACAAAGAGCGTGTGAAGAGTCGCGTTGCGGGGTTAATTGCACTGTCTGGACCCTATGACTTAACCTTGGAAAACCCTGAGGTGAAGGATGTATTTGCCAATGCTCAAGGGCGATCGCAGCCAATTGACTATATCCGCCCAGGTTTAGCGCCGACGTTGTTATTGCATGGTGGGGCTGACACTCGAGTATTGCCATATCACACGCAAACATTTGCTGAAGCGCTAGGGGCTAAAGATAATTATGTCGAAATACAGATGTACCCTAATATAGGTCATGTCATTATTTTGGGCGCTATCGCACAGCCACTTCGCGGTCGTGCAGACAGTTTCAAAGACATAGCAGGCTTTTTGTCTCGATTGCCTAGTTTGCGTTAATGGCTTTGTCATTTAGGCAACTTACACTTGAACAATAACCAATAAATAGGACTGTGAACGTGAATAGAATGATTAAACCACTAAGTGCTGCCATCGCAGCCGCTCTACTGTTTTCTACAGATATTGCCTTAGCGGAAGGGACTGACTCTCCTACGCTAAAGCTGCGTTTGATGGAGACTACTGATATCCACATGAATCTGTTGAATTACAACTACTTCACAGGGAAAGTGTCAGAGAAAATAGGCTTGTCAAAAGCTGCGACACTGATCAAACAAGCGCGTGCAGAAGCAACCAACAGCTTACTCGTGGATAATGGTGACTTGCTGCAAGGTAGCCCGATGGGTGACTACATGGCGCGTCAAGGTATCGAAAACGGTCGAGTTCACCCTGCATTTAAAGCGATGAATACGTTGGACTATGTGGTGGGTAATATTGGTAATCATGAGTTTAACTTTGGATTAGATTTCCTGCATAAGTCAGTAGCAGGCGCTAATTTTCCTTATATCAGTGCTAACGTGTTTATTGATGATGGTGATGACAACCCCGCGAATGATAAGCCTGCGTATCGACCTTACCTGATTACTGATCAGCTGTTAAAAGATGAGAGTGGTAAAGAGCATCGCTTAAAAGTTGGCTTTATTGGTTTTGTGCCACCACAGATCATGAACTGGGACAAAGAGAACCTTGAAGGCAAAGTCATCACTAAAGACATGGTCGAAATGGCCAAGCTTTGGGTGCCGATCATGAAGAAGCAGGGCGCAGACATTGTGGTTGCGATTCCTCACTCCGGATTAGACATCTCTGATGCGAAAGCAATGCAAGAGAACGCAACGTATCACTTATCTAAAGTAGCGGGCATTGACGCTATTATGTTTGGTCACGCACACAACATATTCCCTGGCGGCAAGGCTTATAACGGCTTTGAAGCGCAAGGCATTGATAATGTAAAAGGCAGCATTAATGGTATCCCTGCCGTGATGCCGGGCTTTTGGGCTAACCACATAGGTTTGATTGACCTTGAGCTGGCTCAAGAGGACGGTAAATGGGCAGTTAAAGGCTTTAGCAGTGAGTTACGATCAGTCGCAGAAACAACATCTGACAAGGCGTTGGAAGCAACGGTTGCTGAAGAACATGCCGCGACGGATAAGTGGGTAAGCGAGCCGTTTGCGAAAATAGCTGCACCTGTTAATAGTTTCTTTGCGCTAGCGCAGGACGACCCATCTATTCAGATCGTGAGTGATGCTCAGATTTGGTACGGCAAGAAATTGATTGCTGGTACAGAGTATGACGGACTGCCCGTATTATCTGCGGCGGCACCTTTCCGTGCCGGTCGCCAAGGCTCGGCTGACTTCACTAATGTTGCTGCGGGTGATATTGCCTATCGTAACGTTGCTGACTTATACATCTACCCAAACACACTACAAATCTTGAAGCTTACAGGCGCACAAGTACGTGAATGGCTAGAGATGTCAGCAGGCCAGTTTAACCAAATTGATGCGACAAGTACTGACGTCCAACCATTGATTAATACCGAGTTTCCAAGTTACAACTTCGACGTGATTGATGGAGTGACTTATAAAATCGACGTAACGCAACCGGCTAAGTATATTAAAGATGGCTCGGTTGCTAACGAGACTGCAAGCCGTATCGTTGAGTTGCAGTACGAAGGAAAAGCGATTGATGACGCGCAAGAGTTCTTGGTTGTGTCTAACAACTATCGTGCTTCAGGTGGCGGTAACTTCCCAAATGTTGGGGCAGAGACAACCGCTATAAAAGCACCGAATGAGAACCGTCAGGTAGTTGCTGATTACATTACAGAGCAAGCGGCAGCGAACGCGGACGGTTTTGATCCATCAGCTGATAATAACTGGCGCTTCAAGGCGATCAATGATTCTGTCGTTGTTACGCTTCGATCGTCACCCCTTCCAGAAGCGAGTGCGTTTGCTGATACTTTGCCGCAGCTTGTCGCGACTGATGAATTAGATGCGGATGGTTTTGCGGTCTACAAGTTGGACTTGTCTAAATAAGGTACTGGTTAAACATGACACGAAAGTCGTCATGATTTTTGTGTCATGTAACTTTGCTGTCACAATTCACCGTTAGTCTTTGTCTCATAAATAATCTGGAGCAAGGCAATGAGTGATTTTAACGATTTTGATGATCAGAACTACCCACGTGAAGACAAGTCTCAGTTTAATGAGCTAATCGACCGTGCTATTTCTCGTCGTGGTTTCCTCGGCCTAGGGGCTGCATTTGGTGTGACTGCATTTGTTGCAGCGTCTGGCTTTCCACAGACGGCTCAAGCAAAAGCGATGAGCAAAATGATGGGCTTCGATAACATTCCAATGTCTACGTCTGACACGATCACATTACCAGAAGGTTATAGCTGGAATGTGTTGGCGTCATGGGGTGATCCACTGTTTTCAAAAGGTGTTCCTTTTGACCAAAAAACACGCGGCACGGGCGCAAGTCAGGAACTAGCGTTCGGTGATAACAATGATGGTATGTCGTTGTTCCAAACATCTGAGACTCATGGTGTATTCGTTGTCAATAACGAGTATGTAAACCGCGACATTATCTCACCGACAGGTATTAACACTGCGGATGACGTACGTAAAGGTAAAGCCGGTCACGGTCTTAGCGTATTTGAAGCAAAGCTTATTGATGGCAAATGGACACTTCAGGTTGATGCTAAATTAAACCGTCGTATTACTGCTGACTCGCCAATGGAAATCACTGGTCCAGCGGCTGGAAATGACTTACTAAAAACGGCTGCTGACGAGACAGGTACTCAGTCACTGGGTACTTGGAATAACTGCGGAAACGGCCGTACACCTTGGGGCACATACCTAGCGTGTGAAGAGAACTTCAACGGTTACTTCGCGTCAACGGATGAAGCGTTTGACGGTGGTGATCATAAAAAACGTTACGGCGTTGGTAACAAAGACTGGGGTTACAACTGGTTTAAGTATGATGAGCGTTTTGACATCAGCAAGAACCCGAACGAGCCAAACCGTGCAGGTTACATTGTTGAGCTTGACCCAATGGACCCAACATCTACCCCTAAAAAACGTACTGCGCTAGGTCGTTTCAAGCATGAGAATGCTGAGCTAGTAATCGCTAAAGACGGCCACGTTGTGGTCTATTTGGGTGATGATGAGCGTGGTGAGTTTTTGTATCGTTACGTGTCTAACGACAAGTACGTTGAAGGCGATAAGGTTAACAATGACAAGCTACTCAACGAAGGTACGTTATACGTTGCTAAGTTTGGCGAAGCTGACGATAAGCTTGCGGGTAAAGGCGAGTGGATTGAGCTAACTCACGGCAAAAACGGTCTTACAAAAGAAGCTGGCTTTGCGTCTCAAGCAGAGGTTCTAATCTTTGCGCGCATGGCGGGTAGTGTAGTCGGTGCAACGACTATGGATCGCCCTGAGTGGGTTGCGGCTAATCCAACAAAGGTTGAGGCGTATTGCGCGCTAACTAACAATAAAAACCGTGCGATCAAACCTAATGCGGGTGGTGATGAAACGCCAGTTGCTGGTCCAAACCCACGCAAGGGTAAC
The DNA here is from genome assembly GCF_003172895.1 of Leucothrix arctica. GTDB lineage: Bacteria > Pseudomonadota > Gammaproteobacteria > Thiotrichales > Thiotrichaceae > Leucothrix > Leucothrix arctica. The sequence continues at coordinate 113,374 of NZ_QGKL01000029.1, read as the reverse complement.
TTATACGGCCAAATTGTTCGTTGGACTCCGGCTGATGAAGACCATGCCGCTGACACGTTTGACTGGGATTTGTTTGTACTAGCGGGTAATCCAGCTGTACATCAGGACATTCGTAAAGGTTCTGCAAACGTAACGCCTGACAATATGTTCAACTCGCCAGACGGCATCATCTTCGACAAAGCAGGTCGTCTATGGATCCAGACTGATGGTAACTACAGCAGTAAGGAAAACTTTGCAGGTCAAGGTAACAACCAGATGTTGTGTGCTGACCCAGCTACAGGTGAGATTCGCCGCTTCATGGTAGGCCCGATTGCTTGTGAAGTGACTGGTGCAACTTGGTCTGAAGATGGTAAGACGATGTTTGTTGGTATTCAGCATCCGGGTGAGAAGGCTAAGCCGTCGCATTTCCCTGGTGGTGGTGACTCAGTGCCACGCTCTTCGGTGATTGCGATTACTAAAGATGATGGTGGTTTGATTGGTGCTTGATTAGCTTAGTGCTAATTAGGTGTTGAAGAGGGGGCTGCTTTTTGCAGCCCCCTTTATTTGATGGCTAGTTTGGCTTGGAGAAACTTAAGGGTTTGATTGCTGTGCATCAAATGAGGGTGTGTGACAGGAAGCTTTTTCCCCAAAATAGTGATTGCACGTTTAATGTAGACAAGTGATAGCTCCAGCTTGCCCTGTTTATCATAAAGTAAGGCTAAGTTGTTTAAAGTCACAGCGAGAGAAGGGTGTTCTTTTCCTAGAGACTTTTCCTTGGTCTGAAGGCAGCGTTGAAAGAGCTGTTCCGATTTTTCATATTTGCCTTGGTTTTGATACAGCCAAGCAAGATTGTTTAGAGTGACTGTGACATAGTGGTGCTCTTTACCAAGAGAGCTCTCATAGATTTTAAGGGAGCGTTGAAATAGTGACTCTGCCTTAATGTACTTGCCTTGATTATGATATAAGCCAGCAAGACCATTTAGGGTTTTTGTTATCTCCAGATGATCTTTGTTGAAATACTTCTCACTTATCTTTAGAGAGCGCTTAAAGAGGGACTCTGCTTTTTCATACTTATCTTGCTCACAATATAACTGAGCGAGATTACTTAAAGCTACTGCGATATCTGGGTGTTCCTTACCAAATGACTTTTCAAAGACTTTGAGGCTGTGTTGAAAGAGTGGTTGCGCTTTCTCATAATAACCTTGATCTTTGTGAAGCAAAGCAAGGTTATTTAAAGTTCTTGCGAAGTCTGTGTTTTCTTTTCCAATCGACTTTTCTGTGATATCAAGTGCGCGTTGAAAGGTTGGTTCTGCTTTTAGGTACTCGCCTTGTGTCTGATATAACCCAGCTAGGTTATTCAAAGTAGTAGCCACTTCCGGGTGATTCTTTCCCATCGAGCTCTCTTTTATAAAGATTGAGCGCTTATATAAAGTCTCTGCTTTTTTATATTCGCCCATATCTTCATAAACCCAAGCTAAATCATGTTGAGCATATGCAATATCTATTGTTTTACCGCCAGCTTGCTCTCGTAATTTCAGTAGAATCTCAAGCCATTTTCGTGATGTGGAGTAGTCACCTAGTGTGCGTGCCATCGTTCCCGCAGCTGAAAGATAGTCTGGATTGCTATCCTCAAGCGTAACCGCGATGCTATATTGCTTCATTGCATTATCGTAGTTGATGTCATTTTCTTCCAGTCTACCGCTTTCATAGGCTGCCAATGCCATTGAGGGGCTGCCTTTTTCGACGATATCATTAAATGCTTCTTTGGCTGCTCCTGTATCATTCTTTGCCAATAGAGCTTGTGCTTTTTTTACTTGCGCGACAGGTAGTTCGTTTTTGAGTATTTCCAGTGCTTGATCAGCTTCTTGAAGGAGTTTCTGAGATTCCTCATAGCTACTTTGTAGGTTGAGGAGGTTGTCAGAGACCGCATCTAATTGAGCTTTTAGACGTTTTAGTTCTGTCGGGCTTCCCGTGTTGTTACGAAACTCTTCACGCAAGCGTTTTTCTTGTCGTAGTAACCCTGCTTCATACTCTTCTAGGGAAATCCCTTGGTTATTGTTGACGGTGATGTTGGCACTGTCGTTAGCAACAATGGGTTGAGCGTTGTCATTCGCATTTATATTAGAGGTACTAGAAACGTTATGTGATGGCGTGATTGGTGTATACACTGCTGCTGCTGTGCTTGAGGGAGTTGATGGTTGAGTCTCGACTAGACGATTACCGAGTGCTGCCAGTGCTTCATCAATCTGGTGTTCCGTCAAACCTGATAGCGGCTTATTGTCTTTTGGGTATCCCTGAATTTTTGATAGCCAAGTAACTTGTTGCCAGCTACAGGGTGTCAGCATTACAGGTATTACTTTTAAGCCATCTTGCTCGCTACGTTGTAATAACTCAGGGATTTCTTTGTTGCGGATAAAGTCAGAGTTTAAGAAGTGGCGACTTACCAACAACAGTGCAATCGTAGCTTTTTCGAGCGACTGTTCAATATTGTTTAGCCAGTCACCACCGAGTGCGATTTGTCTATCATCCCAAATAGTGAGCTTGTCGTTTTTTTCAAGCACAGTTAGGTGGCTCTGGATACGGTCTTTCCATTTTTCATCTTGGTGGCTATAACTAATAAAAATCGAATCCATTGGTGATAAGTACTCAAACTTTGTGAATTATGTGGCTTTATCAAGCAAGAGATTAGTGGACGGTTATTCACTATGCAAGATTTTAAGGTTTACTTTTAAGTAGGTGTAACAGCGTCAGTTTTTATAAACTGTGTTTTTCATAAATTGACAAACTTTTCCCCAATGCTAGTCTGGCCTTATTAAACAGGGAGTTATGCCAAGGCGACTATAAATATTTCATTGTCCGGTAGCTTAAAAAATTTGTAAAAGAGCAGGCGAGTCACTCTGACTACAACAACCCAAGTGATTATATTAGTGCATTGATCCGCGCTGATAAGCAGAGAGCTGTTGAGGAAAAGCTTGAGCATGCGTTGCTGAAGGCTTAAGTTCTGGCCCTTCTGTTGCTGTAGGTAATGAGTTTTGGGAGCGCCTAAATCAACGAGCGAGTGTTACTACTGAATGACGAACCTTCATATCCCTTAAAACAATAAATCACTCTTTCCAAATTTCTCTACGTACAACTCTAGGTCTTTCTCATAAAGTTCTTTCACAACTTCTATCAACTCTTTGTCATATAGCGACTCATGAGAAGGGCATTGCCCACTACGTTTCATCAGGGCTATATCAAAAGCAGCAATATCTGCATAGGACTGATCATTCAGTGAATCATAATGCCCCGTTCCGTGACTCGTTAGAGAGCGTGCATCTACTACATCAAAGTTGATTGTTTGTTTTAGTGTTTTAATCGCTTTGGGTAGCTGCTCAAGTGAGAAGTAATCTGAGTATTGCTGATAAATCAAAAATGCACTTTGCTCTCGCCAATGAATATTTTCTTCTATAATATCAGCGTCTTGAAGAGAAAATACAAACTCACGAAAGGTTAAGTCATCCAGCTTTACCTTGTAATCTAAAAGGCTGCGGTACTGCCAAGCATCAGGCTCTTTGGCAACAAATTTGTCTAAAAATACAGACGCTAAACGTCGGAACGGACAGCGTAAAATAACAAAGGTGTAGTCTGTCTTTATAGCCTCGCCGAGTGTTGCGTTAAAGGTGTGATTATTAGCGTGAATCCAGTGTCTATGATCAGTGTCTTCAACAAAACCATTGTAGATTGCTACGCTGAGGCGAAGTGTTGAGCAGGCGTTTTTGGGGATGAATGAATACAAAGCATTTTTTGAGTGCAGCATCATGCTGTGACTCAGTGCAAACTGGTGTGCTTTGTTTTTCTCAAGTCCAACGAGTGTTGACGATGCGCCATACTTAAACTTGTTCATGGTAGAGGTGCTCCTGATAATGACTCCTACTTAAATGCTAAGTAGGCATCGACGTATAAGGCTTCTTCGATAGGAGAGGCTTCAATTGTTTTAAAGCCAGCTTTGGATAGCATATCAAATAGTTCTTCTGAGTCTATCGGATAGGCACAATGCTGAGTGGTTATTTTAGTGCCATCAGTTGCTGTTTGTAATAGTGTCTCGGCTTCCCAAAGTATGACATGGGTGGATTAATCGCTATACCCACGCATAGCGCGCTTAAGCTGATCATATTCTTTGTACTTCCAAAGTCTCATTTGCTGGTACTCTGACTTCCCCCACAACTCATCGTCTTTCAAAATATTACAGGCCTGCTGCTGAAAGTTTTTATTCTTAGTCTCGTCCGAAATGAAGTCACTGCCGCCAAAACAGCAAGTTTCATAAAGGTGAGTCGTATCAGGGTAAATGCTCGAATGTTCATGCCCCAGCCAATGAATCATTTCATGAAACATCAAACCATCGCGCTTTTTATAACGATGCATTCCTGCAAGTTTCAACGGCTTTCCCGTATTAATGACATTTATCTGTTCATCATCCAAGTTGTAAAAGTCGCGATAAGTCGCCTCGTCATGTTTATTAGAAATAGCGCCGCTCAAACGAAAGGTATCCACAAGAATACCGGGGTAGGGCAAACCAGCGGTGAGTTTGTCTTGCGGGTGTGGTTTTCGGTGAGGGTTTACAGGTGTATTCGCGATAGCGTAGGCAAAAATCTCGTCTTCAACACAGCGTACCGTTTTAGTTTTATCACTCTCTAGCACTTTCATGAGCTTTAGTGCTTGGTACTCGTGGTAAGGGTGTAGTTGGCCCGCTGGACTTTTACCCGCTAAACAAGAGAGGCCTTTTTCTAAGCCTTGTTTTATGTCGTTGGTCAGTACTTTATGGCTGGTCTGTGCACTACCAGTATTGTGATACGGGTAGTTCTGACAACCTTGATATTGGATGTTGGCGCTAGGGATAGACGCTTGTTTGTGGGTAGATGAGGCAAGAATAGGCTGACTGAGTTTGGTAAGAAATGTGGTGAGACGTTGTTCGAAGCTTGGCGCGCTGGCAGCGCTTACGGAAGGTGCCGAAGCAATAAGGAGACTACTGAGTAATAGCAATACGCCATTTTTCTGTTTTAATCCATACACTTGATAACTCCGCCAGTGGCTCGTAAGGCCGCTGATTATACAAAACGTCATTGCTTTGCATAGCTAACATATATACAAAAACTATACGCTTAGTCAAGGTGATAGAGATAAATGGTTTGTTTTGAAAGGTGCTTATTGGCGTGTTGTAGTCTTAGCTGAGGAGCGATTAGAGCCAACTACAACTAAAGTAGCTGGCTCTAAAATCTATATGTCTTATCGCTTACTTAACAATCTCAATCAACTCAACATCAAACAACAATGTCGTATCAGGCCCAATTTTCGCACCACTACCACGCTTGCCATAAGCAAGCTCAGAAGGAATAGCCAACTGGAACTTATCACCTTCATTCATTAGCTGAAGTGCTTCGATCCAACCTTTAATAACACCCGTCACAGGGAATGTCGCTGGCTGGCCACGCTTGTAAGAGCTATCAAACTCAGTCCCGTCAATAAGCGTACCTTTGTAGTGTACTTTTACTTTATCCGTCGACTTTGGCTTGTTGCCTTTTCCTTCAGTGATCTGCTTGTACTGAAGGCCACTTTTAGTGACAACAACACCGTCTTTCTTAGCATTTTCTTCAAGGTAAGCCTTGCCCGCTTTCACGTTTTTAGCTGACTGTTCAGCCGCTTTTTTAGCCTGCTTTTCAGTACTTACTTTACGAATCTCAGCAATCGTTTTTTGCTTATCAGCATCTGACAGTGACTGTTTTTTATCATTCATCACTTCTTCAATCGCTAGTTGAAACGCTTCGTTGTCAAATTTGATGTCATCACGCTTAAACTGCGCCGCAACATTTGAACCCATGATGTAGCTTAGACGTTGGTCAAGCGACTCAAGAGGAGCTGCCATAGCCGTTGAAAATACGGCTGATATTGCTAGTGCAGAAGCTAATGGAACTAATTTCATGTATTTATCCTAAGTTTACTTTTAATTATTAAATCATGATCGCAGTGACTAATGAGACACTACGTTTACCAATTTGTATCAACCATTATATATGAAAATTGTACATTTCAGATATTGCCATCTTGTTAGATTTTCAATCAACTCATTAACAGCGTAGGTTTAAACAGGTTTCTATAAATCATATAAAAAATAGTCCACAATAAATAATACTTGAGCCAAAGGGCAACGCTTATTCATGACTGAACAACTCGACTTACTTCAACCTAAAGATCAACCACCACGCACAACAGTATCTGACGGTTTTCCCGAGCAGATGGTGTTGTTAGATCTTGAAACAACCGGTGGTAAAGTTACCTTTCACCGTATTATTGAAGTGGGCCTGTTGATCGTAGAGCAGGGCAAAATTGTAGAACGATGGAATACACTCGTTGACCCTGAGGTGCCATTACCACAATTTATCCAGACCCTAACGGGCATTAACCCTAAAAATATAAAGGATGCACCGCTGTTTTCAGCCATCGCAGATGAGTTGCATGAGAAGCTGAAAGGCCGCGTGTTAGTTGCCCACAACGCACGGTTTGATTATGGCTTTTTGAAGAACGAGTTTAATCGCGTAGGTATTAAATACAGCACTAAACCCCTGTGTTCGGTCAAGGTGAGTCGCAAGCTGTTCCCACAGTTTAAGCGACACAGTCTCAGTGAAATTATCAAGCGATTTGAGTTTAACGTCGAGAGTCGTCATCGCGCGATGGACGATGCAGAGGTGATTTGGAAGCTGTTTTTGAAAGCGAGTCAGCTTTACGACGACCAAGAAATCGATGCTGTTTGCATCGGGTTACTCAAACGTCCTGCGTTACCCATGCACTTAGATGCGGCTGAAATAGATAAACTGCCGCGTACCCCCGGCGTGTATTATTTTTATGATACTCAAGGCAATATCCTTTACGTGGGTAAGTCGGTGACGCTTCGTGACCGAGTGATGAGTCACTTCAACTCCGATCATAGCAACCCTAAAGACTTACAAATGAGCGGCAAAATAGCGCACATTGATTTTAAAACGACCCCTAGTGACTTGGGTGCTCAGCTATTGGAAAGTCGTGAAATTAAGGCGTTAAACCCTTACTTCAATCGACGCTTAAAGAAAGTCACACAGCTCTATCAATTCCAAAAGGTGCGTGATGAGTTGGGCTACGACTGTATACGCATTGTGACCGTGAAAGACACATCGGGTAATGCACAATTATCAGGCCAGTTTGGGCTGTTTCGAACGCGTAACCAGGCAACCGAGCGACTGGAAAAGCTGGCGCAATACTATTTCCTTTGTCAGAAGCTTTGCGCACTACAAACAAGTGAAAAGCCTGCCATGCGCACCGCGTGTTTTGGTTATCAGTTAAAACGTTGCTTCGGCCCTTGCTGTCAAAAAGAAGCATCAGACGCTTATAATGAGCGGGTGGGTATTGCGTTGAAAGAACTGCGTTACCGTGTCTGGCCATGGCCTAGCGCTGTTTTATTGGAAGAGCGCGGTGAAGGTGAAGACAACTCAGCATGGCATTTATTGAATGAATGGCGTTATATTCGTGCGGTGAGTAGCCAAGAAGAGTTGTATGAATTGGGCTTTACTTTTGCAGAGGCCCAAACGTGTGACTTGAGTAAAGATGCGGAGAGTTCACCCGATGAAAACGTCGACTTTGACCTTGATACTTACCTTATTTTGGTGCGATTTTTACTGAACCCAGAGCTGATGAAAACCAATAATTTAAAGGTGAGGGTATTACAGACCGTTGAATATTTTGAGTAGAATACATAAAACAAGCAATCTAAGCGTCATTTAAAGCGTTGTGCCTAGTGGCTTGAATGTCAGTTACGACTGATAGCTTTTCTTACATTGGAGTTAGCCTAGTGCTACTCTGAATTTTTCTGAACAAGGATAGGACGACCCAATGAAATACAGCAAATTAGGCTCGAGTGGCCTATCTGTTTCTCGCGTGTGTTTAGGTACCATGACATGGGGTGTACAAAACACCCAAGAAGACGCAAATGAGCAAATCGAATACGCGTTATCTCGTGGTGTAAATTTCATGGATACGGCTGAAATGTACGCGGTTCCACCTAGCCCAGAGACTTACGGAAAAACAGAAACCATCATTGGTAATTGGTTGGGCGCTAACCCAAGTCGACGTGGTGAAGTGATCCTTGCAACTAAAATTGCAGGTGTGGGTTTACCGTGGATTCGTGATGGTGGCGAGATTACGGGCGAAGCAATTATCAAGGCTATCGATGATTCTTTGGCGCGTTTACAAACCAATTATATTGACCTTTACCAGCTGCATTGGCCAAACCGTGAGTCGCCACATTTCTCGAAGCATCACCCAAACATGGTTAACTTTACCAGTGTCGATACTGCTGCTCATTCAGCACAGATGTTGGAGATTTTGCAGGCGCTGGATGCTAGCGTGAAAGCAGGAAAGATCCGTCACTTTGGTTTATCAGATGATTCACCGTGGGGCATTAACGAATATATTCGTTTGAGCGAAGAGCACAATTTGACACGAGTCACCTCTATTCAAAACGAGTTTAGCCTGCTTCACACAAAGGATTGGCCGTACCTGATTGAGAATTGTGTTCACGCTGACGTTGCTTACTTGCCTTGGTCGGCATTGGCGGCAGGTGCATTGAGCGGCAAATACATTGATGGCTCTCGCCCTGAAGGTAGTCGTTGGACGATGGAGCAGCGTAACTGGTTGTTCCGTGATAATGACGTCACGAATGACGCGGTGAAAGAGTACAAAGCGCTTGCTGAAAAAAATGGCATAACAACGGCTCAGCTAGCATTGGCTTGGTGTGATCAGGTTGATGGTGTGACATCGACGATTATTGGTGCAACGACTATGGCGCAGTTGAAAGAAGATATTGATGCATTTGATCTTGAGTTAAGCGATGAGTTGAAGGCTGATATTGCCGCGATTCACCGTAAATACCCTGTGCCGTTTTAAGTTGTTTAGAATGAAATAACGGGATGCTTGTTTGTTAGAGTGGACTCGTTTATTTGGTACGAAAAAGGGGCTGTAAATACAGCCCCTTTTTTATGCCCTATGTACTAACTCAAGGCAGTTAAGTCTTAATCAAAAAATGAAGACCATGTAGTGCTCGACAGCGTCACGTCATAAGTACTGTTACCGTCAAGATCTAGTGCTACATCGATGTTGTCGTTACCAACTGCTTCAAGTAAAAGTGAAGATACGCCTGTTGTGAATACAACCTCTCCACTTTGTAACACGCTCGACTCTAGTGTCAGTGCAGGCTCAGTAGCCATTTGCATTTCGCCAATGTTAAAGTCGTCAGAAGCATGATCAGCGATGAAGTTGATTGATAATACTGCAGTGCCATTAATTTCATCTTCAGTAGATACGAAACTTAAGTTTTTAAAGTCGTAACTAGACTCTCTCGCATCTGAAGCCGTTACATCATAAGACAAGTTTTCGCTGGTCAAGTGATCTTGAAAAACCTGAGTATCTGCGATGTAGGATGACTCAATAACGATATCACCATTGATTACGTTAGTTGTTCCGTTAGAAGTCGATGTCGTTCTTTCGAGCTCTGTCAGTGACGAGGTTTTTGTCCCATGCCAATCATCGGCCTTCGAACCAAAATCAGCCAGAGTGCCTGACGTCATCGTTGTTTGTACGGCGGATTCACCATGGAAGTGCACATCGTCCTGTACGCAGTTATCATAATCCAAGACAAGCGAAGACGAAGTTGTTGTCGTTGTCCCTACTTCAGTAATGGTTACAGTGCCTCCAGACGTACAGTTATAAGTTGCGGAGTTATCAGTTGAAGAGGCTATTTCAAGTGAGTCAATATCTAACTCATTTCCGAAATATAATAGATCTGATGTGAGTTTTATAGGGTTTGCAATACCATCCGCGATGATCTCATCAGCATTGCTTTGAGTGATTGCGATACCAATAATTTCTTCAACGCCACCACCGTTAAAACTACTCCCGGATGTATCACTGCTGCTACCACCACAACCAGCAAGTGACGCACAAATAACGCTTGATAGGGTTAGGGTCACTAGTTTTTTATTAATTATCATGACTTTTTATGCTCAACGTTTATTAAGCCGTTACTTTGCCATTTATTAGAAAATTAGGCAATTTTGATGAGCAACTAGCGACGATCAGAAGCACCCGGCATCATATTGCATTGCCCTAAAATCTTCTGCCAAGCGTTTGTATGCCGTTTTCGCGCTTGCACCCATTGTCCCCAAAGACTATTTTTAACGCTTACACCCACTACTTGCTGTTGATAGTTTTGCATAGCAGAGGGTGCTGGCAACTGGCTCATCAGATTATCATGCAGCACAAACCAAGGTTTTCCCTGACGTTGAATCACTGCCATATAAGGCTGAACCTTGCCTGCGTAATACTTATGAAATACATTATTTAACGTCTTTGCGTGAGGTGGCTGATGGTCTGGAAAACAGAACGGTTTACGTTTAAGTCGCTCCTCAATTGCTGCTGCGGTACGGTCCAGCGTTTGGGTCATCATGCTCAAACTGCTCAGCAAGTGTGAACCAAATTCACTGCGATGCATCACTTCATAAGGCGCTTCAACCTTATCTAACCAGACGGGTAGGGTAATGGCGTCAAACTTGCTGAGAGTCGCTAGTTCAGCCAGTTGCTCGAAGGCCTGCTGCACATGACCATTATTATCTGCGGTCAATGGTAGCGGTGGTTTGCCGACTTTAAAGTGCTGGTCAATTTCATTTGACCCATAAATACCGTTCCAAACTTCAAGCGATAAATTGTCACGTTTGGTCTGGTAAATCTCCTCAAGTCGAGACTGAAAGGCAAGCTGTGTATCATCGGGATTTTCTATCGCTTTCAGCGTCTCGCGACAGTTTTGTAACGTCTTTATAAAGCGTAATTCATAACGCATCTTTTGGCTGGGCTGCATGACTTTACCCAGTGAGCTGTTGCGCTCTGAAATCAGCTGCAACATGTCGCACTGCCGAAAATCCAACACATCCCACAAGTTCTCACGTAACTCTGTCGTTTGTAACAAGCGCTCGCGTTTAGCGGGGAAAGCAGGGAGTGTGAGTGCAGCTTGAGTCAGTGATAAGTTAATCTCAGTATCCAATACGGTACTCATGCGAGCGGCATAATCTTCCAGCATCGCTTGAGGCGCGGATGCCCGGCAGGCGGCCAGTAACGTTAGAAGGCTCAGTGTTGCTAAGGCGCGTGTCAGTTTTGCACGCTTAGTCAAACGTTTACCATTGAATACGATTCGTAAATTCATTGGTAAAATATAGTCGCATTCAGTTTTTAAGTCGAGAAGGCGGGTATTTTGGCAGTGTTTAGAAAATATAGATGATAAATGTAGTACTGAGGCGGTAAGCATTAACTATATCAGTGTTCAGGCAACCAAACGCAACACGCTGTAGGTAACGATATTCACCACTACCGCTATCGCTAAGTGTTTTTTAAATGAAACCTTCGTCTGTGTTTCGATAGACTGACAGTAACAGTCCGCGTATATCCAATAAATGGCATAGGTTGTCGCAGCCAAAAACACGATTAATCCCATGATGTCGATAGCGTAAACAATAGGGTAAATTTTAGGAGGAGGCTGGCCTTGAAATAAGCCAATAGTCCAGCGCCATAGCCAGTGATTGGTTGTCGCATCGATGTATTTTAAGTGTTCTAACAGTAGCTGCCAGAGATGACCAACCCACAAGAAAAAACCGACGCCATAGAGTGCAGCGTACTTTCTAAGGCGACGCAGGAGAAGGTTGCCTTGTTGTATTTTCTGGAGCTGTTGGTATTTTAAATCCATAGCTGATTCTACCGCGTGGTGGTTCTAGTGTAGAGAGGTCATCATGAGCATAAATAATCCCTACTCAGTTTGTTAAGCGGTTTTTAAATAAGCGTCTTTAAAGTGCCTGCGACACAGCGATACATAGCGATCATTCCCGCCAATCTCAACCTGAGTACCATCTTTCACGGCTTCACCATGTTCATCGACACGCACCACCATATTGGCCTTGCTGCCACAGTGACAAATCGTCTTCAACTCTTCCAGCACATCTGCCCACGCAAGTAACCACTGGCTACCCGTAAATAACTGCCCCTGAAAGTCAGTACGAATGCCGTAACACAGCACCGGAATATTCAACGAGTCACAGACGTCACTCAACTGCCAAACCTGCTCTTGAGTCAAAAACTGCGCCTCATCAACCAATACACAATTAATAGGCGTGGTGAAATGGTAGTCGGTAACCACTTCAAACAAGTTATCTTCAGCATGAAATAACTCCGCTTCTTGCGATAAACCGATGCGAGAGGTGACTTTGCCTTTACCAAAACGATCATCAAATGCGGCGGTCAGTAACAGCGTGTCCATGCCGCGCTCACGGTAGTTAAAACTCGACTGAAGGAGGGTGGTGGACTTTCCAGCATTCATTGTGGAGTAGTAAAAGTAGAGTTTAGCCATGGTAAAGAATCCGCCAGAGAATAGGAAAATGGGCGGATGCAGTGTGCCTATTTTTAGCGGTGATTGCTAGTATTTGGGGTACGAAGAAAAAGTTAGATGTGAGGTAAGTCTAACTTTTCTCTCATAGAGTTTACTGCAGAAATAAACCTACCAAATGAGTCTATATGACCATGTTCTTTAAACCTTAAAATCAAAGAGTTTAGGTAGGGCTCATTCATGACACCTACACAATTATTCTTTGCGTATCTAATTCTTTTAGCAACTGTTGCTTTTTTTAAATAGACTGCATGAAATTGAGCATGAGTGAAACTATCATTAAAATTTCCCATTAACTCAGGGTCGTGTGAGCTGGTATCGTAGTAATTAATATAATGAGAAAGAGGAGGTTGGGTGCTTTGCCTAGGTATTATCCTTTGATTACCCAGAAGCATAGATTCAAAACATCTATTTTGGACTATTGGAATAACACGTGTCCTATCTGGTAATAAATAATCACTTATCGTTGATAATATTTCATTCTCCCTAGTAGTAGTATTTGATTCATCACAATCAATTACTACAAAAAAATAATCAATGTCGCCAATATCTTGAATATCTTTAACTGAGTTTTCAATTCGTTGTAAAACTTGTGGATATCCCTCTCCTGAAATGAAGAAAAATCCTGAGTCACAATTCTTGAAATTTTCATATGTATCAGAGGTGTATTGATCAATATTGGGTAAAAGAACCGAAAGCCAGTATGGATATACTTGAGGTTCTGAGCTTGAGCCTTCAAATAAAAAGTATGATTTCACAATCAAAAACCTTTGTATTGGGAGCTATTTATTAGCTGAATAAATCTATCATGGTGACTTGATGAGCCTTTTATTTCCTCAGCAGGATCTGAAGTAATAACCCCCCCGTCGCGTTTAATTATTCTATAAAACTTAGGGTCTGTACCTTCGATAACTTGCGGATGATGAGTCGTGATTATTATCTGATTTTCAGAGGATTTCAGCTCTGCAGCAATCTCAGATAAACAGTTAATACCTAAACTGTTTTCAATTTCATCAATAATTATTGGGGATTTTTTATTTCCAAACATAAGCTCTGATAAAATCATCATAGTTTTAAACATACCCGAAGATATCTCGCTCTGTTCGACTATTGCTCCAGACTTCATTTTAAGTTTAATGTATAGAGCTGAAGTATCTCTAGGGCTTTTATTTGATCTTGATCTTTTTATTTCAGGAATTATATTTACTACATCAGGGAAAATGTTTGTGTAAGTAAAAAGAAATTCATCAAACATATCTGATCTGTATTTATGAATGTAAAAAATTCTTTTTCTACAGTTCGCTTTTTCTTCATTTAATATTTTCAGGATGTCTTCTTTATTGCTATTTATTCTTTTTTTGGTGTTTTCAATTGACTTTGGATTAAATATTGCTGTTGCACCAGTATGAGAATGTCCAGTAGAATTATTCAAGATTATTATTATTGACTTAAGCGATTTATAGATAGGAGCTATTAAAGGGTCATCTCTAAGTACATACATTAAGCTTTTGTATTTATCAATAACCGGTAGTTTTTCTCCATTGTAAATTGTACTACTCTTGCGCCGATTAATTATTTCTTCACCGTTTTTAAACAATGACTCTGCAGTAAGTTCAGAAATATCATCACCTTTGTCGTCAAATTCAATATTTTTTGAATAAATACCTTCCCAAACTATTTCATTATTATCATCATCCAGAAAGGAAATCTTCCAATTATCTGCAGGCTCGGAATTCCCAGAAACAATATTTAAAATTGCATCAATAGCTCTAATTATTGTCGTTTTTCCAGCACCTGATACACCAACTAATGCATTAAACTTGTCAAATTTCATTTCCTTTATTTCAATTTTTCTTCGTGCATCGAAGTAGTATATTTCTTGAATGATCATTTTAAATTACTCAGGTGGAGTCAATGAATTTTTTTTACAAATATTAGCTACGATTTAAGATCTGCGTAACATAGTCAAAAAAAAATTTAGTAATACTGTTACATATGACGAATGTTAGTAGTCTAGCAGAACTGTACAGGGGAATACCAAGTTCATATAAATGTTTCGAGGTAACCGTGTGAAGAATTTTTAGTTGGCAAGTTTTCTAGTCAATGAGCTAATTTTAACCTTATAAACTATTAGCCGTTGCAAATACCATAGAGTCTTGCTCATCTTCACTCATATTATGTATGAATAGAGCTCGGTAACTATCTACACAATGCATACTCTCTTAAGTCCCTGTTATTCATATGTTAGATTTTCAGGGTCATACTAAAAATTCCTAGTGTGTCGGACTACTTCCTTTCATCTATTGGGGGTAGATATGAATACCTTACGCTTTATCTGCCGTTACCAACCTTTAATAACTTTGGCGCGAGCTATAAGTTCAGGACTGGCTATTCTCTTCACCACTGACGCAACGGATGGTCAGGGAGTAACGGACAAGGATGTCCTCTCTTTTGCGAGGGAGCGACAAGTGCCGAAATAGACCGCTCCGCAGGTCGAATTGAAATTGCTTAAAGTGTGTTCTAGAGTTGTGACTATATAAAAATAACACAACCCCTGAGAACACACTGTGAGCCAACAATTTCAAGCGTCAATTCAAAAAGCGACTGCCCAACTTAACCACGTTATTTTGGGCAAATCGAATCAAGTTAGACTCTCACTAACCGCACTTTTAGCCGGTGGCCACCTATTGCTTGAAGATTTACCCGGTATGGGTAAAACCACGCTAGCACATGGTTTGGCCAATGTGATGGGGTTGGACTATAAACGTGTTCAGTTTACCAGTGACTTGCTACCCGCAGACGTCATTGGTGCAACCGTTTTTGATGCCAAAGAAAGTCAGTTTCAGTTCCGCGCAGGGCCAATTTTTAGTGAAATATTTTTAGCAGACGAGCTCAACCGTGCGACACCTCGTGCGCAAAGTGCCTTGCTAGAAGCCATGGAAGAACGACAAGTGAGTGTGGAAGGTGAAACACATACTTTGCCAGCGCCATTTTTCGTTATAGCTACTCAAAATCCTCAAAGCCAGTCAGGTACATTTCCGTTACCTGAGTCGCAGTTAGATAGATTTTTATTACGTGTGTCGATGGGCTATCCAGACCAAGCGGCGGAGCGTCAGTTATTACTTGGCAAGCATGGTCGTGGTTCTTTGGCTGCTATGCAGTCGTGTATTAGCAAAGAAGATCTACTCGCGATTCAAGCGCTTGTGCCTAAGATTAAAGTGTCAGAAACCTTATTAGATTACATCCAGCGACTGGTTGCTCAAACACGTCAGCGTGATTTGTGTTTGTTGGGTCTGTCGCCTCGTGGCGCGTTGGCTTTAGTGCGTAGCGCACAGGCTTGGGCGTTTATTCAAGGGCGTGATCACGTATTACCCGAAGACGTACAGGCAGTATTTGTCGCAGTGGTTGGTCATCGTTTAGTTGGCCGTCGTGAAACTCAGGGCGACCAGCTTGCTCGACACATTTTGAACTCAGTAGATGTGGTCGGGGGAGTGGGTGTTTAATTTTGACCAATGGGTTAATAAACGCTTACCAAAAGCAGCAGAAGTAACCCTCACGCAGCGCAAGATTTTTATCCTACCGAGTAGGGTAAGCCTTGCGTTGATCGTGATGATTATTTTGCTGTTTTTGCTCGGTATCAACTTCCAAAATTCACTTGTTTACGTGGTGTGTTTTTGGTTGATTGGTTTGTTAGTTATCAATATATTTTACTGCTACCGCAACCTTGCAGGCTTAACCGTCAAAGCCGTTGCCGCTGAGCCTTGTTTCGCAGGGGAAAAAATGGTGTTGGAACTCGAAGTTTCTCGTCCATTAAAACAACGCAAAAGTGCTATTTTCTTTGGGTGGCGCAATGAAGATTTAGTCGAAGTAAACTTGCTAGATCAGCAATCTACACGCATCAAACTCTCTCACAGTACTAAGGAGCGAGGCCGTTTTTCGCCACCGCGCATTGACGTATTTACTCGTTATCCCACAGGACTTGCGACTGCATGGTCGTATATCACCATGGACGTCGAAGGCATTGTTTATCCAGAACCGATTGAGCAAACGAATCAAGCGGATAACCGTAATGTTGAAGATGAAGCTGAGAATGGCGTAGAAATACTGAATGGTTCCAATGACTTTGCAGGTGTTCGTGAGTACCAAGCAGGTGACTCACCAAAGCATATTCATTGGGGACAATACGCAAAAACAGGTGACCTCTACACCAAGTCCTTTGTTGATTACGAAGGGCAGGAATTGTGGTTGGATTGGGACAGTTTAAACATCAACGGTGTTGAGTTACGACTGTCGCATCTGTCGTCGATGGTATTGTCATTTCACGAACAACAACGACAATTTGGCCTACGAATTCCTGGTGCTGTTCTACAGCCGGGCAGTGGTGAAACGCATAAAGTGTTGTGCCTAACTGCGCTTGCGCTATACGGTTTGCCGTCGCAGGAGGTGAGCAATGATTGATAAGCATTACAAAATCTCACAACAGATCACCTATCGAGGCATGATCTGGCTGCTAGCCGCGCAATTAGTGGTGATGCTGCCGTTCGCATTTTTCTTACCGATCTGGTTGATTCCGGTGATGTTAGTGGCCACTTACTGGCGTATACGCGTCATCAAAGGTAATGCGGCACAACCCAAATTATTACTGAATTTATTTATCTTAGCCTTAGGTGTCGCGGGCATCTGGGTAAGTGGTATGCGCTTGTTATCGCTAGATGCCATGGTCTCGCTGTTATTACTCGGCTTCGCTTTTAAGTCATTGGAAGTCATACGGCAACGCGATGCGCTAGTTGTGGTGTTTATCGGCTACTTCCTTGTGGCCGTTGGTTTCTTGTTTAGTCAGTCGATATTAGCGGGTGCTTACGGTGTCGTTGCGTTGATAATTTTGACGGCTGCATTGATTGCTAACCAGCAGTCTTCTGCGCAACAACTCAGCCAAAACGCAACCCGTTCAAACCTCGGCTTATCGACCATGATGCTGTTTCAGTGTCTGCCATTGATGATTTTAGTGTTTGTCTTTATGCCGCGTTTCTCCCCGTTATGGGTGATCCCGAGCTTTGAAAGCCAAGCGAAAACGGGTGTGACTGACACGATTACACCGGGCGATATTGCTAACTTAGCAAAGTCTGATGAGTTAGCGTTTCGAGTGAGCTTTAAAGGTCAGCGACCCGCGCAGCATGAATTATATTGGCGTGGTTTGGTACTCAATAACTTTGACGGTAAAAGCTGGCAACAGCTTGATAATGCTTACGACAGCTTTGAGTTAGGCATGTACTACGACCAGCATATGCCGTGGAGCGAGACGAATATTACGCAGCAGGGTGAGCCGCTAGAATACGACGTGATTTATGAGAAAACGGGTCAGCCGTGGTTATTTACACTGACGCCATCACTCACGTTGGATAAGCAAGTGAAGCAGCTTGGTGACTACCGAATCATGGCAAAAAATGATGTAGTGACGCCGTTTTTACTCAATGCCAAAACCTATCCCAATGCTAAGCGAGATCTAAATCTGGGTGAGCAAACCAGACGTTTAGCGTTAGCGCTGCCGTCAAGGGGTGACAACAAAACACGTGAAGCCGCTAAGCAATGGCGCGCTGAGTCTGCGAGCGACGAAGACTATGTGAACAAAGTCATGACGCGCTTCACAGAGAAAGAATACTACTACACGTTAAAGCCGCCATTACTGGGTAATAGCAATACGATTGATAAGTTCCTGTTCGAGTCACAACGCGGTTTTTGCGTGCATTATGCAGGAAGTTTCGTGTACTTAATGCGAGCTGCGGGTATTCCTGCACGTATGGTGGTGGGTTACTTAGGTGGTGAGTGGAATGAAGCAGGGCAGTACCTCGCTGTTCGCCAATACGATGCGCATGCATGGGCTGAAGTTTGGATAAAAGGACAGGGTTGGAAGCGTTATGACCCAACCGGAATGGTTTCACCAAGCCGTGTTGAAAGCGGTTTAGAAGAGGCGTTATCACACGAAGGTTCGTTCTTGGAAGGACAGTTTTTCTCTGCTCAAAAGTTTGAATGGCTAGATGGCATTCGCAAAAAAATGGACTCGATTCAATATGGCTGGAGGCGCTGGGTGTTAGGTTACGATAGTGAATCACAGGCAAATTTATTGCAGACTATTCTCAATAAAATGTCTTCTATACCGTTGGCTGCACTGGTTGGTGCGTTGTTTATTGGCATTTTCCTATTCTGGTTTGTGATGCTAGGGCTGCTTAAACGACAGCGCTACGAGTCGTACGAACATCAACTTTACCGTAAGTTTTGCAAGCGTTTAGCGAAGCACGGTATTATTCGTGAACAACAACAAACACCGTCCGAATTTGCGGTAATTGCTAGCTCGCAGTGGCCCGAAAAGTCCGATACTATTCGAAGCTTCTCGCTGATCTACCAGCAAATTTGTTACGTGGATAACGCCGACCAAGCACATGATCAATCGTTTAAAAAAATGCGTCAGTTACTGTCAGAGCTACGCTAAAGCTAAGCTAGCGCACAATGCGTTGCTTGCACTATTGTGCCTGAGTGCCCCGCCACTATTTGCCGATGAGGTATTGGTGGCGGTTGCGTCTAACTTCATAAAACCGATGAAGGTGATCGCTGAGCGTTTTGAAGCTGAGACTGGACACCAAGCTAAGTTGGCGTTTGGATCGTCTGGCAAACTCCTCGCACAAATCACTCACGGCGCACCGTTTGATGTATTCCTTTCTGCGGATAAAGACAAAGTTACCCGAATTATAGATAAAGGCTTAGCTGTTAAAGGCAGTGAGTTTATCTATGCAAAAGGGCGCTTGGTTTTGTGGTCAGCGAAGTCTGATGCTGTGGAAAGTACGGAAAGCACCGAAGCGTTGCGTGGTGTGCTAGAGCAGGGTGACTTTGACTACTTTGCGATGGCTAACCCAAAACTGGCACCTTATGGCGCAGCGGCTAAGTCGGTATTAGCACGACTAGAGCTGACTGATTCGCTAAAAGACAAAGTCGTGATGGGTGAAAACATAGCTCAAACCTTTCAGTTTGTTCAAACAGGCAATGCAGCATTGGGTTTCGTGGCGCTGTCACAAATTAAAGATTTAGATGAAAGTGAGCAGGGCAGTCATTGGTTGATACCTACCGACTGTTACCCCGCCATTGAGCAGTATGCCGTGATACTAAAAACCGCCTCAGATAACCCAGCAGCTAGTGCATTGACCGAGTTTCTCAATAGCGATAGTGAGAAAAAACTGATACGTTCTTTCGGGTATGACTGACCGTGACTCTCACTTCAGCTGACTACGGCGCACTTTGGTTAACCTTTAAAGTTGCCAGCCTCACCACACTTATTCTGTTATTTATCAGCACGCCATTGGCTTGGTGGTTGGCGACTACACGCTCCAAATGGAAGCCGTTTTGTAGCGCATTGATTGCCGTGCCATTGGTACTACCACCGATTGTTTTAGGCTTCTACTTATTGGTGCTTATGGGGCCAGAAGGGCCTGTCGGTAAAGTGACGACAGCCTTAGGTTTTGGCACATTGCCGTTTACCTTTGCAGGGTTAGTCGTGGCATCGTGTATTTACTCCTTACCGTTTGTGGTGCAGCCGTTGCAAAACGCCTTTGAGTCTATCGGGCGACGACCGTTGGAAGTGGCAGCCACCTTGCGTGCTAGTCGTTTGGATAGCTTCTTTTCGGTGGTTGTGCCAATGGCCAAGTCAGGCTTTCTAACGGGCGGCATATTAGGTTTTGCGCATACCGTGGGTGAGTTTGGGGTGGTGCTTATGATCGGTGGGAATATTCCTGATAAAACGCGACTAGTGTCGGTGCAGCTTTATAACCATGTGGAGGCTTTGGACTACGCTCAAGCACATAGCTTGGCAGCGATACTGTTGGCGTTTTCGTTTTTGGTGTTACTGCTGATGTATACAGTGATAAAGACGCCAGCGCGGATTCGGGTCTAGCATGATCAAATTAGCTTACAAATTACGACGCTCTGACTTCGAGCTAAATGTAAATGAGCAACTACCCGCAACAGGCGTAACAGCCATCTACGGCCACTCAGGTTGCGGTAAAAGCAGCTTACTACGCTGTATCGCAGGTTTAGAGTCACCCAATAGTGCTTACTTGCAGGTAAATGGCGAAGTCTGGGAAGACAGCGAAAAGCAGATTTACTTACCAACACACAAACGTCCGATTGGTTACGTCTTTCAAGAAGCGAGCTTGTTTGAACACTTGTCCGTGATAAAGAATCTCAACTTTGGTGCGACTCGTTGTGGCAAACCACAAGCACAAAAGGCACTCGACCAAGCCGTTGAATTACTAGGTATAGAAGGTTTGTTAAACCGAATGCCAGACAGCCTCTCAGGAGGTGAAAAGCAACGTGTTGCTATTGCTAGGGCACTAGCCGTTTGCCCTGAACTATTACTCATGGACGAACCTTTAGCCTCACTCGATATTCGCCGCAAGCGTGAAATATTACCGTTCTTGGAGCGGCTTCACCGTGAGCTAGACATCCCCGTGTTATACGTCAGTCATTCACCTGCCGAGGTACGTCGTTTAGCAGACTACTTGGTGATTATGGATGAGGGCAAAGTCATTGCCAGTGGCGACATAAAAACGACCCAACATCACTTACTTGAGGATGAGGGTTACTAACTGGCGCGTCACCGATATACTCCTGTTTTGGACTAAATAAAGAGCCGCATCAAGTGACTAAACAAACCGTGAACAGCAACGACCAGCAACACAGTATCGGAATGTTACGCATTGATTTACAAGACTCTATGCGTCAAAGCAGTTTAGATCCAAAAGCGATGTCACCGTTTCAGCGTATTTTGCTCACCACCGACGGTACGGTGACTGACATACTTGAAGCGCAAATGTCTGAATCGATGAAGGTTGTGAAGCTTTACGAAGAAGTGATTCCTGCAAATAAAGCGATACCTTACCTAGATATTGATGAAGGCACAGAGGTCATTGCTCGAAAGATTTTGCTGAGAGGTAAGTGTAGTCATAAGAACTATATTTACGCAGAGTCGGTGCTAGTCCCTGAGCGCCTAAGCCCAGCAATGCGCGACGCCTTACTGACAACGCGCAAACCGATTGGTCTGTTGATACTTGAATCTCGCACCGAGTCTTTCCGCGAAATACTGTCCTGCAAGCGCGAACCGATGGGTGAAATTGCTCAGTATTATGACCTTCCAGAAGACGCGCCGCTGATCTCGCGTACTTACAGAATCTATGCGGGCGGTCAGCCGATCATGTTAATTACTGAGAAATTCCCAGAAGCTTCTTTTCAGGTATAACCGTCAAATAGCCGTATTTAGTCCCAAATGAGTGGTTGTTCGTCCAATGCGGAAGACTGCTCTTTAAGCGCCAAGATATGATCATCCCAATAACGCGGTGTATAAAACCACGGGAATGCCAGTTGGAATGCTGGGTCATCAGCACGTTTCGCCAACCATCCTGCATAGTTGATCATCCGCAACGTTCGCAGCGCTTCAATCAAGTGCAACTCACGCGCATTGAACTCACGAAACTGAGTGTAACCAATCAAAATATCCATCAAACGTTCTTGTCTGTAAAAGCGGTCGCCCGATAAATACATCCAAATATCCTGAATCGCAGGCCCCATTCGCGCGTCGTCAAAATCAACAATGTGCGGTATATCGTCTCGGTAGAGAATATTCCCAGGGTGACAGTCACCGTGAATACGCAAGGACTGGACTGATCCAGCCGCGTTAAAGTGATGGCGAATCTTGCCGAGTAAATCGTCGATCAAACTCGCATAAGCCGCTTCGATACTAGGGGGAAGTCTGTTTTCGTTGAGCAAAAACTGCGAAGGCTCAACACCGTAAGTATTGATGTCGATTTCTGGACGGTGAACGAAGTCAGTTTGCTCGCCGTGTAAGTGAATACGCGCTAGAAAACGGCCAATCACTTCGAGCTGGTCAGGGTTGTCTAGCTCAGGTGTACGGCCACCTTTACGCTCATATAAGGAAAAACGAAACTCCTCATGCTGGTGAATACTTTCGTCTTTATCGTTATAAATGGGCGCAACGACGGGTAACTCGTCAGCAGCCAAAGCGCGGGTAAAGTCATGTTCTTCTTGTATTGCAGCGTTGTCCCAGCGGCTAGGGCGGTAAAACTTAGCAATGATCGGTTGCTGGTCTTCTATACCGACTTGGTACACGCGGTTTTCGTAGCTGTTGAGTGCGAGTAAGCCGCCATCAGGCATCATACCTTGGCTTTCTACCGCATCTAAAATCTCGTCAGGTGATAGGTTTTGAAAGGCGTTGACGGCTTTGTTTTCTTTTTCTGGTTCTAGCACATTCATGGTCTTGCCTTTGTGGTGTTAGTTGTTTGGTGGAGTTTATCTTGTTCTTGGTGTGAAGGCTTGTAATTCGGCTTTTAAGCTTTGCTGTTGATAAGAAGAAAAGCATTAAAGACTAAAACCTGAAATTAAGTTAATTGTTGATTGAGTATTCGCTAGTTTGTGTCTTTTTTTGATATCTTGAATTGTGCGAAAAGTTCATTATAGAGAGTTAATTTAGCTAAAGCTCACGGGTCGACAAGAATAGCGTAGTGATTAAAATTAATACGCTCAACATATGAGGCCTCAATCATCTCAATATAGTTTCTAATTCATCGTCATAAAAACAAAATATTATTGTAATAAAAGCATCACATAGCAACGCTAATCTGCGCTCACTCAAATGGGGTAGTAGATATGACTGTCGCAATAAACGTTACTCAAGTTAGCAAACATTTTCGATCTGATAAAGCCGCGTTATCTGACGTTAGCCTAACCGTTAACAAGGGTGAAATGGTCGCACTTATTGGAGCATCAGGCTCAGGTAAGTCAACCTTACTGCGTGTTATTGCAGGTCTTCTAAAGACAGATAAGGCTAGTAGTGCGAAAGTCGACGTACTCGGCAAGACACTACAAGCCTCTGGTCAGCTCGCTAAAGATGTTCGCCAACAACGCGCTCAAGTGGGCTTCATTTTCCAGCAGTTCAACCTCGTTAATCGTCTCTCTGTGTTGCTCAACACTTTAATGGGGTCGTTAGGTCGAATTCCAAAGTGGCGTGGCTTGCTAGGATTGTTTTATACCGCTGATAAGCACTTAGCGATGCAAGCGTTGCAGCGTGTAGGCATGGAGCATACCGCGACTCAACGCGCATCAACACTATCCGGTGGTCAGCAACAACGTGTTGCGATTGCGCGTGCCCTAGTGCAGAAGCCTTCTATTGTTTTAGCCGATGAGCCAATTGCGTCATTAGACCCTGAGTCTGCACGCAAGGTGATGGATGCACTGGCTGATTTAAACAAGGAAGGTATGACGGTATTAGTGTCATTGCACCAAGTCGATTATGCCATTCGCTATTGCAAACGCACGGTAGCACTCAAAGATGGTGTGGTTGTGTATGACGGCCCGAGCTCAGAGCTTACCCCCGAAAAATTAGATAAATTATACGGTGCGACATCTGCTTCTGAGATGTATGCATTTCCAAGTAATGATCGTTCCACATCGGTTTCAACTGACAATACTGTTCAACCCTTAGCAGCAAACGCTTAATAGGGGTGGCAGCGTTTATTTTTGCTCGATATTTTTAATTTTGGAGTTAGATACATGTTACGTAGAAAATTTTTAGGCGTAATCGGCCTAGCAGCAACAATGCTGTTCGCAGGTACTGCAGCAGCTGATAGCCACGTTAAAAAGACATTGAACTTTGGTATTATTTCAACTGAGTCATCGCAAAACCTTAAAAAAGTATGGCTGCCATTCCTAGAGGATATGGAGAAGAAAACAGGCTTTGAAGTGAAGCCTTTCTTCGCACCAGACTATGCGGGCGTTATCGAAGCGATGCGCTATGACAAAGTTGATATTGCTTGGTTTGGTAACAAGTCGGCAATGGTTGCGGTTGACCGTTCTGGTGGTGAAATATTCGCGCAGACAGTAGACGTGACGGGCAACCCTGGTTACTGGAGTCTGCTAGTCGCTCATAAAGACAGCAAGCTAAACTCTGTTGAAGATATTCTGGCTAATGCTAAAGATTTATCTTTCGGTAACGGTGATCCAAATTCAACATCTGGTTTCTTAGTGCCTAGTTACTACGTTTGGACGAAGAACAACGTTGATCCTAAGCGTATCTTCAAGCGCGTGCTTAACTCAAACCACCAGACTAACTTGCTAGCGGTTGCTAGCAAGCAGATTGATTTCGCGACTAACAATACTGAGAACTGGTCTCGTCTTGAGAAGACACATCCTGAGAAACTAAAGAACCTTAAAGTCCTTTGGAAGTCTCCTTTAATCCCTTCTGATCCTATCGTATGGCGCGTAAAGCTAGATGACGAGACCAAGTCTAAGGTCAAAAGCTTCATCATGAACTACGGTGTTAAAGGTGATGATGTTGTTGCTGAAAAGGAAAAGCTTGCGGCACTAGATTGGGCACCTTTCCGCGACTCATCAAACGACCAGTTACTGCCTATCCGTCAGCTGTCTTTGTTCAAAGATCGCAATAAGGTGGCTAAGGACGAGAAGATCTCTGCTGAAGAAAAAGCAGCAAAGCTTAAAGAAATCGATGCACAGCTAGATTCGCTGAACCAGAAAATGGCAGCGATCTCGAAAAAATCGTCTTAATAATCATAATAATAACTTAGCGGGATCAGCGCGTGCTGAGACCCGCTTTCTTATTTAGGAAAAACTCATGGTTGCCATTACACACACCGCACTGCCAGAACTACCTAAGCGAAGCGCCAAGCGTTCGTTGTTCCATCTTATTGCTTGGGGCGTTGTTATCGCGCTGCTCGCGCTCTCGTGGGAAGGCGCGGAAATGCGTCCAAGTGCTATCTGGACAGATGCGGATAATATGGCGCAGTTTGCCAGTGAGTTTTTCCCTCCTAATTTTAAAGACCTCGATTTTTATATCAAAGAGATGATCATTACCCTACAGATTGCAGTCTGGGGTACGGCACTCGCGATCGTGGTCTCGATCCCATTAGGGATTTTGTGTTCAGAAAACATGGTGCCTTGGTGGGTTTATCAGCCAGTGCGCCGAGTTATGGATGCCGCGCGTGCGATCAATGAGATGGTATTTGCCATGCTATTTGTGGTCGCTGTTGGGCTAGGTCCATTCGCAGGTGTGCTGGCTTTATTTGTTCATACCACTGGCGTGCTTGCCAAGCTGTTCTCAGAAGCAGTTGAGGCAATCGAGCCATCACCCGTTGAGGGAATACGAGCGACGGGCGCAAGCCCTGTGCAAGAGATTATCTACGGTGTGATTCCTCAAGTGTTACCGTTATGGATTTCTTACTCACTATACCGCTTTGAGTCGAATGTACGTTCAGCGTCTGTGGTCGGCATGGTCGGAGCAGGTGGTATCGGCGTGATTTTGTGGGAGAGCATTCGTGGCTTCCAATTCCCAGAAACAGCTGCGGTGATGATCGTGATTATTGCGACAGTGACGTTATTGGATTTATTGTCACAACAGCTACGTAAGTGGGCGATTTAAGATGGATCTATCTCAAAACGAAGCAGCTCGAAAGCACTGGATAAGCATGTTGTCTCAGGCATTACCTGAGGAGTTAGAAACGGCTTTCGAGGCATTAGCAGAATCACCAGACTATCGTTGGTTGCGGCCTGCGGAGTCAGGCTTGGCGATGGTCAGAGCGCGTGCTGGCGGAACTGGTCAACGTTTTAACTTAGGTGAAACAACTATGACTCGCGCTAGTATTTTACTGGGTGACACCGCAGGGCACGGCTATCTTATTGGTCGCAATAAACGCCATGCGGAATTGGCAGCAGTGTTTGATGCTTTGCTGCAACAACCATCGCTACAGTCGAAGTTGTTAGAAAGTGTTATTCAACCGATTGCTGAACGCCTACACAGTAATAAGAAACAACAATCCCAAGAAACTGACAAAACCCGCGTGGAATTTTTCACGATGGTTCGAGGAGAGAGTGACTAACATGCAAGCCGCATTTCAAGATTCGGTTCATGATTCACAGCAGTGTTTCCGGCATATTTTAAAAGCCATGTCTGAGCCGGGAACTAAGGTCACACTGCCCAGCATTGATGTAGAGCTGCCAATTGCTAACGCAACATTGTCAATACTGCTGACGTTAGTTGATCAAAGCACATCGCTTTGGTTGGACGATGATGTAAGACAACGCGCGTTATTAGACTATCTAGATTTTCATGTAGGTGCTGTAGTTACTAGAAACACGCAGGACGCGTCCTTTGCAGTAGTTACAGATATTGGTGCTATTCCTGATCTAACATTGTTTTCAGTGGGTACCGAAGAGCAGCCGCATGGTAATTGCACGCTTATTATTGAAACGAGCTTTCAAGGCAAGCTGAGTCGTTTAACGGGGCCAGGGATAGAGAATGATGTCGAGCTAGCGCTGGGCTTGCCTGAGCCATTATTGGATCAACGTCAGGCCTTATCAGTATTAGCGCCTTGTGGTATCGATATGATTCTTGTTGATGGAAATGATGTGATTGCGCTTCCGCGTACCACACAGATAGAGGTTTACTAAGTGTACGTAGCAGTTAAAGGCGGAGAAAAGGCCATTGATGAAGCACATGCCTTACTGGCAGAGCGTCGTCGTGGTGAGCAGTCGCTGGCTGAGTTAACAGTTGAGCAGATAGAGCAGCAGCTATCATTATCGGTTTCACGAGTGATGACAGAGGGTTCTTGTTATGACCCTAGCTTGGCGGCACTAGCGATTAAGCAGGCGCAGGGAGATTTGGTTGAAGCCATTTTCTTATTGCGGGCTTACCGAACAACGCTACCACGCTTGGCGACGACAGAACCGATTGACACGGCGAATATGCATATTAAACGCCGTATTTCCGCGACATTTAAAGACTTACCAGGTGGGCAGATTTTAGGGCCAACCTACGATTACACGCATCGCTTACTCGACTTTAAGTTGATGGTGGCTGAGCAAGATACCAGCGATAAAGGCTTATCGGCTGAGCTGGAAATATTGAATGAACAGATGGATAGCGAAACATCTGAAGCAGTCATTCCCCGTGTCATGGATCTTCTGAATCAAGAAGGCTTGATTGAAAAAGAACAGCCTATTGATGATATTCCAGTGGATGACATCACACGTGAAGCCATTAAGTTACCTGCTGATCGTGATGTGCGTTTACAAAATCTAGCGCGTGGTGATGAAGGTTTTTTGCTGGCATTAGGTTATGCCACACAGCGCGGTTATGGTCATACCCATCCTTTTGCGGGTGAGATTCGTTTGGGTGATGTTGAGGTTGAAATTACACCGCCAGAGCTGGGTTTCAGTATTTGTATTGGTGAGATTGAAGTGACTGAGTGCGAAATGGTCAATCAATTCAAAGGTAGCAAGGATAAGCCACCGCAGTTTACTCGGGGTTATGGTTTGACCTTTGGCTATAGCGAGCGTAAGGCGATGGCGATGGCTTTAGTTGATCGTGCGTTGCGTGCTGAAGAGCTGGGTGAGCCAGTAAAATCGGCTGCGCAAGATCCTGAATTTGTGTTGATGCATAGCGATAACGTTGAAGCATCGGGCTTTGTACAGCACTTGAAGCTACCGCACTATGTTGATTTTCAATCAGAGTTGGAACTGATTCGTAAGTTACGAGCTAATGATTCTGCTGATAATAAAGAGACTACGGAATGAGCGATCCAGATTACAACTTTGCTTACCTCGATGAGCAGACTAAGCGCATGATTCGTCGTAGCCTGTTAAAAGCGGTGGCAATTCCTGGTTATCAAGTGCCTTTCGGTTCGCGTGAAATGCCTATGCCTTATGGTTGGGGAACGGGTGGTATTCAATTAACGGCTAGTTTGATTGGTCTAGATGATACCTTGAAAGTCATCGATCAAGGCTCGGACGACACTACCAATGCAGTGAGTATTCGTAAGTTCTTCCGTCGTACGACAGGTGTTGCAACCACGGAAAAAACAACTGAGGCGACCTTGATTCAAACGCGTCACCGCATTCCGGAAACACCATTGCAGAAAGGCCAAATATTAATCTACCAAGTGCCGATTCCTGACCCGCTGAGCTTTTTAGAGCCGCGAGAAACGGAAGCGAGAAAGATGCATGCGCTGAGTGAGTACGGCATTATGCATACGAAATTGTATGAGGATATCGCGCATTATGGAGCAATTCTTCATACCTACGATTATCCCGTGATGGTGAATGATCGTTATGTAATGCGACCGTCACCGATTCCAAAGTTTGATAATCCAAAAATGGACAATATGCATGCCTTGCAGGTATTTGGTGCGGGGCGTGAGAAGCGTATTTATGCAGTGCCGCCTTATACCAAAGTGAAGAGCTTAGACTTTGAAGATCATCCGTTTGAAGTTCAACGCTGGGAAAATAGCTGCGCGCTGTGCGGTGCAGATAATACCTTCCTTGATGAAATCGTGGTAGATGATCATGGTGAGCGCCTATTTGCTTGCGCGGATAGTGATTATTGCCAAACACGCCAAGCCGAGCAGGGAGGCCAGCGATGATCGAACAAGCCTTATTAAAGGTCGAAGATTTGGCCGTTCATTATGGCGATTATGTCGCGTGTGAGCAGATAAACTTTGAGTTGTTTCCCGGTGAAGTGCTGGGTGTAGTGGGTGAGTCTGGTTCAGGTAAAACGTCATTACTAAAAGCCTTATCAACTCAGCTAACACCTGATGCAGGGCGCGTTGAGTATTTCTCAGATATTAAAGGTTTGTTAGACCTGTATGAGCTACCAGAGTCGCAACGTCGACAACTCACTCGCAGTGAGTGGGGTGTAGTTCATCAAAGTCCAAGGGATGGTCTGCGGTTAAACGTCAGTGCAGGTGCGAATATCGGTGAGCGTTTAATGGAAAATGGTGAGCGCAACTACGGCAGCATTCGTCAGCAAGCGGAAACGTGGTTGGAAAATGTCGAGATCGATATTGATCGTATTGATGATATGCCAACAACCTTTTCAGGTGGGATGCAGCAACGGTTGCAAATTGCTAGAAATTTAGTGACACACCCAAAACTGATTTTTATGGATGAGCCAACGGGTGGCTTAGATGTGTCGGTACAGGCGCGTTTATTGGACTTATTAAAAAAACTAGTGAGTCAATATAACCTCTCTGTAATAATTGTCACACATGATCTTGCAGTAGCACGGTTGCTGGCGCATCGCTTGATGGTGATGCAACGAGGCCGTGTGGTCGAAACGGGGCTTACGGATCAGGTATTAGATGATCCGCAGCATCCGTACACCCAGTTATTAGTTTCATCGGTACTTCAGCCATGACCATATTGACCGTTAAAGATCTTACAAAGAGCTTCACATTACATCACCAAAGTGATGCCAAAATTATTGCGCTATGGGGCGTGAACTTTTCCTTAGAAGCAGGTAGCTGCTTGGTGCTTCGAGGCCCATCGGGGGCGGGAAAAAGTAGTTTACTTAGAACCATCTACGGTAATTACATCGCTGCCAGTGGTGAGATTTATGTCCACCATAAAGGCGAACGGGTTGAGTTATGTGACGCTAGTCCACGCACTATCTTAAATATTCGTAAAAATACCATGGGCTATGTCAGTCAGTTTTTGCGTGTTGTGCCGCGTGTAACAACATTGCAAATCGTCGCGAATCCATTGTTGGAGTGTGGTATTGGTGAAGAAGAAGCGTTTGAAAAAGCCCGCTCTATTTTAACCCGATTGAATATTCCTGAGCGTTTGTGGATGTTAGCACCCGCGACGTTCTCGGGTGGTGAGCAGCAACGTGTGAATATCGCTCATGGCTTTATTTCAGATCACCCTTTATTGCTTTTAGATGAGCCAACGGCTTCGTTGGATGAGGCAAACAGGGATGTCGTGATTGAGATGATTAATGAGAAACGAGCACAGGGTGTTGCTATCTTAGGCATTTTTCATGACTCAGTAGTTCGTGAAGCGGTTGCTGATGACTACTATGATTTAACGGTGGGAGACGATACGAGTGATTAATCAACAGGTGTTTACTAACGCACAGATTGTGCTTAGAAATGAAGTAATTCACGGTACTGTCGTCGTTGAGTCGGGAAAAATCGTTGACGTCAGTGAAGTGATGATTGATGCAAACGGTGCAATTGACTGTCAGGGTGATTATTTGATTCCTGGTTTGGTTGAGTTACATACGGACAACTTAGAGCGCCACATGAAACCTCGTCCGGGCGTGAAGTGGCCACCTATTCCTGCGGTATTAGGCCATGATGCACAGGTTGTTGCGGCTGGTATCACCACGGTATTGGATGCAATTGCGCTGGGTGAAGTGAATGATGGCGCGCAACGGGTTGGTTTGTTGTCGTCAATGACATCTGCGATTGATACCGCACGTGAGCAGGGTTTGTTGAGAGCTGAACACCTATTACATCTACGTTGTGAGGTAGTCTACCCAGAGTTGTTGACGCTTTGGGAGCAGTTCCGAGAGTCACCAGCGTTGCGACTAGTATCGTTGATGGACCACTCACCGGGGCAACGTCAGTTTGTCAAAATTGATAAATATTACGAGTATTATCAAGGCAAATATAGCTTGTCTGATGCTGAAATGGATGCATTTATTGAACGTCAGCTAGCGAATGCAGAGCAGTATAGTGATAAGCACCGTCAAATTGTTTCAGCAGACTGTCGTGATCGAGGAATTGCCTTAGCCAGTCACGATGATGCGACCATTACTCATGCGAATGAGTCAGCGGCTTTAGGCATGATGGTTGCGGAGTTTCCAACGACAGAAGAAGCGGCTCGTGTGTCATATGAGAAAGGCCTGAAGGTGATGATGGGTGCTCCGAATGTTGTTCGTGGTTTATCTCATTCAGGCAATGTATCTGCGCGTGAGCTAGCTAACTTGGGACTGGTTGATATTTTGTCGTCAGACTATGTGCCAAGTAGTTTATTACTTGCTGCATTTACCTTATCCCAAGTGATAGACAATATTAGTTTGCCACAAGCGATTAGTATGGTGACTGCTGGACCAGCTAAGGCCATTGGTTTGTCTGACCGCGGTGAAATAGTCTCAGGCAAGCGTGCTGACCTTGTTAGAGTCGGGCTGTTTGAAGATATACCGCTGGTCAAAGGCACTTGGGTGGCGGGACTACAAGTCTATTAATGGAGGTTTCAATATGAGTACACGATACGCAATTTATTATGCGCCTGATGAGAGTTCTGAGCTGGCACAGCTTAGCTCTGATTGGTTCAGTGACTCAGATTATTGGAAGTTTACCGCAAGAGCTGCTTCATACTGTTTTCACGGCACACTTAAAGCACCATTCTCGCTAAATAATAAAACGCATGCTGAACTAGTTGATGCACTTCGAGACTTTGCTGTGGACCAAAAGAGTTTTGAGATACCGCCCTTGAAAGTGCTTACTATTGGAAAGTTTATTGCTTTAGTTCCAGATCAGCCTTGTGTCGAGTTAGATACGCTAGCAGCTAATTGTGTGCGTGAGTTTGATAATTTCAGAGCACCTTTAACTGAAGAGGACTACCAAAAAAGACCAAATAGTAGTTTGACGCTTCAGGAAGTAGCGCTTCGTAAAAAGTGGGGCTATCCCTACGTGATGGAACTGTTCAAGTTTCATTTGACGCTCACCAACGATATAGAGAATGACGTCAAACGCGCTGAGTTATTTGAGTTGTTAACCGATCGTTTTTCAGCCGCTAATAAAATCACTCGTTGTAGCAATATTTGTATGTTTGGCCAGTCTGATCGTGACTCGCAATTCGTTAATCTAGAGCGTGTGTACTTTGGGGATTCATAAGTGAAAAAAGGGCAAGTATTCTTTATCGTGGGCGCGTCTGGGAGTGGTAAGGACAGCATTCTACGGGCAATACGTGAGGAAGCTCAGCGAGAAGATCGCTTGATTGTGGCACACCGTTATATTACGCGTGCTGCCAGTGACCAAAATGAGAATCACATTTCTTTAACCGAAGAAGAGTTTGTTCAGCGACGCAAAGCGAATTGCTTTGTGATGCATTGGCACGCTAACAGATTACATTACGGCATTGGTACCGAGCTCAATACTTGGATTAACTCCGGCATGAACGTCGTTGTGAATGGCTCTCGTGAGTACTTGCCAAGGGCGCTTGAGTTGTTTCCCGAGTTAATCACTATAAATATAGAAGTGCCGAGTCATTTACTGAAAGAGCGTTTGATTAAGAGGGGGCGTGAGTCTCTTGAGGAGCTAGAAGCTCGCTTTAGTCGCTCAGCATCGTTGGTTGATGTATTCCCTGAAAATACCCAAATTTTGGATAACAGTGAGTCAGTGGCTATAGCAACTAAACAGTTTTTTGACTTCTTGAGGGAGAAGTGATGACAGCTATAAGCAAAGAGATTATTCGTCTATTTAACGATAAGGGCGATAACAGTTATGGGGAAGCGGTTTCGCAAACCTCGCATGCGTTACAAACAGCGGCTTTAGCTCAGAAAAATAATGCTGCGCCAAGTTTGGTGGCGGCCTGTTTATTGCATGATATCGGACATCTTAAATTTGCAGGTACCGCAAGCGAAGAAGAGATTGATGAGTTGCATGAGTGTTTAGCAGCTGATTGGTTAAAGCATTATTTTCCTAAGTCGGTTGTTGAGCCAGTGCGATTGCATGTACGTGCTAAACGTTACTTATGCTCGGTTGATATTAGTTATCTCAAGTTATTATCACCTGCGTCAAAATACAGTATGGAGTTACAAGGTGGTTTTATGAACATTGCGGAGCAGGAGCGTTTTGAGTGTAACCGCTGGTATGCAGATGCTGCTAAATTACGCCGATATGATGATGCCGCGAAAGTAACAGGTTTTGAGACGGAAAAGACGATCGAAGACTATGCTGCGTTGTTGGACTCGCTAGTCTTAGAGGCTACAGTGGTTTAGGTTGACCTTAGTCGTATTAGTTCCGACTTCATTTGATACTTCAGTTTATTCCCCCTCATATTGGTATGCGTCGATGTGTTGTGCCTCTTTCCCTTTTCTCGTTTATTATAGGGAGAGTGATGGTTTGATCGAGGTTTTGCCATTGCTTATCGATCAAAGAGGCCAGACTACTGGTTAGAGAAACTAGCGATAAATAGGTATAGCGTCTCGATATAACACTTGGGCTTTCTCTAGATTTAAGCATTGTTCCAAACCTTCACCCAAATCTCAAACGCCGAAGGCCTAACCGCATAACGCGCAAAATTCCCCTCGTGCAAACTTAACAGCTCTTTCTCCACCATCGCCTGAAACTCCCCAGCCTCGCTCGGATCTATCTGTGACTCACTCCAAGCCTTAACAACCGCAAACGCATCTTGACGATTCATTGCTCCATTCAGCACTTCACTGACCACCGTTTTTAAAGCCTCACGATAGCGCAAACGCAGTGGGTCAGGCTCTCCAAGCGACTGTCTCACGGCTGCATAGCGTTCAGCCGAGCGTTCATACGCCCAGATAAACACTTCTTTTAGCAAACGCGTATCGTTTAACTCATACACCGCCAACGTCGCTTCCACATATAGTTTCTCAGGCACTTCAACAAAAGACAGTGGTGCGTAGTTGTGTTTGATCAGAGGGATATTCGCAGCCAGTCGTGACACGCGCTTATTCACGTCGTCAAAGGCTTGTAAGTAAGGCAGTTGCACCATGGCAAATAGAGACTGCTCAAATGGATCTTTAATCGCAGCAGCGGTTGCGAGTAGTTGGTCAAAGTAGCTATTGATAAGCTGCGGCACTTCCAGCGGTAAGAAGGCGGACTGCTCTATGCCAACAGGAATGTGACGAAGTCTACCCGCGGCTTTGGTGTCTGCGAGTAGGTTGTTTGCCAGTAGCGCGTGAAGGTTGAGTAGGGTGTAGCGATTGAAGCTTATGTCTTCAGCGGAGTTGACCAAAAACTCGATGGCGTCTTTGTGGTTTAAGATCATTTGCGCTTCAAGCGGTTTGTGGCCGGTAGCGATCTGTCCAAAGTCGATAAGTCGTCGCGAGTCGAGCAACGAGTAGGTGTTACCTTCGAGTCGACTGGAGTTCCAAGACAGGTCGATGAGCAAGCGGTTCATGATGTGCTTGGCATAAGTGCCTGCGGGCTGTGGCGCTATCTTTTGACTACCGATGTCTTTGAGGTGTTTGCGTTCGCTGTCAGTTAAGTAGTTGCTGACGTTAGGGCGGTAGCTGTTTAAAAAGTCGTAGTCGTAACCCACCACTTTGCGTTTGTTAATTGCTTGGCGCAGGTAACTTTGGCTTTGTTTAGCTTCGGCAGACACAGTGAAAGGTTCGTCTGACTCATTGACCAAGTCGGCTTGTCTAGGTTCGATGCTTGGGTATGAGTGACTAGGTAAGCTGTATTTAGTCGCGCGTCCTTTACCTGTCTGTACGATGCTTTGTTGCTGCACGAGTTTTTTGAGTTGGTATTGTAAAGTGCGCAGGGGTAGGCCATTACCGAGTTGCGCAAGTATTTGTTGCGCGGAGAGGCTTTCATCGCTGCTTTGAAGGCAAGTAATGATGGTATTGCTGTCTTTAGTCGCCATAGTTGCGTGGTTCATAATAAGTTGCGCAATAAGTATTTATACGCAATTAAAACATTTATCGCGCAACTATAAAACCTATCGCGCCACTTTTCGTTAAGCTAAAACCGTTAGTACCTACGTTTATTCAGCGGTTAACTATTCTGTGTAGAATCATTCGTCTAAGTTTAGTGGTGAGAGGCTGGGTCGAAATGAGTAAGTTCCACAGATACAAAGATCGTGATGTTGAGCTAGACAGCAGCAAGCAGTTTCGCCTAGGCGAAGGTAAAATCAGCGGCTACTGCTCAGTACTTCTCGGCGCGCTCAGCTTGCTCGGTGTGCTGGCGTACCTCTTTCCATCCTATCTAACAACGACTGAGCTAAGACAAGTCTACGACGCTGAGACGCTTCAAAACGTGCTGAAGTACGGCATGTATTTCTCGCTATTTTTTGGCGGTATCACGTTCGTACTAAAGAAGTTTCGCTCGCTCGGCTCTATCGGTATTGGGCTGACGGTGGTGGCTTTTTTATTGGGCGGTTACAAAGTACCTGTCAGCGACGTTGAGCCCATGCATCTTTCTTTAGGTGTCGACTGGTTGATCCTAGCCTTTCTAGGGTCTGCGTTTATCTTTGTCACGGCAGAGAAGCTATTTCCTAAGTACAAAAACCAAGTGATTCTGCGAGATGAGTGGGGACTAGACCTGTTCTATTTTTGCTTTAATCACTTAGCTATTTCCGCGATTATTCTTTACGGAAACTACCACGCGAGTCACTTTGACTGGGCGATTAGCGCCTCGGTGCAAGAGTCCATTCAGTCGATGCCGATACTGTTACAAGTTGGTTTAATCGTTTTGTGTGCTGACTTTGTGTTGTATTGGGAGCATCGTTTATATCACGAGGTTAGTTGGCTTTGGCCTGTTCACGCAGTGCATCATTCCGTTGAAAACCTAGACTGGTTAGCAGGGTCTCGTGGTCACTTTATACAGGTGTTTTCAGAGCGTGCGATGGTGATGATTCCGCTCTATCTATTGGGTGCAGATCAAACAGCACTAAACATTTACGTCGCGTTTGCAGCGTTACAAGCAGTGTTTATCCATTGCAATTTAGGTATTAACTTTGGCCCGCTAAAGTACGTGTTTGTGACGCCACAGTTCCACCATTGGCACCACAGCTCAGAGAAGCCAGCGATAGATACTAACTACTCAGCACACACTATTTTGTTTGACTGGATGTTTAACACAATGCACTTACCAAGAGAGTATTGGCCAGCAGATTACGGAACCACTAAACCGCTACCAAAGACGTATTTGGGGCAGATGTTTTATCCGTTGCAGCAGTTTTATAAGAAGTAGTTGAAGCCTGGCAGAGCTGCTTATTAGTAAGCAACAACCGTGTCTTCATGCAAGTAGTACACTGACTCGTCGATAATCGCAGAGCGGTCATAAGGCCATGACCAGTTGTAATACGGGTTAGGGTTAGCCGGTGTAGCAACAACGGTAGGCAACGTGGTGATCTCACCACTTACCGTATTAATATTTAAGCGGTGTAGTTCGTCACGCGTCCACTGGTAATTAAACCAAGGTTCGCCGAAGTCATGAGCAATGCGCTCATCGACTGACTCATGCAAACTAACAGGTAGTGCGACTTGTAGCGTGTCGCCTTTCTGTAACGACGTAAATGCGTTATGTGTCCGTGTTACAGCTGTTTGAGTGCCACGCTTACCAATGTCGATGGTTTGCTTTTCAAACGGTTCAGCAGGGTTACTAATGTCGATCAATGACAGTTTTACACCCTGATACCACGCACCACGGCCATCACCATCAGTGGTATCTGCCACAGCACTTTTACCAATACCTAGTAAGTAGTTTTCACCAACAGGGTGTAGGTAGTCTGAGTAACCATCAATTTCTAGTGCGCTCGCAATAAACGGGTCGCTAGGGTCAGACAGGTCAAGTACGTATAACGGATCGGTCATACGGAAGGTAACAAGGTAGCCGCGCTTACCGATAAAACGAGTCGCATAAATTTGTTCGCCCACTTTTCCAAGCGGCGCTGGGCGAGTCGCGTTAGGTAGTTTCGCTAGTGTTTCCAGTGTGTTGTCAGTGCTACTTTCAGCGAGTGTATACAAGCGCGCAGGTGAGCTCTCGCTATCAGCTTGTTCCCCAACGTAGCTAATGACGCGCAATACGCCTTCATGCTCACTCATACGGAATGGCTTCAAGTCTTGCTGCCAACCAAGATGACCTGCTATAGAGCCAGTCCCTGTGTAACTCGGTGTTGTCTCAGCGAGTGAAAACTTATGAATGTTTGTGTAGGGTTGGCCGTCGTAAACAAGACCGTCACCGTCATCAGTGTAACTGTACTGAG
The DNA here is from genome assembly GCF_003172895.1 of Leucothrix arctica. Lineage (GTDB taxonomy): Bacteria > Pseudomonadota > Gammaproteobacteria > Thiotrichales > Thiotrichaceae > Leucothrix > Leucothrix arctica. The sequence goes on along the minus strand of NZ_QGKL01000029.1, from coordinate 76,086 downwards.
TCGTCGCAAGATAGATCGCTTCACTTGAGGCATACAGTGTTTCGGTATCACCTGAAAAACATTGCCCCGTAGGCTTTGACTGCAGGTTGCTCAAGTCGATTGCTAGTAAGCTAATCACACTACTTTGTTGGTAGTTTGACGTGGCAGCATCTATTACAAAGCACTCGTTAGGGCCAAACAAAGGCTGAGACGCTTGGCTGTTAATTTGGTACTGCGGTAACAGGTTTGAGAGTGATGATGATTCAATCAACTGTTGATTTCTCGCCACGTCACTATCGTCAGCAGGGTAGTCAATTAAGTCAGTTATGTGTGGCGTATGGCGAGTCGCGAGATAAAGTGTATTACCTATTTTGCGGCTACTAATAAGTTGTCCATCGACACTTAGCTTGTGAGTTTGCTGTGGTGAAGTTGGGTCATTTACATCTATTGTGAATAGTTCAGTTTTGCGTTCTTTCCAGAAGTTTGGCTGAAACCAGTTATCCCAAATTGATGCGTTAAACGGGCCATCACCGGCAATCGCGATTAACTGCTTAGGGTCTTCAAGTAAGTATAAGCCTGACACTACGCCGTCATTAACGGTGTCTATTGCCAATGAGCCAACGAGTTCCGGCTCATTTTCATTAGCTTTAATTATATTTATTTCAGCGCTAGTAACCTTACTAAAATAGAGGTATTCGCCGTCAGTTTTCAGTCGGTCAGCTTCATCTACCGACGCTTCTTGTGTGTTGGTGGAAGAAGTAATAACAGCGCTTTGGTTATCTTCCGCACTTGCTAGGTAATATTCTGACTCAGATATGTGTCCATAATGAGACATTAGCGAGGCTTTTATTTTGTCTTCTAGTTCGTCAGAGGAGTTGGCTTTAGTTAGTTTTTGTGGCTTGTTGTCGTTGCTGTCAATCAGCAGGCTTGGGGCATCCGCACCGCCGCATGATAGTAGAATAATAGCGGCGGTCAGCATTAGGCTAATTTTAAAAAAAGGCGACATTGCGTTTGACCGAGGGATAGATTTTATAGTTTATATGAGGTGAGTTAACGCGAACACGATTTACGTTCACTTCAATTGATAAACCGTAATCAACGCAGGACATTTTCCCATTCTTGTAAGAAGTTTTGCTTCTTCATTCGGTCTTGATAGGTGAGTAATGCAGGGCCAAGTTTGATCAGTTTTAACGGGCCACGGCTTTGCGCCGCTTGTTGAAGACCGGAGTAAGTCACGTTGCCTTTAATATCAGGGTGTATCGGGTAAAGTCTTGCCTTGTTGGCGAGTAATTGTTGGCCGCGTTCAGAAAGTAGATAGTCCAAAAAGTTATGGCCTTGGTCTGGGTTGTTTGCTCGTTTTGACACAAAAGCAACGCGCGACATCACTAGGGTGTAGTCACTGGGAAAGATAATACCGAGATTATCTGACTGTTCGCTGGCGGCATACGCATAAGACCCTAGTACATTATAGCCAAGCAGTAGCTCATTATTTTGTACGGCGTTGAGCATGGCGCTAGTACTGTCGTAGAGCTTTACTTTTACTTTGCTTAGATTTTCGGTGAGTCGTCCCCAAGTGCTGGCTTGCTGAGCATCTTGACTGGCGATCAGGTAGCCGAAGCCACTCCGTGTAATGTCGTAGGTTCCCACGCGCTTTGAAAAAAAGTCAGGTTGGTCGCGTAACTTTTCAATAAGCTCAAAACGACTCTGTGGGATAGCTTCGCCTTGTAACATGCGTTTGTTGTAAACGATGACCGCAGGCTCGTAGGTAAAGCCAAAGGCTTGTTTACGCCATTGCGCCCAGTCTGGTAGCCATTCAAGTGATTGCATGGAGTGGGTATCGGCATAGCCGTCGTTAACCAGTTTGATTTGTAAGTCCATGGCTGAGCTAATGATGAGATCAGCGGTTGTGCCTTGTTGGTACTCTTCTAAAAATAAGTCAAAGAGGGGGACTGTATTGCGATCAAGGTACTCAACAGCAACCTGAGGGTAGAGTTGTTGAAAGTCAGCGATGAGTGTTTTCATGACACGTTCATCGGTACTCGAAAGGATTTTTAAGGTTGTCTCTGGTTGCGTCGTTGCAGGATAAGTACCTGCTTGTAGAGTATTTAATATCGTTAATAGCAGTAGCATCGGGCATAGCGTTATTCGCAAAAAACGTCTCATGTTGTTAACTCCTCAGGTTTGCTAAGCGGTAATAAGAGCCTTGCTTTCAAACCACCTTTGATGCCGTTTTCTAACTCCAGCTTACCGCCCATGCCGTGCATGATTTGCTCAACAATTGCGAGGCCGAGGCCGCTACCACTTTGTTGGCGAAACTCACCACGACCAAAGCGTCGAGTAACTTGTTGTAGTAGCTCTTCGGGTAAGCCCATGCCGTAGTCACGAACTTGTAGTACTACCCAGTTTTTGTCTTCTGCGTATTGTAAACCAACGTGTACTTCGGCTTTGCTGGCATTTGCTTGTCCGTATTTTAAGGCGTTATCCACTAGGTTGCGTAGAATTTCGCGGATGGCTTCAGGGTCAGCGGTCACTTTTACTGGCCCAATATCATTATCAAAATTTAACTCCACACCTTTAGTAATAGCGATCGGTGCCATGTCTGCGAGGCACTTAGCAACGATGTTTTCGAGCACTTCTGGCTTGGGTATGAGTACGTCCACTCGATGGTCTAGCGTGGCATAACTGAGTAATTGGTTGATGCGACTATTTGTTTCCTGAGCGTTTCGAAGAATGCGTTCGGCACGCTGACGGAACTGGTCAGGATTGGTTTCGTCAGCGGCTAGTTCTGCTTGTGCTTGTAAGCTAGCGAGTGGTGTTCGTAGTTGGTGTGCTGCTTCCGCAATGAAGGCGTGATTACGATCTTGGTTGCGTTGCAGTCTGGCCATAAATCGGTTGATGGCTTCAACCAAGTGAGTCGCTTCACTAGGTACTTCGGTTATCAGCGGTTTAAGTTCAGTCGGCTGACGTTGTAGGAGTTCTTGTTCCACTTTAAGCAGTGGATTGAGTGACCAACCCGCAGCTAGCCATACAAACAGCAGTCCTAAAGTAATCAGCCCCAAAATGCCAACTAACGATTTTAAGGTGAGATCGCGAGCGAGTTCGCTTCTGGCAAGGCTGCTTTGTCCCATTTGTAGCCAAACTTTTTCTTGCACACCTGACTCAACAAGTAGTCGCTCAAGTACGATAAATCGAAACGGCTCGTCTTGGTAGTTGGCTGTAAAGAAGTGAGGCTTACCTTGACTAAAGTCAGCCGACATATCAAAACCGTTTGGTTCAGGTATTTTGTCGTAGCCCGTTAGCAGGCCTTTGTTCTCGCTTTTGAGTCGGTAGACAACGCGGTCATCTTGAGATAACGAGAGGGTGTCTAGTGACGCGTAGGGAAGGTCAAAGTTAATCTCTTCTTCTATTACGCTAAGACTTTCCATAGCGGTGAAGCCGGCACTGGCGAGTAGTTTGTCATAGGCTTCATCTGCTGCTTGTTTGGCAAAGTTGCTGGTGGTCAGCAGAACCAATAAGCCGCCGCCAAGTAGGACCAACCCAAATAGTATGGCGAGCCGTACGCGTAGTGAGCCGCTATTTTTCAACATACAGCAGGTATCCTATGCCGCGTAGCGTTTTGATGCGTACGTTGCTGGTTGACAGTTTTTTTCTTAACCGAGCGATGTAAGATTCGATAGCGTTATCGCTTGGCATTTCCTCGATAGTATCGAAGGAACTAAGCTCGGTGGCTATTTGGGCTTTGCTAAGGGTACGGCCTTGATGGCTTAACAATAAACTGAGAATGCTCAGCTCACGTCGGGGTAATTCTATAAAGATATCACTGACTTGAACCTTGGCTGCAGCACGGTCAAAACTGAGGTTGCCGTATTCCACAATACTCGAAAATTCACCCATATTACGTCGAATTAAAGCACGGCAACGGGCAGACAGTTCACGTAGGTCAACGGGTTTGACGAGGTAATCATCAGCGCCAAGGTCTAAGGTATCAACACGGTCACTAATACCTGAGCGGGCAGTGAGTACTAAAACGGGCGTGGTGTCTTTGCGTAAACGAATGAGCTTGAGGACGCTCATGCCATCGAGTTTGGGTAAGCCAAGGTCGAGTATCACTAGGCTATAACTTTCGTAGGTTAATAGTTTATTGGCTTGCTCGCCGTCGGGCATCCAATCAACAGCATGACCATCAACACGAAGTCGTTCGATAATTGCTTCGGCTAAGTCGGGAGTATCTTCAACTAGTAGAATTCTCATAGATTCAGTCTACCAGAGCTAATGAAGGGATAAGAAAAAAGGTGCTCAAAGGCGAGCACCCAAATTCTTACGAGATGGAGCGTTTAATCAGTAATACGTTGTGGCTTCTTCAAGATGTTACGAAGGAACATTGGCGCAACAAATCCTACGATCGCAGCAATCCATAAACCAATCGCAATCGGTGAAGAGAATAGGTAAGTGAACTCACCATCTGCAATCACCATGGCACGACGCAGTGCGTCTTCCATATTGCTTCCTAACAAAATACCTAAAATGACTGGTACTGTTGGGATGTCTAGCTTACGTAGTGCATAACCAAGGATACCGAAACCAACCATCAATAGTAGGTCGAAGTAGCTACCAGACAGTGAGTAAATACCCACGAATGACACCATAGTTACACCTGGTAATAAGATCCATGGTGGTACTTGAAGTACACGAACGAAGATCTTAACCATTGGCACGTTCATTAACAGCAACACGACGTTGGCTATCAATAGTGAAGCAATAAGCCCCCAAACCACTTCAGGTCTTTCAGCAAATAGCGTCGGTCCTGGGGTAATGTTGAGTGTCATTAGTAGCGCAAGTAGTACAGCAGTCGTACCTGAACCTGGAACACCTAGCGTCAGCATCGGTACTAACGCACCACCTGCAGCAGCATTGTTTCCAGCTTCTGGTGCAGCAACACCTTTAGGCACACCTGTACCAAATCCACCTTTTTCACCAGCAATCGCTTTCTCTGACATGTAAGCCATGAAGCTACCGAGTGAAGCACCTGCACCGGGAAGAACACCGGCAACAAATCCAAGCAGGCTAGAACGTAGCATGACCCATTTTGTTTCCATAATGGATTTCCAAGGGATGACCACTTTTTCAAGCTTGATACCGATGGAAGATGACTTACCATGACTTTCGATAAAGAAGAACACTTCTGCAATCGCGAATAAACCAACGATAGCGACTAAGAAGTCGATGCCGTCCATAAGGTGCAAGTTGCCACCTGTGAAACGCTCCATGCCTGATGAGTTGTCCACACCAATCATGGAAATACCCAAACCTAAACAAGCGGCTAATGCTGACTTCGCTTGGTTGTTTGATGACATGCCACCCAGCGTACAGAAGGCAAGTAGGTACAGTGCAAAGTATTCAGCAGGGCCAAAGGAGTAAGCCACTTCTGCTAATACAGGCGCTAGTAGGATTAATCCTAGTGTTGCTAAAAAAGCACCAACGAATGACGCAACACCTGATAGTACGAGTGCTTCACCTGCACGGCCCTGTTTGGCCATGGGATAGCCGTCTAAGGTGGTCATGAGCGCGGGTTCATCACCTGGGATATTGAGCAAGATAGAGCTAATACGTCCACCGTACATGGCACCGTAATAAACCGACGTCATTAGTACTAAGGCCGAGGTCGCATCTAGTCCCAAACTAAACGTAATAGGGATAAGAATAGCGACACCATTTGACGGGCCAAGACCTGGTAAGGCACCAATGATTGTTCCTAGAAAACAACCAACAACGGCAAGAAATAGCGTGAAAGGCGTTAAGGCAACGGAAAACCCGAGAATTAAATTATCAATAATATCCATGATGTTCCTCCTTAACCTAAGAATCCTTCAGGAAATGGGATAAGACCCAGCCCTAAAGCAAATTTAAATACGATAAATAGACCAACGGACAAGCCTACTCCTGATAATGCTGCTGGACCTGCACGGGGTGAAAGTTGGTAGCTAAGCACGCCTGCTGCAACCGCTGTCGGGAAAATAAACCCAAACGGTTTAAGGGCAAATGCATAAGCAACTAACACCGCAACAGCGATAAGCAGTGCGAAAAATGTGCGGCCTGCTGGCCACTCTGGGTCTGGATCTGGACGAATCATCATGACTAAGCCACACAGTCCTGCAATCGCACCAATCATCATTGGGAATGTCTTGGAGCCTACAGGATCAGAAAGGAAGCTAGTCTGAATTTGAGTGGCACCGACGATATACGCCAGTGCCACAAATAGTACGATCAGACCGAAAATACGGTCACTCATCATTACTTAATAACTCCAATATCTTTAGACATTGTGTTGATTTCTTTAACTACGTTAGTTACGTACTCTTGGAAGTCATCACCGACCTTAGTGAAGGGTGCTAGGCCGTTTGCAGTCATTGCTTCTGCCCACTGCTTACTGTCAGCAACTTTCTGTAGACGCTCTGCCCACATGTTGAAGACTTCGTCGCTTACACCTTTAGGTACGTACATACCACGCCAGTTAACTGCTACAACATCATAGCCCTGCTCTTTAGCAGTTGGTACGTCTTCAAAACCAGGTACACGCTCTTCTGTTAGTACTGCGATAGCACGTACTTTTCCAGTTTTAAGGAAGCCAACAACTTCAGACATGTCGCCTGTCATTGCTTGAGTGAAACCACCGATTGTTTGAGTGATTGCATCACCACCGTTGTTAACACCGATGTATTTTACTTTAGTAACGTCAGTGAAGCCTGCACGTTGAAGTAGCATCAAAGGCTTAAGGTGATCAAACCCACCAACCGCTGAACCACCTGCAAAGGTAACTGACTTAGGGTCTTTTATGATTGCGTCTAATAGATCTTTAAGGTTTTTGTATGGGCTGTCATCTGCAACAACGATAACGCCTGGATCAGCACCGATAGCGCCTACAAAACGTACTTGATCAGCTGTCTTACCTGCATATGCGTTTTGAGCAAGGCGAGTTGCCGTTGCAGAAGAGGCTGCAATAAATACATCTACATCATCATTTCGCTCTGCAACTACGTGGTTATAAGCTAAACCACCACCAGCACCAGCCATATTGGTGACTTGAATTGGCTTATCAACTGCGCCAATTTCGTACATGATTTTACCGATAATACGGCAAGTGAAATCCCAACCGCCGCCTGGACTTGCAGGGGCGATACATTCTGCTGCGAAACTGTTGCCCACTAGGCCAACACTAAGTAATACGCCAGCAGCGATTTTCTTGAAAGCAGGTGCCTTCATATTGATATCCTCCATCCTTATAAAAAGTTGCTCACTGCTTGTAATAAGCAATGAGCAAATCTCATCATTTCACAGCAAGCTGACGTGAACCTGTCATGAATGGAGGCTATCGCGAGTCAGTCCATTTATTTAACGGTAAACACAGCAGTCTGTTGGTGAAATGCGTACCACGCAAACCAGAAGCCATTGACTAACTCGACAGGTCTTCCTGCGGCATCTCTTATATTCCCATCACGATTGGGTACATCAAAGTTGATGGTTAAGGCTTGGCCTTGGAAGGTGTCTTTAAGTTGTGTCGTCCCAAGTTTTGCGAGCTCTTTAAAAGGGTAGGCTTTGGTTTTACCGTTAATAGTAATCCCTAGCACACGCTCTTTTGGATGGTAACGACGGCTTTCACGGCTGACTGGGAAGTACAGGTTAGTGTTGTTGTCATAGTTGCCATAAGGCGAACTACGATAGTCGCGGGAGTAGCCCGTTTGGGTAGAAAGGACTTTGGTATTAGGGTGTTGCTTTAGCCATTTTGACCAGCGAGTTTGTGAAGACTCGATCATGGTGAGCTTCTGTCCTTTAAGTGGCCCACTGATGCCTTTGGATAAAATCTGTGACCAAAGTGTTTCGGTTTGGCGGTCATATAGCAGCACGTCACTGTTATACAAAAGACCTGATACACCAAGCTTTAGTGTGCGGCCGCCCTGATTCCCTTCATAAACTATACCTGTGCCGCAAAGTGGGCAGTAGGTCACTGACACGGGCCTGCCTTGGATGGTGTCATTAACGATTTCATGCCAGTTCAAAATATTAATAGGGTAGGCACGACTTTCACCATTGACAGTGATGCCAATGACACGATCCTTTGGTTGCATAAATTTGGCTTGGCTAGCACTGACAAACACCGGCTTATCAATGGAGGGAATACCATCTCTAGGTGGGCCGCCTTGTAGTATTTCATCGATAGGAATGAGGCTGCCAGTGAGGTCAAAGTCGTTTTTAGTGGCCGCAGATAATGAGGCTGAAATGCCGAAGATGAGCATGCAAAGTATGCTTTTATTTATACGAGTCATTTTTTTTCCTCTCAAGTGTCTACCTACAAAATACGCGGTGAAAATTGTTGTGGATGCACCAGTTTCCTGAGGCCGTGTTTATTTTCTTTGAGGACCATCAGTGATAACTTATGTTAAGCTAAATGAGGCAAGTAGCTGATTGGATTAATATTTGTTCAAATATATTGTCTGACTATTAAGTTAGTGCCTAAAGTGACTACCCTAAATTTATTCTAAGTCGTGAAGTACCAATTGATCATGGTTATATGATATGAAGCTGATTGCATTCATTGTAATTTTATTCGTCCAATTTTTGTGTGTTTCCCCAGCCTTAGCGAAACCGCTAGACAAGGTGAATGTGCAACTATCGTGGCTTCATCAGTTTCAGTTTGCTGGCTTTTACGCAGCGTTATCTCAAGGTTTTTATAAGAACGAGGGTCTAGACGTAACCCTGTTAGAGGGCGGCCCTGGTGTCGTTTGTAATGAAGCGTTGTTACACACCAAAGTTAATTACTGCAATGCGACTGGCTCAGTTGTGCAACGAAGAGTTGCTGGTGAAAAAATAGTCGTGCTAGCCAGTATTATTCAATATTCTCCTGTTGTGTTGTTGACTCGAAAAGACTCAGGTTTGGAGGTCGTTAAGGACTTGATCGGCAAGCGTGTTGAAACGATGTCGGCAGGGCTGCCTCTAGTCTCAATTGAAGCAATGTTTCAAAGTCAGGGTATTGAGTTAAGTCAATTAGACAACCGTGAAGATACGGTTGGTATCGATCTGCTGTTAAACAAAACGGTAGACGCACTGTATGGTTTTACCAGTAACGAACCGTATCAGCTAGCGTTAGCAGGTGTGGAGTTTAATGCGATTAGACCGCTTGATTATGATATTGATTTTTATGGTGATGTGATCATTACTAGTGAACGTGAACTGGAGTTGTATAAAGGCAGGGCCAAGCGCTTTAGGTCGGCAACTATTCAAGGTTGGCGTTATGCGTTAAAAAACAAAGTGGCAATGGTCGACCATATTATTGAGCATTATAGTCAAAACAAAACTAAACAAGCGCTGCTTGCGGAAGCGACTGTTATCGAGACGCTAATGCTGCCAAACCTTATTCAAATTGGTCACAACAATATTGAACGCTGGGAAGCGACTGCAGCAACGTTAGCTTCAATTAATACGATTGATAAAGACTACTCGTTAGATGGTTTTATTTACCAAGAAAACGATGTTGAATCTACTTACCGTTCTTTGCTTTGGATTGGTGGCGGCTTTATTTTACTTTGTTGGCTTATCGGGATTTTATTCCTTAATAACCGTCGGCTAGCGGCGGAGGTTCAAGTCCAAATTGTAGGTAAAAAGAACTTACAAGAGGCCCAAGACGCCGCAATTATACAAGCCTATACCGATGAGTTGAGTGGTATGGGCAATCGTCGCTCTTGTTATGAGTATGGTGCGCAAGCCGTTGAACATACCAAGGCGCATAAAGAACCACTGTCTATCATTATGATTGATATTGATCACTTCAAAAAGATTAATGATGAGTACGGTCATGCAGTCGGGGATGAAGTTATTTGCACCATTGCCCGAGTTATTGTTGGGCGTGTGCGTGAGACTGATATTCAGGGGCGAGTGGGGGGAGAAGAGTTTGCGGTTATCCTGCCCGATACAGATATAAAAGGAGCTTGCTCTTTAGCCGAGGAAATTCGTCAAGCGCTTGAAAGTACCAGTGTAGTAGTCGATGACGTCACTATCAACATTACCGCGAGTTTTGGTGTTGCTGCCTTTAAGTCTGACAGGGATGATATTTGTTCTATTGTGAAACGCTCAGATGTGGCGTTATACCGTGCTAAAGCAGCAGGTCGAAATATCGTGAAAACTAACTAATTGGCGTAATGGTTTATTAGAGAATCCGCTATAATTAGCACACCTAATTTTTGAGATTGCCCGATCATGAGCACTGAACAGATCCTAATGGCTCGTAGTGAGTCGAAATGTGAGCTTTGTACCGCGATTGATTCATTAGCCGTATTTGCTGTACCGCCAACGACGCTCGATAGTGCCGATGAGTCAGTCTTGTTGTGCGCAACATGTTTGGGCCAGATTAGTGATCCTGAGACGGTTGATGTTCACCATTGGCGTTGTCTGAATGACAGCATGTGGAGTCAAGTACCGGCAGTGCAGGTGATGTCATGGCGCATGTTGTCACGCTTGAGTAAGACAGAAGGTTGGGCGCAAGACGCGCTAGACATGATGTACCTTGAAGAAGACACGGCAAAGTGGGCACAAGCAACCGGTGAAGGTGACAGCGATGACGAGGTGGTACGTCACTTAGACAGTAATGGTGCGCTACTAGAGCAGGGCGATAACGTTACGTTGATCAAAGATTTGAATGTGAAAGGGACAAGTTTTGTGGCTAAGCGCGGCACGGTTGTGCGTGGGATTGGCTTAGTCAGTGACAACGCGGAACACATTGAAGGACGTGTGAATGGAACGCGTATTGTTATCTTGACGCAGTTTGTGAAGAAGTCAGCGTAAAGCCGATTGCTTCAGTGAGCAGCTTACGTAATGTAAGCTGCTCGACTAACAATAATATTTCACTAAACAGTTAAACCGTAAATCCTGTAATAGCACGTAATTTGTCGATGAGTTCCTGACCTGCTTCAGAGGCAAGGCTATCTTCAGTTAAGGTGTTTTCACGCGTTACGCCATCTACACTGCCACGCTCAGAAATATATTCTAGTATCTCTAATGTGTTGATATAAGACAGTAAGTCTTCATGCTGCCAATAACCTAACAAGGCAATCAAGCCGTGCGCAGCCCAGTTAGATACATCGGCAACAAGTAACTCATCGCACTTAGTCATTGCTGGCGTAATAGACAGGCTAGCTAATGCATCTGTGACATTCCCCATACCGATTTCATTGCCACCGTCACCAATAGCAATGGTTGGGCAGTCTGCTTCAATCAGGAAGTAGTCAAAACAAGCGCAGCGAGCGCTGATATCTTCACCGCGCATATTGGCGTAAATACCGGTCGCTGATAAACCTGGGCGCTCAATCGATAAGACGATTTCAGGTTTGAGTTTATCTAGGGCTTTTAGTGCTTCATCACGGCCTTGGCTTAAGTCGCCAACGCTGATTTCGTAGGTGTTGTAATCTTGACTAATCTTGCTAGATAGCGGGTCACCACACACAATAATAGGGTTAGCACCTAGGTGTTCTAGGATTTTATACAGTGCGATGGCGCCGACAGGGCCGTCGGTTTCAAAGGTGTCATCGACAGGGAAGCCCGTACCGATTAATACAGTACCTCTACAGTCAAGCAGTAGCTTAGCTGCACGTTCGTAATAACCTGGGGTAAGCACTTTTTGGATGCTTTTCATGCCACGCAGGTCTCGCTCTACCATCAAGTCTTCGACTCGTTGGACGATCGTTGCGAACGGTAATGTATTATTTTCTGACGCCATAATTTTGTCCTATTTATAGAAAGCCGAATGGTCAAACGTTAGGCCTTCTATACGCTCAGTGTTAACTGATAGCGGTTATTTTTGTCTGTTGAAAGCGGTAGTGCGCTAGGTGCAATAAGCACTGAGCATCATCCATCGATAAAGCTTCAAAACGCACCGTTGTTTCTGGTGTGCGTTGCGTTAATTTGGGTATATCTAACGAGAACACCGAGCCTATTTTGGGATAGCCACCAATCGTCTGGCGGTCGTTTAGCAAAATGATCGGTTGGCCGTCGCTGGGTACTTGAATCGCGCCGTAGCAGATACCTTCGGATAAAATTCCGTTGATGTCTGATTTTATCTCAGGGCCGGTTAAACGAAAGCCCATACGGTCACAACGGTCACTTAGCGTAAAGTCACTATTAAAGAAACGACGCTGCTGTAACGGGCTAAAGGCATCCTTTTGGTAGCCTAGCACTACACGAAGTACCACATCACCACTATAGTCTGGCTGGTGCTCTTTGGCGAGCATGTGCTGCTGAGTGGTCTGGCTGGCATTGCACGGTAAAATGTCACCACTCTTAAGTGGCGTACCGTTTAAGCCGCCGAGCTTTTCACGCGCAACGGTTGCTGCACTGCCAAACATTGGCGTGATTTGAAAGCCGCCAGCAACGGCAATGTAATGGCGAGTCGTGTGTTGGCTAAACTTCAACTCAACCTTGTCGCCAGACTTGATGGCATGAGTGCGCCAGCTAGCTACATTGATATTGTTAATCATGAGCTGTGCGTCACCACCGGTTACGGCTATTTGCGTGTCAACTTGTGCTTCTAGGCTGATGCCACCAAAGCTAGTTTCTATCGTAGCTGCATTGGCAGTGTTACCGCATAAACGGTTTGCCCAATCAAATGACAGCTTGTCTAGTGGGCCACCTGTGGTTAAACCAATCGAGTGTTGACCGAAGCGACCGCTATCTTGAATTAGCGATAGGATGCCCGGCTGCAATACTTTGAAACCGCTGGTGTTTGTGTTGTTAGTTGCTACGCTCATTTGTATTCCCCTAGTTCGCCACCTAGTTCAATAAAAGCCTCTTTAGTGATTGCTTTAAAACGAACCTCGTCACCCACGCTAACAGGCATGGTTGGGTCAGCATCTGGGTTAAACATGCGGGTAGGGCAGAGACCGATTAGGTTCCAGCCGCCCGGTGAAACGTCAGGGTAGACAGCGGTTTGACGGTCAGCAATACCAACTGCACCGCGCGGTACTTTCAAGCGTGGTGTCGTTAAACGAGCCATCGCAATACGCTCATCCACTTCACCTAAAAAGGCAAAACCAGGGGCAAAACCAATCGCGTAAACACGGTAGGTCATACTTTGGTGAATGGCTATTATCTCTTCAATACTCAAACCAGAATGTTCACTAATAAGCTTTAGCTCTGGGCCAGACTCTTCGCTGTAGTAAACAGGTAGCTCAATGATAGTCGACGGCGTGTCAGATGCTTTTTTAGTGTCGCCTAGTTCGCTGAGTGTTTGCTTGATGATGGCGCGTATTTCAAGCTGGTCACAACGTAACGGATCAAAAATAACCAGTAACGAAGCATAAGAGGCAACTTGGTCTATCAGCTTGTCGCCAAGTGCAGCCGCTAGTTTTGTAGAAGCCTGTTGCACGCGCTCAGAAGTTTCTGGCGAGGTGCTATCACCAAGGTAGACGATTAAAGAATTTTCACTTGCCGTCTCGATTCTCATGCGTCAACCAATGCTCTGATTTCTGATATAGCTTGGATACCTGCATCATTATCGCCATGCACACATAAGGTATCGACTTGTAGCGTTAGCGTCTTGCCGCTCACGGTAGTAATTGTCCCTTGTTCACACAACTGCTTCACTTGCGCGATCATTTTTTCTTTAGTGTGTACTGCGCCAGCTTTGGCACGAGATAGCAGCTTGCCGTCATCGTCATAACAACGGTCAGCAAAGGCTTCAAAGTATAGCTTTAAACCGTACTTTTCTGCTTCAGCAAGGTGCTGATCATGTTCAGGTGTTGCTTGTAGTACTAACGCAGGCTTTGAGTGGTGGCTTGAGACTGCTTCCATCACCGCATCACGCACTTCATCTTGCGCCATCATGTCGTTATATAGCGCGCCATGTGGTTTGACGTAATCGACAATCATGCCTGCATTCTTTGCCATGCCTTCAATCGCGCTGACTTGGTACTGAATATAAGCAATGATCTCGGTACGACTACACTTCATTGAGCGTCGGCCAAAGCCTTGTAAGTCAGGATAAGCCGGGTGAGCACCCACAGTGACGCCATGCTCTTTAGCAAGTTTAAGCGTACTTTGCATGATGATCGCATCGCCAGCATGAAAGCCGCAGGCAATATTGGCTTGGTGAATGTGTGGCATTACCGCTTCGTCCATGCCCATTTTCCATGAGCCAAAGCTTTCGCCTAAATCGCAGTTTAGAGTGAGTGACATGTGCATATCCTGTTAGAACGAGAGGAGCTTTTCAGCTTACATTATGGCTAATTTACTGTTTCGAATGTCGGTAACCAACATACAGCCTGGACTATGAGTGATACAGAACGGTGGTTTTGCGTGTTCAAGCGCCACCTGTGGTGTAACACCACATGCCCAAAATACGGGTAACTCGCCTTCATGGATGCTAACCGCATCACCAAAGTCAGGCTTGTTAATATCTTCGATACCGATAAGCTCAGGGTCGCCTAAGTGAATAGGGGCGCCATGTACGGATGGGAATCGTGTGCAAATTTGTACTGAGCGAATCGCGTCAGCAGCTTGAAACGGACGCATACTGACCACCGTTGTGCCGCTAAAGCGACCTGCTGTGCGGCAAGGAATGTTAGTACGGTACATTGGTACATTGACGTCTTCTGCGATGTTTCGTACTTCAAGACCATCTGCAATGAGTGCTTCTTCAAACGAGAAGGAGCAGCCCAGCATGAATGTCACCAAGTCATCACGCCAATAGTCAGCGATATCAGTGACTTCATTGACCACTTGACCATCTTCAAAAATTTTATAACTCGGTAAGTCACTGCGGACATCTAGGTTTGCAGCAAGCTCTGGGATTTCCCAACTGCCAGCTTCAGACATACCTAGTAATGGGCAGGGCTTAGGGTTTGCTTGGCAAAACTTGAGAAAGTCTGTTGCCCAGTCTTTTGGCAATATCACCATATTACATTGAACAAAGCCGTTACAAAGACCAGAGGTGTTCGTTGTGTGCTCGCCACTTCTAATGCGTTGGCGAAGTGCTGCGGGTGTTAGTTCAGTTGTCATGATAAGCCACTGCCGATTGTAAAAGGGTCTCATAATTGTAGTGAAGGGTTTATTGTTTGAATAGTGTTATTTTTGCCATTCAACCTTTTATTTGATTTATTGATAGTGGGTTTCACTGCTTTGGTTGTTTTTTATAGTTTATTGTCGCTTTTCTGATTCGTTGTGTAGAAAAGTGGTGCAGTTATATTAGTGGCATTATTTATAGAGACTGACTCTGGTAACGTGAGTAGTCAGCAAAGTAACTTCCTGCGTCTTACAATATGGTTGTTTTGTAGTCATATTTATAAGGTTAAGTCGAATTCTTTTTTATTTTAAATTTAAGTGAGCCTTTTTTTGAGCCTCTTGCGCTTATAGGTATAGAGAACTCTCGTTATTTCGTTATAAAAAAATCCCCCCGAGAATTCTCTACCAAACCTTAAAGAGGACAATATGATGAAAAAAGGAATGTTCTACTTGTTGCCATTGCTTGCGTTAACGCAAATTGGGGCATCAAATGCCACACTACAAGTGGGAAAAGATTCTCTTCTAACCGTTAAAGTGCCAATGATTGGTACGGTTGTAGAGCATCACGGCAAGGATTCGCCGATAGTCATGAATACTCTCCCTCGTCCTTTGTCAGGACGTAACCGAATAGCGCGAGGTAGCCTGATTGCCAGTAAGCCAAGAGCGGGCAGAAATGTTCGTAGAATTGCTCACGGTAAGAAGCTGCTAAAACGTCGTTAAACCATAATTGATAGTGTCAAAGAGGCCTCTCATTTGGGAGGCTTTTTTATGCCTAGCCTTTATTCACCGTTTTGCAGAGCTTGATAGCCTTCCGCATAAAACCGCATTAGCGGAAGCGTCTGCAAGTAGTTAGCGGGCATTTCAATCGGTGGAAGATCAGTCGGGTGTTTCAGCACAAACTGCCAGTTATCGTTGGTAATATAACGAGTACTTGCGGGGATATTACGTTGCTTGGCAAATGGCGCGTTTGACGCCATTACATACCCCCAAGGGCCAAATGATGGCACTTGGCTATACACAGCTTGGCTGTTTTCAAACACCACGTCGAGCGTGCTTGCAACCGACCAAAACGCATTACGTACAACCCACGGGCTGGATGCTTGAGTAATCATCACCCCACCTACGCTTAAACGACGGGCTACTTTTTTGTAAAACTCAACCGTATACAGTCTAGCGATGTCCGTTGTGTCTGGGTCAGGTAAGTCAATGATGATGACATCAAACAAGTCACCGTCTTTTTCCAACCAGCGCCATGCATCATCGTTAGCGACGGTGACACGAGGGTCTTTGAGTGAGTTGTTATTTAGTGTGGTGATCTTGTCAAAGTTGCGACCTAAGTTGGTTACTTCAGGGTCAAGGTCAACTAGCACAATATCTTTTAGCTCAGGATAATGAAGCAACTCACGCACCGCTAAACCGTCTCCACCGCCAATAATCAACGCGCGCTCCAGTGTGCGACTATGACTTGCCGGTAGGTGAACTAATGGTTCGTGGTAGCGATACTCGTCAATGCTTGAGAACTGCAAGCTACCGTTCAAAAACAGTCGCGTATCTCGCCCACGCTGAGTAACGACAATCTTTTGATAAGTAGACTGTGTGCTGAAAATAACAGGGTCTTGGTACAGCGAGCGTTCCAATATGCCGGTAAAAGTATTTGAAAATAGACTGGCAACTAGCAATAACCCAACGGCCAGTGCTGCATGAGTTATTTGCAGCTTAGGTCGCATGAGGTGCTTTCTAAAGTGCCAGACAACGACGAGTGCCACCAAGAGATTGACTGCGCCAATCGCAAATGCTGTTAGTAAGTGTCCAAGGTAAGGCAATAATATAAACGGGAACAATAAAGAGGCGAGTAGGGCACCGACATAGTCTGTTGCTAATACATCACTCAAACCTTGGCGGATACCTCGGCCTTGCTCAATTACTCGGGTTAGCAGTGGTATTTCCATACCTACCAAAATACTAATCGCGGCAATAACCACCAGCATCGCGGGGTAGTAATACTGCGTCCATGCATAAGCCGCATAGAGCAGTACGGCAGACAAGCCACCGATTAAACCCAATGCAATTTCTATGCGGACAAAAGCATCCATCAAATTACCACGAACATACTGTGCAAGCCACGCACCTACGCCCATAAAAAACAGGAATAGACCGATGGTGACGGAGTAGTGAACAACGCCAGAGCCAAGTAAGTAAGTGGATAGACTGCTGATTAGCAGTTCGTAGATGAGGCTACAGCCAGCGATGATGAAGATTGAAAATAACAGTAATCGCTGGTCGGCAATCGTAGGTGATAGCGTGTTTGGTTCGCTATCACCCAGTCGGTCTGGATTAGCCAATGACAGCACTCGCGATAATGATACAGACGCCCAAAATCATACTTCCAGCTAAGATGGCTAGGGCACGGTTGCCTTTGTTTGCCACTTCATCAGCAAGGTCACCCGGTGTTAACCAGTCAACAACTTTGAAGCCAATCGTTGCCATGATGATACCGATTAACGAGTACAACACGGTCGCGATAATGCCTGAGGTCAGGCCAGACATACTTGTGTCTGCTGCAAGTGCAGGGCCAGTGCTTAGTAATAATAGGCTTAGTGCCATCAAACGTAATTTCATAAAACTCTCCAAAAATAACTATTTATTTACCGCTAGAAGGGCCACCACCGACCCAACCGCGTGAACCGACATAAAGTATGCGACCCGTTGTTTTATCTTTTTCTGTGGTGACGCTAGACTCACCAATACCTTTCCACGATGCCCAAAGCGGCAAAATCACCACTGCGCCACAGAAAATGAGTATCAAAATCATGGTTAATTTACTCATATTATTTGCCCCTTAGCCCAGTGCTTTTTTGGATATATTTGGACTTCTTTCTCGTCACTAAAATGAGTAATAATACTAAGAACAGCACCGCAACAATAATGGGCAGCGTCGATACCACGTTACGAGTCACCGTCCCTTTAACCGTCAACTCACTCCAATTAGTCATGGCCGATGGCACAAGACTCAACTGGAAATTACCGGCAGGTAGTTTGATGCGAGGTGCGTCACCGAACTGGTCTTCGGTCCAAGCCCCGTCGCTGTCTCGGCCACTCTCGCGCCAAAACTCTACTGGCAGCTCTGTAACCACGGTGTTATCACTGTCTTTAATGAGTACGTCAGCGTCAAATATACCGTCTCTACTTTGCCGCGAAGACCTAAAGGAAAACGCCACTAAACTAGATTCTTCGAGGGATATCGTTCCTAAATCGACGGATTTATTAATTGAGGCGTTGTTGAAGTTTTGACTCGGAATTTCAAGCAGCGTTGATTCCATCGACATCATCGCGAAGAAACCAGCGACCAAACAAATGATGCAGGCGATAGCGACTTTTAAAACCGTGCCAACACGCTTGATGCCGTTGAGTGCTTCGATTTTTCCAAAGCCGCGCAACAAGTCCATATTATCGATTGATTGAGAGGTGAACGCTTCGATCTCTTTGTTATTGCCGTTTTGATCAAGCAATACCTCAAGTGATTTACCGTCTTTTTCGTAGCTCTTCACGCGTTCGTTTTCAGCGGGGAAGTAGGAGAACTCACCAACCGCAGAGGTTAGCGTCCAATCCCCAATCTCATAACTGCGATCACCTTCTGGAATACCGCTTGTAATTTTGCCTTTGCGTGACCAAAAGTAACCTGTTTTATCCTGCACGACCCAAGCAAGCTCGCGAGCAGCATTGATCACCCACCATGTGTGGTAACTCCATGGCGTTTTTTCCCAGTTATTATCTTCCGAATCCCACTCAGTCACTACGCCTCGGTAACTCTGACAGCCGATTACTTGCCATGTGTCGCCTCGATAATCGAAGGCCTCATGCAGCTTAAAAAGTGGGTTAACAGGTACTGTTGGAATGTATTCTGGTTGTTGCGTGTCACCAGTTTTACTGCCGCACGACTCGCAGGTCATCATCATTGAGTTTGGGTTGAACTGCTTCATTGGGTAGCCACAATGCGGGCAGGGTTCAACCTTTACGGGTTCAAAAGTCCCCGCACTCATAGCGCATCCCACTTGATGGCGCGTAAGTCAAAGACCTCAGCTTGCGACACGGCCGCAACGCCATCTTCTATTTCGAGTGAGTACTCATCGCCATCATCCACGCCATCTATATAAGTCACGGTACTTTGTGCTTCAGGTTCGCTAGGCAACATGCCTTCACGACCCACAATAGTAGCGGTGAATTTTTCGGTAACAAATAAGCTCTGTCCTGTTGGTAAAGCCAACATGCCGCCGACGCCAACGTTGTTTGCTGAGTTACCGACGTTGATGTCTTTACCAATGGAATGGCGGTAGTAAACGCCGTCATCTTCTTCCACCCAAAAGCCATCGCCTTGGTTGTTTTCGACCCACCATTCGTCCCAGCTACCTTGATCGTATTGCAGGCGCATTCGGCCGCGAATGGTGTATTGAGTACCGTCAGGCACGTCGCCACGCAAACCTACACGTAAGTAGCTTGGTGCATCGAGTGGTGATTTTTGTCCGGCTTCTGCTTGCCACAGCTGATTGCTTAGGCGTAACCAAGCGTTGCAATAGCTGCAATCAATGCTTCGAATTAATGGTGAAACACCTTCGATAGCTCCGCCACAGCTGGGGCAGTTTAATGTTGTCATCGCCTGCTCCTGTCTTTTTTATGATGTTCATTATCATAGCTTAGAAGGGTGTGTTTTGCGATGTGGATTTAAAATAGCTAAAAGCACCTGAGCCACGGATCAGTCAGGTGCCGAAACAGAGGTTAAAGTAAAATGTAAGGAAAGTGTTAATTGGTGTAAGAGGTTTGTAAAACAGGCACTTGCAGCGATGTAAATTGATATTTCGCAATGTTCTAGTGGGGACCTAGTCGTACTCTGAAGGCGTCAAAACAATAACTCATAAGGAACTACACAATGAAAAATTTATTCACAGGCGCAGCAATTGCATTGGTATTAACAGCTGGCTTTACAGCAACCACGCAGGCAGCAGTAACCCTTACAGAAGCAGAAGCGAAAACACTTCAGTTTATGCATGAAGAAGAAAAGCTAGCTAAAGATGTTTATCTAACGCTATATGAGAAATGGAATATCCGCTCATTTAGTAATATAGCGAGTGCTGAGCAGCGCCACCAAGATCAACTAAAAGTTTTACTAGACCAGTATGGCGTGCCATCTATTATTCAGAGCAGTGAAGTTGGTCATTTTACAAATCCAGATTTAGCTAAAATGTACAATGACTTAACTACGCAGGGTTTGGCTTCTTTAGAGGGGGCTTTAAAAGTAGGTGGCATGATTGAAGAGTTGGATATTTTGGATCTTCAAAAAGCTATTGCTGAGTCAGATAAAGCGGATGTTGATAGTACTTATGAGAATCTATTGCGCGGCTCTCGAAATCATTTACGGGCTTTTGCTAAACAATATAGTAAAAACCTAGGGTTAACGTATCAGGCACAGTTAATGCCAGCTGCGGAAGTGAATGACATTATTAACTCTGATCAAGAGCGTGGTGGTCACGGCGGTTGATTCTATAACGGTCAATGCTAATAGACTGAAAATGCTGCTCTAAATGAGCAGCGTTTTCAGCTTACTGAGGCTTTGAAAATTTGAGACGACTATCCTTCCTCAACACAAATTTCATTATTTAGCATTCCCATGCCAGTGCGTACTAGCAACATGCTAACTATTACTGTCACTAGCGCCAGCAGTCCACCGCCTAACCAAAGAAAGAAGACTTTGTTTGTCAGCTCATACATCACCATAGTTGCAATCGTTATTGCAGCGAGGGGAAATGAGTACGCCCACCAAGATAGGAAGAATGGTAGCTTGGTAAAGCGTCTGAACTGAGTAAATAGCAATAAGGTTAGGAATAACCCAGAGTAATACAAGATGCGCCCAAATGAGTCTAACTCACCGGTTAATTTGATATAAGCGACGAAACCAACCGCAGGAGGTGCGATTAAAATGAATAGAGTGGGTAGCAACTTTGCTGGAATAGGGTCATGGAATAAGATGCGATAAAACACAATTGTCATCAAAATTACCCAGAACAGCATGCCGATGCTGAAGAAGAACCACGATAACTCAACAAAACCAAGTGGAATGCCTGCAATCGGTACGATCACATTACCGACCGCTGGGATAAACCATGCAGGACTCATGTGCGGCACTTTAAAATGCCCCTGATGCATCCACGTACTTATAATGTATAAAACAAACCCGAGCTGAGAGACTGTGCCTACAGCCCATAACACTTTCCCAATCGCTGGACTGACGGCCATAAATGCAACGGACAACAATAAGAAGCTGATTGATATCGTTGGGAAAAAACTTAACTTAACGGGGTGATTCAGCTCAGCACTGACGTTATCTGGAAAGTTGATGATTTTATGGATATACATGGCACTAAGTGCAATAAATACCAATGAAGTCAACGCAACGAGTAGGGGGCTAATAATTCCAAGATCGAGGCCGGCTATATGCTGGGCTTTTTCCCAAGCGATTGTCATTCCTGATAATCCCATCACCATGGAAAAGAATGAAATCGGCATGTGCGCAAGGCTACTTTTAAATTCTTTACTAGTAGTATGCATGAGACTGCACCTGTGAATGTTAAAAAACAGGATCATACGCTGTCGCTTTATGGTTGGCATTGATGAATATCAAAAATAATTATGCAGAGCTTGATTGGTCGCACCATAACCCAATATTGAGAGTATATTTGTAATGTAATCGTTACTACATTGTTGACGGTATTGGAGAAAACCTAATGAGTGATTCTAAACATATTGTATGTCCTTCTTGCGGTGCGACTAATCGAGTACCACAAGACCGTTTGCAGCAAAGCCCTGTGTGTGGAAAGTGTAAACACACCTTGTTACCAGCGACGCCTACTGACTTAAACGATCAGAACTTTGCCAAGTTTATTGGGAGTAATGACCTGCCAGTAGTCGTCGACTTTTGGGCAGAGTGGTGTGGCCCATGCAAGCAAATGGCACCAGCTTATAATGAAGCTGCTGGTCAATTACAGTCGCAGGCGATTTTGGCAAAGTTAAATACTGAAACGGCACAGTCGGTTGCTGGAAAGTATGCGATTCGTAGTATTCCAACGATGATTATTTTCCATAAGGGACGTGAAGTTGCTCGTCAGTCTGGGGCGATGTCGGCTGGGCAGATAGCTAGTTGGGTAAAAAATAACTTATGAATTTAACTTGGATAGACTTGAAAATTTTTATGATGTGTGGAAGTAAGTTTTTCATTTGGAGTTGGTATGTCTAAGAGAAGGGAGGGGCTGTTTGCATGCTCATTGAAACAAAAAGTAGCCATATTCATAGTTTTTTCTTTTGCATACCTTCTATAATGTACTTAATAGTTGAGGCAAGGAAAGTTAATGCTGAGTTCGGTGAGCTTCTTAAAAGGTCGCAATTTCCTAAAGGTGAGCTTGTTGAACAAACGACAACGAATTTATTTGCAGCTGGTGTGACGCAGACTTATAAAACCAGTGATGAAGATGGTCTATTTGATGCTTATAATCACTATTGTTCTTTCTTTCAAGAGCAAGAAGATTGGTATGCTAGTAAAGTCTCTGGTGTCTATAACGATATCCACTGTGGCCTTTCAAGGGAGGGCTTTGACGAAGGTAAGAGGTTCTACAAGGTCAGTTTTTGTAAGAAAAATTATAAAACTATTTATCTGTATCTCATCAAACCTAAAGAGTTATCTAAAAAGGATTATAGGATCAAGGTACGTGCAAGCTATAAGCCAGGTACAACTTTTCTTATGTGTCAAACTTAGTTGGTCTCAATAACCTCAAGCGCCTCAGTCAACGCCGACAAAGCCGCCCCATTCAAAGTAGCCTCATTTCCCATAACGGGCGTAGAAATAACGGGTGGACGACGAGATGCTTGCAGCAAAACTTCTAACCTCGGACGAAGTCGCTGAAATAATTTATCCGACCTAAAATCAATCAACACCTCATCTAGCGCCAACACACTGTTAAGAACATTAATAGCGTCACAAATGTGCTCACAATAAAGGTCAATAACCGCCAATGTTTGAGGGTCACGTTGATCGATATACTTGGCAAGCTCATCTAAAGCTTGGCGCGGGTGACCTAAGCTCTCCAGCAAGTCCGCAAGACAACCATCAGTCGTTAACGAGTGCTCAAATGATGTGGTATTCGGGATGTTTCTGTTGACGTGTAGCTGACCAATTTCACCCGCCCAACCATTCAGTATTTTACCTTCGATAGACAAACCCGATCCAACACCTGTATAGAGATACAAATACGCAAAGGATAAATCACGTAACCGTGGCTGTTGGTGAAGCTCTGACATAGCGGCTAAGTTAACGTCATTGTGAAAACTCAGCGGGTATTCAATGACTTCTTGAAGGCGCTCAATAAACTCACCGCCTTCAATGCACGGTAGTTTAGGTGCCATTGGGATTGTGTCGCCTTCAATAACACCCGGAATAGCGATAGTGACACCAAAGATTCGCTTTGCATCAGGCACTTCTTTCTCAAGTTTTTCGATGGCTGCTTTTATGCAGCGGATCAGCGTATCTATGTCTTGGTGTTTACTCACAGGCACATCGGGAATAGCAGTGGCCTTTCCCGTGTAATCAACCCAAGCCAGCCCAAGCTCCGTCTCTGTTTTTGTTGGGCGCAGTACTATCCCTAGCGCATAAGCCGCATCAGCATTTAACTCAAGTAACGAAATAGGGCGACCTTTTCTGCCATCCTTTTTAGTGCTTTCTGACTCACACAGTAGCTTTTCTTCGAGTAGGTCATTGACAACAGAAGAGACCGCGGCAGGAGAGAGAGAGAGTGCAGGGCCAAGTGCTGAGCGAGATTGCGCGCCTTCGTAACGTATGTGTGACAGTACTGCTCTACGGTTAAGTTGGCGTATTCTCGTCGGGCCTGCTGAGGACATTGAAGCTTCCTATGTAATTAATGATTCTCTCTCTAAGTAGGACAATATAGCGTAAACGTCCATCTATCGGAGAAAATATTTAATTTATTATTGAAAGTAAATTAATTAGTTTACTTTGTGAATTAATTAATTTAGTCTTTGCTCAGCCTCTTAAGAGGGGTCTATAAGTAATTTTCATTGAGGAGAAATTATGAAATTGTCTAAAATTGGTTTGGGTATCGCATTGGCATTGGGTTTATCAATGTCTGCACAGGCAGCTGAAGTTGAAGTTCTGCACTATTGGACTTCTGGTGGTGAAGCGAAATCAGTGGCTGAGCTAAAGAAGATGCTTGAAGCCAAAGGTCACACATGGAAAGACTTCGCTGTTGCCGGTGGTGGTGGTGAGAGCGCAATGACAGTACTTAAGTCTCGTGTTGTATCTGGCAACCCACCAGCTGCTGCACAAATCAAAGGCCCTAGCATCCAAGAATGGGGTGAAGAAGGCGTACTAGCAAACATCGACGGCGTTGCAACAAAAGAAGGCTGGGATAAGTTACTACCAAAAGTTGTTTCAGACGTAATGAAGCATGACGGTAAGTATGTTGCAGTACCGGTTAACGTACATCGCGTTAACTGGATGTGGGCCAACCCAGAAGTATTCAAAAAAGCTGACGCAACGGTTCCAACAACTTGGGATGAGTTCTTTGTTGCGGCAGACAAAATCAAAGCAGCAGGCATGACAGCCGTTGCTCATGGTGGACAACCTTGGCAGGACGCAACGACATTTGAATCAGTTGTTCTTGGTACTCAAGGTCCAGTTTTCTATAACAAAGCATTCGTAGAGCTAGATCCTAAGTCGCTAGACAGCGCGCAAATGGTTGAAGCACTTGAAACATTCCGTAAGATCAAGCAGTACACGGATGAAGGCGCACCAGGTCGTGATTGGAATCTTGCAACGTCAATGATCATCAAAGGCGAAGCCGGTATGCAGTTCATGGGCGACTGGGCAAAAGGTGAATTCACTGCAGCGGGCAAGAAGCCGGGCGTTGATTACATCTGTGCAGCAGCACCGGGAACGTCAAAAGGCTTCACGTTCAATATCGACAGTTTTGTTATGTTCGATTTGGATAACAAGGATTTAGCGGCGGGCCAAAATGACCTAGCTAGTACAGTCCTAAGTCCTGAGTTCCAAGAAGTATTTAACTTGAACAAAGGTTCTATCCCTGCGCGTCTAGGCTCATCTATGGAAAAGTTTGATGACTGCGCGAAGTTGTCTTCAAAAGACTTCGTAGAATCAGCTAAGTTTGACACGCTAGTGCCAAGTATGGCGCACGGTATGTCTACGTTCTCGTCTACACAGGGTGCTATTTATGACACTGTGACTGAGTTCTACAACAACGATAAAGTAACGGCTAAAGATGCTGCTGCGAAGATGGCTAAAGCCGTAGCTTCAGCAACTGCAGATTTATAATTACTAGTTAGACCGCTTTGTTGAGACCCGGTCGTTCGGCTGGGTCTCAATGTCCTTACCACCCGCTTTATCAGGAGAGTTCGTTTTCCCATGAACGCATCCAGTAAACCCAAGTTATCCTTTGGGGAGTATCTTCCCAAAATAGTGGTTGCTCCGACCTTTGTTGCAACATTGATTTTTATCTACGGCTTTATGCTGTGGAATGCATGGTTATCTTTTAGCTCCTCTCGTATGTTGCCTAAATACGATTGGGTAGGCTTGAAACAATATGAGCGCTTATTTGCCAATGACCGTTGGTGGGTTGCCGCAGAAAATTTATTAATATTCGGTGTGTTATTCATCGTGACTTGTTTGGTGATTGGACTGTTTTTAGCAATCTTCCTAGACCAAAAAGTACGCGCCGAAGGTGCTATTCGTACCATCTATCTTTACCCAATGGCGCTATCGTTCATCGTAACGGGTACGGCTTGGAAGTGGATACTTAACCCTGAGTTGGGCATCCAGCGCATGTTTCGAGAGATGGGCTGGGAGTCGTTTTCATTCGACTGGCTAGTGAATAGTGATATGGCGATTTACACCGTGGTTATTGCCGGTGTTTGGCAGTCATCAGGCTTCGTAATGGCGTTATGTTTAGCGGGCTTACGTGGTGTGGATGAGAATATCGTCAAAGCAGCGCGTGTTGATGGGGCATCAATGCCAGCGATTTACCGTCGCATTATTATTCCGGGTTTAGGCCCAGTATTTTTCAGTGCGCTGATCGTACTGACGCACATCGCTATCAAGAGTTTTGATTTGATTGTGGCACTAACGGGCGGTGGGCCAGGTTATGCAACTGACGTACCTGCAACCTTTATGTACACCTATGCGTTTACACGTGGTCAGATCGGTGTGGGTTCGGCAGCGTCAATGATGATGTTAATGGCCGTAGTGGCGATTATCGTGCCTTATCTCTACTCAGAGCTTAGGGAGAAGAAACAATGAGTTTAAATCGTATATTGATCTATGGCGTGCTAACACTCGCGGCCATGTTTTACTTGCTACCACTGTTAGTGATGGTGATTACCTCACTTAAAGATTTGGAAGAAATCCGTAACGGTACGATGCTGACATTACCTCAGTCGTTGAACTTTACGGCATGGGATAAAGCGTGGAGCACAGCCTGTACTGGTGTAAGTTGTGAAGGCCTAAAAGGCTACTTCTGGAACTCGGTACTGATCGTTGTACCAGCAGTTTTGGTATCAACTATTTTAGGTGCGTTAAACGGTTACGTACTGACAAAATGGCGCTTCCGTGGAAGTAACTTGTTCTTTGGTTTGTTGTTGATCGGTACCATGATCCCATTCCAAGTTATCTTGTTACCGATGGCGCGTACGCTAGGCTTCCTAGGAATAGCGGGAACTACTTGGGGGTTAATACTCGTTCATATTATTTATGGACTTGCCTTTACAACGTTGTTTTTCCGTAACTACTACATCAGTGTGCCGAGCGAGTTAGTGAACGCTGCACGTATTGATGGTGCTGGTTTCTGGATGATTTTCTACCGTATTATTTTGCCAATCTCTACACCAATTTTGGTGGTATCGATTATTTGGCAGTTTACCCAAATCTGGAATGACTTTCTGTTCGGTGTCGTTTACTCCTCGGGAGACTATCAACCGATTACGGTTGCACTAAATAACTTGGTTAACACCAGTACCGGTGTCAAAGAATATAACGTCGATATGGCCGCTGCCATTATCGCTGCACTGCCTACGCTATTTGTTTACATCGTAGCGGGTAAATACTTCGTGCGAGGCCTGACTGCAGGCGCTGTTAAAGGTTAAGGAACACATCATGCAAGCTTTAAAAATACAAAATGTTGAAAAGAGTTTTGGTGCGATCAAAGTACTAAAAGGAATTAATATAGAAATCGAGCCGGGTCAGTTTTTGATCTTGGTTGGGCCATCAGGTTGCGGTAAGTCAACGCTATTGAACATGATTGCTGGTTTGGAGACGGTGAGTAAGGGCGACATCGTTATTGGTGATCGTACCGTGACTCATCTTGACCCTAAAGACCGTGATATCGCGATGGTATTTCAGTCGTATGCCTTGTATCCAAACATGACCGTGAGCCAAAACATCTCATTCGGTTTGGACATTGCTAAAATGCCGAAGCCAGAGCAGAAGGTGGTGGTTGATCGTGTTGCTAAGATGCTGCAAATCGAACCGCTGCTAAACCGTAAGCCTAAAGCGTTATCGGGTGGACAACGTCAGCGTGTGGCAATGGGTCGTGCATTGGCACGTGATCCGTCGATTTACTTGTTTGATGAGCCACTTTCAAACCTTGATGCGAAGTTACGTGTTGAAATGCGTAGTGAGATCAAAGAGCTACACCAGCGTGAAAAAACGACAATCGTTTATGTAACACATGATCAGATTGAAGCAATGACGTTGGCTGATGTGATTGCGGTGATGAAAGACGGTGAAGTGCAGCAGTTTGGAACGCCTCAAGAAATATATGATAACCCTGAAAATCAGTTTATTGCTGGCTTCATGGGTAGCCCATCAATGAACTTTGTACCGTGCGAGTTAAGTAAGTCAGATGACGGTTATGAGCTACTGATGGAAAGTGCAGGCAAAGTGACTCGTTTATTGGTTAATCAGGATATTCCTGGTCTAGCGCAGTATGTGGGGCGCTCAGTTGTGCTGGGTGTTCGTCCTGAGCAAATTACTCAAGTCAGTGAGGATAAGCCAGATAGCATGGTCATGCCTTGTGCCGTCGAGATTGTTGAACCAACTGGCCCAGACACGATGGTGACGATTCGTTTGAATGGTGTAAAGACGGTTTGCCGTGTTCATCCAACAGCGATTTGTAGCCCAGGCGAGCCAATGTTTCTTCAGTTTGACGTGACTAAAGCTGTCTTTTTTGACCCAGAAACTGAGCTGAGAATAAGATAATGACAAGTGATGATGTGCGTCTGATTGCTGATATAGGTGGTACGAATGCGCGGTTCGCTTTACTTTCTTTAGAGCAGGGTGTTCATCGCCAAATTGTCCTCCCTTGTGCTGACTACGACGAGATCGTAGTGGCTATGAAGGCTTATTTAGGCATGGTCGGTGACCCTGTTGTAAAGGAAGCAGCAATAGCAATAGCCACGGCTGTTGTGGGTGACAGCGTGAAAATGACCAATCATCATTGGTCGTTTTCAATCGAAACGCTTAAGCAGCAAATGGCTTTTGATAAGTTGATTGTGAAAAATGACTTTACTGCATTGGCAATGTCCATTCCTAAGCTGTCAAAGAGTGATTTTGTACAGGTAGGTGGTAATACTGACAGTCAGTTGATAACGCCATTAGGGATTGTGGGCGCAGGCACAGGTTTAGGTGTGTCTGGTTTGATTCCATATGGTGATATTTGGATACCACTTGAAGGTGAGGGTGGTCATTCTACAGTGAGTCCTTCTAACGAACGAGAAGTTGATATCATTAAGGTTTGCTGGAAACAGTATCCGCATGTATCGGCAGAGCGACTAGTGTCAGGGATGGGGTTGCAAAACCTCTACAGCGCTATTTGTGAGCTAGAAAATGTTGAGCCAGAATGTTTATCGCCGCGTGAAATATCAGTGCTTGGGATCAGTAATGCTAATCCTCACTGCGCTGAAGCACTTGATACGTTCTGTGGACTACTAGGGTCAGTTGCAGGTGACTTAGCGTTAACACTCGGTGCTTACCGAGGTGTCTACATAGGTGGAGGCATAGTGCCGCAACTGGGTAGTTACTTTGAGCAATCTAGCTTTAGAAAACGCTTTGAAGCGAAAGGGCGTTTTCAACAGCATTTAGCAGAAGTGCCGGTATTTGTTATCAATGCTGAGAACCCTGCGCTTTATGGTATTGGTGAAGCGTTCTCGTTAAGTTAATTGTACTTAGCAATGGTTATATCTTGGCGGTAGAGTCACGCTCTACTAGCCAAGGTTCAATTGGCTTTAGTGTTTTAATGCTACTGCCATTGATTAACGATAACAAAGTGTGAGCCGCTAAAATGCCGAGTGAATCTCTGGGTTGGTGAACGGTCGTTAGTGCGGGTGAGTAGTACTCAGCGACGGGTAGATTATCAAAGCCAATAACTGAAACATCCCTAGGAGTATGAATGCCGAGTTTTGTGAGTGTTGAGATGAAACCAAATGCCATTGCATCACTGGCACACATCACCGCAGTAGGGCGTTCGTTTTTAGGGAGTTGAAACCATGCATGAGCGGCAGACTTTCCTGATTTTAAAGAGAAGTCTCCGTCAAATACCCAAGGTTTTTTTGGGCTGTTTGGGGTTTGTTTAAGTACTTGGTAAAAGCTATCGGTACGGACTTTTCCAGGGGTAGTTTCATAAGGGCCAGCGATGTGGCCAATATCGGTGTGGCCTAATTCGCTAAGGTGTTTTATCGCCAGTTGTATGCCGAGTGCATCGTCAATGCTTGCAATGGGATAATTAGCGTCAATATTCCATTCGCCAGCATAGACAACAGGGGGCGTTTTATCACCTGTCGGGATGGTATCTAGCGGTAGTTTTCCGTCAAGTATGATAATGCCATCGACGCGATTTTTACTGAAATAAGCACGCGCTCTACCGTGTGACATAGAGGCTTTTTCTGTGTCGGCAATGAGTACATTAATGCCGTTTTTAGCGCAAACAGTTTCAATCGCTTCGACGATGCTAGAGAATATTTCATTACCTATATTTGGTAGCATTACAACGATGCTATCCGTTTGTTTTTTTCGAAGATTTCTTGCTGCTTCGTTGACGGTGTAGCCCGTTTCTTCAACCGCTTTCATAACAAGTTCGCGGGTTTTTTCAGAGACTTTCTCTGGATGCGAGAGGGTGCGGCTGACAGTAGCCGTCGACACTTTGGCCAATGCGGCAATATCTTGAACAGTAACTGTTTTACTCATGTGGTTGTCTGCGCTGCATGGGTTAATTAACTCCTTAACTTTATAAGTGATGTTGATTGACAGAGTTATATTAGCATTCTAATATTATGCAATCGATTACATTATTAGATGTAATCGATTGCATAGCTTTTCCAGCTAACTGTTTAGTTGTCTGGAGTTTATGATTTAAGGAGGAGCCATGAGCTTATTAGGAGAGAGTATTTATGAATAATACTCCAATCAAATTTACCCCGATTTTATTATCCACACTGCTGTTAACCGGTTGCCCATTTTTTGATGACGATGATGATTCGTCAAGTCAAAGTAGTGACAACACAATCATCGTTAGCGACTCACTCGCGTATTACGCAGAGTGGCCTACGATTGAAAGCAAGGTGACTGTCGATACTGATATTGAATCTCAAATCAGCGTTATTTTAGGTCAAATGACCTTGGAAGAAAAAGTCGGGCAAATGATTCAACCTAACTTGGACGATGTAACCCCTGAGGAAGCAAAGCAATACAAGCTAGGGTCACTGCTAAACGGTGGTGGCTCTTGGCCTGATGGCGACAAGCATGCAAGTGCTGCTGACTGGGCTGCGAAAGCAGATGAGTATTGGACTGCGTTGGATGAAGCCTATGCTGATCGTGGCTTTAAAGTGCCTTTCATGTGGGCAACAGACGCAGTACATGGACATAACAATGTTTTCGGGGCGACTGTATTTCCTCACAACATTGGTCTAGGTGCCGCGAATGATCCTGAAATGATCAACCGTATCGGTAAGGCGACTGCGAAAGAGGTTGCAGCGACTGGTTTGGATTGGACATTTGCACCAACAGTTGCAGCGCCACGCGATTATCGTTGGGGCCGTGTTTATGAAGGTTACTCAGAAGATCCTGAGATTATCTTTAACTACGCAGGTCAAATGGTTGATGGCCTTCAAGGTGGTAATGAAGGCTTAAAATCAGACTCTCAGGTTATCTCTAATGTGAAGCATTGGGTAGGTGACGGTGGTACGCAGGACGGTGTTGATCGTGGTGAAAACCATTACTCAGAAGAGTATATGATGAACATCCACGCTGCGGGTTACTTCTCTGGTTTGAAAGCGGGTGCTCAGGTGGTTATGAGCTCGTTTAACTCATGGCATGATGATGCGAATTACGACCAAACAGGTACGGGTGAATACAACAAGAAAGTCCATGGTAGTAAATACCTGATTACGGATGTTCTGAAAGGTAAGCTGGGCTTTGACGGTTTAGTCGTTACTGACTGGAACGGTCAGAATGAAATCAATGGTTGTACCTCTTCAAATTGCCCAGAAGCAGTTAACGCGGGTAACGACATTTTCATGGTGACGGCGCGAACAGATTGGCAGCCATTCTATGAAAACGTCATCGCACAAGTGAATGACGGCACCATTGAAATGTCACGTATTGATGATGCGGTAACACGTATTTTACGTGTAAAAATGCGTGCAAATTTGTGGAATAAGCCAAAGCCATCTGATCGTTCTTTAGCAGGTAATGATGCAATATTAGGTTCTGATGAGCATCGTGCATTAGCACGTGAAGCGGCGACTAAGTCTTTGGTGCTACTAAAGAACAAAGACAGTGTGTTACCACTCCAAGCAAATCAGCAGATTTATCTTGCGGGTAGTGCAGCTGATGATTTGCAGAAGCAAACAGGTGGTTGGTCACTGACGTGGCAGGGTACTGAAAACACTATCGATGACTTCCCTGGCGCGACAACATTGAAGATGGCACTGGAAGCACAAGTAGGTGCTGAAAATGTGTTTACCGATATCAATGACGTGACAGAGGATACTATTGCGGTTGTTGCGATTGGTGAAGACCCTTATGCTGAGTTTGTCGGTGATATTAAAGATCATCAAACGATTGGTTTTGCTGACTTGAAAACGGCTTATGCGGCTGATTTAGCGACAGTTAAAGAGTTAAAAGCACGTGGCATGAAAGTGGTTACGATCTTCTTCTCAGGTCGTCCAATGTATGTGAATGAAGAAATCAATAATTCTGATGCATTCATCGCAGCTTGGTTGCCGGGTACAGAAGCGGGTGGTATCACCGATGCGCTTTATCAGGTGAGTGGTACTGACTTCACTGGTCGTCTCTCATATAGCTGGCCTAACACGCTATGTTCTACAACAATTAACCGTGTGCCTATGAACATTGAAGGCTATGTAACGCCAGAGTGGGAGCAGGATATTAGTGGTGAGCACATGCCATTATTTGCCTATGGTTATGGTCTGTCTTATGCGATTGGTGAAGAGTCAGATGTTGATCTAGATAACCTAACACTAGATTCACGTGACTATGGTTGTGGACAAGATCAGCCTGATGATGGTTTAGCGACAATTCCTATGGAGTCTACGGTAAAGCGTCTGGCGGTGAGTTTGCATTACGTGTTTCTGGCGCGGCAAACGGCTGGCAGGGTATTGATGTATCTACTCAGGTAGTGACAGACCAAGGTAGTGTTTCAACAAGTCCAATTAACTACGAAGGTCAGTATGACGCGGTGACAGTAACGTTTACTGGTGATAGTGCGGCGCAGATTTATACGCAATACCATGATGACTTAGGTCAGGATAGTTATAGCTACTTAAACGCTGAGTCGACGTTGCAGTTTGATATCAAAATGCGTCAACTACCGACGGAAAGCATGATGCTATCACAACACTGTATTCACCCATGTTTGGCAGAAGTTAAGATCAATGACTTCCTTCCAGCAGTGTCTAGTGAGTGGTCAACTTTAAAAGTGCCATTGGCGTGTTTTGCTGAAAACGGTATGGACTATCAGAACATGAACACTGCATTCTTGTTGTTTACAGGTGGTGAGGCGCAGTTTGATTTGGGTAATGTTCGTATTGTACCTAAGAGTGTCGATGCGGCTGATGATGGTCTAACTTGTGCTCAGTTAGCTGGGGTTGCTGAGCCTGCATTGGACGAAGCAGTGTCGAATGTATTCGGTAGTGAAACATGGAATGCTGAAGTGACGACGTGGACAGCGCAAACAGCTGGTGATTGGAGTCCTTCTGAAGGGCTTGTGACAACTACTGTTAGTGGTGAAGGCGTTGCTACGGAAGTGAATGTGGTTTACAGCACGGATAAGCCTGATACTGACAAAGGTATCGTGTTTATCGAGGGTGATTCACAAAACCTTTCAAACTACTTAGCGGCAGGTGCGCTTCAGTTTGACCTTTATGTGACTGACTATGCGGCTAATACCGACGGCATGGTAGTGAAAATGGAAGGTGCAACGACTGCTGGGCCAGACTACTTTATCGGTTCGGCTTCAGAGTTACCTGCGGGCCAGTGGCATAGTATTAGCGTGCCTATTGCTGACTTAGGTCTGACTGAGAGTAACTTGATTGAAGATATTGCTAAACCTTTGGCAATTCTCCCAGCTTGGGCGAATCCACAGGGTGGTGTTGAGTTTACCTTCAAGAACGTGAGGGTCGTGCAGGACGCATCTTTATAAGTAACTGCAGATAGTTAGCTAAAAAACCACCGCCTAAAAACGGTGGTTTTTTTATGAGTGAAATTTGGGAAATGATGAAAAGATATTGTTTAGGCTTGGCTGTAGTGTCGAGTGGGATGAAAATGTTATTCGTTGGTATATCGACAATATTTTATTTCATTCAGTCGGTGAAGAGGATGTGGGCGGTAATATTTACCCATTCAATCAAGACTTCTATTTAATTATTAATTTAGCGATCGGTAGCAATTGGGCGGGGGCTCCAGACTCAAGTACGGTATTTCCTCAATACTTGATGGTGGACTACGTGAGGTTCTACCAGTAGCGCTCGTTAATATGCAATTTTATTAGTCATCAAACCTCTACTGTCGTGAGTGATACATGAATAAGACGCTAATTAAATTATCACCGGTTTTTTTAATAACCATTCTGTTACCGGGTTGCCTGCTTTTCCCAAGCTTACAACAAGCAAACCGCAAAGCACTAGTTGCGAATATGGAGCACGTCGAATGGCCTGCGATTAAAAGCAGTATCGGTAAAGACCCAATGATCGAATCTAAAGTTAGCGCCATTGTCGCGAAGATGACATTGAATGAAAAAGTGGGGCAGATGATTCAGCCTAACTTAAACGATGTTACCCCAGAAGAAGCCAAACAATACAAACTAGGATCGCTACTCAATGGCGGCGGTTCTTGGCCAAATGGCGATAAGCACGCTAGCGCAAAAGATTGGGTGTTACTCGCCGATAAATATTGGGCAGCGTTAGATAGCGCTTATGCAGACCGTGATTTTAAAGTTCCATTCATGTGGGCGACTGACGCAGTGCATGGTCATAATAATGTGTTCGGTGCGACAGTTTTTCCGCATAACATCGGCTTAGGTGCCGCAAATGACCCTGAACTGATTTTACGCATAGGGCAGGCGACAGCAAAAGAAGTGGCTGCAACGGGTTTAGATTGGACGTTTGCACCAACTGTTGCCGCACCGCGCGACTATCGTTGGGGGCGCGTTTACGAAGGTTACTCAGAAGACCCAGAAATCATCTTTAACTATGCAGGTAAAATGGTTGAAGGTTTACAGGGCGACAGCGCAAGCTTGAAATCAGACTCAAAAGTTATCTCTACTGTGAAGCATTGGGTAGGTGATGGCGGCACTAAAAATGGGGTTGATCGAGGTGAAAACTATTCGTCAGAAGCGAATTTAATCAATCTACATGCCGCAGGTTATTTCTCAGGCTTGACGGCTGGTGCGCAAGTGGTGATGAGCTCATTTAATTCATGGCATAACGATGCGAACTACGACCAAACTGGCACGGGGAAATACAATAAAAAGCTCCATGGAAGTAAGTACTTAATTACAGATGTGCTTAAGGGTAAGTTGGGCTTTGACGGTGTCGTAGTGACCGATTGGAATGGTCATAACGAAGTTAACGGCTGTAAGTCGTCGAACTGTCCTGCTGCAGTGAATGCGGGTAATGACATTATAATGGTCACGGCTCGCTCCGACTGGAAGGCGTTTTACAAAAACGTGGTCGCTCAGGTAAATGACGGCACGATAGCGACCTCGCGGATTGATGATGCGGTGACGCGTATTTTAAGAGTAAAAATGCGAGCAGGGTTATGGGAAAAGGCTAAGCCTTCAGGGCGCTCATTAGCGGCTAAAGAGGGTGTTTTAGGCTCAAAAGCACACCGCCAATTAGCGCGTGAAGCCGTGACTAAATCTCTCGTCTTATTGAAAAACAAAGATAATGTATTACCGCTTAAAGCAACTCAACGAGTGTATCTCGCAGGAAGTGCGGCAGAGAATCTGCCAAAACAAACCGGTGGTTGGTCGCTGACGTGGCAAGGTACGGAAAACACGATTGCGGACTTCCCGGGTGCAACGACGTTAAAAATGGCGTTGGAAGCACAGATTGGCGCGTCGAATGTTATTACGGATGTTAATAAAATAACTAATGACACGATTGCGGTAGTCGCGATAGGTGAAGACCCTTACGCTGAAGTGGTGGGTGATATTAAAGACCATCAAACTATTGGTTTTGCAAAGTTAAAAGCGGCTTATGCGGCAGATTTGGAAACGGTTAAGTCGCTAAAAGCACGCGGTATGAAAGTGGTCACTCTCTTTTTGTCGGGCCGTCCGATGTATGTCAATGAGGAGATCAATCACTCAGATGCATTCATCGCAGCATGGTTACCGGGAACAGAAGCAGGTGGTATCACCGATGCATTGTATAGTGTGAATGGTGCTGACTTTACTGGGCGTTTGTCATACAGCTGGCCAAATACGTCATGTTCAACGGCTATTAACCGCGAACCTCAGCATATTAAGAACTACGTGACACCAGAGTGGGAGCAAGGGCTTACAGGAGAGCACAAGCCACTATTTGCTTACGGCTATGGTTTGTCATATGCCAAAGGGACAACAGCGCTGTTAGATTTAGATCAGCTTCCATTGGATACGCGTGATTACGGTTGTGGCCAAACGGAAGCTGACACGGCTGTCGCGACGATTCCATTAGATATTTATGGAAAAGCATCGGGTAACGACTTTGTGCTCAATATCTCTGGCGAAGCGAATGATTGGAAAGGGTTAGATGTATCGCTTCAGCAGGCGACAAACCAAGGTGCTGTGTCCACAAAGCCGATTAATTATCAAAGTCAGTATGACGCTGTGTCAGTGACGTTTAATGGAAAGAGTCCTGCGCAGATTTATACACAGTACGCGGATGAGTTAGGGCAGAACCAACAGCGTTATTTAAATGCTGATGCAACCTTGCAGTTTGATATTAGAATGCACCAATTGCCAACGTCTAGCATGATGCTAGCGCAGCACTGTGTGTATCCATGTATGGCACAAATCAAAATAAATGACTTCCTGCCAGCAGTTTCAAACAAGTGGTCAACGCTGAAAATACCGTTATCGTGTTTTGCAGATAATGGCATGGAGTACCAAAAGATGAATACGCCATTTTTGTTATTTACTGCGGGCAAGGCTCAGTTTGATTTAGGCAATGTTCGTTTGGTGCCTAAGAGTGTAGATGCCGCGAGTGATGCGTTGAATTGCAAAGTCTTAACGAACGGCTAATGCACTGCTTGACTTTATTGAGTGTAAACCTCAACTTAGCCACTCAATAAACTGATCGGAATGTTTAGCTCTTGAGTAAAACAGAATCAACCAAAGGCGCACTACGTCGCCGCCCCGATGGCATTCAATATGCGGGAACACACCTGTTTGTTGATATGTGGGGAGCGCAACATACGGATGATGAAGCGGTTGTTCGTTCAGCGATATTAGCGGCTGTTGAGGAGAGTGGCGCAACGCTGCTTAAGCTTGAGCTGTCAACGTTTGGTGAACATGCGGGTGTCACTGCATTTGCGATTTTGGCCGAGTCACACATTTGCATCAACACATGGTACGAAGAGCAGATGATTGCGATTGATGTGTTCTTTTGTGCAGGCTTAGATCCTTACCTTTGTTTGCCCGCCTTAGAAAGGGCATTTGCCCCTAGCCGTGTTCAGGTTAGCGAGCATAAGCGTTTGCTAGCCTCGCCGATGACTCACGATAAGACGATGTTATAGCCAAGCTTGTATATAAGCTAAACAGCCGTGTACCTAAAGGCTCACTGTTATATACTGCGGAAAAATAGCAGCGTTGATGAGTCATTAGACTTGCTAGTGATTCGCAGCATTCATTTTTAAAGTGTGTTTAAAAGGAAACTCTCGTCTACATGCCCGATACTCATGCCCTGGCCGTACTGGTACTGACCTTTTTTGCTTTAGTACTTTTTACTCGTAAAGAGCTCCCGCTACAAACCTCCGCACTCATTGTGCTGTGCCTGTTAGCCCTTGGGTTTTCAATATTCCCTTATGAGTATGAAGTAGATGGCGTAATGACACCTTTTAAAACGGT
Source organism: Leucothrix arctica (assembly GCF_003172895.1). GTDB lineage: Bacteria > Pseudomonadota > Gammaproteobacteria > Thiotrichales > Thiotrichaceae > Leucothrix > Leucothrix arctica. The sequence continues at coordinate 38,374 of NZ_QGKL01000029.1, read as the reverse complement.
GTCGTTTTTCTATGGCTTTGGTCATGAAGCATTGGTGTCTGTTTGTGCCTTAATGGTGTTGGGGACAGGGCTGGTTAAGACCGGTGCTTTAGAACCAGTGGGGCAGTTGCTCTCAAAAATGTGGGCAGTCAGTCCATCGATATCATTACTAACCACACTATTAATTGCTGCAGGGTTGAGTGCTTTCATCAATAACACACCGATTGTTGTGTTGCTTATTCCTATCCTCGTCAGTGTCGCGCTAAAAACAAAATCAAATCCTGCGGCGCTGCTTATGCCAATGGGCTTCGCCAGCTTGATTGGCGGCATGGGGACAACTATAGGTACCTCGACTAACTTGTTAGTGGTCAGTGTAGCAAATGACCTAGGCTTGCCAGCCATGGGCGTCTTTGACTTTTTCTTACCGGCCTTATGTGGCTCGGTAGTGGGGATCGGCTTTCTGTGGTTAATTGCACCTAAGATGTTACCTGAGCGTGACTTACCATTAACCGATGCGAGTAGCCGTGTTTATACCGCACAGTTACTTGTAACAGAGGAAAGTAGCGCTGTTGGCAAAACACTTGAAGCGCTGATTAAAGCGACTAAAGGCCAGTTAAAAGTTGGGAAAATCCGACGCTCTGCTACCTCGTTTATTATTCCCTTACCTGACGTTATTATTCGAGCAGGCGATAAAATATTAGTACATGACACACCTGAGCAACTTAAAACGTTAGAGAAAATGACGGATACAGTGCTTTACGCGAAGGACCACCGTGTCGATGAGGAACACCCATTAACGGAAGGTGATCAAACCGTTATCGAGATAATTATTGATCAGCGCTCGCCATTGTTAGGAACAACGCTACAAGCATCACGCTTTATCGAAAACTACAAAATGATCGCTTTAGCGGTGCATCGTGGTGGAGAAAAAATACATGAAATGCCGTCAGGCTTAGGCAATCTAAACCTGCAGTTAGGCGATATTTTGTTGGCTCAAGGTAGTCGTGAAGATATCGATACGCTTAAGTCACAGCACGAGTTTTTGGTGTTAGACAGTCGTATTGAGTTACCACAATCAAAGAAAGCGCCATTGACGATTATGATCATGTTTGCGGTAATTGCATCGGCGGCCGTTGGGATTATGCCTATCGCAGTCAGTGCGGTTATTGGTGTTCTTTTTATGCTATTAAGCAAGTGCATGAGTTGGAGTGACGTTAGCCGAGCGATGAATGTTCCAGTGATCATGATCGTGGTATCGAGCTTAGCGCTGGGTAGTGCGATGACTGTCACTGGAGCCAGTGAACTTATTGCTAATGGCTTTGTAGCGGCTACTGCTGGAGCGCCAGCGCCCATTATTCTGAGCGGTCTTATATTGCTTATGGCTATTTTTACTAACGTGGTCTCTAACAATGCAGCTGCTGTTATAGGCACACCGATTGCCGTAAGTATCGCAACGACATTGCAGCTCAACCCTGAGCCATTTGTATTGGCTGTGCTATTTGGCGCGAACATGAGTTACGCCACACCAATGGCTTACAAAACGAATTTATTGATCATGAGTGCGGGTAATTACACCTTTGGCGACTTCCTGCGTGTAGGTGTCCCGTTGTCGGTTATTATGTGGCTCACTTACAGTATTATCTTACCCCTGATGTACACTCTATAATATCCCGCTAACCCAACAAACCGCTGAGCTAAATTATGAACCCCGATGTTTTTACGCTGACGAATATTATTGTCGCGATTACGTGTTTGATTTCGTTCGCACTGATGAACAACTCAGCCGCTAAATCAAAGCTATTGTTTCATCCTGTCACGATTCAAAAGCACGGCCAATGGTATCGCTTTTTAAGCTCCGGTTTTATACACGCAGATGTATTGCACTTGGGTGTGAACATGTTCGTCTTATGGTCATTTGGTAGTGCTATCGAAAAATACTATTACCCAGCGGTATTCGGTGACGCGGCAGCGACTAATTTCCTGATTTTGTATTTCGGTGGAATTATCGTCGCGTCTATTCCTAGCTTTTTACGCCACAAATCTGACCCTAGTTATGCTGCGCTTGGTGCTTCTGGTGGCGTATCAGCCGTTGTGTTTGCGGTGATTGTATTTGATCCTTGGCAAAACCTTTATTTATACGGAATCATCGCGATACCGCAAATTCTCGCAGGTGTGGCTTACGTTGCCTACTCTTGGTACAAGGACAAAGCAGCCTCCGATAACATCGGTCACATGGCGCATTTGACGGGTGCAGCGTGGGGTTTCGCGTTTACATGTGCGATGAACTTTGATTTGTTTACTCGTTTTATTACAAAGACCCTAGCAGGGCCTAGTTGGTTGTAATGAGGTTTAGGCAATATCTGCCAAAGTATAGTTATAGGTAGGTTTTGATACATATTGTAATCGACAATAATGAGCTATTGGTGGTAATTTTTATGAGTATATGAGGTTGTTTTTAGGCACATAAAGTCCTTATTTTAACCATTTATGTCCTAGGATTCTAATTGCTGTGGACAATAAAAGACTAGAATGACTTCTAGAGGCACCGCTTTTGGTGGTCTCTATTTAATGAGAAAAATAAAGGAGTCGGTTTGTGGATAAGGTACTTAGTAATCTAACCTCTAAACACTATTGTCCAAAGTGCGGAAGCTTCAACTTAAAGCGAACTCATAGAGGGTTCATCAGAAAGAAGCTTTTAAAACTTCCGGTTAGGTACGAATGTAGAGGCTGTTCATCAGTTCTGACAGAAACTAATCTTGATGAAAATGAAATTAAGAAAGTACCGCAGTTTATTAGTTAGCTCGAAGAACGCTTAATAGTCTCTGTAGTGAGGGAGTCGCTAGAGACTATTAAGTTATTTAGCTTACTGAAGGGGCTTTACTTAACTAAAGTGTAGCAAGGTACATAAGTATCCGCTTCGATTTTCATGCGCTTTTGGTCTACAAAAGAGGCTAACATTTTATCCATGCGATCCATGATCTCTTTGTCACCTTTGATTTCAAAGTTACCATGCTCAGCAATCGCTTTGAGACCTTCTTCCTTCACGTTACCCGCCACAATACCCGAGAACATTTTACGTAGCGTAGCCGCTAGCTTGTGATTTTCTTGGTCTTTATGAATAGGAAGGTTACGCATGTTTTCGTGCGTAGGCATGAATGGCTCCTGGAATTCACGATCAATCTTTAGCAACCAGTTATAGTAATACGCGTCACTGTGCTCTTTACGGTACTTACGCACCTTCGTCATGCCTTCCTGCATGATTGTTGCAACATGTGCCGGATCATCAACAACGATCTCATACAATGCCTGAGCTTTAGCACCTAATGTCGCACCAATGAACTCATCAATCTGCGTGAAGTAATCTTTTGATGTCTCTGGCGCAGTAAAGACTAATGGGTAAGGAATACCTTTGTTCTCTGGGTGCAACAAAATACCCAAGATATATAAAATCTCTTCAGCAGTACCCACACCACCTGGGAATACGATAATACCGTGACCTGTACGAACAAACGCTTCTAGGCGCTTTTCGATATCGGGCATGATAACTAATTCGTTTACGATAGGGTTTGGTGACTCAGCAGCGATGATGCCCGGTTCAGTTAAACCAAGGTATTGACCTGTAGTAATGCGTTGCTTTGAGTGGCCAACACTCGCACCTTTCATTGGGCCTTTCATAGCACCTGGGCCGCAACCCGTGCAAATGTCGAGCGCACGCAAACCTAGCTCATAACCAACACGCTTTGTATAGTCATACTCCAGACGAGAAATGGAGTGTCCACCCCAGCAAACGATTAGCTGTGGGTTTGTTTCTGGGTGTAATACATCCGCATTTCTTAAAATATGGAAGACTGCATCTGTCGTATCATCTGACTTAGATAGGTCAAACTTAGGGTTTTCGATGATTGAGTCATGGCTAAATACGATGTCACGCAACACCGAAAACAAGTGCTCATTGACACCCTTAATCATCGTACCGTCAACGAATGCCGTCGCTGGTGCATTAGTCACATTTAGCTTGATACCACGCTCTTTTGACGTCACTTGGATATCGAATTTCTCATAACGATCCATTACTTCTTGAGCGTTGTCCGAGGTGTCACCGTAGTTTAAAACAGCAAGCGAACACTGACGGTATAAACGGAACACACTACCGCGACTTTGGTCGAGCAGCCGGTTCACTTCCATTTTAGACAAAACGCCTAAATGGCGAGTTGGCGAGACTTGTGCATCGATAGTAGTTTTAGTCATCCGTGCATATTCCTTATTGGTATTAGATTTTAGGGCGAAGGACCATACTAATAGATGTTTGTTAAAAAATCATTTTAGTTTGATGAAGGAGACTCAATGGGGTATCAGAGAGCCTATTTACTGGCTCTATGAGTAAGAGTGATCGCTAACTACTTGAGCTAGTAAGCACGCAAAGAAGTGATTGAAACCCTTACGAGTAGGCGTTTGATTTTTCGCCACTGGGAGGGAATATGTTAGAGTTTAATGACTTAAGCTGAAGCTAAGGTGCCATGAGAAAACAAAGGTTTAAGACCTGATAGTACATTAGAAACTCTTGGCTCTTCTTAATGAACTGTTAAATTTTAGGGATTAGACATGATTCAACTCAGACCAATGACCTCAAGTGAATATCCAGCGTACTGTGACTATTTCATTGATGATTACAGCCGTGAAATAGCTGAGAATTATGGTCACTCAATGGATAGGGCGATCGAGTTAGCTAATCAGGATCTTCTTCGTAGTTTTCCTAATGGTTTGGAAACTAACGACCATGAACTGTTGTGCATCGAATCGGATTCAGAGTTGATTGGCTATTTGTGGCACTCGATTAACACAAGTGATAAATCGACGTTTATTTATGACTTCTTCATTTTCTCAAGCAGTCGTAATCATGGCTACGGGAAGTCGGCAATTAGTGCTCTTGAATCACAATTGAAATCGATTGGTATTGAGCAAATAAAATTACGAGTTGCATATCAAAACCAAAGAGCGTTAAAACTATATCAAGAAGTTGGTTTCTCTATTTCGGGCTACAATATGTCAAAGAAACTAGGCACTAGTTAGATGGGCCGCAAGTGCTAAGCATCTTCGATGGTTGTGTGTTGAAGAATATACATTCTCAAATGATAGAAAGAATATGAAGCTGATTTTGTATGACGCCAAGCTCATAAGCGAGTAAAGTCCCACCGACACTTCTCCCTATAAAAAGTAGAACCACCGTGAAAATATTCAACCCTACCGCGCGCCTCCCATTCGTAGAATTCATTGCCCTCATGGCGCTAATCACCTCACTCATTGCTCTCGCTATCGATATGATGCTGCCAGCGTTACCCATGATTGGTGAGTATCTATCAGTCCAAGATCCAAACGACACCCAACTCATCATCAGCTCGGTCTTTTTAGGCATGGGGGTTGGTCAGTTGATTTTTGGCCCTATCTGCGACAGCTTTGGTCGAAAGAATTCACTGTATATCGGCATGGCAACGTTCATTGTTGGCACGCTCATATGTCTTGTCACCACCGACTTCAATACCATGTTACTAGGACGGTTTTTACAAGGTGTTGGCGCGTCAGGGCCACGCATATCCACCATGGCACTTATCCGAGATGAGTACGAAGGTAGGGGTATGGCGAGAGTGATGTCATTGACCATGATGGTCTTTTTAGCCGTCCCAATGATCGCGCCATTGCTGGGTGAATTAGTGATTTACATCAGTGACTGGCACGGTATTTTTGTAGCCTTATTAGTAGTAGCAGTAATCCTGTCAGTTTGGTTTGCCACTCGACAACCAGAAACATTGAGCGTTGAAGACCGTCAAAAGTTTAGCTATGACAGCATCAAAAATGGCTTCATTACAGTGTGCAGTAACCGAGTAACGTTAGGTTATACCATTGCTATCGGAGTCGTTAGTGGGCCACTGTTAGCTTACTTAAGTACTGCTCAAGCAATCTTACAAGACCAATACCAGCTAGGTATAAAGTTTGCACTTTGCTTTGCGGCACTGGCCTTTTTTATGGGTGTTGCATCCTTTGTTAACTCAAGATTAGTGGGCAAGCACGGTATGCGTTTGTTATCCCAATATGCGCTAATCATCATGGCCGTCTCATCGGTACTGTATACAATCCCGGTGTTACTAAGTAACGGCCAGCCACCATTATGGACGTACTTACTTTATCTTGCCTGCGCGCTTTGTTGCTTGAGTATTCTATTCAGTAATATGAACGCGATAGCGATGGAGCCATTGGGAAAAAATGCAGGGACAGGTGCTGCTGTGATTGGTTCTTTATCAACCATTATTTCAGTGCCTGTAGGGGTATTTATTGGTGGTTTTTATGAGCAATCAGTACTGCCATTAGTGCTTGGCTTTGCTATTTGTGCGGTTATTGCGCTGAGTTTGAAGTTTTGGGCGAATCAAAAATCAGTGGTAAGTTAGTTATAGAAATACACAGCAATATTTTTGATACAGAATAGAGTGATGACCGTTTTCAAGAGCGTTCTGACTAGCTGTTCGTTAAAGCGCTTTCGTACCTTAGAGCCCAGATAAGAGCCTAAGGTCGTGCAAACTATCAGTGCTGAAATATGCAAATAGTAATCCGCAAACGCAAAGCCTAAGCTAAAGAAAACTATCAGCTTCATGATGTTTAAAACGGTGTTGATTGCCGCATTCGAAACAATCACTTGGCTACTGCTGTATTTGTCACTAATCAGCACTGAGGTACTGAGTGGGCCCGTTGCACCTACGTATAATGACAAAGCTGTTTGCACGACTCCTAAAGAAAAGTACTTCCCCGGTATCAAATTGAGTAGCTTGTTAATGGGGAGCCAGATGATGCCAATGATGAAAAGACTCATCAGCAACGGAATTATCTCAAGGTTAACTTTTGCCAGAAAGAACGTCCCAAAATACGCCCCAAACAACGACCCCGCTGTAAACAGCAGCACAGGCTTTACGCAGGTCTCTTTGATATCCAAAACGAATCGACTCAAGTTACTGGATAACTGAGCAGCCCCATGAATAGGAATAACTGCTTTAGCTGGCAATAGGCTTGGTAGAATAGCTAACAACAGTATGCCGCCGCCCATGCCTGTGACAGCGGTAATCGCTGAGGTACAGATACTTACAAGGGAAATAATAATGATCGTGGTTGAGAGATCCATGGCTGCCCTTGGTGGTTTAAGTCGCGGAGAGTGCGAGTTATGCATAGCTTATGTGATAAGTACTAAATATGAATATAGCTAGGAGTTTATAACCACTATTGGTTATTGCGGCGCAAAATAAATGATAACCTACCCGCCACTTGCTCATCTGAGCTAAATCCATAGACAGGGTATAACGACCATGAAAAAACTAGGCTTATTACTTTCAAGTTTAGCGCTTTGCACTGCGGCACAAGCAGCAGATTTGACAGTTTACACTTACGACTCATTCAACTCAGACTGGGGTCCAGGGCCTAAGTTAGAAGCAGCATTTGAGAAGCAATGTGACTGTGATATCGAATTCGTAACAGTGGATGACGGCGTTAGTATTTTGAACCGTCTTCGCATCGAAGGTGCTAAGAGTAAAGCAGACGTGATTGTTGGTATCGACGATGCGTTAATGGAAATTACCCGCGACATGGGTTTGGTTGCAGAGCACGGTCAATCATTAGATGACTTAGAGCCATCACTAAACTGGACGGATACTGAGTTTGCACCGGTTGACTACGGTTTCTTCTCATTTGTGTATGACAGCAGCAAAATCGAGACGCCAGTGACGTCACTGAAAGAGCTGGTTGAGTCAGACGCAAAAGTGATCTACCAAGACCCTCGCACAAGTACGGTTGGTCAAGGTTTACTACTTTGGATGAAGTCAGTTTACGGTGACAAAGCAGACGAGGCTTGGAAGCAGTTGGCACAAAACACAGTTACTGTGACTAAAGGTTGGTCTGAAGCGTACAGCATGTTCTTAAAAGGTGAGTCTGACTACGTGTTGAGTTACAGTACATCACCTGCTTACCACATCGTTGCAGAAGAAAAGACACAGTATAAAGCGGCTAAGTTTAGCGAAGGTCATACGACTCAAGTAGAAGTAGCAGCAGTACTTAAAAATAGTAAAAATCAGGCACTAGGGAAAAAGTTTGTTGGTTTCCTACTGTCAGAAGAAGCACAGAAAATTCTCCCGGTTACAAACTGGATGTTGCCTACTCGTGCAGGCATCGAGTTACCAGAAGCATTCGGTACACTTATTCAACCTAAGCGCATTGGTTTTACACCTGCAGAAGTTGCAGAAGGTCGTAGAGACTGGGTTAAAGAATGGCGTACATCAGCAGCTAAGTAAGCGCTTATAGTCGTTTAAATACCTCGCTGTTTGATCAAGCCCGAGTCGTGTTATCACATTGTTCGGGCTTTTTCATGTCTCAAAATTGTACACCTTTGGTTTTTATAAAAATGTGCTAAGCTTTAGCCTCTTTAAAGACGGAATAATAAAAGAAATGAGCCGCCTAATAACATCCGCAATACTCCTTATAACTGCATTCACTTTGGCTAGTTGTTCAACGCCTCCGAGTGTTAAATCTTCTCGGACGGTGAAAGTGGTTCAGCCACCTTTTCAAAAAGCACCCGTTAAGCCCACTAAGGCACCTGTACTGACTGAGTTAGTCGGTAGTTACAGCTTATTTGAAGACTCAGAAAGTAACTTTGAGATTCGTCAGCAAGCGGGTAAGTTGGCCGTGCATAAAGGTGGGAATGTTTCACCACTTCAGCAAGTCAGTCCAACAGTGTTTCAGTTAGCCGGTGGTCGTCGCATTGAGTTTGCTTACTCAAATGAAGGCAAATACGACCGATTTAAGTCAACGGTTGGTGGTCAAACTCACTTATTTATTAAAGATGACTCGTTGAAACGTGGTCGTGAAGGCGTGACGAATCAGGCCGTTTATACGTGGCAGTTGATCAATGACTTAAACCCCAATGGCTATACCCGCTCACGATTTATTAGCCCATCACGTGGCACGGTGGATTACACGGTTTACTTGCCACAAGGTTGGAGTCGTGAGTCTAAAGAGACTTATCCTCTAGTTATCTTTTTGCACGGTCAAACAGGTTGGGAGCGTAGCTTTCCTGAGAGTGTGCCAGCGTCACAATTACAGCAGTGGATGGCTCGTGGTTTGATTCCTAAAACCGTCATTGTGTCGTTACGAACAGGGCGCATTGGTGCCAGCGGTCGTGAAGAAGAGCAGTGGACAACACCTCGTAACGAGACGTTAATGACCAGCGAAAGTGCGAATGAGTTACGTGCTTTTATCAGACAGCAGTTCCGTGCGGGTATGAGCGCTAAAACGACGTCTATCCACGGTCATTCTCGTGGTTCACGTGCGGCTATTCACTATGCGTTGAAGTTCCCTGACAGCTTTGCTTCTTCGGTGGCGAATGCGTTTGTGAGTGACTATGCACTACCCGAAACGATGAAAATTGCGAAGCAGAATCAGTCACGTTTAAGCACGCGAGGTATTCCTTTACGCATTTCTATTGGTGACCGTGATGAGTTTGCATTAAACCTTGGGCGTAAAGCGTCACCTGTGATTCATAAGTATTTGCAGGACTTACAGATACCGCATCAATATCAAGTGTTTAAAGGTGTCGATCATGGTTTTGTGAGCCTCTGGAATGCGCCATTGGCAAATGGTATGCCGAATGGTTTAGGTGAGTTACAGTTCCACGCAGGTGCATGGCGTTAAGCAAAAGAGTTTAAGGAAAATAGCGTAAGGTAATAGCCACGGGATGGTGGCTAACATTGTTGAATAGGGATAAGTAAGAGGGAGGAGGTTGTATGCACGTCAGTGAAGACGGGAAAAAGCGCTGCTTTGGCGGTGAAAAAGGCAAAGAGCGGTACGCGCTATACCATGACACAGAGTGGGGCATCCCCAAACATGATGATACGATGCTGTTTGAAATGCTTATTTTAGAAGGCGCACAAGCAGGCTTGAGTTGGGAAACGATCTTAAATAAACGTGAAGGCTATCGCATTGCGTTTCATGATTTTGACGTCGTTAAAGTCTCAACAATGAGTGATGCAGAATTAGAAGACCGATTGCAAGACCCTGGCATCGTTCGTAATAAACTGAAGGTGTTTAGCACGCGTAAAAACGCGCTTGCTTTCATCAATATTCAACAAGAATTTGGCAGCTTTGATGCTTACCTTTGGGCATATGTTGACGGTCAGCAGATCGTTAATCATTGGACGGAGCGCGAGCAAGTCCCGGTCTCAACCGAGATCAGTGAAGCCTTATCTAAAGACTTAAAGAAGCGTGGCATGACATTTGTTGGGCCGACGATTATGTACGCTTACATGCAGTCGGTTGGTTTGGTGAATGATCATTTGCTGGGCTGCTGTTGCCGTGACTAATTTGAGTTAATGATGTGATTAGCCTGACGGTATAAGTTCTCGCAGGCTACGGACGCATATGTCCGCTTGCTTGCGATGTTCAAACACGCCGTCTGGGTCATAGTAAACAGAGGTGACTCCCGCATTATTGCCTGCTGCAATATCATGGATTGAATCGCCAATCATTATCGCGTCGCTGATGTCTCCTTGCCAACGATCGACTAAGTGAAAAATTCCATCAGGTGCAGGTTTTGGTGCGATACAGTCACGACTGATTAGATCAACCTCATCAAAGTACTGGTACAAACCAGCAGCGTCTAATGTGACTTGGATATTCACTAAGTTATTACGTGTCAAAATACCAATTTTGCAGTCATTAGCGATTAACGCTTCCAGTAACTCAGCAGCGCCTTCGGCTGGCTTTGACGCTTTCGATATTTCTAACTCAATCTCATCTAACTGCTCATTGACCGCTTTTGCTTGTTCAGGCGGTAGTGCCGCGATGGATTCTAAGATAGGGAGGTCATCCGGTAAGCCAAGCGTACAGCGAATCGCATCGAAGTCGTGCTGGGCTTCGGAGAGCGTTCCATCCATATCAAAAATCCAGAGTTTACGTTGGGTGACTTGATCTAGGGTCATGATAGCGGTCGCAGTGTTAAGAGGCGTTTAAGCTTACGTGAATTCATAATGCGGGTAATAGTACCGATGTTTTTTATAAGGATTGATCAATGGGCAGTGTCGCTTTCGTGTTCTAGGTGTAAAATAGCGGAATATCTTGGCCGAGATCGGCAAACAGCGAATAGGAGACAGAGATGGCAGGGTCACTACAGGATCAGCTATTAGGCGCAGGCTTAATTAAAGATCAGAAAGCGAAAAACATTAAAACAAATAAGCGTAAAGCGGAAAAGAAAAGCCGTAAAACTAACACTGAGCTTGAGAACGAAGCGGCAAAGCTAGGCGAAGAAGCGCGTGAAGCACAGCGTTTAAAGAGTCAGGCGCTTAACGAAGAAACGCGTAAGGCAAAAGAGTTAAAAGAGATCACTGCTCAGATTCGCCAAATCATCGAAATGAATAGTGTTTTCAAAGGAAAAGGCGACGATTTAGTTATTTATAACTTTACTGATTTTAATAAGGTAAAAGCGATTTACGTAACGAGTAAAAACCATGATTTGGTGTCTCGTGGCCGTCTTGCGATTGCACGTTTGAAGGATGTTTATCACCTGATTCCTGCTGAAGCTGCAGTGAAGATTCAAGAGCGTGATGAAGGCAGTATCGTGCTACTTAATGATGCTAAGGAAAACACAGATACGACCGTTGAAGATGATCCGTATGCTGAGTTCCAAATCCCTGACGACTTGATGTGGTAAAGCGACATGACTAAACGATTAAGAAAATCATTGATCCTGTCTGCGATGTACACAGCTATCGTAATGGTGGTGGTTTATGTAGTACACGATGGCACGCCAAAAGAGTCGATGGTATGGATACTGTTATTGGCCCCTGTACAGTTTCTTGGTGTGTTTTTACTGAATTATTTTGACCTTCAGAAACATGCAGACGTGGAGGAATAGTGCTGATACAAAGCATGTTTCAACCATCTATCGTTTAAGAGAAATATACTAAGAGTATTCAGCTAGCCGCTAACTAGCTTGCTTTACTGTATTCATTGTCTGATCCTCGAAATTAAAAACGGGAGGGGAGTTGATAATGAATATATTGCAATATTGGTTCAAAGCCCTAGTAAAAGGGTTAGTGTTGGCAGGGCTAATCTTATCTGTGGATTTGGCCTTTGCTGATGATATAAAAATAGGTTTACGTGCAAATCGGGGTGTTGAAAAAGGCTTAGAAAAATGGCAGCCTACGGTCGATTATTTGAATAGTCAGCTTCCTGAGCATAATTTTGTCTTGGTGCCGTACGAGGGTATTAAAGATCTAAATGCTGCTGCAGGCCGTGGTGAGTTTGATTTTGTATTAACCAACCCTTCATCGTATACAGAAATGGAGATGGCGTTTGGTGCCACTCGTATTCTAACGTTATTAAACATGCGGCAGAATATACCGCTCAATTGTTTTGGTTCGGTTATTTTCACCCGTAGTGATCAGGCTAACATCCACGATATAAAAGACCTCAAAGGCAAAGATTTTATGGCCGTTTCCGAAGGTGGTTTCGGTGGTTGGCGAGTGGCTTGGGGCGAGTTGAAAACCCAGTATGGTATTGACCCGTATAAAGACTTCTCCTCACTCTCTTTTAGCGGCGGTGATCAGGAAAAAATAGTATTTTCGGTTCGTGACGGTCTGGTTGATGCGGGCGTAGTGCGCACCGATATGCTTGAACGCATGGCCGCTGAAGGTGAGATCGATCTCAATACCTTTCGGGTACTTGGGGAGCGAAAAACAGAAGGCTTCCCCTTTAAACATTCTACGAAGCTCTACCCTGAGTGGCCCTTAGCGATCTTTCCAAATGTCACCGACAAGCTTGCGAAGGACGTTGCCAGTGTGTTGATGGACATTAAGCCAGAAGATAATGCGGCAATAAAAGGAAAGTATGCAGGATGGAACGTCTCATTAAATTATCAATCTGTTCATGAGTTACTGAAAGAACTCAAAGTAGGGCCTTATGAAGGTTTTGGTCTGGTGAGTATTAGCGAAGCGATTCGCCAGCATTGGCAGTGGGTGTTAAGCACTTTCGTTGCATCTAGTTTGGCGTTTATCTCTTTGTTTAGTGCGTACTGGAGTATCCGAAGGCGCAAGAAGCTAGAGGATAAAATCAAGCATATGGCTAGCCATGACACGCTGACAGATATACCCAATCGTACCTTACTCATGGATCGGCTCAATCAAGCGATTGATCGGTCTCGACGTAATCAAACAAGGGTAGGTGTGTTATTTCTCGACCTAAATAATTTTAAACCCATTAATGACTGCATGGGTCATTTGGTGGGTGACCAAATTCTTAAAAAGTTGGCAGAACGCATGGTGTCATGTCTACGTAAGACCGATACTGTGGCACGCTTTGGTGGGGACGAATTTGTTATCGTAATTGCGGATGTTAATGACATCTCTGAAATAACAAACGTGGCAGAAATTGTTGATACTTTATTGGTTAAACCGATTAGTGTCGAAAATGAAGAAGTTGTCTTGGGCGCGAGTATCGGGATTGCACTATACCCTTACGACGCTGAGACAGCAGAAGGGTTGATTGATATTGCAGATGAAGCGATGTACGTTGCAAAGAAAAAAAGTAAGACATCACTCGTTGATGATACTGAAATTCACTTTAATGACGCTAGATTGAACACCGTCTGTGACTAACTAAGTGTCTTGTGACGTTATTGTATAAAGTTTATCGCTTAAAATGCGCTCAGAGCAAAAATAATCTCAGAGCGCACTTCGTAACTACCGTTTACTTCGTACCGAAAATACGGTCACCAGCGTCACCTAAGCCAGGAAGAATGTAACCTTCTTTGCTTAATTCTCTGTCAACTGCCGCGGTGTATAGCTCAACATCAGGGTGTGCAAGACCAAAAGCTTTAACACCTTCGGGAGCAGCCAGTAGACATAAGAACTTAATATTTACAGCACCACCATCTTTTAAGCGTTGAACCGCAGCAATAGCTGAGTTAGCTGTTGCTAGCATTGGGTCTACTGCTATGACCAAACGGTCTGCGATATCACTTGGCACTTTGTAATAATATTCAACTGCTTCCAGTGTGTCGTGATCGCGATATAAACCCACATGCCCTACACGAGCGGAAGGAATCAGATTTAACATCCCATCAAGTAAGCCATTACCCGCACGTAACACCGAAACAAAGCAGAGTTTTTTACCCGCTAATGTCGGTGCATCCATTCTTTCCATTGGCGTTTGGATTTGTTCTGCCGTCATGGGTAGGTCACGAGTCACTTCGTAGCAAAGCAACATCGCTATTTCATTAACTAGTCTCCGAAAGGAAGCCGTCGATGTTTCTTGGCGACGCATAATCGTTAGTTTGTGCTGAATAAGTGGGTGGTCGATAATGGTTACATTCATAGTCATCTCTTCATCAATGCATTGTTTGAATAAGGTTGTACCGATGATAAAGCTTCAGCATGTTTTTTACAGTAAAAAATGCCCCCTAGACGTTAAAGTACTAGAGGGCTTGTGTTGTGCGTGTTGGTGCTAATGAGTCAACTAACGCTTAACTGAATCAGTCAGTCGCTTCAAGATGAAACGACACGTTTAGCGATATTATAAGGTGTCTTTTAACTCACTCTTAGTCAAAGAAATCCAATGCTTGTAGCGTGCTCGGTAATGTTTATCCGCCACTTTTGCTGCTTTTAATATCTCATCAAAAATACGTTCTGCATCTTCTGTTTTTCCTTGGTCTTTTAATAACATAGCATAACGGTAGCTTGCTTCCGGGCCGAGGAATGTTTCGTTTAATACGACAAATTCTTTCATCGCTAGATCAGTCTCGCCCAACTCAACTAAGTTTTTGGCGTACAGTAGGTGAGCGTCTACGTTTTTAAAGTCAGGGTTAAGACGAATCAATTCATCCAGTGTTTGTCTCACTTGCGGGTACTGCTCTAAACCAAACTCCGCTTGTGCACGCCCAAACAAAAAGTATGGGTCGTCCTCATGAATCCCAGACAAGCACTTGTCATATAGCGCACGGGCTTCTTCAAACTGGTCTTTTTCCAAATGTTCAGCGGCAAGGCGTGATGAGTTTTGAACAGTGTCAGCGACTTCAAAGTCATTGCTCGCCTGATTTAAGTCTTTGTTTGGATTGATCACGTTATTCAGTTTTTTTCGTGCTTGCCAACCTGCACGAGTGCCCAACAGTATTGGCAATAGCTCTACCAAAAAGTACGCAGCAGCACCTAGACCAGGAATACCCATAATGGCCCAGATCCACATAGTATTACGACCCGTTTTAATGACGTGGACGACTAGGGCAATCTGAATAGCGATGCTGATAATGAAAAATGGCATATGAGACCTACTTATTCTGTCTGTTTTATATCCGCTCTATTATTAGTGTAAATGGATTTTAATGCTAATATTTACCGTTATTTTGCCATTACGACCTCTTAATATGGTTGAAGTAATGACCGTGAAGCAATAAAAAAGGCAGCTCAAAGAGCTGCCCTGTTTAACTAAGAGACTTGTAATACTTACTCAGCGTTATGCTTCTGACCACGCTTACCGCCGTGCTTTCCACCACGTTCGCTGTGCAACGCTTCAAGCTTAACTAACTGCTCAGGTGTCAAAATAGCTTTAAACTGCGTTTCGAACTGCTCACGTCCTGCTTTACGAGCCGCTTTGTCTTTACTGCCCTTTGTACCCTTGTTTGCTTCACGAAGTGACTTCATTTGAGCAACTTGTGCTTCAGTCAGGCTTAGCGCTTCTGTCATGTGCTTGATCATGCCGCCACGACGTCCACTACGCTTACCTTTGTGCTTACCGTCTTCTGATTGAGCGTAAGTCTTTACACCTTGTGTTCCAGTCGTATCGTTCGCGTGAACTGCCGCTGCGCCTAAACCTAAAGTACTTGCTAAAAGAGTTACTAAAATTACGTTTTTCATTATGATTTCCTACTGGTTGTTTTATTTTTGGAGTGTTGTCCGCCGATGAATAAATTATGCAATAGGTAAATGTTAATTAGGGTAAGAGCGCTGTAAAGATTCTGTAAATACAGAATCGTTTTTTGCTTAACTATGATGTACTCGGCCTAACGGTAACCATCGTACTAAAACTTAAGCCTTACAAGGCTAATTATTTATTAGGAGACACGTGATGCAGAGTATGAATACGTTTATTAGCGCTTTCTCAAAAGCCAGTTGCGCTACGCTACTTATTTTCGGAGCAGCCTACGCAGGCACAGAGCAGGCTAAAACCAACCCTTTAGAAGGAATGGGAGAACTTAAGGTTGTAGCAAGCGGGTTCAAATCAACTGAAGGGCCTGTTTGGCTTTCTAAAAAAAACACACTGTTATTTACCGATATTCCAGGTAATACCATTTACGGTTTAAATAGTGACACATTAACGTTGGAAAAGGTGCGCTCACCGTCAGACGTAGCAAATGGTTTGTCGCTAGATAATGAAGGCTATTTACTTGCTGCCGAACAAAAAAACCGTTCTATTACGCGTATGAACTTGACCACCAAAGAAGTTACACCGTTCATTGAAGCATTTGAGGTAGAAGGAAAGCGTTATCGTTTTAACTCACCTAATGATATGGCAGTACATGCCAATGGCAATGTGTACTTTACTGACCCGCCGTTTGGTCTGCGACGAGATCCATCGAAAAGAGAAATAGACTTTAATGGCGTGTTTGTTCGTACACCCGATGGCAATATTAAAGTTATTAAAGAGATGGCTCAGACTAAAAACCCAAATGGTATTATTTTTAGCCCTAACCAAAGTACTATGTATCTTGCGGTATCAGATGACGAGTCGGGGCCAATCTTAGCGTTTGATGTTGATGCTAAAGGCGAGTTGTCGAATGAGCGAGAGTTTGCACGTGCTCAAAACACCGATGGTATGGCAATGGATGCAGACGGTAATCTGTATGTTGCCACTCGTACTGGTATAAAAGTCTGGTCGTCAGAGGGCAAGGAGTGGGGACGAATCGATTTACCTAACAATATACGAACCACTAACTGTGCGTTTGGCGGAAAAGAAAAGGATACGCTTTATATAACAAATCGAAGCGCTGATCTTTATGCCATTAAATTAAAGGTTAAAGGACACCAGTAATTTTCTAAACGCGAGGCAATAAAAAGGGCAGCTCAAAAGAGCTGCCCTTCACAACTAAGAGACGACTTAAATCTTACTTAGCATTATGCTTTTGACCATGCTTGCCGCTACGTTTCTTGAAGTTTTCCTTCATTTTGTTAAGTGTTACTAGCTGCTCAGCCGTTAGAATTGCTTCAAACTCAGAACTTGTTGACTGGCCTTTCTTTGCTGCACGAAGCGCAGTAATTTGGTCTTTCTGTGCGTCAGTTAGGTTTAGCTTTTCTGCTAGACCACCCTTCATCATGCCGCGCTTACCACTACGCTTACCTTTACTAGTACGATTTTTACGGCTTTCTTTCATCTCTTTCATTGTTACACGCTGCTCAGCGGTCAGTACTGCTTCAAACTGCTGACGTGCTGTACTGCGTTGGATGAACGCTTTGCGATCTACCATCGCTTTCTTGTCAGCCAATGCTGCTACTTCACTGTCATAATCTGCGCTAGTTGTATCTAGTGCTTTGATTTCGGTGTAAAGCGCTTTCTTCTCAGCTCGAAGTGCTTGGCTTAGCTCTTTCTGAGATTCGCGCAATGTCTTGATCTGTGCTTGCTGGTCCTCAGTAAGGCTTAGCTTCTCAGTCATGCGCTTCATCATGTTGCCGCCGCGCTTGCCGCTTTTCTTACTTTGATGCTTGCCGCCTTCGTGCTTAGCGTGGCCTTGACCTTTCTTACCAGAATCATGGTTGTCCGCTTGAGCAGCTGTTGCGCCTAGACCTAAAGTACTTGCTAAAAGTGTTACTAAAATTGCGTTTCTCATTATGATTTCCTGTTTGTTTTTAATTGTATGGTGACGTGTTATTTGTCTATGGACTAATTATGTAATAAGTAAATGTTAGTGTGGGTAAGGAGAACGTAAAGATTCTGTAAACACGATTAGCGGTAGTGATATCCAATAAAAAGGGTAGCCCATGACAGCTACCCAATATAACTAGTTGTAGATCTATTACCGAAAATACGTGTTACTCATCGATGGGATAATTATGCAATGGGTAATTGTTAATGTGGGTAAGGGGAGGGTAAAGCAGATGTAAATGAGAAGGGACGTTAGTAAAGACGGCTGAACTGGCAGTGTTAGACACTACCAGCTCATGAGTAAATACCGACTATAAAGAGGAGTAGAGCGTTGTCCAAGACGCAACATTGTCGTAAACATAACTCTCAGTGCTAACACTGCCACTTTCTGAAATAGCGTCATTAACGATAGAGGTCAGGTTGCCCGCACTGTCATAGACATAGTTTTTACTATCGACCAAGCTGCCATTAGCTGTCTCAGTAACTTTACTCAGTCTGTTTTCTGAGTCATAGCTATATACTTTAACTAAGCTAGAGCTTTCAACACCGTCTTGATAGCTGAAAGAGCTTGTTTCTAACAGGTTACCTTGGTCATCATAACTCGTTGATTCTGTTTGAGTGACTTCCGCATACTCATCGTATTTCATTAACGAGCGTCCACCATTTGCATCATGAAAGGTTTGGTACTGTAAGTATTTCACCCCATTTAACCAACTGTAAATGGTATGGATTTTCAGATTACCATCGGCACCATATTGATAGGTTTCTAGTGAGTTATTGTCCGAGTCAGTCGAGTCAGTAAGCTGCTCACTTAGCTTATTTCCAGCGGTATTATACTCACGGTCAATGACCTTAATGACTTCTCCGTTAACTTCACTGGTCATTTTGACAGGGTTGCCATTCGCGTCATAAGTGTTCGTTTCTAGTGCGTCAATGACTCCATCCGCATTTGAATCTTCACTGTAAGTCAGGATGTTGGAGTTGTCGTCATAGGTCGCATATGAGATCTCATCGGCAACACCGTCAGCATTTGTATCAATCTCAGTGCTAGACGCTTTCGTTACTTCGTTGAACAGGTGAGTCTCTATTCTATCTATAGAGCCATCCGAGCCATCATCTATTTCTAATTTAGTTAAACGGCCATCAGCGTCTCGAGTATAAATACTAGAAGACTTACCGGTTGAGTTAGGCGACTCATATAGGTTTTCAGACTTGCTTAGCTCACCATCAGCGCTATAGCTGAGTGTTTGTGTACTCTTGTACTCAAGCGTACCCGTCTCATCATTATAGTAAGCATAGACTTGAGTGTCTGAAGCGGTGACGCTGTCATCATAAAGTACTGTCGTTGTTGAGTCTGTCGACTCAAAGATGTCGTTACCGTTCTTATCTGCTTTGTGCTCTAAAGTCGTTAATGCTTCGTTATAAGTCCAGATCTCTTGTGACTCTGGGGTGCCATCGTTGTCATAGTCCTTGTACTCGCCCGACTTATTGCCGAACTCATCGTAGGTTGTCGTGTTTTTTTTATTGATAGTGCCATCGTTACCCGAGTCGGTTAACGTTTCAGTGACCACGGATAATTGAACAGGCTCTCCGATATTTTTATAGAACATGTCTAATGCGGTCATCGCGGGAGTAGTTTCTGGCGCACGAGTCCATACGCCTGCTGCGACTGCATCATCCAGTAATTGGCTGTCACCAAACTGCTTTTCAAAGTCCTGAAATGACGTGCCTTTAATATCGAGCGTTTTACCCAGGGCTAATTCATTTAGCTGACTAGGAACGGTGATGCCGTTTGCGTAGTTACCGTCTTCATCAATCGCGTCGAAGAACACAACTAAGTTACTTAGCTTGTCGTGCTCATGAACAGTGGTGTTATCTTGAAGTTTTGCTCGTGCGTCCTGCGAGACGGCAGCAGGGTTAGCAATGCCCGCAAGATCGAAGAAGGTAACCTCAGTACTGCCTTTTGTTTCACCCACGGCGATGTCACCGACAAAGAAGGAGACTGTTTCGCCCGTTTTATAGGTGAAGCTGCCGTCTGCGCTTGTTTCTCCAGAGAATGATGGTGTTTTATAGCTTAAGCCCTCGACCTGAACGCCAACAATCTTGCCCGATAGTGTTTCTATCGTTGCACTTTTGTTGCTAGATGAGTTACAGGCAGATAGGCCCACACTCAGTAGTATAGGTAGTAATGGCTTAAGTTTCGTTGCACGACTTATTGTTTTTTTATTCATTATTATTGTTTTTATTGGCCCAAGTTTCATCAATAGTAATCGAGTTTCTCGGTACTTACAATTTGGACAAATAAAAGGGCGACTCAAGAGAGTCGCCCAGTGTTACTAACCCTATTTTAGAGTGGTAGAAAATTACTATCAATCTAGTCGACGATATAGCGCCTGCCATGATCCTAGATCAGCGAACTCGTAAGTGATGGTTGTAACCTCACCTTCTCTGCCACCCTGATCGGATAAAATAGTTGAGGTAGTTAAAATGAGTTCACCTTGCTCATCATAGGCATATGTTGTGTTTGAGTATTCTTCGCTCGCTCTAAAAACAGACTCAGTAATCACTTGATCATCGCTGTTGTAAGTCCAAGTTGTCTTGTAGGTTGATATGCCACTTTCATATGTATCACTTGATGACTCTTCAATTTGGTTCCCTCGATCATCATAGAGTAGACTGTCAACTGACTTAATTTCATTATTTGAGTCGTACTCAGTCGTTGTTTGTCCACCGTAAGTGTCATGTATAACTGTCGTAGTACGATAGTAGTAGTCTGTATTGATAACACCGTGTTCGACTGAATAGAAAGTAGCTTCGCCTGCCTCGTCATAGGCAATAGTCTGCAGGTAATTTTGCTCGGGCGCATTAGCATATATATAGGAAAAAGTTAATAACCTGCCTTCATCATCAAAAGTATATGTCGTTAGTTGGTTTTTTTCTGGAGAGGTTTCGCTGACTTCATTCGTACTTAAAGCAAAGCCTTCGGAATTATAGATATAGTCCCAAGTAGTCACTTCCTCAAAAGTGCCATCATTACCTTCATCAATACGCTGGCTGATTATATTGTTATTATCGTCATAAACTGCAGTAGAAATGTTATCTATAACGCCATCAGCATTGCTGTCATAACTTAATGTAGCTGTATTGGTACTTTCGTCAAAGATGGCTGTTTCTCTTGTATCTATCTCGCCGTCACCATTTAAATCAGACTCTTCTAGTATCTGTTTTTGCTCATCGTTGTATCCATAGCTATGAATAACATCAGCAGTACCATCGCCATCGTTATCTATTTCTTCCTTTGTTCTATTACCTGCTGAGTCAAATGTGTAAGTTATGCTTTGAGAGGATGTCTGACCATCGTAGTTATTTTGGGAGGTGTTGCTTTGGTAAGTATGATTACCTTGCGTGTCGTACTTTGTAGTATATGCGGAAAGGAATAGTAGCTCGCCTGTGGTTTCAGAGAACTGTTCATCACTTTGTTTATTATATGAGGGGTAGCCCGACTCGTAATACTCTGTTTCAGTCACTCTACGAACCTCAAAAATACCATTACCATCTGAGTCGGTTTGACTCAGTATTTCTCTGCCCTCGGCATCAAAAGCTTTTTCTTGTTGAGAGAAGTAAGTACGGCCATTTTCATTACTTTCTCGATAAATACCTATATTTCTTGCGCTATCATCATAAGTGTACGTAGTGACTTCACTTGTACTTAAGTCATCCGTCTCTCTAGTCTTGCTAACAAGGTTACCTGCATCATCAAATGCATAGCTTGTTGTGAAGTCGGCATTGCCATCTTCATCAGTGTCATAGAGCTCTTTGGCGGTCGTGTAAACTTCAGGTGTTATGCCCATAGCTGCATAAAAAGCATCTAATGCTGCACCCGGAGAAACGATCGTCGGAGTACTCTGCCAAATTCCCTCTGTAACCGCTTCGCTTAATAACTCACTGCCATTTAAGTCGTACTTAAATGTCTTGGTTTTACTGCCTAAAATATCCAGTGTTTTACCTTGCGCAACACTTTCTAAGCTTGCTGGTATAACAACGCCGTTAGCAAAATCACCGTCTTCATCAAGCGCAGTTAACAGCACAACTAAGTTACTTAGGTGTTCAAACTGAAACGAGCTTCTTGTCGTTTGTTTTAGCTTTGTTTCTGCTCCATCGGCAAGTGAGTCAGGGTCAGCAATACCCACTAAATCAAACAGCGTAAGCTCAGCCGCGGCGCTGGCTTGGCCAATGGCAATATCACCGATAAAGAAAGAGACTGATTCGCCTTCTTTAAAAGTGAAGGTACTATCAGCTGTTGTTACGCCTGATTGCGACTCCGTTTGGTAGCTTAAACCCTCAACAGAAACACCCGTAATTTTACCTGTTAACAGGTCAGGGTCAGTGGTTGTTTCACTGGAAGAGTTGCTAGAGTTACAGGCAGCGAGGCTAAAGCTTAGTAGTAATGGAAATGTTAAGTATTTAGTGAATTTGTAGATTCTTTTTTGTTTGCTGGTCATTGAGTATTGTCTTATTGGCTTAATTTTATCCTTTTATATTAAACGATAGGTTACTTAGTTAGCAATTTAGTTGAAACATTATTGCAAGATTAACCGCTTTGCTAAAAGTGTTATGGCTTGTAGATATAGGAGTGGCTCTAATGGAGCAGGCTACATAACGATAATAATTCTGCCACATACATAAAAAAACCAAATTCTTATAGTTGCTCTATTTTGGTGCGTATGTGTGATGGGAAATATTTCACTATGCTTACTTGTATATTAGTTGAGGCTGATATTTACTTTTATTTAGCTTAGTAATCACACAAATGTAGTGTTTTGTGAGAATGTCGTCTTGAGTCTGTTATTTGTGATCGACCGCTTGTCTGGGTACGAATTTTTTTTGTATTTTATTATCCATTTTTTTTTGAGTTGTAATTGATTGAAAAGTAACTTTATCTTGTTGTTTGTTTGCTTGGTTTTAATGCTTGTGTAGATTTAACTGACACCAGTTGAAATGAAACTTAATGGCTATTCAGCCTAGGTTTTTTTAGGTTCAGTTTCCGCGTGATAGCTTAACTTTAGAACTTTGATATCACCCTCAGGGGTGAGTCGTTCTTTAATGTTATAGCTGTCTAGGAGGTCGAAATGAGAAGGCTGTTTTTATGTTTTATTGTTCTGCTGTCACAACATGTCTTTGCAAGTGCGGCCTATTGGTCGGAGATAGATGCTCATCATGAGTTTGAAATAACGCATCCTTCAGGCGAAAGGCATGAATATATTGGACGCCGAATGCAATTTGATATGATGGCATTTAAAGAGCACATAACAAGTTATTCAGATGGGGGGGATTTAGGGGCATTTATTTCTCTACCAACGCCTGATGGTCAGTATCTTACGTTTAGAACTGAGTTGGATTCGGTCTTATCACCAGCGCTTGCTGCACGTTACCCAGATATACAAACATGGAAAATAACGGGTGTTGGCAATAGCGATGCCTATGGACGAATAGATATAGGTCCTCGTGGTTTTCATGGGTCTTATTATCTAAACGGTAATCTCATTACAATCGATCCAGAGTATCAAATAGGGCAACCTCAGACATCGCTATACACCGTTTTTAGCAACCGTGCTAACAATACACAGAGTGACTCAACGTTCAGTTGCAGTACACAAGAAGTTGAGGAGGAGAGGCATGACTCTGCTTTAGAGTTGTCTCGTAAACCATCGATAGGTTTGAGGACATATCGTCTTGCATTAGCAGCGACGGGTGAATATACGCAACTTTTTGGTGGAACAAAAGCGCTAGCGTTAGCGGGTATGACAACAACGGTTAATCGTATTAATCAGATCTTTGAACGTGATTTTAACGTTAGGTTAGAGCTTGTTGATGATAACGATAAACTTCTTTTTTTAGATCCATCCTTTGATCCTTACAGTAGCCACGACGCCGTCGATATGGTGGCAGAAAACATTATTGCTATCAATGCACTTATAGGCAGTGAAAATTATGATATTGGGCACGTTTTTGGAACGGGAAGAATAGGTGGGTTGGCTTTTATTGGCTCTGTGTGTGGCCAATACAAGGCAGGTGGTGTCACGGGCTCTAATTCACCTCATGGAGAATCGTTCAATGTTGACTATGTAGCTCATGAAATAGGGCATCAGTTGGGCGCTTTGCATACCTTTAATGGTACTCAGCGAAACTGTACCTCTTACAGTCGCGCATCAAGCTCTGCAGTCGAGCCCGGCAGTGGAAGTACTATTATGGGATATGCTGGTATTTGTGGGGACGATGATCTGCAACTTAATACAGACCCTTATTTTCATAGTATGAGTATCGCGCAGGTAATGAAATTTACCCGTGAAGATAATGGAGCCAGTTGTGGAGCTGTTGTGCCAAGTATCAACAATGACCCACAAGTGGATGCTGGCAGTGATTACGTTATTCCTGAGCAAACACCCTTTGAATTAACAGGGTCAGCTTTCGATATTGATAAACAGCATTTGACCTATTCATGGGAGCAAGTTGACGTAGGCACTGCATCAGATGTGCATAGTGACTTAGGTGATAATCCATTGTTTAGGGTATGGAAGCCCAGCCCTCATCCGACTCGACATATTCCTCGTTTGAAAGATTTACTCCGAAACAAGCTAGCAGCGGGAGAGTTGTTACCTTTAACTGCTAGAGAGATGAACTTCTCATTAATTGTTCGGGATAATATGGGTGGTATTGGAACTGATGAAATGAAAGTGAGTGTCGCTGCTACTAGTGAGCCGTTTGCGATTACGAGTAATGATATTGCTGAAAAGTTGGCTCCTGGCGAAACCTTTGATCTAAAGTGGAATGTAGCAGCTACCAACCTTCCACCGATCAATTGCGAATTTGTGGATATTGGTTTCATTATGGATAAAGGTAAACATACGCCCATTTTAAGAAATACACCGAATGATGGCCGTGAGACTGTGCTTATACCAAAGGGATTTAATCCCGTTCACCAAGAGAATATTAAATTAAGTTGTAGTGATAATATTTTCTTTGCTGTGAGCAGTACGAAGCACTCTATTACTCCAGATTTGCCAACATTAAGCATTGATAAGCCAAGAATGGGATTGAATGAAATGGGTGAACAGACCCTAATTTATCCTCTACTTCTCTCAAATAAGGCAAAAGAAAAAATTGTGGTCAACTACCAAGTCACCTCTACAGTGGCTAAGGAAGAAAGCTTTACGGGAGTGGTGTCTATTGCGGTGGGGCAGGGTACCGTTGATGTGGAAATTCCTGTGAATGAAACAACTTTAGAGGAGGCAGAAAGGGTGACGTATTTAGTGATTCAGCAGTCAGAGACTCCTCAGTTTAAACTTGAGGAAACGACTACTGCAACTAACTCTGAATCAGGTGGAGGAGGGTTTGATGTCTTGATGGTTATGTGGCTGCTATTGTTGAGTTACTTTAGAACAGCCAATAATCAATTATGGAACTTACCTATGTACGGTAAGCCTGAGGCTAACTAAGCTTCTACGCAGACCCGCTCCCGTCATCAAAAATTGTTCTTGTAACAACGGGGCAGACCATACATTTTGTTGCTAGTAAACATCCCTCTGGTAGCGATGCTCATCACCCAGCTTATTCATATAAGCCTCAACAGCAGCCTCATCCAGCCCGCCATGCTCAGCAATAACCTGACGAATAGCCTTATCAACGTCCGCTGCCATGCGCGACGCATCACCACAAATATAGATATAAGCACCAGACTCTAGCCACTCATAGAACTGCTCTCCTTGCTCAAGAATATGCGTTTGCACGTAGACTTTTTTATCCGTGTCACGCGACCACGCTAAGCTGGTTTCAGTCAGTAGTCCACTGTCTTGCCATGCAGCAATTTCATCACGGTACAAGAAGTCTTGCGCTTCGTGTTGATCACCGAAGAACAACCAGTTTTTACCGATTGCCTGACGCATTTCACGTTCTTCTAAGAAGGCGCGGAAGGGCGCAATACCGGTGCCTGGTCCAATCATTATCAGTGGTGCTTCATCATTCACTGGAATGTGAAAGTGTGCTGAGGATTGTATGTACACACCAAAGTTTCCACCTGAGGTGAGGCGGTTGCCAAGGAAGGTTGAGGCAACACCTTTGCGGGCTTTCTCGAATAAGTCATAGTGAACTTCACCAATGGTTAAGTGAACTTCGCTGGGGTGCTTTTTCGGGCTTGAAGCGATTGAGTAAAGTCGTGGCTGAAGCGTTCGCAGTCCATTCACTAAGGTCTGTGCATCTAAACCTGGCTTTAGTTGAGTGAGTACGTCGATCACTTGGAAGTCATCTTCAACGCTTTCAATACCCCAGGTCTCTAACGCCTTAGCGTTGACGGTGGTGATATCAAGTTTGGTATTCAGTAGTACACGAAGCGAGGCGGAGCCATTCTTTTGTTCAACCACTTCGCGGCCTGTAAAGCCACCTGCAGCTAAGATTTCTTCGACTTCAGCTGGGCAGTTAAGTGGCCACACACCCAGCGCATCACCTACATCATAGTGCATATCTTCACCGCCACCGGCTAGTGAGATTTCGATGTGATTTACTCGCTTAGCAGACTGCTCGGCACTTAAGTTTTGCCCGCTAATTAGGTTACCAATAAACGGACGGTTTTTGTCATAGGCAGGAATGTCATCGTCATTAGCTGCAACCGATGTGTTGGCAGCACCCGCCGCAGACTTAAACACTTCTGTTTCAAAGACCGAGCCTTTCCATTCTCCATAGCTATCGTCAAAGTCGACGTCACAGGCGATGAAATCTTGGCAGTTGACTGCGCCTGCAGCACTGAGCTTCTGACTGATGTCTTCACCGCACTTATTAAAGAATGCGTAGCTCGAGTCACCTAAGCCACACACGCTAAAGTTAAGCGTGTCAGGTAGTGCTAGCGCTTCGTCTTCCATAAGTGATGTGTAGAAGTGCTTTGCGTTATCAGGCGGCTCACCCTCACCAAATGTCGAGCAGACAATCAGTATGTGAGAGTGTGCGGCAAGCTCTGCTGGTGTAATCGAGTCTAGCTCATCGATGCTGGCTTCAAAGCCTTGAGTCGCTGCATATTTTTTGAGGTCTTTAACAAGTACTTCAGCGTTACCCGACTGTGAGCCGTAGTAGATCTGCATGGGCGTGCCAACTACATCTTCATTGGCGCTAGCAGCGGCCTGTGCAATGGTGCGATAAGCTGTTAATAATCCGCTAAGCCATTCACGCTGTTCGGCTTCGAAAGGCGCGTCCTCTGGCAGTTCAACAACAGTGGGATCATTAGCCTGCGTGTCAATAATAGTGGCGAGTTGATTGATGAAATCGTTATTCATAAGTGTGCCGTATAGGTTGGTTAGCGTAGCAGGATAGCTTGCAAATCAGCTTGTTCGTGACGTCGAGTGAAGTCTAAGAAAGACTCACTGTCTTGGCGTGAGGCTAGGTAATTACCGATAATTTTCTCACACCACTCAGGCAGTTCACTGGCTGCGATAGGGCCGTGTAGTTCACGTGCTAAGCCTTGGTCTTGGTCACAACCGCCACCAACAAAAATAATGTAGCCTTCGCCGCCGTCAGGTGCCGATGCACCAATCAAACCGATGTCACCAATGTAGTGCTGCGCGCAGGAGTTTTTACAGCCAGTCGTGTGAATATTGATGGGCTGGTCTAACTCAAAGCGTGCTTGAAGGTGTTTAACTAGGTTTTCGGTGTCTTGCTTGGTGTAAGCGTTAGCCAACTTGCAGCCCCAGCGGCCAGTACAAGAGATTGCGCCTGCTGCAAATGAAGTTGCTGAAGTGCTTAAGCCCATTGCTTCGATTTCTGCAACAACGGCTGCGACGTCAGCATCTGGAATATGGGGAATAATAACGTTCTGCCACACGGTTAAGCGCACATCGTTTTTGCCATAGCGCATAGCCAAGTCACCGACACGACGCATCTGTTCAGGCGTCATGTGACCCACGTTTAACGTGATGCCAATATACTTGAGGCCTTCTTGCGACTGTGGGTGGATACCGATGTGACCTTGTCGGTTGATGGGCGCATGAGGTGCATCAAATTTGGTGTCAAGCTTGAGTAGTTGCACACCATTACCGACGCTATCAAGTGACTCTTGTATACGCTCAATCGTCCAGTCAAAACCGTGTTCATCGAGTACATACTTTAAGCGTGCTTTGTTACGGTTTGTGCGGTCACCATGCTCCAAGAAAACACGTAAAATCGCTTCAGAAATCTCAGGCGTATCTTCAGGTCGGCAGATAACGCCAGTATCACGAGCGAAGTCTTTGTGCCCAGTGATGCCCCCTAAAATCAAACGACAATAAATGCCCGGCTCAATGCCTTGGTCATTATCTAAGGTCTCTGTCGCGACAAAGCCAACGTCGTTGGTGTCTGACACGCAAGAAATTGAGCCGCCATTATCAAACGAGAAGTTAAACTTACGCGGTAAGCCTTGCAGGTCACGTGTGCGTAAAATGCGCTGGCCTAACTCAATACCGTAGTGGTGTAAGTCGATTAGCTCAACAGGGTCAAAGCCTGCAGTCGGGGTCGCTGTGATATTTCGTGCACTATCTGCGCCCGTACCATGACAGGTTAAACCGTAGTCATTGAGTGCTGTCAGCCATTCAATCAAGCGGTTAGGCATGATCTCACGAAACTGGAAATTGCCACGCGTTGTGAGGTGCGCATAACCACCTGCAATGTTCTCTGCCATATCACCGAGCACACGCAACTGGTCGCCACGAATTTTACAAGAGGGGAGGCGCATGCGGCACATATAACCGGGGCTATTCGGTTCGACGTTAAACATGCCGTAGTGACGGAACATAAAGTCGTCAATACCTTCGGCGATTTGACCTTGCTTGTCGTGCTCGACTAAGCGCGACCAGATATCGAGAATGTTATTGTCATGCTTGGCTAGCTCTTGCTTGCACAAGTCATCGAGAGGCGTTCCCCAAAATGTTTTGTCGATGTCCGCTTGCTCACCGGCACTTTTGCCTTTGAGTAAGTGCATATTGAGCGCCATTAAACTGTTTGCGAGGAATTTTTTTTGATCAGGGGTAAAGGCGTTTTTTGATTTGAGCTGTTGGAGCGGCACTGCTTTTTGCTGAGGTGCGGTCATGTATATAGCCCATATTGATTAATCTATATTTAATATGGAGCAAAAAACATGCCATTTGCGGGGTATTGCTAACTCTTTGTACTGAATGGCTATTGTCATGCTAACCGCAGCATCTGTAGCCGCGACTTTATATAAGAATGCACTGTTATGATGCGTTTATACTAAGCAATGACTCCGTATGGGCGTAAGCCCTACGAAGTCAAAACCGTTAAATGACAGATTGATTAGCCACTGAGTTTTTGCAATAGATACGTGAACTCTAGCGCGCGTTGTTTGGATGACTCTTTTAGGTTAGCCGCTGCACTGTGCCCACCATCGATGTTTTCGTAATACAGAAAGCTATAACTCATGTCTTCTAAACGTGCCGCCATTTTACGCGCATGGCCAGGGTGAACACGGTCATCTTTGGTTGATGTGACGAAGAATATTTCAGGGTAATCCATGTCGGCTTTAACGTTGTGATAAGGCGAAATGGAGCGTAAAAAATCACCTTCAACGGCATCTTCAGGATTACCGTATTCGCCCACCCATGACGCACCGGCGAGGAGTGTGTGGTAACGCATCATATCCAGTAGTGGCACAGCACAAATCACGGCATTGAATAGGTCAGGGCGCTGGGTAAACATCACCCCAACTAGCAATCCGCCATTTGAACCACCTTGTACACCTAAGTGTTTAGGCGAGGTGATTTTCTTTTCAATTAGGTCTTCTGCGACCGCAATGAAGTCATCAAACACCACTTGGCGCTTAGTTTTAAGGCCTGCTTGATGCCACTTAGGGCCAAACTCACCGCCACCACGAATATTCGCTTGGACGTAAACCCCGCCTTGCTCTAACCAAAGCTTGCCACGAACAGCGCCGTAGCTGGGTGTGAGTGAGACTTCAAAGCCACCATAGCCGTACAATAAGGTTGGGTTTTTGCCGTCTAACTTGCAGTCTTTATGACGCACAACAAAGTAGGGGATAAGCGTGCCATCGGTAGATGCGGCTTCGAACTGCTCGACGACCATGGATGACGCGTCAAACCAAGAAGGTAGTGACTTAGCCAGCTCTAATTCTTTGGAGAGTGTGTCATATAACCAAAGCGAACTAGGCGCTAAAAAGCCATCGGTCACAAGGAATGCTTTGTCCTCTTTATCGTTCGACGCAGTGATATAAACAGAGCCAATACCGGGTAACTCAATAGCTCCTGAAGACCACGCTTTACCGTCCCAATCAAAGGAGTACGCTTGACCAGCAACGTTTTCAAATAAGCTAATCAGTAGCTTGGAGCGTGTGGCTGAGATTGAACCGATAGAGGTGCGTTCATTGGGTGAATACACCAAGTTTAGCTCGGCAATTTCACCTGTTTTCATGAAGTCTTCTACAGAGAATGACAACAGATCGCCGCTTTTAAAATCGCGCCAGTCTTCATTTAGTGTGAGTAGTAACTGACCTTTAAACTCTGAGTTGAGGCTCGACTTTTCAGGGATAGGGAGCTTAACAGGCTCCAGTGTATCCGCTGGTAGCCAATAAGTTTCTGAGGTGAAGAATGTCACTGCACGATGTACCATAATCTCGCGCTGGCCATTACTAAGCTCCATGCAGTACGTATAAACGTAAACATCCGTTTGCTCGCCTCGCATAAGCTCAGTCGCATCGGCCAGATCAGTGCCACGTTTCCACAGCTTTGAGATCATCGGGTAGCCCGAGTCAGTCATGCTGCCTTTGCCAAAATCAACGGCAATCAATAGTGTGTTTTCGTCAAGCCATGAGGCGTTACCTTTTGACTCTTCTGTGATAAAACCATCTTCGACGAAACACTTTTTAACGGCATCAAACTCGCGAGTCAAGCTTGCATCTTTGCCGCCATCGGACAGGTTTACTAAGCACTTTGACTCGTCGGTACTAAGGGTTGTGGTGCCTGCGAAAACCCAGTTTTTGTCTTCTTCTTTGGCTAGTGCGTCAATGTCGAGAATGGTTTCCCACACTGGCTCATTGGTCATGTAGCTGTCTAAATTAGTCGAGCGCAAGATGCCTCTTACGTGGTCCTCGTCTTGCCAGAAGTTGAACAGTTTACCGTTACGGTAGCTGACAAAAGGGATCTTATCTTTGGAGTTAGCGATCTCGTTGGCGTCCGCTTCCATGGCTTTAAAGCGCGGGTCGCTTTCTAGTCGCTGCTTGGCGGTTTCGTTCCATGCTCTTACTTTGGTGAGCGCTTTGTCACCAAGTACTTCTTCTAGGTAGAGGTGCGAATCTAAGTCGGGTATCTGAGTCATATGAGCGGCCTTATGAAGATAGCGGGGGATTTAATTTAGCATGGTTGGTTAATTTAAATACAGAGTTGCTGGGGAATATTAACAATGGGTAACGGGGTCAATGGCATCAGTACTTTCAGAACGCCTCTTTCATAAAAAACAACTCGTCATCTTTCCAGAAAGTCACCAGCGTGATGTACTCACTTTCATCTTGGTAAAGCTCAGGGTGCAAATCAAGGCGCTGGTATAGTCCCAACTCAGTTGCTTCGGCCCCGCTATCCATGAGTGCTTTTAAGGTTATCCAAAGTTGGTAATAACACGCTTCCACTTGAATACGCTGATCTTCACAAAACGCGTTATGGTGAAAAAAGTCGATCTGAGCCAAGCGCGCGCTGACGGACCAAATAGCCTGCTGTGGACGTTGCTCACCATACTCTAGTAAAAAGCCAGGAAAGTGAGCCGCGTATAAGGTAAACAGAGGTCGTTCTGGTGGTGACTCTTTAAGGTACTCGGCACAAATAAATTGATACCCCTGAGTGCCAATATAAGCATTGGTAACAGGGAAGTGTGCTTGTAAGTGTTGAGCAACCCCACCATGCAAATTGCGTTGGTATATATCGAGCGCTAGCGCCTTAGGAATGCGGTCACTGCAACGCCAATCATCAAGCTTGTAAGCTTCATCTCCTGCGTAAATTTGTGCTGACATTTCCTGCTGTGCTAACGAAAATGGTGAGATTGAGTGCTTATTCATTAATTGTATCTACCAGTGTTTGTCGCTCAGACTCTAACTCATCAAAGCTTGGCAAATTATTATCTCGCTCGATGATAGTAGGAATTTCACCACAGGTTGCATAGGTGGCTTTTAGCAAATCGCATACCGCCTGAGGCACTTGCTCGCCATGGGTATCAACCCAGTAACCATTGTCAGCGCTGTCATCAGTCGCATGAAACTTAGAACCCGCGACATGAATCTGCACAATGCCATCAGCAGGGATGAGTTGCAGTAATGTACTCAGTTCAGCCGTCGGTTTGAGGTCAAAGTTGGTCGCATTGGTCCATAGGTTGTTGAGGTCTAACAACATCTTACAGCCTGTCCGCTTCATCAACTCAGCGGTAAACTCCCATTCGCCCATTTCGTCTTGTTGAAAACGTTGATAGTAACTAATGTTTTCCAGCACTAGTGGACGTTTCAAGCGTTGCTGTACTTGGTCAATACGAGGGCATAAGTAGTCCAACATACCCCGTGTAAAGGCAAAGGGCAGTAAGTCAAAAT
Organism: Leucothrix arctica; assembly: GCF_003172895.1. Lineage (GTDB taxonomy): Bacteria > Pseudomonadota > Gammaproteobacteria > Thiotrichales > Thiotrichaceae > Leucothrix > Leucothrix arctica. The sequence continues at coordinate 5,847 of NZ_QGKL01000029.1, read as the reverse complement.
GTTGGCGTTTACCCGCAGCAGACCAGCACAGGTGGTCGGATAACCAAGCAGCTTCTGTTTGCTGGTATACCGACACCAAGGCATTCAAATAATCGGTATCTAGCGGGTCAGGGCCGGCGATGTTTAAGCCTACCGAATGCAGTGCAATGGGGTAATGCTCTCGCAGTTTTTCAACGACGCGCTGCCGGCCACTGGATAAGAGTAAATCATCAGCGATTAACTCAAACCACGGTGTTTGGGGCTTATCACGAAGGATGATCGGTGCATGCTGGAATCGGAAACCAAGTCCGATTCCAGCCGGAAGCAAATCCTTCACTTATTTAACGACTTTCTTAACTTGGAACTCAGTTTTTCCTAGTGCGACAGCGCCGTCTTTACCCTTCATCATGAAGTGGCCGTTTTCGTGCTCAGCACACTCTTTAAGTGTTGTGTAAACCCACTCATTTAAGCTGTTGTCTATTGACTTAGGGCTTAAACCAGCGCAGTCGTGAGAACCATCAAGTGCGCCACAGTCATTCTCGCCACCTTTAGCAGCACCGACACATTTCACAACATATTGACCTTCGTCATATGCTTTTACTTGAGAGCGCTCATCACCTGATTTAGAGATGCTTTTAACGTCTGCAGCGTGTGCGCCAACAGCAACCAAAGAGAGTAAACCTGCAGTCAAGATTTGTTTCGTGCTCATAAATGTATTCCTATATTTATTAATTTTAAAGTGTAAAAAAAATGTGACGGAGTGTTTTAAAAAACACCGTCCTAGAAATAACGAATGAGTGAGCTATTTAACTGCATTATTTTTTGAATAATTATTTTATGCTGAAAGTGAAGGCGGCTTATGCCTCTACTAACTCGTTCTCATGATTGTTAGCAGACTTCGATGCTGAAACACGTTTCAAGGTTAGAGCTAAGCGTGGTAATGGGAAGACTGGCCGAGGCTTACAGTTGCTTGCTAAAGCGATGTCAGATAACAGTTCACCCAGTTAATGCTTGGATTAGACATCGTTGCAAGTGGTTGCTGGGAATTATCAACAATGAGTAACGGGGGTGATGGGAGGGGGTAGAGAGTTTTATATCAGTGTTAAGGCCATGCAATTAAGTATAAAAAGTATAACACCTGCTAGTAGCGAGATTTTAACCATTCCAGTAGGTGCTTGAATTGTCTTTAGATCATCTATTGACTCTATGCCTTCGGTCATTCCGCGCGTATGCCAAGTAGCGACGACAAAGTATGATATGTAACCGGCAGGGATGATGATGCTCCATGACGGAAAACTAATCGTAAACAGGGCGTAGACGCACACCAGCACCCAGACAAACTCAAAGATAGTCGTGAAAATAAACAGTTTTGTGAAACGACCTTCGTTTTTTTGGAGGCTTAATGCTTCGATTATAACGCCTATGGCAATGACTAGGCCAAGGGCGAAGAAAGTGCTGGTACTCATATTATTTTTTCCATTTTATGGTCATAAGCTTTGGTAACTTTGCAAAGCTTTTCTAGATGTATAAATAATATCTAAGTCCATCGGTTTTGTTAACTCTCACGTATAGATAGAAGAGCTCTTAACAAAGGAACCTATCGTGAAACCCTATTTCTCAACTCAAATAAAAATATACTTGGGTACGCTATTGTTACTTTTTACTGCTAATACCTATGCTAATGACAGTCAGAAAAAACTCACCCCTGCACCCGAATTCACACACTCCAAAGCATCTGAATGGATAAACGGTAAGCTACTCAAGCTTGCTGACTTAAAAGGTAAGGTAGTACTACTGGATATTTGGTCTTATGGCTGCTGGAATTGCTACCGCTCTTTTCCTTGGGCTAATGATTTAGAGAAACGATTAGAGGATGAGGACTTTGTGATTATTGGCGTTCATGCGTCTGAGTTTGACAGTGAGCGTGATAGTAACAATGTCGTAGCTAAGGCGAAGCAGTTTAAATTGCACCAGCCAATTATGATCGATAATGACTTTAGCTACTGGAATGCCTTAGGCAATCAGTATTGGCCGACGTTTTACCTGATTGATAAGCAGGGAAAATTACGCGCTAAATACCTTGGCGAAACTCACAAAGGTGACAAGCAGGCGCTTAAGATTGAAGGTGGCATTCAGTACTTATTGAATGAAGAAACCCTTGCAAAAAAGTAGCGACTAAAGCTGGTTTAATGGCGGATGTTGTAATAAAACTCCGCCGATATAGCGTGCACCTTCCTGTTTTAAATGGTTTCGCCACTTACTTGAGAAAGCGCTGTAAGTGTTACATATCTCTGAGTAAGTGTTTTATTGATATTACTTGAGTTATAAAATTTCTTATGTCAAAAACTATGGGTGTTTCTGATATAAAGGATTTTTCTCAGTTAGTGCTAGATGAAATCGGAACTATTACAGGTAACAGGTTTTAAAGGTATCTCACTACCAATTTTTGTACTTGCCGGAATACACTCATAATTAGACATCAGCATGGTAAGCGTAGAGGCTTACCATGCTGATTGGTGATATCTTCAGGAGTTACTTCAACGTGCATAATCCTCAAACGCAAACGGGTTCAGAAATTGTCGATCCCAGAGTAAGTTTCTATCTACCTCGCTAAGTTCCACTTCATCACAAACACCAGCCCAGTGACCTTTAATCACACTTATCTGGTGTTCAATTATTTCCTTAGCTTCTGCTTCTGACAAATGAAAGTTGTGCGCCGCCTCTAAACAGTTTTGAAGTTGGCTAAGGTTATTATTTCCATGAATTAACATTGCTTGAGAAGCCGTATTACCTGCACGGCCTTGAGGGCAAATATCATACGCTGGCGTAAGTGTTAACTGACTACCATCCCAAAAAGCAGCATGGTTTCTGGCGTGGTCATCGGTGTTTCCTGAAAGGATGTTAAACACCAGTCGAGAAAACAACTCACGAAGCGTATTTTTAGGATTAGAAAAACGGTGTCGGATTAATTCAGCCAGTACCTCATAGCTAGCATACCTTGCCATCATGTCGTCCAGCCCAAATAAGGTCAGAGCAGATAACATGGCTTTACGTTGCCAGCCGTTTTTGGTGTGAATGCGATCAAAGCGCTCAATCAAAAGTACATCTTTGTGCAGTGCTTTAACTAGTCGAACAGGTGCAACGTTTAGACCTGCGATAGCAGCCAAACGCATCGCTATGTATTCCGCTTTCACCACACTATAAAGATCTGAGCTAGCAGAAAACTTAGCAACATACTTTTTATTGTCCTGCTCAATTAAAGCCTTTGGGCGAGCGCCACCAATCGAACTACCATGAAATAGCGCTTGGTCGAGCTCAGGCGTTAACGGGATGCCTTGTTGAACACGCCCTACAGACTCGATTAACTCATCTAGCGAGGGGTTAAGAGGAGAGCGAGGTACATACTCAGTCGGTGAAGTCTGAAAGTCGAGCGCGCCAATCCTGTCCGAACCTGATTCAAGCAAGTAGGTCAACTCGTCAAGTTGTGCGGTATCGGCATTCGCGCCTTTTAACCCAAGAGTTCGGTTAATAATGACGCGTCGCCCCCACGCATCAGGCGCTGCATCACGTATACAGCTTGGCATGTCCAAACCATCTAACAAGGGAATAGAGCCTGATTGTAGTGGCAACTCTTTATCATAAATAGCAATGGCAGGGTTAGCGCCATCCACTCGCGCCAAATAGCTTTTACCATAATTAAAGAGTAGCTCTTTACCATCCATTTCCAACTTGCCAGCAACAACAGGTTCGGTTGCTTCGGGGAGCCAAATCCAGACATAGGCCTCGGTATAGTTGTTAGAAGTCATCGTCTACCTTGCGTTGCTTTTTACGAATGGATTTTGGGAGAAGGGTGAGCTTATCTTCTACTTGGCGGATGTGCTTGCTTAGACTGGTTTCGTCAGCGTCAAACAGCTTTACGCCAACGATAGTGGCTACCTCGAAGAATGCACCGATATTGCATTTGGGGTCGCCGTTTTCGATACGTTGTAGAAAGGGACGGGATATTCCCGCTCGTTCTGCAACTTCGGTGGCCGTTAACTTTTTTTCTTTGCGAGCTACTTCTATGAGTTGACCGAGTAGAAGTACTGCGTTTTTAGACGGAGCAGAGTATGTGTCGATTTTCATTTTTGATACCTGTGTATTTCATAAGTATCTTATATGTAACCCAGAAGTGTCAAATGTGAAGTTTCATTCACTTGGTTTTTTCGAAAACGTACAAAGTTTTGTGTGATGATGCTACCTTGGATATTAATGGTGTTTTTCCAGATAGGTAAATTGAATTACTAATGCTATTTACTGATACTTAACTTTACTGGCTAAATGTACTACAGTCCGTGAGGCAAAGTTATTATATTTTAAATATAGGGGTATTTTTGTGAAAGTAATTAGTTTTTTGATCTTTTTGTTTGTTTTATCTTTTTCTAATAGCTTATATGCCAGTGAGATCGGTGCTTGCGAGGTTCTTAATCCACAAGCAAAAGTAAGTGAAAAAATCGCAGCAGAAGTAGCAGGATCAGCCTCAACACTTTTTAAACTTGGTGCAATTGATGGTAATGTAAAGCTGTCTTTAGATAAAGAAACAACAAATATTTTTGAAAAGCATAAAGATGCAAATAAAACAGTAATTAAAGCTAAGCTGATATATTTATATTGCAGAGTAATAGAAGGTAGTGATTCTTTAAGCGACTTAGATAAGCTGAATGCCATCCGGAAATTATTCACTGAAAATGATGACATTGACCTTCCCGAAGGGTCTCAAAGCCGTGTTGTGTATAATGAAGTTGAGTTTACAGTGAAGTCATGTACCCAAAAAGCAAAATCCATTAAGTGTAAATTTACAGTCAAAAACACCTCCAGTGATAAAAAAATCACTTTAGATGCTAGAAGCTTTTTGATTGATGCTGAAGGTGATCAATACAATGTCGACAAAATTAAATATGGAAGAATAATTAATGAAAAATATCCAATCAAACTATTAGTTAAAGGAGTTTTAGTTAGATCTGAGATGACATTTTCAGATGTGATTTCAAGTGGTGATATAGTCCCTCTTTTCAGGGTTGCTTTAAGCTCTTCAACTTACGTTGAATTCAGAAGTGTTCCTTTGGTTCGTTAATTGTCCTGTTTTAAACGATTTACCGCACGCATATCAGAGTGTGTGCGGTAAATTATTGTCGATAGTTTGGTTTGAGTTAAGGCTGGAGTAATAGAATAAGTGCAACACGCACCTGATTGAAAAGTGAGTTAACTGACGTTACCGTTTCAGTTCTCACACAAAAAACAGGTCTGCTATGAGCACACATTATCGCCAGCTAACTCAGGCACAACGATACCAAATTTGGAGCTTGCGAGAAACTAAACATAATTTACGTCAAATAGGGTGCAAAGTAGGCGTTCACTATTCAACAGTTAGCCGTGAGTTGAGACGGAATAAGTCTGCCAACGGTTATGAAGCCGCTTCCGCTCATCTCCAGAGTATTGGCCGACAGAAAGAGGCTGCAAAGCATCATAAAGTCAGTGATAAAACGGATGACTTTATTAGGAAAGGACTTTGCTTAGGCTGGTCTCCAGAGTCGATCAGCCAGCGAATGAAGCGAGAGGGAGTCCCACAAAAAGAGCGTTTAAGTCACAGCACGATTTACCATCGAATAAAGAGGGATAAACATCAAGGAGGGGTGCTTTACCAAGCATTACCCTGCTATGGAAAGACGCGCTGGAAAGGTGGGAAACGTAATAGAAAAGCGGGTGTAAACCTCATTCCTAATCGAAAAGATATATCAGAGCGCCCAGCTATTGTTGATAAACGCACGCGACTCGGTGATTGGGAAGGCGATACGATCCATGGCCAATCAGCATACTTAGTCACACTCG
>NZ_QGKL01000028.1 GCF_003172895.1 Leucothrix arctica | reverse complement strand
TGACAACGGTTACGACTTTGAAAATGTTATGACGCTTACTTATGAGTTAAGTGACAAGATTGACTGGGAAAACTCTTGGACACTTACTTCTGTAGATTCTGGTGTTTCTGGAACAGATAATACCACTAACAACTATCTTTCTTCAGCGTTTAGCTATGAGTTGGATAACCAGTTAGACCTAGGTCTTGTTGCTACAATTACTGATCTAGATGGTGCTGATGACCTTGATACATCTCTAAACTTTAACGTTGGCTACCGTCTACGTTAATCGAAGTAGTAGAAAACTAAGTGAAGGATGATTTAATCCTTCGCTTTTGGCCGGAGGGATTTGGATTAACAATGAATGGTATTTCTGTATACTATCCGCTACAGCGATAACTCATTGTCCCAAATCCCTCAGGTCTTTTCACTACCTATGCCGACAACTCTCACAACACTGGATGACGACACTTTAGTTCGTCAGTCTCAAGTAGAGTTACCCTACAACGCTACGAGCTACGAAGAGCTTGTTAGGCGTTACCAAAAACCTGTTTACGCTATGTGCCGTCGCTACCTTTCTATCGAGAGTGATGCCGAAGACGCAACGCAGGAAGTATTCATGAAAGTGTTTCACACACTCCCAAATTTTGAATACCGTTCCACCTTCAAAACGTGGCTGTTCAGTATCGCCATCAATCATTGCAAAACCTTACTCAGCAAGACCCAACGATTTAATCAATTCCATGAATATGGCGATGATGAGTCAGCGGAAAGCTATGAGGACGAGGCGAGTGATACTGCAATAAATGCAGAAAATGATGACGAGAGAGAATGCGTCCAAAGCGTTATTGATAAAATGACAGACGACGAGCGCGATGTGATTTTACTGCGTTTTACCAGTGAACTGTCGATCGAAGAAATTGCGAAAGTCCTAGAAAAAAAGCTCAGCGCGACCAAGATGACATTTTATCGAACCCTAGAAAAATTCAAACAGCTTCATGAGAAGTACTGCACATGAGCGACTCAGATAAGAAAAAACTTGAAAGTCATATATCGAACCTTTTCAAGTACAACAAACAGATGTCAGTGAAGACGTCACGCTCGCGGTTCAAAGCAATTATTAGCCGCAGTCTTCATGAGCTTGCACTGCGTGACATCATTCTTTTTTTCGGGTCACTAGTGACTACTATGTTTATGCTGCTTAATGGCATTATTAAGCTACTCACGAGTTCCCGATAATTATTTATACGGAAAAAATAAGTAATGGACTTCAACACCATGATTGACTTTGAAAAGTTACAAAGTTCAGTGGTCAGTAACCTGACTAATCAGTGGTCATCAGTGATCAGCTCACTACCTAACCTCATCGGCGCATTGCTGATATTGCTTTTGGGTGTTGTTGTAGCGATGATTTTTAAAAAGATCAGTGCCACGTTATTGCGTCGTATCGGTTTAGACCGCATAAGTAGCAAAGCAGGTGTGTCTGACGTTATGCAAGATGCGGGCATGGTTAAACGGCCCTCAATCTTTGCCGGTAAGATTATCTTCTGGATGGTGTTGTTTGTATTTTTAGTCCCCGCAGCAAACATGCTTGGACTAACAGAGCTGGTTAATCTGTTTAAGAGCTTTATTAGCTTCTTACCGAAGATTATTACAGCGCTGGTGATCGTTATTTTTGGAATGATGTTTGCGCAGTTTTTACGTCGTATCATTATGGAAAAGCCAGCGACAATCGGCTCTAATTCCGCCAAAACACTCGGTAACTTAGTGTATGGAATAATGGTGACGGTTGTGGTGTTGGTTGCTTTAGAACAGCTAGAGATCGAAACGGAATTGCTGCACAACATTATTATATTAGTTGTGGGCGGCATCATGTTGATCCTCGCTATTTCTGTTGGGCTTGGCTCGCGTGAGGTATCACATAACCTACTGACGGGTATTTATGCGCGTGAGCAGTTCCAGCAAGGGGATGTGATAGAGATTGACGGTGTGCGTGGTGTAGTCAGTGAAGTAGGGACGTTAAGTACTATTATCATTATTGAAGATGACGAACAGCTATCTATCCCAAACTCGACACTTTACAAAGAAGTGATAAAAATCAGTTCTTGATAGTGAGTCACGAATAACAATAAACACGGAAATGCCGGGGATCAATCAAGAACCCTGGCAGTCTACTATCTAGCGGTTTTTTCTTGGGTAAATACGGATAGTATCCGTGACATCCGATATTACCAAAAACATAACACCGTATTCATTCAGAGTGTCACCGCAATGGGGTTGCCTTCTCAAGTAGCGGTTTAATAACTCTCCAACACTGAGTTCTGCTTCCTCTGCTGAGAGCGTTAAGTCACAGGCTTGTGCAACGTTCGACATAGGTACTGTCGAATTTGTGACCCAGTACTTCTCCTGCCAAACGACCTCTAGACTGTTAGAGTGGGTTTTTCTATTTAAGAAATACAACCCGATCCCTAGGACCAACAGCGCCATTACCCACATAAGAGAGCACTCCTTGCTTGGCATAAATTATTGATTATCCTGTTCATTTAGACCGTCCCTTTCTACTGAAAACAATTGTTTAATGTGATGAATATTAATAACTCTTAATAATTAGACTCAGGGGGAGATGGGATAGTCACAAATTAATTTCACTAAGCCATTAATTTTAGGCAAAAAAATGCCCCGCCAGATTACTCTGACGAGGCCAAAGACCACCATTTACAACACGGATTCTTATTACTTAGTCCAGCCTTCAACACCACCAAGCAAGTTACGTACATTTGTGTAACCCATTGCTTGAAGCGTGTGCGCCGCTAAACCACCACGAATACCTTTAGAGCTAACGATAATGATCGATGCATCTTTATCTTCTAACTGCTCATATGCTTCAACTTCGATGAAGTTACGAGGAATATTCATTGCAGTACCTTCGATACCAGGAGTCGATTCGAACTCAGCACGTGGGCGAACGTCTAGTAAGATAATTTCATCACCACGATCCATAATTTCTTTCAAACGTGCGGCTTGAATGTGAGTCGTATCTTCCATGACAGACTGGATATAAGGGTTTTGTGAATAAATAGCGATTGAAGTATCACTAATTACGCGTGTTTTTTCAGCATCACCAGCGTCGCTTGCCGATTCAGCATGGCTATTTGCGTAAGTTGCTGTTGCGCCAATCGTTGCGATCAATGCCAATGCTGTCAAAGTAGTTTTCATTATCATCTCCTTGATGATTAATTCATTTAAAGTAGCCACAACTGTGGCCCATACTACTTAGACGGCTGCTAGAAACAGATAGTCACATTTATTTTAAAAATATTTATAGATTAAAAAATAGGTGAGTAATTGAAATAAATTGTGACTTTGTATCTGTGAGCTCTGTCTGAGTGACACGTATATAAATGAATGATTTATTTTGAATCAAGGAAACACCGATGGAACATCAAACCGCTAGCATCGTAGCCATAGTCTTATTACTGGTCATTAACGCATTTTTTGTGGCGGCAGAGTTCGCATTAGTTAAAGCTAAGAGCTTTAGAATTAATGTACTAGCGGACGGAGGCAGTCGCACAGCAAAACTCACACAAAAAATCCAACTGAACCTAGAGTCCTACTTAGCAGCCTGTCAGCTAGGTATCACCATGGCATCACTGGGTTTAGGTTGGGTCGGTGAACCTGTGGTTGCAGCCTTGCTAGAGCCGGTATTTTTAACATTTGGTATTCCTGAAGAAATTCTCCACCCACTATCATTTGCATTTGGTTTCTTAATATTTTCTTCGTTACACATCGTTGTTGGTGAGCAAGTTCCAAAAACCTTCGCCATTCGTAAAGCAGAGCCTGTTTCAATGTGGTGTGCTTACCCGCTGCACTGGTTTTATGTGATGGCTTTTCCTCTGAACTGGTTACTCAATAAAGCGTCTGGTTCGATTTTGGGATTGTTTAATGTTGAAGAAGCCAGTCATGCTGACGTGTTATCTGATGCAGAAATTCGTGGGATTATTGATACCTCAGAGAAGCACGGCGATATGAAATCTGATATGGCCGGTATGCTGCACAACATGTTTATCTTTGACACTCATCGCGTACAGCAAATTATGGTGTCACGAAATGAAATGGACGTAATCGACCTGCAAGCGCCATGGGATGAAACGCTTAAGCTGATGTTGTCGACGCAGCATTCTCGTTACCCTGTTTTTGACGGCAACTCAGACACACCGATTGGTGTCCTGTTAGTGAAAGACTTATTCAACCGCTTGTTGGTAAAAAATGAAAACGATGAGCCTTTAGTCGCTATACGCACTTGCTTGCGCGAGTGTTTATTAGTTCCTGAAGTGCAGCAGGTGTCTGACCTGTTTGAGTCTATGCGTAAAAATAGAACTCACATGGCATTAGCGATGGATGAGTATGGTTGCTTTGCTGGCGCGGTTACCATGGAAGATATCCTAGAAGAAATTGTGGGCGAGATTTCAGATGAGTTGGATATGGATGAAGCGGACTCGCCGCTTGTTTGGCAAAAAGATCATTGGTTGTCAGATGGTCTGGTTTCGATAACAGATCTTGAACGTATTGTTGGTGTTGATTTTGATAATAGTATTGAGTCAAATACGGTGAGTGGCTTGTTTATGAAACAGTTAAATCGTATGCCAAATACTAACGACGAAATTATTGAAAATGGATTGCGATTTGTTGCGCTCACGATTGAAAATAATCGAGTGGGTGCCGTCCAAATATTCCCAGCACCAGACGCAGAAATGGCTGATCCTGAAATAAGCGAAGAGCCACTAACGGCTCAATAATATAAGTTTGTTTTGATCTGTTTGGCAGTCTGTTACGTTATTTTCAGACTGTCCTTTTTGACGTATGTCATTCGTTCATACGACTAACCCTACATAACACCACAGAGTAAAAAATGAAGATTAAACACCTAATGATAGCCACGGTATTATTTTCTATGCCATTACTTCCTCTAACGGTAACCGCTGAAGATGTGTTGCCCGTGGCACATAGTCATGACAAGGGGAAACGTAAGCATACCCACTTTTTACCGGTTACTGAGGCATCGGAAGCGCATACACATACCGGTCATAAAGTACTGACTGGTGATGATCCAAAAGCGGGCACGATGCCAATTATTAATAAAAACATCATGAGCTATGATCGCATTATTGGTAGTTATATTAAGTACGAAACCCAAGGTGGCATAACGCTTTTACAAATAACCTTTAGCTCCACCAATCAAGAGTCAGAGGCTGTAGCAACGGGTGTCGCTGAGGTACCGCTTGAAGGATGTAGTACTCATGATGAGAAAAGAAAACTGTACCTTGCCTATGACGGCTTTGATGACGGTAACTGGTATGACTTAAACACGGAAGGTGTCGTGCCGCCAATCCCAGCAGCATTTGCAGCGCATATCTGTCAATTGACTGAGCAAAGTACTTCTGAATAGAAGAGCCTGTGAAAGTAGTTAAATGAATAAATGTCGGGGCAAAAAAAGACCCCGGCAGATCACTCTGACGGGGCTAAAGTACCACCATTTACAACACGGATTTTTATTTCTTAAACCAGCCTTCAACACCACCCAATAAGTTACGTACATTTGTGTAACCCATTGCTTGTAGCGTGTTCGCTGCTAAACCACCACGAATACCTTTAGAGCTAACAATAATGATTGATGCGCCTTTGTCTTCTAACTGCTCATACGCTTCAACTTCTAGGAAGTTACGAGGAATATTCATCGCAGTGCCTTTAATACCAGGCGTTGTTTTAAACTCAGCACGTGGGCGAACGTCCAACAAGATAACTTTGTCACCACGAGCCATAATCTCTTTCAAACGCTTAGCTTGGATATGAGTCGTCTTTTCCATGATAGATTGGATGTATGGGTTTTGTGAATAAATCGCGATTGAAGTCTCGCTGATTACACGTGATTTTTCAGCATCGCCAGAGTCACTTGTTTTTTCTGCATGGCTGTCTGCGTAAACTGCTGTTGTGCCCAATGTTGCGATCAATGCCAATGCTGTCAAAGTAGTTTTCATTATCATATCCTTGAATATTAATTTACTTAAGTTAGTCACAATTGTGACATGTACTACTTAGACGACTGCTAGAAACAGATAGTCACATTTATTTTAAAAAAATATTGGTAGATGAAAAGTACATCAGAATAATTGTGACTTTTTACGTCCCAAAGCACTCCAACAATTATCACTAATTAACTAAATACAGATAACGATAAAGGTAGCCTTCTAATGACTGATACTAATGAACAACTTAATAACTCTCCGGCACTGATTGACGAAGTCATGGAAGCATTAGCAGACTTTGATAAAGAAGTATTGCTTGGCTTATTTGCTGACTTAGAGGCAGCAGAGATAGCGAGATTATTAGAGTCTATTCCTGACTCTCAGCGTGGCCAGCTTTGGTCTGTGATACCGCAAGATCGAAACGGTGATGTACTGGTTGAATTAGGTGAAGTGGCGCGTTTGTCGCTAGTAAAATACCTAGAACATGAGCAGGTCGTTGAGGCGGTTTCAAACCTAGAAAGTAATGACCTTGCTGAGATGGTTGATACCTTACCAGATGATGTGGGTGAGGCTATTCGTCAATCATTGGACTACCACGGCCTTCGCGGTTTGGAAGCCACTCTTGCGTTCCCAGAGGACTCTGTCGGACGTGTGATGGAGACAGACGCCATCGCTGTGCGTTCGGACATTACGCTTGAAACAGTGCTTCGTTTTTTGCGTAACCGTGAGTCGATTCCTGATCATACGCCATCGTTGATGGTGATTGACCGCCAGCGCGTATTTCAGGGTGTGTTGCACCTGTCAGACTTATTGACGCATAACCCTTCTGTGTTAGTGGAAGAGGTGATGGATAAAGACGGATTATTTATTGCACCGAATGCTTCGCAGCATGACTTAGCGATTATGTTCCGTGACTTAGACTTGATCTCTATCGCCGTTGTTGACGAGGATGGTGTGTTACTAGGTCGTGTGACGTTGGATGATATGGTCGATATTTTGCATGAAGAGGCTGACCACCAAATACTGGGTGCCGTTGGTTTGGACGAGGAAGAGGATTTATTCTCACCGATATTATCTAGTGCTAAACGTCGATTGTTTTGGTTAGGCATCAACTTAGCGACTGCGTTTTTAGCAGCATGGGTAATTGGATTATTTGAAGCGACCTTGCAACAGATCGTCGCATTAGCGGTACTGATGCCGATTGTGGCGAGCATGGGTGGTATTGCAGGCGGTCAGACACTGACGTTGATGATTCGCGGACTTGCCACGGGTAAAATCAGTTCGGCAAACTCGAAATGGTTAGCTTATAAAGAAATTACCATCTCAGCGATTAGTGGTGTGACTTGGGCTATTGTGGTGGGTATCGTTTCTTACTTTTGGTTCTCAGACATTAGAATCTCGATGGTATTGGCTGCGTCGATGATCGTTAACCTGTTGATCGCTTCGTTATCAGGCTTTGGTATTCCGATGCTCATGAAGAAAGTAGGTATTGATCCAGCATTGGCGGGTGGTGTTGTACTAACGACAGTCACCGATGTGATTGGGTTTGTGAGCTTCTTGGGTCTGGCGACGATGTTTTTGTTGTAGGAAAACCAAATAGTTAATGCTTTGGCTTATATGTGCTGATGCTGATTTATTTGACATAGGGTGTTGAATAGGTCAATCAGGGAGGAATAATGGACAAAAATCGACTCACTGAAACGAATATTATCTTATGCAGTGGAGGGTTGATGGGCTTGCTACTCAGCTCTCATTAAAAGATTCCCATCTTCATGCCTTCCGCCATACCGGCTCCCAGTTCATAGCAATCTTTAGCAAATTCCGGCTTATAGTCGCCACTCAAGATGAGGGGCGACTGGACGTGCTTCCAACGTAGTCCGGTTGTAATACGCTCCACACTACTTTTTGCGCCTTGCCCATCATTTCCTGCCTTCACATATAGGGCCATCGACAAGCCCTGTTTTTGTTCAAGGCAAGGGTAATAAATACGCTCAAAGAAATCCTTTAGAGCACCACTCATGTAAGCAAAATTTTCTGTCGTACCTATGATGATTGCTTGTGCCTGTAACACATGCTCGGCGTTTGCATCGAAGGGTGAAAGCACAATAGGGGATATTTCTGCTGATTGTGCGCCATCCACGACGGCATCGCGCAAGGCCTGTGTATTAGTGGATGGAGTGTTGGCGATTATCAGTAATTTACTCATCGGTAAATCTTATACGCTGTGTTGAGAATTCACAATCATATCGGTAGTTATTGAATACGGATTTTAGTCTTTAAACAACTGCCTAATTCCCTCATAAGTTGCCAAGATTACCGAAAATGCCACTAACATCATTGCAGCTCCTGCAATCATAGGCGTATCCACTTGTTTACTCATGATGCCAAATGCAGCCCAAGCAATTACAAGTCCATAAATAAAGTCACAACGTCGCAGAACAATAATAGCTCCAATCACACCGACAACAGCAAGTTTGAGCAACGTCCAGTTAGTCGCACTCACAAACAGGTCATCCCAGCCCATTGCGTTTTGAAAAATGCTGATATTCGCCATGGTGGCAACGGTGATCCATCCGGTATAAAGGCTGAAAGGTAGGTGGAGAAAGAGGTGCTCTTTCCACGTGGCTTGGCGCATATTTAGCCCTAAAGCACGGTATATAGCGATGAGTGTAGCCAATATGCCGAACATGATGACAAGCGAGGTGCCGACAAACTCATAGTGCCATGCAAACAACCAAAGCATGTTTGCAAAACAGCTAACAATAAATAACTTGCTGACTTTAGACATCAATACATTATTACGTTGTGATGGTAACGCTTGATAAACCACAAAAGCGGCCAGCGCAAGGTAGATCACTCCCCAAATCGAAAAGGTAAAACCAGCGGGGGTAAACAGCGAGGTGTATTTGTCAGACAGATCTTTTTGTGTAAAGCCATTGAGCGGTAGTGCATTTGACAAGTAGTTGACGAATATCACTAAAATAAAGGCGGACATTGTACCGCCCCAGTCGCTAACTTTTCGTTCCATGAATAATTATCCTAGTTGGTTAATATGCATTGTGCAGATAGTATACATTAAGTTTGAGACTATAAGATAACCATCATACACCGCTCTTTACTCGACTAGCTCTAGATCAACGGCACCATTGGCCTCAAGTACTAATAGTAACTCGTCTAAGTCAGGATGAATATCTTTGACCTGTAGGCTGTTCAAATGACCGTGGAGTCGTAATTTGCCTTTTTTCTGCCCCTGTAACTTTTGATTGATGGAAGCGTAAAGCTTGTCATAGTCGTTGGAAAAATCGTGTACCAATGACTTTTTCAGGCTCTCTAGTAATTGCTTTTGCAGTAGTTGTGTAGCTACTTGCCAAAAAGGGCTTTCAAGTTTTCGGCTAAACGCAACATCAGCAAGACGCACAATGTGGTTTGCATTATCAACCACAGGTTTACCAGATATATAGATTTCACCTTTACTGGCAAACCAGCCCTTAAACCCCTTGATAGTGACTTTAGCGGCTAGCACCAAACGGTCGTTATTGGGGTATACCTCAACGTCATTTATAACGATGCTGGCATTACCTTCTTGGAGAGTTACAGGTTTCTTTTGTAAGCCTTGTTTGATGCTGTCTTGAATTTGTTGATAGCCAAGTGCAAGTGGCAGGCTTAAGTGGATAGTTGAATGGTTGATCGCTTGGCGAATAGGCGCAGGTGTCGCTGAATTGTTTGCTTGAGTACTTTTTGGTTCTTGTGTCGTGCGTAAGCTGGTTTTCAGTGCAAGGCCAAGTTGCAAAGCATTATTCTCAATACGTAGCTGAGACAAGTGCAACGCTTTTGGCGTAGTGTGTAACCATAGCGGAAGTGAGTTGCTTATCTGATGTGGTTGTTGGAGTTTTTGCCAAAACTCATCCACCTTTTGTTTTAAACGGTTTTCGCTGGCTAGTTTCGTCTTTTGCTTATTAAGAGCTTTGGCTAAGGCTTTTTCTATCGGCTTTTCGAGTAGCTGTTGAATACTGATATTCATGCCGATGACCTTAACCACTGGTTTCTTTTGCCAAATAATTTTAGAGGTATGGCTGACTTGCAGTTGCCAGTCATTAGAAATATTAGGCCGGATATCTGCAATCGCGGTAAAAGCTGCGGTTTTAAACTTTACGCCCTTGAGCAAGTTCCCGATTAACTTGCCTCTGGAAGTCGCTTTAAGTTTGTACTGTAGTGGTAGTTTTATGCGCAAATAGCCATTATCTAATGCTTGTACTTGTATTGGGCCAGTGCGCTTTGCCCAACCACCCACACGAAACTCTTCGCAGTGATTCTTACCAAATATACGGACACATTTTTGCTTTTCTGCACCTGCAGAGTTGTACAACATCTCTGGTATGTCGTTTTCTAGCCTTTGTTGTAAATTATCTAAGGGCACACGAATACGCGTTTGAATTACAGACTCAGTGACTGCCAGTGTGTGAGGAATAACGGAAATAGGGGGCTTTACCGATAAGGCTTCATTATCTTTTTTGCTACACGCAACTAAAAGCAGTGCGAGTGACAACGTGAGTGAGGTTTTTTTTAATAGGGTATTCACGATCACAATCCTTGGTTGTTAATTCGCCAGACATCCTTGCCGACAAAAACAAAAGGGAGCCACAATGGACTCCCTTCAGGTTCTAACACTCACCAAACTTAGTTGATGAAACGTGTCCAGAAGTACTTAGGATCTTGTGTTGTTTTAACATAGAACAACTCACCAGAGTTTCTCCAAGGGTCAAGCAACATACCTTCTTTAACGCCTTTACCTTTAGCCGCAACGATTAGCGAGTTGTGCTCGTTAAAACGTCTGCGGTTAGCAGTACCGTGGTAGAAGTCAAAGCTCTTCCATGTACGTGCTTGAATGTGTTTCGCCATATCGCGAGTCCACTGCCAGCAAAGACCATTTTCACGGTAGCCGTAGTTAACCAAGATATTTTGTAAATATGCAGGTTGAACTAGGTTGTATTGGTTAGCCAATACCTTAGGATAGTTCACTGCTTCATGAGCCAATAGCTGTGCTTCAAGAGGGTCAATGTTTGGCCCTAATGACATCAGTGATTTTTTAACAGCAGCGACTTTATTTTGCGTCTGAGCGTCGATGTTTTTAACGATGGTGCGTTTTGAAACAGGGTCAACAGCGACGTTATCATATCGCACAGCGCAACCTGATAGCGTCATTGTTGTAATTACTGCAAAGGCAAAAATAATCTTTCTGTATGTCGATGTCATCATGACAGTTTATCCTTTCTTAAAATGCATTAGGTAGTTGACGTCAACGTCACTACCTAGTTTGTAGTTCTGAAAAATAGGGTTGTAAGTCATCCCTTTAATATCTTTCAAGCTTAAGTTGCTTTGTCTTCCCCATCCTTCTAATTCAGATGGGCGTATAAATTTTCCATACTCATGGGTACCTTTAGGCACCATACGCAAAACATACTCCGCACCAATGATCATAAGTGCGAAAGCTTTCGGATTTCTATTGATAGTAGAGAAGAAAATATGACCATCTGGCTTCACTAGAGACGCACAAGCAGCAATGATCGCTGCTGGGTCGGGTACATGCTCTAGCATTTCCATGCAAGTCACTACGTCATATTGAGCAGGACGTTGTTCTGCCATCTCCTCTGCAGTGATTTGCTGATAATCAATTTCTACGCCAGCTTCAAGGCTATGAAGTTGAGCGACTGATATTGGTGATTCACCCATATCAATCCCTGTTACTTCAGCCCCACGCAACGCCATACTCTCAGATAAGATTCCACCGCCACAGCCAATATCGATCACTTTTTTGCCAGATAAACCGCCAGCAAGCTGGTCGATGTAGTTCAAGCGCAAAGGGTTGATTTGGTGTAACGGTTTAAATTCGCTATCCAAATCCCACCAGCGGTGAGCGATATCTTCGAATTTTTTTATTTCTTGCTGATCCACGTTTTGCATGGGTAGAGTTATCCTAAAAAACCGTTATGTAATACGTTATGATACCCTCAATTAGATTCACGAACAGTAAAATAGGTTCAATTTATGTTGCGTTATTTACCAGGGATATTGTTATTACAATGTGCGACAGCTGCAATTATCTGGTTTATGCCACAACCCATAAAACCTGAAATTTGGGTGGGTATTACGCTAGCTGTTGTTCTATTAGGCATTTTTGTCTCTCTATGGTTCTCATCTTTAGCCAAAAACGCGACTCAACAAGCGGTCAATAAGGTCAAGCTAGACTTTGCCAAAGAGCGAGAGCAATATCAGGTAAAAGCCGAGCGTGCTAAAACCAAGCTCGTTGAGAAGACACAAAAGCAAATTGCCAGTGAAGCACGTAAAACCCAAGGCAAGGCAAATATCAAAGTAGGTGGCGCGTTTGCGGCGGCTGTCGGGGCAGGCATTCTCATGTTAATCATTGAACTGCTGACCTTTGGCCTAATGACACTAACCACGGCTGCCGGTGCGATGGGTGGTTATTTAGTCAGATCAAAAAAAGCCCACCGAGAAATGACTGATCGTTTACCAAAGACCATTGAAGTCACCGAAAAAAGTCGCACATTACCTATATCGAACATTTTTAAAAAGTCGCTACCCAACGACAAGAAGTCATAAAACTTCTTTAAAGTTGAGCTATTGCTAACCTAGCGGCTTTACTAAACACCTAACGATAGTGAAAATTTCAACAAGAGAATATACATGAAACAAGGACAAGCTCAGGTCATTCGACTCGAAGAATATCAAGTACCGTTTTATCTAGCGGAGAGTCTTTCACTAAACATTGACTTGGCTGATGACTCGACAGTTGTTACTTCAACCGCTAAATACACACGTCACCCAAAACAGCCAACAGCAACGACGTTAGCACTGCACGGTGAGTTGCAGGAGCTACTGAGCGTTAAGCTTGATGGCAAGTTATTAAGTGAAGGTGAATATACGGTTGATGATGAATTTTTATCATTAAGCAACTTACCAGAGAGCTTTAAGTTGGAAGTTAGCAGCCGTATTTACCCAGAAAAGAATACGTCATTAGAGGGTCTATATCAGTCAGGTGGTAAGTACTGCACACAGTGTGAAGCGGAAGGTTTCCGTAAGATCACTTACTTCCTTGACCGTCCAGACGTGATGACGATTTTTACCACTCGTATCACGGCGGATAAAGCGTCTTACCCAGTACTGTTATCAAATGGTAACTGCGTTGAGAAAGGTGACTTAGAGAATGGTCGTCACTTTGCGGTATGGCATGACCCATTCATCAAACCTGCTTACTTGTTTGCGCTAGTCGCTGGAAATCTTGAGCACGTGAGTGATGAGTTCACGACGATGTCAGGGCGTAAAGTTGCACTAGAGATTTACACCGAAGCACACAATATTCCATTTTGCGGATACGCAATGGAGTCACTGATTCGTGCCATGAAATGGGACGAAGAGCGTTTTGGTCTCGAGTACGATCTAGATATTTATATGATTGTTGCGGTTGATGACTTCAACATGGGCGCGATGGAAAACAAAGGCTTGAACGTCTTTAACTCTAAGTTGGTGTTTGCCAGCCCAGAGACAGCGACGGATATTGATTACATTAATATCGAAGCGGTTATTGGTCATGAGTACTTCCATAACTGGACGGGTAACCGTGTTACTTGCCGCGACTGGTTCCAGTTGAGCCTTAAAGAGGGGTTGACGGTTTTCCGTGATCAAGAGTTTACGGCTGACTTACACTCACGTCCGGTAAAGCGTATTGAAGACGTGCGTATGTTGCGTACTCATCAGTTTGCAGAAGATGCGAGTCCAATGGCGCATCCAATTCGCCCATCATCGTTTATTGAAATTAATAACTTTTACACGGTAACGGTTTACGAGAAGGGCGCGGAAGTGGTGCGTTTGTATAACTCGCTACTCGGCCAAGATGGTTTCCGTAAAGGTATGGACTTGTACTTCGAGCGTCATGACGGACAGGCCGTAACAACTGAAGACTTCCTTGCAGCAATGTCAGACGCTAACGGCGCAGATTTATCGCAAATGGAAATGTGGTACAACCAAGCGGGAACGCCAGAAGTAGCTGTGACGATGGATTACGACGCGGCGAATAAAACGTGTACTTTAAACTTTGCTCAGAGCTGTCCTGATACGCCTGAGTCAAATGACAAAGCACCGTTTTTGATTCCGTTTAAGTTGGCGTTGATCAACTTAGCGGGTGAAGAAATTGCTTTGCAGATTGAAGGCGAAACAGCGGACCAAGCAGACGGTCATGACACTGAGCGAGTTATCAATATTACGGATGCTACGCAAAGCGTGACGTTTGTAAATGTCGCTGAAAAGCCATTGCCTTCACTGCTTCGTGACTTCTCTGCACCGGTTAAATACAGCTATGACTACAGCACGGAAGACTACATTTTCCTAATGCAGCATGACAGTGATGACTTTAACCGTTGGGAAGCTAGTCAGCGTTTAGCGCAGCAGTTGATCTTACAAATGTTAGATGAGCGTGAGTGTGGTGTGGCGATTGGGGTTTCTCCAGAAGTTGTAGATGCTTACCAGCAGGTATTGGATAACGCCGATTTAGACCCTGCGTTACGTGCTGAAGCATTGAGCCTACCGGGTGAGTCTGACATTGCTGGTCTGGTCGCGAAAGCCGACCCAGAAGCGATTCATGAAGTGCGTAAGTTCTTTATGACCACATTGGCTAACGGCATGCGTTTGTCACTAGATGCTCAATACGATGCTCTGAATACCAATGAAGATTACACGGTTGATGCTGCTAGTATCGGTCGTCGTAGCTTGAAGAATACATGCCTTGCTTACTTGTCATTGATTGATGATGAAATGATTCACCAGCAGTGTTTAGCGCAGTTTGAAAATGCGAATAATATGACGGATCGTTTGGCAGCGTTGAGTGCATTGGCTGATACCGACTGTCCAGAGCGTGAGCAAGCGTTGAAAGCGTTTGAAGTGCAGTTTAACGATAACCCATTAGTAATGGATAAGTGGTTTGCTATTCAAGCCGCTTCTACGTTACCGGGTACGTTGGAGCAGGTTAAAGCGCTACAAACTCACCCCGCTTATGATGCGAATAACCCGAATAAGATTCGTTCGTTGATTGGTCGTTTTGCGATGGCTAATTTGGTCAACTTCCATGCGGCCGATGGATCAGGTTATGAGTTCTTAACAGACTTTGTAATTGATCTTGATACCCGTAATCCGCAGGTTGCTTCGCGTATGATTCGCCCGTTGATTAAGTGGCGTCAGATTGAGACACAACGTAGTGCGTTGATGAAGGCGTGTTTGGAGCGTGTTCATAAGACGGATGGAATCTCGAATGATGTGTTTGAGATTGTTGATAAGGGTTTGGCTGGGTGATTAGTTGAGCATTTGAAACATTAGAACTATAAGCCTTTGCTCTTTTGGGGTAGAGGCTTTTAGAAACTAAGGTGTAAAAGCCTTTTGATACCATATTAAGCAGCAGTAAAGTCCGTTTTAGCTACTATTAGCAATATTACAAGAGTCAAATAGCTGATAGGGATTTTACTCCTCATGAAATTAAAACAGAAACCTACAAACCAACTGATCCTCTTACTTGCATTCGTGGTTACATTTAGCCTGCTGGGTGCTTACTACATCTATCAACCAGAGCCATCTTTTTTCTCTAGCTCTAGTCATCCCGTGGTGTCTAGTGTTTCGAAAAATGACGATACCGTGCTGATGATTCAAGCTACTGCAAACAGTGGCTGTACTAATACGTTACAACTGTCAGAGACTTCACTGCTAGGACTCCCTCAACAGCAGTTTAAAACACATCACAGCTGGTCAGCAGAAGCTGAAACCTTCACTGGGCCGCTATTGGAAGATATAATCAAGATTGCCTGTGGTGATGCGACAAAGATTAACCTTAAAGCGCTAAATGATTACTCTGTTGACGTTGACTTTACCATTGCTAAGTCATTCAGGCCTATCGTAGCGCATAGCATAAATGGTTCACGCCTATCTGTTCGTGATAAAGGTCCGTTATGGATTATGGTGCCTTCAGATGACTTAAAGGTTGTATCAAAAGAAGTGGATGGCATGCTGATCTGGCAGTTAAGTGATATCACTATTCTGAACACTATTTAGTGCTCTAAACGATGAATTTATCTCAACAGTATCAACTCAGCAATGTGCTACTGACACTACTTGGCCCAGTATTGATTGTTTGTATCATTATTAGTGGAAGCTATGTTGTCTCAACGTACAAAGATGTTACCTACAGTAAGCAAAAAACACTCTGGGATGTTATGCAACTTGACCGAGAACTTGCTCATACAAAGGTAGAGGTAAAGGATTATATCCATGATATTTCGACCGCTGAATCTTTGGTTTTGGCCTACAATATTTTATGGAGCCGCATTCCCACTGCAAGGAACAGTTTCCGCAAAGACCTTTCCCTTTCTGAGCGTGATAATAATGAAATAGATGTATTGGTTGGTAGTCTATTTGAAGATGTGAAGCGCATGGAGCCAATCATCGTGGGTCAAACTGAAATCAATAAAATTGCATTGCAAGAATGGCTAGTTAAACTTGAGCAGCACGAAAATGCTATCCGTGGAAACTTTATTCATGACCTTGCTTCTTCCAGTAGTCGGTATGCTAGACAAACGACTGCGACAATTCTAAAAGCGGCGACCATACCCTTATTCTTTATCATCTGCTTTTTTCTGTACCTTGGTTATTTGCTCTCAGCACTGTTGAATGAAAGGAAGATCAATCAACAAATGTTAGATCATGACACGATGACAGGGCTACATAGTCGTGATTTCATGATGAATACATTGAAGGACCTGTCAGAATCTTCAAGCCCCTTTGTATTGTTGGCGTTTGATCTGAATAAATTCAAAACGGTCAATGACAAACTGGGTCATCACGCCGGTGACAAACTACTGAAATACTTTGCGTCACAACTGGGTAGCACCCTTGGGCAACATGGTATTGCTGGTCGGGTAGGTGGTGATGAGTTTCTTTGTGTCTTTGAATCCACCGATCAAAAAACGGTCAACCGTTACTATGGTGAGTTCTTACTTGCGATTAAACAGCCTTGCGATATTGAGGGTGTGAGTATACAAGTGAGCGTAAGTACAGGAGGTGTGTTTTCGAATAATTGTGATAATCATGTTGCCTGTGTGTTGGAGCAAGCAGATAGAGCGATGTACGAAGCAAAGTATCAGAAACTAAAAACCATCTTATGGCTCAATACAGATAGAAGAAAGGTTGAAACACAGACCAAATCTATTGAATCTTCGTTCTCTGTATAAACGAAAAACCACTCATCCATAAGTGGTAAGTGCTTTATTTTATGGTAACGAAGCTCCATAGTTATACAGTGTTTCTTCTACGTTACTAATCCCAGCTTCCTCAGCAGAAGCCAAGATTTGTTCCCGAATGTGCTTCAACAAAATGGAAATACTATCTGGATATGACTCAAGTGTTTGCTTGACCGATAATTCCATTTTTTGCACTCCAGATTATTCCATCTTAGCGAGTTTAATAATCGTATGAAGCGCGACTTTTAAATCTTCCAGTGCTTGTCCAGCAGGTACCGCTTCTTTCGCACAGTCATTGATAGAGATCGCATGGTCTGCAAACAGACGGTTTTGCGGATAGCGTTTCATCAAGTTTGTCACAATATTGGTTTTATAAGCGTTTACTTGAACCTGGAGTGCATCAGCTTTAGCCTTGTCGCCACTCGTAAAAGCCAACAGTCCCGGCGTTACAATGTCCTTCTGAATATATTGGTTATAGCCTTTTAACCCTTTACGGATACTCTGCACATCAGTTTGCGGATACTTAGCCGGTGCAGTACTCAACTTTTTATCAACAAAATCAATAACACCTTGGCAACCCTGCATAGTGTTAATAGAAGGCGCAGCAATTGATAGCTGAGGCGCTGCGGAAAGAAGGAGTGCTAAGGTCAGTATTTTTAATTGCATTGAAGGATACCGTTAACTGTTAAATGACATCACTAACCATAGTTAATAGATCCAATATTATCTAGCTTCATTAAGTAGCATCTATCCACTAAGTGTCCTCTTATGCACGATGTAATGTTCAGATGAAGCTAAAATGAAAAGGGTAAAGCGACTATAATAAAGTGACAGAACATATATCAGGGCTCAGGCATATGCAGCGTTTAATCATCAGCGTTTTAACAGTCGCACTTACAGGTTGCTCCACGTTTGGTTTGATCGAAAATGATCCAATAACAAAAACCAATACGGCCAACGGCTACTCGATGACAAAGTTACTCAGAGGCGGTACGAGTGATAACGCATTAGCCTTGGCTTTTTCTGGTGGTGGAACGCGAGCCGCAGCACTGTCTTACGGTGTTTTGAAAGCGTTGAGAGATACCCCAGTCAAATCAGGTGGTAAAAACATCCGTCTATTAGACGAAGTTGATAGCATTAGTTCAGTGTCTGGTGGAAGCTTTACCGCAGCGTATTATGGGCTGTATGGTGATAATACCTTTCTTAGTTTTGAGAAAGCATTCTTACGTCGCAACGTCAGTGGAGGGGTAAAGAAAACACTGCTTAACCCGACTAACTGGTTTGATGAGCGTGGTTTGTCTGAGTTAACCGTAGACCTGTATCAAGAGCAAGTATTTCACTACGCAACATTTGCTGACATGCTGCGTCCAGATGCGCCGTTGATAATGATCAATGCCTCTGATCTTAGTAAAGGTGTTCGCTTTTCTTTTGTACAAGAGTACTTTGACCTATTGTGTTCAGACTTGAGTACTTTCCCTGTAGCACGTGCTGTAGCAGCGTCGGCAGCTGTTCCTGTTGTATTTGACCCTATCGTTTTAAAGAATTATGACAGCTGTAAAGCAGATGGACCTTCTTGGCTAAAAGGGGTAATGGAGCGCTCAAAAAATGAAGCTGAGTTAGAGTACACGATCAAAGGTTTGAATAGTTACAGTAATAAAAAAGGTCATAAATACGCACATTTCGTCGATGGTGGTATCACCGATAACTTAGGGCTGCGCGCGATTTATGATGTGCTAGAACTCGGCGGTGGCGCTAAGAAAACGGCTGAAATATTGAAGCTTAACCCTGTCAAACGTTTCGTTATTATCTCTGTGGATGCTGCTGCAACACCACTCAATACGATGGATAAAAGTAACGTTCATCCATCTATCCTTGAAACTATGAATGCGACGAGTGATGTACAGTTGAAACGTTATAATGTATCGACTATCGATATTATGAAGCAGAGTATTTTGCGCTGGTCTGCTCAGCTTTCAACACCACAGCAGAAAGTTGAGCCTTACTTTATACAACTAAATTTTGCTCAAATACAGAATACCAAAACACGTGCAGCACTCAACGAAATACCGACCACCTTTAACTTGCCAGATTCACAAGTTGATTTATTGATTAAAGCGGGTGAGGATTTATTGTTTGATAACCCAGAGTACAAACGATTGATGGCTGATATCAAAGCGTCGAAATAGATGATTTAAGTCATAAAAAAAGCCACATGACTGTCATGTGGCTTTTTAGTATTTGGTCAAAACAACTGCTGACTATGACGTTTTACAGCTCGGTACTACGAGTGTTGCTTTACTCGCACGACTAAATAGGGCGGTCGTGGGCTTAACGTCTTTAGAGCTTACTTTAACCATGCCATTTTCAATTTCAGAACCTGCCACACGGATGTTTCCCAACGCACTTCTTGGGAGCGTGTCATCCACATCAATCGTAAAACTGACTGATTTGCCTGATGGCAGCGTTGCGATGCTTATAGAGAGTTTACTATCACCGTCTTTAACCCCTTCAGGTGACGTGACTTTAATAGCACCTTCACGAACCTCAAATGGCTGAAATACTTCCACACCAGCACCGCTTGATGTTGTATCAAAAATTAAGCGTCCAGCACTCTTGCTAAGGTCAATATCTAGCGTCAGATTGTCTAACGCACAACCCCCTACATTATTGATAACAAAGCGGTCTTTAGGCGCGCTTTCGATGAAGCTGACTTCAATGTTTGCTTGGGCAGTCTGTCCTAGAAAAAGCATCAACACACAAGCTGAAGAGAATAATTTATTAGTCATGATAGCACTCCGATAATCACAAAATATCCATTAACCATAGCAGCAATGGGAGATATCATGGATATCCCCCATTTTTGTACCGTTGTCTTGCTTAGCGTTACAAACTATGACGTAGAGATAGCATCATTAGGCGCTTCATTACCGGTAGAACCAGCATCAACCACAGCTGACACTTGCATATTTTCTAATGTTGCAGAGCCGACAATGGTGGCAAATGAAGCGTCAGCAGCATCACGACCTAAGCCAATGCGGACAAAGCCACTGAGCGGTGCCATACGAGTCGCATCAAACATATACCATTTACCTTGAAGGTACGCTTCAAAAAAGCCATGAAAGTCAGGCGGCTGAAGGTCAACGGCATAACCAGAAATGTAACGTGCCGGAATACCTAAGGCGCGACACAAAGCAATACTAGTGTGCGCAAAGTCACGACAGACACCCGCTCGGTTAATTAACACATCGCAAGCACTAGAGGATGCATCAGTACTTCCTGATACGTAGTCGACTTGATTGTGAACCCAGTCACAAATTGCCTCTACGCGAGAGTAGCCCGTTAAGTGAGCGCCAAATTCTTTTTGTGCAAACAGTGCTAAACGATCTGATTCGCAATAACGACTCGGGTTTAGGTAGTCCAGCACTTCGGCAGGTAGTGTTTGATAGCTTACTTCATCGATCATAGGGGCATGATCAACATCAGGTGATAACTCAACAGTGGCTTGGTAATCAAGCTGGAAACTGCCAGGGTTAGCCTGTAGGCGAATATTACGCATATTCTCCTTACCGACATTAAGCCACTCATAGTCTAGGTCTGGGCTGAGTACTAAGTTTTCTTGAAGAATACGCTGATGAGAAGTCTCTGCTGGCACCACACTAAATACAAAAGTGGTTGGCGTTGCGACATTGTATTCCAAAGTCGATGAGACGTTAATGATAGGCATAAACGTGGTTCCTTAAATGTGAGATTCGCTGGTTCTAGGCATAGGTAGGAAGGGGTGAGAAAGTTAGCCTAAGCGATGTATCTCACAGCGTACTCGCTTCGGTGTGGTTTGCCAATTATTGCTATGAGATTCAGCCATGAAAATTTATAAACTCAGGTGTTAGTTTGTTACATTGTTTACTGTGACACATTCTGACTTATCATCAGACATACACTACACTAGTCTTTAAGCTATTACTGAGGCACGAGTTTCGAGTCTCAACACACATTTACAATTTTACTGAGAGAAAGAAAATGGCAAAACCAAATATTGGATTTATTGGGCTTGGTTTAATGGGCTCGGCAATGGTTGGACGTCTACAGTCCTTAGAGTATCCGCTAACAATCATGGCTAATGTTTCTCGCCCTAGAGTTGACGAAGCAGTCGCGGCTGGCGCAGTTGAAGTCACCAGCGGTAAAGCAGTTGCTGAAGCCAGTGATATTGTTATGTTGTGCATGGACACATCAGCCTCAGTAGAAGGCCGTATGCGTGGGGAAGATGGCATTATCAGCGGCCTGAAACCTGGCACAGTGGTTATCGACTTTGGTACATCATTACCCGCATCGACTAAAGCGTTGGGTGAAGAAGTGGCTGCAGCAGGTTGCACTTACCTTGATGGCCCATTAGGTAGAACTCCGGCACAGGCAGTGGATGGTTTGTTAAACATCATGTGTTCTGGCGATAAAACAGCATTTGAAAAAATTAAGCCAGTGTTAGAAGACTTGGGTGAAAACGTCTTTTACTTGGATGAGTTAGGGTCTGGTAACGCGATTAAGCTCATTAACAACTTCTTCGGTATGACTACTGCGAGCGCAATGGCAGAAGCCTTTGCAATGGCTGACCAAGCGGGTGTTTCTCGTGAGTCATTGTACGATGTCATGGCAGCAGGACCGCTACGCTCTGTGATGATGGATCTTGTTAAAGCTTATGGTGTTGATGGTGACCCAAGCAAGCTGGGCTTCTCTATTCGTAACGCAGCTAAGGACGTTGGATACTACAATCAAATGTCACTAGATCTTGGCACAACAACGACAATGTCTGTGAGCACAAATAAGGCGTTTAAGGCGGCTGTTGACCAAGGCATGGGCGACAACATGGTCTCTGAGATGGTTGATTTCTTTGCAAAGGATTTAACTAAGTAATAAAAAACCGACGGTTTAAAGCCGTCGGTTTCTATTAAATCTTCTTTATCGTTCAAATGTAACGTACCCACCCACACAAGCTGTTTCGTTTTACTAACGGCCAACACGGATCACTTCGGCATCCAATTATTTGTGTTTACTAGAGACACATTGAAAACTTAGAAACCTAAAATCAATGATGCGAAAGATATCAGTAGCTTTATTTCTAAGTAATGAATTGAATCTTTCAATGAGTAAACTACACGCTCAAAGGTTATAATTAGTGTTTCGATCCACCTTGTGTCTGGTTGACATTTTAGCAACAGATTGAGATGATCGCGCCTCAAAAATCCGTTTGATATTTAACAACTTAAAGGTTGTTTCAATTGTTAATGGATGAACATTTTATTAGAAATAAAATTCTCGGATAAGGTACCGCGTTACTATGGAAAACCTCGTTAAATTTTACAAAGGCAGTTTTTTACTCTTCTTTTTAGGTGTCGTCGCCGCATACTTTCTGGGTGGTGCAGAAGCTGTAGTTATCGTTCTTATTCTCTGTGTCTTAGAAATATCGCTATCCTTCGATAATGCTGTAGTAAACGCTACCGTGTTGAAAGACATGAATGAAGTATGGCGTCGCCGGTTTTTAACATGGGGAATACTCATCGCCGTATTTGGTATGAGAATCATCTTTCCTGTCGCGATTGTTAGTATTGTATCTGGCTTATCACCTTGGAGCGCACTCACGGTAGCCGTCGAGCAACCAGACGTATACGCGGCTTACATGACATCTGCACATGTATCTATCATGGCATTTGGTGGCGCTTTCCTTATGATGGTTGGTTTGAGCTTCTTTTTTGATGACGAGAAAGATCATTGGATTCCTGTTTTAGAAAAGCCAGTCTCTCAAATAAGCAGCATCCCATTTGCTTCGTACATATTTGCCATTGCATTGGTTTTAGTGATGGGCTTTTTCGCACTATCAGGCGAAGACTCAAGTACGTTCCTTACCGCTGGCTTATCAGGCGTCTTAGTATTTTTCGTGATTGAAAAACTCACAGAGTTTATGGAAAATATGGAGAAAAAACGTGCCGTAGAACACGCTGCTAAAAGTGGTGCGGCAATGTTCCTATACTTAGAAGTTCTAGATGCGTCATTTAGTTTTGACGGTGTTATTGGCGCATTCGCTATTACAACGGATATCTTCATCATCGCGATTGGTTTGGGTGTAGGTGCAATGTTTGTACGCTCTATGACGATCATGCTGGTAGAAAAAGGAACGCTACAAGAGTACATCTACCTTGAGCATGGCGCTTTCTACGCAATCATTGCTTTAGCATCGATCATGTTTATTAAAACGGTTGGTCATGTGCCAGAAGTGCTAACAGGTTTAATCGGGGCAAGTTTTATCGGTATTGCATTTGTACACTCTGTCATCGTGAAGAAGAAAGAAAAAGCAGCAACCGCGAGCTAACAACAAAACATCCACTCTAATAAAATAGGGTGGATGTTTTGTTGTACCTGTTTAACGCTTTATACGATCTAGAATATCTTGAGCTTTCTGACTCCTCACTTCCTGTTGAGTCGGCTCACCTCTTACATGCGAATCAATGTCCTGCATTGCTTGTATTTGATCATCAAACGTTTGCTGCTTTTGTTGAATACGTTGTACCGAATCTTGCATCAGCGCAAAGTTATCGTTATGTATCTTTTTATGAACTGACAGCTTACTCATGGAGTTTTGAGCTTGTTGCGTGGCTTTCGCCATACCCAACTCTGTTCGGTATTCACTGAGTGTATAAGTGGCCGTTTCAGCGCTTGTAGCAAGTCGTTCTCATAGACTTCCAGTTGGTTAAAGTGAGTTTGCTGCTTCTCCAGTAGCGTCTCTTGTGCCGCTAAAGCTTCTGCCAATTGCAGTGCAGCCGTTTCATCACCTTGGGTTAACTTGCTATGAATAGCATCCTCTTTACTTGCTACATTAGCCTTTTGAGCGTCTAGCTGACGTTTTAAGTTACTCTTTTCAACGACCACGTTAGCAAGGTGTTTTTTAGACTCCCGCATGCTTGATTCACAGTCATAAATCTCCTGAGATAAGATAGTTAGTGCATTAGCATCAACTGCATCTTCCAGTATTTCACGTGTTCCACCGCGCATGGCCGTGGTCAGTTTTTGTATTAATCTCATCATCTCTTACACCTTAGTCCGTATATTCTTTCAATATTTTGTTGGTTTTTGCTTCGCTGATCTTATGAATCAGACTTTGTGCTTCGTGCTCATCACGCATTGTTTTAGACATCATGATGGTTGAGCTAATCAAAAATAATGAGTTAAGCGCTAAGTAACCGCGCATCAATAAGTTGCCTTC
The DNA here is from genome assembly GCF_003172895.1 of Leucothrix arctica. Classification (GTDB taxonomy): domain Bacteria; phylum Pseudomonadota; class Gammaproteobacteria; order Thiotrichales; family Thiotrichaceae; genus Leucothrix; species Leucothrix arctica. The sequence goes on along the minus strand of NZ_QGKL01000028.1, from coordinate 3,777 downwards.
CATGAAGAAAATAAATGCAGCCATCGCAGCAATTGAGATACCAAATGTTAGTCTGACAAATAATAACCAGCTTGTAGAATTTGGCTGTAAAGTTGAATCGTTCATGATCTCTTCCTCTAACGTCGTTATGACGTGTTGTTTGTTTCAATGAGTGAAGATTAGTGAAAGGTATTGATAGCTGCAATCTAGTTAGGAGAAGGTGAGTATTTCAAACCTTTAGGTATTGCATGTCGATACTTAAAGATGTTTTAGGGAATAAATAGGTGTTAAGTGATCGTTTAAACAGCGATCGCAGTCACTTGTTTTGGTGTACTATTAAACCCTACGATTTTTAGGTTATTACTATGACAAAACATATCAAGTTACTCCCTGTGTTAGCTATGTCGTTACTAGCTTTTGCCTGCACAGACAACGGTGCATCGGATAAGTCTGCTAGTAGTACGGCTGAATCAATTGCACCAACAGCGACAGTTTCAGCGCCTGCGACGTCGAATCCAACGACGACGAACTCAACGACGACCGTAGCCACCAAAGCAGTTAAGAATAAACCTGTCGATCCCACGTTATTTTTAGAGGGTGCATTGGTTGGTGAAGTTGAAACCGTAGACTGCACACTGAGCGGCGGCACAAAAACTAGCTGCTATCGTATGACGATTGCAGGAGCCCCAGCAGACCCTGAAACCTCACCCGAAGGGCCTTACTGCCCGCCAACGATTACATCCGGTGCCGACGAAGGTGGGGTTTGGATTGATGGAAAAGGCACGGTCTATAACGTAGACGGAAAATTTATTGAAAACCTAGCGACACTGTATAAGGACACAGAGTGGCAGATGTATGACGTCAAGACTGGTAAAGTCACCATTATTAATGGTGCACGAGGATGTGAAGTTGCCGGTGACCCGCGTCCTATTCCTGGTTTTAATAACTTCTGTTTAGAGTGTCCGCTTGAAGAAATTGGTGGGGGAGTTAAGAAAACGGTATTGATTCCAAAAGTCCCCGTACCTGCGGCAAACATAGCGAAAATTCAAGGTCGTGAAAACACAGGTATTGCTTTAAATGGTGTACTGCTTGGGCCTCCAGCGCCGCTAGAGATGATTCTTGCAAGTCATTCCTTAGGTGTTTTTGATGACTGTGGCGCACACGCAAATCCGCATGAAGGCTATCACTATCATGCGGCTAACGGTTGCTCTGAAGTGGTTAGCCAAGAAGGCGGTCATTCACCAATGATTGGTTATGCGTTAGATGGCTATGCACTGTTTGCGAAGACAGATAAAAGTACTGTAGAAGCTACAGGTCTTGATGAGTGTGGCGGTGAGACGGATGATGTTCGAGGTTATCACTATCATGCATCTGCTCCCGGTATGAACCAGATCTTGAGTTGTTATAAGGGCGAGAAGGGTTCGTTTGAAGGTGATTCGCAAGATGCTGGTGGTCCACCTCCAGGAAGCGAAGGTGGCCCTGGCAGACCACCTGAAAAGCTAACAGACTAACGTGTTATATAAGCGCCCTAGCCAGTGGGTTAGGGCGCTTAATGAGTCAATAATTTGATTACTTAGCAGTAGCTTTCGAGCCTGCCATTTCTTTCCTTATAAACACTTCGACCGCTATAAAAGCAAACGGCACAAGAGACGCTACAAAGAGCAGCAGCCAAACCAGTATAGACCAGCCTTTTTTATGAGTTACTTGGAGAGAAAGAACGACATAAAGTATGAACAGCACACCGTGTCCCATACCTAGCATAGACACATAATCTCTACTTATAAACCCAAGCGTCACGCTCAGTATGAGTAGGTACGACATGCCTTCTATAAAACTGATCATTCGGAAATATTTCAAACCTAAAGCCTTCTAACAAATGTGAGAAAGGTATTTTACGCAGTTTGAGTGGGTCGTGGCGACTGTTGCCGACTAAGTAGCCTGTTTGGTTTTACTTTATGGTGCTTATTGACGTCATGACTCTAAGCGACTGTTTATTTTTGAAGTAAGGATGTGGTCTTCCCAGTTGCCTGCAATGTTTAGGTATTCCTTAGCGAAGCCTTCACGCTGAAAACCTAGCTTATGTAAAACGGCTTCACTGGCCTTATTTGACGGCATATAGTTTGCCATGATTCTGTGCAGCCCAACTTCCTCAAAGAGGTATGAAATACAGGCATTGAGCATCTCCGTCATGTAGCCTTTGCCTTCAAACGTTTTGCCAACAGAGTAGCCAAGATAACAAGCTTGAAATGCCATACGCACCACGCCAGTAAAGTTACAGATACCGATGACTTGTGACTTATCTTTTGTGAAAGCAACGAACCTATACTCGCGTCCCATTTTGAAAGCTTGTTCGCTCAGTTTGCCGAAGCCTGTCCAGTTTTTTAGGGTTAAGTGCCTGTCGGTTCGAATGGGCTCCCAAGGGAAAAGGTGCTCTCTGTTTTCTAGGTAATAGTTAAGAACCACTGGAGCGTGCTTTTCGGAGAATACTTCGATGGTTGTTCTTTGGGTTTCTATCATAAAATTAGTCAAGGTTTGGTTTGTCTACTAAACTCAATACTTTGTGTACGTTATAGCAAGTGTACCTACTGTAAAGTGTTAGTGACAATTTATGGTCTTCGTTGCATGTTGGAGCGCTTTAAAGCTGATTAAGCTAGAAAGTAGAGGTAATAAATAAGTGGCACTAAAGCAATCAGCACTGCCCACAATACGGTGTTGATTTTACCAATTACTGGTGGGTAAACAAGGCCTTCACGACCCACTAATTCCGTTCCTAGCACCGTCTCTAAGTCAGTCTTCTTAGGCTGTAGCAATGCTGCGTTTGTTTCCGTTTTTAGTGGGATAACGTGACTACTTTCCTGCTGTGCCTTCTCAGGATTATTGCTCTGTGCAATCCATAAATCATGATACTTTCCTTGAAGTGCAAGCAGCGCTTCGTGGCTACCATCTTCAATAATCTCACCATTAGACATCACAATTATCCTGTCAGAGCTAGTCACGGTTGAGAGTCTATGAGCGATGGTAATCACTGTCTTATCGGCCCATATGTCCTTCAACTGCCTTAGCACACCTTGCTCCGTTTTAGAGTCCAGCGCTGACGTTGCTTCATCTAAAATAACAATGCTTGGGTCATGTAATATCGTTCTAGCTATTAGTAGTCGCTGTCGTTGACCGCCCGATAGTTTCAGCCCGCTTTGTTGTGGTCAACTAAAACTGGCCACCTCTTTAGAGGTTAATCCAAATTTTTCTTCTGCCATTATTGGCGATAGCCCGCCATTGTTAGCATGTGGGCGGTAACGATTATAATACTGATTAATGTATTGAGTAATCGCCTGAGCACCTTCGTTAAATGAAACGTAACCTGATTTTGGCATCCACTCGGTTTTAAAGCTTCTAAAGAACCGTTCTACGGGTGAATTATCCCAACAGTTTCCTCGTCGGCTAAGGCTTTGCCTCATGCCAAAATGCCACAGGCATTGACGGTACGCCTTACTGGTGTAGTGGCAGCCTTGGTCACTATGAAATAGAATACGTTTAGGTTTCCTTCTGCTTTCATAGGCCATTCTTAATGCCTTTTTTGTCAGTTCGCTATCTGGGCTTTTACTGGTAGCAAAGCCAACGATACGCCTTGCATATAAATCAATGACCACTGCAAGATACAACCAAGTTGAACCCGACCAAATATAAGTGACATCACCCGCCCAAACTTGATTTGGCTTGCTCGGCTGAAACTGCCGATTAAGCACATTTGGTATGCTTAGGTGTACTTTTTCTGCCTTTGCGTAGCGGTGAGGAGGTTGC
>NZ_QGKL01000027.1 GCF_003172895.1 Leucothrix arctica | reverse complement strand
AAAACGTTAACTTCACTAGTAGCAGCATCCGTTCTTTTAATCGGCGCGTCAGCAGCTCAAGCATATGACTTCGAGCAAAATGAAAAAGACACCGTCATGACAGAAACTGCTTCAAGCCGTTCTGAAGCTTACCAGCTGGGTCTGAATAAATTGACACAACTACAGTCTGCTTCACCCCGTCAACTGTTCAATGAACTAGATATCTTTTCTTTGGATGCCGATGAAAGCACGACTCGCCTAAACGATGGCGCATACATTACTGTCCAAGAACGTACAGCACCAAACGGACAAGCTGGTTATGTTGGTCTAGTAAATGTTGACGTGAGTTACCTTGAAGAGCGTCAGAGCGATAACGATTAATAGCATCACCCTGTAAGACCGCAGTTTATTTCATTCTGCACTCCTCCCTTTTAAGACCGGCTTTTGTCGGTCTTTTTTTGTCTGTAAATAACCGATTTAATTTAATAACAAATAAAGTCAGTAAATGGCAGTAATGTCATTTTCTCTGAAAGGTTTGTGTCAGCATCACAATGTCATAGTTAACCCACTTAAACGAGAACCTTCAACAGGAAAACATATTATGAAAACGTTAACTTCACTAGTAGCAGCATCCGTTCTTTTAATCGGCGCGTCAGCAGCTCAAGCATATGACTTTGAGCAGCAAACAAAAGACACGCTAACAACTGAAACGGCGTCTAGTCGTGCTGACGCTTACCAGTTAGGTCTTAACAAATTGACACAGCTACAGTCTGCTTCTCCACGTCAACTATTCAATGAATTAGACATCTTCTCTTTGGATGCTGACAAGAGTTCAACTCGTATTAAAGATGGTGCTTATGTGACGGTTCAAGAGCGTACAGCAGCAAATGGCAAACTTGGTTATGTTGGTTTAGTTAATGTTGATGTTAGCTATAACGAAGACCGCGATAGCGACAACGATTAATAGCAATACCTGAAAGACCGCAGTTTATTGCATAAACTGCACACTCCTCCCTATTTAGACCGGCTTTTACCGGTCTTTTTTTGTTTGCGAGAAATGTTTTTTATAAAGCTGAATAACCATTTCAATTTAATGACAAAAAAAGTCTTAAATGGCAGCAATGTCATTTTCCTGAAAGTTTCCTGTCAGCATCACCGTGGCATAGTAGACCCACTTAAACGAAACCTTCGATAGGAAAAAAAACTATGAAAACGTTAACTTCACTAGTAGCAGCATCAGTTCTTTTAATCGGCGCATCAGCAGCACAGGCATATGACTTCGAGCAGCACACAAAAGACACGCTAACGACTGAAACAGCGTCTAGCCGTGCAGCAGCTTACCAGTTGGGTACAAACAAATTGTCTCAACTACAGTCTGCTTCACCAAGCCAACTATTCAATGAGTTAGATATCTTTGCAATTGATGCAGATGTTGACTCAGCAAAACTACAAAACGGATCTTATGTAACTGTTCAAGAGCGCATGGGCGCAAACGGTCAATTAGGTTTTGTTGGTCTAGTAAATGTTGATGTGAGCTACAACGAAGATCGTCATAGCGATAACGATTAATAGCAGCACCTTGTAAGACCGCAGTTTATTTCATTCTACACTCCTCCCTTTTAAGACCGACTTTTGTCGGTCTTTTTTGTGCGTCAGAATAACTCCATCACACACACCTCGTACCACCTGAATCTCTTCACTACTCTTACTTAAGTTACAACACGAACATTTAGACTACAAAATAAACTAGAGGTGGCTCAGGCTATCTAAAATACAAGCCTGCATAGCCTGCCCAGCCACCGACAACGTCTGCTGCCGCCTAGTGACAATCCCCAGTTCATAAGTAATCACTGGCGATGAAACTTCCCGACACTCAACCCCCATCTCCTCCATTTGCAAGCGACTAGTACTAGGCACCACACTCAAGCCAAGCCCTTCGCTCACCATACGCCCAATACTCACCAACTGATGCGACTCAAACGACGGAGTCATCGACAACCCTTTCTCCGCTAACGCCTTATCAATCAATAAACGCGTTCCCGCAGGTCGCTGCAAACTAATGTGCGGATAACGAAGCACTTCAGACCACTTCAGTTCTGTTTTCTCTAGCAGTTCATGACCCGCTGGCAAAATTGCAACGAACCGATCTTTAAATAACGACTTAAAATCAAGATCCAGCGCGTCATCTGGAGCAAACGTCACGCCTAATTCACAACGCCCTTCCCGCACCATTTCCACCACACTTTCAGCAATCACATCATGGACAGTCACATGAATATCAGGATATGCCTTATGAAACTCAGCAAGTAACTTAGGTAATCGATTTGTTGCATAAGTTGGCATCGCAGCAATATCCAACTTCCCTCGACGCAGCGCGAAGTGATTACGCACATCCTGCATTGACTGCTCCCAATCTGACAGCAGCCTCCGTGCGACAGGATAAAATGCTTTCCCCTCAGGTGTCAGCGACACCGAACGCGTCGTGCGAGAGAAAAGCTTACCACCCAACGCTTCTTCAAGGTTTTTAATGGAAATGCTCAGCGACGGTTGCGACAGGTGTAATTGAATTGCAGCTTCAGCAAAACTGCCCGTGCGTGCGACTGCGCTAAACGCGATTACTTGATTTATTGGGATAGTCATTAATAGTTTAAAGTTATCAATACATTGAAAAATACAAATTGATTAATATAACGATTTCTTGCAACCTAAACAAATCTTATGACGAAATAGGCAGGAGGATTACGGTGGCTGGATTTGACAAGGTAGTTAGCAGTTACGAAGAGGCGCTGGACGGCCTTGAAGATAACATGACAGTGATCGCTGGAGGTTTTGGCCTCTGTGGAATCCCTGAAAATCTCATCAAAGAAATTAAACGCAAAGGCACAAAAGGCTTAACCATCGCCTCTAACAACGCTGGCGTTGACGGTAAAGGCTTAGGCTTGTTACTAGAAGACAAACAGATCAAAAAAATGATCGCCTCTTATGTCGGTGAAAATGCGCTGTTCGAAGCGCAAATGATGAGCGGCGAATTAGAAGTCGAACTAACACCACAAGGCACACTCGCTGAAAAAATGCGCGCTGGCGGTGCGGGCATCCCTGCTTTCTACACGGCTACCGGTTACGGCACACCCGTTGGTGAAGGCAAAGAAACACGCGTATTTGACGGTCGTCACTACATTCTCGAAGAAGCACTAAAAGGTGACTTTGCCATTGCTAAAGCATGGAAAGCTGACCGCTTCGGTAACTTGATGTTCCGCAAAACGGCTCGCAACTTTAACCCAATGGCAATTACCGCTGGCAAAATTTCAGTCGTAGAGGTCGAAGAGATTGTCGAAGTTGGCGAGCTTGACCCAGACGAGATTCACTTACCGGGTATTTATGTTAACCGCGTCATTTTAGGCACGTTTGCAAAAGACATCGAACAACGCACTGTGCGCAGCGCTTAAGGAGAATTTGACATGGCTTTAACTCGTGAACAACTCGCTCAACGCGTCGCTCAAGAATTTCAAGATGGTTTTTACGTCAACTTAGGTATTGGCATTCCGACCTTAGCAGCTAACTATATTCCCAACGGCATGCAGGTCATGCTGCAATCAGAAAACGGCCTACTCGGCATGGGTCAATTCCCACTGGATGAAGAGGTTGACGCAGACCTAATCAATGCAGGAAAACAAACCGTTACCATGGTCGATGGCGCTTCCCTATTCTCATCAGCAGAGTCTTTTGCAATGATTCGTGGTGGTCACGTTGACCTCACGGTACTGGGGGCATTTGAGGTGGATTGCCAAGGCAATATTGCGTCTTATATGATTCCGGGCAAGCTTATCAAAGGCATGGGCGGCGCAATGGACTTAGTTGCAGGCGCTGACAACATCATCGTAACGATGATGCACGCGTCTAAACATGGCCAATCTAAACTGCTGTCAGAGTGCACCTTGCCACTAACCGGTAAAGGCTGCATCAAACGTGTCCTGACCGATCTTGCGCTAATGGACATTGAAGGTGGCAAGTTTGTCTTGCGTGAACGTGCGCCAGGCGTCAGCGTTGAAGAGATTCAAACACTGACCGAAGGCGAACTCGTCATACCAGACCATGTACCTGAGATGACATTTTAAGATAAGCGTGTTGTAAAATGCATCAGCCAGTTTATAACTGACTGATGCGACATAAAAAATTAGAGTAGGTAGGAAAATGAGCACAAAAGATGATGTAGTAATTGTTGCCGCTGCAAGAACACCTGTCGGTAATTTTGGTGGCAGTTTAGCAAAAGTACCTGCTACGACGCTGGGTGCAAATGTTATGGCTGACTTAGTAAAAAAGACAGGCATTGCACCAGACAGTGTTGATGAAGTGATTATGGGCAACGTGCTCACGACTGGCTTGGGACAAAACCCTGCAAGGCAAGCGAGCATTGAAGCTGGACTACCTGAGTCAGTTCCAGCAATGACTATTAATAAAGTGTGCGGCAGCGGTTTGAAGTCGGTACAACTGGCTTATCAAGCGATTACGTGTGGTGACGCAAGTGTTGTCATTGCTGGCGGTCAAGAGAACATGAGCGCCTCACCTCACTATCTACCGAACTCGCGTGATGGTAAGAAAATGATGGATTGGTCGCTTAAAGACTCGATGGTTAATGACGGCCTTTGGTGTGCAACGAATGATTACCACATGGGTATTACCGCAGAAAATATCGTTAATGAGTACACGCTGACCCGTGAGCAACAAGACGAGTTTGCAGCAAAGTCTCAACAGAAAGCAGAAGCGGCTTTAGCCAGTGGCGTGTTTGCAGATGAGATTGTGCCTATTGAGATCCCTCAACGTCGTGGTGACCCAGTCGTGTTTGATAAAGACGAAGGCCCTCGTGCAGGAGTGACGGCAGAAAGCTTGTCAAAACTACGTCCGGCATTTGACAAAAACGGCACAGTGACAGCGGGTAATGCGTCTACTTTAAATGATGGCGCAGCAGCTGTCGTGGTGATGACTCGCGGTCAAGCTGACGCACTAGGACTTGAGCCATTAGCTCGTATCGTGTCATGTGCTTCCACAGGTGTATCTGCAAAAGTGATGGGCACTGGGCCGACTACTGCTAGCCAAAAGTGTTTGAAAAAAGCGGGATGGTCAGTTGCTGATTTAGACTTGATTGAAGCAAATGAAGCGTTTGCCGCTCAAGCGCTTTCTGTGAATGAGTCAATGGGCTGGGATATCGACAAGATCAATGTGAATGGCGGAGCAATTGCGTTGGGTCACCCTATTGGCGCTTCAGGCGCTCGTATTTTGGTTTCTCTACTGCATGAAATGAAACGTCGTGATGCTAAGAAGGGATTGGCGACGCTGTGCATTGGTGGGGGTATGGGAATTGCGATGGCGGTTGAGCGGTAGTTCGTACAGCACGTTATAACATCTCAAACGCTAAGGCGTCATTTCAGATTACATGCCTGAGATGACGCTCTAAAAACAATTTATTTCTGAATGCGCTCACTATCTCTACCTTCTGAATAACAGGGCAAACCATCCTCAACTTCAAACCAATTCGCTTTAAAGTCGGTATAAATATGTACGTCTGGGCGTTCGGTGATTTCAGAGTCCAAAGTCCCTAATGCAAACTCTACTACTTCACCCGTATCGTTTGGCTCAGCAAACGTCAAACTAGAGCCACAGGTTTTGCAAAACTGGCGAGTTGTGCCGTTCTCAGCAACGAACTGGGTGAGTAATTCTTTACCTTCTATCCAGCGGAAGTCTTCGGATTTTGCTCCGCCATAACTTGAGAAAGCTGCACCATGAAACTTACGGCACATGATGCAATGGCAGTTACCCATTTTAGACTCTAGTTTATCTACTTCGTATTTTATGCCGCCACAGAGGCATTGGCCTTTTAAAGTTATCACTTCCCTAGTATTTCCTTAATTTTAGCCTCATGCCCTTCACGCCACTCAGCCAATGACTGCGCATCCGCCTCCGCCAACTTACTCAACGCTTTCTGCATAACCGTTTCAATATCAGCCTGAGGAACCACAACAACACCCTCCTCGTCCGCTACTATCAAATCCCCAGTATTAACCGTCACGCCACCACAAGTAATTTCCACTTGAGACTGACCGTCATCACTCTTACCACCCGGCTTTGGAAACGCACCAAGCGCATAAACAGGGAAGTTTAAATTACGAATCTCACCAAGGTCACGAATCACACCATCAATCACAAACCCAGCAATACCATTCTGTTGCGCCACTGCACACACGTTACCACCCGCAACGGCATAATCAGCACCATCTGTTTCTGCAACAATTATCGAGCCTTTTGGCGCACTATAAATCGCATCATGCAAATACGTATTACTACGATTTTCACATTTAACCGTAAAGGCAATGCCCATCATGCGAGGTGCAGGCGTTAATAATGACTTAATGGCAATATCCATCGCAAAGCCTTCGCCTTGAGCATCTGACACATCAGTCGCAAGTAAATTTTTGTATTGATCAAGATTCATAGTGAGTTCCTCTCTAAAGTGACAACAGCATTAAAAAGTTTAATAATTTAAGTCACTTAGTATAGGGCATGAAGTGATATTAAGTGCCTTTACGTATTAATGATCTCTATAATTTTTTGCATAAAAAAAGGAGCACTCAGCTTAGCCAAGTACTCCTCTATATCACTTAAACGACAGCTTATTTTTGAATGCGGTTTAGCAATTCAATAGACGCTTCAACCTCTTCCTTACGTACTGCAACACTTTCAATATTGCAGCCGATTGGAATATTTTTCTCATCAGCAAACGCTTTAAGCTCTAACCAATTCTGCTCAGACACATCAACTGACTGCTGCAAAATATCATGGCAATTCAGCAGTTCATTTTCCAACCAACGAGGAATGCTAATGCCCAACCATTTCATAAACTGAAGTGTTTTTTGAGAGCCACAAGGCGTCAATGTAAACAAGATCGGCACTAATGGAATGTTGTGTTCCTGACCATAATAATAGTAATCAGACAGCAAGTTTTTAGATGCATTCACATCATAAACACCCTGTGAAACAAAAAACGAGCACCCCTGTTTCATCTTATTAAACACACGTAGGTGTTCATCACTCTTTGACTCATGACGCTCAGGAATGGTCACACCACCCAACAGTACATCGCTATTTTTAGCGCGTCGTAAGTCATAAGCATCTGACACAGACATCGTTACTGCTTGATCTTTTGATGACGCACCAACAAATACCGTCAACTCTTGCTGTGGGTCTAAACTAGTCACAAAGTTCGTTAACTCAGCCTCACTGTACTTACCGACCGAGCGATAAATAACCTTTGGCACATTGAGAGCCGATAAATACTCACGGCTGTACTCAAACGAGTCTAAGGTTTCCATAAACGGAAATGGACGACCTTCTGAGGTTCTAGACGCTTCATCTTGAATGTCATAGAGAATCAGTCCATCAATATCTAAACCTTGTAGACGCTCAATTTGACGAGCAGATATTTCAGCAACTTTCTCGGCAGGTGACCCTGCTTTAGGAGGAACGATACCGTAAAGGACGATGCCGCTTTCTCTGTTTTTTATCTTATCAACTAGCATTTTTTACTCTGTATTTAGTATTCAGTGGTGTCTGTCTAAAGTATTGAAAAGCTTAAGACGCTTTAACAACCTTCGCGCCACCAGGTGTACCTAAGATCAAGACATCAGCAGGTCGTGCAGCAAATAAACCCACTGTCACAACACCTGTGATTTGATTGATTTTTGACTCTAGCTCAACAGGGTTAGTAATTTTTAAACCTGACACATCTAAGATGATATTACCGTTATCCGTTGTATAACCGTGACGAAGGTCAGGTGTTCCGCCCAACTTGATCATTTCGCGTGCCACATAACTTTGTGCCATCGGAATCACTTCAACAGGCAATGGGAACTCACCCATAACTTCTACAAGCTTGCTCTCATCAGCGATACACACAAATACATCACTCGCTGCTGCAACAATCTTCTCACGTGTTAACGCGCCACCACCGCCTTTAATCAGGTTTAACTGAGCATCTGACTCGTCAGCACCATCAACATATAAATCTAGTGGGCCAGTTTGGTTAAGCTCCATCACCTTAATACCGTGAGACTTTAAACGCTCTGCCGTTTTAACAGAGCTAGCAACCGTGCCTTTTAAAGGAATACGGCTTTCTGCTAATAAATCAATAAAGTGATTCGCCGTTGAGCCTGTACCCACACCAATTATTGAGTTGTCTTCGACATATTTAAGTGCTTCTGCCGCTGCTGCGCGCTTCATTTCATCTTGTGTCATAGCTCTAACCGCTTCTAAATTCAAATATCGACATCATACCGAATGATGATAGTCTATGGCACTCTTAAACCTTGCCAAATATAGCTTTAAAGCGACCAAACGATGAAAAATGACCTTATAGAAAGAATCCTCAAAGCGCGCGTCTATGATGTTGCACGTGAAACGCCACTCGAATTAGCTAACTCATTGTCTCGTCGTTTTGAAAATACTATTTATTTAAAGCGAGAAGACTTACAACCTGTGTTCTCTTTCAAGCTACGTGGTGCATTTAACTGCATGCAAAACTTGTCAGATGAGGCCAAAGCACGTGGTGTCATTACTGCTTCAGCAGGAAACCATGCACAAGGCGTGGCTTACGCAGGTAGGCACCTAGGCATAAAAACAACGATCGTTATGCCAACCATTACACCTGACATTAAAGTGAATAATGTACGTGCTTTTGGTGGTAACGCGGTGCTAGTGGGTAACACCTTTGACGAGGCTTATGCTCACGCAATGGAGCTGATTGAGCGTGATGGTTTAACCTTTGTTCACCCTTTTGATGACTTAGATGTGATCGCGGGGCAAGGCACCATCGGTATGGAAATTACGCGTCAACACCCAGACAAACTCGACGCCATTTTTATCTGCGTTGGTGGTGGTGGTCTTATGGCAGGTATCGGGTCGTGGATTAAGTACCTAAGCCCTGAAACTAAGATTATCGGTGTTGAGCACGAAGAAGCACCCAGCATGACTACGGCGTTGAAAGCCGGCAAACGTGTCATGCTCGATCAAATCGGTACTTTTGCAGACGGTGCAGCGGTAAAGATTGCGGGCGAAAACACCTTTGAAATTGCAAAAGACGTTGTTGATGAAATGATCACAGTGAGTACGGATGAAACCTGTGCTGCGATTAAAGACGTCTTTGAAGACACTCGTACCCTTTTAGAACCTGCGGGTGCGCTCGGTGTTGCGGGCATGAAGAAATATATAGAACGTACTGGCTGTAAAAGTCAGAAGTTCGTTGCGATCAGTAGTGGCGCTAACATTAACTTTGATCGCCTACGCCACGTGGCTGAGCGTGCAGAGCTTGGTGAGCGACGTGAAGCGTTATTTGCCATCACTATTCCTGAGCAGCCGGGTAGTTTCCGTAAATTCTGCGAAACGGTAGGTAACCGTGCGATTACAGAGTTTAACTACCGTTATTCTGATCAGCACAAAGCACAGGTTTTTGTGGGTGCTAAAGTTGCTGGTGACACTGAAAAAGATGAGTTGCTTCAGCAACTCACTGACAGCGGCACATCCGTACTGGATCTAACTGATAATGAGTTAGCTAAAGTACACATGCGCTTTATGGGTGGTGGTCACGCGCCTGACTTGAGCGATGAAGTACTTTTCCGCTTTCGTTTTCCAGAAAGACCGGGCGCATTGCTCCACTTTTTAAATAATATGAATGGTTGGAACATTAGTTTATTCCACTATAGAAACCATGGATCTGACTTTGGGCGCGTACTTATTGGTATGCAAGTCCCTGAAACAGACCGTGTAGCGTTTAATGAAATGCTTGAAAAGCTTGGTTATGAGTACTCAGAAGAGACACAAAACCCAGTTTATCAGCACTTCTTAAGATAGACAGAAAATATCCTTGCCGTGCAGCCCGTAATTGGCTATTATGCTCGGCTTTTCGATGGTCTGAAATTCTCTTGGAATTCGGGGCATCAGCTAAATAAGATTTCCTGATTCGGAGAATAGTCATGGCAAAAGTATGCCAGGTAACAGGTAAGCGCCCAGTAGCGGGTAACAACGTATCTCACGCGAAGAACCATACACGTCGTCGTTTCCTTCCTAACCTACAAAGCCACCGCTTTTGGGTTGAAAGTGAAAACCGTTGGGTTAAGCTTCGTCTTACAGCTAAAGGTATTCGTATCATCGATAAAGTTGGTATTGATGTAGTATTAGCAGACATGCGTAAGCGTGGCGAAAAAGTATAACCGGCCCAGCCGATAGGAGTTAACATGCGCGATAAGATCAAACTAGTTTCTAGTGCTGGTACAGGTTTCTACTACACTACTACTAAGAACAAACGTACGATGACTGAAAAATTGGAAATGATGAAGTTCGATCCAAAAGTTCGTAAGCACGTTATGTTCAAAGAAGCTAAAATTAAGTAAGTTTGTTTTTCGAAACATGCTTCAAAAGAACCCGACCTTAGTGTCGGGTTTTTTTATGCCTAAAAATCCCTTACACTAGCAACGCGCAATTGTTTGGGGAAACAATACACACCCACCTTTCATAATAACTCTAATACTATAGGGAAAAGGCATGCAGGCAGCTAACTTGCTGATCGAAGCCAGCGACTTACAGCGTTTTTACGGCAACCATGTTGCAGTGGATAACGTTAACCTTGAACTCAAAGCAGGTGAAGTCCTCGGACTACTTGGCCCTAATGGCGCAGGTAAGTCGACGATTTTACAAATGCTATCTGGAACGCTCGCACCTCATGCTGGCACCATCATCATTAATGGTATTGATCTTAAAGAGCGCCCCACTGAAGCGCGTCGTCACATTGGCTACCTACCTGAGACACCCCCACTCTATAAAGACATGACTATCCGTGAATATTTAAACTATTGCGGCAGGTTACATGGACTGAAAGCCAAACAACTTAAAACATCCGTTGAGTCTGCGATTGATGACTGCCAACTGGGTGAGTTACAAAAGCGACTCATTGGCAATCTGTCAAAAGGCTATCAGCAGCGAACAGGCATCGCACAGGCGATATTGCACCGCCCTCCTTTGATTATATTAGATGAGCCAACGGTTGGACTGGATCCTTTACAGCTTGAGCAGATTCGTAACTTGGTGAGAGAGCTTGGCAAAAGCCACGGCATTATTCTCTCAACACATATACTGCAAGAGGTAGATGCCGTATGTGAGCGCGTACAAATCATCAATAAAGGCAAGACCGTGCTAAATGAAAGCCTAGACTCCCTGAGACAACGCGACCAATCACTTGAAGACTTCTTTAATAAAGAACTGGCAGCCAAAGCGGAGACCAAACATGCTTAATATTGGCTTCTCTGAATTTCAACGCTTATTTCGTACGCCATTAGCGTGGGTATTGCTGGCTGTTGTACAGCTCATTTTGGCGTATCTATTTTTAATACAAACTGAAAACTACATCACGACCATACAACCACAAATTATCGCCAGTAACGCGCCCTACGGTGTGACGGACTTAGTACTGACTCAGCTCTTCGTGTTCGCAGGTATCATGATGCTAGCCATTATGCCGCTACTGACCATGCGTAGCTTTGCTGAAGAACGACAAAACCAAACACTGGTGCTACTTCGAGCAACACCGCTTTCAGCTATGCAGATTGTATTAGGTAAGTTTCTGGCACTTGAGCTACTAGTTCTCTGCTTGGTTGGAATGATTAGCTTGATGCCCTTATCGCTGCTTCTCGGTACTTCATTAGATATTGGCCAATTGATCAGTGCGATTTTAGGATTGTTTTTATTGCTCAGCTCGTTTGCTGCAGCAGGTCTATTTTTATCCTCACTGACTAAAAACACCATGATGGCTGCACTACTAGGATTTGCGTTTTTATTAGTACTCGCACTGCTTTACTTCGCAGGCATACGCACTGAAGACCCAAGCCCACTATTGGTTTACTTGTCTCACTTCGGCCATTACCAAGGCTTTTTGAATGGCATTATCGATAGCCGTGACATTGTTTACTACCTACTGTTTATCGTCGTCTTTTTAGCCCTAACAGTCCGTAAGCTAGATAACGAGAGGCTAGGATAATATGAGCATTAAGCGCCCTTCAGCCTTTGGCCATCATCTAAATCAGATCGTATTTTATTGCCTAGTGTTAGGTCTCGCAGGACTTGTTGCGTGGTTTAGCACGCGTCAGGTAAAAATCACTGATGTCACTTTTGGGCAACGTAACACGCTAACAGCTCAGACACAGTCGCTACTTAAATCCATTGATAAGCCAATCAACTTTGTCGCCTACCTTTCGGATGAAAAGGTAAACCTTCACGCGGGCATGAAAAAACTGGTTAATAAATATAAGCAGTTTAAGCCTGACACGACGCTAGAGATTATTGACCCTAACTTAAATCCTGACCGCGCTAAGCAAGATAAAGTAGTCTCGGAAGGTAGAGTTATTATTCAGCTGGGTGAAGACAGCAAAAAGCTCAGTTCGGTTGATGAAAATACCATCGCCAACACGTTGCAGCGGATGCTACGCAATAACGTGCCGCGCGTGATCATGCTAGAAGGCCACCAAGAGCGCGATGCATTCGACGAGAGTGGTAGTGGCTTAAGTAAGCTACGTGAGCGACTTGCTGATCGTGGTTTTCGTTTGCAGCCGCACAATATACTAACGACCCAGTCATTACCAAAAGACTCTAGTTTTGTGGTGATCGCGGCGCCGCTACAGTCTTACTTAGACACTGAAGCCAAAGTTATCAGTGATTACATTAAGACGGGTGGAAATCTACTGTGGCTAACTGAGCCTCGCACGCTTGCGGGTTTGGATAGCATCAAGCAGCAGCTTGGGTTAAATATCCCTGAAGGAACACTTTTGGGTAATAACCCTAAGCTTCAGGAGATGCTTGGCATTAAACACCCAGCAGTAATGCCTGTGATCAAATTTAGCCATCCTTTACTCAAGGACATGACAACACCTGTGCTACTGCCTTTTGCAACTGCGATAGAGCAAGACCTCAACGTACAAACAGATTGGACATACGCGCCACTACTGACAACTGAAGATCAAACATGGCTAGAGGTTGGCGAGCTTAGTGGCGAAGTCACCCGTGACTTCACAACAGGCGACCTACCCGGCCCTATGAGTTTGGCGATGAGCATGACCCGACAACTTGCGGATAAAGCACAACGCATTGTAGTGATGGGCGACAGTGACTTTATGCTTAATCAGTTTATTGGTGCGGCTAATGGTGGCAACTTAACGCTCACTAACAAACTGTTTGATTGGTTGAGCAATAGTGACCAACTACTCTCTATCGAACAATCTAGAGCACCAGATACTGAACTGAAAATGCCGGGTAATAGTTTGAACATATTGTCGGTGGTGTTCTTGATTGGATTACCGTTGTTGTTGATTTTGATTGGCAGCATACGCTGGTGGATTAGGAAGCGACGTTAAGCAACAGAGTTACTAAGCCATAGCAGCACTAAACCTCTCCAAAACAAAATTAGTAGATACACAAAGGCCTCGTACAGTTAACAACCGTACGAGGCCTTTTATTTCCTAAGTTAGCGCTGCAATAGCAACTTACTCACCTAGATTAACGAGCTGCTAAAGCACTCTTAGCAATCTCAGCCTGAGCCAAAACCTGCTCAGGCGCAGTACCACCAATGTGATTACGTGCAGCGACCGAACCTTCAAGCGTCAACACATCAAATACATCATCAGTAATAACATCTGAGAACTGTTGTAGCTCTGCTAGCGTCATTTCACTTAAATCTTGCTTAGACTCAACACCAAATGCTACCGCCTTACCAACGACTTCATGAGCATCACGGAAAGGCATACCTTTAACCACTAAGTAGTCAGCAAGATCAGTCGCTGTAGCGAAGCCCTGCATTGCAGCACGACGCATGCTTTCAGGCTTAGTCTCAACGTGAGGCATCATGTCAGCGAATGCGCGCAAGCAACCGATCAGCGTATCAACCGTATCAAACAACGGTTCTTTGTCTTCTTGGTTATCTTTGTTGTAAGCAAGCGGCTGACTCTTCATCAGCGTCATCAAACTAATCAAACTACCGTAAACACGGCCAGTTTTACCACGAACGAGCTCTGGTACGTCTGGGTTCTTCTTCTGAGGCATGATTGAAGAGCCAGTACAGAAGCGATCTGGCAAGTTGATGAAATCAAACTGTGCAGACGTCCAAAGCACTAACTCTTCTGAGAAACGAGATAGGTGCATCATGATAACGCTAGCAGCAGCAGTGAATTCAATCGCGAAATCACGATCACTAACACCGTCTAGTGAATTATTTGATGGACGATCAAAATCCAACAACTTAGCAGTGAACTCACGATCTATCGGATAACTGGTACCTGCGAGTGCAGCAGAACCTAACGGCATTACATTCATACGTTTGCGGCAATCTTGCAAACGATCAAAATCACGCTCAAGCATTTCGTACCATGCCATCATGTGATGACCAAAGGTAATTGGCTGCGCAACTTGAAGGTGCGTAAATCCTGGTAAAATCGTATGTGCTTCACGCTCAGCAACAGACACCAAACCTTGCTGCAAACGAGTGATTTCTGTACCGATAAAATCGATCTGTTCACGTAACCACAAACGAATGTCTGTAGCGATTTGATCATTTCTCGAACGACCTGTGTGAAGCTTCTTACCGGCAATACCTATGCGGTCTGTCAGGCGCGCTTCGATGTTCATGTGGACATCTTCTAGCGCGATAGACCATTCAATATTTCCAGCTTCCGCATCAACACGAATCGACTCTAAACCTTCTTTGATGTCGGTCAGTTCTTGCGCCGTCAAAATGCCTACTTTATGTAGCATCTCGGCATGAGCAACAGAACCTTGTATATCTTGGTTTGCTAGACGCTGATCAAAGGTTATCGAGGCAGTAAAAGCCTCAACAAAGGCATCAGTATCCTCTGCAAAACGACCACCCCATAGTTTATTTTCAAATGCTTTAGTGTTTGTTTCTACAGTGTTTTTTGACATATTCGTTAAGCTTCCAGCAAGTAAAATTTGATTGAAGAGCTTATCATAGTGTGGAACAATAGATAAGCGTTGAGTAAATGGCGATGGACGATAATAAAACAACGATAATTGTACCAGCAACCAGACAGACGCACATAATTAGGCGATGACCTAACAACCGAAATGATACCGGTTTAGTAAAATATAATAATAACAAACTAATGAGGTAATTTTCCGGACTCTGGTGCGATAGACGCACCCGACAAAGAAATAATAATAATGTCAGCTACGGAATCCAATACAAAGCGATTAGGTTTTTTACCCAATCTCTGTTCATTTAAATCTATTTTAAGTGTTGCTATTGCTGCTGAGGTATTGGCAATGGTTCTGGCACTTGCCGCAGCCGCCGAGACTTACCAAGCATCATTATTGAAACTAGCACTTACCTCATTATTTGTTCAATGGGTCGTGATTAGCTCAACTATGAGCCTCTGCCTATATAACCGCTTTTCTTCCACTAAGGATGTAATGCGTGTTGCTTTAGTAACCGCAAGCTTCGTTGCATTTTTTACGATTTGCGCTTCAGTTCTGACAATCATGGCTGACAGCTATCAAAAAGTGGGTGAAATATTTTATTGGGACACTCCATTCATCCTACGTAATCTTTTTATTAGTATTGTTATTACTTTACTAACTTTACGTTACTTTTACATCCAAAATGAACGGGATGAACATGTTAAAGCGGACTCTGGTGCTAAGTACGATGCACTGCAGTCACGGATGAGACCCCACTTTTTGTTTAACAGCTTGAACAGTATTGCCATGTTGGTACATCAAGATGCTGATCAAGCTGAAGAAGCGATTCTAGATTTGGCGGATATTTTCCGTACCACACTAGATAAGCGAAACCGAATTCCTTTACGTGAGGAGCTGGACGTCACCTTGCGCTACTTAAGAATGGAAGGCCTGAGACTAGGCAAACGACGTTTGAACATAGTTTGGGATATGGATCGAAATACATTGCCATTTGAAATGATGATCCCGCCCTTACTGCTACAACCACTGGCAGAAAACGCAATTTATCACGGGATACAACCCCGCGAGGAAGGCGGTACATTAGGTATTAGCCTTTATGATGCTGGCGACAAACTCGATATTGTGATCACTAACCCCGTCCCTCCTGAAGGTACGAATTCACACCAAAAAGGAAATCATATCGCTCAGGAAAACTTGAAAAACCGCTTGAAATTGGCGTACGGCAATAAAGCCAACTTACAAATTAAACGATCGCGCCACCAATATCGCGTCTCATTCTCGATCCCGAAGGAGTAATAATAATGACAATGAATATACTCGTCGTTGATGACGAAGAACTAGCCCGAAAGAGAATACAAAGTCTGCTTAAAGAGAAGTCAGACTACAACATATGTGCTGAAGCCGAAAACGGGGCAGAAGCATTGATGATGGTGGAACGTCATCAGCCAGATTTAATCCTACTAGACATTACGATGCCTGTTATGGATGGTCTGGAGGTCGCTAAGCACTTAGCTAGCATGCCAAATCCACCCGCCGTTATCTTCACGACTGCGTACGGAGAATACGCGCTTGAAGCCTTTTCAACCAAAGCAACAGGGTATCTAATGAAGCCTATAAGACAAGAACAACTATTAAAAAGTCTTGAGCAAGCTCGTTCGTTAAACCGCGCACAACGTTCAGAAATGCTGGACAAAACTGACAGCGCTATCGCTAACCGCAAGCATATTTGTGCTCGCCGCCGCGGTAACTTGGAATTAATTCCAATTGAAGACGTGTACTACTTCCAAGCCGACCAAAAGTACGTGACAGTTCGTCACAAAGAAGGTGAAGTAATTATCGAAGAGTCGCTAAAGTCACTTGAAAGTGACCTATCAGAGCGCTTTATTCGAATTCACCGTAACGCATTAGTAGCTAAGAGCCGCATCAGTGGTTTATCTAAGTCACCAATCGGTCGCGTTAAAGTTACAATCGATAAAATTGAAGATGAGCTAGAAGTTAGCCGTCGTCATGTTGCTGAGATTCGTCGTTTCGTTCGCGAACGCTAAGAGACAGCAATAATGTGACCTGAAGTTCACATTGCAATGGCCAACCACAAATACCAATATATTTTTTATGGTATTCGTGAGTTGGCCATATTAGTATGTGGGCTGTCATAAAAGTGGCCTAAAATGAACAATAAAAACACTACCATCACTAATGAAGCCGTTCTACGCAGTTACCTGAGACGCTATGGTAGCAGCAGCATGAGCTACTCTACCCTTCAAGCAGAACTTGAGCACTTCGTTCTAGACGGTGTTGGCTATATTGCCTACCTTCCTTTTAAGCACTTTATTTGGAGCATAAGAGGTCACCGTATTGTCATTGGCAATCCTGTTTGCGACCCTGCCAATTACCAGCAAATATTAGCTGCCTTTTTAAAAGAAACTGACCGCGCTATCTTTGTCCACATCGATACAGAGTGTGGTGACGCGTTGACAGCGCTCGGTATTCAAGTAAACGGCTTTGGTATTGAAACCGAACTGACCTGTAACGACTTCGAGCTAGCCGGGAAAGCACGCGCCAAACTTAGGCAGTGGCGTAACAAATGTCAGCGTGAAGGCGTTCTCATTGAAGAGCAATCAGTTGCAGACTTTGACGATAAAACGATTGTTAAAGGCATTAGTGAAGCGTGGTTAGATGATAAAGGCACGCGTGAATATGGTATTTTATCCCGCCCTTTCTCGTACGAAGCAGAGCCTGATGTCAGAAATTTCTGGGCTTATTTAGATGGCAAGATGATTGCAATGGCTGTGTTTGACCCTGTCTACCGTGACGAAAAAGTAATTGGTTACTACCATAATGTAGACCGCATCCTTCCGGAAGCACCCAACGGTACCGGTGCTTACTTGTTACTAGAAGCATTGAAAGTGTTTGAACAAGAAGGTCGCGAGTTTATTTCACTGGGTATGTCTCCCCTCTTCCTCATTCAATCTAGTCCTGGGCACAATAAGAATCAAAAGACACAAAAAATACTCAAATACACGTATACACACCTTAACGAGATCTACCCTTTTCAAGGTAACGCAAGCCACAAACAAAAGTTTGCAGGTAAAACCGAGCAAGCTTACATAGCAGCAACCAAGGGAAATAATTTGTGGGAAGTGCTAATCCTCCTTAAAGCGCTTGGTGCACTAGAATTTAATATGGATACATTAAAAATCTTCAGCCATATTGCCCGTAAAAGCATAACGTTAATAAAAGGCTCATAGATGAAGCATTTCACACCGCCGTACCCGAAGCGCCACACAGAAAAACAATCAGCGATACAGTCGATACTACAGGCACGCAGTGACCTACTGTCAATCTGGTCGGAGGACTCATTCAAGTTTGAGTTCATGTCGCAAAAGATTTTAAAGCAGCACGTCTTCATTGCAAACGATCCAAGAATCGTTAAAGAAGTGTTTGTAACAAAGCATAAAATTTATGAGCGCAAAAGTCCGCAAATGGAGCAAGCGCTAGAACCATTATTAGGTGATGGCTTGTTTATTAGTCATGGTGAAACGTGGGCTTCTCATCGACAGCTACAAATGCCCCTATTCCACACTAAGTTCGTCCAAAACTATAGCAAGATAATGGTTTCAACCATTATGGAGACGGTTGAAGAGTGGAAGAAGCAAGGCGATAAAAGCACAATTAACGTGCTGCCAGAAATGGGCCAACTGACTGCTGAAATTATCTCTCGCACACTATTTGGTGAAACTTTAGGTAGAGAAAAGTCGGGCGAGGTAGTAACCGCCTTTGCTGAGTACCAAGCTTCTATTAAACAGACGCCTTTAAGTAGCTTTACTAATATTCCATCTTGGCTGGATAAGTTTAGTATTAAAAGCTTTAAAGCGTTAAGGGCTGCAAAACGCATTCATGCCGTTGTTGATGAAATCATCGACCTCACCGCTAAAAAAGAAAATCAAGAAACACTCATTGCTCACCTACTGTCTGCCAATACACAGCTAGAAGAAAACGCGCTGACGCGTGAGCAAATAAGAAATGAGGTCATTGTGTTGTTTATGGCTGGCCACGAAACAACCGCCAACTCACTCGCTTGGGCTTGGTACTTAATTTCACAGTCACCAGAAGTCGAGCAGAAATTGCACGCTGAGTTAGATGAAGTACTCGGTGATAGAACACCAGAATTTAGTGATGTCGCCAAACTACCCTACACACGTGCTATTTTTGATGAGGCCGTTAGGCTCTACCCACCTGTACCGATTATATCTAGACAGGCTTCCGAAGACGATACTATTAGGAAAAAACATATCCCTAAAGGCTCTTTGATGTTAGTTGTGCCGTGGCTATTACACCGACATAAAAACCACTGGGACGATCCTGATAGTTTTATTCCAGAGCGCTTTTTAGCAGGTGCTGAAAGAAAACCTAACAAGTTTGCCTACATTCCTTTTAGTGCGGGACCGCGCGTTTGCCCCGGGAAAAACTTTGGCCTTGTTGAGTCAGTGTTATCCATCGCTATTCTCGCTCAACACTTTAGGTTAACACTACCCGAAGGCACGCTTGTTAAGCATGAGTGTCGCTTGACGCTCCGTCCGAAAGGCAACCTACCGATGACCTTAGAAATACGTTAAATAACACTGCTGACACTCTATTGGTGTTGTGTTAGCCTGATTGCTTAGAATTTTGGGTGTGAGAGATGACACGAGTAAAAATTTGCGGCATTACATCGATAGAAGATGCACATAATGTAGCAGCCGCTGGTGCAGATGCCATTGGCCTTGTTTTTTATGCAAAAAGTAGTCGTTACGTCACACCAGAACAAGCAGCTAAAATTTGTAATGCTCTGCCTCCTTTTGTTACTAGCGTCGCGCTTTTTATGAACGCTGATGCCGAGCAAGTGAATGACACACTAAATAAGGTAAAACTAGACCTACTACAATTTCATGGCGCAGAGTCGGCTGAGTTTTGTCGTTCATTCAACAAGCCTTATATAAAAGCAGTTGGCATTAACGGTCTTAAAAACTTCACTGAGTACGCTGACCAGTACCACGATGCACTGGGTATTTTGATAGATAGTCATGCGCTTGGAAAAGCGGGCGGTACTGGTGAAACGTTTGACTGGACACTTTTACCAAAAGGTTACGCCAAGCCAATTATTTTGGCGGGTGGCCTTACTCCCGATAATGTAGCTGAAGCAATCATGCAAACATCTGTCTATGCCGTTGACTTAAGTAGCGGTGTTGAGTCGTCTTCTGGCATCAAAAGCAAAGTAAAAATCAACGCATTAATGAAAGAAGTAAATCGTATTCAAGCCTAGAACTCGGCTAAACACGGTCGACTGTCATGAGATAAGGGCTCTTATCTCAAACCAGAAAACCAGAAGATTTGCCAACGCCCTTGAAAAAAGTAGGGGTAGATGCGATATTCCTGCTTTGACCAACAATACATGAGCACTTTATCGCACGTATTGTTGAAGCAGGCGGTGACTGCTAGGGCTATTAACTCAAACATCTTCGGTATCGATGGTGTTCACATCATTACTAAAACAAGTAAATTGCTGGCGAACATGCGCCATGCTATGGATAAAATTGTATGAGCTGGTTTGAAAAATTAATTCCTTCGCGCATTCGTACTGAAGCGACGAACATTAAAAAGAAGGACATTCCTGAAGGTTTGTGGCACCAGTGCCCTTCTTGCAATACGGTATTGTATCGTCAAGATTTAGAACGCAATAATGAGGTCTGCCCAAAGTGCAACCATCATATGCGTATCAATGCGCGTCGTCGTCTTGATATTTTCTTAGACCCAGAAGGTCGCGAAGAAATTGCCAACAACATTGGCCCAATTGATATCTTAAAGTTTAAAGACTCTAAGAAGTATAAAGACCGTCTTGCTGCCGCACAAAAGCAAACGGGCGAAAAAGATGCACTACTCGTTAACAAAGGTACCGTGTTTGGTGTACCTGTTGTTGTTGCTGCTTTCGATTTTGAGTTCATGGGTGGATCCATGGGGTCAGTTGTTGGAGAGCGCTTCGTACAAGGTGTTAATGTGAGTTTGCGCGAAAAGATTCCTTTCATCATATTCACTGCCAGTGGCGGTGCTCGAATGCAAGAAGCGCTTTTTTCATTAATGCAAATGGCGAAAACAAGTGCTGCACTAACACGCTTAGCTGAACAAGGTATTCCTTATATTTCAGTATTAACTGACCCGACGATGGGTGGAGTATCGGCTAGTTTTGCGATGTTAGGTGATGTACAAATTGCTGAGCCTAAAGCACTGATCGGTTTTGCTGGTCCTCGTGTTATCGAGCAGACAGTCCGTGAAACGCTACCTGAAGGTTTCCAAAGAAGTGAGTTCTTACTAGAGAAAGGTGCGATTGACCGTATCATTCACCGTAACGAACTACGAACTGAAATATCTGACCTACTATCAATGTTCCAGCATCGCGCTCGACCAGAAGGCATTAGCCAAGTAACTGAAGCAGAGCCTGTTGTTCTTAAAGAACCAGTCGCTGGAGAAGTCCCGGAAGAGTTAATAGAGAAGGAAGCGTCATCACTTGATGCGATCATTGAGGGTGAAATCCCTGCTGCTAACAATCTTCCTATTCAAAACACGACAAAATAGTCACTACGATAGGCAATCTATATGAGTCGCACCCTTACTGAGTGGCTTGAGTGGCAAGAACAGCTGCACTTTTCAAGTATCGATTTAGGACTTGACCGAGTGCAAGCTGTTGCTGAACAGATGCAACTTGATACTTTGGACATGCCAGTGGTTAGCGTTGCTGGGACTAATGGCAAAGGTTCAAGTGTTGCCATGCTTGACAGTATTTACCGTCAAGCGGGCTATAGCACAGGCTGTTACACTTCACCTCACCTTATAAAATACAACGAACGTATTTGCATTAACGGCGCTCAGGCAACTGACGAAGAAATTTGTGAAGCGTTTACGGCTATCGACAAAGCTCGAGGTGAGATTAGTCTCACCTACTTTGAGTTCGGTACGCTCGCTGGCGCATACCTGTTTCGCAAACATAATGTTGACGTCACAATCTTTGAAGTTGGATTAGGTGGCCGACTAGATGCGGTCAACCTTTGGGATGCTGATATCTCAATTATTACAACAATTGATATTGATCATGTCGCTTGGCTAGGTAACGACCGAGAGAAAATTGGTGTCGAAAAAGCGGGCATCATGCGTGAAGGAAAAACGGTAGTTTGTGGCGATACAAATCCAACTGAGAGCATGGGTTCAGAAGCAATACGTATTGGCGCTAAGCTTCTTCAGCAAGGGAAAGACTTTAGCTGGAGAAAATCCAAAGACGGTCAAACATGGAAATATGTTGATACTCATCGCAATGCTTACAGATTCCCTCTACCTAAGTTACGCGGCGATTTTCAGCTAAATAATGCAGCATCGGTGATTACTGCAATATTAGACTTGAACCCAGTACTTCCAGTCAGCAATTTGCAGATTAAGAATGGCCTACTAGACGCTCAAGTCACTGGTAGATTGCAAAAGCTTGGTGAAAATCCTGAGTTACTAGCGGATGTTGCACATAACCCACAGTCAGCACAGGCTTTAGCAAGTTACCTAAAGAACAACCCGGTCAAGGGACAGACAGTAGCTATTTTCTCAGCGCTTGTCGATAAGGACTTAGAGGGCATTATAAGCCCTTTAAAAGAATACTTTGATGTTTGGCATTTAATCACACTCGAAGGGCCTCGCGTCCAAGGTTCTCAGATATTAAGTGATAAATTACAAGCAGTTGGCATAAGTGCTCCTATTGAATGCCATAAAGACACTGTGAATGTCATAAAAACATTACAAAAGACTATGAATTCTGAAGATAGGGTAGTCGCCTTTGGCTCTTTTCTGGTAGTATCCGCCTTTATACAAGGCCTAAATGCCAGTGAATAACGCCAAGTGAACTCATAATTTTCAATACATTACATGATAATCTTGACGCACAATCATCAGACTTGTCACAATATTAATAATCTCACTATAAAGCTAGTAAATAAACGACCTGAAAATGACTTCGGGGTGTGAAATTTGCAGTATTCGGCTTAAAAAGGAAGCTAAGGTATGAATAAGACAACGGTTAAACGTGGAATAGGTGCGGTACTTTTGGCGCTACTGGCTGCAGGCCTGCTAGCATTTCTGCTAAAGGACAAAGCAGATCAGCGTCAAGATATCGTTGATATGCCCCTTCCCGGCTCAGAAAACACTGCTCAAGCAGATGGGACAACTAAGCTTCCACAGCTAAGCATGGACAACACAAGCAGTGTAAACGTTGACGGTTCAGTTATTGCTAGCGCAGGCGCTGAGAACACTGTAAAGGCTACTGGCAGCATTCTAGATAGCGCAACCGGTACAATTGCAGCTTCTGCTACAGCAGTTGGTGCAGGCGTTGCTGGTGCAGTAAGCGCAGTGACTAACGCAGGTGAAAAAGCATTAGACTTTAATGTTCGCCCACCAAACACAGCGTCTACTGACTTCCGTGACCTGTCTGACGTAGACTTGGTGAATAACGGCAACTCTAGTGCTGCTGTTAACGCTCAAAGTGCTGTAAAAGCGACAACTACAAGTGCACCTAAAGCATCAACAAGTACAGGTACTAGCAGACCTTCGAACACCACGAAAGGATCAGTTATTGCAAGTTCTGAAGCTCGTGCATCTGGCGGCCAAGCACGTTTAATTGACGAGCGAAAGTCAGCACCACCTAGATCAGCACGTACAGACAAAGTTGTTAGTAGTAGAAAAGCATCAACTAGCTCGACTAGTAGCAAACCTGCTCCAGTAACTACATCAGTAGCCGCTCCAGCGCCAGTCGTTAATAAAGCAGCACCTGCAGCAGCATCAAGTGGCTCAGGTTATGCGATTCAGCTACTAGCTACATCGAGCGCTAGTCGTGCTCAAAGCTTAGTTAGTGTGATGAGAAAAGAAGGCTATTCTGCTTACTCAACTAAAGTGACGCAAAATGGCAAGCTGTTATACCGTGTAAGAATTGGCCAGTACGCAAACAAAGCTGAAGCATCAAAAGTGCACCTAGCAATGAAGCGTCGCTACAAGCAAAATGCAGATGTTAACCGAAGCGCGATTGTTCGCCGCTAAGTAACATTACTATAAGAGAGCGAGCATGAGGACATGCTCGCTTTTTTACTTTTCAAGAAACTAAATATTCAAGGTGAGATAAGTGGATATAAATTTTATTGATATCGGTATCGTCATTTTTATCGTTATCACCGCACTCGTCGGATTAGGTCGTGGTTTTGTTTGGATGGCACTCTTCCTTGGTACATGGATTGCTGCTGCAGGCATCGCATTTTTCTATCATGATGAATTGATGACAGAGCTTCCGTTTACACTATCAAGCGAAGTCTTTCAAAGAATCATAGCTGGCCTCATCATCTTCTTAGTTGTTCTCTTCGTAGGTACTCTACTTAACTACCTAATTAGCAAAGCCGTGAAGATTATCGGCTTAGGAACGGTCGATCGTCTGCTAGGTGTGTTGTTTGGACTTGCTTTGAGTGGACTGATCGTAGCAATGGCAGTTATGTTTACCAGTCTAACTAAATACACAGAACAACCAATGTGGCAAAGCTCTATTCTTGTTCCTAAGTTTGCATCAGCTGCAACTTGGATTCAAGAAAATGCACCACAACAGATGTCTTCATTATTGGAAGAAGCAGGTATTTCAAACCCTGTTGTTCCTGTAGTTACAAACTAACCCTTTTCAGCTAAATAGGTATAACCTGAATGTGCGGAATCATTGGCATTGTTAGTCACAATGCAGTAAGTCAGGAACTGTATGACGGGCTAACCGTCTTGCAACATCGCGGACAGGATGCTGCAGGCATCGTAACAAGTGATGGTCGACATCTATCACTTCGTCGCAAAAATGGTCTGGTAAAGGATGCATTCCGAACCAGTTCACACATGCGAAAACTGAAAGGTAACATGGGTATTGGTCACGTTCGCTACCCGACTGCGGGAAGCTCGTCCCAAGCAGAAGCTCAGCCTTTCTATGTAAACTCACCTTATGGTATATCTCTTGCCCACAACGGCAACCTAACGAACAGCACAGACTTAAAACAAGAACTATTTGATGCGGACAGACGCCATATCAATACAGAGTCTGACTCTGAAGTTCTGTTGAATGTATTTGCTCAGGAGCTTCACCGCCTAAACTCATACAGAGTAACGCCTGATGATATCTTCGAAGCAGTAGCAGGCGTTCATAAGCGCTGTACTGGTGCTTACAGTGTGGTTGCTATGATCACACGTGACGGTATTGTTGGCTTCCGTGACCCTAACGGTATTCGCCCATTAATTTATGGTAGCCGAAAGACTGAGCAAGGCACCGACTACATGATCGCCTCTGAAAGTACGGCACTTGTTACTCAAGGCTATACGATTGAGCGTGACATTGAACCAGGCGAAGCTATTTACATCACTGCCGACGGTAAAGTTCACGCAAAGCAATGCGCGACTGATCCTAAGTATGTTACCTGCTTATTTGAGTATGTTTACTTTGCACGTCCTGACTCGGTAATGGACAACGTATTCGTACATAAAGCACGTATGCGTATGGGTCACAAACTTGCTGAAAAAGTACAAAACGAATGGAAAGATCATGACATCGACGTGATCATCCCTATTCCAGATACTAGCCGTACATCGGCACTAGAGATGGCAATGACATTGGGTGTGAGCTACCGTGAAGGTTTTATCAAAAACCGTTACATTGGTCGTACCTTTATCATGCCTGGGCAGAAAGAGCGCAAGAAGTCTGTTCGCCAAAAACTCAACCCTATCGATCTTGAGTTCAAAGGCAAAAATGTAATGTTAGTTGATGACTCGATTGTCCGTGGTACGACCTCGAAAGAGATCGTACAAATGGTTCGCGATTCTGGCGCTAAAAATGTTTACTTCGCTTCTGCATCACCACCGGTTCGTTACCCTAATATTTATGGTATTGATATGCCAGCAGCGTCTGAGTTAGTCGCTCATGACCGTACTATTAGTGAAATTGCAGACGAACTTGGCGTTGATAAACTGATTTACCAAGACCTTAAGGACTTGGAAGATTCTGTTACAGAAGGTAATGATAAGCTTACCGAGTTTGATAACTCTGTATTTACTGGTAAGTATATTACGGGTGAAGACAACGCTTACTTTGAGGCACTTCAAATACGCCGTGCTGATGCTTCAAAGCAAAAGAAAGTTAAGCGTAGCGCTGTTGACCTTTAACAGCTAGCAAGTGCTTATGTCACAGCAACCTATCTTTTCCAATCAACTCGACAACCAAGAGTTGTTAGATAGGTTGCTGACTGACTACCCAAACTACACTCAGTCATTCCTGCTTTTGGTTAATATCAAACAGCAACTGCTTTACTCCCTAGATATTCAAAACAACAACTGTAACAGCTACCCTATTTCCAGCGCCTCTAATGGCACTGGCAGTCAAAATGGTAGCGGTAAAACCCCATTAGGTGCTCACTTTATCCGTGAGAAATTTGGCGACAACTCAAAGATAGGAAGTACTTTCAAAGGTCGTCAAGAGACAGGCAATATCGTTGAAATACTGCTTGGAGCTAATGAGCAAAGCACTGATGACAATATCACTACACGTATTATGTGGCTTAGCGGGTTGGAAGAAAATCGCAATAAAGGTAGCGATGTAGACAGCTATAGTCGCTATATCTATATACATGGCACAGATGAGGAAGGACGCTTAGGCACGCCTGCATCACATGGCTGCATACGTATGGGTAACAGTGATATTGTTGAGCTTTACTCCCAAGTGTTAACAAACACCTTGGTATATATCTTTAAAGAATAAGCACTCTTACATGTATTAGTTCCGATCTCATCTGACACTTCAGTAATGTGACTTGAGCTTGTAAGGTCATAGTTATATCGCGATATACATTTTCTCGTTACCAGAAACTCGTCGAAACGGTGACATTGGTTAAGTGCAGTCATTATGACCCTCAGCATGGCGCACTGATGAAAAAGTACTTGGAACGCATTCACAAGCAAGAAGATATCTCGAGTAATGTGTTTAAGTTCTTGGATAAAGATTTATCAGAACAAGTCTTTAAAAGGCGTTATTTTATTTTAGAATAAGATATATCATTGAAAAATCAGTGATTAAGCTGGCTTTTTCGGTTTCAGTTACTTAGAGAAAACGCTTAGAAGGTCTACACCCTCATTCTCACCTGTTTGGAAGCTAAGGTGTTGCTGGATTGAATGAAGGTGTTTCACCATAAGCTGCGCTGCTCGCTCACCATCTTTGTCATTGAAAGCAGTTAACAGCTTTTCATGGTCATCAGAATGACAATTGGAAACGCCAGCCGAGCCATAAATCCCGATAATCAATGAGGTTCGTGTTATTAACTCTCGAACCAATTTAGTCAGAATTTCGTTTCCCGCGATCTCCGCCAATGTTAAATGAAACTGCCCAGACAGGCGTATAGCTGCGCGACGATCGCCATCAATGTGCGCTTGATGCTCGTCGTTAAGGTGTTGTCGTAATGTGGCAATATCTTTTTTTGAGGCACGAGTGACGGCCAAACGAGTGATATTAGGCTCAACCTCTATTCTCGCTTCGAATACTTCTTGTGCTTCTTCTACAGAAGGCTTAGAGACAAATGCGCCACGATTTGCATATAAATCAACCACACCTCGACTTGCAAGAAGCAGCAAACTACGCCGAATGTGCATTCTCCCAACGCCAAGTGCTTTCCCTAAAGCGGCTTCAGAGAGTTTATGACCTGGTGGAAGTTGTCTTTCGATGATGGCATCGAACACTTGTTCCACTATCCAGTCTTCAAGAAGTTCGTGATCAATTTGGTCGGTTGAGCTTTGTTTCATGGATAAATACAACTCCTTGTTTTGGTGCGCTTTTGCACGCAGATAGAGCATGGTTAAAATTCAATCAACTACCTATCACCGTTTTTAACCATGTACTCTACATATTGTTAACGATCAGAATTTCATTGTTAACAATATTAGTTTTAAAACTAACAATATTTCTAAAAGCTACAGTTAATAAGGCTCTGTAGAGTTTGTGCTGAGGTGAAAATTGACAATCAATAATAACATTAAATACCTTTTCTAGTACGGGTTATTAAAGTATTTAACTCTAATATAAGCAGTGCTTAGAGCGTTGATCTTTATTAATAAAAGGTGCTCATTTTGGTGCATTTTTTCCAATCAGGTTATTTAGATTCTAGGTGTCAGGTTTATCATAAGCCATTACAGTTAACCGCAATTAAAATCATTTGTTAACAATTATATATAAATTGTTGACAATCTTTTAATTGTTAGACATTAATGAAAAGGACTGCAATAAGCCTCGACGAGATGGTGGAGCAGAAATTTTTCAAAAAATCCTGAGGAAAAAAGTATGAACAAGCGTTTGTTTCTGAAGACTGCAATAGCAGGTATTTTATCGGTAGGATTGTTTAGTGGTGTTGCATTAGCTGCCAATGAAACACTGAAGATTGGTTTTGTCGGTGTTACCAGTGGACCAGCAGCAGCTTGGGGTATATCAAACCAGCGCTCAATGGAAACGCGTGCAGCGTGGATCAACGAGACTGGTGGTTACAAAATAGGCGATAAAACCTATGACATCGAAATCGTAGCGTTTGATGATCAGAAAGATCCAAAGCGTGCCATTGCTGGTATGGAGAAAATGGCACAGGAAGGTATTCACTATGTGGTTGGACCAAACGTAGATGATGGCGCGGCAGCGGTTAGACCGGTTGCTGAGCAAAACGGCATTATGTATTTCCCTTATGCTTTCCCAAAGTCTCTTTATGAAGCACCAGCGTCAAATGCAGTATTGGGTATGGTAGCTAACTACCAATCTGGTCCAGCTATTTACAAGTACATGAAAGATGAGAAAGGCGTTAAGAAAGTCGCTTTTGTTGCGGCTAACGAATCTGACCCACTTAGTCAGCGTACAGGTGGTGTGGCAGCAGCTAAAGCACTTGGCCTAGAAGTTGTCTCAGACAGCGTTACTTACCAAGTAGACACAACAGACTTTACGCCTGTGTTATTGCCAGTCGTTCGTTCTAAGCCAGACCTACTTGTGCTATCAGGGGTATCACCTGCGAATGCGCCACAGTTGATTCGTTCAGCACGTGAGCTTGGCTACACAGGTCTGATCTCAACTGAAACGGCTCAAGACGCACTAGTACTGAAAGAAGGTGCTGGTGATCTTGCGAATGGCTTCATCTCAGTCGGTGGTGCTTCAACACCAGAAATCGCAACAGACATGATGCGTGAATTCGTTGAGCGTTACACCAAGATGTTTGGTGAGTACAACGATGAGTCAAACACAAAGGTGTACGCACTTGAGTACATTCTAGAAACGCTAAAAGCTGACCCTGCTGGAATCACAGATGCTGCTGCGTTTAAGAAAATAATGGATACATTTGAAGCACCAAACCCTTACATGAAAGGTGATGCAGTGCTGAAATATGTTGGTATGTCTTCGTTTGGCCAGAAGCGTCAAGTAGCGGTTCCATTGGTTGTAAATGTTTATAAAGACGGCGCGTTTGAAACCCTGTTTGTTGCTGAAGTAGATTAATAGTGACGGCATAGCGTTTAATTTAGCCGCTCTTCCTTTGAAGGGCGGTTATCAATTTTGAAAGTCTGCGGGGTGGTTCATGGAGCAAGTTTTAGCTAACGGTCTTTACCTAGGCGCACAGTACGCGCTGATTGCATTAGGTTTGACCCTGATATTTTCTCTAATGAATGTGCTTAACTTTGCACATGGCCAAATGTACGTATTTGGTGGATTCGTTACTTACACAGTCGTTGCCCAGCTTGGTTTACCTTTTATCGTAGGGCTTATTCTTTCAGGCATCGTATTAGGTGTGATGGGAGCCTTAATAGAAAAGTACCTTTTCCGGCCAGTGATAGCCCGCTCCACACGGGAAGAAAGCACCATGCTACTTGCCGCAGGCATCGCGTTTTTTCTCGATGCTGTAATCCTCTTGTTGTTTGGCGAAAAACAACGCGGAATCCCAAAAATTATCGATGGTGTTCTCAATTGGGACTACCGAATCATCATGCCCTATGACCGTATTCTGATTGGCGTATTGGCCATTGCAGCCATCTGTATTTTCATTATGTACATGCAGTACTCCAAAACTGGCCGAGCCATGCGTGCTTTAGCTCAGGACAGAGTAGCGGCTGAGCTAATGGGGGTTGATGTTAAATATTATTCAATGATTGGTTTTGCACTTGGCGCGATGCTGGCGGGTATCGTCGGTGGTTTGCTAGTGAGTATTACTGGAATCAACCTTGGCATGGGTGGTCCAGCATCCATTAAAGCATTCATGATGATCATGATTGGTGGTGCAGGGATTATCTCAGGTGCCATAGCGGGTGGTTTTATTCTCGGAATGATGGAGTCTGTTGGGCTTTTAGTCTTTGCCGCTTACGGTGATATCACTTATCTGATGATCTTTGTCAGCTTAATAATTTTCTTAGCCATTCGTCCTCATGGATTAATGGGTAAGCCTTGGGGTTGAAGAATATGAATATTAAAAAGCCTCTATTAGTTATTGTACTTTTACTGGTTGTATTAGTGTTAGTGCCTTGGTTAATCCATGTCTCTGGGCGTTGGGACTTTTACTACACGCTCACCTCGGTAGCCTTACTGTCTATTGCCTCTGCGGGAGTGTGGCTGACGTTTTACATTGGTCGTATCAATATCGGCCAGGGGGCTTATACCCTGATTGGAGGGTATGCTTCTGCCATTTTAGTAACTAAGTTAGGGATGAATTTTTGGCTAACATTACCACTCGCAGGACTGATCTGCGCACTGATTAGTATCGTGATTGGTTTGCCGATCTTAAGGTTACGTGGTGTTTACTTTGCCATGGTCACACTGGTGTTAACCGAGGTCGCGCGGCTCACGGCCTTGGCGTTACCGATTACCAATGGCGCTAAGGGTATTGTGAATATTCCTATGCCGACAGAGCTTAGCTTCTTTGGGATAACCATCATTCCTGACTTCGGAACCTTAGAAAACCCTAAGCTCGCCTTCTACATCGCCTCAGTCATTATGATGGTGCTGTGCTATGCCGCTTTGTATCGCATCGTTAATTCTCGACTCGGCCACCTGTGCCGATCACTGCAACAAAATGAAGAGTTATCTGCGTCGATTGGTGTGAACACCGCTTATTTACGCGTCTTGGCCTATTCGATTTCATCGTTTATGGGCGGCATTGCTGGTGCAAGTTTTGTCAGTATTTCACAGTCTGTGTACCCCTCAAGCTTCCAAGTCGTAGACTCTGTTAACTTCATGCTCAATTGCTTCCTTGGCGGCTTAGGCTTTGTACTGGGGCCGATGCTGGGTACTTTGGTGTTGTACTTTGGCTGGGATCTGTTGTTTACGTTAGGTAAGTATCAACTACTGATCTATTCATCAATGCTTATTTTGCTAATGGTCTGGCTGCCGAACGGCTTGTTGAGCCTCAAGCTATTTAACCGAGGAGCGAAGAAAAAATGACTGCCATTTTAGAAGTAGACAAACTGACTCGGCGTTTCGGTGGTTTAGTTGCCGTAAACAATATTAGTTTTGATGTGAAGCAGGGAGAAATACTGTCAGTTATTGGGCCTAACGGCGCTGGTAAATCGACCCTGTTCAAATTGATTTCCTCATTTCTGAGCACGAGTGCAGGCGAGGTACGTTTTAAGGGTGAGAAAGTCTCTGATTTATCGCCGCATGTTGTAGCTAGAAAAGGAATCGTCCGTACCTTTCAGGAAACCACTATTTTCCGTTCAATGACTACGCGGGAAAATATCATCATCGCCCATCACCTAAGGTCTAAAGCGAGTATGGCGGGCTACTTTTGGGGGAGTGCGCAAGCTAGGCGCGACGAGGCGACATTTGCTAAGTCAGCGGATGAAATTATTCAGTTTTTGGATATGCAGGGTATTGCCGATGAACTGGCCTCGAACCTACCACAGGGAAACTTAAGAGCCTTAGGGATAGCAATTGGCTTGGCGACTGATCCTGAGATTCTGCTACTGGATGAGCCATTCGCTGGAATGAATCACGATGAAACCATGCAAATGGTTGACTTGGTTCGTAGTGTTCAGCGCGAGCGTGGCGTCACTGTAATGCTGGTTGAGCATGACATGCCAGCGGTGATGAAAATTTCCGATCGCATTGTGGTGATTAACTTTGGTGAAAAAATAGCGGAAGGGACACCTGCCGAAATACGGTCAAACGACAAAGTCATCGAGGCCTACTTAGGTAGCGAAGACGACGCCATAGGAATATAAAGCTAATGGAAAACATACTAACATTCGACAATGTTGAGCTTTATTACGACCACGTTTATGCACTGAAAGGTGTGTCTATCTCGGTGGCTCAAGGTGAGACAGTGGCGTTGATTGGCGCTAATGGCGCTGGTAAAAGCTCTATTTTACGTGCAATTACGGGGTTATCCGCGATCAAGTCTGGCTCAGTACACTTCATGGGCGAACGCATAGATGGTCGCATTGCGGCGGATATCGTTAAGCAAGGTATCGCAATGGTGCCAGAAGGTCGGCGCGTTTTTCCACACATGAGTGTGAAAGATAATTTGTTGATGGGGGCATTTACTCGACACGATAAAGCGGGCATCAAAATGACGTTAGATAGTGTATTGGAACGCTTCCCACGCTTGCGAGAACGTTTTAAACAATCCGCAGGGACATTAAGTGGCGGTGAGCAGCAAATGATGGTCATTGGCAGGGCTTTGATGGCAAAACCAAAGCTGTTGTTGTTGGACGAACCATCGCTGGGTATCGCACCGAAGTTGGTCCAAGATATCGCTCGTTCTATTGTGGCGATTAATCGTGATGAACAGGTGTCTGTATTGCTGGTAGAGCAAAATTCACGAATGGCATTGAGTATCTCTAATAGAGCCTATGCGATGTCTACCGGCTCCGTTGCGTTGACGGGTAATTCTAAAGAATTGATGACAGATGATCGGATTAAAGAGGCTTATCTTGGCGGCGTATAAGCTGTTTAAGTGATTGAATGTAAGGCGCATTAACTATGAAAATAACAGTAATAAATCCAAACTCAACTGTGTCGATGACACAAAAAATTGAATCCGTGGCTAAAGCGGTAGCAAGCCCAGATACAATAATATTTGCGACTAACCCAGATGATTCACCAGCGAGTATTGAAGGTTATTATGATGAGGCCTTGAGCCTTGTTCCGATGTTGAAACTCATTGAAGCGCACCCTGAGTCTGATGCTTTTGTGATTGCTTGTTTTGATGACACGGGCTTAGATGCAGCACGTTGTATCACCGATAAGCCTGTGATTGGGATTGGTGAAGCGGCTTATCATATGGCGACATTGGTGGCGAACAAGTTTAGTGTCATCACCACGCTAGAGCGATCAGTTCCTGCTTTAGAGCATAACTTACAACGTTATGGTTTAGCGTCGCGATGCGTCAAAGTTCGCTCATCCAATGTGGCCGTGTTGGAGTTGGAGAATCCCGCATCTAGTGCGCAGCAACGCATCAGAGTGGAGATTGATCAGGCTATTTCTATAGATCGTGCTGAAGCGATTGTGCTGGGTTGTGCTGGTATGGCAGATCTAGCTGATACTCTGTCTAGCGACTATGGTGTACCGGTTTTAGATGGTGTGCGTTGTGCGGTTGCATTGGCAGAATCACTGGTCAGGGTAGGCCTGAAAACGTCTAAGACGATTGGTTATTCAACGCCTATAACAATTAAAGTTTAGGTAAAACGATTTGGAGTGAAAATAATAGAGCTCAAATCTAATCTAACAGACACCTGTGCAAAGTGGGTAATTGTCAGATCAAATCGAGCTACTTCACCCTGCTCGCTAGAAAAATTGAAACCATAAAAAAAACCCGCAGACTAACGTCCAACGAGGCTTTAAATTACTTAGTAACTATTACGTTTAATTTACAGCAGCACCTTCTCAATACCGCCCTTCGTTACTTTCTCAACAAACTCCTCTGACCACTTCTCGCCTTTCATGTTCTTACACATTTCAACAACGATGTAATCCGTATCCATACCTGTTGTATCAGCATAGCGCGACAGACCTTGCTGGCAAGCTGGACAGTTTGTCAAAATCTTCACGTTACCGTTCTTAGCAGTCTCTTCACCTGTAAATTTCTTTACACCCTGCTTCAGTGTCTCTTCTTTACGGAAACGAAGCTGGCTAGCGATATCCGGACGACTCACCGCAAAGGTACCCGCCTCTCCACAACAACGGTCAGTTAGCTCGACCTTCTGACCAACTAAAGTCGATGTAACATCAACAGGGTTGTAGTTCTTAATAGGTGTGTGGCATGGGTCGTGATAAAGGTACTGCACACCCTTCACTCCTTCCATCTTCATACCCTTTTCCATTAGATACTCGTGAATATCTAACAAACGACACCCCGGGAAGATCTTCTCAAACTGATACTTAAGCAACTGATCCATACACGTTCCACAAGATACGATAACAGTCTTGATATCTAAGTAAGTCAGTGCTTGAGCTAAACGATGGAACAGAACACGGTTCTCCGTAGAGATCTCATTACCTTTATCGATATCACCGCTAGACGTCTGCGGGTAACCACAGCATAAGTAACCCGGTGGCAGCACCGTCGTCGCACCGACATCGTATAGCATTGAAATAGTCGCCATACCAATCTGTGAGAACAAACGCTCTGAACCACAACCAGGGAAGTAGAATACCGAGTCACCCTGTGGCTTACTCGGGTCACGAATAATCGGCACCATGTTGCTATCTTCAAGGCCCAACGTTGCACGTGTGGTGCGCATGGGTACGCCCATCGGTAATGGACGCTTCACAAACTGAATGACTTGCTCTTGAATGGCAGGTTTACCCGTCGTTGCAGCAGGCACCTTGTCATCACCTAACAAACCCATCTTCTTGAACAAACTATGACCTGCACGCTGCGCTTTGAAGCCCGCTTGAATCATTCCACCCCGCATAATCTTGATAGTGGTTGGATCTTTGATATTCAAGAACGCCATCGACGCTTTAGTGACAATGCTAGTACGCTTCTGGTTACGTTCCTTCAGAATGTTACGCATTCTGACCGTCACATCACCAAAGTCGATATTCACAGGACATGGGTTTAGGCACTTATGACAAACCGTACAATGATCAGCAACATCATTCATTTCATCCCAATGGCGCAATGAAATACCACGATGGGTTTGTTCCTCATAAAGGAACGCTTCAATCATCAGACCCGTCGCTAAAATTTTGTTACGTGGTGAATACAGTAAATTTGCACGCGGAATATGCGTGGTACAAACAGGCTTACACTTGCCACAACGTAGGCAGTCTTTAATATCGTTATTCAACTCACCTAGCTGATTATCTTCAAACAATAATGCTTCGCGACCAACCAACTGGAGTGATGGCGTATAAGCATTATCCAAACCAGAGCCCGGCATAAGCTTGCCACGGTTAAAGTGACCGTTCGGGTCAACTAACGCTTTATAGTCTGCAAATGCAGTACTGATAGACTCATCGAGGTACTGCATCTTCGTTAGACCAATACCATGCTCACCAGAAATAACCCCATCCAAACCAAGCGCTAACGCCATGACTTGATCAACAATATGCTCAGCTTCCTTCATCATGTCGTAATCATTTGAATTTACTGGAATGTTGCTGTGAACATTTCCATCACCAGCATGCATGTGCAATGCAATAAACAGGCGACTTGAAAGCACTTCCTTATGGATGGCCTTCAACTTGTCACGCATAGGTGCAAGCTCATTACCGGCGAAGATTTCGTTAATTGGCTTCTTTAGTTCTTTCTTATACGAAACAATTAAGTCTTTACGCAGTAGCAAATCAATTACACGATCACTCGGGCGCTGTGCTGCTTTTGCTGAATCATCGTAAAGGTGCTCAAACTCAATCGAAGGCTTGTAAAGATTATCCAGCAGACTCTGCCAGTACTCACGCTTTTGCTTAAGGTGTTCAGATGCACGCTCTTTTTTTGCCACTAAGAACTGAGCACTTTCTTCACTACTTTCGTAATTAGCTTGGTTGTTTAGCTCTGGACTGTCACCCGCCAAGTTCTCAAGTACTTCGTCAATCAAGCGCAGCTTATTCTTCATTGACTGAACGACGTTAATGCACTCGATACCTTCGCTATACTTAGCTAAGTTGTGCAATGGAATAACGACGTCTTCGTTAATTTTAAAGGCATTCGTATGCGCAGCGATTGCAGCAGTGCGTGAGCGATCTAACCAGAAACGACGACGCGCTTCAGGACTGACTGCGGTGAAACCTTCTGCATTACGGGCATTCGCAAGCTTGATGACCATTGAAGCCGCTTCAGAAACCGCTGCTTCATCATCACTGACTATATCTGCGATCAAGACCATTTTTGGTAAGGTGCCACGTGCTGCTTTAGGTGTATATTTTACAGCTCGAACATAACGATCATCCAAATGCTCAAGACCAGAAAGCAGCACCGCATGATTACTATCAAGATAATCTTTTACTTCAACAATCGCTGGAACGGCTTCATGTAAGTCAGTCCCGTAAAACTCCATACACACAGTACGAATATGCTCAGGCATACGGTGAAGCACTAGCTCGGCTGATGTAATTAAACCATCACAACCTTCTTTTTGAATTCCAGGTAATCCACCTAGAAATTTATCGGTTACATCTTTACCCAGACCCTCTTTACGAAAGAAGCGACCTTTGTAAGTCAAAATTTCTGGCTCGCCCTTTTGGGTTTTTCCGTCATGACCATAACGAGTTACTTTAAACTGCACTGTTTCTTGATCGTGAATTTTCCCCATATTGTGGTTAAGGCGTTCAACCTCAAGCCACTCAGAGTCAGGCGTTACCATCTTCCAAGACACTAAATTATCTAATGCTGTTCCCCACATCACGGCTTTCTTTCCACCAGCATTCATTGCGACGTTTCCACCGATAGTCGATGCATCTTGTGACGTCGGATCAACAGCAAAGACTAAACCATTTTCACCAGCTGCATCAGAAACACGACGTGTCACAACACCTGCACCTGCACGGATTACCGAGATTGGCAGACCACTTTCAGACACACCCTCGCGCAACGTAATTTCACTGAGGCTTTCCAGTTTCTCAGTATTAATAACCGCACTCATCGCATCTAATGGCACTGCTCCACCGGTATAACCTGTTCCGCCACCACGAGGAATAACCGTTAAACCTAACTTGATACTCTCTTGTACCAACTGGGCGATTTCCTCTTCGGTATCAGGTGTCAGTACCACAAATGGCAATTCAACACGCCAGTCAGTCGCATCGGTAACATGAGACACTCGCGCCAAACCATCAAATTGAATATTGTCTTTGCGCGTTAAACCTTTGAACGCGGCCAACGCTTTTTTGCGTAAGTCATGATAGTCAGAAAACCATGTATCGAATGTCACAACAGAGCTACGGCAAATTTTAACCAACTCTGCAGCTTCCTTATTACCATCAACACGCGCATGGATATTATCCAAACGTTGGTTCATCGTATCGATCAGTGACTGACGGCGCTTCTGATTTTCAATAAGGTCATCTTGGATATAAGGGTTACGCGTGACGACCCACATATCACCCAAAATCTCCAATAACATATGAGAGGATATACCCGTCTCTCGCGTTTTTCGTAGCGTCTCAACCAGCTCCCATGCACGGGAACCTAGCAAACGTAGAACGATTTCTCGGTCTGAAAATGACGTGTAGTTATATGGAATTTCGCGATATGGATTATCAATACTCATGACTTTGTGTTGTTAATTCGTGGGGGGAATAGTGTAACCTGATTTTATGGTGCTTTATATAGAATCCATTAAAGCCCTATGGAAACTATAGGCGACTGTCATACCTAATAAAAACTCAAAAATAACACTCATAGACAAGCAATCACCTGCAAGCAAATACAAAACACAACTGTAGGTCTAGTATCCTATAACCTTTACACACATTAACGCTATGACATTAGAGTGCATCGACATTTTCCGTTAGAATGTCGAATTCCTGATAACACTAAACTAGTCTTTCACTGGTTTATTTGCCACTCTATGGACCTTGCCATGTCTGATATCCACAACGAACTCATCACTGAACTTAAAGCAATCGTCGGTAATGCATACACGCTGACCGATAGTGCTAAAACACGTCCGTACAGTACGGGCTTTCGTCTTGGTTCTGGCGATGCAATGGCGGTGGTACGACCAAATTCTTTACTTGAAATATGGCAACTACTGAAAGCATGCAACAAGGCTGACGTGGCAATCATTATGCAAGCTGCGAATACTGGACTGACGGGTGGCTCTACGCCTGATGGCAATAATTATGATCGCCCTATTGTTATAATCAGTACTATGCGAATTGACCAGATTCAACTGATTGATAATGCTAAGCAAATTATTGGTTTAGCCGGCAGCACACTGTTTGGCCTTGAAGATACGCTAGGGGTTCACGGTCGCGAACCACACTCAGTCATTGGCTCATCATGTATTGGTGCTTCCATTGTTGGTGGGATTTGTAATAACTCAGGTGGTGCACTGGTGCAGCGTGGCCCTGC
The DNA here is from genome assembly GCF_003172895.1 of Leucothrix arctica. Taxonomy (GTDB): domain Bacteria; phylum Pseudomonadota; class Gammaproteobacteria; order Thiotrichales; family Thiotrichaceae; genus Leucothrix; species Leucothrix arctica. The sequence continues at coordinate 14,034 of NZ_QGKL01000027.1, read as the reverse complement.
CTATACTGAGCTATCGCTATTCGCTCAAGTCGACAACGATGGTGAATTATCATTGGTTAATAACCTCGGTGTTCACCTTGGTGATACACCAGAAGAGATCCTGACTAACCTACAGGAACAAAACTATTCTGAGACTGATATTAAGTACGGACAGAAATTAGCCTCTGATAACGAATACCATGAGCGTGTTCGTGAAATAGACTCTGATACACCTTCTCGTTATAACAATGATGGACGTCGCTTACATGAAGCGGCAGGTTGTGCAGGTAAGCTTGCGGTGTTTGCTGTGCGTATAGATACCTATGAAAAAGCGGCCAGAGAAAAACTGTTCTATGTTGGTACAAATGACCCCGACGTCATGACTAAAATTCGTCGTGATATGTTATCTACCTTTAAAAATCTGCCAGTCTCTGGTGAGTACTATGACGATGCTTGTTATGACGTGAGTAAAAAATACGGCAAAGACACGTTTGTCGTCATTAATAAGTTAGGCTCAAAATACATTCCAAAGCTATTTGCAATGAAGCGCGTGGTGGATAGAATCTCTGGCCATTTCTCTTTCTTGCCGACTAAGCTCTCTGACCACATGATGCAGTTTGCTAGTTACCTTTGGCCAAACCACATGCCAAAGCGAATGGAAGACTACCGGAGTAAGTACCGCTTACACTTCCTTATTGAAACCAATAATGACGGTATAGAGGAAACGGAGACATACTTAAAAGAAACCTTCAAAGAGTCAGAAGGCGACTTCTTTGCATGTACGCAAGACGAAGCGGATAAAGCCATTTTACACCGCTTTGCAATCGGTGGTGCGATTGGTCGTTACCACACACTTAATAGCAAAGATAACGGCGCAATCATGACTATTGATGTGGCCTTACGACGCAATGAAAAGGAATGGTTCCAAGAACTACCAACAGATATTGAAGACAAAATTGCTAATAAATTCTATTACGGTCACTTCTTTTGTCATGTTATGCACCAAAACTACATTATGAAGAAAGGCACAGATGCAAAAGCAGTAAAAGATCAGATATTAACCATGTTTGATGAACGTGGTGCTGAGTACCCTGCTGAGCATAACGTCGGTCATGAGTATGCAGCTAAAACGGATTTGAAAGCGTTCTATAAGACATGTGACCCAACAAATACCTTTAATCCGGGTATTGGTAAAACAAGCAAACTTAAACGTTGGGCCGAACAAGAGAAGTAAGCAGCGCTTTATAGCTGGTATAAAAAAAGGGGTACAACTATCGTTGTACCCCTTTTTCATGTGCGATGTCTTTAGTCTATTAGAACAAACGACGACAACGAATAGTGCCTTGAATCTCTAATAACTTCTGCAGTGCAACCTTTGAACAATCAGCATTCACATCAATCACTACATAACCCACTTTGTCATTAGTCTGTAAGTACTGACCCGAAATATTAATATCATTCTCAGAGAACACACTATTAATCGCTGAAAGAATACCTGGTACATTACGGTGAACATGAAGTAAACGGTGCACACTAGAATGCGCAGGCAGAGCCACTTCCGGGAAATTGACAGAAGTAATAGAAGATCCATTATCACTGTACTTCACGAGCTTTTCAGCAACTTCATAACCTATGTTTTTTTGAGCTTCAACCGTCGAACCACCCACGTGAGGCGTCAAGATCACGTTGTCGAACTCACGTAATGGCGAGATAAATTCCTCAGCATTACTACGCGGTTCTACAGGAAATACATCAATTGCTGCTCCATGGAGCTTACCCGAGCGCATTGCATCGCAAAGGTCATCAATCACAACAACCGTACCGCGTGCTGCGTTAATCAAGATTGCACCGTCTTTCATTTCTGCAAACTCAGCAGCGCCGATCATATCTTTAGTTGAAGGTACTTCTGGCACGTGCAATGTAATAATATCGCAGGTATTCAATAGCTCTTTCAAGTCAGCCGACTGCTGAGCATTACCTAGCGCCAACTTATTGATGACATCATGGAAGTAAACTTCCATTCCTAAGCCTTCAGCCAAGACACTCAACTGCGTACCAATACTACCGTAACCGATGATACCCAGCTTTTTGCCACGGATTTCGTAGGAGTTTTTTGCAGATTTCTGCCACTCACCGCGATGTGCTTTAGCATTTTTCTCAGGGATACCACGAAGCAACATAATGGCTTCGGCAAGAACCAACTCAGCAACCGAGCGAGTATTTGAATAGGGTGCGTTAAACACTGCAACACCTTGATGCGTTGCAGCTTCAAGGTCCACTTGGTTAGTACCAATACAGAAACAACCTACAGCAACCAACTTATCCGCTGACTCAAGCACTTTTTCAGTCAGCATCGTACGCGAGCGTAGACCTACAAAATGAGCGTCTTTAATGCTCTCAAGTAATTCCTCTTCTGGCAATGAGCCCTTATGGTATTCAATATTGGTGTAGCCATTAGAATTTAGCGTGTCGACTGCGGACTGATGCACGCCTTCCAACAGCAAAATTTTAATCTTACTTTTTTCCAGAGAGGTGGAGTTGCTCATCTTGATTGTCTCTTGGGTTAGTCTATAGCTGAATGCTATGTTGATCCGTGAAATGGGCGATCATATTAACATAGAATTTTTATAAAAAGGCGGCCTCATAACTTGCGTTTCAACACTTAATATGGACTCAAATTACTGTTCAATTCTATGCTTTATTGACCAATTAATAGTCTTGATATCCGCTTGCTCTGGAAACCTCTACAGTAAATCCCGTATGATTGAATTAAATCTATGGAGAACATCATGAAGCCAATAATCATTGCTCACAGAGGGAATAATTTTTCGTTCCCAGAAAACTCACTCGCAGGACTTAGCTCTGCTTTTGAGCTTGGATGTACTGCAGTAGAGTTTGATGTACAAATGACAGCTGATGGGGTTATAGCTATCATTCATGACGTGAAAACTAAGCGGACTTCTGACACTAATAAAGCTGTTTTTGAAAACTCCTTTCAAGACTTAAGCACCGTAAGCGTGCATGAGCCAAAGCGCCTTGCAGAGTCTCACAAGCCAACACCTATTAGTCGCCTTGAAGACTTCTTACCTTTACTCAATCAGTTTCCAAACAGTCACGCCTATATCGAAGTGAAAAAGCAAAGTTTGACTAAGTGGGGACATCAAGAAGTATTGAGCAGTCTATTGCCGCTACTCAATCAATACAAAGGCCAGTGCACAATTATTTCTTTTGACCTACACGTATTGGAGCTAGTGAAAGAATACAGCCCGTTAAACGTAGGCTGGGTACTTAACTATTACAACCAGCGCTCACTTAATTACGCAAACCGCGTAAAGCCTGATTTTTTAATTATTGATCAAAAGAAGCTAGCGCTGGATACAGCACCTTGGCAAGGCGAATGGCAGTGGATGGTCTATGGCGTTGAGAATGCTGACTTAGCATTTGCGCACTATAACAATGGCGTACAGCATATTGAGACTGATCACTTACCATTACTACTCAGTGATCCTCGACTCACCCCCTAGCGCCACAGCCTAATCGTCGAAACGATTGGCTGCCATAAACAGTCGAGATAACAGCCAGTGATACACTGGCCAAATAATCAAACTACCAGCCAAAGACAACCAGTACATCCAGGCTGTCGGCGAGTTGCCGGTGAAGCCTAGTACCCAAAGGTTAATAAGATGGTATACACCCAGCGCTACCAATAAAACGGTTAGCTGGTGACTCAATGTAAACACGTTAATACGTAAGCGCATACGCATCGTAATAAAGACCACGACACTTAGACCTAAGGCATGTTGACCAAGGCTCGAACCATACTGAGCATCCAACAACAGCCCGGCACACCATGCCATGGCTATGCTTGATTTTCTTGGCTGCAATAACACCCAATGTACTAGTGTTAATGCAACCCACTGTGGACGCCAAGTCAGCAGTCCGTCAGGTAATGGGAGTAATGTCAGCGCAAATGCAAACAGCATTGATACCAAGACTGCGCCACGAAAACGCATTACATAAGGTTCCATTCTTACGGCTTCTCCGCTGCTTCGGCTTCTGCATCAGAAGCTCGCAATACGCTAATGTGGTTTGAACGCCAAATCAAAATAACTTCTCGGCTCTTACTAAAGTCCACAAGCGTTCGCGCCTTTACACGCATGAATGAATCACCTGGGTTGTAAGCCACTGAAGCAACCATCGCAACAGGAAAATCAGCTGGGAATAATTGGCCTAATCCAGAGCTGAAGAAGGTATCGCCAGTACGGATATCGACATTCGCTTCAACATTTTTTATCTCAAGCTCGTTAGTACGTCCAGAGCCGACAGCAATGGCACCCAAACCTGTTCGGTTGTTTCTAACCGGAATAGCGTGCTTGGTATCTGTTAGCTGAAGAATCACGGCAGAGTTAGGCTCAACTCGGAACACTTGACCGTAAATACTGTTTCCAGCTAAAAGCACTTGGCCACGATACAAGCCATCCTTTGAGCCTTTATCAATACGCACTGTCTGACGGTAAGGGTCACGAGAGACTGATAAAATTTCAGCCAACATGAAGCGTTCTTTTACCGACTGAGTCGCATTGAGTTCTTTACGGAAGCGGATATTTTCTTGAGCGATAGAATGGTATTTCTGATCACGCGCTGCATAAATATTCACAAGCTCTTGAAGCTTAGCGTTCTCGCTTTTCATCGTCGCGTGATTGACAAAAAACTCTCTCATCTCTCTTGACGCCTGAAATGGCGCATCGACGGCAAGCTGGAGTGGATGCAATACAATATTTAGCGAGGTACGAATCGGAGACAAGCTCGAATCACGATAGTCCATAAGTACCATTGTGACTGATAGCATCGCTGCTATTAAAAATTTAATTAGCAGCGAACTCTCTAGCCGATTTTCACTGAAATCGTCGATGGGAAGTCTCCCGAAGTCTTTTTTTTAGAGCGGCCTGATCAGACCACTTTCGTATTTAGTTATATTGTGACGAGTAGTCAGATGCCCAAAAATCAAACCCATCATCGTCCATACGCTCAAGAATACGACCACCACCACGTGCAACACACGTTAGTGGGTCATCAGCAACGAGTACTGGTATCCCTGTCTCTTCCATCAACAAGCGATCTAAGTCACGTAACAACGCACCACCACCTGTCAAAACAATACCGCGATCAGCAACGTCAGCACCTAACTCAGGTGGCGTTTGCTCAAGGGCTGTCTTTACTGCACTAACAATACCAAATAACGGCTCTTGCAGTGCTTCTAGAATCTCATTACTTGTCAGAGTGAAACTACGTGGGACACCTTCTGAAAGGTTACGACCCTTCACTGTAATTTCCATCAATTCTTTACCAGGATAAGCAGAACCGATTTCACATTTGATTTGCTCAGCCGTTGCTTCACCTATCAACATACCGTAGTTACGACGAACGTAGCTGATAATCGCGTCATCAAGACGGTCGCCACCAATACGAACGGATGCAGAGTAAACGATACCGCGAAGCGACATGATCGCAACTTCTGATGTACCACCACCGATATCCAATACCATCGATCCGACTGCTTCATCAATCGGCACGCCAGCACCAATTGCTGCTGCCATCGGTTCTTCAACTAAGAATACTTTTCGAGCACCCGCGCCCATTGCTGAATCTTTGATTGCACGTCGCTCAACTTGAGTGGCACCACAAGGTACGCAAATCACAACGCGAGGTCTTGGACGAAGAATGCGTCCACTATCGACTTTACGAATAAAATGCTGAAGCATTTTTTCAGTGTAAGTAAAGTCAGCAATCACCCCATCTTTCATCGGACGAATCGCAGTAATGTTTGACGGTGTACGCCCCAACATTTTTTTAGCTTCTATACCGACTGCTTCAATTTTCTTTGGACCACCCGGACCACGATCTTGGCGAATCGCCACTACCGAAGGCTCATCCAACACAATACCCTTACCACGCATATAAATTAATGTATTGGCTGTTCCCAAATCAATTGAGATATCGTTGGAAAACAATCCGGAGAAAAATTTAAACATATAAATCCATTTCTAGTTATCGTGGCTAAACTGGTTGGCTGACAGGGCTTTAAAAACCCCGCTCTAATGTAGCAATGACAGCATATTTGAGCAACCGTTTGACCTTATTATATTAATAAGTTATCTAAAGAATTATAACTGGATATTTACTGATCGTTAATTAATAATTGGAACTAAATTACGACACTTTCAATATACCCCCACCTAGCTAACCATATCCCGCCTAAATTCATGACAAATACGCAACTCAATTACAAACAATTCGGTGACACAAACAATCCTGCTCTGTTTATGCTTCACGGCTTACTCGGGTCAATGGATAATTGGCGAGGCCAAGCACAGAATCTGTCATCACATTTCAACGTGATTACACCTGATTTGCGTAACCATGGTCACTCACCCCATTTGTCAGGTATGCGTTATAAAGACATGGCAGAGGACGTTTTGTCACTCGCTGAGGACCTTGGCATTTCATCATTTGATTTACTTGGTCATTCTATGGGAGGAAAGGTCGCTATGAACCTTGCTCTCAATCATTCTGAACGGCTAAACAAACTTATTATTGTAGATATCGCGCCGAAGTCGTATCCATTATGGCACTTGCCTATTTTTAATGCACTACTATCGTTACCTGTTCACGAAATTAAATCGAGAAAAACAGCAAACGACATGTTGATTGACAGTATTGAGTCATCTGTAGAGCGTGCATTTTTACTTAAAAACCTCAAAAGCGATGGATCTGGTGGCTACAAGTGGCGTTGTGACTTATCTGAAATCACACGTACTTATCTTAATGTTGCCAATTTTAACGCTACCGCTGGTGTCACGTTTGATAAGCCAACACTATTTATTAAGGGTGGACAGTCTCCTTACTTGGATCCTGTTGAAGATCAGGAAAAGATAACATTATTATTTCCACAAGCCTCAATTATCACCATTGAAGATGCAGGGCATTTGCCGCATATCGAATCAGCAGAAACATTTAGCGAACAGGTAAATAGCTTCTTGGGACTAAGCTAAAAGAGAAATAACGCTTCATCTGAAACTACCGCTCATGGCTTGTCATCAAACCTTGAACTGGCATAATCGTACTCATACCCCAAAATAATAACAATAAAATGAGTGCCTTATGAAACGACAAAACGCTGTTAAGGTAGTTTTTGTTCTGATGGCTAGCTTAGTTACTACAGCCGCTATCAATGCAAAACCCAATATCTTAAATGAGCAACTAATTGCTTCACTAGACCGCTACTCGCATTCCCCTTTCGACGCTAATGACTACTCAATGCCTGATATGGATGATGAGTACTCAACTATACGGATACCTGAAAAAAGTCTCTCGATCACAAAAGATTTACGGACAGGTTTACACCAAGCGGTTCGATACCTAAAAACTAAAAAACCAAATGATGTCGTCGCAAAGAAAGGCTTAAACCTTCCAAACCGAGTGCTCACAAACACACTTCATAGCCTTTTACTCTGGGACGGTGCAATTGCGCCTGATGCATTGCAGTATGAATTTAACTTAGTACCGTTAGCTAACAATAATCAATCAGTCAGTAAATTTACGGGCTATTACACACCGATTATTAAGGCTAGTCATAAGAAGAGCACTGAGTTTAGCTACCCTATTTACCGCTCGCCTATGTCGGGCAAGTTACGTTTATTGAATCGACGAGCCATTAATAAAGGCGCCTTAGCTAATAAAGGTTTTGAAATAGCATGGACTAATGACCCTGTAGGTTACTTTTACATGCAAGTTCAAGGCTCAGGAATATTACAGTACCAAAACGGTCACCGTGTCTCTTTAACTTTTGATGGTTCCAACGAAAAGCGATTTGGTAAAATCAGTCAATACATGGCAAAAAAAGGCTATCTAAAAGGGAACCTTGGAAGAGAAGCGATACAAAACTGGCTTTACTCTAATCCAAGCCAACTTGAACATGTCTTGAATCAAAACCCACGCTATATTTACTTCAAAAAGACTCACGGGGAGCTTCGTACTGCGTCTGGTATACCTTTGGTAACAGGTCATTCTATTGCTGTAGATACTAACTACACACCGTTCGGATCTGTTGTATTGGCAGAGGTTCCTATTATCAATAGCAAAGGCCAAACACTCGGTACCGAGTGGAAACTGCTTCTTCCTAAAGATAGAGGCAGTGACATCACGGGGCCTGCACGTATCGATATTTATACTGGCCAAGGTGAATCTGCTCGTTTAACAGCCAACCACATGACGGGTAACCACCGCGCTTATGTCTTAGTTAAACGTGAAAATACCAAGCTCAGCAAAAACGATCGCTAAACGATAATTATTTCGTACAAACTTACGTCATAAAGGTGCGGTTAATACTATAAACCGTACCTTCTACTCCGCACCCTAAGTAATTCTGGTAGCAAATACGCTATAAGTGCAAAAGGTATTTTCAATGCTATACTTAAGATTGCGAATATTCACGAACATTCGTTCAAACACTAATTAGAATTAAAACAGTAAACAGCGACTGCTGTAGCGAGAGTAAATAGCGTGAACTATCGACCTAATCACATAATGACACTGGTAAAACTCTCAAGTTTTATTATTCTCTTCTCCTTTAGTAGTCACTCTTTAGCGGCTGATAATATTGTTTCTGAAAACCCTTGGCTTAGTATTTTTATCGCGGCTATTTCAGGTGCTGCGTTAGTCACGTCACTCTGGGCAATGCTGTTAGGCCGCAAGTCGATGAAGAAGGACCGCGAGTTTGTTACCGTCCTTAAGAAGACTATTGTTAAAGACCAAAAGCACATTGATAAGTCACTTCGAGCAATCAAAACAAGTGAAGAACGTGCTGAAAAACTGGTTGAAAAGCTAGTTCATCAAAGTAACTCTCTAATGAGTAAACAGCATGGCGCTTGGACTAGCTCAGAAAAAATTCAGGAGCTTGCAGAGAGTGCTGAAGAAGCTGAAACTAATCTTCGCCACAAAGGCTATATATTAGAAAGACGTATTGAGCAGACTCAAGACATCTGGGACAGAAGATTGGGTGAAACCGAAAATACGGTAATTAAAGTAGAACAAGAACTTCGAGAAGGTCTTAATAATCTAGATGTTGGCATTAAGCGTGTACAACAACAAGATGCACATTCTTATCAGCTAGCACAGCACATCACTGCTCAGCACAACATCCAACTAGACAATTTAGACGCAAACAACACGCTTGCTGAAGATGTTCGTAATAGTCTTAACAAAACACTTAAAGAGTCAGCTAGCCTTCTAGAACAACTCCAAGGTCACAAAAACAAAGCAAATGACGCTTACAAACTGTACCTTGAGAATATCGATGCGAACGAAAACGACCTTTACACCCAATATGATGCAGCCTTCCAAAATGCGGATATGGCTCGACAAGAACTGAACGCTAATGTCAGCGAAAGTCGCTTGCATGTTGAATCACTTCGTCGCTACGAAGAACAGAGTCGCTATATAAAAGAAACAACAGAGAGCAACTTAAAGCAGCTTGATGTGAAGTCTATTAATCAACTCGCAGACACGCTTGATACCACTCAGCAAACATTTGAAGCGTTAAGCCGTAAAGTATCTGAAGCACAGCAGGCGTTAAGCAGCTTAAACCAAGTTAATTTAAACGCGGATAATGAAGACGAGAGCCGCAGCACCGAGACTCGTTATTATCAAGATGCTGCGGGAAGTGATACGACACTCGTTTCATTTTTCACGTCACGTAAACAAGCAGAGTTGAAAGACTAACTTTCCTCTGCTGCTTCTTGCTGTAAGTCCCACATGCGTCGGTACTCGCCCTTCTTTTGCATTAGCTCGGAGTGCGAGCCACGCTCTATGATTTTCCCACCATCCATTACTAATATCTGATCTGCATCTATTATCGTTGATAAGCGGTGAGCAACAACCATCGTTGTTGTTGTGGTCGACACTTGCTTTAAGGTCTGCTGAATCGCTTGTTCCGTTGAACTATCAAGCGACGAGGTTGCTTCGTCAAAGACCAATATATCTGGCCGTTTCAAAATAGCACGAGCAATTGCGACACGCTGTTTTTCGCCACCGGACAACTTCAAGCCTCGCTCCCCTACTTTGGTATCCCAACCATCTGGCAAACTTTCGATGAAAGTCTCGATCTGTGCCAAAGCCGCAGCTTCTTTAACTTCTGTCTCAGAAGCATCAAGGTTTCCGTATTGAATGTTATAGCGGATGGTGTCGTTAAACAGGACGGTATCTTGCGGCACAATACCGATCGCCTTTCGTAAGCTATCTTGTGTCACATCATGAATATTTTGATCATCAACCGTTATTTTTCCTGCGCTCACGTCATAAAAACGGAATAGCAAACGCGCTAACGTCGACTTACCTGCCCCGCTATGACCTACCACTGCAACGGTCTGCCCTGCTGGCACCGTAAAGCTCACACCTTTTAATATCTCGCGGTCAGCTTGGTAAGCAAAATGGACATCTTCAAAACTAATAGACGCCTTACCCACTTCAAGTTCTTTCGCTTGGTCGATATTTTGGATTTCTGGCTCTTTCGTTAATAGTTTAAAGACAAGATCCATATCTGCCAGCGTATATTTAAACTGACGATAAATAATACCAAGCGCACCTAGCGGGATAAATAGCTGCAACATAAAAGCATTGACCATTACTAAGTCACCAATACTCATCTGCTTATCAACAACTTGACTGGCCGCAAAGAACATAACAACGGTGACACCAATCCCAATAATGGCATTTTGACCAAAGTTGAGGAGTGACATTGAAGACTGACTTTTAACCGCAACAGCTTCCCACTCGGACAACGTTTTGTCATATCGTGTTAGCTCAAGTGACTCATTATTAAAGTACTTCACGGTTTCATAGTTGATTAGGCTATCAAAAGCATGACTGTTCGCTTCTGAGTCTAAGCGGTTCATATCGTGACGATACGATATACGCCAGTTGCTGATGGCAACCGTGAATGCGACGTAAATTAGAATGGTGCCGAAGGTGATTAGCGTGAATATGACATCGTAATTAGCCAATAAAATAACGGCTACTAAGGTGAACTCGACAAAAATTGGGATGAAACTAAACACCAAAAAGTTCATCATGGTACTGACGGAGCGGGTTCCACGCTCAAGGTCACGACTAATCGCCCCCGTTTTACGCTCTAGATGAAAACGTAACGACAAGTTATGTAGGTGTTCTAGTACTTGGTTTGAGAGTTGACGCATTGCGTGATAACGAACTCGTGCAAATACGGTGTCACGTAGTTCACTAAATAAAGAGTTTGCGAGCTTTAAAGCACCGTAAGCTAATAGCAAACTAACAGGCAAGACGAGTATTTGTGTCGATGAGTCAAAGCTATCTATAATGTCTCGTAATACTAACGGCACGCCAATATTTGCCCACTTCGCGGCAATTAAACACAGTAGTGCAAAGATTGCTCTGCCTCGATAGGCTTTGAGGTACGTTAGTATGCGTCTTAAGTTATCCCAATCATTTCGATTGCCATGTTCAATTTCATCACGCGCTGTAAACATAAAAATGCCCCCTTAGTAAGGAGGCATCATAGTGTATTCTGAGCTTGATTAATAAATTAACCTTGCGCCAACTGCTCCTTTTTATAAAGCTTTGACACTGAGCCAACGATTAACTCATCGGGCTTATAGACAACTGAAGTATCCTTGTCAGGATAATCGAGCTCGTTTAAGAAGTAGCGCATACAACTAATTCGGGCTCGTTTTTTATCATCTGATTTGACGACCGTCCAAGGCGCATCGGCTGTATCCGTATTAAAAAACATGGAACGACGGGCATCCGTATATTCATCCCAACGGTCTAGTGAAGCCACATCAATAGGGCTTAGCTTCCACTGTTTTAACGGATCACTTTTCCTAGCCCGGAAACGTCTGAGTTGTTCCTGGCGAGTGACCGAGAACCAAAATTTGAATAATATCGTGTCAGAGTTTACTAACATACGCTCGAATACGGGTGCTTGACGCATAAACTCTAAGTGATCTCGATCTGAACAAAAGCCCATGACTTTCTCAACACCTGCTCGGTTATACCAAGAGCGGTCATACATAAGAATCTCACCAGCTGCCGGCAAATGACGTACATAACGTTGAAAGTACCACTGACCTAACTCTCGCTCACTGGGTTTTTCTAAAGCAATAACGCGTGCAATACGAGGGTTTAAGTGCTCAGTAAAGCGTTTTATTGTACCTCCTTTACCCGCCGCATCTCTTCCCTCAAAGATCATCACAATCTTTTTGCCTTCTTCTTTTGCCCACTTTTGTACTTTTAGTAGTTCAATTTGTAATAGAAGCTTCTCTCTTTCGTACTCGACGAGTTTCATTTTTTCCGAGTAAGGATACTGGCCGTTGGCATAGGTGATTTTTAACAGGTCTTTCCCAGCCATGCTGACAGAGCCATCCATGACAAGCTTTGCATCTGTTAAGCCTACTAACAAGTCAGCGGCAGAGGTGTCATCAAGCTCTGTTGGGGCTTCGTTTACTTTAGTTTCATCTGGCAAAGGTTCTTTTAGAATAGCGGGCATAATCAAACACCTTGTGACGTAGGTTTAAAAAACGAGATAGTACAGAAACTAGCAAACACCTAATCACTATGCAATGACACCCTATTAAGAAGTCAAAGATAAAACAAACTGGCGATATAAGCCCTTATATGGGTGCGTGCACTGTGAGATAATGTCGAATACTTTTTTATGGAAGACCCCCATGGCTGAACGAATTCAAAAAATGCTGTCCCGCGCAGGTTACGGCTCGCGTCGAGAAATAGAACGCTGGGTTGAAGAAGGCGTTATTTTGGTTAATGGTATGAAGGCTACTCCTGGTCAAGCTATCGAGGAGACTGACCAAGTTAGTCTACGAGGGCAACGTTTACGAATTAGCCAGCGTCTAGTGGCCAAACCACAAGTGCTTACTTACCATAAAAAAGTAGGCGAAATTTGCACGCGTAATGATCCTGAAGGTCGTCCGACCGTTTTTAAGAACTTACCTGATCCGAGTAGTGGCCGCTGGATTCAGGTAGGTCGTTTGGACATTAATACTGAAGGCTTGCTGTTGTTTACAACGGACGGTGAACTAGCAAACCGCTTAATGCACCCTTCTTATAAAATAGAACGTGAATATGCTGTGCGTGTGATGGGTAATGTGACTGAAGAGATGCTAACGGCGCTTAAAGCAGGCGTTATGTTGGAAGATGGCTTGGCTAAGTTTGAACAAATCATCTATGGCGGTGGTGAAGGAATCAATCAGTGGTTCCACGTAATTTTGCATGAAGGTCGTAACCGTGAAGTACGTCGTCTATGGGAAAGTGTTGGCTGTAAAGTTAGCCGTTTGACACGTGTACGTTACGGTACTGTGAGTATGCCGCGTTACTTACGTAATGGTTACTCTGAAACACTAGAGCCAAAAGCGATGCGTGCTATATATAAGAGTGTCAATCTTGAATTTGAAGAGCCTAGTCCGCCAAAAGGTGGCAAGAAGCCTCGAAAAATTCAGGGTGGCCGCAAGGGTGGCTAGAGGTACACACTATAGTTTTGTGTGAATTGCTTAAAAGAACAATATAAAGATTGAAGATAAACCGTCTATCACCATTCAGCTTATCTAAACCTTATATTGTGCAAAATAAAACCGCTTGATGCTTTTAGCTCAGGCGGTTTTTTGTGTCTGGGCATTAAAAACGTCAGTAACCTGTCTCTAAGTGACATTAAAGGTGACCATAAGTGACGATTGAGCAGGCCAAAGTAGTTGTTTGAAATGTATATAATATAATAAAAACAATTTAATTATTTTAATTTTCAATGACTTAATGAGAACCCATGAAAACTTGGCATGGCTTCTGCAATGTATTAATCAGATAGTTAATAACAACTACATAATAAACTTAATAATAAGAGAGATATAAAAATGAGAAAGCAACTCCAGAAAGGTTTTACACTAATTGAATTAATGATCGTAGTCGCAATCATCGGTATTTTGGCTTCAATCGCGCTTCCTGCTTACCAGG
>NZ_QGKL01000026.1 GCF_003172895.1 Leucothrix arctica | reverse complement strand
GTTTAAGGCGTTGTGGTGAAACAGTTTTAGATGGTTTGCACCAGTAACGGTAACTACTTCGGTTGACCGCCAATACTCGACATAAACGGCTGACACTGTGGCTCTCTTGCTGCTGACGGATCAGCGCAAACCTTTGATTGAGTCCTGCATCAAGAGAGCTGAAGCCTTTTTTAGGATGTCGTTATCGCCTTCCAACCGTTTGATTTTACGTTCAAGCTCACGAATTTTAAGTTGATCAGAGGTCAGTGGTGCAGCGCTAGAAAGCTGACCGTTACGCGCTTGTTTAAGCTGTCTTGCCCATTTATCGACCGTCGATTTTCCTAATCCTAAACTCTCTGAGACGTCCTTAACATTGCGCCCTTTATCGACGACCTCTTGAGCAACTTCAAGGCGGAACTCGGGTGAGTAGGTTGGTCTGGTTCGTTTTGTCATATTTACACCTGCTTAGTTAAAGTGAGTTTATCACCTCTAATCAGGTGGCCAAATTTAGTGTGCCACTACAGGTTTAGCGTCAGTGATGACGGAATCGGTATAAAGAACGCCGACATTGATAAGCTATTCAATCAATTATCTCAGTTAGACAGTGGCTCTGACAGAGCACATGGCGGAACTGGCCTTGGCTTAGTTATTGTGAGCAAACTTGCGGGGCTCATGAACGGTACGGTAGATGTCCAGAGCACTCACAATGAAGGCTCATGTTTTAGTGTTTACTTACCGCTAGTTAAAGCGACGGAAGAAGAATATTCGTCTACTCAGCCCGTTATTACTAAGAAGGCGTCTAGCAATAGTAACCAACTGATTGCAAAAATATTGCTAGTTGAAGATAACAAGATCAATCAAATGGTCGCCAAGAAGATATTAGAAAAAGCGGGAAGTGAAGTGACAGTCGCCAACAATGGACTGGAAGGGGTAGAAAAAATGCAAACACTCAAGTTTGATGCAGTGCTTATGGATTGTCAGATGCCTGTTATGGATGGCCTGACCGCGACGACTAAGATTAGAGAGTTTGACAACATCACACCTATTATTGCCCTGACGGCAAACGCTCAAGACTCTGACCGAGAAGCCTGCATGAAAGTCGGCATGAACGACTTTATAAGCAAACCCTTTAGACCCGATGCACTCTACTCAGCTATTAAAAACCAAATGGCTAAGGTGAGTGCTCATGCTTAATTATGCTTTGGTTACTGCTTTACAAATATCAACTTACTCGTATCAAAACCAATCTCTTTCGCTTGCTTAAGAAAGCTTGCCTTCACTTCTGGGCTGACTGTTTTATTTCGTGATAACAACCACAAGTACGACAAATCTGGCCCAGAGACAAAGGCATACTCGTACCCTTCTTTATCCAGATCAAACACCACATAAGAGCCATAAAACGGCCCAAAGAATGACACTTTCAAGTAGCCCGTTGTCGGATCTTGAACGAACTTCGCCTTACCGACCGCCTCGCTCCACTTATTCTTAGTCGTTGAGTAGCCACGGTTAACAACTTTCACGCTGCCGTTTGGGTTCAAGCTGTACTCTGCACTCACCTGCTCCAAGCCTCTTTCAAACGAATGATCTAGGCGAGCGACTTCGTACCACTTTCCAAGGTAGCGGTTTAGCTCAAAGTCTTTAACGGGCGCAACGCCTGCGGGCATACCTGTGCAAGCACTTAAAAATAATGCCGCTGCGATCACTAATAATTTTTTCATAACATCCTCACTGTTACACACGCATCGGCAGTTTACCGATAATATGAAGTAAGCTTACGAGTGAAAGTGTCAATCTAACGTGAAAGCAAATGAATACACTGCTAGTGCTTACAACACTGACTCATTAACTAAATGTGGAATCCTTTATTATCCCCGTCAAAACAATGATAATAAGAGCGTGATTGAAAACATAATATGCCTATGTTGGAGTCAGCTGTAGAAGCTGAAGGCTACGAATTCTGTAAATTTTATTAAAAGGAAACATTTTATGAAAATGACGCTTATTGCGTTGGCCTTAACACTGGCCTCGTCTCAAGTAATTGCCGAAGAAGTAGTGATCAGTACTGGAAGTCGCGGCGGCGCTTACCATGCAACTGGCGAACAACTGGCAACCATACTGAACGAATATGACTACGAAGCTAAGGCGTCAAAAAGCAACGGCTCAGTAGAAAATATTGGTCGTGTAGCGAACTTTGAAGTCACACTGGGCTTTGCTCAACTGGATGCAGTAGCTTGGTGGATGAAACGCCACCCAACCCAGGCTAAAAACTTCTCGGTACTGGGAAACCTATTTCCTGAGTGTGTCTACATCGCAGTCAACAAAGATGGCCCGATTGGAGATGAAGGTGATTTGCAGTCAGACAAAGGCAAAATCGCCGTCCAAAAGAAAGGCTCTGGCGCAGCAGTGACGTGGGAATACATGCGCGAACTCAATCCGGGTTACGCAAAGTCCCAAACCTTTTACAAAGGCGGCATGCAGGTATTAAGTCAATTGGCGAGCCAACCTGATGGTGAGGTCAATGCTTTCTTATGGGTGAGTAATCCAGAAAAATTAGATCAACGTTACCTAAAGACAGTATTGAACAATGACCAGTTAGAACTCATTAACGTCGACGACTGGGACTTGAACGACAAACACGAAGAACTGGGTCGCCCAATTTATCGCTTTGAAACGCCAGAAGTTAAGAAAGGGTTCCTTAACGACAAAGAAATTAAAACCATCTGCATGGACTCAGTCGTTATCGCTAGTAAAGCGGCAGACGAAGACATGGTAGATGATGTCGTCGACCTACTGGTTAACAACCGAAGCAGACTGTTCCCACCGAAGTAAGTGTTATAAGCGACTTTATAGAACCAACTAACCGGCGACAAACCGGTTAGTTGGATATCAATCTAGCGTGAATATTTCTTAACGCTCCACTCTTGAATAGCTTACATCCGTCATCGTCACTCGAGATTCAGTAATTCCAAAACTTGCGTAACACGCTAAGAACGAACTGGTGTCACCCGGCGTCCCACACTTAGCATTTCCCTCAGGGTTTTGTGACTGCAAGTAGTTACCAAACTTCAGGTATGACGAAGAGTCATCTTCAACATTTAACTCAAACGTTTTGCCAAACGCACCCACTGATACTAAACCGTAGTTGTTCACTACTTTAAGGACAAAGCTTCCGCCTGTTGTGATAGTCCCAAGCGCGAACTTCTCTTCAACTCCAGAGGTGTTACGTAGACGCACATAGACATCAAAGACACCATTAGATGCGGTGCTATCATCAAATCCGCTTTCGCTAGAGTCAGACACATAAACTTTCATGATTGTGCCAAGGTCACCAGCATGGTGCTGAGCAATGATGGTTTTACCGCCCGCAGACATATCGACTTTGATGTTTGCTTGAAACTGCTCATACGTGTCAGTCATAGCAACACGAAGGTCTTGTTGAATCTTATATTCGTGACGTAATCCGTTGCCATTTGGCGACGTATACTGTGCCTGCAATGGTAGGAATATCAGTGTTTTTGAGTTGACTAATGGGTCTGGATTAGAGCCTTCAAGCTCCCACAAACTACCATCAGTAATGCTACTTGGAATCGTGCCGCCACTTGATGCTGATTCTGTGGGTATAGAGGCTATTACCTCTGCTTTTTCTTCTACACTGCCGCAACCTGCTAAAGCCGCTGTACATAAAACCAAGACGGCAGCAGATAACCTGCTATTCGTAGATAACATCATTCTCTTTCCTTCTCCTTGTAAATAGCCCAAAACGGAATCAGTTAACTGACTCCGTCCGGTATTCTAATCTTTAAAGCTTTTTCTTACTAAATCCGACGCCTTTTTCAAGGTCGCAAACATCCATTCCAATCGTTTCAACATCTGGGAACATTTCAGCCAGCGCGGTAATCACTGCCTTTGAAAGTGCCAGCTTTTGCTCTTTGGTTCGACCTTCTAAGATGCTAGCAAATACGTGGATAGACTCCACCTTCTTTCCGCCCATGAAGCTGTTGCTAAATGGAACTAAACGAACTTGAATATTGCTCTCACCGAATAACTCAGTCGAGTTGGCCGCTTTATGAACGTGTAAGTTAATCGCTTCCGCATCATGGGTCGACAACAGGCTTTCAGAACAATCAATAACGAAATGTGGCATGTAAACTCCTAATATGATGTAGATAGCCAGAGAGCATCACGCCCTCTGGCCCATCTATAAGTGACTAATTAAGCCTTTGGCTCAACAGCAAAGTAACCTGTCCAGCTGTACGTTACACCACCAAACTCAGCGGTTGCTTGAGTCTGCTCAGTAACATCTGGGCTGTTGTTAACCATTACTAACAATGAAACATCGTCACCGATGATTTCAACAACCGTCGCAGCATCGCTATAACCGATAACATTGACAGCCGTAAACTTACCCGTCGCGCCGTTACATACTTCAGTCGACTCATCAAAGAAACCGTGAGTCTCAACAACACTTGCGAACAAGCTGTCTTTCGCTTGGCGACGAAGCACTAAGCTAGTCTCGCTACGAAGGTTGAAGTCAGGATCATTTGCACCTGTACGTGTGAAGAACAATGTCTCATCAGAAGATGAAGCGCTCAACCATGTGTAGAAGCTCTCACCTTGCAACCAAGTCACAAGCGTTGTGTCTGCATCCGCAGCACCCTGTGCTTCATTCCAAATATGCTGGTAACCGAAGTCAGAACCTAGAGTGTTTAGCGTAGAGTGCTGCTTCACATCTGAGTTAGTACGGATGATCTGGCCACTGTACTGAATCGCATAGTCATATTGGTGTGACGCTTCACTATCCAAACGGAATAGATCAACCAATAACGGGTGCTCTAGTGTTTCATGCTCAACCAATAACACAGAACGCTGCTGATCAACGCCAGGATAGTAGTCACGTGCAAATGCACTAACCGCTTGAATCGGAGCATTACCCGTGAAGAAGTGAGGCTCACAATGCTTGCTATCTGCTAGCTTCACATTGAAGTCATTCTGACACTTCTCATCAACCGTTACTAAGTTGTGAGCAATTGTTTGACGTGCGTATGACTTGTTCTCGTCTAGGTAACGACCACCAAATTTGTGCTCAACGTTAACCCAACGGCCATAACCGTACTCACGTAGCACTTCTTGGTTGTTGTTGAAGAACGTCATGCCAAGACCGTCAAAGTTACCGTGACCCATACCGTGCTGACCGTAAGCCATCACGACTTGAGAAATGTCACCATTAGCATTTTGTGAACGGATAAATGCTTGTGCACCACGATCGCCATTAGGGCCTTCGTTTAGCTCAACACTTGGTAGGCAAGGTAGCTCAACATTGTCTTGTGCTTCATAAGACTCTGACAGTGCTGCACCACAACCACTCACCCAAAGGCGGCCCTGTAGTTTTGCAATACCGTAGATGTTCTTATCTTCAGGGTAGTGTTTCGCATACAAACTTACCGCTGTAACCACACCTTCATCGCTGTAACCCATTGTCTTAGACGCATCATTCAATGCTGGGAATACACCATTTGGATATGCCGAAGAAAGCATCGCTTGAATTGTCTTACCGATAACCTGACCTTTGAAGTTAAAGATATCTAACTCAGGACGGTAGCGCTGCGTGATCTCTGCCAATAGGCATAATGGACGGATCGCATAACGGTGGTAGTAAGGACCTTCAATGTAGTAGCCAGACGGTGCAAACAACTTGCTTATCTGTGCAAGGAAACCACCCGTTACGTCATCATTCAACAAACCGTGAATAGATAGATCGATATACTTCTCTTGCCCAATAGCAGCACCGATAGCCGCAACACCTGCAACCGCCCAAACACCGTGGTTATGAATACGGTCGAAATCGTGATCATACTTAACTGTCGCTACTTCAAGCATAGGCTCGAACAACTTAGTGATGATGTGCTGACGCTGCTCTTCTGACAACCACGCGCTAATGCAGCTGTAACCCAAACCAACGAAAAGCATCCATACGTGCTCGTTTAGCATCTGGTGGAAGAAACGACCTGGAGGGTTAGTGTTCTTCTGTTCGTGGAAGTCCATTCCAAGATACTTATCAGCGTAGCCAGTAATTAGGTCTGCCGTAAACTGAGCGTACTTCTCTTCACCAGTGATAAGGAACAAACGACCTGCCTGGTCGATGTATTTCGCGTTAGCTGTGTGCTTGTTATGTGCGTAACCGCCTGCAGGGCTGTGACCCGGAACATCAATGCCAAGTGCCATGAACTTATCTGTATCGAGAATAAGTTCCTTAAGGCTTTTGCCCATTAAGCTATCTTTGCCAAGCTCTTTCTGGATAGCTTCGATTTCTTGTTGATTCATTAAAACAGGTTTAGTACTTGAAGACATTGATGTTCCCACGGTTTAAAAAAATGATGGCAGTAAAAAATAAGAGTATTTTACTTTTGCCCTGCACTATTTAACTAGTACATAAGGTATCTAATAATAAACTGCCTGAGGTCTTAAGTACATGGAGCTGATGAAATTTGGTGCAAGATCAACTTGTTGGGTACGCTGAACGCCTATATTGCATGACGAACTACGCTAAACGACCGTAAAAAGTCATTCGTGCAGACTCTGACAACTCAACACCTTGCTGACCGTTGTAAGCCAAAACAACCAGCATACGCGTGGTATCACCTTCCGTAGGTGTCACCCGATGCATAGAGTTTCGACCGCGAAATAGCACCAATGACCCTTCTTCAATAGCCAAGGTTTGAACAGGCACTTCACCTTTTAATATGTGCTCTACGCCTTCAAAATTCATCTCACCGTTATCAGCATCACGAACATCTTTCACATACTCAAATGCGCCACCGCCAACAGACTTCTGAATCATCATAGTGATCGCAAATGAGGAGTTATCGAAATGCCAACCAAGCTCCTGCCCTTCACTGGCAAAGTGCACATTGATCGATGACAAAGGATCTGCGTATTCATACAGTGCTGCTTCACCGAGCACATCACAAAGAAACGACTTAAATGCTGCGGAGTCATACAAAGTATGTAACGGAGAATCCAGAGAAACTTGATCGTCGGTGATGCAGCCTTTACTCGAAGTGACTTCAATATTACGCGGGTGAGTCATGGAATAATCAGCATCAGGAGGCGTCAAAAACATATTGTGACTCTGCTTACAAAACCACGCTAAATGTTGATTCTCAGCGCTTTGTGCTTTGACTTGAGAGATCGCGGCATCTGTAAAGAAATTGGGTAGAACCAAAGCACCCTTATCATCCAACTGAGCTTTGCAATTTGCGCGAAACTCACGATCATCGATAGGATGTTTATTCGTATTGATAATATTTGATAACGTCTGCATATCGTCCTTTTAATTATCCAAAACACTGTTACTGTTAAAGCACTTAATCAAAAAACACCCAAATTCTTTGATCAGAGCCTGAGTAAGCATATTTAATTTCGGATAAGTGACCCGCTAAAGCGACTGGACTTACCTCGGTGTCTTCCCATGAGCTTTCATATGACCAGTTAACCGCTAACTGCTTCAAGCCTTCAGTATCAACCGTCGATAATCTTTCAGAAAAGCTACTAGACAATAACCACAAATTATCATTTTGAGTGGAGCTTCCACTTTTAAAACAACTTAGCAGTTCGCCTATATTGTCTTTGGTAAAGTTACCGCCACCAAGAATCGACGTTTCAGGGACTTCATCAAGGCGACTGAAAGAACAATCATCTGCTTCCGTAAAGAAAGTTGCATTCATACGTTACCCTCTAGGTATCAACATAAAACGGTCATTATTTAGCAGGTATTTTAACAGAGAAAACTCAAGAACTATCAAATTTCGCCATTCCAACTCAACGTTCGTTCTAGGTCATTTGTATCGTTTTTGTAAAAAATACCAACATCAGAGAACATAGCCTAAAATAAACGGTCAATACGATTAATAACTCTGCAAAGAGGTCATTAACCAACGACACATAGGGATAGCATGAAAACACCAATACTACTGATGGGTCTAGGCCTGCTATTAGCCAGCTTACCCGCTCATGCCATTCCACCACCTGATGCGGTTATCTCTCTTTGGCAGTCGCTGTTACAGTTTTTAGGGGTCGCCTCAGTCTTTATTGGTGGGGCCATTTTTAGTGTGCGTCAGTTTTTTGGTCACTACATTGTCGGCTGGAAACGCACAGCCTTTTACCTATCATTAGCCACTATTTTTATCGTTATTTTATGGGTTACATTTGGTTCTAAAATTGCCAAAGCGGAAACACCTAAACCCGACTTTGTCAGCGGTGAACTCATCCCTATTAAACAACTCGTCAAGCGTGAAAGTGATGATTGGATACGCGAGTGGAAGCTAGACACCATCGATGAAATGAAAGATGAGTTAAACCTCGCAAGGAAGCGCAAAGGTTTAGCTGAAGTACCGTTTAGTACCGTGCAGTCCTTCTCACCTAAAACACTGAACAGCCTTATTGAATCACGCAACAGCCAAGTGTATGTATTGGATATTCGTGAAGGTTATGAGCAATCTCGCTTCGGCATAAAGGCTAATGGCACTGCGCGTTATGGCGACATTGTTAATAATGTCATCCCTCAAGACTTACCAAAGGATGCGGTGATTGTTGTGTTATGTCACTCTGGTTTACGCGGATATTTGGGCGCTACCTTACTTAAAAATGCAGGGTTTAAACGCGCTGCATTTTTGCAAGATGGGCTAGCAGAATGGAATAAACAAGCGTTCCCTATTACAGGGACTGCTGATTACAAAGCTAAAAAACGCTGGTTGCCTACAGCCAAACAAGCTCGCTCTGTAAATGCTATCAAAGTGCAAGTAGACTCAGAGGGCAGTAAAGCCGTTCGCAACCTTCCTGACCTGATCAACCTACCGTACGAAACGGCTGCAACTAAAGACCTGCTAGAAATTATCCAAGCCTCACAGCAACTGCCAGTATTGTTAGTATGTAATACGTATGGTGGCTGTTTTCACACGACTAATTTTGCATGGTTAATTGAGCATCATGGTGGAAAAGTGGCAGGTGTTTACGATGAAACAGGCGAACATATGGTCAACTTTTTCTAATGTCAGATTTCGAGCAGCAAGGCGCTAAGCCTAGCAAATACAGCACGCTTAAACAGGCTCAAGAAGCAGGTTTAAATGTGCCTAAAAGCATTCTGTTAAACGCCGCTGACTTGATTGAAAACGATATTGAAAGATTTTTGAGTGACTCAAGCAGTCAGCTCTTTATCGTGAGAAGTGCCAATTTAGCGGAAGATGGTAGTGATTTTTCACTGGCAGGACACTTCTGGAGTTCAGAAGCCGTCAGTAAATCGGACGTAAATAGCACTATTCAATTAGCGGCCGTAGAAAACGGCAAAATACTAGCCTCTTTGAGCTTAGAACACGCACCTCTACTGATTTTGCAAGAGTACATCGAACACACGGTTGGTGGTGTATTGTTCAGTCCTTGGGGATTCTATCCTGACTATGCGTATGTCGAATACTCAGAGTCAGGTGTAAAAAGTGTCGTTGAAGGTGAAGACAGTCACCCTGCTGTTTTGTGTATAGACGAGAAGCAAAATGATCCGCTAGCGTTACCCGAAACACTCTCTCATCTCAAACCTTTGCTAAGCGCTTTATGTCAGCAGTTGCGCCAACTATTCCCTTTTCCAATCGACTGCGAATGGGCTTATGACGAGTCACAGCAATGCATTGTAGTACTCCAAGTCAGACCTCAAACTCATCTGATTGGACCTGTTTTGCCCTACAGTAAACTTCAACAATCAAAACCTGCAGGCAATAGTTCTGCACTTGATAATGGACAATGGGAATTCACCGCACTTTCCGAAAGTCTGGGACGGTTATCGCCACTGTCGTTTAGCTTATTAGAGCAACTTTATGCAGACGCAACCACGACACTTCAGTTACTTGGTTGCAAAGCAGAGTCCGTTAACTTTATGCATTACGCGCCGGATGGCTCTGTTTTAGTTGACGCGAAGCTTGAACAGCAATTCTTTAGAATGACCTTATTCGGTGGTTTTAAGCGAGGCTTACAACAAACACAGCTACTGACTGAAGCACTACAAGTAATGAGTGAATACCAAACGGATAACACCTTTTCGTATGACACCTTACAAGCTCTATTTAAGTATTGGCTAGCGGCGAATGTATTGAGTAATGGCGCAGGTAGGCACCAAGTCTCTAAAGATCACGCGGCTATCCATGCCTATGAATTGAGCTGGCCAACCTCACTGTTAGAACCTATAACACCCGATGATCGTTCATGGGCATCGATAAATAGCTGGGGACGTAACCTGTTTTTATTTGAGTTAAATAAGCTTAAACATGACTTGGCTCATGACTCAAAAACTCACCCTTACCAAACCTTTTTAACTTGGTCGGAGTTTACAAAGCAAGAGCATGCTCTGGGTGAGCAACGCCAACATACCCAAGCCCTTGGTGCGTTTTATGACCATGCACTTATATCTGATAATGACACCAATGAAACTCACGCATTAAGTACCACCAAGCCTGTTCAAGGGCAACTACTCATCATCACAAACCCTGCTCAGTTTACTGGCAACATCGCTGAAAGCTGCATTTTAGTAGCGCCCTATTTTGATAATCGCTGGGTAAGTAAAATTGAGTCGTTACAAGGCATAATCGTCAACAGAGGGAGTCGGTTATCGCACTCCGCCATTGTTGCGCGAGAGCACGGGATTCCGTATTACGTGATGTCTGGGTTAGACCTACACACGCTATCGACTGGCCAACAAATCACTTTAGATGCTGGAAAAATAGAGCAATAGCCTGCTATTAATACACCAACTTCATTAACTTATTGGACTGTTCGGTAATTGCTATGCCGACGGGCTTTATGGGTAATGACTTGCCTTTTATCAGAAAGCCACGCCCACTAGCTTAACCTTAGCTAGTAGCTTATCTCATTGATTTTTATGCTATCTCTATAAACAATAGCTAGGGATAAGCGCATGATAATCAAAAAAATAACAGTAACTTCAATCGTGGTCATGATGTCATGGTCAAACTCACTTCTCGCCGCCCCAGATACCGAGGGTGAATGGAGTGCAGTACTCGATTGGCCGCTCATCGCTATTCATGCCGTTATGACTCCACAAGGTAATATTTTTACTTGGGGAACTGACGAAGCTGGTGTCCAAGGTGCTCAATTTAGTTACGACCTTTGGAACCCACAACAAGGCACAGGCGCAGCATCTCATAACACATTAACCAATACACTTGGCGTTGATTCATTCTGCTCTGCTGCCGTTATGTTGCCAGAGTCAGGTGACATTTTGATGTCTGGTGGTGATGCCCGCCCCCAAGGTGCGACCAACTCAGGTATCAACTCTGCACCTATTTTTGATACAGGTAATAACACGCTTAGCAGTGCAATGGATATGAATGCAGAGCGCTGGTACCCCACTTCAATCACATTACCCAACGGCGAAATACTCCTTAACGGTGGTCGTGATGGACAGAACCGCACAGTCGCAACGCCTGAAATATACTCACCTTCTTCTAATAGCTGGCGCTCTTTGCTTGGTATAAATACAGCAAGCTATGGCTATTGGTATCCACGTAACTGGATTATTCCTGATGGACGTGTATTTGGCATTCAAAACAAGTCGATGTACTACCTTTCAACAACGGGTAATGGCTCGCTTCAGGATGCGGGAGATCTGCCCAACGTTTCGTTTGGTAACACCTCGACCCAAGTGATGTACGAGCCGGGTAAAATCCTTCAAGTGTCAGGTAATGGCACAGGCGCTATTGTAAATGGTGCTGTATTGATAGATGTAAACGGTACAACACCTGTTGTGCGTGAGACAGAGCGACCTTCGCAAGTAGGTCGTCGCTGGTCCAACTCAGTCGTACTACCTAACGGCAAGGTTTTACTATCAGGTGGCTCACAAACTGCAAACCAACTCGTTGGCGTTGCCTACCGTCCTGAGATTTGGGATCCAGCGACAGAGAAATGGTCTTTAATGTCGGCAGGACAGCGCTCACGACTGTATCACTCAACCGCCCTATTGCTTAAAGATGGCCGCGTATTAGTTGCTGGCGGCGGCGCTCCAGGCCCAGAAGTAAATACCAATGCTGAGATATTCTCGCCACCTTATTTATTTGATGGCTCTGAACTTGCAGCGCGCCCAACAATTAATTTCGCGCCTGATGAAGCCCCATATGGCACAGAAGCTTTTGTAGCTCACCCTGCAACAGACACGATAAGTCGAGTGACCTTAATCAAAACAAGTGCTGTGACGCATTCATTCAACATGGAACAGCGCTTTATAGAGCTGGATTTCTCTGACACCACAGGCGGCATTCGAGTCAATCTACCGGAGTCCAATACTATCGCGACACCGGGGCATTACATGATGTTCTTGATCGATAATAAAGGCGTCCCATCTGAAGGCCATATTATTCGCCTGTCAGCTTCAGCGACTTATAGCGAACCTGTTTACCCTGTTGCTTTGACAGAAACTGAGAGCGCGCAAGCTGGCGTACCTATTACCTTAAATGTATTAGCAAACGATATTGGTACCAACCTTAGCGTCACGGCTTACAACCAATACTCAGCACAAGGCGGGACAATTACTCAAAGTGGTAATCAATTGATCTACACAGCCGCTGCGAGCTTTAGTGGCGAAGACAATTTCTGGTATGTGATTACGGATACCTATGGTCGAACAAACAGCGCCAAGGTAACACTTAACGTCTCCAATAGTTCGACTAACCCTGTGCCTCTGGGTGTTGCTGATAACGCAAGTACAGGCTCTGGTAACAGCATTACAGTTGATGTTTTAGCGAACGATATTGGTAATGATTTAGCATTGAATACACCAAATATTTGGTCTCTAAATGGCGGGACAGTAGCCCTCAGTGGTAACCGCGTAAGTTACACTGCTTCAAGCAGCTTCACGGGTGAAGACAAGGTTTGGTACACCTTCACTGATGTTGAAGGTCGTACAAGTTGGGGACTGTTAACCATCACAGTAACAGGTGATACCCCTTACCCTGTCGGTATTGTAGATAATGTAACGGCATCAAGCGGTCAGACAACAACCATTGACGTGTTAGCAAACGATATAGGTTCTGGACTACAGCTCAACACACCCAATGCTTATTCTTTGAACGCAGGCGATATTGTGCTGACTGAAAACAAGCTCAACTACACGCCAAAGGAAGATTTTACGGGTGAAGATAAGCTTTGGTATACGTTTAGTGATTCATTAGGAAGAACCAACTGGGGAGAAGTAGTGATTACTGTTGAAAATTAACTGCCCCCTTGTACTTCAAAGTTTACTCAACGCCTAAATCAACTAGGTGCAAAACCTAAGACAATGGCCGATCCTCTTGGATTGGCCATTGTTGTTTATGACGCATCTAAAATGTATAAACCAATGACCTAGTAGCAACTCATCTGAAACCTCCTCTCCCCACTCACGTATTCACATAATAAATGAATGTTTATTATGACTGAGGCGCTGATTCCGATACTTTAGACGGTAAGATACAAACGCACTCGGAGTTAACTATGAAATATTCAAACCATTCACGTCGTGGCTTTATAGCCAGCATGGCCTCAGTAATGGGTGGTTTATTTATTACTCGGAGCGTTCACGCAAGAGACTTAACACCACGAACAACAGACGGGCCATTTTACCCACGACCTTCTATGCGCTTCGCTGACGTGGATAATGACCTTGTAAAAATCGAAGGCGCTGTGCGTGAAGCTGGTGGTGAGGTTTTCTACCTGAAAGGCGTACTCTCTGATAAGCAAGGCAGACCACTTGCTGGACATCGTATTGAAATCTGGCAAAGCGATGTGAATGGTAAATACCTACACACGGGTGATAACCAATCAACCCCGTATGACCAAGGGTTTCAGGGCTTTGGACACGACATTACGGATGCCAATGGCGCTTATCAATTCCGCACCATAAAACCAACTGAATACCCGGGGCGTACGCCACATATTCATGTGAAAGTGCTTAGTGCAGACCGAGAATTGCTCACAACACAGTTCTACATTAAGAACCATCCAATCAACACCCGAGATGGTTTGTTTAACTGGATGTCGGCCGCAGAGCAGGAAAGGGTTTCTATGGGGTTTCGCAATGGCGAGTCAGGTGTTGAGGCATTAGTGAATATTGTCGTCTGACTTGTAGTCGCGTCAGAGTGAACACTATCCTCTATTGCTGAGTGATGTTTTACGTTTGGCAGACTTAGCTTTTCACGCAAATACGCCTCAACAGTATTTGCCGCAGCCTGACCATCGACCTGCTTCGCTAAAGGCAGTTTTTCGCCCGAATGCAACAACGCCAGTATAGAGAAATGAACCGTATGCTTATTGCCACTCTGCGAGCGCATCACTTCTTTCTGCTCAATGCCTTCAATCTCTGAGAACGGTACTTCCTCGTTTTTAGTAGTGATACACAACAAGCCTGTTTTGACATTCAACGTTCTATTTTTGAATACTACTGTCAGCGAAGATAACAATGCTTTAACAGTAAATACCAACATTAGCGTGGCGATAGAGAAAATAACCCAGTAAAGAAACGAAGGCATTTCATCTTTAAACACACCCAACAATGCCTGCATAAACAACGCCACAAAGATCATGATCATTTTATTCATCGGCTTATAAAACATCGGATAATGAATACTCACCTCACCACCCTGCTCTTGTAACGGCAAAGAGTTTTCAAGGTCGGTTTCCTGTTTATTATCCATTAAAGCCTGTGGCACTTTGTAGCTAATAGTCGACTGTTGCTTAGTTTCATACACAGGTATGTCAAATGATCGCTTGAACTTGATCTCTTCAGACTCAACCTCTACGCGCCACTGATGCCAACTATCGTTTTTATCCAGCTCTGTTTCAGGTAATCCCTCGGGGACATCAACACTAAACTCGATACCTGCGCCAGCACCAAGCACACAGTTATTAGCAAAGGTATCCGCTTCCCATACCATGCTCTCTCTGAGGCTTCTGTTTTTTCCAGAGCCTGAGTAATGCTTACGTACGCAAATCACTTTCACTGAATAAAACGCCAACTCAGAGGCGTTGTTATTTAAAACAATTTTCCCACCGATCTGTCCGCCAATAGAGCCAGGAAACGGCGTCAGTGTGAGCGGTGTTTTTCCAAAACGTTTGCTCTGTGTGACTGCCTTAGCGGTGATATAAATAAGGTACACACCGATAATAGGAAACAGCGCGAATAATAAGCAGACGATTAATGGCAACTCTTCGTAGATTTTCTCTGCGCCCAAAATGACCGCTGGCCATGTGATTAGATTCCAAAACACGCTAAAAAACAGCAAACCGTACATCTCAAGCTTTGCGTTTGAATA
Organism: Leucothrix arctica; assembly: GCF_003172895.1. Lineage (GTDB taxonomy): Bacteria > Pseudomonadota > Gammaproteobacteria > Thiotrichales > Thiotrichaceae > Leucothrix > Leucothrix arctica. Next base: position 86,518 of record NZ_QGKL01000026.1, on the reverse strand, counting down.
GATCTTGTTAGCGGCCCATTCAGGCTTGCTAGTCCACGGTTTTTCGTGACTTTCAGCGGTGACAATACGCTTATCGCCACGCCAGCCAAACCACATAGCCCCCACACCGACCATGCCAAACAAAACGCCAAATATAGACATAAAGCCGACCATACCCCAACGTATTGAACGGTCAATAATGGACTCCTGAGGGTTGTCGGGGTTGTAATAAACCGTGACTAAGTTATCTGAGTTACGCAGCTTTCTACCCATGTCTTGATGATAGCTACCCACGTTATCGCTACCCGAGTATAAGGAAACTCGGTCGCCTTCGTACACGCGCCCATTTACTGGGTAGGTGTAGTCTGCGATGACTTTATAAGTCGTTGAATCACCTTGGTAGTACTTCACTTCTGAGGAAAGTAACTTGGCTTCAACAGGTTCCCAAAACTGCATACGAGCAGCGTTGTAAAACGGTGTTGCTAGCATGGCAATTAGCACATAAAGCGCTGGGGCGGCAAAGCAAGCCCCAAAGAAAATGAGAAACCACGAACGCTTTGTTTTAGTTTGAGAACCCATGCCAAGGTACCTGTTTTTATTATAGTTATTAGGTACGGAGTATAACTGAACTGAATTTATGTAGACAAACTAGCTGACCGTTGGAAACCCCATACAAACCAACAACCCCGGTTCATTATCCAATAACGTAATGTCAGCATTATGCAGCTCAATAATCGCCTTAACCAAAGACAGCCCTAAGCCAGTTCCACGCTTATCTGTTCGGCTTCGATCACCCTGATACAAACGCTCAAAAACATGCTCACGATCAGCTTCTGGTATGCCTGAACCATTGTCAGATACCTGCAATCTCACCTGCTCACCATCACTCACGCAGTGAATAACAATGGCCGTTCCCTCTGCACAATACCGAATCGAGTTCTCAATCAGGTTCGCCATCATTTGAATCAACAACTCTTTATCGCCGTTGATCATTAACGGAGGTTGGCTCTCAGCTTGGGCGTTCACTTCGAAGCGCAACGACATACCCGAGTCCTGCGCAACTTCCGCATAAATATCCATGACGGTATTGATTAAGTCATTCATATTTAGTGTCGTGAAATGTGCTCGACGCGCCCCACCCTCAATCTGCGCGATTCGCAACAGTGCATTAAACGTTTCAGTGATTTGACCTGACTCTTCATACGCATCATTCAAGGCCACCATTGCATCCTTGCCTTGCTCCGTCTGGTCTAGCGCGGTGATAAGGTCATGCCGCAAGCGGGAAATGGGGGTTTTCAACTCGTGAGCAATATTGGCTGAAATGTCCGTCATTGCTGACATGGAAGTTTCAAGGCGAGCCAACATCGTATCTATTTGTGCGCTGACATGCGCCAAGTCGTTATTTTTATCAGTGGGGCCAATCCGCTGTTTCAGATCACCCTGAGCGGCATGCTTTAACACATGCTCAATAGTACGGATTTGGTGATACGAACGATTCGCTAGATAGATAACGAGTAGCGTGGTGAAAAATAGCGAGATTAGGCCGTTAAACAAAAAGGAGGATACAACGATATCCATAATTTCTTGGTCGTTGTCATTGCTCTCTGCAACAACAAACACCAAACCATCTTCGTGCTTCACCAATAAGCGGTAGTGATCATCGTCATGATCTAATTCTTTGTTACTAAATCCTTCCTTTCGAAAGATCCTATTTTTCTTTGATTCTAAATCACGCTTAGGAAAGACGAGGAAAAACTCATTGCCGAAGTTTACTTGGTTCAGTGTTCTTGGCTCTGATGAGTATTGTTCATCGGAGTCACTATTGGATTGCTGCTGAACCAAAAGACCCATTTTTTGCTTAAGGCCGTCATCCATTCGCTCAACCAGCGCACCTTGCACCGATAGATAGGTAACAATAGACAGTAGCAACAGGCTGATTAGAAAAATACTGATATTGAGCACACCCTGCTGGATGGCACTCGATCGTTGCAGATTGGTTCTATAACGCAATAGGGTTCGAGTAGACACCGAACCGAACTTTTTGAACACTGAAAGCAACATCTAACTTACTTCCAGCTTGTAACCCGCCCCTCTGACCGTCTTCAAAAGTTGACTATCAAATGGCTTATCTAGTTTGTCTCGCAGACGACTAATGTGGGTTTCAACAACGCTAGTTTTAGGGTCAAAGTGAATGTCCCATACTTTTTCCAGCAGCATGTTTTTAGTAATCACTCGACCAGGATTACGAATGAATATTTCTAAAATTTTGTATTCTTTGGGTAATAGGTCCAGCACTGTGCCAGCACGCAACACTTTACGCTCAGCAACATTCATCACGATATCGGCATAGCTTAATGTCAGCTCTTCACCTTGTATGGGAGGGCGACGACCTAAGGCCGCAACGCGTGCGAGTAGCTCTGGAAAGGCAAAAGGCTTGGTGAGGTAATCATCTCCGCCTGCTTCTAAACCGTCAACACGGTCATCGACCCCGCCAAGGGAGGTGAGAAATAATACCGGTAATGCAAGATTCGCTGATCTCATTGCTTTGACTAAGGAGAGCCCATCGACTCCCGGAATCATTCGATCAATGACGCCTACGTCATAAGACTCAGTGACGCTGGCGGCCAAGGCAATACTGCCGTCACTGATGTGATCAACAGTATGCCCAGCACTTAATAGTCCTTGCTTGATGTAGTCAGCAAGTTTTTGATCATCTTCTACCAGCAATATATGCATGTCACTTTTCTCAACCGAATTTAGAGGAAACAGGTGTGACATCAATGATAATCGGTTTTCGTGTTCTTTTCGGTAAAAAAGGCCTCGCAATTAAACCCATTACGACTAAAACAGCGGTAAACCCTAATACTGCTAAACCAATCGTGGCGAAACTAAAAACCATAAAGCCAAAAGCAACAATGCCAAGGCTGAAGAAAACTGCTCTTTTTAACGTGTCCATGTGTCGTACTCCGTGGGTGAGACAACCCAGTGCTGTCTCAATAGTTAGGACTATATTTGATCCTGTATACAGCAAGTTTGCGTGAACTTTACAGGTTTGTAAGGTTGGGACTTTGCGTAGACCTTTTATTATTTAGGACTACGCAAACGGCTTAGCTACTCTGAGTAGGAAGGTCTGTGACAACGCTCGCTTGCTCAGTTGGCTTGTCCAAACTCTTATATGGAAAAGGACGCTCTTCAGTGTTGAATGTCAGGTAGTTGACGGTCTCGTGTATATAGTCCGACAGCTTCTGACCCAGTTCCTTTAGCGCCACGTTTTGCTCTTTAGCAAATAAGCCAAAGAGTATTTGTCCAACCACTAAAGCGAATAGCACGTTAAGGCTTATCCCGAGTGATACGGTGAGAACGAGCATGCTGATTAAACGACCTTTGGTGTCGTTGCTCGGCTTGCTGTCTGTTGCTACTTCTGTTTGTTCAGTCATTAGATTACTCCGTTGTGCTCTGTTAAATGGTGAAACTGCCAGTGCAATTCCAATGAGAGCATTCTAATGACTTCTGTATACAGGTTGTTTGCGGGGAGTTTACAGGTTTGTAAGGTTGGAGGTTTGTGAAAGTCTCAACCTTAGTTGAAAGTTTTCGTTACGATAATTATTAGAGGTAATAACTATGGTTCAGAAAGGTATCTCTCAATCGATTCCACAGAAACCTTAAGAGCTTTCAGAGTGTATTTCGACTTCAAGCTTCACTAAAACATCCAATAACTCTTTAAAGCTGGGCTTACTACCGAACAGCATTTCTTGCATCTGCTCATAGTCTGTTTGCAAAGCATCAATATGATTAACCGAAGGCTGTAACATCAGACCTGACAACGTTGCCGTGTCATAATTAGCCCAGCCACTGGCATAAAAGCGCTGCTTAAACAACACAACATCCTGTAGCAGCGTTGTATCAGTTAACGCTTTTTCATGAACGCCTGACTCAACCAACTTATAAACATCATAATAGTGCCTCGCGTAACGACTAGGTAATCTCTTATCCGCTGGTCTATGTGCTTCAGCATGCAAGATAGTCAGCTTTTCCCAAAAAGTACGTGCCACAACAATAGTCGGTACAGACACCACTCTCTGGTTAAAAACATCAGGAAAATACTCAGCTGCATAAGGCTGAACATCACACATTTCCATCGGTAACATTGCCGCCAGAGGACCGATCTCCAGCCGCACTTGCGGACGTAAGTACTCTGAGTTAAAAGCCTTAGGGTAAGTAATATTAATGGTATGCGGGTCTTCCGCATCAACCTCTAATTGACACACTTCCCCCATCAGCTCATTGAGCCTAGGCAGTAACACCTCTGAAATATGCGCTTGCGCCTGCTCATTAATATCTTGATTCAACTTACGTTGTTTGGTTTTACTTCGTCCCTCAGCGGTAGGATCTTCTTCCGTTAACGATGACCAATCTAAAATAAGATCAATATCTTCAGAGAAGCGTTCAATACTGTTGTAACACTTAGATAGACTGGTTCCACCTTTAAAACGTAAGTACCGGCTTAGCTTCTCATCCTCAAATACATGTAATAGTACCCAACAAATCCAGAAGTCTTTTTCAGCTGCTGCCGCCGTGATATTCATTGCATTAGCCGTTTCAGAGAACAGCTCTCGACGTTCTTTTTCGCTTAACTGTGCGACTTGTTTCATCGTTCTTTGATCTCTTGAGACTTAGAGGTACTTAACAGCACTTGACGAATGTTATGTGCTATCCAGCTAGTCACGTATTGCGTGTCTTTCAGTGTTCTATCAATCAATATTTGGGGCAGCTCTAAATCATCACCATCCGTTTTAGTACGGCTAGCTTTCAATAAATACGTTCGCAGCTTATGCAACTCTTCCGTTGTAAGTGATCTATTTCCCAACGTATGAATGGCTTGCACTAAAATTTCATTGTACGAGTACTTCAAACCTAACTGAGTAAAGCGTGTTTTTTTAAATGTAACCTCAGTGTTTCCTAGTTGATAAGACTTACTTGGGCCATCACTTAGGTACAAATATTGAGTTGGGATCTGGGTAGATAAACCCACAAGGTTTAGCGCCGCATTACCCGAGATTTGAATGGTCCAACCAAACTTACGAGACAGTGCTTGGGCTATTTGATTAATGTCGGGGCTGAGGTCTTTTTTAAGCAACTTACTATAGGCGGGGTAGTCATATAATCCGCGCATGACTCTTCGAACTGTGCCTTTCTCGGCCATCCGACTCAATGTTCTATCTATACTAGCCAGCTCACCTAAGTGAGAGAAATCTTTCTTAGAAAAAGACCAACCCCTACCTTTTCCATAGATAATGCTAACTACTTGTTTATCTAATGATTTAGATCTATCCAATTGAAAAGCCTTGTCCGAAAAAAACATTGTTATTTCGGACATAATAGCAGCTAAAGACAATTTTCAGCAAGCCACCAGACTAGTTTAGGTGTACAAATAATCATGAGGCATACATAACAAACAGAATATCAATAAGCTATCCTTTCCTAAGTGAAATAAGGCAAAAACAAAATGGGAACCTTCTGTTAAGATTTTCCATCCACGATCAAACCAACGTATCCATCAAATCAATCATAAACTCAGTATCCTCTTGCGTTTGTTCCTGCCATCCCGACAACCCCATACTGTCTAGTACGCCCTGACCTTTGTCACGATTAGGCATATCCAACAAGCAGGCTTTTAAGGTTTCCTGATGCGCTACAAAGTTCGGGCTCGCCAACAGCACATGCTTCACCACATGAATCTCGCTACTCAGCAACACTCGCAGCTGATTTTTCACGAAGTCCGACAAGCTGTGATATGCCTCCTGCAAGAAAAAACCAAGATCTGCACGCTCCTGAAACAACGCTTTAGCCACCAACACATAGCTATCAACCATTTGAACGTCGGTGTTATCTGCATTCAAATCCGCCGCTTCGATCATCATCATGCCGATCAAATTAACATCGGGGTCATCAGTCCGTGCAATGCGCGTGCCCGACTTCAGGTCGTCTAATGTTTTTATTGGTGAATCAACTGGCACAGAAAGCACAACCTCATCAGGCTTATCTAGAGGTGCTGCAATGGCTATAAAACCTTTTTCCCGCACCAACATTGCGGCATCAAAGGGGTTAGCATAAATCAGATCAATCTCGTCTCGGCCAATGGCTTCTCGCTGAGTCGCAAAATCGTTATATAACTCCAGATGAATATTTTCCCCAAGCTGACGCTGTAACCACGTATTGAAAATATACCAACCCGCAATATAGTCCGGCATAAAGTCAGGACTCACTGTCATTGTGTAAGGCTTCATGAAACCTCCTGCGCGCATAACTGCTGATACTGTTCGATGCACTCGGCAATGCGTTGGCGCGATGGTTTTCGGCGCACCGAGGTATAACCAACGACCTCACCCTGCCGTACATTTGCTACCACCGTAGCTAACACCCAATAATAGGCTCCGTCTTTGCGAAGATTTTTGACATAACCAGACCATTTTTCACCACGCGCCAAAGTATCCCAAAGGTCTTTAAAAGCGGCTTTTGGCATATCGGGGTGGCGTAAAATATGATGCGAATGACCAATCAACTCGTCTTCGGTGAAGCCAGACATTTCAACAAACGACTGATTACCATGGGTAATAACGCCATGCTTATTCGTACGCGAAACAATCAATTTCCCTTCTGGAAACGGCACTTCCTTGTCCGTCACAAACACTTCTCTGCGACTACCATCATGATGTACCAATACCTGCATACCTATCTCCCTCTCGTTAGAATCCATTCTATAAAAGTGATTTTGATGCTAGTAACTACTAACACCTAAACTTAGGTTAGCAGCTTAGTAAAAAGAAGGATTGACCTAAGTCATGTGGCGGATTGTTAGTGATAAAAAAGCTATTTAAAATGAAATTTAAATTTCAAAAAAACTTAACCGTCTATAATAAACGATAAAAAATGGTGCTTAAACACTTCAAAATCCCTACAAAGGGGCAATAAAAACAAAGCATCCTCTTTGTCTTCACATTCACTGTGACCAGTGAAATTAAAATTTCACCTTGTAAAGCCTAGTACCGTTCATACATCTTTGAATATAACCATAATCTGGCACAGCTTTTGCTATGAATTAAATATGCGAATAACACATTAATGGTCTCACCCCATGAACGAAGCGACTAATAACTCAATCGTTATAGAGAATATGAATAAATGGTATGACGACTTTCAAGTATTGAAAGACATCAACCTCACCATCAAACAAGGCGAACGAATCGTTATCTGTGGCCCCTCAGGCTCCGGTAAATCTACCCTAATTCGCTGTTTAAACCATTTAGAGATCTATCAAGAAGGAAAAATCACCGTCAATGACGTACACGTTTTTAACGGCATGAAGAATCCCGAAGCCATACGGGTCGAAGTCGGTATGGTGTTTCAATCATTCAACCTATTCCCCCACCTCACGGTGTTAGACAACTGCATACTGCCGCAACTTCGAGTGCTTGGCTTAGATAAAGTAAAAGCACGTGAAACTGCCATGACCTTTTTAGAGCGCGTCAAAATACCCGATCAGGCAGACAAGTATCCCGCACAACTATCAGGCGGACAGCAACAACGTGTCGCGATAGCCCGCGCCCTCTGCATGAAACCACAGATCATGTTGTTTGATGAGCCGACCTCGGCACTCGATCCCGAAATGGTTAACGAAGTCCTCGACACCATGCTAGAGCTAGCAGAGTCAGGTATGACCATGGTCTGTGTGACCCATGAAATGGGCTTTGCAGCTAAAGCGGCAGACCGAGTGATCTTTATGGATGCTGGCCAAATCATCGAAGACAGCACGCCAACCGAGTTCTTTGAAAACCCTAAACATGAACGTGCTAAAGAGTTCTTAGGGCAGATTCTGTAATGACCATGGTGAAAGCGTATGTTTGATTTTAGGTTTTATGAGATTTGGCGTTCAGAAGAATTCGTCCAAGTCTTGTTTGAAGGCGCATTTAACAGCTTCTGGTTAACAACTGTCGGTGGCATATTCGGCTTTATCCTTGGTACTGGCTTAGCGTTACTTCAAGATAAGTCTGTCTTTGTCGGTCTCAGGCTGCTGGCTCGCTCTTACGTAGAAATCATCCGCAACACGCCCTTCGTTGTGCAGATGTTCTTTGTAGCATTTGGCTTGCCTATATTATTAGATATGCAGTGGAGCTTTTTCGCCTCAGCGCTACTTGCCATCATGCTTAATTTTTCGGCGTACTTTTCTGAAATCATTCGCTCAGGTATCGACTCCACACCCAAAGGACAAATTGAGGCCGCCTACTCGCTTGGCTTTAAGAAATACGATCTCGTTAAAGACATCATCCTGCCGCAAGCCTTAGAAAAGGTGTATCCGTCACTGGTGAGCCAGTTTGTGTTCCTGTTTCTAACCACAGGACTAATCTCAGAAATTGGTATTGAAGACATCACCTGGGCAGGTCGTTTTATCTCAGACAGAAACTTTCGAGACTTCGAAGTCTATCTAGTTTTAAGCGCTATCTACATGAGTATGTCATGGATGTTCATCCTGATATTAAACGGTTGTCGTCGTAAATTATTCCCATGGAGAGCCGAAAAATGACTGACTTACTGATCTCAATATTTGGTGACTTCTACGGCAACATGCTGGGTATTTTACTTAACGCTACTCAGTGGACAATTTACCTATCGCTAACCGCTTTTGTCGGTGGCGGCATCGTCGGTTTGGTAATGACGGTACTCAAAATATCACCGAGCAAACCGCTGCGAGTGTTTGCATCGATGTACATCTGGTTCTTTCAATCCATTCCGTTGCTGATGCTGCTGTTTATTCTAGGTCTGGGCGTACCTGTGTTTTTCAGTATCGACGTACCGCCTTGGCTGGCTGCGAGTGTCGCACTTACGTTATTTACCAGCGCATACCTGTCAGAAGTGTGGCGCGGCGCATTGCAAAGCATCCCAAAAGGACAATGGGAAGGTGGCACAGCGGTTGGTATGACGTTTAGTCAAAACCTAATTTACATCATTGCCCCACAAGCCATCCGCATCGCTATACCCTCGACCGTTGGCTTTATGATTCAAGTCATCAAAGGCACCTCAATGGCCTACATCATCAACTATGACGACTTGATGCGCTGGGGCAAAAAAATCGCAAATTCACAATTAGATGGCGCAGAGCCATTTATTATTTTTCCAATCGTAGGGCTGTTCTATTTCGCCCTATGTTTTCCACTGTCTTGTTTATCTAAACACTTAGAAAAAAGACTCAACACTCAAAACCGTTAATTTACCTGAATAGAAATGGAGTTACTTCAATGTACAAATCATTAAAAAAGCTTGGCCTTATTTCTCTGCTATCCGTCAGCGCGATGATGAGCACGATCGCACCAGCAATGGCAGATCAGTTCGATGACATCTTAAAAGCTGGCACTATCAAAATTGGTGTTCCAGAAAACTTCCCTCCGTTTGGCTCAGTCGGTAAAGACTTCAAACATGAAGGTTATGATGTTGACGTGGCCGCACTAATCGCTGAAGACTTAGGCGTAAAACTGGAGCTAGTACCCATCACTTCAAAGCAACGTATTCCGTTTTTAACTACGGGTAAGATCGACTTGGTTATCTCGTCTATGGGTGCAAACCCAAGCCGTGCAAAATCAATTTGGTTTTCAAGCGCTTACGCACCATTCTTCTCAGGTGCATTTGCAAGTGCGGATATGGCTATCACATCACCAGCTGATCTTGCAGGTAAGAAAATCGGTGTGACAGGTGGAACGATTGAAGATCTAGAGCTAAGTAAATCGTTACCAGAAGGCGCTGATATGAAGCGTTTTGGTGATAATGCAGCAACGATTTCTGCTTATGTTTCTAAGCAGGTTGATGTCATCGTAACGGGTAACACGGTTGCCGCGAAGATCACCAAGGACAACCCAAAGCTCAACATGGAAACTAAGTTTATCGTAAGACAATCACCTGCGTTTATGGGCATTAAGAAAGGTGAAACGAACCTATTAAGATGGGTGAATGTGTTTATCTTGCATAAGACACTCGGCGGTAACTTGGATGAGTTATCTCAGAAGTGGTTAGGTCAGAAGCTACCGGCTTTGCCTTCGCTTTAATCAGTAACTGACAGACAAAAAGCTGATGGGGCACCTCCTCGCTCCATCAGCTTTTCATAATAAAAAAACTCCTACTGACTTAGTAGCAAACCACTTTACTTAATTGCGATTACAGCATTATTTCAACACGCTAATGTTGAGTCACCCCTGAAATACTTCACTTCTGAGGAGAGTAATTTGGCTTCAACAGGCTCCCAGAACTGCATACGCGTAGCGTTGTAAAACGGGGTTGCTAGCATGGCTATCAGCACATAGAGCGCAGGTGCGGCAAAAAACGCCCCAAAGACAATAAGGAACCATGTACGTTTTGTTTTTGTTTGAGAACCCATGCCGAGGTACCTGTTTTTATTATAGTTATTAGACAGGAAGTGTAGCTGTGAACTACTTACTTTAAGAAACTGATTGATAATTGGTTAGTTCTATTTTTCTTTTCTCTCAAAAATTTCTCGATAATCAGTATTTTCATACACCTCCCAAATTTTGACTTTCTGATGGTGTATAACTTGATCAGTGTGCTCATCGTACTCCTGATCAGGAGCTCCAGTATAAAATTCATTATCGGTTCTGATAAACTCAAAAACTTTATAATAAGAAATAATATCTTTTGAGAGTATATTTGCATACTCAACCATACCAACAAGATACATACCATTTAGCTCTGAAGAGGATTTCAGGCTATGTGATACTTCTATAGCAAAGTTCTCATCCAAACCATGATAAAAAGTATCTTGATTAGTCGACATATTTGGAACCACGTAATCTTCGGGTCCAGAATAGCTATTAGGTGAAACAACTCCAAATTTTTTACTAAAAAGCTTTCTTTCACTCGTAGTATCAAAATTTGAAGTAATGTGATTTGGGTTATTACCATCAACTAACCAGAAAGATAGTGTTACATTTCTCGCTGGCGAACTCCCAAAATTTAAAACTTTAGACCTGATTTTTATTGAAAAAGCATACTCATTTCCAACCTGCTTCTCTGATAGCTTAAAGTGAACCTGTTCAGCTAAGAAAAAATCACACCATGACCTATTAGCGTGCTCCATACTTATTCTAGCAATATCGTTTGAAGTATTGGCTGCAGCAGCTGCTTTACGGGTTTCATCAAGTGTATCTCTAATCAGAAAAACACTATAAATGGTAAATATAGTAGAAATAACTAAAAGCCAGAGCTGAATTACACTGAGCTTAAGTACCTCACTTGCAGCTTTCCACATTCCCTCTTGAGCCACTAAGTCCCTTTTATCTTTAATGTACTCATTTAATTCTTTGCTTGATTCTTTCTCGCAAAGCTCTCTATCAAAAGGTTTTTTTTGCCCCTTAACAAAAAAGCAATTTGCTATAGGATATTTCAACTTAGGTGCGGAGTACTCACCTATATGTTGCCTTTCGGCAGGTATATATGAATTCACTTCGTTGTATCCATACCATAAATTCCCTATAAATAAAAAAGATAAGACCATAAATAAAACAGCCAAAATTTCTTTATTTATTAATTTATTAATCAAACGCAAATACCTGAAGAAATTAGAGAAACGCAATTAAAGTAGCTTACTAAAGAACACTAAAAAGACCTATGTAGAAATTTTTATTTATGAATCTATTTGGCTAGTTTCAACCATCAACTAAAACCTACTAAAGAACTATGATTTAACAAAATTAAGAAACACCATAAAAACCAACAATTCCGACTCATTATCTATCAAAAAACTCAATTTCAGCATGATGCAACTCAATAATCGCCTTAACCAATGACAAACCTAAACCAGTGCCCCACTTATTCGTTCTGCTTATATCACCCTGATACAAGCGCTCAAAAAACACTCACGATCAGCCTCTGATATGCCCGCACCATTATTAGACACCTGCAATTTCACTTACTCACCATCACTCGTACACATAATAAGAATGACCGTTCCCTCAGCACCATAACGAAGTCAGAACGAGAATGCTGATTAAGCGCCCCTTAGTGACCTTGCTGGGTCATTATACTGAAACTTTCTCTTTCATTAGTTTTGATTCAAACTCCTTGTAGACACTTTCGACCAAGTTTGCCAATGGAGTAATATCATTATGATTGATATCTAGCTGAGCTAATTTATCGAAAGGTATTCTGATTGAAACGTGATATCCAAAAGCAATATTGAATAGTGACCGATTGGAGTTAAGGATTTTACCTTGCCAGTTACATTTAACTTTCCATTCTGAACTTATGTGTTCATCTAGCAAGTTTTCAATAGCGGGCCAAGCTGCTTTTTTTACTCTACCTGTGTATTTCGTGAAGTTTGCTTTAGTGTAAAGATTCTTCTTAAAGTCAGCTTTAGTCAACCATAACCCTGTTATGTAAGACTGTCCCATAAGCTTTATGTGGTAGTTAATCCTTGTTGGATAAGCAATATTGTCAACATGCAATTCATCATTAAACGTCGCCTCTTTATGAAAAATCCCGTACCCCTGCCCTTTGGTGTTTCCGGGGTATATATCAATCACTAAATCACCAAAATCGGGGTCGACTTTAAACAAAAGTTCGTTAGCCCAGCCTTTTGAAAATGTAGTACCCAATCTATCGTTGTAAGTCAGTTTCTCGACTGTTTCATCATTTTTACAAAACTCAGTGAGAGCCGACTCTATTCTTCGATGAATAGATTTAGGGTTCTTACCTTTTAAAGAGCCAATTGGAGTTTCAGGTAGCCAACGGAAGTTATGACCTTTTACGAGCTGAATAAAGTCGGTAAGAAATCGATTGGTGTTACCTGTCGTTTTTTCAAAACTGGCAACTTTTACAGCAATAGCCATGAGTTTCATCCAGTTTAAGTCAACGGGGGTCACAGCGTCCTTATCGCTGACGATGCACTTACCCTGTTTTTTTAAAGTATTCAGTATTTGGTTGTACAGTTGAGCTGTACAGTTGATGTTGTCCCTTTTGGCTTCAACAACGATCAGAATATCATTGACCGTAATTACCAAGTCACAAACTGGGTCATACTCTGAGTTATGAGTCTGTTGCCAAAAATTTGACATGACGCTCTCACTTAAAGAAACTGCGAATACCTTCTCAAAGTCAATGATGTGACTTGTTTTCTTTTGAATTTCTATTTGAATTTCTGTGTCGCCATCAATATCTTCAAACAACTTATTGTATAAAGCTGAATCATTAATAATAGCTTTCAAGACCTCATGAAAAAATAGAGCATCCTCTTGTAAACAAATCGCCAAAGCTCTTGTTAAGTCATTCTCTAATTGGTAACTACGGTTACCTTTCGCGTATGTTTTAAAGATATTTAAATGCTTATTCATTTACAGAAACCTTTTTATGCGTTTAAAGAAAAGTAGCGGAAATATGTAAACTTTAAAGTCAGATGCACCAACAGAGCCTTTTAAGATCCAAGCTGCTTTTGAAAGGTATTGCTCTAACTGCGAGAGCGTTATTTTATCCATAATTTAGCGACGCTAATTCTTGTTGACAACACCATGTTATTTAGGGATTTTCTACACCGTGCCGTAATTGTGAATTTTGTCAGTCAACCTGCTAGAAAAAAGGTCATTTAGTTTTGTCATCCTAACCGTTAATCAGCGACTGTGCCACATTTTATATCTCGTCATCTAGGCTGAAAAATTGATACACCATACAAAGCACTTCTTCAAACCCCGCTTCACTTATTGTGTAACCTGATTTTGTTATACAATGAGCACTCAGGCTGTAAAAACAAACCTCGCACAATTAGAAAAGACATCCCCATGAAGCATACTAAATTTTCTGGACAGGCAGAGTACCAATCCGTCAAAGACGTCGAGACGTATTTATTAAAAGGCGTTGAAGAAGAGCAACAGCGGTCGCTGCTTAAGCAAGCCATTCAATGCGCTGACAGCATACAAGATGAGCCTACTCACCTGCCGTCATCGGTTGATATTGCCTTCATACTAAAAAAGCTGGGCGTAGAGCCACAGACGCTGATAGCCGCACTACTCACTGACCCACGTTTTGATGAGCGCCTATCGCTACTTGATATCGAAGACCAGTTTACGCCCAGCGTTGCAGCACTGACTAAGCAAGTTAACTGGCTCAATACCTTTAAAGAACCAGAGCTGGTTGAGCACAACATACCTGACCAAGCGGAAGCCTTGCGACGCATGCTTCTAGCCACAGTCAACGATGTACGCGCGGTACTGGTACGTTTGGTTTATCGTGTACAACGCTTACGAATGCTGGGCACTGAACCACGACACGTCCAGTACGCCATTGCCCGTGAAACGCTAGATATCTATACGCCATTAGCAAATCGCTTAGGTATTGGTGAGTTGAAGTGGGAAATGGAAGATTTAGCGTTCCGTTACCTAGAGCCTGAGCAGTACAACGCCATTGCGAAATCGATGGATGTTAACCGCACACATCGGGAAGCCATTATTGATGGTTTTGTCGATACCTTGCAGGACTTATTTGCTGAACGAAATATCGAAGCACGTTGCTACGGCCGCGCTAAACACCTCTATAGCATCTGGAAAAAGATGCAGCGTAAAAACCAAGAATGCCATGAGTTATCAGACTTACTCGCGGTCCGTGTGGTGGTTGACAGTGTTGAAGATTGTTATCAAGTATTAGGCTTAGTTCACGGCCTTTGGCGTCATCTGCCAGAAGAGTTCGATGATTATATTGCCAATACAAAAGAGAACGGATACCAGTCAATTCACACCGCTATTCACGGCCCTGAGCAACAGGTTATCGAAGTTCAGATTCGTACCAAGTCGATGCAACAGTTTGCCGAGTACGGTGTAGCAGCACACTGGCGGTACAAAGAAGGCAGTAGCCAAGACCAAGCGATGGAGAATACCATCGAGGCACTACGCAGCCTGTTGGAACACCCTGTTGCGGATGAACAACTACTTGAGCAACTAAAACCAGACTATTTGAATGACCGAGTCTATGTCTTAACACCCAAAGGTGAAGTGGTAGATTTGCCGCCTCAGGCAACGGCCTTAGACTTTGCTTACTTTGTGCATAGCGAGGTTGGACACCACTGCATTGGCGCGACTATCGATGGGCAGCGTGTCCCTCTGAGCTATCCACTTAAGTCTGGCGAACGTATCGAAATACTGACCGATCCAAACTCAACGCCTAAGCTAAGTTGGCTCAGTTATAAAAATCGCTACTTCACCACATCACGCACAGCGGCGAGTGTTCGTAGTTGGTTAAATAACCATTACAAAGACACCGATACCGCTCAACTCATCACTAGCGAACTTGTGACGGGCGTGGGTAACCGTGAGATTATTGTGTCGTCTTGTTGTCAGCCGAAACTAGGCGAGCGAATCGTTGGTGTGTATCAGTCTGACACTTCGGTCGTTGTTCACTCAGCTGAGTGTCCAAATGCGGATAAGAGCAAACACGAGCAGCCTGTTTTGGAACTCGAATGGGGTGAGAAAACAAACACCATTCGCCAGACTATTCATATCAAAGCCTTTGATCGACAGGGATTACTACAAGACCTATCGACTTTGATGAGTCAGGCACAGGTGAACATTTTGCAGATTAATTCGGTGACGGATACTGATGACCAATCGGTGTCGATGGATCTGTTAATTGAGATTGGCACAGAAGATGAACTACAGCACTTGTTTAGACGGATTGAGTTTATCCCGAATGTGTTTGAGGCTAGTGTGGGTGGGGAGTAGTTCCACACCCTAGTTATGTAAATTAACTAAGTATACTTGAGTACAATTGCTCGAAAAATCCGATAGACACGCTATAGCTCCAAGGAAAATTTTCACCGAATCACCAAGAAACACGCCCATTTTTTCCGATTGGAAGTACATTTTCTTGAGTAAACTTAAGCCGGATTTCTTGGGTGCTTGCTTGCCCTGTCACTGTTGCAACGATGGAACGTAAAGACACCTCTAATTGTTTATCATCAGCAGTGAAATAAATAGTTTTGGCTTTCTGCAAGCTGTCCAACTCATTGGCAGATAACGATGCAACGACTTCAGCATCTTGAATAGACAGCAATTGAAATGCTTTTTCACCGGTGGCGATTCTCTGCCCCTGTTGGACCATTCTGTTAACGATTTGACCATCAAATGGTGCACTTAATGTGCATCGTGAAACCATAAGCGATTCCGTTTTATATCTCGCCTCTGCGGCTAACAAGGTTGCAGCAAAAATAGAAACATTCGTTTTAGCTACATCTAAATTGCTTTTTGCGGCTAACGTTTTCGCTTCCTGTGATTTCACCATTGCAGTAGCAGCACTTGCTGTTGCCTCTGCGGTAGCAATATTAGCCTTTACAGCGATTAAGCTTGATTCTACTGCTCGGCACTCAGCCTGGGCGACTTGCAAAGTGGTCTGTGCAGTGTCTAACTCCTGCTGTGAGATTGCACGTTGCTGACGTAGATTACGAGCTCTCTGTAACTCTATATTTGCCAGCAGACACTTAGCTTGCTCTGCCTCCAACCTAGCTTTCGCAGCGCTGTACTGAGAATGAGCAACAGAGATACGAGAGCGCTCAGCTTGTGCTTGAGCCTCAGATAACGCTTCATTTGCTTTACTCGCTTGAATATCACTTAGACGTGTTTGAACCAGTGACTCCGCCGATTTTTTTTGTGCTTCAATGGTTTTAACATTCGCTTGTGCCTGTTCTAAATTGGCATCGTATTCACGGCAATCAAGGTGCGCAAGCTCATCTCCTAATTTCACCGTATCACCAACATCAACATGAATGCGTTCAATATTTGCGGCAACTTCAGCACTAACAAGAGAGTTTTTTAAACTAATGATACTGGCAGGTGCGCTATGTAATGTGCCCACACTCGATTGATTTGTTTCAGTTACTTCATTAGCGATAACATCCCCTGAAGCAAAGACCAGTGCCATCATTAATACAGCAGGTAAACGATTCATAAAAAACTCTCTATTGATTTTATTAGTAAGGTCCCACTCACGAGGCAAAAGTGGGACTTTCAAGCAATTTGCAGCGTCAACGTCTGCCTCACTGCGCAAGAAAAATTACATTTTCATGCCTTCTGACTCATCTAATACCGTTCCGCCAGCAATTTTTTCGCAAGTACCCTTAGGTAATGTAATCCAATCTTCTGGGGAATAGTCCTCTTTACCCATACCTGCGCATGCATGTTCACTTGTGCCACAGTCATTCATGCCGGCTTTTACAACACCTGCACAAGACTCTGTTTCAGGCTTTGCCTCATCTGCTGTTGCACTCCCAAGGCCTAGCGCTAAAACACTACTGATTGCAGCACTGACCAATAATTTATTTTTAGACATCACTTACTCCTAATTTATAGATTCAAATTCACAGCTTTAAAATGACCGACGTTTCCATATTAGGTAGATCGCCGGAATCACTAACAAAGATAGCAATGGCGCTGTAACCATGCCACCAATCATAGGCGCAGCAATACGCTGCATGACCTCTGACCCTGTACCAGTACCCAACATAATGGGCACTAAACCCGCAATAATGACGGCCACCGTCATGGCTTTTGGACGCACTCGCATAACAGCACCCTCCATTATTGCTTCACGCAATTCTTCTTCGCGATTAATTCCACCTGGATGGTCTTTCAAAGCATTATCCAGATAGACCAACATAATGACACCGAACTCCGCAGCCACACCGGCCAAGGCAATAAAGCCAACCATCACAGCCACTGATACATTGAACTCCAGTAGCCACAGATACCAAACACCCCCTGCAAGCGCAAAAGGTAAAGACAACATCACAATCAATGCTGAAATCATGTTGCTAAACGTTAAGTAGAGCAAAATAAAGATAATCACCAAGGCCAATGGAACGAGTAATTTCAATTTCTTTTCAACACGTAACATGTACTCATACTGACCCGCCCAAGAAATTGAGTAGCCTGCGGGCAACTTAACTCGTTCAGCAACTCTAGCTTGTGCAGATTCCAAATAGCTTCCCAAGTCAACGCCACGTATATCAACAAACGTCCAACCATTTAATCGCGCATTTTCTGTTTTAATCATTGGTGGACCTTCGGTGAACTTTAAACTTGCTACCCGTGATAAAGGAATATGTTCACCCGTTGGGGTCACAATAGGTAAATCTAATAATTTATCGATACTGTCACGCGTCTCTCTCGGATAGCGAAGATTGACTGGGTAGCGCTCTAAGCCTTCCACCGTACTCGTAATATTTGCCCCGCCCACAGCAGAACCAACAACACTCTGAATATCAGCAATATTCAAACCGAATCGAGCAGCAGCTTGGCGATCAGGGATAACTTCGATATAACGACCACCTGATACACGCTCTGAAAAAACGGATGCGGTACCTTCTAGATCTCCTAGTGCCGTTTCAATATCCTTACCAATACCTTCAATAACCTTTAAATCTTGGCCTGCCACCTTAATCCCGACAGGCGTTTTTATCCCCGTTGCCAACATATCAATACGCGTTTTAATGGGTTGTACCCAAGCATTCGTTAAGCCAGGAAACTGCACCGTCGCATCAAGTTCAGCGATTAATTTTTTTAGCGTCATTCCTTCTCGCCACTCTGACTTGTCTTTTAGCAAGATCGTGGTTTCTATCATGGTAAGCGGCGCAGGATCAGTCGCAGTATCAGCACGCCCGATTTTGCCGAAGACTCGTTCTACCTCAGGCACTGTTTTAATGAGTCGATCTGTTTGGATGAGCATTTCTTGGGCTTTACCAATCGATACACCCGGTAACGTCGTCGGCATATATAGGAGGTCACCCTCCTCTAACTCCGGCATAAACTCAGAGCCCAATTGTTTATAAGGTAAAAAAACCGAAACCATCACAAGTAGAGCAACAACAATGGTTGCTTTTGGCCAATCAAGGCAGACTTTTAATGCCGGCTTGTACAGAGCAATAAGAAAGCGTGAAATCGGGTTTTTTTGTTCATTTGGAATATGTCCACGAATAAAATAGCCCATTAATACGGGAATTAGCGTTACGGATAAACCTGCCGAAGCTGCCATAGCGTAGGTCTTAGTGTAAGCCAATGGAGAGAACATTCTCCCTTCTTGCGCTTCCAACATGAACACAGGAACAAAGCTGAGCGTGATAATTAATAAAGAGAAAAATAACGCAGGACCAACCTCTGCCGCGGCACGCTCAATCACCACCCAGCGGTCTTCTTTCTGACCACTTTCCTGCCATCGTTCCAAATGTTTATGAGCATTTTCGATCATCACAATCGCCGCATCCACCATGGCACCGATGGCAATAGCAATACCGCCTAATGACATAATATTGGCGTTAATACCCTGCTGTTGCATGATGGTAAAAGCGATCAAAACACCTAAAGGGAGACTAACAATCGCAACTAATGCCGAGCGTAGATGAAACAAAAAGACAAAGCAGACAAGTGCTACTGCAATAAACTCTTCTCCTAACTTAAGGCTGAGGTTATCAACTGCGCTTAGAATCAAATCAGAGCGATCATAGGTGGTGACTAACTCAACCCCTTCAGGTAATCCCGCTTTCAGCGACTCTAATTTAACCTTGACGTTATTAATCACCTCTAAGGCATTTTCTCCATAGCGCATAACGACAATGCCGCCGACAACCTCTCCTTCACCGTCTAAGTCCACAATACCGCGGCGCATTTGAGGACCCAACTGAATGTCCGCAACATCACGTAATAAAATGGGTGTCCCTGTTTCTGCGCTAACGGCGATGGGTATAAGCTCAAGGTCCTCTAAGGTACTCAGGTAGCCTTTTGCACGAATCATGTATTCGGCTTCAGCAATTTCCATGACGGAACCGCTGGTTTCTTGATTAGCCTTTTGAATCGCGGACTTAATCTGATCCAAGGTAATATTATAAGCGCGCAGCCTTTGTGGGTCTGCTGTGACTTGGTATTGCTTTACCATGCCACCCACGGTGGCGACCTCTGATACCCCTGGCACCGTTTGCAATTCAAACTTAATGAACCAGTCTTGTAAGCTGCGTAGTTGGGATAAATCATGCTTACCCGTTTTATCAACTAAGGCATACTCATACACCCAACCAACACCCGTCGCATCAGGCCCTAAACGAGGTTGAACACTGGCCGGCAACTGACTAGCCGCCTGACTTAGATACTCCAATACACGTGCCCGTGCCCAATAAATATCCGTACCGTCCTCAAAAATCACATAAACGAAGGAGTCACCAAAAAACGAATAGCCACGAACCGCTGTTGCTTTGGGAACGGAAAGCATCGTCGTTGTTAGTGGGTAGGTCACTTGATCTTCAACGACCTGCGGCGCTTGACCTGCATAGTTCGTTTTGATGATGACCTGCACATCGGATAGATCAGGGATCGCATCTAGAGGGGTCATCTTCACCGAGACGACACCAATGACCGTCAATAAACCGGCCAACATCAGTACCAAAAAGCGCTGCTGAATGGAGAAAGCAATTAATTTTCTTAACATGGTTTTCTCTTATTGGCTCATGCGCTGAAAGCTAGCTTGGAGGTTGCTTTCCGAGTCAATCAAAAACTGCCCTGACAAAACAATTTCATCTCCTACATCTAAGCCTTCAGTAATTTCTACCCGATTACCCGCCTTAATACCAACCTTGACCTCAACGGGCTGATAATGATTTTCCTCAGTCACTTTGACAACGCGAAAGCCTTCCGAACTAGGAATCAACGCTTCACGAGGAATCGTGACAGCGCCAGCCACTGGACGATTGTTGATTTTCACACTGGCAAACATATTGGGTTTTAACAAACCGTCATCGTTTTTAAACTTAAGTCTGACCTGCAATGTACGTGTCTTTTCATTGAGCTCTGGGTAAATATAGTCAACGCGACCACTCCAGGTTTCACTGGGTAATGCACCCACCCGCATGGTTGATTGAGCGCCTTTTCTGACCCAACTTAACTGGTCAGGAAATACATCAACAATGACCCAGACACTACTCAAGTCGGCTATCGCATAAAGTAACTTAGAAGGTGTAACGTACATGCCATCACGCACGCCTATTTCTGTGACTACACCATCAATAGGTGAGGTTAAAGGAACATTAGGCGTTTTAGTGGCGGTTGTTTCTAGGGTTCTGATAACTGACTCCGACACCTCCATGACCTGCAAACGCGTTAATACATCGATTTGCTTTTGTCGGTCACTGGTATTTCGTAAAGCCGTTAAATAGTCTTCCTGAGCGGTATAAATGTCTGGTGAGTAATAACTGGCTAATCGCTGGCTTTTTTTAACCTTGTCACCCAAAACTTTCACAACAGGGTCTTTAATCCAACCATTTGTGCGCGCATGGATGTGGAAAAGCTTACTCTCATCATAGCGAACATAGCCCACCGTATTGATCGCACGAGACAAGGTTCGCTTAGTCACTTTACCTGTTCGCACCCCCATACTTTGAGCAGTACTAGAAGACACACTAACAATAGGCTTCCCACTACTCATATTGGGGTCAAAAGACTTAAGGACCAAATTCATGCCACAAATCGGACAGGAGCCTTCCTCACCTTGTTGGACTTGCGGGTGCATAGGGCAAATATAGGTGGGGTCAGCGTGCTTGGCAGCATGCTCTGCGGGTGAGGCTTTTTTAGCCTCAGACAAAGTCTCAGAGCCTGGTACTATCCGTTCAATATCTTTTGCGATAGCGATATTTGATAGAACTATTAGTACTAAGGCAGTAATGCCCATAAAGGGCGTAAACCAATTGTTTTTCATGCGTCATACTCAGGTAAATGAACAAAATTCAAATAAAACTAAGCTGGCATGATCCTTGGAGGTCGTTGATTGGGAAGTAGAAATTGTGTCTGCAGACTGGGAATGTCCATTTTTTTGAACGATACCAAACCAAAATAAGGTGCTAGGTAAGAAAGCAACTCGTTTGGTACTTTGGCCGTGTTGAGACTGTCACACTGACAGTTATCCATATTGCAGGGGTTATCAGCCTGAGAAGGCTTAACCTTTTGATGAGAGCGCTCTGACTGCGCAACTTTCATTTGCTCGCAATGCGTCATCACTATTTCATCGTTGGTAGGTACAGATACCATCACCGACATTGATGCAATTGACACTGAATTCAGTACCAACATCAATAAGGTGATTAAAGTGATCTTTACTTTCAACAGCTTCTCTCAACAAAAAAACAATCTAGTGAAACTTTTACATAAATTAAGCACCTGAGCAAGTTAATTAAAATTGCATATCCACCCTTGTTGAACTGCCGTTGCTAAAAGCGTAGTGATATCACTACCAAACTCATCGCTTAACGCCTGAAGCGTGTATTTCTGCTGAACACACTGTAAAAATCGCCACTGCGCATGGCTCAGTTCGCTTTGTTTCAAATGACGCCCTTGTCGCCAAATGATGACATATACTTCACTTTTTAAGACTAACGAGGCTAACTGCTCCGAAACCTCTAGAGGGCTCTTTGCCTGATGAGCCAACCAAATCGCATCTACGGCAAACGCTGAGTGCAACAGAGAAGCGGAGCTAGGTAGCTCGAAGTGTAACTCCGCTTGCGCTTGTTCATTCAGTTCGGCTAATTGGGAAAAGTCTGCAATGGGCTGGTTTGGTTGGTGCCAGGCTAAATGGCGCATCCACTCTAAGCTTGCAACATCTGCTATATACGGATGAGACTTGAGCGCTTCTTGTTGACTTATAAAGTCATTAAAGCACTCGCCAAAGTCCGCAAGATAAGGCGTTGATGGTTGATTTTGGTCAATAAACGTATTGGACAACACTGCAAATCGTTGTTGCCCAATGAGTTGCTGAGAAACCGAAAATAACGCGGCGAGGTGCTGCTTCAAGATGGCCCTTGTACTGTTCCGATAAATACCTAAGCGCTGCTCTGCATTTAATTGGCCTTGCGATAAAACATTTTTACTCGCCGCGATTAAATCTGGTTGCTTATCAAACAGCGCATGAGCGACAAGATGTTGTAACTTGCTAAGATCCATTTACATCACCTTGCCAGACTGTTGGAGCATGTCTGATGCTTTACTCGCTTCTCGTAATAAAACGTCTAAGGTGGGAATATTATTATCCCATTCAATCAGTGTTGGCACAGGCCCAAACCGCTGCAATGCTTTCTCATAAAGCGCCCACACAACATCTGGTACAGGGTGACCATGTGTGTCGAGCAAATGCGTACCCCGATCTTCAAATCCAGCTAAATGCATTTGCCGAATTCTTGAAGCGGGAACCGTATTCAAATACGTCTCAGGGTCAAACTCATGATTATGGGCACTCACGTATATATTATTAATATCTAACAACATGCCGCAGTCAGCAGACTCAGCAACTTCGCTAAAAAACACCCACTCAGGCATCTCTGACGTTTTGTATTGCAAGTAGCTAGATACATTCTCAATAATCAACTCATATCCTAAGAAGTCTTGAACTTGCTTAATACGAGCAGACACATGTTCAATGGTAGCTTGGTTGTAAGGCAAAGGCATGAGGTCGTGTGTATGCATACCATGAACGGCTGACCAACATAAATGATCCGAAATCCATGCTGGTTTAACCTTATCGGCTAACGCTTTTAAACGCTTGAGATAATCCATGTTCAATGGATCAACTGAGCCTAGTGATAACCCCACACCATGCATGGTAAGCGGGTAATGATCGGCAACCTCTAATAAATAATCTTGCTGCACACTACCCTCAACTAAGTAATTATCAGTTAATACCTCTAGCCAAGGGATTGGGGGACGCTCTTCTAGTATCTGATCGATATGTGAAAATCGAAGCCCAATACCACATCCTGAAACTGCAAGATCCATACGATTACTCAAAAATAAAAAAATATTAGTTTGCTAACTTAATAACTCACCTGTCAAGCCAATTACCAATGATAGACTGATCTACAATCATTGCATCAGCGATCTCTTTTATGATGTAACTTTAGGTGTTTTTCTAATTTGGAAAATCGCTAAAAGATTCTACAACCCACGCTGCCATTCCTGTCTCAGCCCTGCACTACTCGGTGAAGCGATCGCTTGGTTCACCGTTTGCAGCAGCTTTTCTTTGTCCTTATTCAACACACCTTTTAGGATTAAATAGTTAGAGGCATGGTCGCTACGGAAAATCGTTTTCTCTAGCTCCAACGCCTCCAATAACATCTGCATTTCACGGAATAAGTCCATCTGTTCTAGCGGCAGGTATTGATCCTCAAAACCCGCTTGTACACGCTGCATCCCCATAGGAAACGACACAACGAGTGTTGCTAAATAATCAGGCTGTGCTTCATTCATTAGCAACGCTGAGCGTAATGCATGCTGCTCACTGAATCGTACGCCTCCCATGCCATTTAGAATCATCACAGAGCTTTTCATGCCGCTTTGTTTGATTTTTATCAACGCATCTAGTGAGCTGTTAAAAGTCTCACCTTTATTGATCGCAGCCAGTACTTCATCGTCGCCACTTTCACAGCCGACATACATAAGCGTCAGGCCTAACTCACGGAGTTCGGTAAGTTCTTCGACGGTTTTATTTAGTAGATTTCGTGGCAAACAATAGGAGGAAACACGCTGTACCTTTGGCAGGTACTTTTTGATGGATTCTAAAATGCCTTTGAGACGTTTAAATGACAATGTCACCGCATCGCCATCAGCCAGGAACACGCGACGTACATGCTCACCTGTTGCTGCAATTGCCTGTAACTCTTGATCAATATCTGCTTGAGGCTTAGGTCGGAATTTCTTTTGGTCAGCGGTGTACATATCGCAAAACGTACATTTATTCCACGAGCAACCGTTGGTGACTTGCAGAACGAGCGAATAAGCTTCACTGGGCGGGCGAAATACGGGTTCGATGTAATTAATTGGGAACATATGATTGTCTGGCCTGTGTTAGCGACCTGCTTATTATACTCAATACGAAATTAGGCACAGGAGCTTTCGAAATGTCTGTGTATATCAATTAGAGAAAGGCTTCCCTATTACAACAGATCCCGCCAGCTCTCACGCTTAGATTTAGATTTCCCACGACCACCACGCCCTTTTGACTTCCCTCGCTTTGACGCTTGAGGGTCTGCTTCAAAATTACCATACTCTTCATCAACTGAAGGATGTGCCAGTCCTGCCACGCTAGGCTCAAAGCCCGGAATCACGTCACGCTCAAACTTACGCTCAATAAGCCGCTCAATCGCCTGTAACTGCTTATATTCATCTTCACTAAACAATGACACTGCTAAGCCTGAAGTCCCTGCACGCCCCGTACGACCAATGCGGTGCACATAGTCTTCTGGCACATAAGGCAGGTCAAAGTTAACCACGCACGGTAGCTGGTCGACATCTATTCCACGAGACGCAATATCCGTCGCAACAAGCGCAACGACCGCACCCGTCTTAAAGTCTTCTAAGGCATGAGTACGCGCATGCTGAGTTCTGTTCGCATGAATAGATTCTGCAGGAATACCTGCGTTCTTTAGCTCGACAACTAAACTATCCGCACCTCGCTTGGTACGACTAAACACCAACACTTGATGCCATTTATTTTGCTTAATCAGATGGATTAATACCTGACTCTTAAGCTCTTTATCTACAGGGTGAACGACTTGCTTTACTGTATCGGCGATACTGTTTACCGCAGTCACTTCAATCAGTATTTGGTCATTCAACATGCCATCTGCAAGTGACTTGATCGCTTTAGAAAACGTTGCTGAAAACATGAGCGTTTGACGATTAAGCGGCAGTAGCGTTTGGATGTGACGGATGTCGTCGATAAAGCCCAAGTCCAACATCCGATCAGCTTCATCTAAGACGAGTATCTCAAGTTGGTCAAAGTTAATGGCTTGTTGTTTATAAAGGTCTATCAAACGACCCGGGGTTGCGACAAGCACATCTAGACCACTTTCTAGCTCAGAGATTTGCGGTTCAATGCGCATCCCGCCAAACACGGCTGCAGATCGAATATTCATCGCGCGGCTGTAATTTTTAACACTCTCAAACACCTGTGCCGCAAGCTCACGAGTGGGTGTAATGATTAACGCACGAACAGATTTTGACTGAGGGCTAGCGCCTCCAGACAACAACTGAACCACAGGCAAGGTAAAACCCGCTGTTTTACCTGTACCCGTT
This sequence comes from Leucothrix arctica, assembly GCF_003172895.1. Classification (GTDB taxonomy): domain Bacteria; phylum Pseudomonadota; class Gammaproteobacteria; order Thiotrichales; family Thiotrichaceae; genus Leucothrix; species Leucothrix arctica. Next base: position 60,401 of record NZ_QGKL01000026.1, on the reverse strand, counting down.
TGCGCTACAGCCATCACGTCGCGCTTACTAAGCACCGCCGGAATCGCTTCAAGTTGTATCGGTGATGGCGTTGAGTAGCCTTGTTCGGCAATCGTTTTTAACAGCTCATCATACAAGCCTAAAGCGTCAAATGACATGAATTAACATTCCTTGGGGGGTGAAATTTTCTAGATGATGCCTGAAAATTTAACCTAACGTTAGGTGATCATTGATTATTTTCAGAATTCGCAAAATCTATAGTGAAAACGCTACTTCGACACTTTCTCCATACCCCAGATCATTAATCCGCCGACCACCATTAAACCCAAAGCCATCAGCGTTGAGCTCTCGTTTAACATAGGCGTAAACCATTCGTAGCCAGTGGTAATAACTTTGTCGTCCTTACCTTCACGAGTAACGATTTCAGTTAATGTGTTTTTCCACGGCCAAACAATCGCTAACGACCCGACTATAAAGCCTGTCATCAAAGCAACGGTTTGATCATGAAACTTGTCGTACACCCAACCTAACAAGTGAGCAAAGGCAAGCAAACCTAAGCCACAACCTAAAGCCATTGGCAACAAGATAGCCATATCAAAACGGCCTATCGCACCTAGCACCAGCGCGTAGTTACCCAAAATAATGAGAACAAATGAGCCTGACAAGCCGGGTAAAATCATTGAGCAAATGGCAATCACACCACAGAGAAACAAATAACCTGCATTGGCGTTTTCACCAGCCGGTGCCAGCATGGCGACACTCACGGCCAGTATGGTTCCTAGTACAAGGGCTATCAAAGCACTTGCGCCCCACTTCTTCACTGTACGCCCAACACTGATGACGGACACCGCTATTAGCCCGAAGAAAAACGCCATGGTCAGTACTTCGTAATTATCTAGCAAGTACTCAAGTACCTTAGCCAAGCTAACAATACTCACCACCACACCGCCTAATATTGACGATAAGAAAGCACCATCAACATGCTTCCATGCCCCTTTAAAGTTTCTAGAAAATAGCAGTTTTAATGCATTAAGGTCGCATGACTTGAGTGCATTAATCAGGCGCTCATAGATGCCTGTCACCAACGCAACAGTTCCGCCTGAAACACCAGGGATTACGTTAGCCGCACCCATGGCTAATCCTTTAATAAAATTGGAAATATTTTCGTTCATTAGTAGTGGCTTTATGTTGAGTGTTAAAAAGAGAGTCAGATTTTATTTTATATCATTGGTGGGGAATTTATAGACATACCCTAAGCATCATTGTAGGGCATCTAGCAATACACTTACCTAAATATTTCGACCAACACGCGAGTGAACAACGGAATAGCTAAATAAACCTTATAAAATTAAAATGCAGTCATTTTTTCATGTGCGCGTCTTTATGAAGAGGCGTGTGTTTTTTATACATGACTTTAATAACATTTCTCTTAATTTTTAAATATAAAGGCATTTAGTTGAAGAGTATGCTCAGCACGAAAATGGCCACTTCATGGTTAAGAACAAAGACGGTAGCACTGTCTTAGTAAAGACTGAGTTCCAAGTTAAAAAAATCGTAACGTAAGTGAGCGGGAAGCATATCATTCTACGAAACAAACCAAAAAACACCTTGGTTTGAAATGATCGCAGATGATTTACTATTGTACGCGAGCATTACCCTATTGCACTACAAGCGGTTGGTTTAAACATTGCTGGCCCATACCCTTTAGATACCAAATACCCTCAGTGCCTTAGCTTCTATCTATCAACATACTGAAGCTGCTTGGCTGTCTGATCACCTGTGCTGGTCTGCAGCGGGTAAACGACAACATTTTGACTTACTCCCCTTTGCATTTACTCAAGATATGTTGGGCTACCTCTGTCCGCGAATTGATCAGGTACAGCAAAGTATTAATGCGCCTTTAGTCTTGGAAAACATTAGTTATTACCAACGTTTCCAGCAAGATGAAATGAGCGAGTGGGCATTTACCGCAGAGCTTATGAAGCGAACTGGCTGCCGAATGCTATTAGACTTAAACAATCTATGGACCAATTCGACTAACTTTGACCTTGATCCAAACGCAGAACTCGCCACACTCATATCGTTAATCGGTGCAAATGATATTGCACAAATACACGTGGCTGGCTCTAAGTTTCACCCAAGCAATGAACAGGGTGACGAAGGCTATTGGGTTGATACGCATGGTGAAGAAGTCCCACCAGAAGTTTGCGAATTACTAAAAGCCGCACATGCCGCCTACGGTGACATCCCTACTATTATCGAGCGTGATAATAACTTACCCGGCTTTGATGAATTAGAAAGTGAACGCCAAATGTTAGCTAGGAATATTTATGGGCAATAAACAAACCTCGCCCTTCTCCGAAGCGCAACAACAGATGTCTGAGCACATTTATCAGGAAAGTGACTCTGGTGGACTGGATAACTGGCGTTGCAGTTCACGCATTCCAAAAGAAGTCGCGTTAAGTATTTACCAACGTAATTTTCACGTGGGTGTCGAGCAGCATTTGCAGTCGCACTTCCCTATTGCGCATGCCTACATCGGTGCACAAGGTTACCCGTTCATTTGCGCCCAGTACTTAAAAGCACACCCACCAGAACAACCCATTTTTACCATCTACGCAGCCCATTTCCCAAGCTTTTTAATCGAATTTGGTGAGCAACACCCACAGCAATTAATTTGGTCAGTGGCAGCGCAGTTAGCACCGATTGACTTCTTTCATCACAATACATTTTATGAGAACCAGCGTATGGAGGTTGCAGATACGGTTTATCAGCTTTGGATAGATATGACGTCGATCGTGAACCGTGAAGTAGAGCTGCCTGCAAACGGCTTATACCAACTACCAGACCTTCATCCAGAGAGGCGTAGCAAGTTAGAAAGTCGGCAGATTACACTGGTTACTTTTTGGCAGGATGATGAGTTATTTTTTCGTGCTGAGTGAACAATACCTAAATAACAGGCAAAGCACAGATGGCTAAATAGAGCACAGTGAAATCTATATACCCAGATTCTTACAGCCCTATTTCATCTGTTTGTTATATACGACGTTACATGAATCAAATCTTCAACGTAAACTTCTTTTAACTCTACGAATAGGTCAAATTTCAGCCGAAAAATAATGGTATTAAACGGCTATAACAAAGAATTTCTTAAATTACTCCTCATCCGCTCCAATAAACCCGCCAGATTGACGCTTCCAGAACCCAGCGTAACGCGTGTCTTGCTTGACCAGCTCATCATGCGAACCATCTTCAATGACCTGCCCTTCTTCGAGCACAAGAATACGATCCATCTGCGCAATCGTCGATAAACGATGCGCGATTGCAATCACCGTTTTCCCCTCCATCACGGCTTGCAGCTCTGCTTGAATTTCGGCTTCAACTTCACTGTCCAGTGCTGACGTCGCTTCATCCAAAATCAAGATAGGTGCATTTTTCAAAAACACACGTGCCAAAGCAATACGTTGGCGTTGCCCGCCAGATAATTTAACACCGCGTTCGCCCACATGCGCATCATACCCTGTACGACCTTTGCTATCTTTCAACTCTCCAATGAAGTCATCCGCCTTAGCTTTTTTCGCTGCTGCCATGATCTCATCGAGTGTTGCATCCGCTTTACCTAGCGCAATGTTGTCATAAACAGATCGGTTGAGGAGCGCGGCTTGTTGGCTCACCATACCAATGGCACCGCGCAGACTATCTTGGTCAACCGTGCGAATGTCTTGACCATCAATGAGGATAGTACCCTTCTCAGCTTCATAAAAACGTAAGATCAGATTTACCAATGTCGACTTACCCGCGCCAGAACGTCCAACAAGGCCGACTTTCTCACCTGCGCCCAGTTTTATAGAAACGTCATTTAAACCGCCACGCCCTGTGCCATATTGGTGGTTCAAGCCTTCTAATGTGATCTGGCCGCCTGTGACGACGAGATCTTTTGCATCACGGTGCTCGGGAATGGTGATTGGCTGCGCAACGGTTTTAAGTGACTCCTGCAAGTTGCCGACACTTTCGAAGATACGCCACACTTCATTGAGTACCCACTCTGCCAAACTGGTGATCCGTAGGCTCAGCGCCACAGCAGAGCCGATAAGACCAATCGTACCCGCCCCAACAGACCACAACCAAACGCCATAACCAATGAAGCCGACCATGATCAGACCTTCTAGAAGTACAACGATGGTGTTCATTGAAATAGAAATTTGTCTCGATAAGAACAGTTTCTCGCGCGTCAGTTCTAAGCTTACTTTGTGATCCGCTGAGATATCTTCGCGTCGAGAAAATAACTTCAGCGTGTCAAAGTTAGAAAAGCTATCCACGACATTGCCCACGAGCGCAGATTTCGCGCTGAAAAACTTCCGCTGCGCCTTCACCATGCGCGGGATAATGCGAATCATAATCCCCATGTAGAGCGCAACCCAAAGCACAAGCGGCAAAGCCAAGCGGATATCTGTTTGCGCCATGAGAATGATCATACCGATCATGTAGACAAGACCAAAGGCCACTGCGTTGAGCAGACCGCCAATAATGTAGGATGCTTGATTGCCCAGATCGACAAGCCGCACCGACGTACGCCCTGCGAGATCATCTTGAAACCAGCCAACAGATTGCTTAGAAAGGTGCTGGTGTCCACGCCAGCGAAACAGATTCGCGACATTACAACTGATGCTGATATCGTTTACCACGTGGCGTGCACATTGCGATAGAGGGCGTACGAAAAGTACGGCAAGTGCTGCCAAAATAAACTCACCGCCATGAACTTGCCAGATTTTTTCTGGCGTTGTTTGCGCCAGCGTATCAATAAGCTTACCAGCGTAACTGATCAACCAAACTTCAATGCAAGCGGCGATCACCGTTAACACTAGGCTCAGTGCTATTGCTTTGCGCATTGGCTTCAAGTTTGCCCTGATGTAACGCCAAACTGAATCTGTTGGTGGCGTATCACTTGGGACATATGGATCGATTAAATTCAGAGCGCTACGCGTGATCTTTTCAAATATGCTAAACATAAAATCCCTTTAGGTTCCTCCATTGGCTGAGCTGGTAAATCTTAAAACACTTAGAACATGGTGACTCGATTCACTTTGACTTGATAATACTGAGAGTTTCTGGCCGTTTAATCAACTATTTAGGCCAATGATTTCGACATATGTGTAGCTGTATTTTTGAAGCCATGATTTTCGTAGAAATCAACAGCAGTTTTATTGAAAGTAAATACGTCTAAAACTAGACGCTGAGCACCATGCTCTTTAGCTATTTCACATACCTTTTCAAATAACTCAGAACCTACGCCTTTTTTCTGGTGTTCATCTGAGACTACTATTGTTGCAATTTTGCAGCGTTTCATCGGGTTCAAAAAAGGCAGGTTCGGCATATCAGAAACCTCGGCAGCCACAAAGCCCACAACATTGCTATTTGAAAGCGCCACAAGAACGAAACCGCCATCCTTTTCGTGTGACTCTTTCCAAAAGCTCCAATCATCACCCTCAGCGACAGGCTGACAAAAAACTCCTGGCTCATTCAAATAGTGGTCACTGTTTATCTGGTGCGACAGTTTACAAACGCCTGACTTATCTGAGTCCTTCAAATATCTAAGATCCATATGACTCCCTATTGTTCGCCTTTCTGGAAATATCCCTCAGTCGAGAAATACCTTCCTTGCATACTTGCGTGATACTCATCATTTGATTCTTATAACTCTAAGTTAAACGACAGTAACCCCTTTCCGACGCACTTGCGCCGAAGGGAATTTATACGCCTTATTAAGTAGCTGGACCATCATTGTAAGAGCGAGCGATTTGTTCATGATTTTTTACAACTCGATCAATGACTGCTTCTAAATATGATTGAGCAAATTCTGGGTCAAGACCATATTGTTCAGCGAGTTCAGTCATCCTTTCAAATTGTAATTTTTCTTTTTCATGGTCTTTTGAAACCAACTGATTCTCTGCCTTAAAAATCCCAACTTTGTTAGTAACTTTAAATCGCTCAGCGAACATAGCAACAATCGCATTGTCGATGTTATCGATACTTTTTCTCATCTCTTCTAGAGGTTCCATTTTCTCTCCTTACATTACTTAAGCTACTGAACAGCTCATTAAAAAGGCCTAAGACCTTTAGCATACCCCACTATACTTATGTGTAAATACAAGACAACTGATAATCTATATTAACGAACCATTCTCAACTAATCACAAAAAAGGGATAACCACAAAGGGTTTAATTATAAATTGAGTCTCTGACCAAGTTCCAGCAACTGTTACAAGTGCAAAGATGAACAAAAAAGCAGAGACAGATGCTAAGCGAAATTGATTTAGTTTATTTGACACCGTTTTAATTGATTCCTTATAAGTTCTTTTGCACGCTCCAAAAACTTCCAACCCAGAGGCTACACAGTCCGCCATTCAAATTTATTATTAGGCGGTTTTGAATGGTGAGTAAGCGTAATATTTGGGCTGGTTGTCAACTCGGGCATGCAACCATGCTACACCACCACCCGCTGTACTCACCCAAATAGAATTTTTGTCGAGCATGAATTTTACAGTACCTCCAAGCACCTTCCAAAAAGCATCATGTTGCTCTGCAGGAGCTTGACGGAGGAATGCGGCCAAGTGCCCGTATGCATTTGCGTCTGTTCGGGGAGAAGGAACGATAAGGGTCGCGTCACCACCGAGGTTGGCGAAGGTCACTATTCCACCGTTTTTTTCTTTGTTAGTGAAATACTTTTTATACGTCGCCGCATCAGTTTTTCGATTACATAACGATGGAGAGTTGATAAGAACAAATTCAAACTCATTATCGACAGTGCCAATGTTTAATGCTGGTGTCTCCCAGCGATACGCAGTAAAAGGCGATGCTGCCAGCAGGGATGTAAAGTACTCTCGGAAAGTGAAATCAGTGCTCCAGAGGTCCAACACGTTGGCGTACGTTAGCGGCGAACCGTTGCGTATGACGCGATACTTAGCAACACGACCAGCTTCTTCGTTGACGATGATGGCTTTGAACATAGATGTAATCTCATAACGCTAAGCTAAATGGTACAAATTGTTATGATGTTGCGAAACGAACCACAACAACATCAAACACTCCAACCATTCATAGCGAACGCCCAACAGTGGACAGAACATCAATAATATCAAAAAGGCGCCCGGCGTACTTCTCCCTTAGGTGGAAGTCAGAACCTTTCTTACCGCTTAGGTCACTCCCAACCGCACTCACCAGTTTTTTCAATCTTTTCTGATGTATTCCGAGCTTCGCTTGTAATGGGTCAGTCAAGATTCCTATGAACGTTGAAATAAGTGCAAGTACAATACAGATAACAACCGTAACAGCCATTAATTGCGAAACCGAGGCAGCAACAGGGAAAACTGCATAGTAGTATAAGCCAGGCATTGAACCTAGCCAAAAACTTGATGCTGCCGCAGAGTTCGCCACCGCTGCAGAAACAGCAGCCCCTGCACTAAGTGCACCAAACGATGCTTGCCCAAGCGCAATTTTACTCGTCACCAATAGCGTTGTGCTGGTTGCCAACTCCGATGATGCAGTGCGTGTTGCGCCGTACTCAGCCAGTTTGGCATCAAGCTTTGCTCTGAACTCTGGAGATTTCGCAGGCTCAGACAACGTATCAAGCTTCTCATTAAGCAATGACCGCAAATGAGGATCTTTGAGAACTTCAGTCATCAGTGCATCGTTGTCGCTGATTTTCTGACCTTGTTGATACGGAAGCTCAAGTAACTCAGTGACAATAAGCCAACTAATCTGCCGATCCATATTGGTCTGTAGACCTAGGGGAATCTTTTTTATCCAGTCCTTTGGTTTCTTCAGCCCGACAAGACCTGCTAAAAAACCAAACAACGCTAGGAGAGTTCTTACAACCGACAACAGAATGTTAACGGGCACACGAATCAAGTCCCAACCAAATGCGTGCCTGTGGATCTTTAGCGCACCACGAAACGAATAGTGGCGACGAACGAAGTCACCAATACGCTTTTCACGTTCACCAATGTAGCTCCCAGAACCAACGGTAATCGCTTTTCCAATGAGGGCAAGCACCTCACCTTCACCAAGCTTTCTGTGTAAACCTCCCAACTTACTCTCCCATTGCCTATGTGCCTATTTTTTAACCCCTTGCTTATACCTGCATAAACAACTGCTAACTACAAAGCCAGCCTACGAGACTATAAATCATCCAACGACAATCCACGATACTCAATTTTATACCCTTCAACTTTTGCTCCAGCTTCACCGTCTTCTCTTTCAGCTTACTTAAACGAATATTCTTAGGGTTATGCTTAACCTCGTCAATATAGCTAAGCTTTAACAACCAATGTATTAATACCAGTCCTCTAGGTCGAGCCCTGCAACACGCGAAAACTCACCGGTGTTATGCGTCACTAAAACACCTTGGTTAGCCAGAGCTGTCCCAGCAATCAAAATATCCTGTGGTCCAATAGGTGTACCCTGCCTTTCTAAAGTCGCTCGAACTGTTGCCGCACACTTAGCTTCAGCCTCATCAAACGGCAATATATTCACCAATGAACATAACTCACCGATCTGGGCACGACGTTTTTGCGGTGCATTAGACTTTGCTAGCCCATACTCCAGTTCATAAACCACAACAGATGGAATAGCGAGATCTTGAGGAGGTATTTGCAACAAATTATGCTTAACGTTTCCCATGTCTTTAAAGAAATAGATCAGCGTGTTCGTATCAAGTACATACATCAAAAGGACTCTCTTGCTATATCTTGTACTTGATTAGCACGTAACTCGTCAGCTTCTGGAAAGTCGCTCCATGAGCCTGCCATATCTATCACCGATTGCGGCCACTCTTTTGCTATTTTTTCTTGGATCAAACGCGCTATCCACTTACTTTTAGAAAGGTTAGCTGACTCCGCTGCTTTGATCATTTTTAATTCGATTTCTTCTTCGAGATATATTGTGACTTGTCCCATAAATCACCTCATAAAGTATATGTGTCATTATATGTTAGCAGAAAATAAGCTTTGTCACAGCATTTAGATATAGCCGTTACTCCACTGACAAGTCATCCAACGACAAACCACGATACTCAATATCATACCCTTTCAACTTTTGCTCCAGCTTTACCGCCTTCTCTTTCAGCTTACTCAAACGAATATTTTTAGGGTTACGCTTCACCTCCGCAACCAACGCCGTCTTATCCAACTCGTTTAGGGCGACAATATCAATTTCGTTTTTATTTCTAGGCCCCCAGTAGTTACCAATCACACTGTATTGACCAGTTGCGGCAAGCTGCTCCTGAAACAAACGCTCCAACCACTCACCACTGTAAGTTGCAAAGTCACGCTGAATGACTTGTTGTAAAAACTCCAAATTACCAATCTCAACCGCACTACGGTAACGGTAAATAAAACGAAACCAAAAGCTCAAAAACGCATCTTGAATACGGTACTTCACTTGTCGTGACTTAGGCGTAGAAAGCACAGGCTGAATGCGCTGAATAATATCGAACTCACCCTCCAAGCGTTGCAAGTAAGGCTCAACCGACATCTCCAGCACAGACTCAATATCACTACGACTCGTTTTACCAGACGCAATACAGGCTAAATCAATCACGCAAAATTGAATATTGAGATCAGCTATGCCAACAGTTAGAATTAAGGATGAAAAAGGACGAGAAGTCGAAGTAACCAGGGAAAGAATACTTTGCTTGAGAAAAGTAAAGAAATTGCGGACTAAGAAAATCAAGCCTTGATAGACCGTGAGCAATCTGAGAAATTCTCGTCTAAACCTAGTTCATGAAGAACTAAACAGTGGTGAGCTAGTACAACTCACCACTGCACGTTTTATAAAAAATTAAAAACTGTTTTCTGTGGAAAACTTATTGCGATTAACAGTTCTCTTAGGCTTTTCGGGTGATTATTTCTATATTGCGTATCAAGAGATGAAAGTTACGCTATCATTTTTTCAGTGCATTCGTTACCCAACGCAAATAATAATTTTTCCGTCTACTTGTCATCTTTAACATTCATATAACAAGTATGCACTTACTGCATCGTCGCCAGGTCACCATCACAAAATCAAGCCTCATCAGTATCCTAGTCTTATGATATTAAGTATGTAGGGAGCTTTATAATTGCAGCAAAACAAACTGAAATAAACCATCGTTTTTCTTTGTTTCTAAGGCGAAAAAATAATTTAGCAGATTATATATGTGCATAACCTGCTAACTTACCTAAATAGGCTTTAAAGGTACTGGAAATGGTTTCTTATTTTGAATCTTGTGCGCAAAGACTTTGCTCACTCAGTTCCTAACAATGAAGATACGGCATTCATGTCTAATCCCAGATAACCCAAAGATTGATTATTAATTGTTTTTGGTTCGAACGAAATAGCGGTTTTAGGTTTGATGTTATTTTTTTGAGCTTTCGCGCCATTTAATATCTCTTTTATAGTTATCATTTTTTTCCTTTCATAAATTCGGTTAGTGTGCTCATCTATCTCGACTTTTTTTGAGCTACACATGTAACTTGACTTGGTAGGACCCGTCCACATTGACATATCTACAGGATAAATCTCAAAATAACCAATATTGTATTTATTGTCAAAACCACTTTTATCAACGGAGATCTTAAATGATACCATTGGGTTGTTTTTTTCCTGGGTAACTGTATTTGTTATTTCGGTTCTAAATATCATCAAAACACCAGGACTACTATTACTTTCATGCAATGAGTCGAATTTCAATCGGATTTTTTTGGCATCAGAATTTTTGGAACAATTTTCAACTTTAATTGCCCAGTCAATAGACTTAATCATTAACTGCTCTGCGACTTTTTTATATGGTTCAATTTTCTTACCAAGATCTTTTACCATCTCTATTCCATCTTGTTTTCTAGGATTAATGTCAGCTAAGGCTTGAAAACTTATCGTTGAAGCCAATATAATCAATATTGGCTGAAAAAAAGATTTAAAATTTAACATTTATTAAAACTCCTATTTTAGATAGCGCACGCTATTACAAAAAATGATAACAATACTAAAAAATAGCGTAAAAATAAAGCTTTTTACCTTGTAGTCAGCTATTTTTAACGTAACCGTTCACGGGGTTGTATTTAAGTCATCATTCGTTATGATTAGATAATGAACAAACTTACTGAGGCACTTTTCAATGATCAACTACCCACTGAGCTTGCGGCTTCGCAACAGCTCAATCGTCAGTTATTGGACTTAGTGGCTCAGCTAGAGCAACGGGTGGCTGAACTGGAAGACAATGCGGGCAGCGGGAGTTCTTCCAGAAACTCATCCAAACCACCCTCCCAGGATTCGCCAGAACAGCGTGCTAAGCGCGAGAAAAAACCAAAGAGGCCTCGCAAAAAAGGGGCACAACCCGGTCACAAAGGACATCAACGTGTGCGGGTAGATCTCTCTGCTACTGATGAGAAAATTCATTACTATCCTGATACTCAGTGCGCCTGTGGAGCCCTCTGTGATTTATCTCAGGAGCCTTACCAACGTCATCAGGTATTTGACCTTCCTGAAGTACGCAGCAAGATCACTGAGCATTGTCTTTATGATGCAATATGCCCTCGTTGCCAGATGCGTTAGGTTGCTCATCTACCAGACACAATACCTAGCGGACAAATGGGGCCAGGGTTGATCAGCTGGATTACGTTGATGAATGGGGCATACGCCTTATCCATTTCAAACATCCAACGATTACTGAACGATCAATGGCAACTCTCCTTTAGCACGGGTGCAGTGAGTCAAGCGACTCGGTCGGTAACGGAATGGTTGTTACCACTTTATCAACAGGTCGGCCAAGCCGTCCGCGAGTTGCCCATCGCCCATGCGGATGAAACCAGTCATTACCGCAACAGTGAGCGGCGTTGGCTCTGGGTGCTTTGTTCGTCACAGGTCGTCTACTTTCTAGTTCATTATTCTCGGGGTAAAGGCGCAGCCAATGGCTTGCTGGATGAATTTGATGGCATACTCGTGACCGATCAACATGGCGGTTACAACGATTACCCTATCGAGAAACGGCAACTTTGCTGGGCGCATATTATCCGTAAGTTCAAGAAAATATCAGAACGCGTGGGGCGAGCGGGTGTACTGGGAAAACAGCTCTGGCGATTATCCCGCTTGATTGTTCACTTCCGTAATCGTTGGCGATCTGACGGTTATTCTGATGCCTGTTATCACGCTCGAATGCTGCGATTTAAACAGTGGATGCACCGCCTACTCAACTTAGGTCTTGAAGTTTCGCCAGCTGACGTGGAACAAAAAACCAGTAAAACAGCCAATCAGTGCAAACGTTTACTGATTGATGAATCTATGCTCTGGACATTTTTGCGGGATCGTACGATTCCCATGACAAACAATGAAGCGGAACGCGCGATACGTCCTTATGTGATCTGGCGTAAAACCAGTTTCTTTAGTCAATCGGCCAGAGGTGATCAGTTCCGTCCGGTGATTCTGACCCTAACTGAAACGTGTAAGCGCCTAGGCTTGGGTGTTCATGAGATATTGAGAAAAGTCTGTGAACAAGGCCTGCGTGGTGAAGCGATTACCGTACGGCTGCCGTTAGGTCAGCATGCTATATCGGCCTAAGTCCCCCCGTGAACGGTTACATTTTTAACTATCTCTTTATAAGTTTAGACCCAATTGGTTATGTGTTTAGACCCAGTTGGTTATGGTCTCTCTAAATTTGATAAGCTATACCATGCTCGTCAAGTGATGAGATGTCAGATCTCGTATGATCATATAGCGCATATTCCAAAAAGAAGCTATGCTCTTTATCAAGCAAGAGAAGCTCTTTTTAGTTTGTTCAATGATACAAGGACTGTCTAATGGTTATTACGAACGCTAGTAGCTTACTGCAGGGAAAAGTCACGCACCACCACATAAGAATCAGCAAGGTTTTGTATCAACTTTCCCATTGATTTTTTTCTAGTTTCAATTAACTGATCTCTACCAACCAACTCATACGGAGGCTTATACTTAAAAGATAGCCCAATATCTTCGTAGTAGTGATCTTGACTCACCTGATTAAACATAGAAATCAGTTGATTCCACATATTTTTCTGGTTTTCTGCAATTCTTTGATCAGTACATAACTGCCTACTTACTTCCCAGTCGTTATTAGTTTTTCTGTCGATAAAGTAAAAAACATTTGCAGGAAAAAAATATCCAGCTTCCGTACTTGAATTAAAAAGCGCTTCAAAAATGAAAGACAGTTCATCTAAAAACTCTCTAGCTTTTATCTGGTCTTCTCTTGAATTAATATTACTCTCTGCTTGGGTACCAAGTAGTGAACATATATCAGCATTCGGAAGTTTAAATAACTCTCTTTCAAGATCGTCATTTGAAAAAACACCAACTGTTACAAGATTGTATTCCTTCTTTAAAGACTCCACAGCCTGAGATATATGGGGAGAAACCCCTTGAAATTTATCATTTAACACATAGTAGAATGAATTTATTCTAGATATGTCATCCCAGTAACCTTTGAGAACTTGAAAGTCTCGTTTAACTTTTAAAATTGCATTCTTAGTATTTTTAAAAAGCTCTTCTGGGGCATATACTTGGTAATAACTACCAGTACTTTGCACCCAACCGTCATTGCCTCTATCACCAATGTTACCATGAGGCTTAACACTCTTAAAATCATCAACAGCTAACCTCATAATACTATTAAACAATATTTCATACTGAGTGCCATCAGATTCATAGACTTTTAGCCTAAATCTTTCTCTTAAATCCACAATTTTAATCCTATTAATTATCACAACTGACAATTAATTAACAAATGAGGTTAGGCCCAAAAGACCTAACCTCAACGCATTTTGATAATCTTACGACTTCTTATCTAAAATAATCTGCTGCCACTTCTGAGGCCCAGTCTGGTGTACTGACTCACCCAGTGAATCAACCGCAACCGTCACCGGCATATCACGTACATCAAACTCATAGATCGCTTCCATGCCCAACTCAGGGAACGCAAGTACTTCAGAGTGAACTATCGCTTTAGACACCAAGTAAGCCGCACCACCGACCGCCATCAAGTACACAGACTTGTGCTTCTTAATGCTTTCGATAGCCACAGGGCCACGCTCAGCTTTACCAATCATACCTAGCAAACCAGTCTGCTCTAGTACTTGGTCTGTAAACTTATCCATACGTGTTGCTGTTGTCGGGCCAGCAGGACCAACCGCTTCTTCACGCACTGGGTCAACAGGGCCAACGTAATAGATAAAGCGACCTTTTAGCGATACTGGCAACTCTTCACCACTATCCAAAATGCCTACAATTTTCTTATGAGCCGCATCACGACCTGTCAACATTTTACCTGACAGCAAAATCACTTCACCCGGTTTCCATGTTGTAACGTCTTCAGCAGTCACAGTATTTAGATCAACACGACGTGAGTTCTCACCTGCTTCGTAGCTAATGTCTGGCCATGCTGACAAGTCAGGCGGCGTCTGTAGCGACGGGCCACTACCATCAAGCGTAAAGTGTGCGTGACGTGTCGCCGCACAGTTAGGGATCATACAAACAGGCAATGACGCTGCGTGTGTAGGATAGTCCTTAATCTTCACATCAAGCACAGTCGTTAGACCACCAAGACCCTGCGCACCAATACCAAGGTCATTAACCTTATCCATGATCTCAAGACGTAGCTCTTCAACGCGGTTTTGTGGGCCACGGTCACGAAGCGCTTGAATATCAATCGACTCCATCAACGCTTCTTTTGCCATTACAGCCGCTTTCTCAGCTGTTCCACCGATACCTATTCCAAGCATACCCGGTGGGCACCAACCTGCGCCCATTGTCGGTACTGTTTTAAGTACCCAGTCAACAACGCTATCACTAGGATTAAGCATCGCCATCTTCGCTTTATTCTCAGAACCACCACCTTTAGCAGCGATTTCTAATTCAATCTTGTCACCCGGCACAACTGTCATGTGAATCACAGCAGGCGTGTTGTCTTTAGTATTTGTACGCTTGCCCGCAGGATCAGCAAGAATAGAGGCACGAAGAATATTATCAGGCTGCGTGTAAGCACGACGCACACCTTCATTAATCATGTCTTCAACGCTCATACCATCCGCTTCCCACTGCACTTGCATACCGATACGTACAAACACAGTAACGATACCCGTATCCTGACAAATAGGACGGTGGCCTTCAGCACACATGCGTGAGTTGACTAGGATCTGTGCAATAGCATCTTTTGCAGCTTCAGACTCTTCACGCTTGTATGCGTCATACATACCTTCGATGAAGTCTTGTGGGTGGTAATAAGAAATATACTGTAGAGCATCCGCGACGCTATCGATTAGGTCGTCTTTCTTGATAATGGTCATATTATCCTCCTGCTAAATTATTCATGTGGCTACTAGGAATGGTAATGGATTGTGTTACAACGAGACGATCGTGCGCAGCTTATCCATCAGTATCTTTTGGTCAGGATTTTGTGGCTCGATTCGCTCCATTAGCAAATCAATAATGGTTGGATCTTCAACCAAAAGCAGTTCTTCAAAGGCAGTTTTCTGACTCTGCTCTGCGTCTACATAGACTTGCTCAAGATAACGGTTCATTACGATATCTAATTCTTTCTGGCCACGTCGACAGCGCCAACGTAACTTCATCATTTCACTCATTGCGTTTCCTCTCTGCTTCAGCAGGATTGAGTAGCAATAAAAAACTCCGGCAAGCTCAGTAGCTATACTGGCTTGTACCGGAGTCATGTCGCATTGTTTTAAGTCTGTACGTTCTAGGGATTTCCGTAGAAAACCTAGAACGACGAACTAAACAAACATCATACTAGATCTGACGTTCAACCAGCATTTGCTTGATTTCAGCAATTGCCTTAGCAGGATTCAAATCCTTAGGGCAAACATCAGTACAGTTCATGATGGTATGACAACGGTAAAGCTTGAACGGATCTTCCAACTCATCCAAACGTGCGCCCGTTGCATCATCACGAGAGTCCTTAATCCAACGGTGTGCGTTAAGCAGCGCAGCAGGGCCAAGGTAACGATCACTGTTCCACCAGTAGCTTGGGCAACTAGTTGAACAACATGCACAAAGAATACACTCATACAAACCATCAAGCTGCTTACGGTCTTCAACAGACTGTACGCGCTCTTGGTCAGGTGGTGCAGGTGTGTCTGACTTCAACCAAGGCTCTACTGACGCATACTGCGCGTAGAAGTTAGTTAGGTCAGAGACCAAGTCTTTAACGACTGGCTGGTGAGGTAGTGGATAAACGTTAACGTCTCCTTCTACTTCAGCAATCGCCTTAGTACATGCTAGTGTGTTTCTGCCGTCGATGTTCATCGAGCAAGAGCCACAGATACCTTCACGACATGAACGACGCAATGACAGCGTTGAGTCCATTTCGTTTTTGATCTTCAACAAAGCATCAAGAATCATTGGACCACAAGTGTCCATATCAACTTCGTACTTGTCCAAAGACGGGTTACTACCCGTTGAAGGATCGTAACGGTATACGTTGAAAACTTTGACGTTTGTAACGCCCTCTGCCGCCTTGTACGTTTTACCTGTCTTAACGATAGAGTTTGCTGGTAATGTAAATTCAGCCATGATTAGCTCCTAGTAAACACGTTTCTTAGGTGGGATAACTTCGCAGTCATCAGACAATGTATACATATGTACAGGACGGTAATCGATAGATACCTTACCTGTCTCAGGGTTAACCCAAGCCAATGTATGCTTCATCCAGTTCTCGTCATCACGATCTGGCATATCATCACGCGCGTGACCACCACGACTTTCGTCACGGTTAGCTGCACCACACATAATTGTTTGCGCTTGTAATAACAAGTTCTCAAGTTCTAGTGTTTCAACTAAGTCCGTATTCCACTGTAGACCGCGGTCAGAAACGCCAACATCTTTGAAGCTTTCGAAGATCTCTTGCATCTTCACAACACCTTCATCCATGCTCTCACCCGTACGGAATACGGCTGCTTTTTGCTGCATAGTGATCTGCATGTTGTCACGAATAGACGCTGTAGAGTTACTACCTTTAGAGTTACGTAGCTTGTCGAAACGAGCCATGATCTTGTCAGTAATTGCTTCATCAAGCGGCTTATGAGGCGTGTCTTTCTCAACTAGTTCCGCTGCACGGATAGCCGCTGCGCGACCAAATACAACGATATCTAGTAATGAGTTAGAACCTAGACGGTTAGCACCGTGTACAGATACACAAGCTGCTTCACCGATAGCCATCAAACCAGGCACGATTGAATCAGGATCACCATCTTTCAGCGTCACTACTTCACCGCGGTAGTTCGTTGGAATACCACCCATGTTGTAGTGAACTGTCGGTAGTACTGGGATAGGATCTTTAGCAACGTCTACACCTGCGAATACACGCGCACTTTCTGCGATACCCGGTAGACGCTCGTTGATTACATCAGCACCCAAATGCTGTAGGTTTAGGAAGATATGATCCTTATTTGGACCTACTCCACGACCTTCATTGATTTCAACCGTCATTGAACGAGATACAACATCACGAGATGCTAAATCTTTAGCATTCGGCGCATAACGCTCCATGAAACGCTCACCTTCGGAGTTGGTTAGGTATCCACCTTCACCACGAACACCTTCAGTGATCAATACACCTGCACCGTAAATACCGGTTGGGTGGAACTGAATGAATTCCATATCCTGTAGTGGAAGACCTGCACGAAGAACCATCGCGCTACCGTCACCAGTACACGTATGAGCAGATGTAGCTGACTGATAAGCACGGCCAACACCACCAGTAGCAAGTACTACTTCGTGGGCGCGGAAACGGTGCATTTCACCCGTTGCCAAGTCCCAAGCCATAACACCACGACAAACACCGTCGTCGTCCATGATTAGGTCAGTTGCAAAGTACTCAATGAAGAACTCAGCTTTGTGCTTTAGAGACTGCTGGTAAAGCGCGTGCAAGATTGCGTGACCAGTACGGTCAGCAGCAGCACAGGTACGCTGTGCAATACCTTCACCAAAGTTAGTTGTCATTCCACCGAAAGGACGCTGGTAGATTTTACCTTCTTCAGTACGTGAGAACGGAACACCGTAGTGCTCAAGCTCAATCACTGCTGGAATCGCTTCACGACACATGTACTCGATTGCATCTTGGTCACCTAACCAATCAGAACCTTTTACAGTGTCATACATGTGCCATTTCCAGCTATCTGGACCCATGTTACCCAATGCAGCAGACATACCACCCTGTGCAGCAACCGTATGACTACGCGTTGGGAATACTTTTGTGATACACGCAGTACTTAAACCAGCCGCTGCCATACCCAATGTCGCACGCAAACCTGCACCACCCGCACCAACAATGATAACGTCATAGTGATGATCAATAATTTTGTAATCGCCTTCTTGCATCGAATTAACCTCCGACCGCAATTTTGATAACTGAGAAAACACCCAATGAAGCAAAGAAGAAGCATGAAAGCTTCATAATCATAATGCTTGCCATATGGATCTTAATATTTGAAACGTAGTCTTCTAGGATGACTTGTAAACCCATCGATAGATGATAAAACGAAGCAACAATGCTTAGCATTAACATCACTGAGTTAAATGGCGACTTCATCCATGCAACAACAGTTGCGTAGGTTGCTTCTGGCATCATCGCGAGACTTAGGCAGAACCATAAAACAAGAGGTACTAGTGCAACTGCTGTTACGCGCTGCATCCAAAAGTGGTGTGTACCACTCTTTGCCGATCCGTGACCTTTAGCCACAGACAATGGACTTCTAAACTTACTCATATCGAATTCCTTACAACAGGGCAATAACCCAAGTCAGACACGTTAGTACACCTGTAGCAGCTAGTACTATGGGACCTGATTTATTCACTTCGTGCTTCTCTAGGCCTTTACCCAAATCCCACATCATGTGACGGATACCGTTACAAAAGTGGTAAAATAAGGTAGCAGTAAAGCCGAAAAGGACTAAGTAACCAAACCAGCTAGATAAAAATCCCTGCATAGTATTCCAGCTGCCTTCACCATTAGCGGCAGCAACCAATGCAATGACTAACAATATCATTCCAGCTGAAAGCGCCGCACCCGTACCGCGGTGTAATATTGAAAGTTTTGCCGTCACTGGAAGATCATAGATCCCCAAGTGGGGTGACAATGGTCGACTATCATTCTTGGACATGTGTTTCACCTGTGTTAAAAATCGATACAACGGCCGTTCTTTTCCCAATCGCCATAGCGGGTTGGGTCGAGGCCAGTTTTGCGTCCACCTATTTCGGCAGAGCCGTCAGTGGTTTTCTCATCCTTAGGCTCAGTAGACTTGTTCAGTTCACTGATTGGCTGGATACGGATAACCGTGTCTTTCAACGACGGCTTTGAATTTGTTTCATCAGTCATGATTCTTCATGCTCACTTCGTGGGTCGTGCTCAGCGGTAAGGTATTCCTTAGAGCGAATTTCCATTAGACGACTGATCGTACGATCAAACTCAAATGTCATGCGCTTACCGGTGTATAACTCTGTTGGAGTCGCTTCTGCTGAGATCACAACGTTTACGCCACGGTCATACAGCTCATCAATCAGGTTAACGAAGCGTCTTGCAGCATCGTCTTGGAGTGTTCCCATCACAGGAATATTTGAAATCAGAATTGTATTAAAACGCGTCGCTAATTCGATATAGTCAAGCGTCGATCTAGCACTCATGCATAGATCTTTAAATTCGAACCAAGCAACGCCTTTATAAGCCTGCTTAATTGGAATGCTACGACCATTCACCTCAATCGCTTCATACTCAAGCTCTGCATTGATACCGACCATGGCAGTGAAGTAGTTTTCTAGACGCTTCTCTACTAATTCGCCAGTACCAATTTGATAGACGTCTGCTTGCTCTAAAGCACGCATTCGATAATCCATTTCACCATCTGCATTAATCAGCTCAGTATGCTTCTCAAGTAATGCAATTGCAGGCAAGAAACGTTTACGTTGTAATCCGTCCTTATATAGCCCTGCTGGTGGAATGTTTGCAGTGGTAATTAGCGTAACACCATCCTTAAATAGGTGTTCGAATAACCCGCCTAAAAGCATGGCATCTGTGATGTCATTGACGTGCATTTCATCAAGGCAAAGAATGCGTGTTTTGGCAGCAATCTGCTTGGCAATTTTTTCTAATGGCTCTTCTACATTTCCTAAGTCACGAATCTGGTCATGAACAGACTTCATAAACGAGTGAAAGTGTGTACGTTGTTTTTGTTCAGTCGGTAGGTGCTTAAAAAAGAAGTCAACAATAAATGTTTTACCGCGACCAACGCCACCCCAGATATAAACGCCCTTTATAAGCGCTTCAGCTTCCGGCACATCAGCTTGGCCGACAGCGGATAGGAAGCGACTAAAGAAAGATTTCTTTTCATCAGTTTCCGTTATAGTAGTTTTGGACGCTGAAAATGCATCGAAAACGGGGGTCAAAGCATCGATCAATGCAGCTTGATGTGGGTCTGCCAAAATCTCGCCATTTTTAATCGCTTGCTGATATAAATCGTGAAGAGTAAGGGATTTCATCGTATCTGCTTGTTTCGCTTGGGCTTGCTGTAGCAACCGTAATACCTCATTGACAAGATCAGCGCATAGCGTTTCATTTCTAAACGCACGCATAGTAACCGAGAATAATACGTGATTGCTAAGCACTTAAACACTTAATTATCCCAATACTATTTATCTAAAATAGCACTTACAAGCAATTAAGTATTGATTTTTCCAATACTTATACGGCAAAATACTAGATGAAATTGTTAACACGAAATAATCACTTCTTATCTCGTGCTTGACCGCCCTCCTACCCGCGAGATACAGGATGCCTATGAAGCACTTAACAACATGTAACCTTCTTAAAGAGCTTCGCGCTTTTTGTGTAACACGCCAAGAAGGAAGCATGAGTAAAGCGTCTGAAGTGCTTTATGCTAGCCAGCCCACTATTTCGTTACAAATAAAAACACTAGAACAAGAATTAGAAGTTAAGTTATTTGAGCGACGAGGCCCAAAACTAAAACTAACCACAGAAGGTGAAATCCTTTACGACCTTGTTAGCCCTTTAGTCCAAGGCATTGACCACATAAAAGAAAGCTTCGCAGCACATTATGGCGACCTGACAACGGGTGAATTAACCATCGCTGCTGAAGAATCGACTATACTTTATACACTACCTGAGCCGGTTCGCCGATTCGTAGAAGAGCATCCGGGCATTCGCTTACGCCTTGCTAATGTAACGGGTCGCGATGGACGCGATATGTTATTAGCCGATGAAGTCGATTTTGCTGTTAGCTCGATGTTAGATGTTCCAGAAAACCTAGACTACACACCCTTTGTTTCATATCCACCAGTACTTATTACACCTAAAGGACACCCTTTAGCGAAGCTAGATAAAGTTACACTGGCTGATATCGGTGAGTACGGCATGATTCTACCGCCCTCACACTTCAGTAGTTGGCGCTTGGTTAAAATGGTGTTCGCACTAAATGGCACAAGCTATCGCGTAGTATTAGAAGCAGGTGGCTGGGAAGTTGTGAAGCGCTACGTTGACATTGGACTAGGGATTTCGATCGTAACGGACATTTGTATTACCGATGCTGACCGCGAGCGCTTTGAAATAGTTAATCTAGATGAGTACTTCCCTGCTAGAAAGTACGGAATCGTGGCTCGAACAGGTAAATTACTGTCGGCACCCGCCCAAAAATTTATTGATATTCTTAATGAGTGTTATACCCAGAAACCTTGAATAACTGCTTTAAGTATATTGAAAACTGATTATTGCGATTAAATCGCTCAACTAATTCTTCATCACCTTGCGCCTATTTTCAAAATACGGTAGAAGTGGTGTTATATATTTTTTAGTTTATGGAAGGAATTAATCTTATGAGAATCGTATTACTCGGTGCTCCAGGCTCTGGTAAGGGCACACAAGCCCAACAGCTTATTTCAGAATATGGCATCCCGCAGATTTCAACGGGTGACCTACTTCGTGCTGCAGTTTCAGCAAACAGCGAATTAGGTAAGAAAGCTAAATCAGCAATGGATAATGGCCAATTAGTGTCTGATGACATCGTACTTGGTATGATCGAAGAACGTCTAAAAGACGACGACACACAAAAAGGCTTCATCTTAGATGGCTTCCCTCGCAACCTATCTCAAGCAGCATCACTTGACGCGTTACTTGCTAAATCAGGCAAGCCACTTCAGGGCGCACTACTGATCGATGTTGAGTTTGATGTGCTTCTTAAGCGCATTACAGGTCGCCTTTCTTGCAAAAATTGCGGCTCTATATTCAACCGTTTCACTTCAGCACCTAAAGTTAAGAACATTTGCGATAAGTGTGGCTCTGAGCTTTTCCACCGCGCGGATGATAACGAAGCAACAATTGGTAAGCGTTTAGAGACTTACGAAAACGAAACAGCACCACTAGTAAACTACTTCGATGAAAAAGGTCTACTGCTTAAAGTAGCTGGCATCGGTGAGATTGAAGAGATTACTGCGGCAGTAAAAGCTGAGCTAGCAAAAATTAGCTAATTCCAGACTGACTTGCTAAACAATAAAAAGGCCACTCATTGACATAATGAGCGGCCTTTTTATTTAATGATGAAATGCGAGCCTACAAAGAACCCACATCACTATCTATTTTCAAAAGAATTACGCTTTCAATAATGGAGCCCACCACTCAGGATTATCCAAGTACCAGTCAATTGTTTTATCAATTCCAGTCTCGAATGTCTCAGCAGGCGTGTAACCCAATTCGTTCTGACTCTTTCCTGCATCAATCGCATAACGCCAATCATGACCTGCACGATCTTCAACGTAAGTGATCAAGTCTAAAGACTTCTTACCATTCGCAGGCGTAGCATCTGGGTAACGCTCAGCAAGTGATGGATTTTCAGCAAACTTTTTATCCATAATCTCGCAAAGTAGCTTTACGATATCGATATTAGTCCACTCATTGTGACCACCGATATTATAAACTTCACCCAACTTATCTTGCTTAAGGATTAAGTCGATACCACGTGCGTGATCTTCCACAAACAACCAGTCACGAATATTCTTACCTGTACCGTAAATAGGTAGCGCCTTATCTGCCAAGATATTACTTAGGCATAAAGGAATTAACTTCTCTGGAAACTGGTAAGGACCGTAGTTGTTAGAGCAGTTGCTCGTTGTAACATTCAAACCAAATGTATGGTGATATGCACGCACAATATGATCAGAAGCAGCTTTACTTGCAGAGTATGGCGAGTTTGGCGCGTAAGCGTGATCTTCAGTAAATGCAGGATCGTTATCACCTAGCGTTCCATATACTTCATCTGTAGAAACATGGTGGAAACGGTGATTAGGCGTTGCTGTTTCAGGGTTAACAATCCACACCTGGCGAGCAGCTTTCAATAAGTTGTGCGTACCAACAATATTAGTTTCGATGAATACATCTGGACCAGAAATTGAACGGTCAACATGGCTTTCAGCAGCAAAGTTAACAATAGTATCTAACTTATGCTCTATCAATAGAGACTCAACCAGTGTTTGATCACCAATATCACCTTCAACAAACACATAGTTTTCGTTACCCACAACAGGCAGAAGACTTTCTTCATTACCAGCGTAAGTCAGCGCATCCAAAACAACTACCTTGTCAGCAGGGTATTTACCCAACCAGTAGTGAACAAAGTTTGCACCAATAAAACCAGCACCACCAGTAACTAAAAGATTACTCATTATCCATATCTCTCTTTAATTCGTTCATCATATTTCGTAAAGCTACGCGCCAATGCGTGCCTTCCAATCTTAATGCTTTCCAAGTTGTCGTTTTATCTAACACGCTATACGCGGGACGACTTGCAGGGGTCGGGTAGTCTTCAGTCGTTAACGGCGCAAGATCAATTGTATGATCTAACAAACCAATGGCAACACCCTCTTCCATAATTGCTTGGGCAAAGTCATACCAGCTCGCAACACCTGCGTCGCTCCAATGGAACGTGCCTTTAACATCTAACTTAAGTGCTTGCCATAGTGCAACAGCCAAACCATTAGCCCAAGTAGGCGAACCTACTTGATCAGCAATTACACCTAACTCTTCGCGACTAGCCATCAGCTTCAGCATTGTTTTCACGAAGTTATTACCATGAGCCGAGTACAACCAAGCTGTTCTAACAATAAATGCCTGATCACCCAGTATCGCTCTAATAGCCTGCTCACCCTCTAACTTAGACTGACCGTAAAAACCTTGTGGCTTACATTCAGCATCTGAAGGGATTGGCGAATGTGCATCGCCAGAGAAGACAAAGTCTGTCGACACATGAAGTAGTTTACAGTAATTATCAAAAGCAGCCTGCGCTAGGTTTCTAGCGCCTTCTGTATTGATTGCAGCAGCCTGCTCACGCTCTTCTTCAGCTTTATCAACAGCAGTATAAGCAGCGGCATTAATAATGGCGACTGGCTTATGCTCAGCAACAAATGCTTTCACTGCATCCGCATCACTAATATCTAGCATTGAGCGATCTGCAGCTAATACTCTATAACCATCGGGACACATCTTTTGTAACTCATAGCCTAACTGGCCATTTGCACCCGTAATAAGAACTGTACTTTTACTATCCATCAATTAATCCTATCGCTTTAGACTAAACACTTTAATAATATCGCAGCATCTTACCTAACATTTACAGCCAATCAAGTGATAAGCCTCTCAACTCGTGATTAGTCCTGCTCTGTCTTACGACGCTGTAACTTACGCCCTTGAAATGCAGATAACGAACCACGCAGCAAATTCAACTCACTACGTGTCACATTAATGCGTCCATACATGCGACGCATGCGACGCATCAAATAACGCGGATCATCTGGATTTAAGAACTCAGTCTCAACCATCAACGCTTCTAACTGGTGATAAAACCCGTCCATGTCCGCCGCACTAACAATTTCTTCACCCAATACCTCAGCGTCAGCTTCCTGACTCGCTGATTGCTCTGCTCCACCCTCAGTCAGAGCAAGATGCCCTACTCGGCTCTCATAACTCAAAATCTGCACAGCGGATGCCACATTCAAAGAACTATAGTCAGGGTTACTAGGAATATGTACCAACTGGTGACACAACTCCAACTCTTCGTTAGTCAAGCCGGTGCGTTCACGACCAAACACAATCGCGACCTTTTGAGTCTGCGCACTTTTTGCAGCAAACTCACCACAAGCTCGCGGCGTCAATAAACTCCAGCGCAATGTACGCTGTGAACGAGCACTAGTGCCAATGATATGCTGACAGTCTGCGACTGCCTCCGACAAACTGGAGACCACCGTTGCCCCATTTAAAACGTCATCAGCACCCGAAGCCATTGCGTCCGCCTGAGGGTCTGGGTATTTCACCGGATTGACTAAACATAAGTCACTCAACCCCATAGTTTTCATTGCCCGTGCTGCTGCACCAATATTTCCGGGGTGAGATGTTTGAATTAATACGATTCGTATATTGCTCAAGCTCATTATCTGCTATCCTGCGCGCCAATCAATGTTGTTTAAAAAAGTCAAATACCATGCACCCAATGCTTAATACCGCTACAGCGGCTGCTTTAAAAGCAGGAAAATACATTCACCAACAAACTGAGCGTCTAGATCAACTCACTATCGAGAGCAAAGAGCTTAACGATTTTGTGTCTGAAGTAGATCGTACTGTTGAAGCTGACATCATTGGGGCATTACAACGCGCCTACCCTGATCACGGCTTCCTTGGCGAAGAAAGTGAAGAGATCATCAATCCAGACGCTGATTATCAATGGATAATCGACCCGCTGGATGGTACTACTAATTTCCTTCGTGGCGTACCTCATTTTGCAGTATCTATCGCGCTTACCTACAGAGGTCGCCTAGAACAAGCTGTCATCTATGATCCGATTCGCGATGAGTTATTCACTGCAAGTCGTGGTGATGGCGCACGTTTGAACAACAAACGTATTCGCGTAGGCGCACGTCGCTCTATGTCAGGCGCTCTGCTTTCAACGGGTATTCCATACCGTGAGAGCCACATGAAGTACCTAGACACTTACCTCGATACGGTTAAGGCCCTTCTTCCTGGTACAGCAGGCGTACGTCGTCAAGGCGCAGCATCGCTAGACCTAGCTTACGTAGCAGCAGGCCGTTATGATGGTTTCTGGGAGTTTGATCTAAAACCTTGGGATATCGCAGCAGGCCTATTGATCATTCAAGAAGCTGGCGGATTATCAAGTGACATGCAAGGTGGCAACACGCAAATGCAAACAGGTAATGTTGTTGCAGGTAGCCCAAAAGTATTCAAAGAAATGTTACAGCGCTTAAATGGCGTAACCATTGCCGTTGAAACTGAAAGTACTGATGTTAAAGCTAAGCTTTCGTTGAAAGGGAAGTCTGAATAATAATTCAGGCTTGATCTCTAAACGCTAGATACAAAAAGGGGAGCCAATTGGCTCCCCTTTTTGATTACAGAATTCGATTACAGTGGAGTAACATTTTCTGCTTGTGGGCCTTTCTGACCCTGAGTTACTTCCATTGTGACACGCTGGCCATCATGAAGAGTCTTACGGCCGTCGCCGTTGATTGCAGAAAAATGTACGAATACATCCTTACCGCCTTCTTGCTCGATGAAACCAAAACCTTTCTCATCATTGAACCACTTTACCGTGCCTTGTACTGAATTTGACATATTACTTCTCTTGGAAAAATGCCGCGTCTGCGGCTGACTAGAGATTTAATTGAATACCATATGCCCTTATAAAGCAATAGATTTATTGACACTTTTTACCGCTAAAAACATCGCACCGAGATGGTGCGCTCTACCCAGTTACTCAATTAATCTTGGTTAACTAGAACATTAGTTAACCAAAATCGCCATAGGTTATTGAATATGCGATAAAATACCATCTAACTCATCAAGGTTACTATAAGCAATAACCAGCTTACCTTTACCTCGACTGTTATACTGAATTTCCACGTTTGAACCAAGACGGTCCGCCAAATCTTGCTCTAATTTTCGCACTTCAATAGACTTTTTAGGGGCATTTTTCGACTTTTCACCACCGGACTGCTCTTCCAAAATTTGTTTAACCAGTTTTTCAGTGTCTCTAACAGACATTTGGCGTGACGCAACTTTAGCAGCCGTCTCAACCTGAACGCGTCCTTTAAGCATCAACAAAGCACGCGCGTGCCCCATATTTAATTGCTTAGAGTCGAGCATAGACTTCGTTTCAGGCTCTAAATCTAGCAAACGCAATGCATTACTAATCGCCGAACGTGAACGACCAATCGACTCGGCTGTTTGTTGATGCGTTAAACCAAACTCAAGAATCAAACGATTAATCGCTTGAGCTTCTTCTAAAGGATTTAAGTCTTCACGCTGAATATTCTCGATCAATGACATTGCTGCCACTGTCTTATTAGGAATACGACGCACTAGCGCTTGAATCTCATGCATTCCAACCATCTGTGCAGCACGCCAGCGGCGCTCACCTGCGATCAGCTCGTAACGACCATCATCTAGGCGACGCACGATAATAGGCTGGATCAAACCTTGAGCTTTAATAGACTCAGATAGTTCCTGCAAAGCATCGGGATCAATATTTATACGTGGCTGATACTCACCACGACAAATCTTCTCTACCGGCAGCTTCTTAAGTACACCATCATCATTTTCTGTTTTATTGGCAGAGCCTGAACTCAACAACATATTCAGACCACGGTCGCCCAACCCTGATTTTTTTACCATTTTTTGTCCTTCCATCAAGCTGCAACTTTACGGGATGCTTCCTTTCTCAAAATCTCAGCGGCCAAGGCTAAATAAGCCAATGCACCACGCGACTTCTGGTCGTACATAAGCGCAGGCATACCATGACTAGGTGCCTCAGCTAAACGTACATTACGAGGAATCGCGGTATTATAAACTTTGTCTTTAAAGACTTCGAGTAACTCACGTGACACATCGCGCGCCAAATTACTTCGAGGGTCATACATCGTTCTTAGCAAGCCAGTAATATGTAGATCTGGGTTAGCCGCTTCACGAATCGTCTCTATAGTACGAATCAGTGCAGACAAACCTTCCATTGCATAATACTCACACTGCATGGGAATAAGCACAGAGTCAGCTGCAACCAACGCATTTACCGTCAGCATGTTCAATGAAGGTGGGCAATCGATGATCACGTAATCAAAATCATTACGCACCGTTCTTAGCGCACTCTCAAGACGATACTCTCGCTCATCCATATTCATCAGGTGAACTTCGGCAACCGTCAAGTCAGGCCCGCCAGAAATCGCACTCATACGAGTGTCACCTATTCGTTGAATAGCACTGTCAATTTTGACATCACCCAGCAATACATCACTTAGTGAAGCAATAGGGTTGTGCTTATCTAAACCGACGCCTGTTGTTGCATTACCCTGAGGGTCCATGTCAATCAACAACACGCTTCGCTTCACTGCATGAAGAGACGCTGCTAGATTGACGCTAGTGGTAGTTTTACCTACGCCACCTTTTTGATTTGCAACCGCAATCACTTTACTCATTGATTATCCCAAATTCCTAATAGTGGGTTGATGCTCTGACCATTTTCCATAATAACACAGCCATCTTGCAAGCTCACCTAAAACACAAGGCAACAAAAAAGGTCCGAACGGCTTTCTACACTACCAATACACTTGCGTCAATTCGCTACAACGCTTAACATTCTCGCTCTTTAGTATAGCCTTAAAATGGATGATTATTATGCGAAGCCACCACTGCGGACTCGTTGACGACACATTATTAGAACAAAAAGTAACTGTTTGCGGTTGGGTTAATAGCCGCCGTGACCACGGTGGCGTTATCTTTATCGACCTTCGTGACGGTGACGGACTTGTACAAGTGGTTGTTAATCCTGGAAATGATGAGATCTTCGCACTAGCTGAACGCACGCGTAATGAGCACATCCTTAAAATCACAGGAACTGTAAAGCCTCGCATGGAAGGCACAGTTAATGACAAACTTCGTAGTGGTAAAATTGAAATTATCACCGAAGAATTCACTGTATTAAGTGCATCTGACACTCCTCCTTTCCAACTTGACGACAATGTAGGCGAAGATGTTCGTCTAAAATATCGTTATGTTGACCTACGTCGCCCAGAAATGCAGCAGCGTATGCGCACTCGTGCGAAAATGACTTCAATCATGCGTCATTATTTAGAAGACAACGATTTCTTAGAAATCGAAACACCGATGCTAACAAAAGCGACGCCAGAAGGCGCACGTGACTACATCGTACCTAGCCGTACTCATCCGGGTAACTTCTTCGCACTTCCACAGTCACCACAGCTATTTAAGCAGTTGTTGATGATGGGTGGAATGGATCGTTATTACCAAATCGTTCGCTGCTTCCGTGATGAAGATCTTCGTGCTGATCGTCAGCCTGAATTTACTCAGGTGGATGTTGAGATGTCGTTTGTAGAAACGGCAGACGTTATGAACATGATGGAAAACATGATTCGTAAGTTGTTCAAAGAAACGCTAAACGTTGATTTCCCTGAAGTGTTGCCACAGATGGATTACAGTGAAGCGATGCGTCGTTTCGGCTCTGATAAGCCTGACATGCGTAACCCGCTTGAGCTTATCGACGTAGCTGACTTGATGAAAGACGTTGAATTTAAAGTATTCTCAGCACCTGCTAACGACCCTAAGTGTCGTGTTGCAGCGCTACGTTTGCCTGAAGGCGGCAAGTTAAGCCGTAAAGATATCGATGGTTACACTAAATTTGTTAGCCGTTACGGCGCACGTGGTTTGGCATACATCAAAGTAAACGCACTAGCTGATGGCATTGAAGGCCTACAGTCTCCAATATTGAAGTTCCTACCAGATGACGTTGTAATGAACATCATGGAACGCGTTGGTGCTGCTGATGGCGACATCGTATTCTTCGGTGCTGATAAAGAGAAAGTTGTAAACGACGCACTGGGTGCACTACGTGAGCAACTAGCAAAAGACCTTAACCTACTTGTAGGTGACTGGGCTCCGCTATGGATTGTTAACTTCCCAATGTTTGAGTGGGATGAGAAGAACGAGCGTTACCAAGCACTTCACCACCCATTCACAGCACCGACGTGTACTGCTGAAGAATTGGTTGCTAACCCTGCTGAAGCATTGTCTGACGCTTATGACATGGTTATCAATGGTTATGAAGTGGGCGGTGGTTCGATTCGTATCAACGACCCTAAAATGCAGTCAACTACGTTTGATGTACTAGGTATTTCTGAAGAAGAAGCGAACGCGAAGTTTGGCTTCTTACTAGATGCACTAAAGTTCGGCTGCCCTCCACTAGGTGGTTTAGCATTTGGTTTGGATCGTTTGGTTATGTTGATTACTGGTACGGAAAACATCCGTGACGTTATCGCATTCCCTAAGACTCAGACTGCGGCTTGCCCATTGACTGACGCTCCTGCTGATGTGCCTCGTGCTCAGCTACGTGAGTTAAGCATTCAGGTTAAGTTACCAGAATAAGCTTAGAAGAAACAATGAGTAAGGTGGCTTTATGAAGCTGCCTTACTTTTTACGTAACACCCTTCCCTTCATACTAGAATCATATCTATGACTCTTTTAGCTATCGTTACACTTAGCTGTATTCTTCTCTATATCGGCTTTCTCATATACACATCATCGCTATCGACTAAGTACTCTGTCATTAGCCTCATCAGTGCGACCTTATTTAAAAGCAGTCGCGGCGATGTAAGAATAAGCACCGTTATTATTAATGACACTAAGAACGCAGAAGATAGACAAGCTGGCTTAGCCATACTTGGCTCTAAAACGGTCAACAACATCAATGGTCTTGATCTAGTCACAAATGATCTAATACTTCCACTGACTCAGCTCGAAATTCTTAGCGTTATAGATATTCTTAAGATAGGTGCACCGCTAATATTTACCTTAGGCGACAAAAAAGAATTCAAAATGGTGATGGACGAACACCCTGACAAAGCCAAAATACTATTTAATACCAGCGCTCTGTTTCGTCAGGTATATGTTGTCAACGTATTGAAAAGCGACATTAAACAACTGATGACTGGGTTTGAATTACTACTTGAAGACCCTGTTTTGCAAGACTCTCCAAGTAAATAACTTTAGCTAGCTTGTTGTTTTGCTAACTGAGCTTCTAACCACTCTTTCACATCGGCAAACACCAACGCTTTTTCAGGATCATTAAATAACTCGTGATAAAAGCCGTCGTATACTTTTAGTGTTTTGTCTTCTGAAGAAACCAACTCATACAAAAACTCTGCACCAGCCGGATCAACAATACGATCTTCCGTGCCTTGCAAAATAAGCATTGGCAAAGTAATAGATTGTGCCTCAGCCTCTACTCGCTCCATACCATTCAATATTTCAGCCAACAAACGGATCGTAATTTTACCGTGACCAAAAAGTGGGTCATTGATTATCGACTCAAGCACCTCTGGCTCTCGGCAAACGTCTTTACCATTGATGGACTTAAAACCAAATGTAGGTACAAGCGCAGACAAAATTCTGCCACCAATTTTGGTGATAGGGCTGATGCCACCCGCTGGTTTAATCGCAGGCGCAGACAAAATCAAGCCTGAAAAGTCATGTTGATGATCTAGCAGATAATTCACGGAAATGAGTCCACCCATACTATGCCCAAGCAAGAACACGGGTGACTCTGGGTGCTGTTGTTTAATCTGAGCAACGTACTGAGACATGACATCAGTGAAGTCAGTAAATGCGTCGATATACTTTCGTGGCCCATCTGAGCGACCGTGACCAAGGTGATCCCAGCTATAAACGGCATAACCTAGAGGTACTAAAGAATCGATTAAATAACCGTAGCGTCCACTATGCTCACTTAAGCCATGTGCCAGCAGTAGCACTGCTTTTATCTCACCTTGAGGTAACCAAGCTTGGTGAAATATGTCGTTATTATTGGCATCTTTAAACATGCCATTTGAATGATCAATCACGAAACAACCTCATTAGACTACGCATTATTTTCTAAAAGAGTAGCACTAATCCTTAGTCTTTACTCTCCCTATAGTCTAATGAATAGACAAGCTCAGAGATAAAAATACTACTGAGCCAACTAAAAAACAGGTTAACCGTATTGGTGCTTTAAAACTTAGCTTGCTCACCTTTGATATAAGTCGCCGAAATACTTCTGTCATCACCGAGCATCATCAAAGCAAACAACTTATCATGCAAGGTAGTAGCTGCTTTTAAGCGCCGCTTTATCAAAGGTGTGGAGTCATAGTTAAGCACCACAAAATCAGCTTCTTTACCCTGCTCAAAGTTTCCAATTTTGTCATCCAAATACAACGCCTTCGCACCGCTCAATGTCGCAAGATACAAAGCCTGAAACGCTGACAGTTTACCTCCACTTAATTGCGTGACCTTATAAGCATCACTGCTGTTACGCAGCATATTAAAACTCGTTCCCGCACCGACATCACTCCCCATGCCTATACGTACACCCTTCTCTTTAAAGTCAGCAACATCAAACAAGCCACTCCCTAAAAACAGGTTTGAGCTTGGGCAAAATGCTGCGGCTGAGCCAGTGTCTGACATACATTTTTTATCGTCATCATCAAGATGTAGGCAGTGAGCCAATACCGAACGTGGCCGCAACAACTCATGCTGCTGATATACATCTAAGTAACTGCGACTTTCTGGGAATAGCGACTCAACCCAAGCCACTTCATCTTTATTCTCTGCAACATGCGTGTGCATGTAAACATCTGGGTACTCACTTAACAACTGTCCTGCTTTTGCCAGCTGCTCTGGCGTTGAAGTCGGTGCAAAGCGAGGTGTCACGGCATAAGACAGACGCCCTTTCCCGTGCCATTTTTCAATGAGTGTTTTGCTGTCTTCGTAACCTTGCTCTGGCGTGTCTTGTAGGTACTCTGGACAGTTACGATCCATAAGTACTTTACCTGCGATCATTCGCAAGTCTAGACGCTCCGCTTCTTCGAAAAATGCATCGACCGATTCAGGGTGAACCGTGCCAAACACTAGCGCCGTGGTAGTTCCATTACGTAACAACTCACTCAAAAAGAACTGCGCTACATCTGCTGCATGTGCTTTATCTGAAAACTGTTTTTCCGTTGGGAATGTATACGACTCCAGCCAAGTGAGCAGCTGCTCACCGTAGGCTGCAATCATATCGATCTGTGGATAATGCACGTGCGTATCGATCATGCCGGGAATGATGAGTTGGTTAGGATACTCAATCACTTCGCACCCCTCTGGAAGGGTCTTCAGTAAAACCTCCGCAGGCCCAACCGATTTAACATAACCTTCTACAATAAGAAGTAAACCATCTTCCCAATACTCTATTTTTTCAGAATCCAAATCATTTTCAGGATCACCGAGTAGATGTAAAATTGAAGCACGAAACGCTTTACACTTTGACTGCATTATCTATATCCAACTTGTCACTATGACTGAGAAGTATCTTGAGAAAGTGACTCCACTTTCCCCCAAATTGGGTATGCAATCAACGCAACACCCATAATTAAATAGCCACCAACGATACCATTCAACTCAGGCATGTGAAGCGCTCCTGCATGAAGAATACCTACCGATGACATCACCGCACCCGCAAGCGCAAAACCACCTGCATTTTTGAAATGACCATCAATCACACTTGCAACAATAGCACCCCAAACCAGACCCGTAATAATCGCTCCTTGTGACAACGCTTGATGCCCAACAACATGTGCGCCCTGCTGCATCATTGCCGCCACCATTGCGTCATCCGTCAAGCCAGTAAGATTGGTCGCTCCCGTCTCACGCAGTGCGTTCATCATCGAGCCCCACTTTGTCATCAAGAAACTAGAGACATGTGGAATCATCGCAACGGCCACTGCAGCCATATGAGATGGCTTAACACTTGCCGCTGTATTAGAGATCAAACTGATCGCAACAAACACGAGTATAGGTGCTGCTGCCGCTAAAGGAATCATATTACTCAAGAACGCGAGTAAACCAAAAAATGCGGCCAGTGGAATGACAATACCAACACCGATAATGTAACCCGTGTGAGCACCCATGCGCTTATAAGCGGGATGACCAATATACGCAGTTGTTGGAAAAGGCGAGCCAAATAGTGCGCCAATCATCGTACCCGCGCCGTCTGTTAACTGGCACACTGCAACAGGGTATTTATCACCCGCAGCTTCTGCTGACTCAACGTTATTCATCGTCTCAATAAAGTTATAAATCTGAACCGGCACCAGAACAAGGAATAACTCAGGGTTAGCAATAAGATACTGAATACCTGCGACCAAATCACCGTAATATGGCATAGGAGGATAGACGCCGACACCTTCAAAACTAATCGACGACTTACCCATTAGTAGCGCCATCAATGTACCAACGACTAATGCCAACAGACCTGCGGGAATATTATACGGTAGCTTGTAACGCCCAACCAATCCCCAAAGAACGATCAACATACAAGTGAAACCAACTAATGGCATTTCAAACACTTCGGCCATCGGTACTACAGCAATAAATACCAACGCAATGCCGCAAAGCGTCCCTAACATACCCGCTCGTGGTGTTACTTTTTTAAGAAATGGACCAACGACTGCACCCAAAGCCGCAACGATACCACCCAAGAAGCCAGCACCAATACCCACCTGCCAAGCCAGAAGTGCATCATTCGTCGCCCAGTAAATAGGCCCGATCACACCAAACAAGTACACAAACATGACGGGGGTACTAATACCATAAGGCATTGCCGTGACATTCTTACCCGTTTTGTTAGCCACATATTTTGCTAGCAACGCGTACACGATAATCCCCGCGATAATAGCAACGGCGGCACCGGGGACGATGCGCCCATAAACAATGTCAGCCGGCATTTGAAAAACGAACTGACAAACCCCGCTCAACACCATCAAGTTAATTAAGTTGTCGGTAAACAACGCCCAAAACGCACTACTATCATTCCGTGAAAAAAGCTTATAGCGAAATACTGACTCATTCATGCAACTGCTCCCAAGTAGGCACTCTATGTGCAATTCAAATACGATCCCTTTAAATACCCCATAAACTTAACGGCATTTCATATACTATAACTAGCAACATATTTAGCTCAGGCGATGCCTTTTAAGCATCACTTAAAAAATCAACCAACGACTTTGGAAGTTTTATGCCCATCCATTCTAGTTTTCTTAAGTATTTTGATGAAGTGTGCAAGAGCGGCTCGATCAGGAAAGCCGCAGGTAATTTACATATCGCCTCGTCAGCGGTTAACCGCCAGATCTTAAAAATAGAAGATGAACTGGGTGTGAAATTATTTGATCGCTCTCATGACGGCATCACACTCACTGAGGCTGGGGAACTACTGTCGCAGCATGTATCTCGCACACTTAACGATGCAGATAGAACCATTAAAGAAATCGCGAACTGTAGTAACAAAGCTCCCAATATACTGACTGCTGCTGGGCAGGAGTCGGTTATTGCTCGCATACTACCACCCGTTTTTATGGAGCTTTATGCCGAGTTCCCAGATGCGTCTACCTCATTCCTTGCTTCTGGTGGTACGGAATTAAGCAAGATGCTACTGGATGGTCGAGCGGACGTTGCCATCATGTTTGATGCTACTGAAGACTCGAACATTGAGATACTGGCACAGGTAAACCTTCCTGTGGGTGCGATCATGTCACCTGATCATCCACTGGCTAACAGCGAGTCATTAACTATTCAAACGTGTTCTAAATACGTACTAATTTTACCTGATGATAGCTGGATGCTGCGGGAGCGGCTAAATAAAGAACTGGCACGTGCGAAAATAGACATTGGAACGATGACCACCTCAAACTCCGTGGAGTTTTTACGTGCGATGTTGGCTAAAAAAACCAGTATTGGCTTCAAAACAACCGTCGGCCTTGAAGGCGCCATTGAAGACGGCAGCTTGGTTCATATTCCTCTCACCAGTATAAATGGCTCGCCACTTACACAAACCTTTTCTATTGGCGCAAATAGAAACAGGAAGCCATCGGTGGTGCTAGATAGAGCATTAGAGTTATTAAAAGAACGCTTAACAATCTACGCAAGCTAAACACACAACCCTAATAGATGATGCTAAAAAGGCATCACCTGTGTGGAAAATAATTCTACCTCTCACACTAAAAGCTATGCTAGCTTAATACACTGTACTCGACTCTTTAGGGGCTTTGAAAAAGTGAATCAAGACAACCAAATTGGCTCGCCAAACCGCAACATCCAGTTTTTATTAAATAACGAGATTGTGCGAGTTAGCGATGTAGAGCCCACCAAATCAGTACTTAGTTACTTAAGAGAAGACCGCTTCCTAACGGGTACTAAAGAAGGCTGCGCGGAAGGCGACTGTGGCGCATGTACCGTGGTCATCGCTGAACTTGAGTCAGAAGGCTTATCACTTAAGTCAGTCAATGCCTGTATTCAATTTGTCCCGACGCTACACGGCAAAGCAGTATTTACCGTCGAGTTTTTACGACGCCAGAACAATGGTAATTTGCACCCGGTACAACAAGCAATGGTCGATAAGCACGGTTCACAGTGCGGCTTTTGCACTCCAGGATTTATTATGTCGTTATGGTGTTTATACAACGAACATCAAGAAGCCAAAACCATCCCTATTCGTAGTGATGTGAGAAGCGCGCTGACCGGTAATTTATGCCGTTGCACAGGATACAAACCTATTCTTCAAGCCGCTGACGCGATGTTTGAAGTCGCTCCTGTAACGTTTGATAACGACGGTCTACGTGACAAGTTACTGGCACTAAAAACAGAATCGCCAAGTACTTACTCACATACAGAAGGACAGCTACACTCACCAACAACCACTGCCGAGTTATTACAACTTCGTGCTGACCACCCTGAAGCGACCCTACTCGCTGGCGGTACTGATGTTGGTTTGTGGGTGAATAAGCAATTCAGAACGCTTAGCAGCATTATTTATCTCGGTGACATTCCCGAGTTAAAGTCCATCACGCAAAACGATCAATACATCAATATCGCAGCGGGTGTGACACTAAGCAATGCTTACAAAGCCTTAGCCAAGCACTACCCTGAAATGAATCAGATGTGGGAACGTTTTGCCTCACGCCCTATTCGCAATGTCGGCACCTTAGGCGGCAACATAGCCAACGGCTCGCCGATTGGTGATTCAATGCCTGCGCTGATTGCTATCGCGACACGAGTCGTTTTGAGTAGTGTTCGTGGCCAGCGTGAACTGTTATTGGAAGATCTGTATCTCGACTATATGAAAAAGGATATGGCAGCAGATGAAGTCGTCACGCTCATCAAAATCCCATTACCACTCGCAGACCAAGCATTCCGTTGTTACAAACTCTCTAAGCGTTATGACTCTGATATTTCAGCGGTATTTACAGGCATGGCGATCACCTTAGATAACGACTTGGTGTCAGATGTAAAAATAGCCTTTGGCGGCATGGCAGCAACCCCAAAACGTGCCAGCCACACTGAGCAATTCTTACTGGGCAAGTCATGGGACGAAGCAACCGCCAAGCAAGCGATGACAATACTTAAACAAGACTACTCGCCCATGACCGACATGCGTGCGAGTGATCAAAATAGAATGCAATCGGCCATGAACTTACTTTACCGTTTTTACTTAGAAACGCGTCCAGTAAACCCGTTAACAAAAGAAATGACTGACGTCTTTGGTGAGGTGTAATTATGTCTAGAAAATCACATCCACATGAGTCCGCAGCACTTCACGTCTCTGGTGAAGCGAGTTACGCAGACGACTTAAGAGAAGCCGCAGGTACCTTATACGCTGCTGTTGGCATGAGTGAGTCTGCTCACGCTAATATTCGTTCAATGGACTTAGCAGCAGTTAAAGCGTCGGCGGGTGTCGTCGCGGTGCTGACTGCCAAAGACATTCCCGGCATCAATGACTGCGGCCCGATTATAAAAGACGACCCTATTCTGGCTGATGGTTTGGTGCAGTATATTGGCCAAGCGGTGTTTGTGGTGGTGGCTGAAAGCTATATGCAGGCACGTCGAGCAGCGACTAAGGCAGTGATTGATTACGACGAGCTCCCTGCTGTGTTAAAGCCATTAGATGCTAAAGCGGCCGAGTCTTTTGTTGCGCCACCGATGCAACTGGTGCGTGGTTCACCTCAAGAAAAGCTCGCCAACTCACCAAACCGCAACTCAGGCACACTCTCGGTAGGTGGTCAGGAACAATTCTATCTTGAAGGACAAATTTCGTACGTTATCCCTAAAGAAGACAATCAGTTTCATGTCTATTGCTCAACGCAGCATCCGACAGAAATGCAGCATGCAGTGGCTCACGCACTCAAGTTATACTTCAACCAAGTGTTAGTTGAAACACGTCGTATGGGAGGTGGCTTTGGTGGTAAAGAGTCACAATCAGCGATCTTCGCTTGTCTGGCCGCTATATGCGCCAACCACTTAAATCGCCCTGTCAAATTACGCTTAGACCGTGATGATGACATGATGATTACTGGAAAACGCCATTGCTTTGAGTATGACTACGACATCGGTTTTGATGACGACGGTAAAATACTCGCTGCCAAAATTGAAATGGTAACGCGTGCAGGTTACTCCGCTGACCTGTCTGTACCAGTTGCAACGCGTGCGGTGTGTCACTTTGACAATGCATACTACTTAAGTGATGTGGATATTGCTGCGTTTTGCGCAAAGACCAATACCCAATCCAATACCGCATTCCGTGGTTTCGGTGGCCCACAAGGCGCTATCGCCATCGAATATCTCATTGATAATATTGCCCGCATCTTAGGCAAAGACCCTCTGGATATTCGCAAGATAAACTACTACGGAAAAACCTCACGCAACACCACACCGTACGGTCAAACGGTTGAAGATAACGTGATTCACGAACTGACCGCAGAGATTGAAGCGTCGAGTGACTACCATCAGCGTCACAGTGAGATTCAGGCATTCAACAAGACGAGTCCGATACTGAAAAAAGGCTTAGCCCTCACTCCGCTTAAGTTTGGTATTTCGTTTAACGTGGTTCACTTTAACCAAGCCGGTGCGTTGGTACACGTTTACGTTGATGGCTCTATCCTTGTTAATCATGGTGGAACAGAGATGGGGCAAGGCCTCAACACCAAGGTCGCACAAGTGGTATCGCATGTACTAGGCGTGGACTTAGGTATCGTCAGAGCCACTCCAACCGACACCAGTAAAGTCGCAAACACCTCTGCCACTGCCGCTTCAACAGGCACAGACTTGAACGGAAAAGCCGCTGAAAATGCTGCGTTAAAAATCCGTAAACGTCTCTGCGATCTTTTTGTAGAGCGCTTTGGTGGTGAAGTCGATGACATCTTATTTGCCGATAATAATGTCAGGAATGGTTCGCACGAAATCAGCTTCAATGAACTAGTCGAACAGGCGTACCTTGAACGCATTCAACTATGGTCTGACGGGTTTTATAAAACGCCCGAGCTGAACTGGAATAAAGACACGCTGACTGGACGACCATTTTACTACTATGCCTATGGCGCATCGGTGTCTGAAGTATTGATCGACACGTTAACCGGTGAATGGAAGCTGTTACGCGCTGACTTACTGCACGATGCCGGTAACTCGATAAACCCTGCGATAGATATGGGACAAGTGGAAGGTGCGTTTATACAGGGTATGGGTTGGTTGACGACCGAAGAATTGAAGTGGACACCCAAAGGCAAGCTTGCGACACATGCGCCGTCCACTTACAAAATACCTGCGGTGAATGACTGTCCTGATGACTTGCGTGTGAAGCTGTTTGATAACAAGTCTAAGTTTGACACGATCATGCGCTCTAAAGCGGTGGGTGAACCGCCACTGCTACTTGGGTTCTCAGTGTTTTTTGCGATACGTGATGCGATTGCTAGTGTTGCAGACTACACACAAAATCCTGAGTTAAATGCACCGGCAACACCTGAGGCAATTTTGTCTGCGATTACAGGACTACAGCAACCTTGAGTGCTCATCGTTGAGTACTAACGAATGGCTGACTGAGTTAGCAGCGTTAAACACTGACGCTGTGCTAGTGACCGTGCTTGAAACCAAAGGCTCTGTACCGCGTGAAGCTGGCACTAAAATGCTCGTCAGCAACTCAGACATACACGACACTATTGGTGGTGGTCACTTAGAACACCAATGCATTTCAATGGCCAACGAACGCTTAAATCCTAGCAACACGCACAGCTGGATTAGAGTCATAAAACGCTTCCCCTTAGGCGCTCGACTTGGGCAGTGTTGTGGTGGCGTTGTGGTGGTCATGCTTGAGTACGTAAAAGTGAGCGACACTCCAGAGACATGGACTAAGCAACTCGATACGGCAACCACTGAGCGTCAAGAAGTGGTATTGGTCACGCCTTTAGATCAAACCGAAGGCAAGTTTTTGATGAGTCGTGAAGTTGCACATAACACACTACTCACTCTGAGCATAAGAGCGCACTGCCAAACTGCAGCAAGTGAACTCCTTAATTCATCAACGCTGCAACAAACATTACTCACTGACAGCTCAGGCACACCGAGTTACTTTTTAGAAAAATACTCATCGAGTCACTTTCACATCATGTTATTTGGTGCGGGTCATGTGGGGCGCGCATTGGTTAAAACGCTGGAAGATATAGACTGCCATATCAGCTGGGTCGATAGCCGTGCGGAACAGTTCCCAACGACACTACCTAACCATACTCAACGCATTATTGCTGACTACCCTGAAGATGAAGTGAGTCATGCGCCTGCAAATACCTGTTTTCTGATCATGACGCATGACCACCAACTCGACCAACGCTTATGCGAAAAGGTACTGGCGAGGGATGATGTTAGGTTCTGTGGGCTGATTGGATCAATGACAAAGAAAAAGAAGTTCGAACATCGTCTTAGCGCAAAAGGCTTTAGCGATGAGAAACTTTTGGAGCTGACCTGCCCAATTGGTGTCTCGGGCATAATTGGCAAAGAGCCAGCGGTCATTGCTGTGTCAGTTGCAGCGCAGTTATTAGCGCTGCAACACTAGCACTTATTTTGGTGCTGAAGGCTTACGACGTGGGCCGCGACTTTTTGATGGGCCGTTAGGCTTACGTCCGCCACCCTTCTTATCTTGATGGCTTGCCACTTTCTCTCGCTCAACACGAATAGGTTTTTTAAGCTTAGGCAACAAATCAGCCGTCACATCTGCCATTGGGATTTTAGAACCAATGTACTTTTCAATTCCCGGCAAATAGAACGCAGTATCTTCACAGGCAAAACTGTGTGACTCACCCGACGCGCCCGCTCGTGCCGTACGACCAATACGATGCACGTAATCTTCTTCAGACTGCGGTAGGTCAAAGTTAAATACATGTGTTACATCGTCAATATGCAAACCACGTGCCGCAACGTCTGTCGCGATCAATACTTGGTGCTTACCTTGCTCAAACTCTTCTAGGTAACGCTGACGTTTGTTCTGTCGAACATCACCCGAAATCATTACTGCGCCAATATCATTACCACGCAGGAAATCATCAATCTTTTCTGCGTTGCGCTTAGTGTTTACAAACACGATGCAACGTTTCGGCCCTAGCGTTTGAATAAGACCCACTAATAATGGAATTTTTTCGTCATTCGCAGGGTAATACACCCACTGCTCAACGCGATCAGCACTACGTGTATC
The DNA here is from genome assembly GCF_003172895.1 of Leucothrix arctica. Classification (GTDB taxonomy): domain Bacteria; phylum Pseudomonadota; class Gammaproteobacteria; order Thiotrichales; family Thiotrichaceae; genus Leucothrix; species Leucothrix arctica. The sequence goes on along the minus strand of NZ_QGKL01000026.1, from coordinate 18,750 downwards.
AGCCGCAATCTCAACCTTAGTTGGGTTGTTCATGTGCTCATAAGCCATCTCTAATACGCGTGCAGACAGCGTTGCAGAAAACAGCATGTTTAGACGCTGCTCTGGGTCTGGTAGACGACGTAAAAGAAAGCGAATGTCTTTGATAAAACCAAGATCAAACATACGATCAGCTTCATCTAACACTAAGCCTTGGCAACGGCGTAGTGTGTAAATTTTTTGTTTGAAAAAGTCGATTAGACGACCCGGTGTACCGATAAGAATATCTGCACCGTCGGCAATCGCTTTTTTCTGTGCATCGTAACCTGCACCACCGTAAGCCAGCGCTACTTTTAGGCCGCTTTCGTTAGTGAATACTTCTGCATCTTTAGCAACCTGAATCGCTAACTCACGCGTTGGCACCATTATCAGCGTTCGTACTTGGTCTGGCTTGCGATCTTCCAGTGGATTGTTCAGCAAATGCTGAATAATTGGCAACATGAAAGCCGCAGTTTTACCCGTACCTGTTTGCGCTTGGCCGGCAACATCTTTGGCTAGCAAAGTTATTGGCAAACTCTCTGCCTGAATGGGCGTGCAAAACTCAAAGCCTGTTTTTTCGATAGCTTTGTGAAGGGCAGGATGTAGGTCGAAATCGCTGAAGCGAACGTCTGATAAATGTGTTGTATTGGTCATGCAATGAGCTTACCACGTCGGTATTGATAAGCGTACCTCTTAAAAAGTGCCTACTGGGCAGACAATTAGAATTTTTACGTCAAATACCAAATTACGTTAAAGCCTATGTCACGCAAAAAACAGACTCAAAACAACTACACCTTGATGTATTATTACACTTACTGCTTCCATTAGAATTAAAAGGCTTGAAGTCTGATAAAAATATTGAAAGAAGCCAAGCCTCTTAATAAGTTACTAGTCTTTATCAAGGATATGTATGGAAATTACGGATACGAAAATAATTACAACTATTATAGCTGGCGCTGCAGCTATCTTAGGAGCTGTAATTGGTGGTTATTTCAAAGCTATTTCAGCTAAGCAAAAAATACTCGAACTTAACCAAAACTATAACCAAAAACTCCAAGACAACTATCTCGAAAAAGCTAGGGAATACACAGAGTCAGTCTATGCGCCGTTGAGTATAGCGTTAGCAACGCTATCTTATAGCTTTAGGAAGTACCAAACCAACATAGAAACAGACAATGAGCAGGAACTAATAACAGAACTTTCTGCATCCATTGATGATTTTAATTCTGTCGTAATGGGTTTAATGTCCAAAGGTGCTGGAGCCTTCTTAACTACTGAACTTGACGAGAGATTACAATCGTTTGGAGCTTTTTTAGACGCATCAAAAAGTGCTGATAACCCAATTTTAAAGATGGTTTTAAGTTATAAATTACCTTTATTAGGTAGTGGCTTCCAAGAAACTAAAAATATAATTTCAGGCAAGTTCGCACAAACTTTTTGGAGCCCAAGATTATCAATACCTATGAGGGGCTTTGGAATTAGCTATGAAGCAAAAGAGACACTTGCTGCACCGTTTGAAAGTCGTAACTTCGAAGCGCGTTTTGTGAGAGATGTTCATATCATCAATGTTCTTATTAAGGAAGTTACACTTGGAGCAAAAGCAAAACACTCTATAAACAACGAATAACTTCTTAGTTTCTATTAAGAGCAAACGAGTCAACGCTAAACATGAGCAGATACACCCTATTTTGAACACATAAATTCTACAAATGGTTAACCTATGAATCTGATACTCGAAAATTCTAAGTATGTTGAATGCTATTCTTATTTAGACCCTCTGTTCTATAAAATTCCTGAGTTAAAAGAATATCACTGGGTTCTTTCAAACCAAGAAATAAGCTATTCAGCAGTCAAAAAGATTCAGATTCATACAAGCCCTGCAGTATTTAGCGGCGATGAGTTGGCCGAAATAGTTAATACTGAAAAAATTCAATTTATCTGGGGAGTATTTTCAGCATTCCTAAATAAGCCTAAAGTAGACGCTAGTAATTTACCTTATGCAGATGGAAATTCCAGTTTCTGGGAAGGCATACCTCAACCACAAGCTAAGGATGCAGAATTTGAAATAGTCTGTTGGGACAGTACTTGTACCTTGTTTATTGGTGTGAGTGAGCAGTTAGCAGAATCACTCAAGCACCTATACCCTGACATAAAAGATCTAGACAAAGAAAACAATAAAATACTTCGGTGAGGCGTTAATTCCACTCCCTCACACTAGTAAATTGAGGGAGTAGTAATTGCTTATTTCTCGATTACTGCTTTAAGACCACTAGTTCCTTAACCCGCGTCAGCGACAACCGTTTAATAGGCTTCCCATCAATACTGCTGAGACTGTTCTGCCGTATCTCCAACGTAGGATACACCGACAACTCAATCGGATAGTCAAACCATAGATAAACATGATGGTAGTCGTTCAAACGCCCATTTTGCTGAATAGTGACCAGTGTATTTTCATATTGCCAACCTAGGTGATCCAAAAATATCAGCAGCGATTCGATATGATCCACAAACACATGAATATCTATATCACTGCTTTCGCAAATACGTCCTGTACTGACCGAGCCAATTAAACGCGGGGAAAAGTCTTTGAGCGCGCCCATCACTTCGATGGCGACTTTGCGCATTTCAAAGAGTTGCTGATCCAATACTTCAGAATCCAATAGATGATTCATTTGGTAAACGGCATCGGCCACTTCTTTGTTGCTGGGTAGATTTTTTAGAGGTTTTCCAAACAAACGTTTGGCGGCTAATTTCTTCGCATCGAGGAACTGTGTAACATTTTCTTCGACCATTAACCGAGCGGCTTCACGAACGAGAATCATACGAATTTGTTGCTGTTTTTTACTCATAGTAATGGTGGCAATTTATGCCACGATTTGGGTGAAATAAGGATCTAATAGTGTAATGGCTTGCTGGGGGCTAATCACTTCAGCATTAAACTCACGACCTGATAAATCCCAGTGTCGTAGCTGTTGTAATTGCTTTAATTGGAGGCTGTGCTTACGAAGCTTTCGCTTGGTTTGAGAAGGAGCGATTAGTAAATCAAGATGGTGTTCGACCAACCAAACGATTCGCTCATTCAGTACACCTCGCAACATGTCAGCGCCTACTTTGTCATGCTCTTTTGAGCCACAAGCTTTACCAACATCATGAAATAATGCGGCAGCCCATAAAAGTGGTTGATCACTTTGTTGGTGGGCGTGTTGAAACACTTGAAGAGAGTGAAAAAGGGCATCGCCCTCAGGGTGGTAGTACGGGTCTTGCTCAATACCGTCGAGGTCGAGCAATAGAGATAACAAATAATCTTTCACATAATAGCCAGCCGACTGCTGGTTGTTCGTTGGTGTGAATTTGCTGTGTTAGCAAAATGATGGAGCTTAATTAGTCTAGCACACTATTTCGTACTTACAAACCTAGGCTATTGAAAAGCATGGTTACAGTAGCTTTAAGCACAACCAACGACTGTCCTAAAATTAATTAATAGACACCCAACAGTAAACCATTTACGCTACACAAATAATACTAACTAGGCCTTTGGCCGACTATTCCTTCAGAGTCATGTAATTATTTTTATCCAGCACAGTCATCATTTAACACACGATTTGTCGTTCTTTAACGACGCTTAACTACTCAGTTTTTTCAAACTCAGTCGTTCGAATTCGTGTGCTTTAAAAACGTGTTTGGAGCCGCCCTATTTCGATCAGATTACTCATTGAATATTAGGTGTGCTTCGTAGGATTAAGACAATGTCAAATTACATAAAATACCCGCGCACACATCATTTACCTTGGTCTCCAAGCGTAAGTAGCGATGATGTACGCACTACCAATACCACCCACTTTGTCGGGCGTGACATTATCGTCACCGAAAAGATGGATGGCGAAAATACCTCACTTTATTGTGATCATACTCATGCCCGTTCTTTGGATAGTCGTAATCACCCATCACGCGATTGGCTCAAGCGCTGGCATAGCACTATCGCACACGATATCCCAAAAGGATGGCGCGTTTGCGGTGAGAATATGTACGCTCAGCATTCGGTGGCGTATCAAAACCTGCAAAGCTACTTCTATGGCTTCTCTTTATGGAATGCCCATAACGACTGCTTAAGTTGGGCTGAAACTGAAGAGTGGTTTGAGCTACTTGGCATTTATTCCCCGCCTGTGCTTTACCGTGGCGTGTGGGATGAGGCGTTGCTCCGTGAGATCCATATTGATGAACGTCTAGTAGAAGGTTACGTCGTCCGCTTGGCTGACTCGTTTGCTTATGATGAGTTTAAACAGAGTGTTGCGAAATGGGTGCGACCAAACCATGTGCAAACCGATCAACATTGGATGCAAGCTGAGATAGTTCCAAATGGCTTGCAGGTTGCGAAAAAGGAGACCACATCATGAAAATAACAACATGGTTAGAGCATTTAGCTGTTGATGCAATGCCAACAATAGATGAATGTGTTGAGCAGTTAGGCCCTCACATTGATTACCTCAATCGCTTCAAAGACACGCCGCAAGATCATAAGTGGCATGCCGAAGGTGATGTGCACATCCACACAGGTATGGTGTTGGATGAGCTGTATTTATTGCTGAGCAATCAAGCGAGTCATATACAAGGATGGCAACGTCAGGCCCTAATTCTAGGCGTTATTCTTCATGATATCGCTAAGCCGATACGTACCCGCGAAGTAGACATTCAAGGGAAAATACGCATCGCTGCGCCACAGCATGAGGATATCGGCCGTTCTTATTTAGCCTTCAAATTACACCATCTGGAGTTATCCTTTGAGGTAGTTTGGACAGTGCTAAATTTGGTCGGTGAACATCACATGCCCAAGCGACTAGCTATCAAAAACATGTCAGTTTCTGATTATTGGAGGCTGGCTCGACAGGTGAATACTGAGTTGGTTTATTGGTTAGAAGTCGCAGATATGCGAGGGCGAACTTGCCCTGACCTTGCTCAGCAGTTGCTTTACCTGGAAGAGTTTAAACTGTTCGCAGAAGATTATGGTGTATGGGGTAAGCCACTTGATGTGCGCAGTAAACTTGCGCCTGAGTTGAATCAGTTGTCGCCACATATTCAGGACTATGTTTACGCGCATGCTTTGTATCAGCTAGAAAACGGAAAGATTACGCAGCCAGAAGAAGCGTTGGGCACGACCTATCAGCATAGGGAAGATCACCCGCATGTGGTGGTGATGTGCGCGCCCAGTGGCTCGGGGAAATCCACGTGGATTAATCAGAACTATCCGGACTACGAGCTGGTTTCTTTGGATGTATTACGCGAGGAGTTTAATGGTGACCGTTCAATTCAAAAGAACATAGGCCAAATACTTCAAGCGGCTAAAGAGTTGCTGAGAGTTTCATTACGTAAGAAGCAAGGTGTTGTTTGGGACGCTACTAATCTGCGTAGTGATTTTCGGGCGCTGATCATTGATCTGGCTCGGGACTATCATGCCTTAGTGACTTTAGTGGTGATGTTGCAACCAGAGAAAACGATCTACAAAAACAATCTCGCACGACAATATAGCGTGCCTGATAGTGTGTTGGATAAGCAGTTTGATGACTATCAACTACCGGCGCTAAATGAGGCACATCAATATTGGGTGGTAGGAGAGAAAGGTAAAACTTTATTTCGCAATGGCTATTATCGGGAGTCGGGTGATGGATTTTGTTAAGTATCCAAAACTCAGACTTTAGGTCGTCTATTACCTGTAGATTAGCTGGAGTGCCCAGTCCACAGCGAACTGGGCACTTTTTTTGAATCCGTTTAACCCTTAATATTTAGCACCATTTGGACATTACAACGCTTGTAAGGTGAGTCACTATTAGCAACAGGCTGGAACCCTAGTTTTTGATACAAGCCTAACGCAGGCGCAAGTACTGTATTACTCTCTAAATAAAGACTGTTTGCACCCAGCGATTTTGCTTTATCAATAACGTGCTGACCCAGCAATGTCCCTACACCTAAACCTTTCATCGCTTCATCAACCGCCATTTTAGCTAATTCGTATCCGCCACTTTTCATTTTAATCAGAGCACACACGCCAACAGGCACATCATTATAGAGCGCGACGACGATATAACCGCCTTGGTTGATGATGCTCTCGGTCGGCTTATCCAATGCCTTGTAGTCAGCGGCCTCAAGTGTCCAATACTTCTCTATCCAAGCAATATTGAGATCTCTAAATGCTGCTTCATATTGCGACAGATAGGGAACTAATTCGATCTCTCCCCGCTTTCGAGCCTTACGTGCTTTCACTACTCTTTCAAATAATCCCTGCCCTTTAAGCTCTTTTTCAACCACATCAAGCTCAGCCCAGAGATTAGGCCCACTCTCGTTTAGTAGATTGGTTACCGCTGCATTTACATCCAAACATTGGTCTTCAAGATTAGCCGTAATCGCTTTGCCTTTTTCGGTCAACATAACCCTATTTACACGTGCATCATTGGGGCACTTTTCAGTTGTCACCACACCCCTCTGCATCATGCTTTTAACGACCTGACTAACAGCCGCATGACTATGACCAACATCACTCGCAAGCTCGGTAATAGCAGCGCTTTCTTTTATCGTCAGCATATAAAACACGGGAAACCAACGGGGATCGATATCCACGTCGTATAGACCATAGACTTTCTCAGCATCATTCATCAATACATCGCCAAGTTGTCGTAAGCGACTGCCTAACGCCATTTGCCCTGCCACAGAATAAAAACTCATCTCTACCTCGTATTTATGTAAGTGCTTACGTAAATCGTAAAGTATATTCAAATTAGTTTCAATGTTTAGCTAGTACTTATGAGAAATACCTCTGATCAAAAGAGCGAGATACCCCATTAGATAGTGAGTTCAAGGTAAGTAAGAACTAAAACATTGATTTGCGTTAACGGTAGCAATGCGGGTTCAAACCACATAGCTCAGGTGTTGGTGAACTGCAAGAGTTTGGAATTGTTGATAAAGATAGTTAAGACAAGCTGAAAGTCCAGACTACCTGTGTTGCGATTTTTTTTATTTTGGGTCATATCGCCATGATTTTTGGCATGCTTGACCCTTCAATTTCAGGTCACTCGAAATATTGCAGCAAAGAAATACTCACTTGGGATATTACCAAACCAATAGCCGCGCCAATCACCACATCACTAGGATAATGCAACCCCAACACCACGCGCGATAATGCGACTAAGGCAGTAAACGGTAGCACCAGCAAAGCCCATTCTGGATAGTAGTACAGCAGCACCAATGAAAAGCTTGTTGCATGCTGGATATGCCCCGAAGGAAAGCTAAATTGATCTAAGGCTGGGACACTCCTGAAAATATTTTCGTGATAGTTATAAGGACGTACTCGCCTAGTCGTTACCTTTAACCACTTATAAACCGCCAGCCCTAACAATCCTGCAGCAAGCATATGAACAACAGCATTCATTGCCTCTACGCCATGAATGACAGGCAACATCACAATCAAGACATACCAGAACACCCCATTTCCCAAACGACTTATCGCAGAGAGAAACAGACTGACAGGCCGGCACTGATTAGCACGGTTAAATAGTAAACATAGAGGGATTTCATGTTTATTGAGATCATGGAGTACTTTCATGACTCACCTCCAAATAGATGGTTAAAGTAAGTATAGAAGAGCATTTGAAATACGTTTGGAAATTATCCCACCAGTTGTCTGAATAACTTTACCGCAGGGGGAATACCTCAACGTTATTAAGAAAAAACTTTCGAAGTAGACTAAAGTTTAAGCTCATGACCTAATACAGAAAAACTCAACACCTTGAGATAATAACCGTCAAAAATTATGGCGTCGTTTGTCTGCTTTATATGCTTAAATCGGAGAAAGTGTGAAGAAAATTATAATTCTGTCTAATGAGTCAGGCGGTGGCCACAAACAGACGGCTAAGGTCTTAGCGAAAGCATTACAGCGAGAAGACCGAAATATTCGTATTTTAAGCACATTTAATGAGTTATTTATCGACTTAGATGTCGGTGAGAAACTATTTGGCTGCTCTGGGGAGTCTATTTACAATACAGTCATCCTGAAAAAAGAAGCGTCGCCACTGGTCTATCGTTTGTTTTTTGGAACGATCAATTATCTCTACCGAATTCCTAACCAAAAACGCTTGATCAAACGCCTTAAAGACTTCTTTAATCAAGAGAAGCCTGATCTTGTTATTTCGGTTATTCCAATCATCAATCATGAAATTGTGACCGCTCTTGAAGAGCAATGCCCTTGCGTCATTATCCAAACAGACTTGTTTGAGTACGAAGAGACTTCACGACTTTGGGCTAAGGTTATTCCGAAAGAGGTTTGGTTTGTAAATAACACTCATCCGTACATGCTTTCAGGGACAGAGAAAGGCTATCAGCAAGCATTAACGTATCATGCCGATACACATAAAGTACGGCAGCTATCGGGTACGGTCATTGACCCTCTTTTTTTGCAGCCGAAGCATCTCGACGTCATGTCTGAACGTCAAAAGTTGGGCTTTAACATGGATAAGCCAGTTGGCATGGTTCTTTACGGAGGCTACCCTCCTGAGCGAATTTTAAAATTGGCCAAAGCGCTGGATACACTAAAGATTGATGCACAGCTAATCTTCATTTGCGGCAATAACGAAAAACTAAAAAATCAACTAGATCAACTCTCCACGCGTTATAAAAAAGTAGTGATCGGTTTTAGCAAAGAAGTACCCTACTTTATGTCTATCTCAGACTTTTTGGTTGGCAAACCAGGACCGGGAACGATAATGGAAAGTATTGCATTGGGTTTACCTTCATTCTTAGACACCAGCCATGTGATGCCTCACGAATCTAATAATGCGCCTTGGGCTGAACAGCAGAATCTCAGTCAGTCGTTCAAAACAGCTCAGGAGCTATATGACTGTATCAGCACTTTGAAAACAGATCAGGATTCGGCTAAAGCACGCCAAGCCTTTGTAAACAAAGCAGTTTACGAAGTCTCAGATTTGGTTGATGAAATACTATTAGCGTCTAGTACTGATGACACATCTAGCGCTAGTTAGGCGTCAAACTAGCGCAACTAAGAATTGCCAGTAAACGTTACAAATCTATAGTTCCTCGAATGACTTCATTGGGTAGTGCTTCTGCTCAGAGCTGTGATTATCAACATAGTTACACGACCAAATTATCCTTATGTAGTTAGAATATGAGAATTGCTTCGGCTCGTAATTCGCATCTATTTTCCCCACTAAGTCTTTGGTTGCTGCTTCTATTTTATAGTGTGGAATCGATGCAAAGATGTGATGAATCACATGAAAGTTTGCAATATTGTGATGCAACTTACTTACGATGATATTTAGCGCACCATACCTGTAATCGAAAGTATTTAGCGCACCTTTAAGGCGTGTCCAATCTTGAGAGTAATACCATTTAGAATCATCCGGATGATGGTGCTGCATTAACGTCACAAAAATCAAAATGTGATAGCAGACCATAAATGGTAGCCAATACATAAAGAACATCATGATAGGTTGCTTGAAGGTTAAATAAACCAAAACACTCAAAGAAAGCACTGCTACAGCCGTTCCTAAGTAGATCCATTTGTTATCACTTTCCTTTAAAAATACCTTGTTGGGTAAGAAATGAGAGCACTTGGTAAAAGGGTTATAAACAGTGTAAACGTGAAAGCTGATACCGGTAATAAGTGTAATTAGGTTAAAGAGCCTCACGACAAAGAATGATTTTTTATTCCCTTTCTCTACACCTAAAACAGACTCAGCATTGTCCTGTGTGATCGGCACAAATGATTCATCCCTCTCAATATCACCCGTAAACATATGATGTCTGTGATGGCTTTTTTTCCAAGCCCAGTAAGGTGTCAGTATGAATTGATGAAGGCAAAAGCCAACAACATTATTGACTGTTTTATGCTTAGAAAAACTCCCATGTCCGCAGTCGTGACCCAGCACAAACAAAGAGAAAAATAGATTTCCAGCAAACAGTGATAGCAACAAGGATATAAAATAGTAGCCACTTGTGGTGACGCTGTAGACAGCGATAAGCGTCAAAGATAGCAACAATATATCCAGCAAAACGTAGAAAAAGGACTCTCGAAAACTTGGTCGAAATTTTGACAAGTCTAGTTTATTTAGAGCAGCTTTAAGTTGTTCGTTATCAGTATCAAGCATTTTTGTTCCTATGAGTTAGAGTCATTTTTATGATTGACGCCAATCGAAATACGAGTCGTGTATAAGCTCATCGGGAATCTGATCTTTAATGGTTTCATGAAACTCTGGGAGCTTCGACCAGTGCAGACCCGGCCTTAGGTGGTGAGCGGTATGGTAGCCCAAATTTCCATGCATTATATTGTGTAACTTGTTGAGGTTGTTTCTTGAAGCATGTAACGGTGTTCCTGTATCAAGTTCAGCATGATGATCATAAGTGGCGAATACTGTAAAAATAAAGATCAGCAACATCGGTACAAGAAACAGCAGCAAGGCATTAATAGGTTGGTAATAAAGCAGCGTTGCCAATAGTAGTAAGCCAATAACATGATGATAAACCACACTCTTCAGCAGCTTTGGATGACGCTTTCCAATATGGAAAACATGACCGTAAATAGTTAAGGTATTGAACACGGTATACTTTAAAGCGCTCATTGTTTGACCGTTGTTAGTCATCCAACGCGCTTCATCTTTTAACGGCTCTTTGTAGTTAATGTGATGCCCCAAATTGTGCTGTAAAACCCACATATTTGATGTAGCACCCGTATGTAAAAAATAGAAAAACTCTAGGATGTGATTTAACACTGGACTACGAAACGTTTTATGATGTTGGTGATGATGAGTAAAGGCAGAAACTGCCCCTTTTACAGGTAACACTAGTAGTATGTAGGGAATCAGTACCAGCCAATTATCGACTATAAAATAGAGTAAAAAGTCCAGAACTGACAACGCCAAAAATAAGAATACGGGTAGACGATCTGCCGAATATCGGAAGTATTTAGTTTGCATAAAAATAACCGCAGGGCTTAGGCTTAATACAGTAAGCATAGTCCTGATTCATGTAGATTTCAGAGAAAGATTTATAAACGATGAGTGAAGTGATAAATAACAACCCTTATGAATTATTTACAGCCTTAACCAATGTTTTATGGGCACTGGTTGCGTTTATTTCATTCATCTTAATAAGCAAAAATAGTAACAACTCAAACTCTAAAGCCAAGCTTTGGAAAGCCGTCTTCGTTATGTTGTTTGTATCTAATATTTTAGCATCGTTGGTTCATGGTTTGAGCATAGACATTGAAACAAGCGAGCTTATTTGGATACCTATAAACCTGATACTAGGCCTAATGATTGCTCTGCTAATGTCGGCTGCGCTTTACGACTATTTAGGCAAAGACACAATGCAGAAGTACTTCCCGTATCTCATCGGGGTTGCCGTGATCTTTTTTGCAATGACGCAGTTTAATCGCGACACCTTTTTAATATTCATTGCTTACCAGTCTATCTACATGCTGCTAATTTTAACGATGTACATTCACTTAGCGATTAAAAAACACGTAGGCGCTGGAGTAATATGTGTTGGTATGTTTTTATTTATCCTCGCTGCTGTTGCTCAGGCTATTGGGCCTTATGAACTTGCTCTATTTATCCCTATTAACCAAGATGGTTTGTACCACCTCATCGGAATACCTAGCACTATTTTGCTGACTATTGGCGTTATTAAAAACCTAAAAAACAGGAATATTGAATAGTAACTAGTAAGCTAATTTTGTTACAAAACACCAAATGTAAAAGCAGCACTTCCCAAAATCATATGCATGATTGATATGCCTAAAATACTGTTGTGACGTAAGTACATCCAACTAAACAAATATCCCATAAGGAACGTCATAGCCATCGCCGCAATACCAAGGTGCATGTGCATAAATGAAAACAACAAATTGCTGAGCAGTAATGGTAGCCATAATGAGTGAGCACGAAACAGGTGCAATAATGTTGCCAATACCACGCCCCGAAAAATAAATTCCTGAATAATGGAGTGAGGAATATATGCGAGAGTTTCAGGCTTTAGCCAATCCCAGTTGATAGAGTCGGCTAGGCTCCCTCCCTCTAACTTGCTAATAACGGTTAAAACGAAGGTACCCAGGATCAGTAGTATGCCGCTAATAACAACACCTTCTTCAAGTGATTGTCGCCAGTTTTTTAGCGTGACACCAAAGACACTTAAAGGCTTTTTAAGCCACCATAGGTAGGCGGCCATCGGTGCACAAACTGCTGCTGTATAAAGCCAAACAAAGGTATTGGAGTAAATATCAACCGAACCAATGTTGCTAAGTAACCAGCTATCAATACTCTTGGAAATAAGTAAAACAGTAATAATCGCGGCTAGAAACATGGCTGCTTCGCTGCGCTGTTTACGAGGTTGTTTTTCACCCCATAAATCAGAATTACCTTCCAGAGATGCCATGTAGTTTTGCCCTTGCCTATTCATAACTAAAGCATAGGAGAAAATGAGGATAATTGTAGGTTACTAGCGGTAATTAGACTCAACTGGCAGTGTTTTATTGACGGTAGGGAAGGCCTTTATTTGCATAGCTATTTATCTCTTCCCGTTCATTGACTACAAGACATAAAAATAGCCATAAAATGTACAGCCAATTTGTAATGGTAAAGAGTTTGCTTATTACTCCAAAATCAAGGAAGTCCTTGAGGTTGATAACTATTTTTCACCCTAATCATTCATGGAAGCGTGGTTTTAGCGAGAACCTCAACGGATTGATGAGACAATATCTTCTCATAGGAATGGCATTGAATAAGGTCACTGCTGAAAACGTTGAGCAAATCCAAGGTAAATTAGATAACAAGCCTTTTACAACAACAATAAGACACCATCAACGAATGACTAAATTGTAATATAATAGTATTATATTACAATTGTTGATATATCAAACTGTTTAACCAAAAGGGTAAGGAATCAAAGATGAGAGCAATTAGCAAAGTTCTAGCAATAAGTGGAGTCGGGCTTACTTCATTATTACTTGTTAGCTGTGGTGGCGGAGGGAGTGATAGCGGAGGTTCAAACATAATCTCCCAACTCGATCCAAAGGCCAGCCAAGCTTACACTGGTAGCCGAGACCCGGTATTATTGAACGAATCTAATGCGCTACTCTTTGCATCATTAATTGTTGGAAACTCCGCAAGTGGTGAAGCTCTAAGCCGTCCACAAGGTACTTCGAAATCTATATTGACGAATCAACCGCAACTAATTGATGGTCTTTTAAAAGTCACTGAAAATAGAAGTATTAATACTGACTTTCAAAGTCGTGCTGTCTCAGAGTCAGAAGCATGTGAGTATGGTGGAACGGTCTCAGGTAATGGTGATATTGACCCAGAAACTGAGGTTGGATTCCTAGTTCTCACATTTAAAGACTGTAAATTAGACAGTGACTCAACACTCAATGGTCAAGCTTCTCAGACAACTCACGCTGATGAATCTGTGACATTGGCCTATCAAGACCTGACCGTTTCACAGGGTGGTGAGTCTTACTCTATAACTGGAGTGGTTACCAATAATGAAATAGAAAGGGTATCGAACCTGACTTCTATTAACACACTAACAGGCTTATCAACTTACCTACAAAATTACACGATAGAGAGTAATCGCTATGATTTAGAAAGCCCTAACGCTATTAACGGTAAGGTTTATATTAGTAATCTAGGTTATGTAACTATTTCGACATCTGATGACTATTCAACCTACAGTGATTATGGTGTTTTCATTCCATCAAACGGTGAAATTCTTCTAACGGGTGCTGCCGTCTCAAAAGCGAGAATCGTTGACTCAGGTGAAGGGAATTATGACAATGGTTACAGCAGCGAGAGCAAATATACTGTCGGGTTAGATGCCAATGGTGATGGCGTCTACGAACTAACAGCTATTCAAGACCAAACTTCATCTGAGCCGACCGATTTAGAAGAAAACACTGCACCTACGTCAGTGCTCGTTGCCACTCACTATAATTTAATAGATGGCAACACAGATCATGACGATACTGCCGAATATACAATCGGTACAGAATTACAGTTATTTTCTGATAACTCTTATGACAACGATGACACTGAGCTTCAAACCGTGTGGACAATAGAAGAGTACCCTGAGGGTAGCTCTGCAACAGTCGTAAATCATGAAGATACGCATGACTATATTTATGGGTATATTAATCAACAAGCATCGTTTACTCCTGATGTCCAAGGTACTTATAAAATCAGTTTGAAAGTGACAGATTATCTAGGTAGCGGTCAAAGTAGCATTAGCTTTATTACCATCAACATCGCTAATGCAACACCATCAATCAGTCAACTTGAAGACTATATCTATGATGATAAGGCTGCTGGTTCAACTTTCTCAGTAGGCATCGCTTCAAGTGATAGAGATACATTTACTGAAGACCCTGGCGTTATTATAAGTTATGAATGGATAGAAAAACCAAATGGAAGTGCAGCGGAACTACTTATTGAACAAGAGTACGTTTTTGCCGAAGTAGACTTTGGGTTTAATATAAATATTTGGTACTCATTCATAGGTGATGAAGCTGGTACGTATAAATTACGCTTTAGAGCGACAGATGCAGAGGGCGCCTTTAGCGAAGAGGTGGTCGAAGTAAATGTGCGCTCGACTGAACTGACAGCAGAAGATTTCCAATGTCATGGATACTTATGTGACTGGGATAATAGAACCACGACTACCAATGAACTTATGTCTCTCGACATTACAGATAACAACTTCAGTAGTTGCAAATGGCAGTTACTTTCAGTATCACCGGAACATAGTTTCGTACCTGAAATATTTCAAGGCTATGACACTAGTACGTTAAGCTTTACAGCAACACAAACTGGTGAATATGATTTATCGGTGACATGTGACAGCGCTTACAGCTCTGCACAGACTCAGTTTAATACTTCACTATATATAAACTAAGTAGTGTAAAAGAGTCACAGACTCCTGTGGCTCTTTTGTTCACAACAGTTGTCTTAACTGCTTGTCGCTTAGTGTTTGCCATCATCTAAAATTAATTTTAATCAAAAACCACATAGAAAAGTATTAGGAGCCGCCCTCCTTTAAAGAACAAAACAAGCCACTAAAGCACACAATAAACACATAAAGATATTAAACAAAACACCATTCTAGTATATTAGAAGACAACGAGGAGTGGCTAAACTGCATTCGAAGCAGCAGCCGAAATAAACAAAATTGGTGGCGTACAATGAAAAGAACGGATGGGAATCTCAACTTCTGGGGCGTGATAAAGCTATTAGCGCTTCCCATGAAGTACCAAATCGCTAAAGCCCTATCGGCTCAAATCACCGCCCAACTCTGCCAGTTAGGCCAAGCCTTTTCATTAGCATGGATCGTTCGTGAGTTACTGCGCTTCTATTACTACTCCCCCGGTAGCAGTGAAAAACTTGACCTCAGTTTTGGCGTTATTTGCTTCGTGCTATTTAGCCTTGTCGAGCTAGTGTCTAGGTACTTATCTGGCACTTTCATCTCAACGCTACAGTCCAATATCAAAACATTAATTTTGGAAAAGAGTTTCTCCAAACTAATGACGCATTCCAACGATTATTTCACGTCTAAAAGCACGGGGAAAATCACCAGCGGCATCAGCGGTTTGCCAAAAGAAATGAGCAATCTGATTGATATCATGTTCATGGATATGATCCCCAGTATTACTATTGCGCTGATCGCGGCCATAGGGCTGGCTTTTGTAAGCCCGATTATTTCGGTGGTGCTGTTGGTATGGTTCTTTCTGTTCCAGGGTGTTGGTATTTATTGTGCCGTCATCCGAGTGCCATTACACAGTAACTCAAGCAAAATGCGTGGTGAAGCGTTCGGTAACATAATGAATGTTGTCGAGTGTCAGCAGTCAACTCGCCAAGCCTCTAAAGTAGAGTACGAGCGCCTGCGTTTAGGCAAGATTCTCGACGTCTGGGATCGTGAGAATATGCTCTACTCCTTCTCCTCAGAAACCGCCCGTGTTTATCAATCGCTATTCGTGACACTGTTCAAGATAATCATGATTGCGATGCTGAGCGGCTTACTCATGGTCGGCTGGATAGCCGCTTCGGAGTTCTTTCTCGCGTATCTCGTCATCAATATCGTAATACGAAATGTCCAGTCCAGCGTTGATCGCCTTGTCGATTTATTCAGAATTCACTCTCGTATTCAAAACAGCATTGCCACTATCTTTTTTGAATCTGAAATACCAAACACTGGCACCATAAACGACTTTTCACCGAACCATATCCACCTACAAATGAAGGATGTGAGCTTCACTTATACAGGCACCACCGAGCGCCTTTTTGAAGACCTCAATCTAGCGTTTAAATCAGGTGAGCGAGTCGCGATTGTCGGCAGTTCTGGCTCTGGCAAATCAAGTCTCATGAAAATTTTGGTACGTACCAATGACGTGTCGAGTGGCGCTATCACCATGAATGATACGCCCATTAAAGACCTCACTATCGACAACTTAAACACGCTTATATCAGTAGTGCCGCAGAACCCAAGTTTATTCAATCGCACGATCATGGATAACTTAAAAATAGGTAATGCCGACGCGACTTTCGAAGACATTATAGAAGCCACTAAAAAAGCTAACTGCTATGACTTTATAATGAGCTTACCCAAGCAGTTTGATAATGAAATTGGTGAAAAAGGCAGTAGTTTGTCGGGCGGTCAAGCTCAGCGTTTATCTATCGCCAGAGCCTTGTTAAAAGACGCGCCAATTATGATTTTTGATGAAGCAACCTCATCATTAGACTCAATCTCTGAAACCAATATTCAGTCAGCGATTTCGCGTATTTCTAAAGACAAACTCGTCTTAGTCATCTCGCATCGCCTATCCACCATTAAAGACTTTGACCGAATACTAGTCATGGAAAAAGGCAAGATTATCGAGCAAGGCAACCATGACGACCTCATCGGTCGCGAATCCGTTTATCACTCAATGTGGAATGCAGCGGTATGAGTACTATAGATCAGTCAATTTCTCAGTCAGAGCGTGTTGCTGTCCCTATTTGGGGAGATAACGCGCCGAATATACGACGCTTTTGGGAGCTTATTCTCAGTGCTAACAAACGCATTATTGCTCAGATATTTGTGGCACAAACCATTGCCTCGATTGCACTACTAGGGCTTCCGATCACTCTGAGTGTTTTATTAAAAGAGTTGATCAAACTTGATACTAGCAACGCGGTGAACTACCAAAAAATAGCGGTACTTATCCTGCTCTTTTTATTTTTTGAGCTGCTGTATTTTCAGTGCGCTCGCTTTTGCTCCAAAGCACAAACATTGAGTGGAACGACTATTCGCCACACTGCGATGATGTGTCTCTACGAACATCTGCTGCACCACTCGAAGAAATTCACTCACAAAACACAGTCAGGTGCCCTCACCTCTAGTTTGATGGAAGCCGCTCATGCCATCACCGCTGGGCTTTGGATTGTGATCATGGACTTGTGGCCGACCTTATTAATCACGGTACTGGCGACATTGCTGATCTTTGCCATCGACCCGATCATTGGTTCTGTGGTGGTCGTCTGGTGTGTCGCATTTTCTTACTTCACTTTAAGCGCAGCTAAACGACGCAATAACTTGGCGAAAAACGCCAGTAAAACCAATACAGGATTTGTCGGAAAGCTGAGTGACATCATTTCAAACTCTTACATCGTACGCTCGTTTACTGCGGTTAATACAGAGCGAAACCGCCTACTAAAAAGTTATCAGGAATCGATCGATGAAGAGAGTCATTACACGTGGCAATCACACAAAGACCGTTTCCGCCTAGATGCTAGTAGTCACCTATTTCGTATCATCGCTATTGTCGGTGCGACCTATTGGATTAGTGGCAGCGACTTCAATATTGTTGAGCTACTCTTGATTGTATTGCTTACCAACTTATCTATTCGTACCGCGACGCAAGGGACGTTAAAAATGGATAGATTTCTGCAAATAAACGCAGAGATCTACCCTGCTTTAGATAACATCCTTAAACAGCATGATATTAAGTTTCCAGAAGCTAGCGACATATCAGTGACTGATAAACCAGACCTAGCCGTACAGGACATTACCTTCTCGTATTTAGGTACCGATAAAACCATCAACGGCATCAACCTGACAATTTCTTATGGCCAAAAGGTTGCAGTTGTTGGCTCTTCTGGCTCCGGTAAATCGACGTTCTCTGACCTACTGTTGAGACAATATGATGTTGGTACTGGCGAGATAGTGTTTGGTAGCACAAAGATTACTGACTTACCCCAAGCAGTGCTTTACCGCTTAATAGGCTCAGTGTCACAAAGTACGCTGTTGTTTAATCGAAGTGTCTTTGAAAACATCACCTATGGCCAAACCAGCTTCACGATGGATGACGTGATTCGGGTGGCCGAGCAAACCAATTGCCATGAGTTTATCGCGGAGTTACCCAATGGCTACGAAACGCTGGTGGGTGAAAGTGTAGTGGCACACTAAATTTGGCCACCTGATTAGAGGTGATAAACTCACTTTAACTAAGCAGGTGTAAATATGACAAAACGAACCAGACCAACCTACTCACCCGAGTTCCGCCTTGAAGTTGCTCAAGAGGTCGTCGATAAAGGGCGCAATGTTAAGGACGTCTCAGAGAGTTTAGGATTAGGAAAATCGACGGTCGATAAATGGGCAAGACAGCTTAAACAAGCGCGTAACGGTCAGCTTTCTAGCGCTGCACCACTGACC
>NZ_QGKL01000025.1 GCF_003172895.1 Leucothrix arctica | reverse complement strand
CAGATTGACGCAAATCAGACTGCCTTCGGGTGACTTGATTAGTAATACCTATAGCGGAGGCTTGTTAACGCGAACAGCAACATATAGTGGGCAAGTGAAATTGGCCATAATGTCTCTCTGCAGTATTGGATGATGGCAATTTCAATGAGTATGACTACACTTATGACGATAAGCGTCAGCTCGTTAATGTTGCTTTGAACGGTACGACGGTTGAGCAGTATAGTTACGATGCGAATGGAAACCGCACCACACACAGCAGCACGCAACGCGGTATTTCAAACCAAGGGTCTGTTTATAACGTAGGGGATCAGCTACAAGGTAGCGGTGATACCAGTTATGAATACGATGCAGATGGTCAGCTAAGTAAAAAGATAAACACGAACGGCACCACAAGCTATCAGTACAGTTCGCAGGGTCGATTACTACAGGTAGAAACCCCCAGCCAAATGATTAGCTATTTGCATAACGCGTTCGGTAATCGTGTGGCGAAGCGAGTGGATGGCGTCATCACTGAAAAGTACCTATGGTTGAATAAAACCCTGCTGCTAGCCACTTACGATGGCAGTGATAATCTGAAGCAGCGTTTTGAATACGCGGACGGTCATGTACCCAGCAGTTTTGTTCAGGACAACCAGACTTACTATATCGTTACCGACCACTTAGGTACGCCTCGCGCTATCACTAATAGTACAGGTGTGGTGGTTAAGCGTATGACATACGATAGTTTTGGTAATGTGCTGTCAGATACCAATCCAACACTGACCATTCCATTTGGTTTTGCAGGTGGTCTTCAAGATGTTGATACAGGGCTAGTTCGCTTTGGCTATCGAGACTATGACCCTGAGACTGGTCGTTGGACTGCAAGAGATCCGATTGGTTTTGCGGGTGGTGATAGTAATCTTTATGGCTATGTACTGAATGATCCGATTAACTTTGTGGATCAGGATGGTTTGTTGCCTAGTCTTCCACAGGGCTTAGTTGATTTTGCGGCTGGGTTTGGAGATGTTTTAACCTTTGGTATTGGACGTAGGGTTAGAGAAGCTCTAGATATAGGCTCAGTAAACACTTGTTCTTCAGCTTATGGAGCCGGTGAGGTTGCTGGCGTCGCAGGTAGCATTGCTACAGGTTATTTGGGTGGTTTAAAGTCAGTTGCAAAGGCTAGTAGTGGGATAAACTGGCAAAATTTTTCTCACTCACTTATTCCTAGTTCAACCTTGAAAAAAAGTAACTCCAAAGTAGCGAAGTGGTTAAATAAAACGGGCAACAGATTGAATGGAGATCATGTCCCACCTGGGCTGCATACTAGAATGGATGCTCGTGCACAGTTTGGTGTGAGCAGGGCGCATCTTGAGGCAAATCCATTATTTGGTAAGGCACGACAAATTATAAATCGTGTTCCTTATACCGTCGGTGGGGCTGTATATGGAGCGGGTTCTTATGGATTGAACAATGCAAATTAAAAAAAAGTATCAACTAGAAAAGCCCTCTAACTTTGACAGAATAAAAAACTTTTTTGGTTTTTTTGTGATATACCCGTTTGAGCAAACCTTGCTTGATTGTTTGCAAGATCGTTTGAGTGTAGAGGAGAGGGAAATTTTGTGTCACCAGATTGGCAGATTTACTGTGGTTAGAAGGTTGTTTCGTCATCTCGGTATTCAAGGGGCGTATGGTTTCACAAACTTTCATACCTTTCGTTTTGGGAAAAATATCAGTGGTAAGCTGCAAAAGAAAACGTTTGCTAATAAAGATGAAGAGGTACTTTTGGCAACAGCTAGAGTAACTCATGCAAAGGGTGAAATTAATATTCAGTTTTGGATAGTTAGGGGGATATTTTTCTCTATAGAATATAGATCTGCACAGCATCAATATCACCCACTTAGTAGTTTTGATATTGTGGATATTGTCGTTTGGCCAAATAAATAAGAACGTTATAGTGGTCAAGTGAAATTGGCCATAATGTCTCTCTGCAGTATTGGATGATGGCAATTTCAATGAGTATGACTACACTTATGACGATAAGCGTCAGCTCGTTAATGTTGCTTTGAACGGTACGACGGTTGAGCAGTATAGTTACGATGCGAATGGAAACCGCACCACACACAGTAGCACGCAACGCGGTATTTCAAACCAAGGGTCTGTTTATAACGTAGGGGATCAGCTACAAGGTAGCGGTGATACCAGTTATGAATACGATGCAGATAGTCAGCTAAGTAAAAAGATAAACACGAACGGCACGACAAGCTATCAGTACAGTTCACAGGGTCGATTACTAGAGGTAGAAACACCCAGCCAAATGATTAGCTATTTGCATAATGCTTTTGGCAATCGTGTGGCGAAGCGAGTGGATGGCGTTATCACCGAAAAGTACCTATGGCTGAATAAAACCCTGCTGCTAGCCACTTACGATGGCAGTGATAATCTGAAGCAACGTTTTGAATACGCGGACGGTCATGTACCCAGCAGTTTTGTTCAGGACAACCAGACTTACTATATCGTTACCGACCACTTAGGTACGCCTCGCGCTATCACTAATAGTACAGGTGTGGT
>NZ_QGKL01000024.1 GCF_003172895.1 Leucothrix arctica | reverse complement strand
TAGTTGATCCCGTATCGAACTCATCTTAAATTAAACGCTCTTATTACATTGAAAATAAAGAATATTCTTAAGCAATAACGGTTAAAACCCTTAAAGCCATCTCAGCGAGGCGAATAATATCGCTTGCTACCAAACTTGTCACATAAAAAACCTGATTAACAAAAATAATGTTGACTAGAAAGAAAGTGTTTATATGTAAAGTGGATAATGGTGCTCACCAATATCATCTTTAAAAAGTTATGTATTGCTTACTTTTATATTAACCTACAGGAATAAGCATAGGCGACAACAATCTAAGTCTCTATAATGCATTACGACTTTCCTCTTACATGTTTCAAGGTATACAACATGAATATTGATAAACTTTCGATTGGTAAGGACGTTCCTAATAACGTAAACGTTATTATCGAAATTCCTACAAACGCTTCTCCTGTAAAGTATGAAGTAGACAAAGACAGTGGCGCACTAATGGTTGACCGTTTCATGACGGCTCCAATGTTCTACCCTGCAAACTACGGTTTTGTACCGCACACACTAGCTGATGATGGCGACCCTATCGACGTACTAGTTGTTACGCCTGATCCACTAGTTCACGGCTGTGTAATTCCAGCGCGTCCAGTTGGCGTACTAAACATGTCTGACGAAGGCGGCGGGGATGTAAAAATCGTTGCTGTACCAGCAGGCAAATTGTCTACACAGTACGACCACATCAAAAACTACACAGATCTTCCTGAGTTACTACTTCAGCAGATCGAACACTTCTTCGAGCACTACAAGCAGCTTGAAAAAGGTAAGTGGGTAAAGATTGACGATTGGGCTGATGCAGAAGCAGCATGTAAGGCTATCCAAGAGAGCGTTGAAGCATTTAACAAGTAAGTTATTTGTGTGAATCGCTAGGGCATTTATTACCCAAATGGTAATAACATTCCTAAACGGACTGTGCTACTTTAAGTGCAGTCCGTTTATCCTTCGATTTACTACCTTACAGCGTCTAAAATGCTCGAAAAAAAAATACTAAAAGACGAAAAAGAAGAGCACTTACTCTTTAGATCCCGCGCCATCGCAGCAGCGGTTATCGTGTTCCTATTATTATCTGTCATCGGTGTAAGACTTTTTTACCTACAGATAACTAGTCACGAACACCTGACAGAACTCGCTCAAGAGAATTATCAAAAGCGAATACCTACACCACCTGTGCGCGGTCAAATATATGATCGTAACGGCATTGTATTAGCTGATAATAAAATCGAGTACGTATTGGAAGTTGTTCAGGATAAAGCACAAGGGCTTGATGACAATATAGCGCTACTCCAGAAGCTTATTCCGATCAGCCCAAAAGACATCAGCAAATTTAAGCAAAAGCTTCGCATTAACTCGAAATTTCAACCGGTTGTGCTTCGCTCTGCATTAACTGAAGAAGAGATTGCCATCTTCTCAGTGAACCAATATCGATTCCCTGGCTTTGCGGTCAATATACGGACAGAACGTCTTTATCCTTTTGGCTCAGTCGCCTCGCACGTTATAGGATATGTCGGTCGTATCGATACCCGTGACTTAGAACGCCTTGGTAAAGATGAGTATAAAGGCTCAACCCACGTTGGAAAAACGGGTGTAGAACGTTTTTATGAGTCACGCTTACACGGCAAGGCGGGCTTCAAAAAAGTAGAAATGGATGCTCACAGCGAGCCTCAACGCACATTGGCAGAAGAGTCTCCTATATCTGGAGAAGATCTATTTTTAACAATAGACCTCGAACTACAGATCAAAGCAGAGCAACTTCTAGAAGGACAGCGTGGCGCAATCGTTGCGATAGATCCTAGAAATGGTGAAGTTCTAGCAATGGCGAGCGTGCCAATGTTTGACTCTAACTTGTTTGTAAACGGTATTTCTTACAAAAATTATAATGCTTTGAGAGATAACCCTGAGCGACCTTTGTTTAACCGAGCACTGCAAGGTGCTTATCCGCCGGGTTCTACGATTAAACCTGCAGCAGCATTGGCGGGTTTAAACTCAGAAGTAATAACGCCGAAGCGTTCAGTTAATGGTCGTGGTTTTTTCCAAATTCCTGGTACTAAACATCGCTATCGTTGCTGGAAGAAAACAGGTCACGGCCACATTTCTGTAAATCGTGCGATCTATCAGTCATGTGACGTTTATTTTTATGACTTAGCCTATCGAATGGGTATTGATCGTTACTCAGAGGCCATGAGTAGGTTTGGCTTTGGCCAAAAAACGGGTATTGACCTACCTCATGAGCGCTCAGGTCTTATGCCGACACCTGCTTGGAAAAACCGACGCTATAAAACAAGTTGGTACCCTGGCGATACTGTCAACGTTGGTATTGGTCAAGGCTACTGGACAGCATCACCGTTACAACTGGCACACTCCACAGCAACAATTGCTACAAAAGGGCGACGCATCACACCGCACGTACTTAAGTCGGTGAGAGTGTCACGTGACTTGCCTGAAAAACTGACGCGTCCCAAGTTTCTTCCTAGCGTTATTGCAGAAGACAAGCATTGGAATACCGTCATTCAAGGCATGGTTAACGTCGTTCATGGCCCTATGGGAACAGCGCGAGGCTCTGGTGCAGGCGCTAAATACCGCTATGCAGGTAAAACAGGTACCGCTCAAGTATTTGGTATCGCACAAAACAAAACATACAATGCAGCAAAGCTTGCTAAGCGCTTGCATGACCACTCGTTGTTTGTCGCTTTTGCGCCGCTAGATAACCCAAGAATCGCATTATCGGTTATTGTCGAAAATGGTGGTGGCGGTAGTGCTGTCGCAGCACCTATCGCTAGAAAATTACTAGACTCTTACTTGTTGCCAAAGCCAGTCACTATAAAAGTAGACAACACAAAAGAATCATCAGAAACGCCACCTAATAAAAACGATAACAGCTAAGAGGCACGGGGGAACGATGAATAACTCACTAGGTATTTTACGCCCTGCCTGGGAAGTACTTTCTAAGCTAGACTTAGTCATGTTACTTGCACTTGCGGCACTGCTGACACTTGGCGGCATTACGCTACACAGCGCCAGCGGTGGTGATGCTGCAATGATGCAACGGCACTTCTTCCACCTAGTATTTGCCTCAATAGTCATGTTAGTTGCCGCTCAGTTTCCCAGCCACATTCTTAGCCAGTGGTCGGTATGGGTTTACTGTGCCGGCATTATTTTACTTATTTTAGTTATATTTCAAGGTTCTAAGGGTGGTGGCGCTCAGCGCTGGCTTGAGCTCGGGTCGTTCCGTTTTCAACCTTCTGAAGTCATGAAGTTAGCCGTCCCGATGATGGTCGCGAGTTACCTCTCCGGTAAAACCTTACCCCCAAAGCTTAAACACAATCTTATTGCCGTTGCCCTTGCATTAGTCCCTATGCTGCTCATCGCGAAACAGCCCGACTTAGGCACTGCACTACTCGTGGGTACTGCTGGCTTCTTCGTGATTTATTTTGCGGGAATTGCATGGAAGTGGTTACTGCTGTGCGTTGCGGCATTGGCAGGTGCGGCTCCATTACTATTTTTCTTTGGAATGGAAGATTATCAAAGACAACGCGTACTCACACTGCTTGATCCCGGCAGTGACAAGCTAGGAAGTGGCTATCAAATCATTCAGTCCACAATTGCAATTGGCTCTGGTGGCGTCTATGGCAAAGGCTGGCTCAACGGTGATCAGTCACGACTAGACTTCTTGCCTGAGCGTCATACTGACTTTATCTTCGCGATTTTCGGTGAGGAATTTGGCTTACTTGGTAACTTAATCCTGCTGGGTATTTACATCTTCATCATCTGGCGCGGCCTCTACTTAGCGAGCCGCGGAGCAGACTCATTCTCTCGACTTTTAGGCGGCAGCTTGAGCCTTACCTTCTTCGTATACTTATTAGTAAACACAGGAATGGTCAGTGGTATCCTGCCTGTAGTTGGCGTTCCACTGCCATTAGTTAGCTATGGCGGAACCTCAATGGTTACGCTGATGGCAGCGTTTGGCTTACTGATGGGACTGAAAAAGCGCAAGGTCGGGTATGAGGAATACTAACGGACACCTACCTAATATCCGCTAGGTCGAACATACTAAAATGATTATGCTAGTATTATTTTAGATAGCCGGGGTTGGCATCACACAATAATAAATTAGCCTGTTTACAGGGGACAATAATAATGAAAATAAATAAGATCCTAACCTTATGTGTAGCAGTGGGTGTACTCGCTGGCTGTAGTCAAATTTCTCAATCAATTAAAAGCGTAGGCGATATCGGTGGGCAGTCACTTGGTAGCCAGAAGCTTGGAAGTCAAAAGTTAGGCAGCCAAAAACTGTTGGGTGGCCAACAATTATTCAGCCAAAAGAGCGATACCTCTTTGGATGATATGGGTCAGTCAAGCCTAGTAGTGCCACCTTCACTAGCACTACCTTCTGACGTTTCTCAACATAATGCTCAGATACAACAACAAAAGCAAGTTCAGCAGCGTCAAGCCCCAGCAAGCAACAAAAACTATTACGTTGTTGTTGGTACTTACCCTGACTCTGAACAGGCAATGGATACATTTGTACGCCTGTCTTCAATTGGACTACCAAATGCAACAATGGAATCCCGTGTAACCAAAGCAGGCAAAAGCCTTCATATGGTTCGCTTAGGTCCATTCAAGCGCCAAGAACAGATCGACAAAGTTAAAGATAGCCTATTAAGCGATGGCCTATCTCAATTCAAAGTTGTCGAAAGTTAATTTGACACTTGCACGACCTATCAGCATGATTCTATTTTAAGCACTGCTGATAGGCCGTCATGCCTTAAAACGCTGGAAATACGGTTGAAGAGACTGTAAGGTCTATTCACGCAGTTTGCATAATGCGATAGTTGTTCTTAACTTGAATAAAAGTGTAATTACACTAACCCCTTTCTGAGGCCTAAATCCAGTATGTTCGTCCGACTTATCCCCGTTCTGTTCTGCCTATTTATCGGCCTAACACCTTCTTCATACGCTGCTAATAGCGTTCCTGAACTTCCTCAGCTTGGGGCTTCACAGTACCTCTTAGTAGATTTTTTAAGTGGTACTGAGCTTGCAGCTAAAGATCCCGACAAGCGTATAGAGCCCGCCAGCATTACGAAGCTAATGACTGCCTACGTGCTTTATCAAGAGCTTGAAAAAGGCAATATTAAAGTAGAAGACCGTGTTTTGGTCAGTGAAAAAGCGTGGAAAATGGAAGGTTCTAGAATGTTTCTAGAAGCTGGAAAAAAAGTACCGCTAGAACGCATGATCAATGGGTTAATCATCCAGTCAGGTAATGACGCAGCAGTTGCTCTATCTGAGCACACCTCTGGTAGCGAAGAAAACTTCGTTCGCAAGATGAATGCTAATGCGCAACGTCTTGATATGACCAACACAAATTTTGTGAATGTAACGGGTTGGCCAAACCCTCGTCATTACATGAGTGCACGAGACATCGTTACGCTAACGCGAGCCGTTATCAACGAATACCCTGAACACTACAAGATGTATAGCCAGAAAGAATACAGCTATAACGGCATCAAACAATACAATCGTAATAAGCTGCTGTGGCACGACGACACGGTAGATGGCGTAAAAACGGGTCACACAGAAAGTGCAGGCTACTGCCTTCTTTCTTCTGCTCAACGAGGCTCAATGCGTTTAATCTCTGTCGTGCTAGGCGCTGAGTCTGACAAGACTCGCAGCAACTACAGTCAACAATTACTAGAATACGGCTTCCGCTTTTATGAAACACATAAGCTATATGACGCAAACTCAGTACTCACTGAAGCACGCGTCTGGAAAGGAACAAAGCCAAGCGTGCCTACAGGAATTATTGAAGACTTCTACGTCACTATCCCTAAAGGTAACTACTCGCAACTTAAAGGATTAATGGAAATTAACAAATCCATTGATGCACCGGTTAAGCGTGGCGATGTGATTGGAATGGCTGTTATTAAAGATTTAGATCGTATTGTCTTACAAAAACCACTAGTTGCGATGGATAGTGTTGATACTGGCGGAACATGGACCAATATTACAGATAGCGTTAAAAAGTTATTTGTGGAGTAAGTAAGATGAGCGAACAAGAATCTTTGATTAAGTTTCCTTGTGATTTTATGATCAAGGCAATGGGAAAAGCGACACCTGAGTTTCAAGAAGTTGTTTTTGAAATATTTCAGAAGCACTACCCAGAGTTTGACCCTAAAAAAGCTAAACACCAACCCAGTAAAAATGGTAACTTTACCAGTATTACTGTGACAGTTTATACCACTAGCAAACCACACCTTGACGGGATATACCAAGACCTAACGGACAGCGGACACGTTTTGTGGTCGATGTAACAGAGACCATCGTAGTTCGACAACTTGGTGTTAGTGATTACCAAGAGACTTGGCAAGCAATGAAAGACTTCACGCGTAATCGTGAAGTCGACACCCCAGACGAGCTATGGGTTTTAGAACATCCTCCCGTTTTTACCCTTGGTACAAACGGCAAGTCTGAACATATTTTAAGTGCGGGAGATATTCCGATCGTGAATATCGACCGTGGCGGCCAAGTAACTTATCACGGCCCCGGCCAGTTGATTATCTATCTACTACTAAACCTTCATATACGTAAGCTTGGCATACGCAAACTGGTAACGATTATTGAAGATACCCTTATCGAGTTGCTCGCATCTCACCATATCACTGCCAATAGTGATCCTGCAGCGCCGGGCGTATATGTTGAAGGCAAAAAGATAGCGGCTCTAGGTTTACGCGTATCAAAAGGCTGTACCTCGCACGGTCTTAGTCTCAATGTAGATATGGACCTATCCCCTTTCAAGCGCATCAATCCTTGCGGCTATCAGGGGCTAGAAGTAGCCCAATGCAAAGCACTGGGCATCAACTTGTCGCTACAGGAAGTAGCAATTCAACTTACTGAGTTACTACAACTTCGTCTTTCTGAGGCTCTTGAGCAAGATTCTGACTAACCGTCTGATCTTCTTGCCCCAGTAGCTTTTCTACTGCAGGCCCAACAACAGTCAACACATCACCTAGTACTTGAGGCTGCGCATCTGCTGTCGGATGAAGGCCGTCGCTTTGCATCAAGTCATAATCCAATGCGACACTTTCCAACAGAAACGGCAAAAACGGTAATTCAAACTGCTTAGCTAAGTCGACATAAACCTGCTCAAACTTCTGAGTATAGGTAAAGCCGTAGTTCAACGGAATGCGAATACCAAGCAACACCTGTTCGCTGCCAGCTGCCTTTATAAGCTCAATCATCGCAGTGAGGTTTTCTTGCATAACTTCTGTTTTTATACCTCGCAAACCATCGTTTGCTCCCAACTCTAGTAACACTAGGTCTGGTTTATGCAGCGTGAGCGCGGCAGGTAAACGACTCAAACCACCTTGCGTCGTCTCACCACTTATACTGGCGTTAATCACGTTTAAATCATCGCGATACTTCGCCTGAAGTAGGTTTACCCAACCTTTTTCTACTGGAATTCCATAGGCTGCGCTGAGGCTATCTCCCCACACTAAAACCGTCTTCTTACTATCAACTACTTCGCTCTCGCTATCATTAGCCAAAACCTCACTAGAATTTAATATTAGCGCCACTGCAAGTGAACATATCAAGGCGTATACTGGTTGTATTATTGTCATAAAAAGTCCTAATTACGATGTCTGAAAAAACAATGAAGTACGCTATTGAGACAACGCAACTGTCCAAAAAGATCCAATTAAAAAACGGTCAGTCGCTATCTATTTTGCATGATATCACGCTACAAATTCCACTCGGCAGTTCCGTCGCTATAACAGGGGCCTCTGGCTCTGGAAAAACGACCTTATTGGGACTTCTAGCAGGACTAGATACCGTCAGTGGTGGTGACATAAAACTCCTCGACACTTCCATGGTTGATCTCACCGAAGATCAACGTGCAGCACTACGTTTAGGGCAAGTAGGGTTCGTATTCCAATCGTTCCATTTAATGAATAACCTAAGTGCTTTAGAAAATATCATGCTGCCTTTAGAGCTTGAGAAAAGTAATAAAAACCCACAAAAAACAGCATTAAAAGCACTAGAACAAGTAGGGTTAAGTGAGCGAGCCACACACTTGCCAACGCAGTTATCAGGTGGTGAGCAACAACGTATCGCCCTCGCCCGTGCTTTTGTGAACAAGCCTAAGATCTTATTCGCAGATGAGCCTACAGGTAACTTAGATCAGGCAACGAGTACCGATATAGAGCAGCTTTTGTTTAAGCTTCAAAAAGAAAACGACAGCACACTTATATTAGTCACGCATGATGAAGCTTTGGCTGAACAGTGTGAATATCACTATAAGCTCGTTGACGGCAAGCTGGTTAACAACGTATGAATATACTCAAAGTCTGGCGTCAATCATGGCGCATTGCAGAAATGCGCCTACTGTTTTTAGCATTATTAGTATCGGTCACAGCCGTTACCTCGGTAAATTTTTTCACTGATCGTACTGAACGATCCATGCTCCAACAGGCGACTAAATTACTGGGTGCTGATTTAACTGTTCGCTCATCCCGACCGTTGAGTAAAGATTACTTAGCTCAAGCAGAAAGCTTAGGCCTTAAGCAGGCAGAGATGATCAGTTTCAACAGCATGGTGTCTATCGATGACCGTTTGCAACTGTCTCAGATTAAAGCAGTTAGTGACGGCTTTCCCTTACGTGGCAATATTGAAACCAGCTTACAGCTTGACGCAATCGGCAGTATTGACAGCCTTGGGCAATTAAAGTCCGGGCAAATCTGGGCAGAGACCTCTCTCTTTAATGCCCTAGAAGTGCAACCTAAAGTAGAAGTCCGTATTGGTCGCAGCCTATTTACTTTAGACAAGGTCCTCCTTAAAACACCCGACCAAGGTGCAAGCGTTTTTCAGTTTTCACCTCAAGTGTTAATGCCGCTAGCAGACTTGCCAGCAACGGGACTTCTTACTCCCGGCAGCCGTGCGCGCTTTAGCTACCTTTTTGCAGGGACTGACAAGCAAGTAAGCGAGATGACGGATTGGCTCAAACCGAGACTCGCGACAGGTGAGCGACTTGAAACACTAAGTGACGGCCCTCCATCAATAGGCAAAGCCCTAGAACGTGCTCAGCGCTTCCTAAATACCGCCGCTTTACTGAGTGTTATTCTTGCAGGTGCGGCAATCGCGCTAACTAGTTACAGCTTCAACCGTCATGAAACACACACTGTCGCTGTTTTGAAAACAATGGGCGCATCACGTCGTCGCATTCTGTTTCGTTACTTAAGCCAACTGTTTTTGACAAGTACTGCGGCGGCGATTCTGGGTGCATTACTCGGCTTCGCCATACAAGCAACCCTGACTTACGCACTGAGGGACATCATTGGGCAAAGCTTACCTTCGCCGAGCTTTATGCCTGTTATTACAGGATTACTGACGGCATGGATTATGGTGCTTGGTTTCTCATCACCTCAGCTTGTGCAGCTCGTTAACACGGCACCTGTACAAATATTCCAGCAACAGAGCCTCACAAGCTCGAATAGCTGGAAACTCTTGTTAGCGACCGTGATGTCCGGTGTGTTCGCATTAATGTTTATGCAAACAGAAGACCTAAAGCTTACTGTCTTCATATTCTTAGGCACATTGGCCGCTATCGTCATTTTTTGGTTAGTCGCTAGTGGCTTACTTAAGCTGCTAAAAAGCCTTAGCAGCAACACCAACAACGCTTCTTTCCGCACCCTTGCTAACGCAGGGCCACGCTTAAAACTATTAATTGTAGTATTTGGAATTGGACTATTCAGCCTGTTATTGCTGACTGCGCTACGGGGTGACTTACTAGAACGCTGGCAAAATAGTATCCCAGCAGACGCTCCGAACAACTTCCTCATCAACATTCAACCTGAAGAGGTGAAAGGGTTAACGAGCTACCTGAAAGGCAAAAATATAGATGCAAATCTATTTCCGATGATTCGCGGTCGATTAGTTGCTATGAAAGGCCAGCCAGTCATTTTAGACAATTATCAAGACGGTCGAGATCGTCGATTACTGCAACGTGAGTTCAACCTATCATCAACTAAAGACTTGCCAGCAGCTAATATTTTATTAGACGGCGAATGGTTTAAGGGTGATGCACCTAAAGGTTTTTCCGTCGAAGAAAGTGTGATGGAACGCTTTGCTCTTAAAATTGGTGACAGCATGACTTTTGATATTGCCGGACAACAAGTCACTCAAGACATCACGAGTACACGTCGTGTTAACTGGGATAATTTGACGCCTAACTTCTTTGTACTAGCAGCACCTGGGTCAATGGATAAACTTCCTCAGACATTTATAACCAGTGTATTTGTACCTGAAGGTGACAGCAAGCTAGTGCCTAACTTAGTGAAGCAATACCCAAGTGTTAGCACTATTGATATCAGCGCTATTATGACTCAAATCAAGGAGCTGATAACCAAGGCAGCCTTTGCCGTTCAAGCCATTTTTGCGTTTACACTCATCGCGGGAATAGTCGTCTTACTTGCTGCACTTCAGTCACAAAAGGCTGAGCGACGTAGAGAGTTGGCAATTTTGAAAACGATTGGTGCTAGCCGCAAACAAATACGCAATAGTATTTTGGTTGAGTTCTTACTAGTGGGCGCTATTTCTGGATTCTTAGCGGGCTTGTTTGCGATGATCGCTAGCAACGTTGCCGCTTATGTACTATTCGACTTAGAGCCAAGTATCAACCTGTCGTTGATACTTATTGGAATGGTGTCAGGGGCGTTGCTCGTGAGTATCGCTGGTTACTTTAATCTAAGACCACTACTACAAGTACCACCTGCAATATTATTTCAAGAACACAACAGCTAACGCTTAAGAAGCCGCTGCCGGTTGAGATTCAGCGGCTTCTTCGAGTAACCATGTTACAAATGCTTCAACCGCGTCATTCCCTTTTTCTTCAGGGCGAATAACGTAATAAGAAGATTCTAGCGGCATTTTTAAGTCGAATGGAATACACAAGCGTCCAGCATCAATATCATACTGAGCCAGTGGTTCCATGCTCAAGCCGATTCCCTGTTTATCAACCGCACCGGCTAATACAAGCAGTACATGGTTAAAGTGGAGACCTCGCTTCGCATCAACACCTTCCACGCCTGCTAACTCCAACCAACGTGCCCAACTAGGGCGGCCTGTATAGCCAGTGTCATCATGCAGCAGTGTGTAATTACGAAGGTCATCAGGTGTCTTTAACGCATTCTCCCCTTCAAGTAAATCTGGACTACAAAGCGGCACAGCAGACACGTCAAATAACTTATCAACACGATAGCCTGGGTAATCACCCTCACCAAAACGAATAATGACGTCGATGTTCTCACCACGAAACCATTCACTCATATTACTTGTGGAGACACGACTGGTGATCAATGTGTCGTCACCGGTAATCTGCATATCAATATCAGGATGAGCACCAGAAAACTTATGCAGTCTTGGTACCAACCATTTCGCAGCAAATGATGGCGCCATGCAAACATTGACGCTTGCGTGCTCGGTATGACGCTGCATCAGCTGTACTGCTTCTGCAAGATTTTCAAAACCTTCGCGGAGCTTGGGTAAAGCTATTTCTGCCGCTTCCGTTAATTCGATAGAACGGTTCTTACGCTCAAACAGAGGAAAGCCCATAAACTCTTCAAGGGCTTTGATCTGATGACTCACAGCAGCTTTAGTCACAAACAACTCATCGGCTGCTTTACTAAAACTTAAATTCCTTGCTGCTGACTCAAGAACGCGCAAAGAGTTTAATGGAGGAAGTTGAGGCATAAGACGATATATCCACGATAAGAAAAAGTTTAACAGCTACTATTAACTGTCAACGTTAGCTCTAGAATAAGAAAATTACAGCACTATCACGACTAACTATTAATGGAGTATATCGGAAAGCATTAGGATTCGGGAAAATAGACGCTAGTTGGCTATTTCAGTGGTTTTTTACTAGGAATGCTAACAATAATCACGCCTAAAATAATAATGAACACACCGACGCTCTTTTCAAGACTAAATGACTCACCAATTTTTGGCCAAAATACAGCGCCTAAGTAAACCAAAACATAAGCGAAACTGAGTAATGGATAAGCACGGCTTAGCTTCAAAAATGATAGCACATACATCCACAAAATCATTGAGCCAAAGTAACTACTCACACCCAAAACAAACCAAATAAGCATTGATTGCTCAGCAGGTGCGAGCTGCCAAATTAATAATTGATCAGTGAACTGCGCCCAAGTTGTTAAATACTGGGTACTCACTTTCATGAAAAGCTGACCAATCGCCGTAAGCATAACGGCGGTAATCAGCAGTCCCCAAGTAGCGGGTGACACTTTTGAGTGAGTGACTGGGGTCGCATAGCTCTGCATCGTCACGCCCCCACCAACACTTTAATACCTAACAATATAACGCCAACACCAACCCATCTATGTATAGGAATAGCTTCTTTAAAGAGAAACTTAGCGCCCAGTAAGATGAAAATGTAGTTAAGGCTTAGTAATGGATAGGCCAAACTCAAGTCAATTTTAGTTAATACCATTAACCAAAACATTAGCCCAAGTCCTAGAAAAATTATACTCAGCACAACATCAGCATTAAGCATGTTATTTAACACGCCATCGCCATTATTTTGTGAATATTTTATAGATGCCCTCTTTTGCAATAACTGCCCACTCGTCGTAAAGAGAATGGATAGTATAAACACAATAAGTACATCACCTGAAAACAGCACGCCCTGTTTACCCCACTTTGATTTTTGATTAACTCCCTTTAATACGTTAACACAACCAATGCAGATCGTATTTTCAGTATTTTTAATACTAATCAATAATTTATATGATTAAAGAAAAGTAAAAATCAGGTACTTAAGTTACACGAAAGTACCTATTTATTCTCTTAAAGGAAGGCCATGTGCTAGTCATATCACAATCAAAATGAATACCAACTGTACAAATTATTTTTATATTTCAGCTGGTAATATATAAGTTATACGAAACGCTTAGACGGTCACTCGACGCTTGAATGCACTCTCGTCTGAAGCAAACAAGTAGGCACTCTCTGTTGCAGCGGCAACTGAAACGACTTCACCTGCTTTGGTACGATCATGCCCAGAGCGCTCAACCACAAAGTTATCGTTACCGCCGTACTCCCCATAAAGGAATGACGTTCCACCTAGGTGTTCAGACAACACAACCTTCAGATCAAAACTCAAATCACCCTCTGAAGCAGAGAGGTTCTCTGGACGTAAACCAAGTGTTAGCGTGTCACCAACCGTCGCATTACTCGTATCAAAATTTAATGAAACTATTTGACCATCAGGCAGTTTGACCTGCGTAACGTCACTACCCGCCCTAGTCAGCGTCACTGGCATAAAGTTCATACGTGGCGAACCAATAAAACCCGCAACAAACAAGTTTTGAGGATGCGTATATAACTCCAGTGGCGAACCATGCTGCTCAACATGC
Source organism: Leucothrix arctica (assembly GCF_003172895.1). Lineage (GTDB taxonomy): Bacteria > Pseudomonadota > Gammaproteobacteria > Thiotrichales > Thiotrichaceae > Leucothrix > Leucothrix arctica. Next base: position 75,940 of record NZ_QGKL01000024.1, on the reverse strand, counting down.
CCTGCACGCAGCACTACAATCTTATCCGCCATCGTCATTGCTTCGACTTGATCATGCGTCACATAGATCATGGTATTACCCAATTGCTGGTGCAATTTACCAATTTCTAAACGCATCTCTACGCGTAACTCCGCATCAAGGTTCGACAACGGCTCATCAAACAAAAACACCTCTGGATTACGCACAATCGCACGACCAATAGCTACACGCTGGCGTTGCCCACCCGATAAAGCTTTAGGCTTTCTAGACATATAGTCGCCTAATTGCAAAATCTTAGCCGCATGATCTACTTTTTCTTTAATGACGCTCTTATCTACGCCATTCATCTTCAAACCAAAACCAAGATTCTCTTCAACCGTCATGTGAGGATAAAGCGCGTATGACTGGAATACCATTGCGATTCCACGTCCGGCCGCTTCAAGATGAGTCACATCTTTACCGCCAATCTCAACCATACCTGTTGTGACTTCCTCCAAGCCTGCAATCAGTCGCAACAAAGTTGATTTACCACAACCTGACGGACCAACAAATACCGTAAATTCACCAGAGTTAATTTGTAAATCAACACCATGAATGACTTCTATATTACCAAACGACTTAACCAATTTTGATAGCTTTACGTCAGCCATTACTTAACCTCTACACTCAATTTAGTTTCAGGCTGAAGACGCTGCGCAATAGTCTGCGCCGCCTTAGCTACTCTTTTACCCCAATCCTCAAAGTCACTGTCTGTGACACGAAAAGTGGGCGCGGTTACGCTTATCGCAGCAACAGGCAAGCCCGCCGTATCAACAATCGCTGCAGCCACACAGCGAATACCATGCTGATGTTCCTCAGTATCAAATGCGAAACCGCACTTAGAAATTTCTTTTAACTGCCTCAATAACAGCACGGGTGATGTGATGGTTTGTTGCGTATAGCGCTTAAACTCTATTGAACCAACAAACTCTCGCTGCTGATCTAAAGGTAGTGCGGCTAACATCGCCTTACCAACACCGCTACAGTAAACCGGTGATTTATCACCCACACTCACGCTATAACGAACACTTTGCTCTGACTCAACTTGAGACAAATACACTGCATTTGTATCAACGAGTACCGCTAGCTGAACTGACTCACCGGTCACCTCAGCGAGGTCTAACATCGAAGAATAAGCAAGTTCTCGAACGTCTGACTGCTTCCAAGCCTGATTCGCCAACTCTAATAAGCGATAACCAACACTGTAAGTTTGGCTACCTTCATTAAAGCGCACCATACCCTCAGTCTGCAGACTGCCAAGCAACCTATGTAGCGTTGCTTTGGGCACATCCAATGACGCTTGAAGATCTGCAAAGCGCAAAGGAGTGCGTGAGTCTGCAATTTCAGACACCACCATTAACCCACGAGTTAATCCACTATTCTCTGTTTTGACACCTGCTACCTTCGCCATATCACCTCTATTGCAAACCGCATAAATCAATTTTGGAACATTGTTCCACCAAATTACAACAAAAACAATAACTCATTTAAAATAATAACTTACGACACAAAGAGGATTGACAGGCGTCGTAAAATATCCATATACTTCGAAAAGTGGAACAATGTTCCGATTTACACAACGCTTTTAACCGGGTAACACCAATGAGCCAAAAAGCCAGCAAACGCCAGTTCAATATAACTCCTTGGCTATTCTTAATGCCCGCATTAATCATGTTTGTGGTTTATGTGCTTTACCCTATTATTCAAAGCATCTCATTAAGCTTTTATGAGTGGGACGGTCTGGGTGAAAAGACATGGGTTGGTGTCGCTAACTATGTCGAACTGTTCGATGACGACCGCTTTTGGCTATCCCTTAAGAACAACATTATTTGGTTAGTGTTCTTTATGTTAGCGCCGATTATTGGTCTAGCAATCGCCTTATTTCTTAACCAAGAAGTAGCCGGAATACGCTTAGCAAAATCACTATTCTTCTTCCCTTTTGTTATTTCACAAGTGGTTGTCGGTTTAGTGTTTGCTTGGTTCTATGACCCAGGCTTCGGTTTATTAGGACACGTCATGGGGTTCTTTGGAATGGAGCCAATATCCGTGCTCGCCAATGAAGACACTGTGACCTACGCCATTATTATCGCGGGTTTATGGCCACAAATTGCTTACTGCATGATTCTTTATCTCACTGGTTTAAATGGCTTAAATCCAGAACAGATAGAGGCAGCACGCTTAGATAACGCCAAAGGTTTTAAAATGCTTTGGTACATCATTTTGCCGCAGTTACGCCCGGCAACCTTTATCGCCATCGTGGTCACAGTCATCGGGGCACTTCGAAGCTTCGACCTCATCGCCATCATGACCGACGGAGGTCCTTATGGTAGTAGTTCGGTACTGGCCTACTTCATGTACGAGCAGAGTATTAACAGCTTCCGAATGGGTTACGGTGCAGCAATCGCAACCGCCTTATTCATGATCATGAACATCTACATCGCCTTCTTCCTATGGCGCATGTTAAAATCGGAGGAGCGTTAATCATGTTTCCAACGCCACTAAAACATCGTTCAACTGCGGCTAACATCAGCTATCGTCTTGCTGTACCAATCACACTATTAATCTGGTTACTGCCTTTATTAGCCGTCGCACTGACCTCCATGCGCTCTATTGAAGACATCAACCAAGGTAACTACTGGGGCATTCCAAGTGACTGGAACCTAGTTGAGAATTACACCGAAGTATTCAAAGCAACGCCGATGTGGCAGTACCTTTTCAACACATTGAAAATTACCGTACCGACAGCAATCGGCAGTATTGCGCTGGCCACAATGGCAGGCTTCGCGCTGGCTAAGTACAAGTTTCGCGGCAACCTATTTTTGTTCGCACTATTCATTGCGGGCAACTTCGTGCCGTTCCAAATTTTGATGATTCCAGTACGTGACTTAACCATCGCATTTGGTCTTTATGACACAACGCTTGGACTTGTGTTATTCCATGTTGCCTTCCAAACCGGCTTCTGTACCTTGTTTATGCGTAACTTCATCGCTCAATTACCCAATGAATTAATGGAGTCTGCTCGCTCTGAAGGCGTAAAAGATTGGCAAATATTTATCTATATCATCGTGCCATTAGTACGCCCTGCTCTCGCAGCACTGGCAGTACTGGTATTTACCTTTATATGGAATGACTTTTTCTGGGCATTAATCTTGGTGCAAAGTGATGAAGTTCGTCCTGTCACAGCAGGTCTAAATGCACTACGCGGCCAGTGGCTAGCGTCTTGGCACTTGATCAGCGCTGGCTCAATTATCGCCGCGTTACCACCAGTAATGCTGTTCTTCTTAATGCAAAAGCACTTTGTTGCAGGTCTAACGCTAGGAGCAAACAAAGGATGAGTAGTCACTACTATCGCCTAGATAGCGCTGAATCAACACTACTACTGATCAGCATTGAGCAAGCTATTCCAACGGTTATCTACTACGGTAGCCGTTTAAATAGTGAGTTAGATGCGGCGACAGCTGAAACACTTGTTTCGGACTCAATCCCCAATGCGATGCTTGATTCGCGTGTAAACATCAGCTTGTTACCTGAAAACAGCCGTGGTTTTTTTGGTGAAGCAGGCCTTCAAGGCCATCGTGACGGGAGTAATTTCACCCACCGTTTCGAACTCACTGAGGCACTGCGCGAGACAGACAAACTAGTCTTTACTGCAACTGATGACACGGCAGGTTTACAGATCACCACAACCATTAACTGTGACTCTGACAGTAATGTGTTTAGTTGGACGCACTCACTGGTCAACCTAGTTGATAGCCATTACACGGTTAATGCGCTGAGTTGCCCGAGCATTCCGACCTCATTGGACATGGATCAACTGATCACGTTACACGGGCGCTGGGGGAAGGAGTTCCAACAGCAAAAAACGGAATTAGCGGCAGGTCGATTCCAAATCAATAACCGCCGTGGACGTACTAGTCATGAGTACTTCCCGGGGTTATTCCTGGGACAAGACAGCACTAACGAACTATCAGGCAAAGCCTTCGCAGCCCATCTTGGCTGGAGCGGTAATTACTGCATGATGATCGAAAGTCTCTCAGAATGTGAGCGTTACTTTCAGTGTGGCGAGCTATTATTACCGGGCGAGATGATACTGGCGAAAGGTCAGGAATACACAACGCCAACGCTTTATACGACAACCTCTAATAACGGTTTTTCAACGTTATCACAGCAGCTCCACCAGTTTGCTCGAAACAACATATTACCAACGTGGACGCGTAGCACTAGACCCGTGCATTCAAACAGTTGGGAAGCGATGTATTTCGACCTCAACACTGACAGCCTAAAAGAACTTGTCGATGCCGCACATGCCACAGGCGCAGAACGTTTTGTGCTTGATGACGGTTGGTTTATGGGCCGTCGTAATGACCAAGCAGGACTCGGTGATTGGCAAGTTGACCCTGCTGTATTCCCTGACGGACTTGGCCCATTAGTTGAACACGTTCGCAGTAAAGGCATGCAGTTTGGTCTGTGGTTTGAGCCTGAAATGGTCAACCCTGACAGCGCACTGTTCCGTGAGCATCCTGAGTGGGTACTCCAATATCAGCCTTATCCGCTAGTACCGGGCCGTTACCAAGAAGTATTAGATTTAAGTCAGCCAGCGTTATTTGAATATCTATTTACCGCAATGTCATCGCTGGTTGCTAAGCATAAGATTGATTACATAAAGTGGGATATGAACCGAGACACGTTAAATGCTGGCTCTAATCTACACCCATCGCAGCACAAACAAGTTACCGCTGTTTACGCATTAATGAGCGCGCTCAATGAAGCCCACCCTTCCCTAGAAATAGAGAGCTGTGCCTCAGGTGGCGGTCGCGCTGACTTTGGTGTTTTGCAGCATACCGGTCGCGTTTGGACATCTGATAATATTGACCCTATTGAGCGCATCAGCATTCAACGTGGCTTTAGTATGTTCTTCCCACCTGAAATCATGGGTGCGCATATCGGCTCTGGTACCGCACACTTAACCGGCAGACAAACCTCACTAGACACTCGCGCCATCGTTGCGCTACAAGGTCAAACAGGTTTTGAGTTCGACAGTCGCTTGCTAAACAACACTCAACGTAAAGTCGTTAAGCACTACACCGACATTTACAAAGCTAACCGCGACTGGCAAAGCTCAGCAAAGCTGTGGCGCCTACCGAGTAAACAAGACTGCTTGCACACACAAGGTCTAGTCTCTGAAGATCAGTCCAAATCACTTTGGACAGTGACTAGCGACGGCAGTCATTTACACGCCTCTGCTGGTCGTTTAAAGCTGCATGGACTTATTCCTGATGCAAATTACACAATTACTTGTTTAAATAACAACCTCTCTGAGTTGGCAGGTTTTGCCCGTGCACTACCTGAGTGGCTCATCGAAAACAACCTAACACTCACTGGCGAGCTGCTAATGCAAATGGGGATATTACTGCCCTACATGCCACCACAGACCGCACTCCTCCTAAACTGTCAGAAAAGTAGCACTAAGATTTATGAATAACAACCCACTACTACAGCCCTTCATTGAGCGTTTTGCTGAGAGCGACCAAGAGATTCGCGTGTTTTATGCCCCTGGACGAGTGAATCTCATCGGAGATCACACGGACCATTGCGGTGGATTAGTCTTTCCTTGCGCTATCGACCGCGGCACCACCATGCTTATTCGCAAGCGTAGTGACAATGTCGTGAAGCTAGCGTCGATGAATTTCGAGCTAATGGCATCACTTGCGCCGGACGAGTTAGAACATAAATATGGCGACAACTGGATTAATTACGTTTTAGGCGTGATCAGTCAGTTCCGCCAAAAAGGCGTTGAAACAACAGGTTTTGAATGTCTGTTTAGCGGTGACATTCCCAATGGCGGCGGTCTTTCCTCCTCTGCTTCCTTGGAAGTTGTCACCGCATTTTCTTTAAACCAGATGTTTAACGGTGGCTTTGGTGAAGTTGAACTGGTGAAAATGGCGCTAGCGGCTGAAAATGATTTCGTCGGTGTTAACTGCGGCATCATGGATCAGTACGCTATCGCAATGGCACAAAAAGATCATGCGATGATGCTCGACTGCAACACGCTTGAGTGTACCCAAACACCGTTGAAACTCGACGGATACACCATCGTTATCGTCAACTCAAACCAGCGTCGTGACCTCGTTGACTCCAAGTACAACGAACGCTTTGAAGAGTGCCAACAAGCGACTCGCGAGATTAAACAACAACTAGATGTGCAACAACTTGCAGAAGTTACGATTGATCAGCTTAATGAGCATATGAACGTATTTAGCAGCGAATCGATCGCAAAACGCGCTAAACACGTCATCACTGAGCATAACCGTGTACGTGATGCCGTTGCTGCACTGAACAAAAACGACTTAGACACACTGGGTCGGTTAATGATTGAGTCACACAAATCCATGAGTGAAGACTTCGAAGCCTCTACTGACATCATCGACACGTTGATCGATATCTCACTGGATACACCGGGTGTTATCGGTGCGCGCATGACAGGTGGTGGTTTTGGTGGTTGCACAGTGACGTTGGTTGCAGACTCACAAGTAACTAACTTTATAGAGTCAGTCGGTCGCAGTTACCGTGAAAGCTGCGGATTGACTGCCGACTTCTACCCGACCAAGAGCGATAACGGCATGCGAGAGATCACTGCATGACCAACGTCATCACCGATCAAGGTAATTGGGAGCGACGCTGGCATCCATTGCTATCGCAGTGGGTCGTCGTCGCAGCAAGAACCGGAAACCGTCCTTGGAATGGCGCAACTGTCGGTGAAGAGAGTGACGCTGTAGTCACTTCAGCACACGATAAAAGCTGTCACCTGTGTGCCGGAAACACCCGTTCAAATGGTGAGATAAACCCTGACTACACAGGCCCGTGGGCATTTAATAATGACTACGCATCATTTGCACCCGATGCACCCAGCTTTGAAAACGAAAACAATAACAACCCACTACACCGACGTGACTCAAACCAAGGTCACTGCCGCGTGCTATGTTGGACAGAGCGTCACGACCAGACTTTAGCCAGCATCTCCACTGACAACATGTTAGCTGTTGGCCAACTTTGGCAAAACGAATACAACACGCTCTCTCAAGATCCTGAAATAAGTCAGGTATTAATCTTTGAGAACAAAGGTCAAGAAATCGGTGTATCTAACCCTCATCCGCATGGTCAAATTTATGCGACAAGTTTTGTAGGCGATAGCTTTGAGCGCGCTCGTAAAGCACAAGCAGAGTGGGCACGTGATAATAGTAGCGTCATGTTACTAGACCTAATCGCACGTGAAGAATATCAATACTCACTGAAGGTCAGTGAAACCGACCACTTCATGGCCATCGTTCCTTATTTCGCACGATTTGCTTATGAGTGCTGGATTATTCCAAAAGCAGCCGCAAAACACATTGGTGATATGAGCGACGCACAACGCGACGACTTAGCCCTGCTTTATCAAAAAATGGCGAAGACTTATAACGTGTTATTTCAGCGTGAAAGCCCGAACATTAGTCTCATGTACAACGCACCTTGCGACACACATCAAGACAACCAACACTGGCAGTTTCACTTTGTGATGCAACCGCCACTGCGTGAGCCAGACAAGTTGAAATACCTTGCAGGTTTTGAGTCAGGCACCGCCAATATCGTTAATCCAGTACAACCAGAAGCCGCAGCTCAACGCTTGCGTGAAGCTTTCAAAAGCGCGGAGACAAACACATGAAATTAGGCGTTTGCTACTACCCTGAACAATGGTCAGAAGACATCTGGAAACAAGATGCCGCTGAAATGGTTGCTGCGGGTATTGAGTGGGTTCGCATCGGTGAATTTGCATGGAGTCGTTACGAGCCAAACCCCGGTGAATACCAATGGGAATGGTTACAACGCTCACTCGATATACTCGGTGATGCAGGTCTAAAAGTGGTACTTGGGACACCAACCGCGACACCACCAAAGTGGTTAATGGATCAACACGACGACATTATCGCTGTGGATGAAGCAGGTAACCCAAGAAACTACGGCTCACGTCGTCACTACTGCTTTTCGTCAGAGACTTACCGCACACATTGCCGACGTATTGTGACCGAAATGGCAAGTAAGTTTGGCAAACACCCAGCCATTAAGGCTTGGCAAACAGACAATGAATACGGTTGCCATGACACGATTTTAAGCTATTCAACCATGGCTTTAGAAGGTTTCCGAGAGTGGTGCCGTGACCGTTTTAATGATGATATCAGCGCACTGAATACCGCATGGGGTAATGTTTTTTGGAGCATGGAGTTCCGCGACTTCGACGAGATAGAGCTGCCTAACCTGACCGTGACTGAGTCAAACCCTGCACACCGTTTAGATTTTTGGCGTTACAGCAGTGGCTGTGTTGCCTCTTATAACAAGCTTCAGGCCGATATTTTACGTGAGTACTCTCCCAGTTTGGACTTGATTCATAACTACATGGGCAACTTTACCGACTTTGATCATCACGATGTTCAAGCGGATTTAGACATCGCGAGTTGGGACAGTTACCCACTAGGTTTCCTAGACTGGAGTACTTACAACGAGCAAGAAAAACGGCAGTGGATGCGTACCGGACACCCTGACTTTGCAGCGTTTCACCACGACTTATATCGCGGTGTCGGCAAAGGCCGTTGGTGGGTAATGGAGCAGCAACCCGGCCCTGTAAACTGGGCACCTCACAACCCATCACCACTGGACGGCATGGTACGTCTTTGGAGTTGGGAAGCGTTTGCGCACGGTGCAGAAGTGGTGAGTTACTTCCGTTGGAGACAGGCTCCTTTTGCTCAGGAACAAATGCATAGCGGCTTGAAACGTCCCGATAATGTTGACGATCAAGGCATGCTAGAAGCCAAACAAACCGCTTCCGAAGTACAACTGCTAATGTCGCAGTCAACGACTGAAGCCGACAGCACACACATGCACAAAGAAGTCGCTTTCATCTTTGACTATGTAAGTGACTGGTCGTTACGCGTGCAGCCGCAAGGTAATAATTACAACCCGCTGCATTGGGCTATTTCTATCTATACTGCTTGCCGAAAAGTAGGCGTAAACGTCGATATTTTGCCGCCACATGCAGACTTAACGGGCTATGCAACGATCGTTATTGCTAACCAACAGCTGGAACATGACGGACTATTACAGTCATTGAAAAGCAGTGACGCACAGATTATATTGGGACCACGAAGTTTCTCAAAAACACAGCAGTATCAAATACCTAAAACATTAGCACCGGGTAGCTTGCAGTCACTCATTCCACTAAAAGTAGTGAGAGTTGAGTCGCTTGCCGATTTCTGGTCAGATGATGTTAATAAGCTAAACGCAAGCAACCAGCAAAGTCTCACCGTCAAGCGATGGCGTGAATTTGTTGAGACAGACCTAGCACCCAAGTACAAATCTGCAGATGGCTGGGGCTTAGCTTATCAACACAACAATATTCACTATATTAATGCGTGCTTAGAGCAAGATAGTTTGAATCTTTTGCTTCAAGAGATACTCTTAAATAACGACGCGCTAACAGTAAAACCCTGCCTTGGTGGCTTGAGGCAGCAAAAAATCGGGAAATGGCAGTTCTTCTTCAACTACGGTCCAGAAGAGCAGTCTCTACCTAATCACCGTCAATTAGTTTTGGGCACGCACAATTTAGCCCAAGGTGAGTTGGCAATTTGTTTGAACGAAAAATGATAAACCATGAGAGAGGAAATCATATGCATCCGATCAAAAAGACCCTAATTACTTTTGCGGCAACGATGGCTCTATCAGCATCTGCACTTGCTGGCACGTTGGTAATTAACTCTGACCAAGCAGATCCAGCGCCAAAAGCGGCATTTGCAGAAGTGGTTAAGCAGTTTGAAGCAGCTAACCCTGACATCAAAGTTAAGCTAAATACCTTCGACAAAGAAGCGTATAAGACGGCTCTACGTAACTGGTTATCAACTCAACCGCCTGACGTTGTGTTCTGGTATGCCGGCAACCGTATGAAGCAATTCGTTAGTAAAGACCTGTTTGAAGATGTTTCTGACATCTGGAAAGACAACGACTTGCTAGACAAAATGAGCACTGCAGCACCTGCAATGAGCATTGATGAAAAGCAATGGGGTGTGCCGTACACGTACTACCAGTGGGGCGTTTACTACCGCAAAGACATCTTCAAAAGACTAGGTATTGAGATTCCTAAGACTTATGACGAGTTCCTAGCCGCTAGTGCAAAAATCAAAGCTGATGGCATTGCACCTGTAACGATTGGTACTAAGTACTTATGGACTGCAGCGGGTTGGTTTGACTACCTAAACATGCGTACTAATGGTTTGGACTTCCACATCGACTTGATGGACGGAAAAGTTGCTTACGATGACGACCGTGTAAAAGCGACATTTGCTAACTGGAATAAGATGGTTGAACCTGGCTACTTCATCGAAAACCACGCGACATACTCTTGGCAGGAAGCGCTACCGTTCCTACTGAAAGGTGAAGCGGCAATGTACTTACTAGGTAACTTCATTACACCTCAGTTTGGTGATCAGACAGAGAACATGGGCTTCTTCCAGTTCCCTATTATCAACCCTGAAGTGGGTGTTGGTGAAGATGCACCGATGGATACTGTCCACATTCCAGCTAAAGCAAAGAACAAAGAAGATGCTCGTAAGTTCTTAGCATTTTTAGCGACGAAGGATGTACAAACGTCTATCAATGCTGCTATCAACCAGATCCCTCCTCACAAAGATGCGACGGCTGCTGACAACTACTTCCTAAATATCGGTATCGATATGCTGGGTAAAGCTGACGGTACTGCGCAGTTCTATGACCGTGATACGACACCGGGCATGGCGAAGGAAGGTATGAAGGGATTCCAAGAGTTCATGGTTAAACCTGAGCGTTTGGAGAAAATCCTAAAGTCACTTGAGAAGACTCGTAAGCGTGAGTTCAAAGTGAAGAAGTAATGACTTCTGTTAGATAGCAATAAAAATGGGCGACTCTTTGAGTTACCCATTTTTTCGTTTTACGCCTTAGCCGTTAGGTAATAACGCCCCAATACCACTAGTGCGATTCCGCCTAAAATCATTCCACCAGATATCATTACGCGCGTCGTAATCACTTCCGACATAAACATCACACCGCCCAATGCTGCAATCATTGGTACTAATAACTGCACCACTGCCGCTTGCGTTGAAGACAGCCCTCGTAGTGCGCTATACCAAATACTGTAACCTACGCCAGACGCTAAGCTACCGGATAAAAAGGCCCACAAGACACCTTCGGCAGTTAATGTTAATTGCTGGATACTCACAATAAAAAGCACGCTTACCAGTGGTAATGTCCGCAAAAAGTTATAACTCGTATCACTCAATGGGTTCTTTGAGCCGCGCCCTGCTAGTGTATAAAAGCCCCAAGCGATGCCCGACACTGACATCATTAGAAAGCCAATTAATGACGGTGTACCTAACTGTGGCAGCACCAAATACACAAACCCTGCAAAGGCAGCAATCATGCCCATCCACTCAATCGCTAACAGTCGTTCGCCTTTAAATATAGACATTAAAATCATCGTGAGCTGAACAGCACCGAAGAGAATTAACGCGCCAGTACCTGTATCCATTGACACATACGCGAACGAAAACAGCGCAGCATAAATGAATAGCATCAAACCTGAAAACCAACTACCTTTTGACTGAGGAATTGAATCTTCTTTCGAGCTTAGTTGGCCGAATGAACGCTTGTCACGCGCGTCTAAATAAGTACGCAATTGCAGTATCCCAATTAACGTCAAAGCACCTGCTAAGAGACGAATAATGGTAAATCCTGCGGCATCAATGCTCTCATTTCCTAGCGCCAAACGACACAAAATGGAGTTAGCAGCAAACGCGATTAAGGCCAAAGCCGTTAGTGATATTGTTTTAAAAATCGGTATGTTATGAGCGCTCAAGGTACTTCCCCTAATAGTAAATAGCAACGGTGTATAGCCTAAGTACGATTAGAACAGATGCAGAGATGCGATACAAAATTAAACAGTCACTTACAGATAAAATAGATTATTTGTCTAAACAACCAGACGATTAATCAACATTTATTAGGAAAATTACTGATGAGGAGAATGAGACAGAGTGTAGCGAAAGGAAGTAGATAAAAGATAGGTACCCGGGAGAAAAGGTAATAAACTCCCGAATACCCACATTTTTACAGCAAAAAACAACAAATTTTTATTTTTATGATCTTCTTATTATTATTATTTGTAACTTGTTGTAGCCCCTGAAAGCTGTGTCCCATTCTACGGCTTCTACCTGAACGAGTTGTTAACACAATTTAATATTAGCAATTAATTCAATTTATACTTTAAATTAGAAAGCTGGCGTTAATATTCACCACGAAAATCAAAATATTGTGAGATGGTGACTCAAACCACTGTTTAATTCATCACGCACAATCAACAACCCTTTCTCTACTTCCTCGTAAGTTGCCGGCGAAGTTAGGCAAATACGAATCGCTTGAGGTGTCGGAAAACGACCTACCGCAAATGGCTCGGCAGACAGCACTGCGACGCCTCTTTCTAGTACTCTTGCCACAAAGTCTGCCGCTCGCCATTCTTCGGGTAACTTCAACCAAACATGAAAAGCACCTTCTAAAGTTTCAATGTTATAGCCGTCTAAAATTGTTTCAGCCAATACACGGCGCTTCCTTAGCTCCGAACGAATGGTCTGCTCTGTTTGTTTAAATGATGCACTGCTTATCCAACGCTGTGCCACTTCAACCGTGATCGGTGAGGTAAACCAACAATTAGAACGAATGGCGGCCCCCACTAGTGCTTTCAAACGCGGTGGCGTTACCAAATAGCCAACACGCAAGCCGCCCGCTAACATCTTCGACAGACTATCAATATACAAGCAGCGCTCAGGATTTAGATTCTGGAAAGTCGGCAAGTCACTCTCACAATAATAAGCTGACACACCATCTTCAATAATCCATAAATGATAACGCTCAGCAATCGCCAAAATGGCCGCTTGCCGCTCTTTGGTCATAAAGGAATTAGTCGGGTTTTGCCCGCGTGGCATGCAATACAACGCACGGTAATGCCCTGCTTTACAATGCTCTTCCAGTGATTCAGGAATCAACCCAAACTCATCCTGTGCAACGCCTGTCACTTTGATGCTTAACTGCGTTGCAACCGCAGTAATACCCGGATATGTCAGTCCTTCACACAATAAGTGTTCACCTGGTCGCATAGTGATCGAAAGCGCTAAGCTAATACCATGCTGCCCTCCGCAAGTAATAGTGACATGCTCAGGCGTCACCTTCACGCCTCGTTTCTCAAGCCAAGTACAAGCGGTTTCACGTTGGTGCAAAGCGCCCTGCTCATGTTGATAACCGACTAAATCCAGCAGTGGCACGTCATCCGCCACTTGCCGCAAACTTGCTTGTAAGTGCCGATCAGTCTCTACCAACATCGGCAGATTAATACTCATATCTATTAGCTCGTCATTCTTACGCGCCAACATCGAGAAGCTATCTTGACGCTCATCGTTTGACGCGATAAATGTACCGCTGCCAACGTGCGCATTCACGACACCACGCTTTTCCGCTTCCGCATAACCACGCGTCACCGTGCCGACTGTCACGCCCAAGGTTTCAGCGAGTGCACGATGCGTTGGCAGCTTCTCACCCGCAACCAACACCTGCTGATTAACACCTTTTTCGATTTCGTCGGCAAGCGCTTGGTACTTCGCGTGTTTGTAACTAGATAGATCTGGATTCCAAATTGTCATGGGTACAATACTTTTATTGACTTGAATTACAAAGAGTTAGAGACTTGATTGTACCGACTAAAACCAAACATTCAACAAAATTGTAATGAATACAATATTTAGGAACTACCATGATCTCGATTGAACTGATACTCGCTACCACACTATTTGCACTGATCACTTCCATCACCCCTGGGCCAAACAACATTATGTTGACGGCCTCTGGTGCAAACTTTGGTTTTAAACGTACCTTGCCACATGTCGCGGGTATTATTTGCGGCATGATGTTATTGAATATTTCGGTAGGTGTTGGGTTGGGGACGCTGTTCACTCAGTTCCCAGTCGTACAACAGGTACTTCGTGTGGCAGGTAGTGCTTACCTACTGTATCTCGCTTACAAGTTGCTGTCGTTTTCATCACTAGGAAAGGTTGAAGACAACGCAAAGCCCTTTTCATTACTTGAAGCAACTGCGTTTCAGGCAATCAACCCGAAGGCATGGATCATGGTGATCTCGGCAAATGCGAGCTTCTCATTGACCGGGGACTTGTACTGGTGGTCAGTAGCGATGATTGTGACGCTGTATGCAATCATCGGCACACCGTCGATTATGTTGTGGGCAGGCTTTGGTCAGTTTATGCGCCGCTTCTTAGGGCAACCAACCATATTACGTGTATTCAATATCACGATGGCTACCCTAACGGCTTTATGCGTATTTTTTATCTGGATGGACTAAGTACTGCGCTACTCAGCTGCTAATCACTCACCCCAGACGGCAAACTCATTGCCACTGGGGTCACTGAAGTGAAAACGACGTCCACCGGGAAACGAGAAAATTGGTTTAACAATTGCGCCACCCGCCTTCTCAATTTTCACTAGCGTTTGTTCCAAGTCATCACTAAAAAATATCACCAACATACTGCCATTATCTGAGTTTGACGTTAGCTCTGACTTATAAAAACCACCATCAATACCGGCATTTGAAAATGCTGTGTACTCAGGGCCGTAGTCTTCAAATTCCCACTCAAAAACTTCTGCGAAAAATGCTTTCGTCGCAGCCATGTCACTGGCGGTAAACTCGATGTAATTGACTTTCCCATGCTGATTCATTGCGATTCCTATGTAATCTATGTGTGAACGGTCGATAGGTTTATAATAGCCCCTTAAGTGTCCGTGTAACAATATGGGCCAAACAGGAACCTCTTTATGTTGATCATTATACTCATCGTTTTCATTGCTGCGCTAAGCATGGTGCCGCAGCTATGGATTCGTCACGTCATGAAGCAACACTCACATGACCTGCCCGATATCGAAGGCACTGGTGGTGAACTCGCTGAACATTTAATCGAGCGTTTCGAACTGCACGGTATAGGTGTAGAGCCTTGCGATGAAGGCGCTGATCACTTTAGTCCCGTCGATAAAATGGTGCGTCTGAGTCCAAGTAACTTCGAGGGTCGCTCATTAAAAGCAGTCGCAGTCGCGGCACATGAAGTGGGTCATGCTATCCAGTTTCATCGCCAAGAAGAGATATTCAAACTGCGCTCCAAGTACTTACCGCAAGCACAAAGCTTTAAGCGTTTAGCGATGTATGTGTTGTGGGCATCGCCTGTATTGGCCCTTGTTTTTCGTTCGCCAATCGTAATGGCACTCCCTATTTTAGTGAGTGTGGCGTTACAACTAATATCTGCATTTACGTATTTGATTGTATTACCAGAAGAGTGGGACGCGAGTTTTGGTAAAGCGTTACCAATACTGGAGGAAGGTTATATCACTGAAGCGCAAGTACCTGCAGCGCGCAAAGTACTAAAGGCCGCAGCGTTTACTTACTTTGCTGCGGCACTGTCTAGCATTTTAAGTTTGGGCTATTTAATGATGCTACTAAGGCGTTAAGCCTCTTAAACATCGAACCGTTAAACTACAATACCGTTTAACATCAAATAGCCACACCACACTTAACTAGGGAACGAGAAGTTCACCCCTTCGCGAACGCCACTTGAAGGCCAACGCTGAGTAATGGTCTTACGACGCGTGTAAAACTTCACCGCGTCCGGGCCATAAGCATACAAATCACCGAACAACGAACGCTTCCAACCACCAAAACTCTGGTAAGACACTGGCACAGGTAGCGGCACGTTTATGCCCACCATACCCACTTGGATATTGTCTGAGAAGTAACGCGCAGCTTCACCATCACGAGTGAATATACAGGTACCGTTGCCATACTCATGTTCATTGATAAGCGCCATCGCCTCTTCCATCGTGTCGACACGAATCACTTGTAACACAGGGCCAAAGATCTCTTCTTTGTAGCTGACCATGTCCGTCGTCACATTATCGATCAGCGTTGCGCCAACGAAAAAACCATCTTCATAACCTGACACACTCACTTCACGGCCATCAACGGCAATAGTTGCACCGTCTTTTTCAGCACTATCGATATAACCAACCACTTTTTGTTGGTGCGCACGCGTGATAACAGGGCCAAAGTCATTAGACTTATCTGACGCTTCACCGGCTTTAAGCGCCTTCATGCCTTCGCTCATTTTTGTAATCAACGCATCTGCGGTTGCATCACCAACGGCAACAGCCACTGATAACGCCATGCAACGCTCACCCGATGAGCCAAAAGCAGCACCTAATAATTGATTAACTGCGTTATCCAAATCCGCATCTGGCATAACAATAGCGTGGTTTTTAGCACCACCAAGTGCCTGACAACGCTTGCCATTTGCCGTTGCGGTTGTGTAAATATATTCCGCGATATGAGTTGAACCCACAAAGCTAACCGCTTGCACACGCTTGTCTTCCAGCAAGGTATCAACCGCCACTTTATCCCCATTCACCACGTTCATGACACCATCAGGCAGCCCTGCTTCTTTCAACAAAGAGGCAATAAATAACGTCGAACTCGGGTCACGCTCAGAAGGCTTTAGTACAAATGTATTCCCGCAAGCAATCGCCATTGGGTACATCCATAACGGCACCATCGCAGGGAAGTTAAACGGTGTAATTCCCGTCACTACGCCTAGAGGTTGGAACTCGCTCCACGAGTCAATTTGTGGGCCAGCATTTTTGCTATGCTCACCTTTTAACAACTCACCAACACCACATGCGTACTCAACATTTTCGATACCGCGCTGCAACTCACCCGCTGCATCGTGGCAAATTTTACCGTGCTCATCACCGATTAATTGACAGATTTTATCTGCATTTTGCTCTAGTAATGCTTTGAAACGGAACATAACGGCGGCACGTTTTCCGACAGGCGTATTGCGCCATGCAGGGAAAGCGGCTTGCGCTGCTGCGATCGCTTCTTCAACTGTTTCTTTAGACGCAAGTGCAACCTGCTTACTGACTTCACCCGTTGAAGGGTTGTAAACATCTTGTGTACGCTCACTATCGCTACGCGCTTCACCGTTTATAAAATGGCCAACAATCGTCATTTTTCACATTCCTTTCTGTAGTTATCAGCGCTTATAAGGTCAAAGCATCGATATATTTTTTGTTTACGATAATTCGTTAATCGACTCACCGATTGCATTAATTACGTTATCAATCTCTTCTTTTTCTATGGTGAACGGCAGTCCAAGTTGGATCGTATCGCCACCGTACCTCACATAAAAACCTTTCTCCCAGCACTTCATTGCAATTTGGTAGGGGCGCAATAAGGGCTCGCCAGGCGCAGGTTCGATCGTTATACCTCCAGCAAAACCGTAGTTTCGAATATCAGAGATATATTGTGTACCTTTCAAACTATGCAGACTTTCTTCAAAGTAAGGCGATAACGATTTAACTCGTGGAATAAGCTGCTCTTTTTCTAAAATATCTAGCGATGCTAAGCCCGCCGCACACGCAACCGGATGACCAGAATAAGTGTAACCGTGTGCTAGCTCTAGTAAGTACTCCGCACCACCATGCTCCATAAAGGTATCATAAATATCTTGTCTAGAAATCATAGCGCCCATTGGCACTGCGCCATTGGTGACTTGCTTGGCAATCGTCAGCATGTCTGGCACAACACCGAACTCTTCAGCGCCTGTATTTGAGCCCATACGGCCAAAGCCAGTAATGACCTCATCAAAAATCAATAAGATGTTATGTTTTGTGCAGACTTCACGAAGACGTTTTAGGTAGCCTACCGGTGGCGGCAATACGCCTCCAGAACCTGACATTGGCTCAACAATGACTGCTGCAATATTTGTCGCATCATAGAGCGCAATCATATCTTCAAGCCCACTAATTAGGTGTGCGCCTTCATCTGGCATGCCTTTAGTAAACTTATTTTCTGGCAGCATCGTGTGTTCAATATGCGACGTTTCAAGCCCAGGACCAAACGGTGTTTTATTCGGGGCAATTCCACCCACACTGATCCCACCCCAGTTAGTCCCGTGATAGCCTTTTACTCGACCAATAAAACGTGTCTTGCTTGCCTGTCCTTTTTTACGCCAATACGCACGCGCTACTTTTAGCGCGGTTTCTACCGACTCAGAACCCGAGTTGGTGAAAAACACACGGTTCAAACCTTCTGGCATAAACTCGGTAATACGATGCGCCAGCTCAAATGCTTGAGGGTGACCAAACTGAAAAGAAGGGGCGTAATCCAAACTTGTTAACTGTTTAGCAACTGCCTCTGCGATTTCAGGACGAGAATGCCCTGCGCCACACGTCCATAACCCTGACAAACCATCAAACACTTTTCTGCCACCAGCGTCGGTGAAATATTTGCCCTCTGCCGACACAATCATACGCGGGTTCTTTTTGAACTCACGATTACTTGTATAAGGCATCCAGTAGCTATCTAACTGCTCCTGCGAAAGATTACAACTCGCTAAAACTTCACTTTTACTTTGCATGTTCACCTCGGATTGATCAGCTGGGGGGCCATAAAGATTGAGTGTCATTATGCGTAATAATTTAGATTGTTAAATACGAACGTATTAAACTTAATGTAAGTATTTAATTAACTATTGGTTTCAGCTATGGCAAACAAACATTCTTCGACGAACCTGTTACCTCAAAAAATTGGGGACGCACATATACGTTTGCTAAGAATTTACAAAGCCGTCATCGAATCAGGCGGGTTTGCATCAGCGGAAGTTGAGTTAAACATTAGCCGACCTGCGATTAGTATTGCGATCAGTGAATTAGAAAGCCTGCTCAATATGCGACTGTGTCATCGTGGACGCTCAGGGTTTTCTGTGACCGACGAAGGAGAGGCGGTTTATCAGTCATCACTACAACTGCTTAATAGCTTAGAAACCTTCAAGTCACAGATCAATGCCATCAACAGAGAGCTCAAAGGTGAATTGAATATTGGTATTACTGATAATTTGGCAACCATGCCTGAAATGCGGATTACTAGAACCTTAGCCGCGCTAAAAGACCGCGGCCCAGACGTCGTTATCAATATCCGTATGATGACACCGAAAGATATCGAATCAGCAGTACTAGATGGCCAATTACATATCGGTGCTGTTCCTGACTTGCGAACCCTTTCTGGTTTGAATTATGTACCGCTCTACAAAGAAACATCGTTATTGTATTGCAGCCATGATCACCCATTAGCCAAGGCTGATCACGCCAAACTTAGCCAAGCCCAATTGGCAGAATTCGATGCTGTTTTACCGGCCTATCCACAAACGAGTGAAATTAAGCAGCAGCAGCGAAAACTAAAGCCCGCCGCCACGTCAACTGACAGAGAAGGCATCGCTTTTTTAATCCTGAGTGGCCGCTATTTGGGCTTCTTACCTACCCACTATGCCGAACAATGGGTGAATCAAGGTGTACTCATCGCAATACAGCCAAAAAAATTAAATTTCATCACTCATTATTCGGCTGTAACCCGCAAAGGCACTCGCACCAACTACATTTTAGACACCTTTTTGGAGGAGCTAAGTCGTAGCCAATAGATAATAATTCCTTGACAAACATTAATATCGGGCGCTATTTTAATTACCAACTGACCAAGTGGTCAGGAAGTTTTTAATAATGTTTCTACATAGGGAGTATGTATGTCACTGCTAATTAAGAATGGTACCGTGATCAATGCTGAAGAGACTCGACAAGCAGATGTGTACTGCGAAAACGGGCTAATTAAAGCCATCGGTCACGACCTTGACGTCCCTGAAAATACTGAAATTATAGATGCCGCTGGCCAATACATTATGCCCGGCGGAATCGACCCTCACACTCACATGCAACTCCCTTTCATGGGCACGGTTGCCACTGACGACTTTTACACTGGTACTGCCGCTGGCCTAGCCGGTGGTACAACCATGATCATCGACTTCGTTATACCCGCTCCGGGTGAAAACTTACTAGACGCTTATAACAAGTGGATGGAGTGGGCCCAGAAAGCCGCTGGCGATTACAGCTTTCACGTTGCAATTACCTGGTGGGATGAAACGGTAAGTGCCGACATGGAAACACTCGTAAGAGACCATGGCGTGAACAGTTTTAAACACTTCATGGCCTACAAAAACGCGATCATGGCGGATGACGAAATACTGATTAACAGCTTCTCTCGCTCACTTGAGCTAGGTGCAATCCCAACGGTACATGCAGAGAACGGCGAGTTAGTATTTAACCTGCAACAAGAAATGATGGATCGTGGTATCACTGGCCCAGAAGGACATGCGCTATCCCGTCCACCACAGGTTGAAGGTGAAGCGGTCAATCGCGCACTACGTATTGCCGAAGTGTTAAAAGTCCCTATCTACGTCGTTCACAACTCATGCAAAGAAGCACTCGACGAAATCACTCGTGCTCGTAGCCAAGGACAGCGCGTTTTTGGTGAAGTACTTGCAAGTCACTTACTAGTTGATGAAACGGTTTATCAGAACGAAGACTGGGAGACAGCTGCCGCTCACGTGATGAGCCCACCGTTCCGTTCTTCAGAGCACCAAGATGCACTTTGGAAAGGCCTACAGTCAGGTAACTTACATACTACCGCGACCGACCATTGCTGTTTCTGTGCAGAACAAAAAGCAGCGGGTAAAGATGACTTCCGCTTGATTCCAAATGGTACAGCAGGTGTTGAGAACCGTATGGAAGCACTATGGACTCACGGTGTTAACAAAGGTCGTTTGACCATGAATGAGTTTGTAAAGGTAACGTCTACTAACGCTGCTCAAATCTTCAATATCTACCCTCGCAAGGGCAGTGTTTCTAAAGGTGCTGATGCTGATATCGTGATCTGGGATCCTAAAGCGAAGAAAACAATTTCTGCTAAAACACACCACCAAAATGTCGACTTCAATGTCCTTGAAGGCATGGAAGTCACAGGCATTCCATCACACACCATTAGTGCCGGAAAAGTCGTGTATGCAAACGGCGAACTAAAAGCCGTCAAAGGTGCAGGAAAGTACGTCAACCGCCCTCCTTTTGCAGACTATTTTGAAGCACAACGATTACAAACCGAAAGCACCAAGCCGGTGGCCGTTAAACGAAAATAACTTAATCGATATCGACGAAACGTTTTTCAAATTAAGTTATTCATGAGGTAAACAATGACACAGTCTTCAGCCAACGCGTTTTTAAATTTAGCCGAGACAACCACTGGAAAGTTAGACGCTAAAAAAATTCGCGACAACTTTACAGAGATGGCAGAACCACTCAACCAAAACCAAGCAATTATAGAAGCTGACCGCTGCTATTTTTGTTACGACGCACCTTGTATGACAGCCTGTCCAACCGGCATCAACATCCCAGAATTTATTAGACGTATCGGCTCAGGCAACACGAACGGTGCTGCTGAGAAAATATTAGAAGAAAACATCATGGGCGCAATGTGTTCACGCGTTTGTCCGACTGAAGAATTATGCGAACAAGTCTGCGTGCGAAATGACCACGAAGAGATGCCAGTAAAGATTGGTTTGTTACAGCGCTTCGCCACCGAAAAAACGATTAATGAAAACATTCAATACTTCGTTCCTGAGAAAAACTCAGGCAAACAAGTCGCTATTGTCGGCGCAGGCCCTGCCGGATTATCTTGTGCACATGGCTTGGCTAGACAAGGTCATCGCGTCACTATTTTTGAAAAACGCGCAAAAGCGGGTGGTTTGAATGAGTACGGTATCGCGACTTATAAAGCACTGGGCGACATCGCTCAAAAAGAAGTCGACTACATTTTAGAGATTGGAAACATAGAGATTAAGTACGGTCAGTCGATGGGGGATGACTTTACGTTAGCGTCTTTAGAGTCTGATTATGACGCAGTATTTATGGGTGTTGGTTTGGGTGATGTAAACCCACTACGACTTGAAAACGAGTCAGTAAAAGGCGTGAGTGACGCGGTACGTTATATCGAAACACTACGACAGCTTGACGATGCGTCTGAAATGCCCGTTGCAGATAGTGTCATCGTTATTGGTGGTGGTATGACTGCGGTAGATATCGCGGTGCAATCGAAGAAACTTGGCGCTGCTGATGTGACGATTGTTTACCGTCGTGACCAATCTCAAATGGGCGCCAGTCTACATGAGCAAGAATATGCACAAATTAATGGCGTGAAAATCCTTTACTCGCTAAGCCCAGAGTCTTTACTTGTTGAAGACGGCAATGTGAGCGGAATGCGCTTCAGAGAAACACAAACGAATAGTGATGGTGTACTGACACAGCTGGATACTTACAAAGAATTACCCGCAAGTATCGTGTTCAAAGCGATTGGTCAGAAGCTACTGATTAATGATTTAGATGGAAGTGAAATCGCCATGAAAAAGGGGCGAATTTTGGTTGATGAAAAAGGCAAAACCTCTGCTGCAACAATCTGGGCAGGTGGTGACTGTGTTGCAGGTGGAAACGACTTGACCGTCTCCGCAGTGCAAGACGGCAAGGTCGCTGCGCAATCAATCAACGCTTACTTTCAATCTTAACAGGACATCGCTATGGCTAATCTACAATCAAACTTTCTAGGTATCTCTTCACCAAACCCATTTTGGCTGGCTTCTGCGCCACCAACGGACAAACTCTACAACGTAAACCGCGCCTTTGAAGCAGGCTGGGGTGGCGTTGTTTGGAAAACAGTTGGCGAAGATCCAAACGTAATCAACGTCAACGGCCCACGTTATGCCGGTATGCGAAGCAACGACGGTCGTGTGGTTGGTTTTAATAATATCGAGCTAATCAGTGACCGCCCGTTACAAGTTAACTTAGATGAAATGCGTCAATGCAAACTCGATTGGCCAGATCGCGCCATCATCGCATCGGTTATGTTTCCGCTTAACGAAGAAACTTGGGCAAAGCACATCCCCATGATTGAAGCGACCGGCATTGACGGTTTCGAGATCAACTTTGGTTGCCCTCACGGCATGTCAGAACGTGGCATGGGCGCAGCAATGGGCCAAGTCCCAGAGTACGTTCAACAAGCTACTGAGTGGTGCAAAAAGTACGCAACCAAACCGGTCATTGTAAAGCTTACACCCAACATCACAAACGTACTTCACCCTGCTCAAGCAGCGGTTGACGGTGGCGCTGATGCTGTGTCTTTGATCAATACTATCAACTCTATTATGCGAGTTGATTACGACAACCTAACAATGTTTCCAACGACAGGCGCACAAGGTAGTCACGGCGGATATTGTGGTGAAGCGGTTAAGCCGGTTGCGCTAAACATGGTTGCAGAAATAGCACGTACACCAGGCACAAGCCAAATGCCTATCTCCGGTATTGGTGGCGTCACTGACTGGAAAGATGCGGTTGATTTCTTAGCATTGGGTGCGTCAAACGTTCAAGTCTGTACCGCAGCCATGCTGTACGGTTTCCACATCGTAGATGACTTAATTGATGGCCTTAGCCGCTTCCTCGATGAGAAAGGCATGACGTCGGTTGATGAGTTAGTCGGCGTTGCCGTTCCGTCAGTCACTGATTGGCAAAACCTAAACTTAAACCACGTGGATAAAGCCGTCATCGATCAAGATGCGTGTATTCAATGTGGTCGGTGTCACATCGCTTGCGAAGACACCTCGCACCAAGCCATCACAAACATGGTGGATGGTTTCCGTAAATTTGAAGTGATAGAGGAAGAGTGTGTCGGTTGTAATTTGTGTGTAACGTTATGCCCCGTTGAAAATTGTATTACGATGGTGTCTCAAGCACCTGGCGAGGTCGACTTACGAACTAATAAAGTTATTAGTAGTGAACATGCTGATTGGACAACGCACCCTAATAATCCAATGAGTGTTGCCAAAGGATAGAACTATTACCACTAAAAAAACCAATGCTGAAATCCGTACGGAAAATGAAGCGAAGATTTTAGATGCCGCTGAGCGGATGTTTTCTGAATACGGTTATGGGGGCGCCAGCATGCAGCTAATTGCTGATATTGCTGAGTTGCCTAAATCAAACATCATGTACTACTTCAAATCGAAGAAGAACCTGTACCAATTGATACTCGAAAATATGTTGAATGCGTGGCTAAAAGCCGCTGACGAGTTTGAAAGTAGTGATGACCCTAAGCAGGCTATTAGCGCTTATGTTCGTGCAAAGATGCAGTTCGCACGAGATAGACCTTATGGCTCGACTGTCTGGGCAAAAGAAATCATGAGTGGTGCGCCCTTGTTGGAGCCATCACTCTCTGAAAGCTTTAACCAGTGGACGTTTGAACGTGTTGCCGTTTTAGAAAAGTGGAAAAGAGACGGAAAAATAACCATCAGCGACCCCAATGCATTTTTGTATTTGATCTGGGCGAGCACGCAGCATTATGCGGATTTTAAGTCTCAGCTGATGATTTTGAATAATAACAAAGAATTTACAGACGCTGAGTTTGAAGCAAAAACACAAGCGTTAAACCAGATGATTTTGAGTAGTGCGGGGTTGACGAGTACACCGCCTTAGCAAATAACATAATGACAGGGAGCAGTTTTATGACCGACCTAACCGCAGTAACTATCAATGGTGACAGGCTCTGGAATAGCCTAATGGAAGTAGCCAAAATCGGAGCTACTGAAAAAGGAGGTTGTTGCAGACTCGCACTCACTGACTTGGACAAAGAAGCTCGCGACCTATTTGTTAGTTGGTGCAAAGAAGCTGGCTGTACTATTAAGATAGATAAAATGGGTAATGTTTTTGCTCGACGTGCAGGTAAAAATAACGACTTGCCACCTGTTATGACAGGAAGCCACATCGACACCCAACCAACGGGTGGACGCTTCGATGGTGTTTACGGCGTACTGTCTGGTTTAGAAGTTATCCGCTCCCTCAATGATCAAAATATTGAAACAGAACACCCGATTGAAGCAGCTATTTGGACCAACGAAGAAGGCTCACGGTTTGCCCCTGCGATGGTTGCCTCTGGCGTGTTTGCCGGTGTGTTTGATTTAGAGTATGGCCTCAGCCGCGCTGATGAAGACGGCAAAACAATGGGCGAAGAGCTTGAACGTATTGGCTATGCAGGTGACGAGCCAGTCGGTGGTCGAGACATTCATGCATTCTTTGAAGTTCATATCGAACAAGGCCCTATTCTTGAAGAAGAAGAGTTACCCATTGGTGTCGTTACACACGGACAAGGTCAGCGTTGGTACGAACTAACGCTCAAAGGTGTCGAGTCTCATGCTGGCCCAACCCCAATGGATCGTCGTAAAGATGCCTTGTTAGGTGCTGCCCGTATTATTAATGCGGTAAACAAAGTCGGGATAAATAACGCGCCACTGGCTTGCTCTACCGTTGGCATGATCAACTCATACCCAAATTCACGCAACGTGATTCCTGGTGAAGTATTTCTGACTATCGATATGCGCCACCCTGAAGATGACATGCTAAGTAAAATGGACGCTGAGCTACGCGCCAGTATCGACGCCATTACCGAAGAAATCGGCTTAACACAGTCACTTGAACAGATTTTTTATTATGCGCCCGTTCCTTTTGACGAGGGCTGTATTAACGCTGTGCGTAGCGCCGCTAATTTATGTGGTTACCCTAATCGCGACATCGTTGCTGGCGCAGGTCATGACGCATGCTACATGTCACAAGTCGCGCCTGCATCAATGGTTTTTGTGCCGTGCATTGACGGTATCAGCCATAACGAAGTTGAAGATGCTAAACCTGAGTGGATTACTGCAGGTTGTAATGTACTCATCAATGCAATGTTAGAAAAAGCCAACCAAACGTAATACATGCAACAACGCTCGTGCAGGAATGGAGAAGAAGTCAGTACTTATAAACGATAAAAATACGTCCAACTTGAGACCACCTAAACACTGGAGAAGTAGCAAATGGAAAGCAAAACTGTCATGCAGGGAGAGTTCGTTGAACTCGAAGCTGGCGCAGACGTCACTGCAAGCAAATGGTATAACGAGGATATTGCTCCAACTAAGATCGCCCAACGCACATGGGGAAAATGGAACATCGCCGCACTTTGGGTGGGTATGTCTATTTGCGTGCCAACATATACCTTAGGTGGCGTACTGACCGCCTATTTTGGTCTATCTGTTTCAGAAGCGTTATGGACTATTTTTCTTGCCAACGTCATTGTTTTAATCCCGCTAATTTTAAACGCTTTTGTGGGTACTAAGTACGGCATCCCTTTCCCTGTTGTCCTACGCTCATCGTTTGGTATCGTTGGTTCCAACGTGCCCTGTTTGATTCGAGCCGTGGTCGCCTGTGGTTGGTTTGGTATTCAGACACTGTTTGGTGGTCTCGCGATTCACCTATTACTCTCCGCTATTTTCCCCGCTTGGGCGAGTCTCGGTGGCACCGGTGAAGTACTCGGTTTCTTTATCTTTTGGTCGATGAATATTCTTGTGGTACTGCGTGGTGCTGAGTCTATTAAATGGTTAGAAACACTGTCTGCACCACTACTTCTAGCTGTTACGGTTGGTTTGGTTGTTTGGGCTTACCCTCAAGCATCACTGACTGAGCTTTTAGCTGAACCTGCTAACCGCCCTGCTGACGCACCATTTATGGGTTTCTTCCTTAGTGGTTTGACGGCAATGGTTGGCTTCTGGGCAACGTTATCGTTGAATATCCCTGACTTTAGTCGTTATGCTAAATCACAAAAAAGTCAGATTTGGGGTCAGATTGTTGGCTTACCATTGACCATGTTTTTGTTTGCTGCGCTAGGTGTCATTTTGACCGCTGCTTCACAGCAACTAGTCGGCGAGACGATCTCTGATCCGATTTCACTGATCGGTAAAATTGAGAGTCCGTTTTGGGTTATCACAGCAATGGTATTAATTATCATCGCTACGCTATCCACTAATACGGCAGCGAATATTGTTTCACCAACGAATGACTTTCAAAATATTGCACCTAAGAAAATCAACCATACGAAGGCTGTGTTACTGACAGGTTTAGTCGGTATTGTGATGATGTCTTGGGAGTTGCTACGAAAGCTGGGCGTTATCGCATCAGACGTGAGTGTTGAGAGCATGTACTCAAACTGGCTACTAGGTTACTCAAGTCTGTTGGGGCCTATCGCTGGTATCATGATTGTTGATTACTTTATTATTCGTAAGCAGACCTTAGACCTACCTGCGCTATACCACGGCAAAGGCGTTTACACGGCTTGGAACTGGGCTGGCTTTGCCGCATTTTTGATTCCTGTTGCACTGACTATCTTTGCGCAAGTGAGCGGCCAGTTAAGCTGGTTCTATAGTTATGGTTGGTTCACAGGCTCAATATTGGGCGGCATCATTTACTTCATCGCGGGTAAAATAAAGTCATAAGACCAGCGTCGCTAGTTAGATGATTAGATAGATAAAAGAACCATGCTTGGGGTAGTACCTAAGCATGGTTCTTTAGCATTAAAGACCTACTTATCGCATTCTCGGCAGGTATTGATTACAGCGACTAGAACTGTACAGCTATCATTTAAGCCAACAACACTGATAATCCTATACTCAAAATATCACTGACGAGCTGCTTACTCAGAGATAAAATCACCAATAATCAGCCCGAAGATAAAGTATCAACAAACGACTGAATATCAGTGATAGTTTTCCTCAGTCAAAACATCAATAATCCCCTCCCCGACGACCACTCAGCCTTTGTGAAAATGATGACTAAATTCCTACCCATTCTAATTATTCTTTTTCTAACTGGCTGCTCTCCATCTCAAAACAGCACCAGCCAAACAAACCTGCTGACGCCTTTGCAACCACCAACACCCGAGCGCTACCAACAAGAACTTGCGGTGGTGAAACGCGGCAGTTTTAAAAAGAAGCGACTGTTAAATAGGTCAGAAGAAGACGTTTATTGGAAGTTAGTCAATTACTGCAAAGAGCGAAATATGAAGGTATTTGCTCAGGTCAGCCTTGGCGAAATACTCAGTGCAGACTCGGAAAACTACCGCTACATAAACTCTAAACGTGTCGATTTTTGCATAACGAATAGCAACCTCATGCCCGTTGCCGTGGTTGAATACCAAGGCTCAGGTCACACCAACAGCACCTCAGAAGAGCGCGATGCCATCAAACGTGAAGCCACTGAAATAGCTAAAATGTTTTATATCGAGATACACGTTGGCTCAGAAAACAATATTAATGACATTTTGAATAGTCACTTCAATAGTTAATGGTTGATTAGAAAACCAAAACCTATTCATCTAGCTTCAACTTTGACCGTGATACCTTGGCTTTAAAAATTAGCAATCTAGTTAAAAATAAAGAACTAAGCGGTCATATATTCATGAGTTACCTTACTACGCAACTTTCCTCACGCGTGCGCTTGTCTGCGCTGTTTGTTACGCTTTCTATGGTAGTGCTACTGCCTTTTAAAGCGCATGCAGAAGGCATAAAACCAGTCATTGTGGTCAACCAAGCGGGCTACCATCCTGACTGGCCAAAGCGTGCAATGATCATGAATAAAGCAGGCAGAGAACCCATCGCATTGATCAATGCAGAAAATGGCGAACTGGTGCAAATGCTATCGGCACAAGACTCAGTGACCGGGCCAGAAGACAGCACCGTGCAAGTCCTAGACCTCTCTGCCGTTAAAGATACCGGCCGCTTTTATTTGGAAGGCGATGACCTTCGCTCTGCAACCTTCAGTATTGACAAAAACACCTATAAAGAAGCCACTCGCCTACTGCTACGGAGTTTTTATTTACAGCGCTGTGGTCATGAGTTGCGAGATGCTGAGACAGGTTTATCCCATCTTGCGTGTCACTTAGATGACGGCGTTTATCCTCGTGACGATGAGGCCAATAAAGACGGCCAACACCGAGATGCAACAGGCGGTTGGCATGATGCGGGCGACTACGGCAAGTACATCGCACCCGCTGCGGTAACGGTCAACCGACTCATGAGCCTTTATTTAATGGCACCTGAGCGATACCCAGATGGTGCTCTGTCCATTCCTGAGTCAGGCAATGGGCAGTCAGATTTGCTGGATGAATTAACGGTTGAACTGGACTGGATGCTCAAGATGCAGCGCTCCGACGGTGCGGTTTATCGCAAAGTTTCAGGGACTAAATGGACGAGTGCAATTGCACCCGAAGATGACTCGCAAACACGTTATGTTTACGGTATTTCATCCCCCGAAACAGGCAAGTTTATTTCAAGCATGGCCATGGCCGCTCGTGTGTTTAAAAGTAGTGACGCAGCACGCGCTAAACGCTACTTAACTGCTGCTGAGAAAAGCTGGAGTTGGTTAAAGTTCCAATCAGAGCAAACGGTGGACTGGAAAAAGGAAGATGACTCGGGTTCAGGCTCGTACCTCAGTTCGGATACCGATCAAGAAGTGCAACTGGACACCGATCACGATGACCGTCTAACCGCTGTAATAGAGTTATTCTTAACCACAAATCAACAAACGTATTTGGAATATATTAAAACGTTTGAGCCGGAACAAACATTCTCATTATATGAGTGGAAGGATGCATCCTCCTTATCGCTGCTGCACTTGATGGAACAGGATACAACGCCTGAGTTAAAAGATATTCGTGAGGACATTCAAAAGAAACTCATCGCTCGTGCCGACATGCTCCTCGAAAAAGTAACCGCCTCCTCGCTCAATTTGGCGAATGATAAATTTATCTGGGGCTCTAACAAAATGACCGCTGAAGAAGGGATTACCCTTGCCCATGCTTGGCGTTTGAGTGGTGATAAAAAGTACCTAAATGCTGCTATCGATCAATTGGATTTCATCATGGGGCGCAACCCGTTCAACTTATCCTTTGTCACGGGAGTTGGTGAGAACGCTGTCAAAAACCCAGTTCACTTGTTTGGCCGTGCCATAAAACGCACCCTGCCGGGACTCATGGTCGGCGGGCCAAATAATGCCGCGCAAGATAACATCGCACCTAAAAACAAAGGCATGATGAGCTACGTCGACAATGAACGTGCTTACTCAGTCAATGAATATGCGATTGATTACAACTCGGCATTGATAGGCTTACTTGAAGTGCTCGCCATCTATCAGCAGCAAATTGATGAGTCTGATGAAATTGGTAACTACTCAACAGTCGATACCGCCAATAATGACGTAGCAAAAAAAGTGTTATTTATTGGCAATAGTTTTACCTACTACAACAATAGCCTGCACTACCACGTCGAACAGCTCCGTCGTAATACCATGAGCACTAAAGCCTTCGCGGACTACAACTTTCGTGCAGCGACCATCGCTGGCGGCTACTGGTTTGAGCAGCAAGCTAGTTTAGACAGCCTGACCCATAAAAAAGGTTGGAGTGTCGTCGTCATGCAGGGACACAGTCGCGAGGCGATTGATGAGAGTAAACAGCTGACGTTTAAGTCGGCCTTGTCTGAGTCGTTGGAGTTACTGCATGAACGCGGGATTAAACCTATGTTATTCATGACTTGGGCTTACAAACACCGCCCTGAAATGATTAAACAACTAGAGCCACGGTATATTGAACTCGCTCATGAACTAGAGACAACACTGGTCCCCGTCGGGAGCGCATTTGCGCGTGCACTTGAACGTCGTCCTGACTTAACGCTACATGCGAAAGACGGTATTCACCCTAGCCGAGCGGGGACTTATTTAGCTGCTAGCGTGTTTTATGCGATGCTTTATAAAGAGTCTCCTGTCGGTCTTAAATACACCATGGGCTTAGACCTAAAAGATGCGACATTCTTACAAGAGGTTGCTCATAGCACTGTTGCAGAAGTCGCCACACTGCAAAGTGACTATGCACGCAGCAAAAGTTTGGCGATGAAGGACCAATAACTTGTCTTCCTCACGCTGAAACACTAGCTATAGAAGAAAAGAATAGAAAACCACAACATCTTGTACAATAAATATCGTACAAAACATTCCGAAATCGTTTTCGTAAGCCTTAAAAGCAGTTAATATCCCCTTATAAATGGTTTTAACATGAAAATGCAGGGGTACTTAAGTGGCAGATCTAACACCGGCACTAAAAAAGAAGATCAATAAACGTCTTAACATGCTTTACACCAAAGAGCAGTCCAAAGAGTTGGTCGAAAAGCTTCAAGAACGCCTCAACCACTACCAAGAAGCACTGGCTAAAACCAACTTCAAGCCAAAGTGGGACGAGCAAGACGTGGTACTCATCAGTTACGGTGACACCATCACGAGTAAAGAGGAAGACGCCTCACTGCGTTGCCTAAAAGACTTCGCTGACTCTTGGCTTAAAGATGCATTTAACATTATTCATCTACTGCCTATTTTCCCTTACACATCAGATGATGGCTTTTCGGTCGCTGACTACCGCACTATTCGCTCAGACTTGGGTGACTGGAAAGATGTCAACGCACTGGGTAATAACTTCGAACTGATGTTCGATTTCGTACTAAACCATTGCTCGCGTGTCAGCCTCTACTTTGCTGACTTCCGTAGTGACCGTGACCCATACCGTGACTTCTTTATTTACGAAGACCCTAAAGCAGACTGGTCTAAAGTTGTTCGTCCTCGAAGTAGTCCACTACTCACTGAAATCCCGACACACGATGGCTTACGTCATGTTTGGACGACGTTTAGTGCTGACCAAGTTGATCTGAACTACCGTAACCCTAACGTATTACTTGAGATGATCGACATCTTGTTCTTCTACCTAACACAAGGCTCACGCATCACACGTTTAGATGCAATTGCCTTCTTATGGAAAGAAGTGGGTACAAATTGCCTGCATTTACCGCAGACACATGAAGTCGTTAAACTGATGCGTGACCTTGTTGAGCATGCTTGTCCGGGCGCGATTTTGCTGACAGAAACCAACGTACCGCACGAAGAAAACATCAGTTACTTTGGTGACGGTGACGAAGCTCAAATGGTTTACCAGTTCAGCTTGCCACCGCTGCTACTTCACGCGATTCATAGCGGCACGACCGAGTACCTATATGACTGGCTAAAGAACTTGTCACCACCACCAGCAGGCTGTACTTACTTCAACTTTACCGCTTCTCATGACGGTATTGGTGTTCGTCCGTTAGAAGGTTTACTGCCTGATGAAGAGCTAAAACAGCTACTAGATGACATGCGTGCAGGTGGGGCTTATGTCTCTACACGTCGTAACACAGATGGGGTCGATGTCCCTTACGAGATTAACGTAACGTACTACGATGCCTTTAGAAACCCTGGTCATCAATCTGCGCCTTGGCAGGTATCTCGCTTCTTACTATCGCAGACTGTTGCATTGTCATTACGTGGTATTCCAGGTGTGTACTTACACTCATTATTAGGAACACCTAACGATCATAAGCGTGTTGAAGTCACTGGGATGACTCGTGCGATTAACCGTCATCAGTGGGATATTGACGAGTTGTCAGCACTGCTAGAAGTGAATGAAAGTAGCACGTCTATTCTGTTAAATGAGTACACTCGACGCATCAAAGTTCGTCGTGAACAACCTGCATTCCACCCTGATGCTGAGCAGATGGTATTGGATTTGGATGATCAGTTACTTGGCATCATGCGTGTCTCTGAGAGCGGCCAAAAGATCGTGGCGCTATACAACTTCACTAAGACTTTCCGCTTAGTAAACAACGTTGTGCTACGTGCGTTGTTAGGTAGTGAAATGAATGACTGGATTGACTTGCTGAGTGATCAGCCGATTGCGCAAGAGAATGGCGTACTGAAGTTGAAACCTTATGCGTGTCATTGGTTGACGGTTAAATAATCCGATACCTATCGATAAAAAAGGCCGAGTGTTTACTTGGCCTTTTTTATGCCTGTTGTTTGTAGTATTAAAAACAATTTAATCAATATGTAATATAAACTGCGACTAAAAAATACTGAAAACTCCGATAATCTGAAAAAAATAGCTGATAGTGAATACTTTTGATATACATCATCCTCGATTAGCAGTGTCTTTAATAAAAACTAATAAATAAATCTAAGGCTTATACATTGAATTTTATCAAAAACACATCTCTTACTCTGATTTTATTATCGATTAGCTCTAGTGCATTATCTGCGGTCTATAAGTGCAATATATCTGGAGTAACATCATACCAATCAGTTGCTTGTGACACTCCAAGTTCCAGCAAGACAATGAGCATTATCTCTAATCTACCCTCTAAAACTCAAGCTGTTAAGAATTGTGAGAATGCATTCAACAAATGTTTAACGGGGGTATCACCCTCTCTCTATAAAGAAGGTAAAGATTACTGTGCAGCTCGTTTAAATTTATGTGTTGCTAAATCAGAGAACAAATCTACTGAAACAATACAACTGCATATCAAAAATGTTAACTTATTAGCTAAAATGTACAATGGAAATGCTTCAAATATCGCAGCTCAAGACAGCGCTGAGAAGCTCCAAAACAAGTTGGATGCTATTGACTCTAACTACAATGCAAGGGTAAGAAGTAAAGCTACGAAATATTATAAAGCATGTTTTGAAAGAAGAAGCTCTTCTATTAAAAATGCCCACAGAGCATCCAATAGCCTTAAAAGAACCTGCTCGAATGATATGCCAGCCAGCTGCAATTTCGGATTAAGAAAGCTTGCTAAAAGTCAGTGCAGCGCCGAAAGAACGTCCTACTTAAATAAATGGTTAAAATAATAAACCAAACATCTATACATACTCACCTTAACAACCCCACTCCCCTCGCCACCTGCCGCACGGTATCATTAAACTTTTCAGGCTCTTCAAACAGAGGGGCATGAGCAGAGTTTTCAAACCAGATGAATTCCTTAGAGGGCGCGTCAAGCATCTCGAAATACGCCAAACCAAGTCTAGGTGAAATCACTCGATCACCTCGTCCAAACATCATCACGATAGGCGCGTCTAGTGTCGTATAACGTGATTCAGCATCGTAGTGCTTTTGCTCTTCCCACAAGGCATTACCTGACAGTCTTACGCCTTTCACAAATGCACCCAAGTCGAGCCATGAAAACTCATCCGTCATTATCATTTGTGACGCAAGCTTAAAGTCACTTGAGCCATCTTTAAATGATCCGCCATAACGCCCAACATGCTGCCGTTGAGTAATAAATTGTTGCAGGGTATATGGTGGACGACCAAGTGCTTCAAGGGTCGCTATCGCCTCTTCATCCCCTGCCTTCTTCGCTTGAGATAATGCCCACTCAAAACCCTCTGCATCACTTTCTTGCTGGTTGGTGGTTTGGCTAATGGATATGTAAGTGGCTACTTTATCAGGATGCTGTGCGGTGTATTCTAATGCGGGAATAGTCCCCCACGAGTGCCCCACTAATAACACTTTTTCCTGATCAAACTCTACGAGCAAGGTATCAACCAACTCCCGAAGATCTTCTGTCATTCGCTCAATCGTGAATGTCGCAGGATCAAGGTCAGGGCTATAACTATGCACTGCACCACGTTGATCCCAATAGACCACTACAAAGTCATTTTCTAAGTCTGCATTGTAACGACGTAAGAACGGCGTTTCTGAGGCACCGGGACCACCGTGGACAAAGACCAGTAACGGCGCAGTTCTATCTCGTCCGCGTAACAATACATACTGCTCAACGCCACCGATAACCATTCGTCGTTCCTCAGCAATTGAGTTTTCAACAGGCTTACCTACTTCATCTACGAATGGTGCTGTGAAGGTATCTACTATCAAATAGGCAAAGACGCCTACCGATGCAACAAGGGTTAGACCACCCATTAGCAACCAGCGAAGCACACGAAAGCGGGACTTTTTTACGGGCGTATTACTCATTTTCATATCCATTATTTTAGCTAGATAAACTCGGGGATTACGACGCTGACTGTAGTACTCTTTTACTAATGTACCGACCTCAGGGTCTCGCTTCTTCAGGAGCTATAATTAACGGAATATGTTGCTGGTTCGACCTTAATCATGATTTAGGTCGTGTTTTTATGCGTTTGGAACAGCTTTCTGTAGGAGTATTGCCAGAGGCTTGTGTGGTTAAAGGGATATCCCTTACGTTACTGAAGCACATAAGGGATAGAATCCTGTATTCCTAAAACGGTCAGGAGCTAGCTATAGCGGCGATGTAGCAAAATACTGTGGTGGGTTACGTACCTTTATGCAGATAGACCCATAAATTTAAAAGCCTAGCAGGAGGATAACGCTTCTAGACGTTCAAATATAAGGTCTGCACGATCACGGTCTCCTCTAGACTGACTATAGACAGCATTTTCAAAATTGCTGTCTTTTAGCAAGGTTTCAAGGTTACTGGCAATATAGGCTCGTACTTCACTTTCTGCCTGTTCTACTTCCTCTAAAAGATCTTCACTACCATCAACTAATGTAAGAATATCTTCAATATCGCGGCTAGACAGCGCATCACCATTTCCTCTACCGTGATACGCTTCTAACTTAGTTGCTAAGAAGTAGACAGGAGTCACTAGCCTGATTTTCATCTCTTTTGTCAGATGATATAGGGTGGCTGTTTGTGTAGCAGCTGTATACCAACGGTTAGTAAAGCCTAGTACATTTTCATCATCTGGCATGAAATCAACACGTAAATCTCCCAACATCATAGCGCAGATCGGTGTTGCCTCAGTAAACCCTGGCTCTGGTATCGTGAATCCCTTTTCCATGAGGTCTTGCTGCAGTTTATGAAATCCAGCATAGCCGATAGTATTAACAATGAGATCAACATCATCGGTGTAGCGTACACCTTCTTTGGTGAAATCATCAGTCAGTAGAAGACCTGTGGTACAACCGCCGACAAAAGTCATCTGCTGACATAGTTCAGGACCCAATGCGCCCGCGACCGCTTCCAGCATTCCTTGCAATTCGGATAAAATAGTCATCGTTGTTCTACACCTAATTCTTTACTGAGTATTTCAATAGCCAAATTAGCTTCCCGAGGATGACCAACACGTATGGCATCAACTAATGCTAGCAGGGCATACATTTTTGGGTCTTGCCGAACAGCAAATGTTGCAGATTTGAATAATGGCTGAATTGCTTGGCCTTTAGTATTTCCCCGTGCATCCGGCCAAACTAGTGAAAACTCACCAGCACTCATGAGTTTCTCCCTTAACACAGGGGCAGCAAATGCAGTTGCAATGCCACGCGTTATTTCCCCGGGTTTTGCTGGAAAAACATATTTTAGGCCATAGACGATAAAATCAAATAACGCCCGTATGTTTACGCGTGGAATGTCAGAATGTCGGTCTCTTCTTAGTAATCCAACGTCATAACACCGATTTATTGACAAGTTAATCTGAGATTTGCTTATGTGAGTTTCCTCCTCCAAAGCTCGAGCAGTGTAACGTGTCGTAATATATCCCCTATCTCTATATAGATTCATTTCGGGCAGGTTCAGCGGGTTATTAGAGTCATCCCAATCGCCCCAATCATGAGGCCAATTTCTTCTTTCTCGGTATTGATCGATACTGTTCTCTTGTTCGTGCAAGGAAACCAGCTTCAGGAGTACCCCGATGTCTTGACATTTCATATTTTCACCTCAACACTTGTCCCGAGTCCCGGGACTTAGGACAAGTATTGAGAAAAATCTGTTTTAATGCAAGCATTTTAAATGCCATTTATCTCTATTATAAAGCGGATAAAGAGAAAAATATTGGAACTTTACTCACATCAGTCTTATTGCGGTTTTTCTACTAAGCCGATTCGTAGATAGCTAGGCGTATATTAATTAATATGTCACGATTTAATGGACTTGAAACACACCACTGTACTCTATGTCATGGAATAGAATACAGTCTATAAATAGCCTCTAAGTGTTTTTAGAATACCCTCTAAAATCCAGCGATACGACCTTAGTTAGACTTGTTTCAGGCAACAACAATTCCTCTAATTAGGCTGTACCCTAAATAGGACTCTATTGGGGGTCGTGCTATCTATCCAATACTCTCAACAGTTGCGTAAAATATCTACTTATTTTATACTTAATTTATTAAGTGATAATTAACTGGTGAGTGACATGTTTGAATTAATCTGCGAAAGAATGGCTTATGCAGTCCTTGTGATCAATAGTCGAACCAAAAAAAGCAAAAAGCAAATAGCTGAAGAACTTGAAATAACACCTTCTGCTCTAACACAGCTCACCAATGGTAGAACTAAAGCCCCTTCAGAAAAGACATTAAAACTACTAAAAGAAAAATTTGGACTTAATCCCAAATGGGTTCTAAATGGTGATCAGAACCATGAAGCCTTCATGAGTGATGAGGATTTCTCCAACTTAAGAGAAGATATACGAGTCGTAAAATTAGATCCCGAAGAAAAAAACATCATCCTTACTCTTGATAGCTTTGCTAGAACTCTAGACTACATTTACAGCACAAAATCTTCATCGATAACACTTCCACTAATTCAAAAATCAAAAAATTGGCTTGGGCAAGGTGGCAAAATAAGACCATTGCTAGCATCTCCAATCTACTTAGATAACTATTCAAAAGAAGGAGTTACTGGGAGAGTATACGATAACGTATTATTCTACTTAGAAGGGACTCCTCCAAAGTCTTATATCATTGCCCAAAAGGCGGATATATACCTAGGCGAAGAAAGCTGGCTTAAAAGAAATAGAGTAACCTTCAAGTGTTTACATGTGTTCGACTCTGGATGGGGAAGCATCAAGCTGGGAGGTAAACACTC
Organism: Leucothrix arctica; assembly: GCF_003172895.1. Classification (GTDB taxonomy): domain Bacteria; phylum Pseudomonadota; class Gammaproteobacteria; order Thiotrichales; family Thiotrichaceae; genus Leucothrix; species Leucothrix arctica. The sequence continues at coordinate 38,283 of NZ_QGKL01000024.1, read as the reverse complement.
CTATTACTACTTAGACTTGTCTCATAAAGAGTACATTTCCATAATGTCGAAAGAACCCCCGAAGGAACACATTAAATCTCTATTTAGCTAAAGCTTCTTATTACATGATCAGAACTTTAGGTTCATAAATATAGAGGCTGATCAAAAGTAACGCTGCGCAGCATTCCTCGGTATCGTTTCTTTGACTACTTAATCTGATCCTAGTAGGTGTTTTTCAGGGCCAATACGTTTTTTGAAACGTCTACAATAACCCTATTGATTGATGCGTTGAATACTGAAACAACAATGTATTTGGAGTCTTTTTTAGACCCCGAATCAAGTCTAAATAGAGTTATTTAAAAACCACACACAGAAAAAACCAGCAATATGCTGGTTTTTTTGTTACTAAAGGAAGAAGTTGTAGTTTAACCGGTTGATATATTGATCACCGCAGATTCAGCTAGATAAGCAGACCTGCTCTTAGCCTTACCGTCACTGACTAAACCATCAATTTGCTTGATTAGCAACGCTGGCAAAGAAACGTTTACTTTTTCAGATTTTCCGAGGTAAGGAGTTACATCAATATCAACATAAGCCCAAATACCATTGTCATAGTCAGGGTCTGATATATGTAGATCAACGGTGGAGGCCGGTGGTGCCAAATTGCCATCTTCAGCTAATAATTCTAAGTGGCAATCAATAGCCTCACGCAAATTATTTATAGCCTCATCTACTGTTGAACCTGCAGAAAAGCAACCAGGTATATCAGGTGCAGCTATACCAAAATCGCTATCTATATCTTTATGTAAAACTACTGGGTATCGCATCTTAATCCTTTATTTTAAACAAGTCCTTGGAGGGGATGCCTCCCCTCCAGCTCATTTCTATAGTATCTACAGGACTATTATAGTCCCGCTTGTCTCATTATGCTTTTAACCGTTCCTCTCGGTAAATCTGTCTTGGGATGAGGAACGGTCACTAATCCTGGTCTATCTGGATGTTTAAATTGATGATGGCTTCCTTTAGTTCTTACCAGCACCCACCCTTCTGTTTCTATACTTTTTATAACGTCTTTGCTTTTCAACTACTTCCCCTCTTTTATTGCTTCGCCAATTACGAACCTCTATATATATTAATAATGGGGTCTATAATAACCCTAGGGTTATATAATGTCAACAAAAATAACCCTGGGGTTATGTTTTATTTTCTCCAAACTCATTAGATTTACTTGTACTGGGTGGTTGAGTGGGGATGTCGTCCCGCTAAATATGGTGATCAGAAGAAACTTGTACCGAGTTTGGATTCTGTAATGAGGTGGTCTGGGTAAGCGTTACATAACACCGATTATGCGAAGTTGTTATATCGAGTTTAGATCCTGCACTTCGGCCCTGACGTTCCGATACTTTCGCGTTCCACAGTCACAGACCGCCAGCGCCTGTTAAACGTCGGCGGTGGAGGTTTGTCGTTCCGCTTTTCACTTACTGCGCTTCTCCCGGTTGGATACTCCAGTGTTGCTCCGCCTTGTGAGACTTAGACGGCTCTTTTAGATAACAAAAGCACCCCAAACACAAAAGAGCCGCTAAAAAGCGGCTCTTCCATTAAACCCAAACGCTTATCTAACTACGCATTATCCAACTCAACCGCAGCCAAAATACGCTCTGGCACATCAGGCTCAGCACTAATCACACGCATCCAGTTAGGTATAAACGGTGTTTCACGTGGGCTTTCCAAGTACTTTTCACCGGCATCCAAAATACTGCCTGAGAAGAATTCAATGATATTTTCTTCCGCATGAATATCCACATTCAAACAGTTCATGTGTGCATCTGCGTCGTAACGCTCCAGCATATCCAACGCTTCACGCAGGTAAACCGCTTTCAGTGCACGGAAAAACGCGCCATCCATAATCGTGCCTTCCGTACCTAACTTACGGAACACCGCTTTAGCGATCTCGTAACTCATTCGAGACAAGCCATCTTGACGGTCAGCTTCACCCATTTCTTGGTGCTTATGGTCGTAGTTATCCGCAATATCTACCTGACAAATGCGGCGTGTCGTGGTGTTACGGTAAGCCTCAGACAAGATACCGACTTCCAGACCCCAGTCACTTGGTATACGAATCATGTTTAACAAGTCAGTGCTAAACGAAAACTCACCTGACAACGGATAACGAAATGCGTCCATATAATCAAGATAGTCAGTATTACCCAACACCTTCTTTAGCGAGGTAATCAAAGGCTGTACGAACAAACGAGTCACTCGACCACTCAACTGGCCTTTATCATTTACACGTGTGTAGTAGCCCTTACAAAACTCAAAGTCCAACGCAGGGTTAACAATGGGGTAGAACAAACGCGCAGGAATATCACGGGTATACGTCAGAATATCGCAGTCATGCAACGCAACCGCTTTACTGTTATTGGCAGCCAAAATATAACCCAAGCAATACCAAACGTTACGGCCCTTTCCTGCTTCTTTTGGCCCTAAACCACGCGCTTCCAAATCATCGGCAATCGCTCGAAGGTTAGGCCCGTCATTCCAAAGGATTTTTGTTTTTTGCGGCAAGCATGAGAAAAATTCTTTCGCATAGTGGAATTGCTCTTCCGTTGCCTGATCCAGTCCAATAACAATCTCATTGATATAGTCGGCATGCTTTAATTCGTCCAAAATACCCTGTAATGCAGGGCCTTCTAGCTCCGAAAACAGTGACGGTAAAATCAGTGTCATCGGGTTACGCTTAGAGTGTTTACGCAGTTGATCTTCGATATTTTCTAAAGAATAGCCGGGTAGTTTATGTAATGTTGTAATTGAACCCGTCTGTTTAAAATCAGACATAAATCTCTTCCTCTTAGTGTAATACTTACGTATTTATAATTTGTTGTATCGCTTCGTTCCAGCCGCTTGGGCCGGCTAACGTTGTGCGGATAACCTGCTGACCTTCTCGATGAGGGAGGTCAATAACAACACCATCTGGGTTGTAAACAATTACGGCGATATCCGCTGCTGCCAACATGTTTTTATCATTGGGCCCATCACCCAGCGCTATAACGATAGGGCGCTGGTTGTCGACCGTGTAGGTTTTCACGAGGTACTCCATGGCTTGCGCTTTATCCGCTTGCCACATGACGTGCCAATAACGACCACCTCGGTTAAGCGTTAAACCTTCCGCTGCTAGGTTTTCACGAAAGCGCTCTAAGCGATCGTCAGTGTCTAGCCATCTAATCGGCTCGCTACCTTCTCGTGCACCGGCACGAATAGCGGCGTCTAATGGTAGACCCGTATCTTTAGCAAGCTGCTCGGGTGTCCAGTCATGAAAGCCTTTAAATTGATACCCGTACTGAGTTCGCAACCCTTCTAGCACCTCACAAATCCGCTCATAGTCGCCACCAAAAGTGTGAACCGTGTCGGTATCGGGGTTTGCTATTAGGCTGCCGTTTTCAGCAATTCGAGGGTAACTCTGATGGAGTCCTGAGGCTATATGCTCAATTTCTTGAAGAGTTTTGCTTGAGTTCAAAATGACGGGTACGTCAAGCGACTCAAGTAAATTAAGGGCGGGTTGTGCAGGTGCATGGCTGTAACTATGATGATCTAATAACGTACCATCTAAATCGGTAAAAACTATATAGTTTTTCCGCATGGGTTAAGTTCTCCAGTTATGATTAATAATTTATTCATTATTAAGCCCTTCTATCATTGCAAATCAGTCGTTTAACTACCGTGAATAAGTAGTCACTAATGACGCAATCATCAATCAAGATAGCACATTAAAACTAAAGTTTACCTTACGAAAAATCAACGACTAGTTTATAAATCGTAGCCCTAAATAGGTTTACGGCTGATGCCCTACATGCATGATACGTTCTTTTATTAGCCACATAAAATAGATAATGCGTAATAAAACCCAATAAAATACTTAAAACCAATAACCAAACAATTGCTTTGGTAAAATGTTTATGATTTACTGAAACCGCTTTCTGAGCGTTTTAAATGAGCCAGAAAAGCGGTTTCGCAAGACTAAAAGGAGGATAAACGACTCATCATGACAGCTATTAACTTAAAACAGTTGGCTTTGCACTTGGGCTTAACACCTAGCACAGTGTCTCGCGCTTTAAACAATTACAGCGACATTAGTGCTGACACTCGCCGTCGTGTACAAGAAGCGGCGAAAGAGCTGAACTACCGACCTTCTCGTATAGCGCAACAACTGGCTCGCGGACAAATTCGTGTCGATACTATTGCCTATGTTGTACCACCTGGCATACATCGTTTTTCTGACCCATTCTTTGCCGCCTTTATTGCGGGCGTTGGCGACACACTAGCAACGGCTGAGCGCGACTTATTGATTACGACCCCTCCTTGTCAAATATCTGAACTCGAAGTGTATCGACGTTTAGTGCGTGAAAACAAAGCAAACGCTTTTATCGTGACACGTACTCGCCCTCAAGATGAACGCATCAAATTCTTAAAAGAAAAAAACATCCCTTTTGTTTGTCACGGTCGCACTACGCGCTCTAAAGATTTCAGCTGGTATGACGTGGATATGTTGAGTGGGGCGAAGTTAGTGGCTAACCGCTTTATTGAGCAAGGCCACAAGCGTCTTGCGTTGATCACACCACCAACCATGTTTAACTTCTCTCGCTTATTGGAACAAGGCTTTCGCCAGACAATAAACAAAGCGGGCGATGAAATTACGATGCAATGTGCAGAAGGCACCATGAGCGAATCGAGCGGATTCGACATCACGTACAACTGGCTAAACGCGGCAGAAGCTAACCCCGACGCTATTTTTTGTGGCAGCGACGCGATGGCTGTTGGCGCAATGCAGGCCATTCAACAACATGGGCTTCTAGTGGGAACAGATATAGCCATTATTGGTTATGGTGATTTCCCTCTCGCGTCTTTCGTCACCCCTGCTATTACGACCTTACGCCAGCCTATTAGCAGTGCGGGAGAACAAGTCACTCGCATGTTACTGCGTAACTTAGCTGACCCCGACAAAGCACCAGAGCACATTTTACAACCGTTACAACTTATCGAACGCGACTCTGATCGTAGAGTCGACCGCAATAATCTCTTGGAACTGAGGAGGAAATAAGAGATGAAGACATTCCCGTTAAAGAAAATTACCTTGGCATTAGCGACATCGCTGTTACTGAGCGGTGCTGCATCTGCAGACACGCTGCGATTCTGGACGACAGAAGAGCAACCGGAACGTTTAGCCAAGCAACAAGCTATGGTTGATGATTTTAAAGCAAAGAGTGGCATCGAAGTAAAAATCATCCCTGTCACTGAGAAAGATCTTGGCACACGTGCAACCGCTGCGTTGGCTGCCAATGACCTTCCGGATATCATTTATCACCCGCTTCAGTACGCACTACCATGGGTTGAAGCCGGTATTTTAGACGCAGAAACAAACAGTGAAGTTATCGAGTCATTAGGTATTGATACCTTTGCGCCGGGCGCATTGAATATGGCTAAATTGCCAGAAGGCTATGCTGCTGTCCCTGTTGATGGTTGGACTCAGTTAGTGCTTTACCGCAAAGACTTATTTAAAGCAAAAGGCCTCGCTGCGCCAACCAGTTATGACGCGATCACTAAAGCGATTGCAGCATTGCACAACCCACCTTCTCTTTACGGTTTTGTTGCACCGACTAAGATTGATGAAGGTTTCATGAGTCAGGTACTGGAGCACGTATTCCTTGCGAATGGTGTTACGCCTGTTAACGATAAAGGCTTCTCACCGTTAGATGTGAAAACAACGACTGAAGTATTAGATTTCTATAAAACACTGGTAAAAGCGTCACCTCCAGGTGACTTGTACTGGAAGCAGTCTCGTGAAATGTACTTCGCGGGTAAAGCGGCAATGATCATCTGGTCTCCGTTCATCCTTGATGAGCTAGCAGGTCTACGTGACTCAGCGCCACCAACGATTAATGATGATCCACAGTCTACAGACCTAGCAAGTAAGACTGGTGTTGTGACGCGTTTCCAAGGTCCAAGTAACCCTGACGGCGCAGCATGGGCTGACATTCGTTACTTCGGTATTACTAACGATGCAGATACTGAAGCCGCTATCAAATTCGTTGAGTTCTCGATGAATGAAGGTTACACAAACACCTTGTCTATCGCGCCTGAAGGTAAGTTCCCAGTGCGTCGTGGAACGACAGAAGCGCCAACTAAGTTCCTAGAAGCTTGGGCAAAACTGCCTGTGGGTGTTGACCGTAAAAAGCCTTTGTCTGAGTTATATGACAAAGAGACTATTGCGTCGATCACGGTCGGTCTAGAAACGGCTGATCGCTGGGGTGTAAAAGAAGGCCAACTCTCGGTTTCTTCTAAGATTGTTAACTCACAAATCATCAATCGTTTGGTACGTGAGTATGTTGATGGTGCGCGTGACGCTGCTGCAACCGTTAAAGCAATGAATGATGAGTTAAGTAAGATCGACTAATCGCGTTTTTCGACGAGTCATCTGACTATTTAATACTTCACAAAGCCTCCCCTTTTTGACTGTGCTTTGTGGAGTATTAATCCCTTTAAACCCTTACTTCGAGCAAAAAGCATGAGTACTACAGCCGGACCAATGGCGCGGCGCGAGGCCAAACTCGCCTACAGTATGCTGTTGCCAACTATATTTGTGGTATTAGCAATTGTATTATTACCACTCGCCGCAACCTTCTGGATTAGTGTTAAACCCGTCACTTTAAACGACTTACGTGCACCAGAAGCAACGGCCAAAGCACGGCTCCGTGGTAGCTTAGAAGCAGCGGGCGATAGTGCTATTTTAGAGTTTCGTTTGCGTAACACCTCGCAACAAAAACCGGTTAGCGACATCACCTTCAAAGCAACCATGCCGACGGGCATCACCATCACAGAAGTTGATCCTCGCTGTCAGTACGCTGCGCCTGATCTAAGTTGTGACTTTGACGACTTTCCCGCTAAGTTTAGTGAGCGATTAAAAATACCGGTCACCGCAGATGCTTCGTATATTAAAAATCCCGTGCCCCTCAAAAGCATTACACCGTTAATGAGTGGCACATCTGATAACGTGTTAACTAACTTTAGTTTCACCACGTCAAACTTCACCAAAATATTTGATTCCGAAAGCTTTTGGCATGTGCTTTGGGTCACGATGGTTTATACCTTTGCAGGGACTATCGGCGCACTCATCATGGGTTTATTTGCCGCACAGCTACTGCAACGGGAGTTTAAAGGCCGAACCGTCGTTCGAGGCTTATTTCTCTTCCCTTACGTTGCGCCTGTTATCGCCATGGCGTTTACATGGTTAGTACTATTTGACCCCTACTCAGGCGTGGTCAACGCACTGCTCAAACAAATGGGCGTGGTCAGTGAGTCGATAAACTTCTTCGGCATACGTGATACACCGATTGACTTGTTTGGTATGGAGTTCCAATTTCCCGTGGCACTGTCGATGGTTATCGCCTTTGAGATTTGGCGTTACTTTCCGCTCGCGTTTATGTTCATTATGGCGAGGATGCAATCCATCCCCACTGATATGTACGAAGCCGCGGAAATGGATGGCGCATCACCGCTGCAACAATTCTGGAGTCTGTCACTGCCGCAGCTTGCAGGCATTTTGGCGGTATTGTTCTTATTGCGTTTCATTTGGACGTTTAACAAGTTCGACGACATCTTTCTCCTCACCGGCGGAAACGCAGGCACACGTACCCTCACCGTAGACGTTTACGAGCAAGCTTTTGCGCTCAGTAACTTAGGTGCAGGCTCAGCCGTTGCTGTGGTTATTTTTGTACTGCTACTCATCATGTCACTGCTTTACTTCCGCAGTATCCCGAAGGAGGAAGGATTATGATTAAGTACCTAACACCCTTTTATGTGATGCTAACAGGCGGCATTTGGGCTGTACTCAGCGGTATTTCCATCACCGTTATCATCGCGCTGTTAAGTGGTTTACCGATTCGCCCGACACTGTCTGTGTTCTTTATCACTGGCATCATTGGTGCGATCTGGATAGCGATTGCCTCACGCACTGGACGTGATACACGACATAAGCAAATCAGTTTTGTGATTCATGCAGTAACACTATTACTGCTGTCGCTATTCCAACCCTTTAATGCACCGTTAAGTGATGGAATATTGTGGCAATTACTCGGTATTGCAGGGTTTTCATGGATACAAAGTACCGTCATGTACAACATTTTAGCGACGTTAGACAAAGACAGTATTAACCGACGAAACCTTGAGCTCTCCTTCATCAGTTCAATGCGTCACTTCGGCTTTCTGTTCTTTGGTGTCATGATCTTGCTACCGCTCTACGTATTGATTATGTCGAGCTTGAAGAGCCAGCAAGAGTTGCTAATGAATCCGCTGAATTTGATGCCTGACTTTGGTCAGTCACTGCCAGACTTGTTCCGCTCTTACATTGAGCTTTTCACCAAGTTTAACTTCGACACTTACCTGTTAAATGCCACTATCGTATCGGTCACAACAGTCATTATTACGCTGCTATTTGCAGTGCCGGGTGCTTATGCCGTGTCGCGTTTAAACTTCCCCGGTCGTGTGCTGTTATCACGCTCCATTCTAATGATCTACCTTGTACCTGCGATCGTTTTAGTTATTCCGCTCTATGCTGTTTTTTCACAGCTTGGTTTGCGCAATAGTTTGACGGGGCTGTTGCTAGTTTATCCTGCAACCACACTGCCTGTCGCACTCTATATGCTACAAGGTTACTTCCGTGGTTTACCCCGTGAGCTAGAAGAAGCAGGCATGATGGATGGCTGTTCCCGTATTCGTGTGATCTTAACCATTACCCTTCCGCTGAGCTTACCCGCTCTCGCCTCGGTCTCCCTCTATGTCTTCATGATTGCTTGGAATGAGTTCCTCTTTGCCTTCATGTTCTTGGACGATCCGGATATGTTTACCTTGTCGCGAGGCGTGGTATCGCTCAACTCTTCAGAAGTACCTAGGCAGCATTTAATGGCTGGTGCAGTGATTGCGACCGCCCCTATTCTAGTGATCTTCTTATGGGCTGAACGCTTCCTTGTGCAGGGTCTTACGGCCGGCAGTGTGAAAGGATAACAACACTTATGACTCATTCACTCTACCAAGACGCCATTGATATTTTAAAGACCAATGACCGTGGGACTTATTCCTTACCAACACAGGGTTTGTACCCGGTGCAATTTAACTGGGACTCAGCCTTTGCGGCACTCGGTTATCGCTTTATAAACCCTGTGCGTGCGTGGCAAGAAGTTCAACAACTGGCTTCTTCGCAGTGGCCTGACGGCATGATTCCTCACATTATGTTTAGAGGCCATCACGATGGTTATTTTCCTGGTCCTAGCATTTGGAAAACCGGTCAATTCACGCCGACTTCGGGCATTACCCAACCGCCTGTTTTAGCATCAGTAATCCGACGTTTAGATGACACTCACCCGCTCGATGACAGCATAGAAATGCATGATATGTTGCGTCGTTTAGTTCGCTGGCACGAGTGGTTTATAGTGGCGCGCCAAGAGCCACAAACGGAAGCGATTGCCATCATTCACCCGTGGGAATCTGGCCGTGACAACATGTCTGACTGGGACAGTGGCATGGCACGTGTCGAGATAGCCGACTTACCACCTTACACACGTCGTGACTTAGACCATGTTGATGCAAGCCAACGCCCAACGAAAGAACAGTACGACCGCTACCTAACTATTATAAAATATGGTCGCGATCATCAATGGCGACAAGACCACCTCGGTCAGCACTCACCGTTTCGGATGGTGGACCCCGGCATGACGGCGTTTTTATTACGCTCCAGCCGTGACCTTTTGGCATTACTTCAAAAGCACCAACCCGATAACCAAGCAGCACTAAGCACCGTGCAACAGCACATAGAAAGCTTAGATCGCGGCTGGAAAAACTTGTGGAATGACAAGGTTAACGCTTACACCTGCTACGACCCCGTCGAGCAAAAACACATTAACAGCGTATCATCAGCAAGCTTCTTATCATGTTTTGCAGGTGTTTATGAAGAAGGCCGACATGAGAAATTGATGGGTGAATTTGATCGCATATCAAACAAGGTCAAGTTCATGGTGCCAAGCTTTGACCCTGACCATGCAGACTTTGATGCAAAGCGATATTGGCGCGGCCCAGTCTGGCACGTGATCAATGACAGCATCGGTAGAGGTTTTGCTGAGCACGGTGAAACTGAGCGAGCGGAGCGCATCCGGGCTGACTCGGAAGCACTCATCACACAGAGTAAATTTTTCGAATATTTCGACCCTATTACTGGCGAAGGCCTCGGCGGTAAAGACTTCACATGGACAGCGTCTGTCTATCTCGATTGGGTAATGCAAGGAGCCGACCATGGCACAGATTGAACTTAAAAATATCCACAAAAGCTTCGGTGACGTCAACGTTATCAAAGGTGTGGACTTCGTAATTAATGACAAAGAATTCGTTGTGTTTGTCGGGCCATCTGGTTGCGGCAAGTCAACCATGCTACGGCTGATTGCAGGTCTTGAAGAAACCAGTGATGGGCAAGTGTTTATCGACGGTGAAGATGTGACTGCACTGTCTGCCTCTGAGCGTGGCTTGTCGATGGTGTTTCAGTCTTATGCACTTTACCCGCACAAAACCGTTGGCGAAAACATGGGCTTCCCACTGAAAGTTGCAGGGAAAAGCCGTGCAGAGATCAAGGAGCGTGTCGCTGAAGCATCTGACGTACTAAAGCTAGATAGTCTGCTAGATCGCAAACCGAAAGACCTATCAGGTGGTCAACGCCAGCGTGTCGCCATCGGTCGCTGCATCGTGCGTAACCCAAAAGCATTTTTATTTGATGAGCCACTGTCAAACCTAGATGCCGCATTACGTGTTGATATGCGTGTGCAAATAGCGCGCCTACAACACAAGCTGCAAGCAACCATGATCTATGTGACGCATGACCAAGTGGAAGCAATGACATTGGCCGATCGCATCGTGGTATTTTCTTCGGGAACCATTGAGCAAGTGGGCAAACCACTCGAACTCTACCGCAACCCATCCAACCTGTTTGTGGCGACATTTATCGGCTCACCACGGATGAATATCGTGAGCTGTAAGCCCTCTTCCGATGATAGTGTTGAGCTAGGTGACAAGTCAGTTATTCGTACAACTCGCGGTTGCAGCAAACCAGAAACAGCAACGCAACTAGGGGTTCGCCCTGAGCATATCGACATTGTTGAAAATGGACACATATCGGGCGTGATCGGTATTGCAGAATTGCTCGGTAGTGATAGCTTTGTACACGTTGATGTTGAAAACGTGGGTACATTAGTCGTTCGTGCAGACCCAGAACGTGAATACAAGACCGGTGAAAACGTGCAGCTCCAGTGCCGTGAGAGCATGGTTTACTGGTTTGATGAAGCGGGCAATACCATTACCGACACCGCTTAAACCCACTTTAACTTGCAAGGTACGCACCATGGCACAGATAGACTTCAAGTCAGCCTATACCTTGGAACAACATATCCAGCGAACATTGGCTTTTTATAAGCCCAATGTATTTGATGCTGCGGGTGGTTTCTTCCAAAATTTTCGTGATGATGGCAGTGTTTATGATGCGGAAACCCGTCATTTAGTCAGTAGCAGTCGCTTTGTATTTAACTATGCAATGGCCGCACGTTACTCTGCTGATGATAGTTACTTGCCTTGGGTCGAACATGGTTTAGATTACCTTGAAACTGCGCATCGCCAACCCAATGGCGAGCGCGGTTACTCATGGGTGTTAGATGAGACTGGCGTGGTCGATGCTACTAACCATTGTTATGGTTTGGCCTTTGTTATGGTTGCTGGCTCAACCGCTTTGCTTGCTGGTGTGGAAGCAGGCCGTCAGTCTTTGGAAGCGGCATGGACGCTCATGGAAAAGCACTTCTGGGATGCAGAAGCAGGCCTTTACTGTGACGAAGCCAATGCTGACTTTAGTGTTATTGACCCTTACCGTGGGCAAAACGCCAATATGCATAGCTGCGAAGCAATGTTATGGGCGTATGAAGCGACTGGTGATGTGCGCTATTTAGACCGTGCCGAGTTATTAGCAAACAACATCACCCAAGTCCAAGCTGCTAAAAGTGGCGGCTTAGTTTGGGAGCACTATGATGAAAATTGGGACATTGATTGGGACTACAACAAGGAAGATCCAAAAAATCTATTCCGCCCTTGGGGTTTCCAACCCGGCCACCAAACAGAGTGGGCAAAGTTATTATTAATATTGCACCGTCACCGCCCCAATGACTGGTCTATTCCGACCGCTAAGAAATTGTTTGATCGTGCGCTAGATATCTCATGGGATATTGAGAATGGCGGTATTTGTTATGGCTTTGACCTAGAGGGTAATGTCTGTGATGGTGACAAGTACTTCTGGGTGCAAGCGGAGAGTTTCGCCGCAGCGGCACTATTAGCACATGCAACGGGAAAGAGTGTTTACAGCGACTGGTATCAGAAAATTTGGCAGTACAGTTGGAACCATATGATTGATCATGAGTACGGTGCTTGGTATCGAATACTGACACGAAGCAACCAAAAAATGGACAATCTCAAGTCACCTGTTGGGAAGACGGATTATCATACAATGGGTGCGTGTTATGAAGTATTAAGATCTAATTTCCTTTAAACCCTTTTAAATTAATCGTGAGTATTTAATACTAAGTAATATATCTGTTAAATAGCAGGTTATTAAATAATCATTATTAGTGATGCGCAAAAGGTACGAGCAATAAATATTAGAAGGCTCTACAGAAATCGTTTGTTTTTGTGCCAAGTAAGCGGTCAATTATCGCTGCTAAACAAACGTGCCAGCACTTAAAACTTTAATCGGTAAGGCAGGTAATATGAAGTTCCCCGACTTCCAATCAGTCAACACTTTAGAGCAACACATACAAAAAACATTGGCGTTTTATAAGCCTAATGTTTTTGATGAAAATGGCGGCTTCTTTCAGAACTTCCGTGATAATGGCTCCATTTATGACCCTCATACGCGTCATTTAGTCGGTAGCGCGCGCTTTGTATTTAACTTCTCAATGGCCGCAAGACACTTCAAAGATAGCAGTTATCAGACTTGGATTAGGCATGGCTTAGCCCACCTAGAAACAGCACATCGACAAACGAGTGAGTCAGGTTACGCCTGGGTGCTAGGCAAAGATGGTGTGGAAGATGACTCTAATCATTGCTATGGCTTAGCCTTCGTTATGACCGCTGGCGCGACTGCATTATTAGCCGGTGTTGCAGAAGGACGAAAAACAATCGATTCTGCATGGGCTATTATGGAAAAGCACTGCTGGGACGAAGAGGCAGGACTCTACCGTGATGAAGCCAATGCTGATTTTAGCGTCATAGACCCCTATCGTGGTCAAAACTCCAATCTGCATAGTTGTGAAGCGATGTTGTGGGCGTACGAAGCCACAGGCGAAGTTCGCTTCTTAGACCGCGCCGAGGTAATAGCCACTAATCTAACCTATACGCTCGCTGATAAATGGGGCAACTTAGTGTGGGAACACTACAACGAAAACTGGGAAATAGACTGGGAATACAATAAAAATGACCCAAAAAATCTATTTCGTCCTTGGGGATTTCAAACAGGCCACCAAGCTGAGTGGGCAAAGTTGTTATTGATTTTGCATCGCCATCGAAAAAATGATTGGTCGGTACTGACCGCTAAAACACTCTTTGATTCTGCTGTGGATATTGCTTGGGATGATGACAATGGCGGCTTATGTTATGGCTTTGATCTCGACGGTAACATCTGTGATGGTGATAAATATTGCTGGGTACAGGCAGAAGGTATTGCCGCAGCGGCACTCCTTGCTAAAACGACTAAAGAAACTATTTACAAAGACTGGTATCAGAAAATCTGGGAGTACAGCTGGGAGCATTTAGTCGACCATAAGTATGGCGCTTGGTATCAATCATTGACGCAAGATAATCAGAAAATTAACGACAAAAAATCGCCTATTGCCAAGACTGACTACCATACAATGGGTGCGTGTTATGAGGTATTACGATCTGGCTGGCTTTGATCGTTTTTTAATCTGGCATTAATCGTTGATGGTTATACTGACTAACTGATTGTTGCGATGAACATTTATGGGGGAGTTGAGCCACTCACACTGAAGCTGCATCCAAAGGTGTCAATAATTGCGTAAAGTAAGTACCTTGAGATATACAAGGCGCAACATCATTACTAAGTCTTTTGTCGCCAAAAACCAGAGAAGCCAATGAAACCAACACAATGGATAAAGCGTAGACTAATCCTGCACGTACCACTTTTAGTCTGTGGTCTACTTGCTTTTATCACGCTACTTTTGCCTGATTCCTTATCCCCTGTTGTATTACTTTTTCTAATTTTTGCTTACTTTTTTTCATGTTTCTTTTGGCGTAAATACTTAAATAAGTATGGCAAACTAAAGAGTGCTGATACTGGGTTATTCAACTTAATTTTATGGGGCATTATTGGCACTATTGGGATTTATATGGCTCTAAACCCTAGCTCGCCTCAGTTAGTGCTTTATGAAACCTCTAAGCCATTAGTTTACGACACCATTGATCACCTTTATGAGGCTAAAACGCCTCGTAAAAGCGAGAGTAATCGAGATGTAACTAGATATGAAACCTATAAACATTCGATTGAAAAAGGTGCGGTAAATGGGGCACTGACGAAGACATTGAATGCGCTTAACGACTCGTTATTTGCCTGTGCTTTCCTTAAACAGCAAGGTCTCAGTGACAGCTGCTCAGGAGCGATTAGCACCACTAAGCGTGTTGAGCTAGATAATAAGCCGTTAACTGTCGAGTTATTTATTGGGGACTTGGAAGCAGAGAGCTGCATGGAGACGACTTGCCGAGTTTGGTTGATTCAAACGAGACAGGCGGAAATTACTCGATATAACGATGCTTACATAGAAAATAAAGCCGCAGATGGCGTTGCAATGAGTACTGAAGCGACCCTTATTGATCACTGGCAAAACATTGTGACACCTATTATTATTTCGAATACGTCTACAAAGGGCTGGCGTCATATCACGTTAACTGACCAATCAGGTGCTGTCAGTACCTGGAAAGAACCTAAGTTGTCAGCACCGACGCCATAAGATCAATAATTTAAACGAGCACTTGTCGAGTATTGGCAATGTAAAAATGGACTTGTTTCTCAATATCAGGATCGATCATGGAGTCTGGGCGACAACCATTTGGGCAAGGCAGTGTTGGCGTTGTCCCAAATAATCGACAGATTAGCGGGCGCTCTCCATAAACTGTACAGCCATTTGGGCCTAAATGTACGCAGTTAAGTTCTTCAAATGCTGCATCATGCTCAGCATCTGTTTTCACTGGTAGACGCGACATTTCTTCCGAAGAAGTCGTCACTGGACCGCAGCAATCGTGACAACCTGGCGTGCATTTGAATGATGGAATGTCTTCGCGCAGTCGTGCGATGGTGTCTCTGTTTTCGTACATTTTAAGCACCTCATCATTCATAAAATTTCAAACGGACCTTTGATGGTCAGTATCTATCAGGCGCAATTCTAACACCGTATTCACTGCAAAATTCAAACATTGAATAACCACAGAATCTGCACATCTGTCCGTCATACTCTTAACATGACTAAATCATTTTATCTTTGGTGCGCATTGGCACTGTTCATTACAGAAGTAATTATCGCCATCTATGTTCCAAGCACCTCGTTTATTCGACATGCTTTTGGAGATTTTTTAGTGGTGCTTCTGATTTACTGTTTTGCAAAAGGTATCGTCGATATTGCACCGACAAAGCTTGTGATCGCAGTGCTGATATTTTCTTTTACCATTGAGTTCGCGCAGTATTTTCATGTAATTGATCTACTAGGCATCGAAAACAAAGTACTGCGAATTGCGATTGGAAACAGCTTTAGTTGGAATGACTTATTGATGTATACCTTGGGTTGCTGGCTTATCTACACACTAGAGCGGCGATATGCAAAAAAGAGTAAACAGTCGTAAACTTATACAAAAAATAACAGTCCATAATCGTTAGACTTAATGACTACACTGGAGTGAAAATAATGATGACTACACATAAGCGACTCCTGCCACTGCTACTCTCTGGTATGTTTGTAACAGCTTGCGCGGGAACAAACATGGACACAAAACCTAATAACAGTGCGACGCCTATCGCTAAACCAATTACCAATACAGCCTCACTAACGGCTATGACTTGGCAGTTAGTTAGCCATCAAACATCTGGTCAAGCCGCATCAAACCTGCTTCAAACGGGTGATGCTGCTAACCGATACCAAGCATCTATCAAAGCTAATCGCATCAGCATTACAGGCGGTTGTAACGCGATGTCAGGCTTGTTGACGGTAGGTGTGCCAAATACATTCTCTATTGGCCCTATGATGGCGACAAAACGTGCTTGCGCGGGTACTTTGATGCAGTCAGATGCGGAAGTTAGTCGCTTGCTAAGTCGCGTCACTCAATACTCACTGAACGGTCAAACCTTGACGCTAAGCACGGCCAGCGGCGACAAGTTAAATTTCAAAGGCATGGAAACCGCTGAAACGAAGCATGGCGGTGAAGGTGTCCGTAAATTTATTGAGTTAAACAGCACAGCAAAAGGCATTGAATGGCGTGAAGCGAAGTATGATTCCAACTGGATTCGCATTAAAGATAACGCACGCGGCAGTCAAACTTTCCGGGTATTGAAGGTTTCACACCAAAGGTGGGTATGAATTACATCGTGCGTTTGTATGAATACAAAGACCCTAAAACACAAAAATCTGTTTGGGTAGAAGATATGGTCACAACGAGCGGCATGCTTTAACTATTTAACAAATGCGAAAAGCGCTGCACAGATAGATTCAGTGCAGCGCTTGAAGATAAGCCACTTCTTTTGCTAACGCCTCGCCATAACCGTCTGACAACTCGGGATTTACATCGTTTAAATGCGCCTGACGATAAAGGTAATAACACGCTAAACGCCAGTGCCAACTTGCTGTATCCCTTTTATAACGCTCGATAACCGCTGCATTGTCATACGACTTAAAGAAATCCTGCCTCTCATCGTCACTCAATGGCTCATCACGACAAAACGACATCATTCCTGGCGATAGAAAGTTGGTAATATCTTCTACCGCATCACCCACACCGGGACACTGCCAATCAATGAGTCGCAAGCCCATTTCACTCTGAATGAAATTCCCACCCCAACAATCACCGTGGACAAAGCTTTTCTCCACGACCTGCTCTCTACTTGGTGAGTTAGGTCGTAACTGTTTCAAACGACTAATCTCAGGAGCATTAACCTGCAGTAGTATCGCGTCGCCATGCAAACAGGCCTCATATGCACTCAATGGCAATGGTCGTAACCAATCCGGTGGTGGCGTGACAGTCGAGTTGTGAAGTCGTGATAACAGCTGGGCAACCGCAATCGTATCGCTCTGCCAAACGCTCCCTGCTAAGTACTCATAAACCAATGTTGCGCTGGTTTCACATCTATTAACCGTTTGCTTTTCCCAACTATCTAGCAACTGCGGCGCTAACTCTGACTGAGACAAGTAATCCAAGGCACGCACTTCTATTGCGGGTAAGTTGGGGTATAACGGGTTTGTCGCTTGTGTCGATGTGTCATACATTTTAACAGTGACACGCACCTCACCCTGCGTGAGCAAATACACCTGATTAGTCATGCCGCCACATAAACGAGTGAACAAAACAGTTTGTTGAGGGTCTAGTAACTGAAGACGCGATAAACGCTCAAGCAGATAAGGGCTTACCTTTTGTAGCTTCGTTTTCACGTCGTTTTGTAGGCTAATATTCAATTTAAAAAGGGATCGAATGTGTTTTGAGAAAGGAGATTGTATCACTCAATCGCCACTTACCTATATTTGCCAACATTAGGCAGTCATAGTGTGATAATTTCTAAATACTTGATTTTAAGGAGGCTATTTCATAATGAAAAAAACAAACACTCGTGCTAGCAGCATGGGAAAATCAGCATTATTTGCATCACTCGTGATTGCAGGTGTATCTACCGCTAGTACGGTTCAAGCAAAAACAATTAACGTTGAAGCTGGACCACTTTTTAGTAAGTTCTTTGCAGACATTCGCTGTAAAAGGGCCGCTCAAAAAGTCAGAGGACAATGGACTGGTCGCTACACACTAAAGCCGGGCTCATTAGATGGTCATTGCCAAATCGTTGTGCCAGACCCAGTTGTAAAAATCATTGCGCCACCAAAGCCAGCACCTAGACAGGGCCAACTGATCAAGGTAAATGCGCAGCAACTATGGAATCAGCAACACGCTAACCAACGTTGCCCACAAATCGCTAAAGAAAAAGGCGGCCGCTGGACGGGTAAGTGGAGCGCTAAAACCGCTCAAGTTCCGTCTTTCTGTCAAATCGAAATTAAACCACGTAAGGCAGTTCAACCTGTCAGACCGACCTATAAAACAATTAAGGTTCAAGCTGGAAAGATCTGGAATCAACCACATGCGAATAAGCGTTGCCTTCAGTTAGCACAACAAAACAAAGGGACTTGGACTAAGCGTTGGTCGTCAGTGGGTGAAAGATCTACCTGTGAGATCAAAGTACTCGTTAAGCCTGTAGTAAAGCCAATACCACCAAGAGTCGTCGCGATTAAACCTGTCGTAAAACCGTCACGTCAAGATCGCAATACTGTTCGTGAAGTGTCAGCAGGTGGTATTTGGGATGCTACTCAAGCAAACCGTAAGTGCCCTTTAATTGCCCAGCAGACTAATGGAACATGGACAGGTAAATGGCGTAAAGTAGGTGCTAACAATGCAGCAGTTTGTGAAGTTAGATACCAACCGCTTCGCAAAGTGCAAGCTGCTCAGGCAGCACCAGCGCCAGTTCATCACGTACCGAGTAAAAGCACGCGTGAAGTTGACTCTGGTTATATCTGGGATGCTAATCAGGCGAACAGTAAGTGCCCGTTATATGCAGCACAAAACAACGGTACTTGGACGGGTAAATGGCGCAAGGTCAGCACCAACAACCGTGCAGTATGTGAAGTTGAGTTTGGTACAGCACAGCAACTTCCCGTTGTGACAGCGGCGCCAACGACTTATGTCAACTTTACAGCTCCTGCTCCAGTACCTACGCGTAACACACGTGAAGTAGACTCTGGTTATATTTGGGATGCTAATCAAGCAAACACTAAGTGCCCATTGTATGCAGCACAAAACAACGGTACTTGGACGGGTAAATGGCGCAAGGTCAGCACCGATAACCGTGCTGTGTGTGAAGTCCGTTTTTAAACAATTAAGTTAGTTTTACGCAATAAAAAAAGCGCGCTGACCAGTCACTGGTAGCGCGCTTTTTTACGTCTGAAATAACGGGCTAACTACGACTCTTTAGCGATGCCTTTATCCATTAACGCTTTTATTTCATTGACACTAGTGCCCGATACAATGCGCCCTAACTCTTTGTCACCACGCAACACGAGTAACGTTGAGCGACGTGGAATATTGCGATCTGTAGTAACCGCGTGCGAATTATAAACATCCCATTCCACACGAATAAATACTAAGTTCTTATCATACTCTGGGTTACTTTCACGCAGCTGATCTCTTACACGCTCTTGACGCTTACAGGTGCTACACCAAGAAGCTGCATAATCAACAAAGACTGTCTTACCTTCTGCCAACTTTTCCTTGATCAAACCCGGCGTGTAAATCAGCTCTGTTCCTGCAAATAATAGGCTTGGCGCTAACGTAAGTCCTGCCACTAAACCAATAAATGTACGACGTTTCATAACTATTCCTCAATTAATACGTAGTCGAAAGATCTTGAAACCAGTCTGGTAGCACGTCGACTAAACATGCTTCAATCAGATGATGAAATTTAAAGAAAATCATAATTCCCACGACTAGGAAGGTGATACCCATAATCGGTTTAGCTCGCTCCGCAAGACCGCGCAACTGTTGCTGACGACGGCGAATCGCTTCTCCTGTGCCGTAGCCCAGTAGCAAAATAATGCTAGAAACACCTAGTGCAAAACTGGTCATGATTGCAAACACCCACAACAAACTTTCACCTTGGCTGGCAAGGGAAATGGCACCGCCTAAGGTTGGGCCAACACATGGAGACCACACCGCGCCTAGTAGTATACCGCCAAAAAACTGGCTTCTCATACTCGACACTTTAAGTTGATTCATTTGCTGATCTGCTGAGCCACTAAAGCTCGCGGTAGCGGTTGCAAATCGTTCGTTGAGTTGTGGAATGAGTAGCACTAGGCCAAACACCATCATCAGCACTGCACCAATTTGCGAGAGTCTATCTTCGGTTAAACCAATGCTGTGACCAACGGTTGCGACGGTCATACCTAAGATAACAAATGAGAGACTCATACCTACGGCAATAGCGAGTGGACCATGACGCCCTGCTTGCATCGCTGATGCTAAAACAATCGGCAATACTGGCAGTACACACGGATTAATCAGTGTTAACACCCCTGCCAAGTAGCCAAAAAAGAGTTCCATAATACGCGCCTATAATTTTCTTATTAGAATCTATACGCTGGGGTAAATAATCTAGATGCAGTCAAATTTTAAACAAAAAAACCGCCATTATTTGACGGTAAAAAAAGCTCTCCTAAAGACACTCATTGGGTATGAAATCTAAGTCGTCTTTTATGGAGAGCTGGGTACTCTTTACACGTCTCGTAATCGGCGCACTTCAACAAACACCTCTTCATCCGTCGCGCTTTCCATCTCAAGATGTTTACGCATTGCTTTGCTGTTTGGACGCAAGAAAGGGTTGGTGGCTAACTCGGTTGCTAAGGTAAATGGCACAGTCGGAATATCGGCTGCACGTAAACGGTCAACCTCAACCATACGCGCTTGCAGTGCTGCATTTGTTGGGTCTACTGTAATGGCAAACTGTGCATTTTCTTGCGTGTACTCATGACTGCAATAAATGACGGTATCTTCTGGCAACGCCATCAACTTTTGCAGGCTCTGCCACACCATTTCAGCAGTGCCTTCAAAGGCTTTTCCGCAACCCATCGCAAACAAGGTATCTCCGACAAAGACAGCGCCTTGTTCTTCAAAGTAATACGACACCAAGTCCATGGTATGACCCGGCACATAGATGACACGTACTTTTTGTCCTGCAAAAGTAAATGTATCACCATCTCTGACACGCTGATCTATCGCAGGAATATGCCCTTTCCCAATATAGTCAGGGCCAATGACAGTGGCGTTGTTATTTTCTTTTAGCTCAACCAAACCAGTGACATGGTCACGGTGGTGATGAGTGACAAGGATATGCGTCAGGTTCCAACCTTTTTCATCCAGTGTCGCTTGGTAGGTCTTCGCTACACCCGCATCAATACAGGCTGTTTCACCGGTCTCAGGGCTGTGAAGTAGTACACCATAGTTGTCGTCCCACTCGTAAGGGAACTGATAGATTTCTAGCTGGCTCATTTCCAATACCTCACCAAGAACCAATATTTTCCATCGAAATCCAAGGCTCAGCAGGTGGCAGTGCATCACCGACTTGCAGTAGCTCTATTGAAATATTATCAGGTGATTTTAGGAAGGCCATGTGACCACCGCGTGGTGGATAGTTGATAGTAACGCCCGCATCGACTAGCTTCTGGCAAGTCTCATAGATGTTATCAACTTCATAAGCAAGGTGACCAAAGTTACGCGCAAAGCCGTAATCTTCTGTATCCCAGTTGTAGGTCAGCTCTAACTCTTTGGATTTGTCTGTTTTTGCCGCTTCAACATCTGCAGGTGCAGCAAGATAGATTAGGCTATAACGGTCTTGTTCATCATCAACTCGACGCGTTTCGATCATACCTAGCTTGTTACAAAAAAAGTCTAATGACGCTTCAAGATCAGAAACGCGGATCATAGTGTGTAGGTAACGCATGGGGATATGTCTCCTCTAAGATTACCTAACAGTGTAGCCTGTTAAGAAATGCGAGAACAACAATCCAACCAATAAAAAAGGGGCTGCACAAATGAATGTACAGACCCCAGATTTTTACAGCAATACAACGACTTTTTTCTTCTTATTATTATTTTACTTCTTATTATTGCCGTTGAAGCCCCTAGTAGGCAGGTCCTATTCTACGGTTATCTACTGAACCATTTCTTAACCAGCCCTTTTATTTATCTTTATTTGGATTAATGGTACGAGACTAGCAAGGTGTGATTCAGTCTCGGCATATTGTCCATGTAAATGTCCGGATTACCGTGAATAATTAACATACATTTGTTAAAACAACACTACTTAGCGAATACTGACCAACCAGTTTTCTCAGCCAACTGTTCTAAGGCGAGTGTGCCTAGATGGCTGTTACCCACCACATCTAAACCGGGAGACCAAACAGCTATGGACGCCTTTCCTGGAGCAACTGCCAAGATTCCACCACCAACACCACTCTTTCCGGGAAGCCCTACACGAAAGGCAAACTCTCCCGAACCGTCGTAGTGCCCGCATAACAACATGAGTGAGTTAATCCGTCGGGCACGCTGTGGGCCAACCACTTTTGAGTTGATTAATTGGCTTGTACCATCGGATACTAAGAATGCACCTGCCTTAGCTAACTGGTGACACGTCATGGCTAGTGAGCAGTGATGAAAATAAACGCCCAGCACCTTATCAACCGGGTTTTTAAAGTGCCCAAATGAGGCCATGAAGTGAGCGAGCGACGCATTCCTATCGCCGGTAAGCTGCTCTGATCGAGCTACTTTTTCATCGATATATACGCTGTCATCATCCGAAAGAAAACGCATGAATTGAAGGATTTCTGCCAAGGTTTCTTTTGGCTCGTGGCCCATCATAATAGCGTCGGCAATCGCAATTGCACCCGCATTTATAAAAGGATTACGGGGGCGGCCATGCTCAACTTCAAGTTGTACGATGGAGTTAAACGGATCGCCGGATGGCTCACGACCAACACGTTTCCAAACCGCATCGCCCATTTTGCCAAGCGCCATAGTGAGCGTAAACATTTTGGAGATACTTTGAATAGAGAACGGCGTTGTTGCGTCACCTGCGTTATAGCTCGTGCCATCTTCCATGACGACCGAGATGCCAAAATGAGCAGGGTCTACACAAGCGAGTTGAGGAATGTAGGTCGCAACTTTGCCACGATCGGGTCGTGACAACATTTCAGCTGCAATATCATCTACAATTTGTTGCATGTCCAAGCCGGTATGCATCGCCCTATTCCTCGTTAATTATTAACGAAGAATATAAACATTTTTTATTTTGATTAGCAAACAATCAAAGGGGCAGACTTATTCTGGCCAGATATCGGCAAGTTCAAGGTTACGGTTAAACTCACTCACATCCGCATCTGTTTCCATCTGACGACGCAGGCTGGTCACAAGGAAAGGTAGATCTTTACTTTCTTTCAGAGAGTCTTCAAACAGTACTTCGCCAATTGGACCAATCACTGCAACATAAGCACCCTTAATTTTATCGAGCAACTCTTGTGGTGCGTCGACTTTAAAGTACGAACGCTTCAAAAACAGATCACCCATTCCTTCTCTCAAGAATGTCATGATGCTGTCGGTGTCGGGTAGCGACTCATCGATAGGCGCATTTTGTCCGTTGTGGTAACCCACTTTTGCCTGTATGACTTGTTTTAACTCTGTCAGCGCTTCAATGCCCGTCTTGCGGTTGTAAGCTAGAGAGCTTATCTCTCCACTTCTGACGTACATACGTGCCAAGCGATTGTTACTAACAATAAACAGAGCACCTGACTGTTTAGTTTTCACGAGTTTGTCTATTTCTGCGACAGTTTCAGAGAAATCAAGCATTCAATACTCCTCAATAATTATTTATCATTTAGTTTACTAATCGCTATGCGGATACTTTTCCCCATACGGTCAATCGCACGAGCCAAGTCCCCCACTTCATCACTACGTGTTAGGCCCAAGTTAACTTTGTCGAAAAGGCCTTTACTGTAGTCATCTGCCAATACTGTTAGCTTTCTAATAGCCGACGATAGCTCTCGGCTAAAAAACATGGCAAGTAGCGCTATAGCAAGAATGGTTAACGCAATGACCAACCACGCGCTGCGCCTGGCATCGGTTACAGATTGGAAAACTTCATCGTAATCCTGCTGAATCACTAGACGCCAACCGAAACCAGCCTCCACAGAATAAGATACAATTTTTTTGCCACTCTGGTCAAAGGTATACAATTGCTTGGGGCTGGATTTAGCAAGTATCGGATAGTCGGACATGTCTTGTAAGCCACTTCTCTGATCAACTGAAAACTCACCAGATGCGATTAGCTTGTCTTCATCTGACGTTAAGAAGGCAAAACCCGTCTTCCCTAACTTAGTATTGGCCACGGTCTGAGAAATATCTTCCAGCTTACTCGCCATACATAATGAGTTTTCTTGCTTGTCGCCAGCACTTTCAATCGGTACGCACAGTACATAAACAGGCAAGTTAATAGTACGACTCATCACCACCGATTGGCCGATTGGGTCACCAGCGGCAAGTGACTTAAAGTAGCCACGATCACCACGAAAGTGAGCTTTGCTACCATCTGGATTTAAAATACTTTTGTCATCACTGCGAGCAGTCATGAAACCGTCACCCGATAAGGCATATATAAGAAATGCCCAATCATAACTTTGCTGCATATTTTGAAGAATTGGTTTTTGACGAGACTCTTGCATCGATTGAATATCGACATTCAAACTGTTCTGTGACAGTAGGCGACGATTCATTTCAGCCCAACGAGTAATATCGCCGGCGATGGATGTTGCTTCTAGTCGTAGTTCGTTCTCGACACTCGCTAAACGATCGCTTTGAGCGTTATCTATGAGGAAAAACAAACCCGCTAGTGGCACTAGCGCGATCAACAAATTACCCAGCAATATCTTATGAAATATATTGAGAACGAATCCTTTCATATCAGACAATTAGCCTCCTAACGGCAGTAACCAGAGGATGTTATCTGAATGAACAAGTTAAGGCAATCACCTGCGTTTAGCTTTGATTTTGGTCAACGAAAGCACAACTAAGACCAAGCCTATCAATATGCTTTAACAAGCTTTTTAGCTGACTATTACCCCCCTACCCCCCCCTAGTGTCACTTTATCTTGAAAGGTTTAGTATTAATATTAAACACCTATGTGACGACCAGAGTTGTCAGTTTAATCCCCAACTTATCTAAGGCAGAATCAGTAGCCACGAAACAGAGAAAAGAAGCTGCTCAATTGACCTGAGCGGTCTTTTGAATAAAAAGCCCAAACGCAAAAAATCGAAGCTGGGACCATTGCAATACCGAGCAGGATACTGGCGGTTAACGAAGACAGTGCGGAGTCTAGGTCATGGTCTAGTAGTATAAGAATAACCACGAGCGGGATCATTAATAGAAAAACGGCCACAAACTGGGCGATTAAAGTACGCCAGAAGTAGCCCCAAATGCCCAGCGCTTTTCCGGCACTTTCGACGGGGGTTCCCAAACCTTGAACCCGTAGTCGCTTGATAAAGGAGACAACAATGATCGCCCCAATCACATTTATAACGGTGCCCACTGCCTCATTCAGAAAAATGAAGTCTTCAGGACTGGTGACATACATTATAACTAACGTCAGCACCGAGAAAGCCGCTAATAAAATGATCGCAATCACCATAGGTTTGTCAAAACCACGAACATAAGGCTCACCCTTATCGCTGGGTTTATGCAAATTGGCTTCGGGTGGCGCGTATAGATTATCAGTCATTGTTAATCCTAAAGTGGTTAATTTTATAACGATTAATATACCACAGACTTAGCACCGCATTTAAATGTAAAAATGGCGAGTACTATGAGGTACGAGTCACTCTTTTTCCCACACCTCGATCAATTTCTTAGTCGCAGCACGGTAGTCCTCAGCCTTAGTAATCGCCGTAATCATAGCCACCGAACCAATACCAGACGACTTCAACGCTTTAGCTCTCTCAAGATTAATCCCGCCAATCGCGACTAACGGATACTCACCTTTCAACAAATCCACCCAGCGCTTAACCGCGGCCACACCCTGCGGCACCCACGGCATATCTTTACTCGTCGTCGCATAAATTGGCCCCAACGCAATGTAACTTGGGTTAATCCAACTCGCGCGCGCAACCTCGGTATAACTGTGCGTAGACACGCCTAAACGACAGCCCGCCTCAGCAATCGCATGAATATCTGCGTCATACAAATCTTCCTGCCCAAGATGAATACCGTACGCGCCATGCTTTATCGCCAATTCCCAGTGGTCATTAATGAATAAACGAATATCTCGACCTCGGCACACCTCAACTGCAGCTTCGATTTGCGTGTCTAACTCTTCAAACGTTGGCGGTGTATCAGTATCTGTTTTTAAGCGTAGTTGAATGGTTTGAATACCTTCATTTATCAACTTCTCGACCCACTCAACGGAGTCCACAACCGGATAAATCCCCAAACGTAACGTATCACAGCGCGCTAATACTGGACGTTTTGCATCCGGTGCTTCAGGTGTCATGAGCGGAAAGTCTTGGTAATCAACGCTCCAGTCATGTGGGCTCATATCCCCTAAACGTGCTTGATACGCGCCACCGATTGATTCAGCTTGGCGAATACCTCGGCTCACAGCTGTTTTCGCCAATACGATAGCGTCTGCGATTGCGTAACCTTGCGCACTTGCACAGGTAATTGCCGTCGCAAACAAGCAGCCCGTACCGCGCACATTTTCACGGTCTGGCCAGCGCTTTCCAATCAACCAAAAGTTAAGTTTTTCACTGCTAAAGTAGTCGCTCGATTGCTCACTTTCAACGTCAAAGTGCCCACCTTTAAGTAAGATTGATCTTGCACCCGACGCTAGCAAGCAATGCGTTGCACGTTCAATATCTCGTGTCGTATCGACTGACATTTGCGTTAGCTGCGCAAGCTCGTCGAGGTTCGGAGTAATGACGTCAGCTAATGGGAAAAGCTTAGACATTAATGCTATTTCACTGTCTGCTGTTAACAGTCGTTCACCAGAGCTAGCAACAATGACAGGGTCAATAATGATGCGAGGTGCATGACCTTCTTTGCGAAGCAGTTCAATACCTTCACGCACAGCATTGATCACGTACTCATCACCCAGCATGCCGATTTTTATTGCCGCAAGTGGCCGTGCATCAACATTGCTTAATGCTTTTTGGACGCTAACTAACTGGGCTTTGACGTGTGCTGCGTTTAGTACACCCAAGTCACTGACGCCCGTATTGTGCTGCGCGGTCACAGCTGACGTCACACTGTAGGCATGAAGCCCCAGCGCATGGACGACACGTAAGTCTGATTGCAGGCCTGCACCGCTTGGGTCAGTGCCACCAATAAGCAAAATAGACTCTGTGGTTTGAATTTTTGACACTGATATAACGTTATTCATAACTATTAGCACGACTGAAAGTAAGACTTACACATTGTAGGGCACTTTAAATTTTGGTTGCAGCACTTTAATCACTGAACAAGACGAATGTAAATAACAGCCTTGACTTTATATGTCATGGAACATAAGTTATATGCATGACACAAAGCCCATCCCCTAAAAGTACGATTATTGATATCTTGCATGTAGCTAACTGGCTGCAAGGCAGGATTGCAGACATTCTTGCGCCTCATAATGTGAGCCTACAGCAAGTCAAAGTCTTAGCTATTATCTTTGAGCAAACAGGCCAGTTCGCAACTGTCGGCACTATCCGCGAAAAAATGCAGGATCCCATGTCTAATGTTTCTCGCTTGCTGAACAAACTGGTGGAAAAAGGCTTAGTGAGCAAAGAACATGGCACTGACGACCAACGCGTTGTCCATATTCATATTTTACCCGCTGGGGTTGAGGTGATGAGTAACAGTCGACAGGCTATCGATGAAGGCCTCGATGTCTTATGCCATCTAAGCAGTGACGAACTCAGTTCACTCAGCTCCTTATTGTCAAAAATCAAAGAATAACAATACGCCCTAAATCTTTCACACCTGACTAACAGGAGGCTTCCAGCTTCATTAAAACGCTGACAGAAATTTCTTATACCTCAATATAAGTCATGACATATAAAGTCACAACACACAAAAGGAAACACTAATGAAAAACACAACCAAAAAACCAAGAACGGCGGCAATAACTGCTTCATATTCAGGCTTAGGGTTCGAGCTTTCACGCCTTCTCCTTGCCAACGGTTATCACCTTATTTGTATAGATAGAAACGAAGTGAAAAGCGCCGAAACACGCCAAAAGCTATTATCCGAATACCCACAGGCAGCTATCAGTTCTGTCATCACAAACATGGCATCTCCCACATCAATAACCCAAGCTTCAGAGAAAATATTGAAGATGATAGATGAACTTCATTTATTATTTCATGTTGCTGGGGCAGCCACCGCCCAAAAGCAACTCTCAGATAGGGGAAATGAGCTGCATTTTGAGGTCAACACTCTCGGCCCTATTGCATTGACCAAAGCGCTCCGTCCGGTACTTTCCGCCAGTAGCAATGCGGTTGTTGTCGCTGTTGGTTCAAGCGCTATGAAAATGACGAAAGTATTGAACGTTGCAAGCTTAGCAAACCCAAGCACATTCAGGAAAATGAGCGGCCCTTATGCACAGTCTAAGTTAGCTATCACAACGGCCTTTGTCGCAATGAGTGAGTCTTATAAAGCAGACAATATTCTATTACGTATCGTTGACCCCGGCCCTAGTAAGACAGCCATGTCTGCAAGTGATGCTATGCCATGGTTTGTACGCCTCATTCGACGTTGGTTTCCCTTACCTCACATAGGCGCACAAAAAATATTTTCAGCAGGCCAGTCAAAGAAGTATGGAACAGAAACAGGTATTTACATCGAACGTGATGCAATAGCCAAGTTACCCTCTGCCGCAATCGACCGAGCTACTCAATCAGCTTTAATGACATTAATTGAAGAGTGTGAGCAAGCTTCCAGCAAGGCAGCACCATGAAGGTAGCTATCATTGGAGGTGGTGTTGCGGGTTTGTGCTGTGGAATAGCACTTCGGCAACGCGGCATCGATGTGGACATTTTTGAACGTGCGGCATCACCAAAAACGATCGGTGCAGGGGTTGTTCTTTGGCCAAATGCAACACTCATATTAAGTCAGCTTGGATTATTACAAAGTATCAAAGGACACGCTGGCTCACCAAAAGAGATGAGGAGAGTCTCGTCTTCTGGCGACGTACTTGGAAGCCTCGATATTGGAATCATTGATAAACAAATAGGGAGCCCTAGCTTATCTATATCACGAAGTGCATTGATTAACGTGTTGCTTGGCGCATTCAAAAAAGCTGGCGGGCACTTTCACTGTAATCACCCCGTTATCGACATTTTGTCTAACCCGGATATGCCTAAAGCAAGTATCAGATTCAAATCAGGGTTACTTATCACACCAGAAGTCATTATCGGTGCTGAAGGCCGTATGAACTCACCTTCACGACACTATGTGTTAGGTAACAACAAACCCGTTTTTCAAAAATTCATCAACTGGGTTGGCATACTTGAGAACCATTCATTCGACATGGATGAAAATGTTGTTTTGGATTACTGGGGTGTCGGCGCTCGCTTTGGTGTCGTACCTTTGTCACCTAGCAGTGCTTATTGGGCTGCGGGTATAACGGTCGAGACCATCAGTAAAAAACAACCAAAGCACTATCACGATGAAATAGAGTCCGTATTCAAGCATTGGCCACACCCAATCTTACCTCTCATAAATGCCACACCACTTCATAAAATCAATAAGATTTACGTGCATGATCATGATCCGATAAAAACCTGGCACAAAGATAATGTGATACTCGTTGGGGATGCTGCACACGCGCCACTTCCAACATCAGGTCAGGGAGCGTGTCAGGCCATTGAGGACGCTTGGCATATCGCAGAAGCACTTAGTGGTGATTCTAGTGACCTGCAAACTACTTTCAAAAGGTTTACTGAGGCCAGACAAGAAAAAACCGCAAACATAACCTTGTCAGGACGTCAGTTTGCACAAACCGTCTTTAATGATGACCCTGAGTTTTGCCGTATTCGTGATGAAACGAGTAAATCCACAGACTTTGATAGCCTTGCAAAGGCAATGGCGACAGGATGGTCAACGGCTTAAATAGCAAACACTCAACCCAGAATTATTACAATTTCAAACGTTCACGTAAATCAGCAGGCGCAAGGTATAACACTCCTTTGCCCTTCTTGCTTTTGGTTGCAATCAGCAGGTCTTCATCAACCAACTTGTTCAAGTGAGACCTTGCGGTATTTCCATTAATATCAAAATCGAGACTGACTTGCTTGGCAGTAAAAATTTTACCAGGGTGTTTCACAGCGTCTTTCAGTATTTCTAACTGTCTTGGCTTTAATATCTTGGAAACTGGGCTGCTTTCGATCCACTCCATAAACTCGTAGTAGTCGCGCTTTTTTGACTCAATGTGATCATGTAACGAATCAACCGCTTTGATCACCACATCCACTTGGTTATAGAGAAAGTACGTCAGATCAAAATCATCCGTTTCTGTATAAACGTAAGCCTTATCGTAGTCACTTCGCTTTTCTTGGATGAGTTTACTAATCGAAACATACTCGAAGAGCCAATAACCTGAGCGCAGCATAAACCAGTAAAACAGCGCTCTAGCTGTTCGACCGTTTCCATCGCCGAATGGATGAATATAACCAATCATAAAATGCAAAATGATGGCTTTTACTAAAGGGTGAATGAATTGATTATCTCTTAGCCCATCAGACTCTTCATTAGCGAAAGCACATGACGCAGTTAGCCTTTCTTGAATCGATGTATGACAAGGGGGTGCATGAGCAACTTCATTGTACAAATCCGTTACCGTTATATTATTGTCCTGCCTTAACTCACCAGAGACGGCATCATTATCAATTGCTTTATACGTGGCTACTTCATGCAACTCTAAAATAAGCTCAATAGATAACGGTTCGTCTTTACGCTCAACCGCCTTTTTCATCAAAAGGTAATTGTTAAAAATCATTTGCTCCGACTTGTCTGAAGGCTGACGCTGTGTTACCAGCATTTCCTTAGCCACTTTTCGAGTCGTTGACGCGCCTTCTAACTGAGAGGACGTAATCGCCTCTTCCATCATCAAGCTTTTGACAAGGTAGCGTCCTTTTTCTCCGGAAGACATAAAGGAGGACTCACTAAGAGAGTGACCACCACCTGTTTTTTTATCAATGTAATGTAATTTAGCGAGTAAAGAGTCAGGAATGCAGTAACTAAAAAAGCTAGCATCATCTTTCGCTTTTAACTCAACAAGGTTTTTTCGAGTAGCCATCCTAGAATACTTAGTCGCAAGCCATGCCTCTTCGGCATTAGCACCTTTAGGAATACGCCAAATAAATTGGTCCCAATGTAGGTATGCACCGTCTGAGTTTGTAGCCCTATAATCAACCATTAGCTTAGGTAGTTTCGTAAGAAACTCAGTACCTAACGCCTCAGTTAAGGCATTCATATTCTTTGGTTTTCTTATTCTAGCCATGAATCGCCACCCAACAAAACGTAAAAAACTGATTTTAAGTTTACATTAAAAATCAGAACTAAAACTTAATTTTTTTAAATTTACGTTTTCTTAACGAGATTACACTTCAAACCACAAGTTTAAGCACTCACTTCTGATGCCAAAACGGCGTCCCAATCGTCGGTGTACTCGCCGAAGCCGCCTCCCTGGCCTCAATCATGCCACTGCGCCACGCACTTCTTCCCGCCTTAATCGCATTCGCAAATGCTTCTGCCATTTCCACAGGATTATGCGCTTGCGCCACTGCTGTATTTAGCAGTACCGCGTCATAGCCTAACTCCATCGCCTGACACGCATCCGACGGCTTACCCAAACCCGCATCAACCAACAACGTCATTTCAGGCAAACGCTCACGAATAGTCGTCAAAGCATGAGGGTTTAACAAGCCTAAACCTGTACCAATCGGAGAACCCCAAGGCATCAACACTTCACAACCGACATCACGTAGCTTCTGGCAAAGCACCAAGTCGTCAGTACAGTATGGGAATACTTTAAACCCATCTTTCACCAACGTTTCAGCTGCTTCTAGTGTCGCAAATGGGTCAGGTTGCAAGTTGTAATCATCACCAATCACTTCCAGCTTTATCCAATCCGTTTGGAACAGCTCGCGTGACATCTGCGATAGCGTCACCGCTTCTTTAGCGGTATGACAGCCTGCGGTGTTAGGTAGCAATTCGCAGCCACTACTTTTGATCAAATCCCAGTACTGGTTTCCACCTTGTTGACCAGGCGACTGGCGACGTAATGACACCGTCACAACGTCCGCAGCGGAGGCTTTTATCGACTGCTGCATGATTTCTGGCGACGGGTAAAGTGCCGTTCCAATGAAGAAACGACTGCTCAATGTTTTACCGTAAACCGTCCAAGTATCAGTGGTGCTTGAGTCACTCATATCAACCTCCTACTATCGGTTGGAGAATATCTATTTCATCATCCGCTTGCACGTCAGTGTCTGCCCAGCGATCACGCGGGACAAAGGTTTGGTTGACTGCAATCACCAATAAGTCGTCAGGACTAAAGCCCCATTCTTGCATCGCTTGCTCTAACACAAGTGGCTGCGGCAAGGTTTTACGCTCGCCATTTACGCTAATATCTAACACAGTGACTGAATCACCTCATCAACCAAGGCCGGCGCAAATAGATAACCGTGTCGGAACAAACCATTGATACGAATCAACTGCTCTTCACGGACTATGCGCGGCAAATTATCATTAAACGCTGGACGTAAGCCAGCTTGTAAAAACTGAATTCGAGCTTCAGAAAAACCCGTATTTAAACTGTATAACGCAGACAGTAACTCCAACGCCGAACGTACCGTCACTGGCGAGTCATCATCACTTTCTAACGTCGTTGCCCCTATAACATAGTGGTGATTGGGGCGAGGTGCAATATATAGCGGGTATCGTGGGTGCGTCAATCGAATAGCCCGCGTCAAATTAACCTCTGGGGCATGAACACGCACGACTTCACCACGCACAGAGCGCAACTCCGACTGGTCTTCACGCGCATCATTCCCTCGGCAATCAAACACATAATCAAACTGTTCGTCGCAAGCTTTTAAATAGCCTCGAGTCGCCTCACCCGTTGACGATAATTCGCCACACTCCATGCCTTCATGCCACGTGACTTCTTGGGTGCTGTCTAACCAAGTGTCTAACGCTTTATAAAATGAGTCGTTATCAATCACGCCTTCTTCAGGGAAATACATCGCTTGGCGAAAGGCATGAGATAACTCCGGCTCTTGCTGCTGTAGCTCTGACTGAGACCAATACTGCATCGCTTCTGGAGGTGTATCGGCTTGGGCTTTTTGTTGGAAACGCTGCCAGTCAGGTAAGTCAGCTGGGTGCGCAACCACGAGCGTACCCTGCTGATTAAACTCAACCTTATGGCCTGTCGCAGCTTCCAATTGTGGCAACCATTTCTGCCATAAACGCCAAGACACCACGCCCAACTCGCGCGTGGTTGACTCGGTCGTCACCGCTTCAGTAAAAGGCGCAACCATTGCCGCAGCAATACGCCCAGTACCCATAAACGAGCGCGACTGCCTATCACACAAAGTGACGGCAATCGGCTGGTCAGTGTCGCGGCAATGCTGCACCAAACGCCAAGCTAGCAAGCGACCTGCTAGCCCAGCACCGACAATCGCTACTTTCACGCGGCGTCTGTTGGAGCGCGATAAATCTCACTCCCCTGCTTTAGAAATTCGATAGACTTTTCTTCCATAGCTTTTTGTACCTGAACACCCTTTTCGACTTGCGCAGCACCTGTTCCAAACTCATCTCTGATCTCTTGAGTGATCTTCATAGAGCAAAACTTAGGGCCACACATTGAACAAAAATGAGCAACTTTAGCAGACTCTTTCGGTAACGTCTCATCATGATAAGCACGCGCCGTATCTGGGTCTAAACCAATGTTGAACTGATCCTCCCAACGGAACTCAAAACGCGCTTTTGACATCGCATTATCACGCATTTGTGAAACAGGGTGCCCCTTCGCCAAATCAGCGGCATGCGCTGAGATTTTGTAGGTAATAATTCCCGTCTTAACATCGTCACGGTTTGGTAAGCCCAAGTGCTCTTTTGGTGTTACATAACAAAGCATCGCAGTGCCGTACCAACCGATTTGAGCCGCACCAATACCTGACGTAATGTGATCATAACCCGGGGCAATATCCGTCACCAATGGCCCTAATGTATAAAAGGGTGCATCGTGGCAATGCTTAATTTGCTCTTCCATGTTCTCTTTGATCTTGTGCATTGGCACGTGACCTGGGCCTTCGATCATGACTTGAACATCGTGCTTCCACGCGATTTTAGTCAGTTCACCCAGCGTTTTTAACTCAGAAAACTGTGCTTCATCATTCGCATCGGCAATACAGCCCGGACGCAAACCATCACCCAGTGAGAACGTCACATCGTACTTTTTCATGATCTCGCAAATTTCTTCAAAATGCGTGTAAAGGAAGTTTTCTTTGTGATGCGCCAAGCACCATTTCGCCATGATCGAACCACCGCGTGACACGATACCCGTCAAACGATCCGCTGTCATCGGCACGTAACGCAGCAACACACCTGCGTGCAATGTGAAGTAACTCACACCCTGCTCTGCTTGCTCGATCAACGTATCGCGGAACAATTCCCACGTTAAGTCTTCAGCAATGCCGTTTACTTTTTCCAACGCTTGGTAGACAGGCACAGTCCCAATCGGCACTGGCGAGTTACGCAAAATCCATTCACGTGTTTCGTGAATATTCTTACCCGTTGATAAATCCATCACCGTGTCACCGCCCCAACGCGTTGACCACACCATCTTCTCAACTTCTTCTTCGATAGACGATGTCAGTACTGAGTTACCAATGTTAGCGTTGATTTTTACCAAGAAGTTACGACCAATAATCATTGGCTCAAGCTCTGGGTGGTTGATGCTTGCAGGAATAACCGCGCGACCTTCTGCCACTTCTACGCGCACAAACTCAGCCGTGATTTCTGCTGGCATTCCCATCGAATTGCGCTCGGCAATTTCTGTTTGAGACAGCTCTGCCACGCCCATGTTTTCACGAATCGCGATGTATTCCATTTCTGGTGTGATGATGCCTTGGCGGGCGTAATGCATTTGTGACACGTTAGCGTCGCCCTTTGCCACTAGTGGTAGGGGTTTGTTTTCAAAGGTAGGAATGTCGTCTACCTCTGCGATGCGCTCACGGGTGAAATGTGAACTAAAGCCGTCTAGCTGGACTGTGTCTGCACGTGCGTCGATCCATGCTTGGCGCTGTGTGCGATCCAAACCTGCGTGTAGGTTAATCTCGGCAGTTGCGTCGGTGTACGGGCCTGAAGTGTCGTAAATACGTAGCGGTTCGTTGATCTCATACTCAGCAGTGTCGCCTTTGCCGCGCAATAGCGTTGGGCTTAGGGTGACTTCCCGCATCGGTACGCGGCATGAGCCAGACGGACTTTCGACGTAAATCTTGCGAGAACCGGTTAAAGGCGTGCGTGTAATTTCGGTGACTACTGCGGACTGCTGTAGTTCCATTGGGTTTACTGACATGTATTTTGCTCCAACAACATGAGTGAAATGGGGGATTTCATTGTCGGAGGTGAGAATATGCGCGTTAGTACGCCACGAATGGATGTGTGGCGAAATAATGCGGAAGGTATATTTCACCAACCTTGTTTCCTACGACGGTACGAACCGTATCAGGTACAACGGGTATGATCTCAGCCACATTTTATATGTGGCACCCCGACAAGTGGTGAAAACAATAGCAAAAATATTATTTTACAGCTAGCATCTTTTATAGTTTAGGCAACATACTAATCCCACATTAAACGTTTTTTTAAAATTAAGTCTTTAAAAAAGAATACAAAAAGCGAATATACACGTCTCAATTCTGGCGATTAGTTCTAAAAAATGTTAAAAATAACATTAAGAGGATAAGAACTATGGCACGCAGCGATTTATTAATTTCACTTGTTAGCGCAGGGGTTTCAGGTAACCAGGCTAAAGTGCGCTCGGCAACCGAAGCTCTGATCGCCGAAGAAAGGGCGAAGAATCACAGCCACGTT
The DNA here is from genome assembly GCF_003172895.1 of Leucothrix arctica. Classification (GTDB taxonomy): domain Bacteria; phylum Pseudomonadota; class Gammaproteobacteria; order Thiotrichales; family Thiotrichaceae; genus Leucothrix; species Leucothrix arctica. The sequence continues at coordinate 2,243 of NZ_QGKL01000024.1, read as the reverse complement.
GTTAAAAGACTTGAAAAAGCACTAGCTACGGTTCCCGTCTCTCCTCCTGCTTTAACTACATCAAAAAATGTTTCTGGCGATAACAAAGAAGCCATATTAGAAGTGGAAGCTAGAATTAGCCTCAATAGCCTTGTATTGCCTTTGCCAGTCAGAGAAAACGGGCGGCAACTAGTTGAAGAGCATATTAGAGCTGACGTTCTAAGAGCTCATGGATATGAGCCGCGTCACCGCGTATTATTATCTGGACCTCCTGGTAACGGAAAAACATCATTTGCCGAAGGTGTCGCTGAAGCACTAGGCTTGCCTTTCTTTGTCGTACGATACGATGCCCTAATTGGCAGTTATTTGGGTGAAACTAACACTCGATTGAGAAAGTTATTTGACTACGTCCGTACTAGACCCTGTGTTTTATTCTTTGATGAGTTCGATGCTATTGGTAAAGAACGAGGTGACTCTCATGAAACTGGCGAAATTAAACGTGTGGTTTCATTCTTACTAATGCAATTAGACCAATTACCTAGTTATGTAGTTGTAATCGCAGCAACCAATCATGCAGAGCTTTTAGACAAGGCTGTATGGCGACGATTTCAGGTACGCGTTGGCTTACCGATGCCATCCGCAACTCAAAGGAAAGAGTTTTTCGCCAATGTAGTTGAAAAATGGCCAGACAAGCCCAATACTTCTCTAAATACTATTTCTAAAAAGCTTGGCAATGTGAGCTTTTCTGAAGTTATTGACTTTTGTCAAAATGTTAGAAGAAGGCAAATTTTGGGATTGGGTGAGGTTACAGTAGACAGTGCCCTCAAAACGGAATTAGACCTTTGGACAACTCGAGTGACACCAAGGGCCATTAATGACAAGCGATCTGAACAAACCACTTCTTCGAGTTCATCCAAGTAGACAAGCGGCAAGAACGGTAGGCTCTCCTAGAAACCCGCCTCCACCTGTATCATTCTCTATCCCAGAACAAGCAGAAAAATTTGGCCCGAAATTTACCCGCCTTACTGAAATACTTCAACGAGATAGTGGCGGGATAGAGCTACATGCAGACCCATCGTCAATAGCCCCTGAGCGATTGCTAGTTTTTGAGCTCAATGGTGAAGTTCAAAATTTTGCCAATGCAATTCGTCAAGTAGAGGGATTACAGCTTGTTGATGAAGAAGAGTTAGTTCCTGATGACCTAGCTGATCATCCTAGAGCATATTTATTAATACCTGATGATCAGGCATTGGGACAAATACACCGTTTATGGGAGCATTGGTTGTCGGGTAGCCCAATGCAGACTGGATTTACACCTTGGAGAGATGTATTTAAAACATTGAGAGATCTAAGACCTTGGGGTCCTCAAGACCGCATATCAAAGATAGATCAAGGCATCTTAACTCGTGAAATCGATGGGTTAGAAGCTCATGATACAATCAAGCTCGAAATCGAACTAATATACAGACCTGACACAAGTCTCAGCAGGAATTATCAAGCCCGAGTAGAAGAGGAAATTACTAATCAAGGTGGCAATGTACTTTCTGCGGCGAGGATTGATGAAATTGCTTATCATGCAGTTTTAGCAGAAGTATCAGTACAAACCGCTACTCAAATATTAAACCACGAAGGTATTTCTTCGCTTGACCCTATCCAGCATATTAGGCCTCAGAGCACTTCACTGAAAAGTAACTTAGGTGATGAATCACCATCTTGTTGTGGTCAACTAAAACTGGCCACCTCTTTAGAGGTTAATCCAAATTTTTCTTCTGCCATTATTGGCGATAGCCCGCCATTGTTAGCATGTGGGCGGTAACGATTATAATACTGATTAATGTATTGAGTAATCGCCTGAGCACCTTCGTTAAATGAAACGTAACCTGATTTTGGCATCCACTCGGTTTTAAAGCTTCTAAAGAACCGTTCTACGGGTGAATTATCCCAACAGTTTCCTCGTCGGCTAAGGCTTTGCCTCATGCCAAAATGCCACAGGCATTGACGGTACGCCTTACTGGTGTAGTGGCAGCCTTGGTCACTATGAAATAGAATACGTTTAGGTTTCCTTCTGCTTTCATAGGCCATTCTTAATGCCTTTTTTGTCAGTTCGCTATCTGGGCTTTTACTGGTAGCAAAGCCAACGATACGCCTTGCATATAAATCAATGACCACTGCAAGATACAACCAAGTTGAACCCGACCAAATATAAGTGACATCACCCGCCCAAACTTGATTTGGCTTGCTCGGCTGAAACTGCCGATTAAGCA
>NZ_QGKL01000023.1 GCF_003172895.1 Leucothrix arctica | reverse complement strand
CTGCAAAACGATCAGCAATCGCCTTTGCCATAATGCTGTTGTAGTCATCATCATGTGCCGCGTCAAACTCAGCAACCAACTTATCCAAACCGATACCTGCTGTTACAGCAAAAGCACCGATATGGTCTTGTGCTTCACTGTCCTTAGGCGCAACAAAGTCAGACAATGACAGGTTAGGGCGGTCAGTTGGGTGAACCGTCTGCTGACGCAAACCAATGACCGCATCAAACACCTCAGTACGAGATTCATCCGTATAAATTTCGCATCAGCGAATAGCTTAGTCGCTTCTTCACCTAGCGCTTCATCTTCAAGGATTTGTGGGTACTTCTTACGTAACTGTCATGTGTGGAAGAACGGTGTCCAGGCGATTAGCTCGGCGAGTACACGTAAGTCCATTTTCTCAATAATTTGTACGCCTTCAACCGCAGGCTTAGTCACTTCATAGTGAGCCCAGTCAGTCGCAAGCTTGTTAGAGCGTGCAATCTCAAGACGTAAGAAACTTTGCTTCAAAATGCTCAAGTCGATAGCTTCAAAACCGTTACACTGAAGTACAGCACCTACGATGTTCTTACCGATATCGGAACGTCACCTTTAGTTGTACTTGCGTGACTGGTAATATCATTGTTATTATATTAAATATGAATTCATATATGAGGATGAAGTGATGCAGAGTCTTTCCGTTTCCGAAATCCAGCGTAACCTGCAAAACCTCAATGATTTTGATGTTCTCGAAATCGTTGATAAAAAAAGAAATGTTGTGAAAGGTTATTTTCTTGATAGTCGATATAAAGCACTAATTGATGAGTTGTTACAAAAACGTGCGAGTAATCGTAAAAACCTTATGGGTTTGATTGGCAGCGTGAGTAGCCAGGAACCGGATCAAACTGTCGATCAACTACGTGACGAGCATCTGTCAAAATATGAATAAGTATTTTCTGGATACCAACTTTTTTCTTGATGTGGCAGACAGTAAACGTGAGCGTCATCCTTTAGCGGCAGATTGCTTTCGACGATTACTAGAGCAAGAAAGCAGGTTGTTTACGAGCAGTGATATTCTCACCACTGTTGCCTATTTTGTTCAAAAACATGAAAACTTAGCGCAATGCTTGAATGTCATGGATATGATCGCTAACGAAGTCGAAATTGTATGTGCTAGTAACAGCGATTTTCTAAAACTTAATCACATTCTACAGAGTGGGAATAGTAAAAATGATTATGAGGATGCTCTACAACTTTATCTTGCAGATAAATCCGACTGTGATTATCTGATTACTAGCGATAACAAGTTCTGCGAACACTTGCGTGAAGCGTTTACGCTAAAGGTAATTGGTTTGAGTGATGTGTGAATATAATATCGGATTGAACCTAATAACATTTTTGTGAATGTGAAGTTGATTATATTTCAATCATTTAGTGTTTCTCGGTAGTTCGCACCGAAGGCAAGCGCCGAGTAAAGCGTATAAGCAATCACTACAATTTAAATGCCATCATTTCAGTGGGTTATCGCTTAGAAAGCCTTACCATTACTCGCTTTCGCCAATGCGAAACTCAACTCCCGTGATAAGGGCCAGTGTTACTCGTTGACACAGAATTTAGGACGGTTTCAAAGTACTTACTTTGTTGTTACATATTTGCTGACATGATTGGTATTTATATCTGCGAGTTTAAAAACGCAGATATAAATTTAGTACCAAGCTAAGAATCAAGCAGGAACATACCCCAAATTAGGTGACAACAACGTCTCCGCAGCATCCAGAGCAATGCCCTTACGCTCAGCATAATCCGCAACCTGATCTTTATCCAACTTAGACACACCAAAGTACTGTGACTCAGGGTGCGAGAAGTACCAACCACTCACCGACGCTGCTGGCAACATCGCCCAGCTTTCCGTCAACTCAATGCTCGCATTCTCAAGGGGCTTCAACAGATCCCAAATGATCTCTTTCTGCGTATGATCAGGGTTAGCAGGGTAGCCCGGTGCAGGACGAATGCCACGATACTGCTCTTTAACCAATGCTTCTTGAGTTAAGTTCTCATCAGCCATGTAGCCCCAATGGTTAGTACGCACTTCACGGTGCAAGTACTCAGCAAATGCTTCTGCAAAACGATCAGCAATCGCCTTCGCCATAATGCTGTTGTAGTCATCATGTGCCGCGTCAAACTCCGCAACCAACTTATCCAAACCGATACCTGCTGTAACAGCAAAAGCACCGATATAGTCTTGTGCTTCACTGTCCTTAGGCGCAACAAAGTCAGACAACGACAGGTTAGGGCGGTCAGTTGGGTGAACCGTCTGCTGACGCAAACCAATGACCGTATCAAACACCTCAGTACGAGACTCATCCGTATAAATTTCGATGTCATCTTCATTAACTGTACCAGCTGGGAAGATACCAAATGCCGCATGTGCCTGAACCGTATCGTTCTCAATAAATCGCTCGATCATCAATTTCGCATCAGCGAATAGCTTAGTCGCTTCTTCACCTAGCTCTTCATCTTCAAGGATTTGTGGGTACTTCTTACGTAGCTGCCATGTGTGGAAGAACGGTGTCCAGTCGATTAGCTCGGCCAGTACACGTAAGTCCATTTTCTCAATAATTTGTACGCCTTCAACCGCAGGCTTAGTCACTTCATAGTGAGCCCAGTCAGTCGCAAGCTTGTTAGAGCGCGCAATCTCAAGACGTAAGAAACTTTGCTTCTTCATCTTCGCGTTAAAGCGCTCACGGTACTGGTCGTATTCAGTTTCAATCTCAGCAAGATAAGGCTCACGTAGCGTCTTACTCAACAGCTGATTGACCACACCCACACAACGTGAAGCATCAGGGACATAAATCACTGGTTGGTTGTAGTGAGGGGCGATCTTAACCGCTGTGTGCATCTTAGACGTCGTCGCACCACCGATTAGCAATGGCACTTCAAAGCCTTGACGCTGCATTTCTTTAGCAACGTGTGTCATCTCTTCAAGTGACGGTGTAATCAAACCAGAAATACCGATCGCGTCTGCATTGTGCTCACGAGCAGCCGCAAAGATAGTCTCAGCTTGGCACATAACGCCCAAGTCGATGACTTCATAACCATTACACTGTAGAACAACACCTACGATGTTCTTACCGATGTCGTGAACGTCACCCTTTGCAGTCGCCATGATCACACGGCCATTACTCTGAGCAACACCGTCTTTCTCAGCATCCATAAACGGTTCAAGGTAAGCAACCGCTTGCTTCATTACACGTGCTGACTTAACAACCTGTGGCAGGAACATTTTACCTGCACCAAACAAGTCACCAACCACGTTCATACCCGACATTAGTGGGCCTTCGATTAGCTCAAGTGGGCGGCTAACCGCATTCATTGCTTCAGCTGTATCTTCAGTAATGAACTCAGTAATACCCTTAACCAATGCGTGCTCAAGACGCTTATTTACAGGCAGTGAGCGCCATTCTTCATCTTGCTTCTCAGCAACAGAGCCATCACCACGGTACTCTTCAGCCATGTCTAGCAAGGTTTCTGTCGCTTCAGGGTTGCGGTTAAGCACTACATCTTCTACAGCGTCACGTAGTTTTGTTGGAATGTCTTCGTAAATCGCAAGCTGACCCGCGTTCACGATACCCATGTCCATGCCCGCTTGAATCGCGTGATATAGGAACACTGCGTGAATCGCTTCACGAACAGGGTTGTTACCACGGAACGAGAATGACACGTTCGACAAACCACCAGAAATCATTGCATGAGGCAGTGTCTCTTTGATTTGACGAGTCGCTTCAATGAAGTCCATACCGTAGTTATTATGCTCTTCCATACCGGTCGCAATCGCGAAGATATTAGGGTCGAAGATAATGTCCTGAGGTGGGAAACCTACTTCATTAACAAGAATGTTATAAGCGCGAGTACAAATATCAACTTTACGTGCAATCGTGTCAGCCTGACCTTCTTCGTCAAAGGCCATTACTACCACCGCTGCACCGTAGCGCATGCACAATTTAGCGTGCTTGATGAATTCATCCACGCCTTCTTTCATGCTGATCGAGTTAACAACACACTTACCTTGTACGCACTTCAAACCTGCTTCGATAACTTCCCACTTAGAGGAGTCAATCATCACTGGAACGCGTGAAATATCTGGCTCAGCCGCGATCATGTTTAAGAAACGCTGCATGACTTTCTTCGAATCAAGTAGACCTTCATCCACGTTGATGTCGATGATCTGTGCGCCGTTCTCAACCTGCTGCAAGGCAACCGATAGTGCCGCTTCGTAGTTCTCTTCAACGATCATACGTTTGAAAACGGCCGAGCCGGTTACGTTAGTACGCTCACCAACGTTTAGGAATAATGAATCTTCAGTGATCGTTAGCGGCTCAAGACCTGATAAACGACATGCCACTGGAATCTCTGGAATAACACGAGGCGGTAATTTTTCAACGGCTTCACGTATTGCTTTGATGTGTGCAGGGGTAGAACCACAGCAACCACCGACAATATTTAGGAAGCCACTTTGTGCCCATTCAGCCACGTCTGCGGCCATGTCTTCTGGTGTTTCGTCATAACCACCAAACGCATTAGGCAAACCAGCGTTAGGGTGAGCAGACACATGAGTGTCAGCAATGCGAGAAAGCTCACCAACATACTGACGAAGTTCTTTAGCACCAAGTGCACAGTTCAAACCAATCGAGATCGGTTTTGCATGGCACATGGAGTTCCAAAATGCTTCAGTCGTTTGACCCGATAGCGTACGACCGGATGCATCGGTAATCGTACCGGAAATCATGATCGGTAGGCGGTAGCCAAGTTTTTCGTAAACATTTTCAACAGCAAAGATAGCCGCTTTTGCATTCAAGCAATCAAAAATAGTTTCGATAAGAATGATGTCAGCACCACCACGAATCAATGCTTCACAGGCTTCTGAGTAAGACTCTACTAGCTCGTCAAAAGTAACGTTACGGAAACCTGGATCGTTTACATCGGGAGACAAACTCGCAGTACGCGTGGTCGGCCCAATAACACCTGCAACATAGCATGAGCGAGTTGGATCTTTTGCTTCTATCTCATCAGCCGCTTCACGCGCAAGACGTGCCGACACTTCACTGATCTCAGCAGCGAGTGACTCCATGTCGTAATCAGCCATCGCCAGCGTTGTACCACTAAAGGTATTGGTCTCGATGATGTCAGCGCCAGCTTCTAAGTATTCTGTGTGAATAGCTTTGATGATCTGCGGTTGAGTCAGCGACAGTAGGTCGTTGTTACCACGCAGGTCACTTGGCCAGTCAGCGAAACGTTCACCACGGTAGTCAGCTTCTTCCAGTTTGTAATTCTGGATCATTGTACCCATCGCACCATCAATGATGAGGATGCGTTTTTTAAGGTCGTCTTCTAAGGAGCGAACGTTAGCTGCCATGGTGTAGTCCTGTGAAATTCGTACAAAAACAAATGTTTTAAATTAGCACGAGACAATACCACACCTGATATGCAAACATAAACATATCTTTATATGTTTGGATGAGTGAATGCAAAACTTGGATACACTGCTTGCAGCCTTACGTGCTGCGGGTGAACACACACGATTACGACTGCTGACCTTGTGCGCACGCAGCGAGTTGAGTGTGTCTGAGTTGACGCAAATCCTTGGTCAAAGTCAGCCGCGAGTGTCTCGTCACCTAAAGTTAATGGTTGAGGCGGGTTTGTTGGAGCGCTTTCCTGAAGGAGCACAGGTTTTCTATAGGCTTTCCGACCGAGCATCCGTCGCACCGCTTGCTAAAGTTTTGGTGTCTTTGCTTGATGAAAAAGACGCGGTGTTAGGCCGTGACTTATCTCGCCTAGATCAAGTGAAAGATGCCCGAGCACTAGAGGCGCAATCATACTTTCAAAAGGTAGCAGAAAACTGGAGTGACTTGCGAAAGCTGCATGTGCCCCAAGAGCAGATTGAAGCAGAGTTACGGGCATTGGTTGGCGAGGGGAAAGTTAATCGCTTGCTGGATATTGGCACAGGAACGGGGCGTGTTTTGGAGTTATTAGCCGATCGCACAGAGAGCGGTGTAGGTGTCGATTTCACCAGCGGCATGTTGGCAGTGGCGAGAAATAACCTAGAGCAAGCCGGTTTGACCCATATGCAAGTGCGTAAAGGCGATATGACGGCGCTACCATTAGCAAGCCGCAGCTTTGACTTGGTCACGATGAATTTAGTGCTGCATTTTACTGATGACCCAGCGATGGCCATTCAAGAAGCGGCGCGAGTGCTTGCGCCAAAAGGGCGACTGTTTGTGGTGGACTTTGCTACGCACTTGGAGGAGTACATGCGGAAAGAGTTTCAGCACCGTAGGCTTGGGTTTACGGATGATGAGGTAAGGCGGTTTATGCAAGCAGCAGGCTTGGAGATGGTGAACTTGAAGCAGTTTGTGGGTGAGCCGCTGACGGTGAAAATTTGGGAGGTTGTTTCTGCTTAAAAAGTTTGTGGTGTTTACTGCTAGTGAGTAGTTAGAATTCCGAATAGCACATTGTTATATACTGTGCAAAAAAGCTAAAACAACATATATTGGATAAATATGGCAATTAAGGAAAGTTACTCCATTCGTACAAAGCAGCTCTCATCTGATGCAGTGAACATTTCTCCAGAAATAACAGAGTGGCTTTCGCAGTTCTCAGTTGACCAGAAACCCATTGCAAAAAATATGTTGTTAAATTTGGAGTTCGTATCACGAGACCAATATTCTAGGTGGTTAAAAGGAACTGTAAAAACTTTAACTTCAAAAGAAAAAAGCGCAATTTACTCCGTAAGAAAACTGGATAAGGAAAACCCACGATTATGGAGCGAGAGTGGAGAGCTACTTGATAGAACGGGGCAATCACAAGGGAGTGAAGACCTTGTTTATTCTGTTATATCTAGTTTGATCAAAGAAGATTTCCAAGTTAAAAATGATAGTCAAGATAGTCTATTTGATCACCCATCCATTAATGTATTAAGAGAAGAAAAAATACATAATATTATCTTAGTTGACGATTCGATAGGTTCGGGGAAAAGAGTATCAGGGTTTCTCAACAGTATGTTCGAGCATAAGTCTTTTATTAGTTGGTGGAATTATGGGCTAATAAAAATCAAGATAGTGTCATTTTCAAGAAAAAAAGAGGCGGAAAAGTTAGTTTTAACTAAGGCTTATGGATCTAATTCGTTAAAGAGAAAATTTCCTAAGTCATCAAAAATTCAGTTCGTCAGCGAAAAAGTTTACAGTTTTCAAGGAGCGGAGGCTCGTTGGGGTAAGAGTTATGAAGAAATATGTACCCTTTGTGATAAAAAAACAGTCATATCAAAAAAATATCGTAAAGGTTATGGTGGTGTAATGGCGAATATCGTTTTTTACCATAGCGTACCTAATAATATTCCTGGGTTAATTTGGTTTGACAGTACTAAGTGGAGTGGCTTATTTCCAAAAAGAGTCTTACCCGACTGGTTGATTTCCCTTCTCGAAGGAACTGCAATACATGAAAACTACATGGGTGTTTCAAGCGATGTCGTTGAGTTACTTTTGTTATTAAAAAAACGAGTTACTAATAAGACTAGCCTATCATTTAGAATGAATCGAGAAGTTGATTATGTGGGTAGTGTTATCGAAGATGCTATTAACTCAGGTTTTATAACTGAGAAGTATCGGATAACCAATGCAGGTCATGAATTTCTTATCAAAAAAGAGGCCAAAATAGCTCTAGGAATACAAGATAGATCGCTGTATATTCCTAGTTCTTGGTGCGCTGACTAGTTGATGTTCAGCCATGTACAATGCTCTGTAGTGGTTTTATACGAGTGGTGTATATATATTCTGATTAGATGTTATATCTGTGATGATGGGAGAGTCGGATAGATTCTTCTGGAAAAAACTGATGTTAAGGTGGCTTTGCCACCCGTGTGTGTCACACAAAACCGACTAGATCGTCTTCGGGGTGTGGTGCAACACTCATGGACCCAAGGGTTCAAAGGAGAGGTGAATGGAGACTTGGTCAGCACATCAACTCTATAATGATGCGAAACATCGTTTTAAGGATATAGAAAAAGCATCTTCCTTACGATCTTACGCGCAATTCTTAATAGATAAGAATTTACCCGTTATATTCTCCCTAAAACATTTAGCAAAGATTAATGATTTAAATTATTCTTTTCTTAGGTTGACAGTTGAGAGGCGAAGAGAGTCTAGTAACTATAGAATGTACGCTGTAAAAAAAAGGGCAGGGGGAAGAAGGTTCATTCATTCAGTGACAAAAAAATTATTGAAGGTACAAACCTTTATTAATACAGAAATATTGCAATATTGCCTACCTCACCCTTCATCTTTTGCTTTTCATCCCAGTGGCGGTATCAGAAGGTGTGCTGAGCAACATTGTTCAGCAAGGTGGATGTTTCAATTTGATATATTGAATTTTTTCCATGCCATAAATGAAGTTGAAGTATTCAATATCTTTACTGGGTTAGGGTACCGTCCGTTAGTCGCGTTTGAAATGGCAAGAATATGTACTACAACGCATGTTCCAAATCATTTAAAGCCATTATTGTTTAGAAAGAGCAACAACACTCCCTATAATTTTTATGCCAACAAATCTGGCGCTATTGGTGTACTACCTCAAGGTGCTCCCACAAGTCCGATGCTAGCAAATTTAGTTGCTAAAAAATTGGACGAAGAGCTATCAAGTTTTGTACGAAAACACGGTTTTACTTATACAAGGTATGCTGATGATATAACTATTTCAGCTGTTGACTTACCTGACAACCTATCTATAGGAGAAATTCATCGGTCCGTTATAAGTATTATTAGACGTTGCAAATTTAGAGAGAATATAAAGAAAACAAGAGTTGCAGGTCCTGGGTCAAAAAAACTTGTTCTTGGTTTACTTGTTGATGGAGATAAACCGAGAATTTCAAGAGAGATGTATAAAAGAATAGACAGGAATCTTCATGCCCTAGAAAAATATCCTATAGCGGATGTTGCCAAGTATGAAGGATTTGATTCTTCTTTTGGTTTTTTTAATCATGTATCAGGGCTAGTGGCATTTACTAAAGATGTTGATACGGAACGTTGGGAAAAGTTTAAGAAAAGAATAGATGGAATTGAATTGCCTTGGGAAAGTAAGTTAGTAACTTAATGATTGGTTTACTCAAACCAATTCTCAATTCTAATCCCATCAAAACTAGCAAAGTCCTTAATATTTCGAGTAACCAACACAAGGTTATTCGAATAAGCCACCGATGCAATTTCCCCGTCTGCCAGAGCTACAGCAGTACCTTGTTTAGATAGTCGAGCACGTTCTTTCGCAAGCCAAGCAGCAGAGTTTTTATCGTAGGGCAGTATGCCTAAGCCACTGTGAGAGAGTGCTTCAAGGTACATAGCCAAACTAGCTTTTCGCTTAGAGTCATCCATTCTACGTATGCCGTATAACAACTCATGCCATACGGTTGAAGCCGTTACGTATTCTCCAGCATGTTGTCCTAGCTTAGCGATAACTTTTTCATTAGGTGTTGGTTTTACAGGCTCTGAGAGTATATTGGTGTCTAGTAAGTACTTTAGTCCCATGAAAAGTCTCTCGGCTCAGAACGGTCACGCCAGCTATCTACTTCTTCGTTGCTAAGATCAACTAATTCCTGTTCATCACGCCATTTCATTATTGCCATGAATACTGCGTTTTCAGGCTTGGATAGTTGTTGGTAGCGCTCTTCTGAGATCAAGACAGCTACAGGCTTTCCATGACGTGAGATATGAATATCTTCACCAGACTCCGCTGCGTGAATTAGTTTCGGTAGGTTGTTTTTGGCATCTGCAATTGTTGCTGCACCCATGATAGTCACCTTTAATATATATTATGGCTATAGTATAGCTATAAATTAAAGTATTACAAATGCAATAATACGATTGGTATCAGCGTAAATAAAAAAGCCCACTCAACTAATAGCTGAATGGGCTTTGTCTTTCTAGACTTTTAATCGCTAAGGATTAAGATAATAGTAGACCACCGTTGATATCAACGTTGTTACCAGTGATGAACGAAGCATCGTCAGACGCTAGAAACACAGCAAGCTTAGCAACTTCATCAGGGTTACCTTCATGCTTTAGAGGTTAAGCAGGCTTCTTTGCAAGGAAGCTTACAAAAGAGGTGTTTGCATTAATAATTTCAATGTCTTCAAATCCAACACTGCTGAGCGCATTTAGATACCAAGTGAATGGATAGGTAACTAATACACCAGCAATTTGCGCACGCTTCTTCTGTATCTCTTCTTCAGTGACCCCATTGGTACGTTTGTAGTCATAATATAGCTCGTGAATATCATCACTACTGCTCACTTTATCCGTCAGTACCAGTGTTGCCCCCGGCGCCATGGCACGCATAGTCGCTGATAGATAACTCAGCGGGTCTTTTATGAAGTGGAGTGTCCAGTTATTTAGCACGTAGTCAAACGGGCCTTCCGACTCAGGAAAGTGCTCAGAATGAATTAGCGTAGCTTGGTCAAATGACTTTGCAATCATGTCTTGCGACGCTTCAACCCCATAAAGGTCGCGATAACCCGCTTGATGCAACTGTCGTAGTGTTTCGCCTGTTGCACTGCCAACATCAATAACTTTAGGTTGAGCCTGCCCACCTTTGGCTATGATATTTACACAAAGGTCAATCACGCGTAAGTAGTCAGGAATTTCGCGACGAGCGATACCATCAAACACTTCGGCAACTTGTGCATCAAACTTCCATTCACCCGCAGGTGCTTCACTGCTTAGTTCTTTTGATTGCTGCTGATACTGTTCGGTACGAGCGAGTGCAACTGGGTCGTCTACCCAAGAGCGTTTCTGACCAGACTGTGTCGGTAAGTTGCTTTCGAGTGTAGTTAGTGGCTTTTGTGAGGTATCGCGGAGGTAGCGAACGGCAAAGCGAATCTGTAAATCACTTTGACCTAAGGCACTTTCATCGTAAATGACGGTATTTTTTCCAAGAGGAAAGCTCAGTTTGTTCTCTTTTTTGGCGAAACCATTGAGCCTAAATAAAATGTCTAATGCTGGCATTGAAGTAGTTGCAGATATTCCTAACATCGACTGATTACCCTTATCCAGGTTCACTTCCTGATCAGTTACATACTCAGTCACCGCAACATCTAACGGTAATTTTCCTGAGCGCATACCCGGTGGGTAGTTGGTTTCGATCACAACTTGGTCGGTGGATACACGACAAGATTGATCAATGATTTTTTTGGTATCAACAAAGTGATACAGCATGCCAGCCAATAGTACTAGGTCGTATGTGTCGTCAGGTGTATCAAGCAGAAAGCTAGTCACATCTTGATGAACGATATTGACCTTATCACCCCAGTGAGCGAGCAGTGATCGTGACTGCTCAACATAGGTTTCTTGAACTTCAACACCCGTATAACTTGCTGCGCCGTAGAATAATGCCCACTGACCCGCTGCGCCATAACATGAGCCAAGATCGAGTATTCGTTTATCTTTAACCAATTGCTCGGGTAGTAACACCTTAAACTTTACTTCAAGAAAGTCTTTACTGGTTGGATTAAAGCCACGATTGCGACGGTTGTCTTCTTCATAAAAAGCTGGGTATTTATCGAAAGGGAGTTCTCCACCGAATAAATGATCTGTTGATGTTGTTAGGTTAACACTCATGTTGTCTCCAAACGGTTGGCAGGTGGTGTTGATGGTGTGATATCAGACTCTTCGGCATCGCTATTTAACTGTTGTTGATGCTTTAACAATGGCATCATCGAACTACCAAAACCGGCTAAAACACTGGCCGCACTAAGGCTCATGGAAGCGGTTAGACCAAACTGTGGGACAAACGCTAATGCAAGATTCATTACCGATGGAACGGTAATCATGCGGGAGGTTGTCGTGACATTTTGGTCGTATTCTTTAGCAAGCTGGAATAGGTCGCACAGTCGGTTGAGGTCTTGATCCATCAAAATCACTTCCGCAGTATCAGTGGCAACACTTGATGCACCTCGCAAAGAGACTGAGACGGCAGCTTCTTTTAAAGCAATTGCATCATTAATCCCATCGCCGATGAAGCACACTGAGCGTCCTTCATCTTGTAATTGCTTAATAATTGCGGCCTTGTTTTCAGGCAACACTTCAGCGTGGTAGTTATCAATTCCTAGAGTGTTTGCCAGCATTTTGGTTGGAGCAGGGTGATCACCAGAAATAATGTGCAGCGACAAACCTTGTTCACGTAGCGCCTTAATGACGGACTCTGTTTCTTCACGCAAGGTAGCTTGTAGCTCGATAGCACCTGCAATACTATTATTGATACTGACAACAATCAGCGAGTTGCCAACTTCATGGCAGTGGGCTTCTTGTTCCAACAGAGCATCGGGTATAGTGAGCCCTTGCTGTTTTGCATAACGTAGGCTACCAACTTGGATTTGCTTGGCATCGATGCTGGCCACTAAGCCATAACCAATCTGGTAACTAGCGTCCACTGACTCCTCTAAAGTGAGATCAAGCGATTCGGCGTGGCTACAAATTGCTTTGGCAACTGGATGGCTTTGACGCGCTTCGATAGAGGCGGCTAAGCCAACGATAGTGTTCGCATCCCATGAGTCGAAAGTAGAGACATTGACGACATGAGGTGTTTCAAGTGTTAGCGTCCCTGTTTTATCAAAGACCACTGTGTCTACTGTCTGCATGTTCTCAAGTACGACGCCTGACTTGAGTAGCAAGCCCTTTTGCGCCGCGAGGTTAAGGAAAGTCAGTGCACAGGTTGAAGTGGCAAGTGTCAGGCGATAACGAAAGTGTGAATTAATGACGATCAATGCCGGAATTGGACCTGCTAGTGCTAAAGTGATAGCACTTAAACCGAGTGTTGGAAGCACGGTTTGATCGGTAAAGCGTTCAGCCCAGAGTTGCTTCTGGGTTTTAAAGTCTACCGTGTCATTGAGAATCTGGCCGATGCGTGCGGAGGCCGTTGCTTCACCTGTTTTTTCGACCTTGATCTGTACAGCACCTGTAAGCAGGACGGTGCAAGCGAAGACAGTATCGCCTTCGGTTTTTTCGGTAGGCTGTGATTCCCCAGTCAGCATATGTTGATCGATTGAGGCAAACCCACTAATTATTTCCCCATCAACAGGAATGGACTCTCCTGTTTTAACAACAATAATATCGCCTTCTTGAATTTGCTCTACGGGTAGTTCTATTTCGCTTCCATCGATGATTGTCCAAGCGGTACGCGGCTGATCACGAAATACATCAATAATATTCTTTTTGGACTCTTGTCTAACGCGTTTTACCAGTTGGCGATTAAGGATATATAGCGAAATGAAAAAGTGACTGACGACAAAGTAACCTTGAAACAACATGCTAGTTGTGAAGATTGCCATGAGTGGGTCAACGCTAAGTTTACGACCTTTGACAAGTGTTTTTCCGGTATTGATGTATACATCACGAAGTAAGTAAACCGCTCCAGGGATGCTTAATAACGCTAACGGGGGGAAGAATAAGCTTCCTCCGATGGCTAGCGTAGAAGAACCAGCGAAAATGGTCAGTGTTTTTTTCAGTTCGCGTTTATCCGCGAGTGCTTGCTCCGTATCTTCGGAGTTATCAGACTCGTCGGTAAATATTTTGAGTGAGTTTTTGTGAGCTTTAATCGGCGCGAGTTGTTTTTGAGCGCGCTTAATGACCGATACACCTTTGTTGTTGGACTTATCTTTAGAATAAAGAAGGCCACCAGCAAAGCTCAGTACTGCTAAAGTAATAAAAGCCATTATGGTCACGGGCACACGTTATG
This sequence comes from Leucothrix arctica, assembly GCF_003172895.1. Lineage (GTDB taxonomy): Bacteria > Pseudomonadota > Gammaproteobacteria > Thiotrichales > Thiotrichaceae > Leucothrix > Leucothrix arctica. The sequence continues at coordinate 19,166 of NZ_QGKL01000023.1, read as the reverse complement.
AAAGTGCCTTAATAGTTACACGTGAGGTATTGTGTAACTAAGCGCTCTTAACAGTTTTTAACATTTCTGTTGGCGGATTAAATAGATAGCTAGGTTTGGTTTTAGGGAAGGGTTACCTTCACGCTTTCGAGGTGTTACGTTTGTAACGAACTCGCGCACAGCATCTTTAGTGAAGATGCTGTGGAAGTCTCTAGAGCCTAGCTAATAGATCGCTCACGACCTAATAGATGAATTCCCCAAGCCGTTGAAATAACCACCAACGCCCCGACTGCCTGATGTGCGACCGCATAGTAAATATTCACACCTGAAACAACCGTCGCGATCCCCAAGATTATTTGAATACCAAATGCACTGTGAATAGCCAGCGAAGCCTTCCTAGAGATTTTACGAATACGTCTTGCCAATAATATTAGGAAGATAACCGTCACCCAAGCCCACCAGCGATGAATGAAGTGAATAACCTGAGGGTCATTATTCAGTTTTGCCCAAAGGTTGGTCGTCCAGTCCACGCCTGCGGGGAAGAAAGAGCCGTACATAAGTGGCCACGTATTTGCAACATGACCTGCATTTAGCCCTGCGGTATAAGCACCAAATAATAACTGCACAAATAATACAAGAATCACGACAACACCGAAGCCGGTGAGTCTTGCCGGAGGACTGTTATGGCTGGCAAGTCGTCGAAGATCTAAGGCAGTCCAAACTAGCGCACCCAGAATAGCGAGCGCCATTAGCAGGTGGGTAGCTAGTCGAAAATGGCTAACGTCTGTGCGCTCGGTTAAACCAGAGGTGACCATCCACCAGCCAATCACGCCCTGCATTCCACCTAAAATGAGTAGGGCGGTTAGCTTGAAGCCATAACCTTTAGGAATAGCACGATTTATGGCGAACCAAGCGAAGGGTAGTGCAAAGGCAAGGCCGATGAGTCGTCCTAATAAACGGTGTGCCCATTCCCAAAAGTAGATGGATTTGAACTCTGCCAGTGCCATTCCAGCAGGGCCATTGATCTGTTGGAATTCGGGTATTTGTTTGTATTTCTCAAACTCTGTCAACCATGCTGCTTCATTCAATGGCGGTAATGTACCCGTGATGAGTTTCCATTCAGTAATTGAAAGCCCTGATTCGGTGAGTCGCGTGATGCCGCCGACAATAACCATGATGAAGACTAGGAACGCAACGGAGTAAAGCCAGTTGGAAATTGCTACCGGCTGTTTTAGATGATCGTCTATATAGTTGGTCATAGTAGGCAAGGTTGTTTGTGAGCGTTTGAGTATAGCAATAAGATTGCGTTAAATATTGTAGGCACAAAAAAGCCCACCCAACTTTTCAGCTGGACGGGCTTTGTCTTTCTAAACTTTTAATCGCTAAGGATTAAGAGAATAATAGACCACCGTTAACATCAACGTTGTTACCCGTCATGAACGAAGCATCGTCAGACGCTAGGAACACAGCAAGCTTAGCAACTTCATCAGGGTTACCTTCACGCTTTAGAGGTGTTGCGTTTGCAACGAACTCACGGATAGCATCTTTAGTGAAGATGTTGTGGAAGTCAGTGTCAATCATGCCTGGGCAAAGAGAGTTAACACGGATGTTGCGAGGGCCAAGTTCTTTAGCTAGTGCACGTGTGTAAGTCATTACAGCACCTTTAGAAGCAGCATATACAGAAGAACCACCACCACCACCATCGCGACCTGCTTGAGATGCGAATGTAACGATTGAGCTACCGTCAGCCATGTGAGGTAGGCAAGCTTTAACAGCCATGAATAATGAAGTTGTGTTCAACGTCATTACTGTGTTCCAGTGCTCAAGCGTCATCTCGTCAGTTGTTTTACGAGCAACTAGACCACCAGTAACGTGCATTAGCGTGTCGATTGCGCCATAAGTCTCAACTGCTTTAGCAGCAAGTGCAGTAACATCTGCTGGGTTAGTCATGTCGCCTTGTAGAGCAATAGCGTTTCCGCCGGCTGCTGTGATTTCAGCTACTGCAGAGTCAGCGCCTTCGCTGCTGCTGTGGTAGTTGATTACAACGTTAGCACCAGCTGCTGCTAGAGCCATAACACATGAACGACCGATGTCACGTCCGCCGCCAGTAACTACTGCTGTTTTTCCTGCAAAATTCATTTGGAACTCCTAATTATTTAAACAACTAAACTGCGCTTAGAATATTTGTGCACAGTTTAGTATATTTTCGTGAAATTTGTAAATATTTGTAACGGTAAGTTTGATAAAGCTGTCTTAACCGTACTTGTATACGCTAGCCAGTTTTTCAACGACTAACTTAAATGAACGCTCTTCTGAGTCTGTGAAGTAAAGGTTACAGTCATAACCTTGATCATCTAAGAAGCTAAAGATGCGCTTTGGATCATCTAACTTATAAGGTACAAGCAGTGTCACGATGCGGTGACGTTTCGCTTTAGGGTACTTCGCGATCAGGCCAGTGCTCACTGGAAGACCTTTGTATTCATCAGGGTTAATGTCTTGGAAGTCTTTCTCTTGAGTCAGTTCTGGTTTTCCACCTTCCGACCACATAACCTGACCGTAGAAACCAGCTTTCTCGCCGCTATTACGGAAAGAGTTTTCACCTAAAGTGAAATCGTTGTTCGCATGTAGTAACCAGTCAACTTCAACTTCTTCAGTCGCATCAACACTATCAACAATAACGAAGTAGCTATCTTGCACGAAGTAAACTTCACGCTGTACGTTAGTTACTTGTGGGTTGTAGTGTTGATAAGCTGGCGTCATGTTTGCTTTGATGTAGATGTGATCTTCACGCTCTTCAGCAAGCTCAATAGTACCTGTCGCATGCATTTGTAGTGCTTTATCACTATCTGCATACTGACCTTTACCATTGATCAAAATCGCATTTTTAGAGCGTGTTTGACGTCTCCAGTTCACGTGCATGTCACTACTGAACGCAACGTAATAACCTGACTGAACAGCCAAATCTTCACCAAATGCTGACAGGCAGAATGCGCCTTGATCACCATGACTGTGACTAATAGAACCGAACTTGCTTGACTTCATAACGAAGCTAATGTGCTTGTCAGGATTATCCATCTTGTACTGAATAGCCGCCCAACCAACGCCTTTAAACCATTTCAGCTTCTCGTCATCTGACGGTGCTTTTGCTTCAATTGCTGGCCAGTCATGCTGGTACATTAGTTCGTCAAAGTTAAGATCCCACCAACCGTAGTTGTAGAAGGCCATTTCTGTGCCTGGGTCATTACGCTTAACTTCTTCGTGATACCACTGGTACGCTTGGTTGCCAGTTACACCGGCAAATTGGCGAAGGTTATAACCCACTTTCAGGCAAACAGGGTCGCCCATAGTTGAGTCATCACCAAATGTACCGCGCAGTGTATTGGGTGCTTTCGTGTAAAGCGGGAAGTCACCAGTGTTTTGGAAGAATGGACGCTTATATAAATCATAGCCCATGTAGTTCTTCATCAGGTTAGCCGCTTCAATAAGGTAAGCCATTCCTGTCATCCAGTAGTGAGGGCCTTCTGCCCAACCACCTTCGTTATCACCCCAAGGTGTATAAACCGCTGACAAGAACTCGATAGAGTAGTCTAACCATTCACGTGCTTCTGGCTCTTCATCCCACATAGTGATACAAGCAGGAATAAGTACCGCATAAACCGAACGTACAGCGTGGCTGTCGTATGGGAATAGTTGGATGTTTGCGTGATCAATAACGTGGTCTGCTACTTGACGAGTACGGGCTAGTAGTGACTTACGTACTAAGTCGCGCTCTTCTTGCGTCATCTCGTTGTATAACCAGTCATAACCCCAAGCAAGTGCAACCGCAACGCGGAATGCCCACTCATCGGTGTAAGCGCGAGAGGTTGGACCTTCTGGATCCCACTCTGCTGCTGACAACAACCAGGATTTGGCTTTGTCTAACATGGCCTGATCTTTCATTACATGACCTGCAATCGCAAGGTGACGTATTGCGTAGATTAGCTCTTGGCAGTCGATGTATGTCTGACGCCAGATTGGCGCTACACGCGTATTATTTGGGTAAGGCTTTGGCTCATCCATTACTGGGCGATCAATCCAAGGCTTTACTGATTTTTCAAAGAATGCATCCCAACCACAGTGGCTAGCATCTTCTTTTACGCCATTACTAAATGCTTCAACTTGCGCTGGGTCTAACCACAGGCGAGGGTGAGCTTTATTTAGTTTTGCATAGCGTTCGGTGCTGTTAGGAAGTGGCACTTCCGTTGCATCTTCTTCGATGGTGAACTGACGTACTTCACTCCAACGTGTCTGTTGCGCTTTCTTATCTGCGTTCCAAACGGCGTAACACCAGTAATAACTACCAGTATCAAATACCTTGTTCGGAGTAATAAAGTTGACCGGTACACCTGAGAAAACATCAGTATTGTTTGATGGAAACTTTTTGTCGCTAGAGATTTTCAACACATATTGTGCTTCATCTTCAACAACTGGAAGCCACATGAAGCGTGGTGGATTCTCAATTACTGATGCGCCAGAGGCAGGTGAATACTTAATATTCAGGCGTCCAGCTTTAGGCTCATCCAAATAAGCGTCTTCTGGGCGGTTAGTCTTACTTGAGCACATGTGTGAATATCCCTAATAAAAATTAAAAATAAGGCACGCTTAGTCCAAGACCAAGCGTGCCATTAACGGTGTTGCTGTTACTTACTTCTTGCCATACTGGCGATCGTGAGCAGACTGCATTACTTCGATTACTTTTGGGTAACCCATTCTGTCCAACTGAGCGATGTAAGCATCCCAGTCTTTATCAACATCAGAAGAACCTAAGATCCAAGCTTGCTGCTTTTCCAACATGTAGTTTTGAGCTGTTGCCCAGTACTTGTCGAAAACTTTCTTCTCTTCAGCATTGAAAGCTACACCCAAGAACTGCGGGATCAGGTAGTCGCCTTGGTCATAAAGAGCGATACCTTCAAGTGCAAACTTGTTAGACCATTGCTTCTCATATGCGTAGTCCTGACGGAATCCACGTGGTACTTGAGCACCAACAGACCACATTTGAGCATTGATCGGCTTATCAGAAGTCAGAACTTCAGGCTTAAAGATAGGGTTACCATCAACCATATCGTAGTGCGTGCCTTCGATACCAAAGTTAGCTAGACGACGACCTTCTTCAGAGAAGTAGAAGTCAAAGTACTTGATAGTTTCGATAGGGTTCTTATTCGCCGCTGTGATTGCCCAACCTTCAGGCTTCACAGGAGTACGACGATGCTCTTCAATACGCTTACCAGAAATAGACTCTGGTGGAGCGAATGCCTTTAGCTCGAAACCAGGCACTTTCTTAGCCATAGAAACGTTATAGCCTGTAGTCGAAGCAAACCAATCGTGTGTTACACCACCAAGATCTTCAGACAGTAGGTATTCGCGTGAACGACTACCACGAGTGAATATCTCAGGATCGATTAGCTTCTCTTTGTACCACTTAGCGATGTGACGGATACCATTCTTATAACCTTCACCAACATAACCATGTCGAACTTCACCTTCATGAACATGGAAATCGTGACGAGTATCAGAACCAGAAGTACGGCCATCCCAGAATACTACTAGGCGAAGCATTTCTTCCCAGTTACGGTTGAAGTAAGGAATCTCATCTTTCTTACCGTTTCCGTTTGGATCAAGATCACGGAAAGCAACAAGTACTTCATAAAGCTCATCAATGTTGTTCGGAACTTCTAGCTTAAGCTTCTTAAGCCAATCCGTACGGATGAAATATGCTCTACCGTACTTTCCGTCAGGAAGGTAAGGGATGTAGTACATCTGACCATCAGCAGCTGAGATAGCTGCTTTGATAGCTGGATTAGCATCGAAGTACTCTTTCATATTTGGAGCATGCTTCTCAATCAAGTCATTCAAAGGCGCAAATGCGCCCTCTGGACCGTACTGATTAACATTTTCCTTCATGCTTGCACCACCAACGATGTCAGGCAGGTCACCAGAAGCAATCAAAAGATTGAATGCTTCTTGACTGTTAGTCGTTGCCATTGAAGCAATGTTCTTCAAGCTTACGCCTGTACGCTTTGCTGCTTCTTTTTCAACTAACCAGTCGTCATCATATACATACTTTTTAGTATGGAAGTGAATTGACAGCTCAAGTGGCTTGTCCGTTACTTTAGTGCTGCTGTGAGCATCTGCAAAAACGGGTGTAGTTGATGCAAGACCCGCTGCCACCATAATTGCTAAAGATAAAGTTTTTAATCGCATAGATTCCTCCTATAGATGTAATGCGAAATCATTCTTTCACTCCACCCATCATTATTCCTTTATTGAAATACTTCTGGATGAAAGGATAGAAAAGTAGTACTGGGATAATTGAGCACACCATGATGGCTGCACTTACCGTTTCAAATGAGTATGTCGCTTCTAGCAAACTACTAGCGAAGTCATCATCATCGGTCAATTGAATGATCGTCTGGCGTAAATACACCTGAAGAGGGATTTTGTCTTCATCCCTTAGTAAGACCATTGCCCAGAAGAAGCCATTCCAACGCGCTACGATACAAAATAGCGTGATTGTTGCAAGAGCCGGTTTTGATAGAGGTACATATACTTTCCAAAGGATCTGGAAATCATTTGCACCATCCATTCGAGCCGCTTCTTCAAATGAGGCTGGAAGGCTCTCAAAGAAGTTACGAAGTAATATAATGTTAAAGGCGTTACAAGCGAAACCAATAATGATTCCGATGTAGCTGTCCAATAGTCCAAGGTCACGCATGTTCAGGAAGAATGGAATCATTCCCGCGTTAAACCACATCGTAAAGGCAATTAACATGTTCCAGAAACGACGACCTACTAGCTGTGGTCGTGACAGTGCGTAAGCACCAGGAACTATAATTAACAAACTTAATATTGTTCCACCAATCGTATAAATAAATGTATTTTTATACGAAATCCAGAACATTGGTTCTGCTAACACGTGCTTATAAGCGGCCAGTGTCATATCTACTGGTGTCAGTATTACCTGTCCAGATGTAACCGCATCACCGGTACTAAAAGATACTGCTGCGATGTATATAAACGGATACAGCGTACTTAGTGTAAACATCGCGACTAGGAACATATTGATCCGAACAAAGATCTTGTCACCAGCCGAGTAAAGGTTCATGTTGCTCATTGTTTTCTCCCTACCACAACGACGTTCTAGAATAATGCTTACTAATAGTATTAGCGGTCATTACAAGAATAAAGGCTACAACTGCGTTAAACAGTCCAGCAGCAGCGGCTAAGTCATACTGTGCGCCGATCAAACCTTGACGGTAGATAAACGTACTAATAACGTCAGCTGTCGAATATGTCGCAGGCTGGTAAAGAAGAATAATTAACTCGAAACCAACTTCTAACAGGTTACCGATTCTGATAATCAACATGATCAGGATAGTAGGCAAGATACATGGAATAGTGATTTTCCACATCATCTGCCAGCGCGAAGCACCGTCAACAACTGCTGATTCATACAGTGATGGGTTTACACCCGCCATCGCTGCTAAGAATACGATTGAACCGAAACCAGCTTCCTGCCAAATACCAGACCCGATAAAGATAGGTCGGAACCACTCTGGCTTCGTTAAGAAGTAAATCGGTTCCATGCCTAACCACACCAGGAATTGATTGACGATTCCGGAGGAGGGCGAGAAGGCGGTTATTACGATACCCGCAATAATTACCGTTGATATAAAGTGAGGCAAATAAACAATAGTCTGAGCAGTACGCTTGAACGTCTGATTCAAGATTTCATTGAACATAAGTGCCAATAAGATCGGAATCGGGAAGCCAAACAGTAGACTCAAAGAACTGATGATCAGCGTATTCCATATCGCACGGATAAACTGGTCGTTACCGAATAACGTGTAAAAGTGCTCAAATCCAACCCATGAACTACCTTCAATACCACGGAAAATACTGTAGTCTTTAAAGGCAATTTGTAAGCCATACATCGGCTTGTAAAGGAATAAGATAAACCAGATAACAGTAGGGGCTAGCATTAGATAAAGCTGCCATTCCCTCCTGACGTGGCGTATGAACCACCCTATTTTTGATTGTATAACATTCATTGATAGCTCCCCATTACGCCTTAGCCGGATGGTCTATGGCATCTCCGGTTTCTTTATCGAATAAAGAGATCATTGACGGCTTGAAGTGGAAAGCTGAGGTCTTTTCTAGGTGAGCGATGTCACCATGAGTTTCAGCTTTAACAACAAAAGGCCTGTCCATAACCATGGTATGAAGCAATGCTTCAGAACCAAGTGTCTCAATCAAGTCTAGCTCAACTGGGATCGCGTTAGTGGCCGTTTCAGGGTCAGCTTCAGCTTGAGCGTTAGTCAAAATATGCTCTGGACGAATACCCAAAACAACTTTATGACCTTGGCAATGAGTACCGAGTTCTTTAGAGTCTGCAAGTGCTAGACGGTGATCGCCAAACTTAGCAAATAACTTGCCTTCAACAACATCAATTTCAGCGTCGATTTGGTTCATCGGAGGTGATCCAATGAAGCTAGCAACGAAGATATTCTTAGGATTGTTGAATAGGTCCATCGGTGTACCTACCTGCTCAATTCTACCGTTTGCCATTACAACAATACGATCCGCTAAGGTCATAGCCTCAACTTGGTCGTGTGTTACATACAAACTAGTCACGCCTAAACGCTTGTGCAGTCGCTTTATTTCAGCACGCATTTGCGTACGAAGTTTAGCGTCAAGGTTAGACAGTGGCTCATCAAATAGGAATACTTTAGGGTGACGAACAATCGCACGACCCATAGCAACACGCTGACGCTGACCACCAGAAAGATCTGCTGGACGACGTTCTAGGTAATCAGTAAGTCCTAGTGTCTCAGCAACTTCTGTCACCTGCTTGTCGATGCTTTCTTTGCTTTCTTTACGAATTCGTAGACCAAAGGCCATGTTCTCGTAAACGTTTAAATGTGGGTATAGTGCGTAGTTTTGAAAAACCATCGCCACATCACGATCTTTCGGTGCAACATTATTAACAACTTTATCTTCAATCGTTAACGTACCACCTGAAATTTCTTCCAGACCTGCTACCATTCTTAAAGTTGTAGACTTACCGCAACCAGAAGGTCCAACCAACACAACAAACTCTTGTGATTGAACTTCTAGGTCAATGCCGTGAACGACCTCGATATTCCCATAACGTTTAACAATCTTATCTAGCTTAACTCCTGACATCCTTCCTCCAATTATACCTAGCAGTGTTGCTAGGTTTTCTCACTACGCACGATGTTTAAATCGTCCTGAATTTAGTGTTTCGATAAAATCTAACAAGTCAGCATGTGAAGAGAGCTCAACAACTTCTCCCTCTAGCGAACCCACGTGTTTAACAATAGCGGCTTCAGCATCATCTGGAGAGCCACTTTTGATCGCATCAACAATTGCTCGGTGCTCTTCTATCACAGCACTTTCGCGTCGAATATTGTGTAGTCGTTTCAGGTAGCGCATGCGATAAACATCACCTTGCGTATCTTTCAACGTTTTCCAAACACCAGAGACACCTGCTGCATCAAAAAATGCTTGATGAAGTGCTTCGTCTAGTTGGAAAAATAATTGGTCTTTTTTGTCTTTAAGCGCCTGTTCCTGCTTGAGCAGAAGGCTGTCCATTTTTAAGCTTACGTTCCAGTTGCCACGTTGTTCAGCAGCTCGTCGAACGGCTCCAACTTCTAGCTGAAGTCGGATGAAGCAGGCCTCTATATAACGATCAATTTTTATCGATGTTACAAAAGTACCTTTTTTTGGGATTATTTCGACTAAGCCAGAACCTTGTAAGCGAATCATTGCTTCTCGGATTGGGGTTTTACTGGCTTGTAACGATTCGGCCACTTCCTTTTCGGACAACATTTGTCCAGGGTGAAGCTTAATCGTGATAATAAGTTCTTTGAGTATGTTGAAAACTTGAGCAGTTAGAGAGCCATTAGAGTCCAATGACTTATCTTTTAGTAAATCAGAAACTTGTAATGTTTGACCCAGCTCAGGCACTTGCTTCTCCTCCAAATGTACAACGCATGTTAACGAAACATGACTCGTTTGATGTCTAATATACTAGATGTGCTTTGTGTTTAATGCAAATATTTACAATAAGAATTACAAATAAATTATAAAAGTGCGTCTGCTGAGGATGAGTGGTTGTAGGGTGTTGGTTGTAATTAGTGCCTATAAGTATCTGAATTTGTTTGATATTTTTATTGGTAAGAGTGTTTCGTTCTGTCGTGTAATTTATTGCATAATTATTTGTAAAATCTTTGAAATTACTAATTAATTATTCAGTATCACAAGTCGCTTCATTATTTTTTATCTAAGATATTAGGTTAAAAAGGATGATGTGGGTGTTTCTAGAATGCTTAAAAAATACTCGTATTAAAAGATTGGTTTAGAGGTGACGAAAGCTGTTCTTATTTCAATACTTTAGCTGGTATATTAGTTTTAGAAGTCACCATGCTGCAATTGTGTGGTTTATTTTCTACTGACTTTTTTAGCGCTGCCTCAGCATCAAATGAGGTCCCTACTTATAAGACTGATTACATGACCAAGGATTTTTCTATGCCTCATTGTACTATCGAGTATTCTCGTAATATTGAGAAGCAGCTGTCGCCTGAAACTCTATTGACCGCTGTGCATGAAGGTGCAGTAAATAGTGGTTTGTTCGACCCTGCGGTTATTAAAATACGTTGTGCTCCATACGATAATATTTCGGTAGGTGGAAATGAGCAGGGCTCTTTTTTGCATGTGATGGCGCGCATCTTAAGTGGTCGAACTGCCGAGCAAAAAACGACACTAAGTCATGAAATTTATAAACAACTGCAACAATTAGAGTTAACTGTTGATGCGTTAACCGTTGAGATTTGTGATATCGATAGAGTCTCACACCAGCCTTGCCCTGATTAAGGGTCAATTTTTTTGAGAAGTTAGTGTGAGTGGCAGTACCGATTGGAGGGAGTTAAATGAGTCAAGCTTTACTAGGGAATAGGAACGTTTTTAGCCTTGCGTGGCCCATAGCCATCAACGCTATTTTGCTTCAGTTTATTTTAGTGATTGATACTGTACTAATAACCCCACTAGGTGAAGAGTCGCTAGCGGCAATGGGTTTAGCGGCAAGTGTGGCAGGTATATTAGTCGGACTACTAATGGCCTTTTCGAATGGTACGCAGTTAGTTGTGGCCCAAGCCTTCGGTGCTAAAAGCCCTTTAGCGCTGAGTCTTAGTTTTCGTTCTGGTGCCGTTATAAACGCGATGATCGCCTGTGCGGGTATCCTGTTTATTTTCATCTTTGGTAAGTCATTAATCAGCTTGATCTCTGATAAACCATTAATGATCGAGATGTCTTATGACTATCTTAAAATCTTCTCTGTCGTTGTTTTCGGTGTGTCGGTATCTCAAAACATAACTGTTTACTTTAATGCGACTGGCCGAAGCCGCATACCAATGTACGCCAATTTTTTAGAGTTACCCATTAACGTCGCCGTTAGTGTGGTGCTGATTTATGGCTTATTAGGGTTTACTGAAATGGGTTTGGAAGGTGCGGCAGTTGGTAGTGCCGTTGCGGTTAGTTCTAGGGCGCTATTTTTAGTGGTGTTTTACTCTAAGCAGCAAGCCAAGCAAATACCCTTTGATGCACCAGCCCTCACAGTCACTAATGTAAAAGACCATGCACGGCATGCGACACCTATTGCCGGTACTTTCATTAGCTCTATTTTAGCGGCGGGTGTTTGTATGATGATTTACGCCAAGTTAAGCACTAATGAGTTCGCTGCTTTAGTACTTATTGCACCTTGGATAAAAGTAGCAGGGCATTTGTCTACGGCATGGGGACAGTCCACAGGAATACTGGCAGGGCAGTTACTCGGGAATAAGGATTGGCCTCTGCTTGATGGTTTTGTTAGCCGTTCGTGGCGGGCCGCATTTGTTGTTGCGACTGTTATCTCAATTGCTTATATAAGCATGTTCTTTTTATTTGAAGCACTTTATCCAGAGTTGGAAGAGGAAACGCTCAACGCACTTTGGTTGTTTGCGCCTATTCTTGGAGTAACGCCTTTCATCCGAACGTCGAATACTATTTGTGGGCATGTGTTGAGGGCAGGTGGTGACGCCAAGTATGTCTTAAAGATTCACGCATACACTCAATGGTTTGTCATTGTACCGTTGTCTGCACTATTCGTGCTTTATTGGGATTTACACGTTGTATGGGTGTTTGCATTAACCCTTTTGGAAGAAATCATTAAGTCAGTGCCATTCCATTTGCGTATGTACAGTGATAGCTGGAAGAAGAACCTGGTGACAGCTTAGGTCAGAAACAGGGTCGAGAAATACTGTTTCTTGACTTTAGTACTACTTTTTAACTTAACAACCTTAAACTTTCGTTTCGACAACACTGTTCCAAGTGCCTGACTCATTACTGTTATTAATAATTCGAACAAATTAATTATTTAAACAATTTGACAAAAAAAATTTGCTATGTAATCTTGTAATACAAGTTAACGATTCTAATCTAGTGGTTTAGGTCTGTTTAACTTTTAGATACCCAATAGGAAGGAAGTCAAAATATGAACTGTATTAAGAAATTAACTTTAACAATGGCTGCAGTAAGCCTTTGTGCATTCTCAGTGGCAAGTCAGGCAGAGTGGAAAGGTTGGAATATTCATGTAAAGGGATATCCAAACACTGTTGCGATGGATAACTTCGCAGACCTAATTAAAGAAAAATCTGACGGCAAACTTACACTTAAGAACTTCCATAACGGTGTTCTAGGTAGCCAGCCAGATGCAATCGAACAACTACGTATCGGCGGCCTTCAGGTTGCTAGCTTCAGCTTAGGCCCTATTGGTCCTATCGTTCCAGAAGCAAACGTTCTTTCACTTCCTTTCATCTTTAAAGATCCTGAGCACATGTTCCGCGTTATGGACGGTGAAGGTGGAAAGATCATCAATGAAGGCATGAAGAAGAAAGGTATTGTTCTTCTAGGTGTATATGATGCTGGTGCACGTTCTTTCTACAACGGTACTAAGGCAATCGAAAAGCCAGAAGACGTTAAAGGCATGAAGATTCGTGTAATGAATAATGACCTTTATTCAGGCATGATTTCTGCACTAGGTGGTAACCCATCACCAATGGCTTTCTCTGAAGTATACCAGTCACTAAAGACTAAAGTAGTTGACGGTGCTGAGAATAACTTCCCTTCATACGAGTCTACTGCTCACAACGAAGTTGCACAGTTCTACTCTCTATCACAGCATTTGATCATCCCTGAGTGCCTATGCATGAACGCTGATGTTTACGCTGCACTTTCTGACGATGAAAAGAAAATCGTTCATGAAGCTGCTGAAGAGTCAACTGCACTACAACGTGCTGAGTGGGCTAAGCGTGATGTTGCAAGTCGTGAAACTGTTGAAGCTAACGGCGTAAAAGTTAACGAAATCGCTGATAAGTCTGGTTTCCAAGACGCAATGAAGCCTGTATATGCTACATACCTAGAAGCTAATCCAGATCTTAAGTCTCTAGTTGAGTTAATTCAGAACACGCCTTAAGTAGTAAGAAAGTCTCCTCCGAGCAGCTATGTCATTTACTTGATGTAGTTGCTCACCCTCATTTTTACCCTATCTGTTTATATCTAGAGAACACTTATGTCTACTCTTAACTCGCCCATCAAGAAGTCAGCTTATGACAAGCTACTTGATACCCTTGCTTCAATAAGCATGTTTGTCGCAGGTGTTTGTATTGTTGTGATGACTGTCATCTTTGCTTGGTTGGTTTATGGCCGTTATGTGCTAAATGCAACACCTACATGGGTAGAGCAAGTCTCGCTACTACTCGTGGTTTTTATGGGTTTTTTAGGCGCATCTGCTGGTGTGCATAGAAGAACACACTTAAGTGTTAATTTCTTCAGATATGTAAGCCCAAGACCTATCAGACGTTTTTTCGAATTGCTATCACACCTAATTATGGGCGTTTTTGCTTTTATCATGGCGTGGAAAGGTTATGAGCTCGTTATATTTAAATGGGGTAACCAAATCCCATTGATCGACATTCCTGAAGGTGTGCGAGCTATACCCGTCATGCTTTGTGGAGGACTTACTCTACTTTACTCAATAGGCCACGTTATTCGCTATTTCCAAGGCGAAGAAGAAAGCCCTGTCATCACTTCAGAAGAATAAACACGGAATATTTAAACTATGGGACTGTTAATCTTAATGGGCGTTTTTGCCCTGTGCGTTGTTATTGGTGTACCAGTAGCCTTTGCACTCGGTGTGGCGGCTTTGTCAGCCTTTGCCTTTGAGGGTTTACCCTTAATTATCGCTTTTCAGCGAATTGTTTCAGGAATCAGCGTCTTCTCATTGATGGCTATTCCTTTCTTCATCTTTGCGGGTGAATTGATGTTCCACGGTGGTATCGCGCAGCGACTCGTTCGCTTTGCTTCATCAGCGGTTGGTGCAGTACGTGGTGGTCTTGGTATTGTGAATGTTTTCTCATCGATGTTATTCGGTGGTATCTCAGGTTCAGCAGTCGCCGACATCTCTGCATTGGGTTCAATCTTGATCCCAGTAATGAAAGAAAAAGGATATGACGACGATTACGCAGTAAACGTAACAGTTACTTCGTCGATTGCCGGCGTCATGATTCCACCTAGTCACAATATGATCTTGTACGGAGTAGCAGCCGGTGGTGGTATTTCAATATCACAACTCTTTATGGCTGGTGTTGTTCCGGGTGTTTTAATGTGTATCTGCCTAGCAGTTACCGCTTACATAATCGCGGTTAAGCGTGGTTATAAAGCAGAAGTATTCCCTGGCTTCAAAGTATTATTTATTCACTTTATTGTTGCTCTGCCTGGTTTGTTCACTGCTGTCATTATCGTTGGTGGTGTTCTATCTGGCGTATTCACAGTAACTGAGTCTGGTGCGTTCGGAACGCTGTATGCCTTTGTTGTAACAATCCTGGTTTACCGCGAGTTAACGTGGGCGAAATTTAAGCTTGCGGTAGTGAATGCGGTTAAGACCACTTCGATGGTAATGATACTGATCGCTTGTGCAGCTTGTTTTGCTTACATGCTGACATACTTCCAAGTACCGTCTCAGATGACTGCATTTATGACAAGTGTGTCTGATGACCCTGTCGCTATTATGTTAATGATTAATGGAATGCTGCTGACACTGGGTATGATCATGGACATGGCTGCATTGATCTTGATCTGTACGCCTATCTTCTTGCCAGTTGCGCAATCAATCGGTATTGATCCGCTGCAGTTTGGTATGATCATGCTGATGAACTTAGGAATAGGCTTATGTACTCCACCAGTAGGCTCATGCCTGTTTGTAGGTTGTGCGGTAGGTAATGTACCAATGGAAAAGGCAGTTAGAACGATTTGGCCTTTCTATGCGGCGATATTTGTCGCCCTCATGCTCACCAGCTTTGTTCCTGCAATATCATTAACGTTACCCAACCTTATTGCCGGATAAATCATGGATTTAAACTTTCAGATCAATAAACGTGAAAAGCTATCAGATCAACTCTACGGACAGTTGCTTAAGAAAATTGTCGCAGGTGAGTTGAAAGAGGGTGATAAGTTACCTTCTGAAAATGAGATAGCTCAAGCCTTTCAAGTTTCTCGCCCAGTTATACGCGAAGCTTTGATGCGCTTGCAGGCTGATGGCCTGATCTATTCACGTCAGGGAGCCGGCTCGTTTGTTAAAGCTCGCCCACCTGAAGGTTTGATTAAGTTTACTGCACCTTCAGACATCGCAGGTTTGCTGCGATGTTTTGAAGCGCGTCTTCCACTTGAAGGTGCGATTGCCAGTTTGGCTGCACAGCGTGCGACAGAAGAAGACTTAAAAGCCATCGAATCAGCATTGATTAAGATGGAAGATATAATGAATAAAGGTGCTATCGCTGACAAAGCTGACTTTGACTTTCACATGGCAATTGCTAACGCCGCTGGAAATGAGTTTTGTGTGTCGATATTAAGTACCTTACACACCGCAATGAGATCAGGGATGCGAGTTGCGTTGAACATCACCAAGACTGGTTCTAAAGAGCGTCTGAAAAAAGTACAAGAAGAGCACCGTACTATTTATGACGCAATTGCCATTGGTGATGTGACTGCTGCAGACCTTGCCATGCGATATCACATACAAAGCGCTCGAACACGCTTAATGAATCATCAACGAGGTGCATAGTGAGCAGGATTTTAATAACCGGAGCCGCAGGTGGCTTAGGTAAAGTGCTTCGTGAAAGTTTAAGTGGGTGGCATGACACCTTACGACTTTCAGATATAAGCAGTATGGGTGAAGCTCAAAACGGTGAAGAACTTATTCAGTGTGATTTGGGTGATGCAGTCGCTGTCATGGAATTAGTCAAAGGTTGTGACGGAATCATCCACTTAGGTGGTCAGTCACTTGAAAACACTTTTGAAAATATCCTTAATGCAAATATTCGCGGCACATACAACGTGTATGAGGCAGCACGCCAACAAGGCGTAAAACGTATCCTATTCGCTAGTTCTAATCATGTCATCGGCTTTCACAAGTCTGGTGAGAAGCTAGACGCGACTTCTTCGATGCGCCCTGACAGCATCTATGGCGTGTCTAAAGCTTATGGTGAAATGTTAGCCAGTTATTACCATGACATGTTTGGTATTGAGACCGCTGCGGTGCGTATCGGCTCGTGTTTTCCAAACGCTGCTAACCGTCGTATGTTGTCGACATGGATGAGTTACAGCGACTTCACTAGCTTGATTAAGAAAGTATTTGAAGTGGACGAGTTAGGTTATTCAATTGTTTACGGTGTGTCAGACAACCCAGATAGTTGGTGGGATAATCACTTAACTGCTCATATCGGTTGGACGCCAAAAGACAGTAGTGCGACTTTTGCGAATGATGCACATATTCTAGCGCAGGTGGATGATCCAGAAGACCCAGCTGTTATGTACCAAGGTGGTGGTTTTGCTGCGGCAGGACACTTCGAAGACCCTATTAAAGATGGTGATAAATGATTACTCTTCCAGTTGAATGCGTTCTAGATGCTAAAGCCAAAATCGGTGAAGGCGCTATTTGGTGCTCTGTGAAACAAAGGCTTTATTGGGTCGATATTCCAGCGGGAATATTGCACCGATTTAACCCTTCTGATAATACTAACGAAAGTTGGGAAATGGGCGAAGCACTAGGTTGTTTCTCATTGACTCAACGCGGTACGTTGGTATTAGCACTTGTGTCGGGTTTTCATGAGTTTAACCCTGAAACGGGTGAAAAGACTTACCTTGGTGGCCCAGACGTTTCTGAGTTTAAGCAGCAGTTTAATGACGGTAGTGTTGATCAGCGTGGTCGTTTCTATGCAGGAACAATGCGTACTAACGGTGATCATGTAAATGATCCTTCTGGCACCATGTACTCAATTACAAGTGACCTTGAAGTAAATAAAGTGATGAGTGGTTTCCATATCTTAAACGGTATGGCGTTCTCTCCTGATGGCAAGACGGCCTATGTATCTGATTCATTCCCTACAGTCCGTACGATCTGGGCTTATGACTATGATTTGGATGACGCGGCATGGTCAAACAAGCGCGTATTCCTAGACACTAATGGTCTTGCAGGTCGTCCAGATGGCGGCGCGATGGACTCAGAAGGTTGCTATTGGATGGCGGGTGTAAGCGGTTGGGAACTTGTTCGTATCACACCTGAAGGTAAGGTTGATATGGAAATCGCGATGCCTGTTGAGAAGCCGACCCGAATTGCGTTTGGTGGCCCTAATATGGATACATTGTTCGTTACTTCTTTAGGTTTTGACGTGACAGAAGGTACTCATCAACCACAAGCGGGTGGTTTATTCGCGCTTCAAGTTCCGGGTGTGACAGGTGTTGAGTTGCCTCGAATGAATCTGGCGTAAAACTTTCCTTCTTTAAGATGGGTAGTAACGTGAGGAGTTATCCTCAAACAAAGCCAGCTTTTTAGCTGGCTTTGTTGTGTCTGAAAGACTACTTTTATAGTCATGAATGGAATGACTAATAAAATTGCACTTCGCGATGCAAAATCAGACGACTATGAGTTTGCTTTTGAAGCTAAAAAGCAGGCGATGCGAGAGACTATCGAGTCTAAATGGGGATGGGATGAGGCTTTTCAGTTAGCGCTTCATGAGCAACGCTGGAGTGAGAAACCTTGGTTTATTATTGAGAATGATGGTGATGCTATTGGGACTGTTTCGTTGCATCAGATAGATGACAAGACGCTACGGTTTGGTGAATTCTATTTGCTGGATAGTTGTCGAAATCAGGGTATTGGTACGGGTGTGTTGGTCGATACTTTAAAAGACTGTGATGCTAAAGGTTTACGGGTTATTTTGGAGTATTTGCACTGGAATCCAGTTGGGTCGTTGTACAAGCGACATGGGTTTGAGGTTACTTCGAAGAATGAGATTCATTATTTTATGGAGCGAATAACTCCAGTATCTTTAGGTTAAACTATGAATGGAAAGTCGACTAATTCACTCAAATATATTTTTGACCTCATAAGAGAATCAAAATTTATTCACGGTGCTTATCCAGTGATTAGAGTATTAATTGCAATCTCTTCTTTAATCACTGCACATGTACTTGGGTATACTGACAGGCTTGGTATAGGTGTTGAGGCTTTTGTTGGATTTGAAGTTGTTGGTGATCTATTTGCTGACTTTATTTCAAATGTATTATTTGCTGGTATTTTTACAAGTATAATTGCCATTCCCGCTTTTCTTTTGAGTGACCAAAAAGGTGGTGAGGTACAGGGTGACTTCTGGATAGCTTTAAAGTCTAAAATTCTTTTTATGGCATTGTTTGGAATCATATTTATCTTCTTATATCTAAACCTCATATACGCAAGCCCTTTTATGGCTTTAGACTATGTGTCGAGAACCGCGTGGTTGTAAACTTTCTTTTTGAATAAATCAGGTTTGTCTAATTGCCACTGCTTCATACTTTGAATAGGGGTCAAATGTCCAAGGTTTCTTTGAATAACGTGGTGATTATACGTGATTAAGTAACGTTTTAGCGTTGTTTCCATTTCTTCGGCAGAAGCAAAGTAGGTGGACTTAATCACCTGTGATATTCGACCATTAAAGCGTTCCACCATGCCATTAGTTTGTGGGTGTTTTGCTGGAATTAAACGGTGCTCTATTGTCAAT
>NZ_QGKL01000022.1 GCF_003172895.1 Leucothrix arctica | reverse complement strand
GTTTAAGGCGTTGTGGTGAAACAGTTTTAGATGGTTTGCACCAGTAACGGTAACTACTTTGGTTGACCGCCAATACTCGACATAAACGGCTGACACTGTGGCTCTCTTGCTGCTGACGGATCAGCGCAAACCTTTGATTGAGTCCTGCATCAAGAGAGCTGAAGCCTTTTTTAGGATGTCGTTATCGCCTTCCAACCGTTTGATTTTACGTTCAAGCTCACGAATTTTAAGTTGATCAGAGGTCAGTGGTGCAGCGCTAGAAAGCTGACCGTTACGCGCTTGTTTAAGCTGTCTTGCCCATTTATCGACCGTCGATTTTCCTAATCCTAAACTCTCTGAGACGTCCTTAACATTGCGCCCTTTATCGACGACCTCTTGAGCAACTTCAAGGCGGAACTCGGGTGAGTAGGTTGGTCTGGTTCGTTTTGTCATATTTACACCTGCTTAGTTAAAGTGAGTTTATCACCTCTAATCAGGTGGCCAAATTTAGTGTGCCACTACAGTCTTTAGTACCATCCGCAACATAGCAAATCACTTCTTCGCTTGCTTGCAAGACTTTAATGAATTCAGCTTTATCTTCAGATGGAACTTCGGCAAAATATCTATCTACACCTAGCTGCTTAGCTAGCTGCTTTGTGGGGGCTTCATGACCTTCAGAAATAATACAGACTTTGTAGTCCATACCGTGAAGCTTATTGATAGTGTCTAATGCATCTGATCGTATAGTTGCACGCAGTTCAAGAGCACCAATAATTTTATTATTAAGCACAACATAGATCAGTGAGTAATCCCCCTCATATGATTGCGCTTCTTTTGCTTGCAGTGCCGCAGGAAGCTCAATTGAAAGTTGCCTTATGTAATGATAATTTCCGACTTGTATGGTGTCTTTGTTTAGAGAAACACTAGTACCACAACCTGCTTTATAAGCGTTCACTTGCATCGAAGGAAGATCAATTTCTTGCTGTTCGGCAGCAGCCAAAATAGACAGGGCCACAGGGTCTATTTGTTTTTGGTGAGCGGCAGCTGCATACATAAGCACTTCTGTTTCAGAGAGGTCTGTACAGGTATGGATGTTAACTACATTGGGAATTTCGTTAATCAGGGAGCCTGTCTTATCAAAGACTATGGTAGTAACTTTACGTAAGACTTCTAATGCTCTTCCGTCTCTAACCAGAACACCCCTACGTAAAGCTATATTTAGGTAGTTAAGTACGCTTAGGGGGCCAGCAGCATACAATGCATCATCTAGTGGTGCCCATAGCAAGGCAAGTCCTGCGTTAGGACTTTTGAGAATGCCCGTCAGTGCGCCACCCACAAAATATGGTAAGGCTACTCGGTCAGCATTATCAACACTGCGTAATTCAAGGTTATCGGTAAACGAAGTCATCTGACTCAGCACCTGCTGTGTATTATCTGCAATAGAGTCTGTGCCGGCTTTATCAACTCTGATCTGAATATGCCCAGTGAGCAAAAGAGATTTTGCAAAAACCTCCTCGCCTTGTTGTTTCTCTAAAGATTGAGACTGGCCAGTTAACATCAACTGATCAACTGTCGCATGTCCCGAGATTACCACGCCGTCAACTGGAATAGTTTCACCCGGAACCATAACTAACACATCACCCTTAATGATGCTTCCTAAAGCCATTTCGACTTCTACACCTTCACGTAATACATAGACAATTTGCTTAGAAGGCTCGACAAATGCATCGGCTAGGTTTTGAACGGTATTATTTTTAGCCTTTTCCATGGTGCGTACGGCAAAATACAAAACCCAATAGGCACCCGCTACCGCAAAATAATGCCCAAAGAGCAAATTTACCGGAAGTACTGTCGCTTCCAGAACCATACGGGTGAAGCGTTTTCGTTTAGTAATATCGTGGAAAGCCCGCTTCCATGTTGGAACGGTTAGGTAAGCTAATCCACCAATACTTAGCACAACCAAATAGGGTGAAAATAAATAACCACTCAATGCTAAACCTAATGAGCCGCTTGCAATAGTAAAGTCTCTTTGTGATTCTGAGGTGGACTTTTCGGGCTGCTTTATCAACAATTCCTGTTGGCTGACCAACGCCCTTTTAACGCGTGGTTTTCGCTTTACCAATCGCTTTTGTTGTTTTTTGTTGAGCGCTCTCAGGCTGATAAAAGCCGACACCCCAACAATGATTAATCCTGGAAGCATTAACACACTAAGAGCCCACCTTCATTTAAGTAATAAAGCCGTTAGACCAGAATTACTGTTGATGCAGGTCATCATAAATTAAAGAACATGAATGATTAATTACCCGCTCTTAATGCTTTTCAGTCAACAGAGTACGCAGTAATGTGGATGGTAAATGAGGATAAGTTTGAAAATAAGTAAACTTAACAATTCTTGACACTATAGAATTTCAATCAGAGAATACAGGACGCTCATTGACTCAAGCCAGCCTAGTTACTGCCTTTGAGTTTTCTCCAGTAACGCTGATAAATCTTACTGGCACTGCCGACATCTACTTGAAAATCAGCGTTATCAATCACTTCTCGTGACGGGAAAATAATGGGGCTTTCCCGAATATTTTTATCTAATAACCTTTGCCCCTTAATATTTGGCGTTGCATAACCAAATGCCATGGTACTGCGAGCTGCAATCTCGGGCCTCAACATAAAGTCTATAAATTTATGCGCATTTTTAACATTTTTTGCTTGTGACGGTATAACAAAACTATCTATCCATACCGTTACACCCTCTTTAGGAAAGACATACTGATACTTTGTATTCTCTTGGTTGGCAGTGGCCATTTCACCACTCCACATTAGACCAATATCCACCTCACCGTCTAAAAAAGCTTTCTTCGGTTCACCACTAAACATCTTCACATTTGGCATTAAGCGACGGAGCCTTTCATAAGCTTGTTTAATCTCTTCTGGATCTCTGGAGTTAGTCGAATGACCATTAAGCGCTAAAGCAATATGAAAAACTTCCCGCATATCATCTGTTAGTAGTAGACGGTTTTTCCACTTTTTACTCCATAGGTCTGACCATGAGCGAATTTCAGTCTCACCGATCAACTCCTTATTCAGGCCAATTCCAGTACTTCCCCAGAGGTAAGGAATACTAAATTGATTACCTTTATCATATGAGCGATTCAATAGACTTTTGTCTAAATTAGAGAAGTTTTCTAACTGTTCGAAATCAATGGCTTGTAATAATCCCTCATCTCTCATCCTGCTCACAAGATAGGTCGATGGGACGAGTACATCATGACCTCGTCCACGCAGGATTTTCAGCCTTGAATACATGGTTTCATTATTATCAAATGTCGAATATTCAACCTCAATGCCTGTCTCTTTGGTGAACTCTTCTAAGACACCTTCAGCGATGTAATCAGACCAGTTATAAACAATAACTTTGTCTTCCTCAATATACTGTTCAGAAGAGGCTCCTACAGGCCAGAGTAGAATGCAAAGAACAACAAAATACTTAACTCTAGTTATTAACATATCTCTCTGACCAAAATAATTATCGTTATAAATCATAAGAACAATATTCTTAGCTATTTAACCAGATGATGCAATATCGCAGGACTCGACCTTTACAAAAATTAACACTATACCCCCCTAAAACGAAGCTCCTTACCTTGACTAATTTTTGATAGTAAACCGATAATACCCACTCGTCACCCTCCCCCAAAATCAGTTCAAAAAAGAGCGACCAAGAGGTGATATTTAATCATTTATTCATATAAAAGCTTGAGTATAGTCAGTGGAAGATAATCTTAATTCAAATCCAAATGGACTAGTTAAACAGTGGGTCAGAGGAAAAGCAGTCATACTCACCATTGTGTTTTTAATCGCTAGTTTAATAACGGTATTCTTTTGGCCACGTATTGTTATTACAATCGACTCGGGTAACGCAGGTATTTTATTTAGCCGTTTCACTGGGACAAAAATTGACCGTATTTATGGTGAAGGTCTCCATATTTTCAATCCGCTCGATAAAGTCTATATTTACGAAACCCGCATGCAAGTGGCTTACCATGAGTTTGATATAGTTTCGAACAAAGGGCTTGCTGTACATCTATTGTTAGCTATTCGCTATCGGCCTGAGTATGAACTACTTGGTGTTTTGCATAAGCAAATAGGTCCTAACTACCTTAATCGTGTCATTTTGCCGCAAATAGAATCAGTAATGCGAAAGCAACTAGGCAACTATACCGCCGAAGAAATCTATACCAATGAAGCCGGCTTATTAACAACAGCCATTTTGACTGCGCTTGATGAGGTAGGCCGAAATTACGTTGAAGTTGAAGACATAATCATTCGCAGTATTCAACTACCGCCTGAAATGGTTATCGCTATTCAGAATAAACTAAAAAAAGAAGAGTTCATGAAGTCTTATGAGTTCCAAATTGAAACGGCCAAGAAGGAAGCTGAGCGCCAATCGATTGAAGCAAAAGGACTATCTGAATATCACAACATTATTAATAGATCACTAACTCCTGAAATACTATTAATGAAAGGAATCCAAGCAACAGAGTCGCTATCCATGTCTAATAATGCAAAAGTTGTTGTTATCGGTTCTGGCAAAAATGGTCTTCCAATCATCTTAAATACATCACAAGAAGATGGAACACCAGCTGCTCGATTAGAAGAAAATAAATCAACTAGTGACAGTAGTTCCAATGAAGACAGTGACACAACCAGTGCCCCTATCTCAGAAAAAACAACCACTCAGAAACCATGATGACGCTGCATAGTAAGAATATTCTAGTCGTTTTAACCTGTTTGTTAATGACAGCTTGCAGCACAGATTATGAAAATATGGGAAAGCTGCGCTCAGACTGGGCAAAAAAACAAAAAGGCGACATTAATATTGTTGCAGTAAGTCCCCAGCGGCAAAGTAATTACATCAAAGGCATCCTTTTAGCTGCTGATGAAATTAACCAACAAAAAGGAAAACTCCTTGGCCGTTCTCTAAACGTTCAAATACAAGTTGATGGCAACAACATTGATGAGAGTACGCCACTCATAAGAAGAATAATTTCAAACCCTAAAATCACTGCTGTTTTAGGTCATAGGAGCTCAAGTATTGCCGTACCTGCATCAATGCTCTATGAACGAGGTCAGGTGATTTTTCTTCCTCCTTTTTCAACAGCGAAAAAACTCACAGGTCATGGTTTCCAGTATGTTTTTCGCATGGCACCTAGTAGCGGCATTATGTCTAGGCAACTAGCAAGTGCGGCAAAAATGCTGGGGTATCAAAATATCGCCATTCTCTATAGCCGTGATGATCTGAACAAAGAAGTCGCGTTTATGTTCGAAAATGAAGCGTTACGTCAGGGCGTCAATATCACTAAAATGTCTTCTTTTTTTGAACAGGATGATAATTTTCGTAACATTATTGCACAACTTAGCACAGAGCCCTTTGATGCTGTTTTCATTGCTTCAGGGAGTACTCCAGGTGCAAGAATGGCTCAACAACTAAGGGACATGGGTGTACAAACCCCTATTCTTGGTACCGACGCCTTCACAAATGCTAATTATGCACTGACTGGTAAGGAAGCAACTAACAGTACAATCGTACCTAGCATTTACCAAGCAGCCAAGAAAGACCCAATCACTCAACAATTCAATGCACGTTATTACTCAAAGTACAGAGAGCTACCAGACTATAACGCAGCTCAAGGATACGACTCAGTTAAGTTACTGGCCCATGCAATAAAGCTTTCAGGGTCAACACTTACTCCCCTCATTAGTTCAACCTTGCACTTCATGCCTGCGTGGGTTGGTGTGACCGGATTACATTCTTATGACGAGCTAGGTGAGTTATTTGGCAAAAAATATTTTTTTCAGACTTGGAGAGAAGGCGAATTACATTACCTGCCAGCTATTCATAGCAACTATTATCTCGAGCGCTTCCAGAGTAGTAGGAAAAAGACGGTAGAAAATCAGAGCCCAACGGACTTTACCGACGTTTTTTCTAAGTCAATGCATGACGATGACAGTAAAATCTACATGCTAGACCTTGCCCATGACATCTTGCAGTTTAAGCGACTTGGGGTGATTCTCGAAAATACCATAGAAGGTAAAAAGCTAGCTGATTATACTTTGCTCGCCACCTTAGGAGAGCAAAAAAACATTCAAATTGTTCCTTGTGAAATTCCTTTCTCTATTCTTAGTGATAATGAAATAAAAAAAGAAATGCTGTCGTGCTACGGGAAGTTATCATTGAGTGTTGACGTTATATTTTTACCTACCAAGCAAGTGGTAAAGCCGTCACTTCAGCACCAACTCAATGCTGGTTTATCTTTTTTCAAAATTCCAATAATTTCGTTAAATGAGAAGAATGAGGACCCTAATGTTACTTTCGTTATCACTAAGCGGAGAGATGTTAATAACGCTTCAATCATCAACTTTTCAGGACTGCTAAATAACCAGCGTGTGCATGAGTTTGAAGAAAAGATTAGAGGATTACCTGATATCTCGGCTAACTTGCAAGACTTGCAAAAAATGGACATACCGGATAGTTCGATTATTCTGATCTCTCCAGATACTTTTATTCAAACTGGAGTAATACAGTAATGAGGACGTTATTAATTACGTTGTTAATAATGAGCCCTTGGTTTGGGATTAATGCAGCATCAAATAACCCCAAAAATAAAGCGGAAAACCAAGACATTATAAATATTGGTGTAACGGCGAATAGAAAACCATTTATCTATCTTAATGAAGATCAATCAACGGAAGGGATATTGATCCAAGCGATTGAGAGCATTTGCACTGAAATCGATGCGCGATGCCTGTACACCGCTAAAGAGTTCCCTAACTTACTTTATGACTTGCAAAACTCCAGCATACAACTCCTGCTTGTTATTGATGATATTGTCCTTCCAGAGATAGATCAACTCACACTCAGTGAGCCTTTATGCCATATGCAACCATTATTTATACAAGCTTCAGACAGTGAAACTGTAAAGCCAAAACCAGAAGATTATAAGAAAAAAATGATTGGCGTACGTTACGGCTCAATGATGCACCTTGATCTTCTTGATAACTATTCAGAGTTTGCCAGTCTCCGCCCTTATGGGCTTTTAGAAAGTGGTGTCTTCGATTTAGTAAATGGCCGTATTGACGCGCTTTATACAGAGGCATCGTTCTATCACAGCAGAGTTAAGACCGCCAAACTCATCAGCAATGTGACAAACGAAAAACTACAAGGTTTTAACGTTGAAGATATAAAACTTCCACAAACACACATGAGATTAGCTGCCGACACAAGTAATGCTGATCTTATAAAACGGATCAATGCAGCCATTAAGGCGGCAAAACTGGATCAAAGCTGTCTAGAGTTGCTTATGGGAAGAAATCCCACTCATAGCACGACTAGCCGCCCATAAATAAGTGATCAAGGAACAAGTTACATGCTCTCTATCTCAAGATATTTAATAACTCGCTTATTATATATAGTTCTACTCTTTTCTTTAACATGCGTACAACTAGGACATACAGCGTCAAGCAGTGAAGTTGCAGCTAATGAAGAAAAAAGCAATAACATGCAACAAGACTTAGAAACCAATATCGATAAAGTTGAATCAATACTTGATACGCTAAAAACACTCCGAACAGAGCTAGTCAGTGGCAAAGAAACCGACAATGAACTTCGTACTCAGATCATTGCCCTCGATGAGGTAGTACAAGCTATTGATACAAAGTTAATCGAAGCTTCCTCCGAACTTAGTAAGTCCACTGCCGTTATCTCAACAAGTGTAAATGAGATTAGAGAATTAGAAAAAGAACTCGTTAGCTTTTCCCGAGGAGTTCGCGCGAATGTAGCAGAGTTGGATGGGCAAAAGACACTGATCGAAGATAATTCTGTTCGTCTATATGAAATATTAATACAGGTAAGAAAACTTGAAGAGAATATTACCACCCAACACAATGCAGATAGTGGTAAAGATGATAAACAAGCGATTAGTGATGCAATAAACCTAGACTTAAACCAGCTTTGGCTGTTGCTCTCTACTGTCCTAATTTATTTAGTGCCCCTAGCATTCATCTTATCAAATACGAAAAACACACCAACACTCACAGATGGCGTCGAACAGCATCAAGGTGTAATACTCATGTGTTTATGCGCCTTTTTGGGCTATTTTATTATTGGCTTTGGGGTCATGTATGGTGAGACTGTCGGAGGCTGGGCCGGGTTTCCAAGTCATTTAATTGGCGAACTTTCAGACTCAGGCAATCCAGATTCCAACCTAAGGTTCTCTAGTTTTTTACTCCATAAAGCAGGCTTTGCAATGCTCGGCGTGTTGATCATTTATATGGCTATTGGTCGACAACTGAGTAGTATCTCTCATATTTTTCTCGCACTACTTTTAAGTACTCTTATTATTCCAGTTTACGGGCACTGGGTAAGCTCAGGAGATTATACTCAAAACAATCTTGGGTGGTTACAGAGCCTAGGGTTCATTGATAGCACCGGTATGACAACAATAAATATTATCGCCGGGTGGTTCTCATTAGTATTTGCATGGAAAGTCAAAACCCCTCGTGCAGATAGAAAAAAGACCCAAGATAAAGTACATGAGCCAATTTACTCATCCAGCGCTGTTTTATTACTCTGGATAGGTTGGTGGGGTTTTACTGCGGGGACTCTTTCTCTCAACGATCAGCAAATACCCAGCATCATTCTTAAGCTAGGACTAGCAGCATCAGCCAGTGGACTCACTGCTTTTCTGTATTACGCTTTATTTAATAAAGATAACAATAGCATTGCAAGTGGGCTTTGTGGCTTTGTTGGTGGGCTTGTGGCTATTACAGCTTCCGCACAGCTGGTTACCTTTGTAGAGGCCGCAGTTATTGGAGTAATAGCAGGCTTATTGCAAAATATTGCTTATCAAGTATTACGAAAAAAACTATTAAGATACGACTGGCAAGTACCAGCTGCTTACCTCGTATCCATACATGGTGTTGTCGGTATATGGGGAGCTATTTGTCTTGCTATATTTGGAACTGAAGGGAGCTTCATGCCCCCCAGTACAACTCAACTTGGTATACAAGTTCAAGGTGCCGGCATTGCTGTACTTTACAGTGTATGCGCTGCACACCTTGTTTTGCTCATTATTAGACCACCCAAACAGGCGAAGCAAGAAAAAACCAAGCTCACTAAGGCCTCAACTGCTTCATGAAAATCTTAAACTTTATGAGTCAGGAGACCAAAGTATCCAAACGTCGCATTCTGTTGTTGGCGGGGATCTCTGGAGTTGCAAATAGCATGCTTCTTGTCATACTCAATGAGGCTGCTACACAGCTTCGTGATGGTGATATAGAAACCCAACTATTCCTTCAGTATCTGCTAACTTTTTTGTTATTTATTTTTGCGCAACGAACCTCTCAAAGAGAAGCTGTTGCAGCAGTAGAGCATGCTTTACAACAGGTACGTATAAGACTGGCTGATAAAGTAAGGCGCTCTGAGTTGCGAACGATTGAGGCGATGGGAGGTATTGGCAGCTACTCTTCGCTGACACAAGGTGCAAACACAATCACCCAGTCAGTAATGTATTTAATTGTCGGTGTTGAATCTTTATTAGTCCTGATTTTTGCTTCTCTTTACTTACTTTGGTTATCCCCTGCCAGTTTTATAATTGGCATTACATTAATATCAATTACCATCACTATTCTTGTGCTGCACTACCAAAAAACATTTCATGAGTTATCTCTAGCTGCACGCAAAGAAGGCGAATTTTTTGAACTTTTCACTTCTATGCTTCAGGGTTTTAAGCAGTTAAAACTAAGTCGCCGTAAAAGCGATGCTGTGTTTGCTGATATAACTGCTGCTGCTAATGAAACAAGTCGTCTAAAAAGCCATTCTAATATCCGCTTGCTCGAAGATATATTACTAAGCAACGTTGCATTTTATTTATTGCTGTTACTCATTGTCTTTATGCTACCAACCATGGTTACTGTGTACGAAGAGAAACTCTTTCAGGTTATTGCTACCATTCTGTTTATGATGCAGCCCGTCTATAGAATTAGCGCTGCTTTTCCAAATATATCGAAAACAAATGTCGCCATCACCGGCTTATACGCACTTGAGGAAAAACTTGACTCTGACCAGTCTGTACATCAAGAGAGTCCACCTCTCCCTTTTACAGAATTTCAGTCGATAGCCATTAATGCTGTTAGTTTTTCATATTTAGATAAACAGCTAAACCCCGTCAGCCAAATAGGCCCCTTACATCTCTCTCTTAAACCTGGAGAAATCATCTTTATTACTGGCGGAAATGGTAGTGGTAAGTCAACATTGCTTAAAATATTAGCGGGACTTTATAAGCCAGAAGAAGGGAACTTAGCGCTTAACGACACACCATTAAAAGTAAGCGATTACAACGCTTATCGAGGCATGTTCTCAGCAGTATTCAGCGATTTTCACTTATATAGTCGCTTATATGGGATTGAAGACTGCTCAGAAAAGGTTGTGCTCAAATGGTTAACGACCATGGGCCTTAACCATAAAACTGAATTTAAAAATGGGCAGTTCACCAATACTAACCTATCAACAGGAGAACGTAAGCGACTTGCATTTATAGTTGCCGTGCTACAAGACTGCCCTATTTTGATATTGGATGAGTTTGCCGCTGATCAAGACCCAGAGTTTCGTGAGACCTTTTACAAAAAAATAATTCCTGAGCTAAAGACCCAAGGAAAAACGATTGTTGCTGTTACACATGATGAGCAGTACTTTGATACCGCAACAAGAGTAATCTCTACAAATGTATAAAACACTTTTAGCGCCGTTAGTGATACTCGGTAGTTTGCTTATTTCAACATTAGCAGCCGCTGAGAGTCAGAAATTACCGATAATTTATATTGATGCAACCACGCTTAGTGCAAAACAAACAGGCTTGGAAGTAGGTCGTCAAAGTAAACGCCTTTTCCCCAATATAGAGCGTCGATATGATATTCACTTAAAAAGCACTTTAAGCCAATCGACGTTTAATGACATTGTTCAACATCATCTTCCTACACTACTTCAAACACTAGACAGACAATATAAAGAAGAAATAAATGGGATTAGTGGCGCATGGCAATTAGTCACTAATAACAAGCTAGGAGATGGAAAGCTCTCCTTAGATGAGTTTAAGGTACTCAACCTATTACCAGATTTAGGATACCCTCCCATGGGCTCAGGTTTTGGGGTGTTTGGAAGGTCAGCAGAAAATAGACAGACACTCGTTGGGCGAAACTTAGATATGAGTAGCACGCCTCAATTGCGCAGCCTACAAGCAATTACTGTCTATTATTATAAAAATGACAATGTTGTAGTAAATATTGGGTTTGCAGGAATACTCTCAGTAGTCACCGGCTATAATAACAAAGGTCTATTCTTATCACTGTTAAGTGCAAGAAATATGAACCCTTACAAGCAGTTTGGTGAAAATAATATAGAACACCTACACTCTAGCGTTTTTGCAATAAAGAAGGCTTTAACAGATAAAATTGACATAAAAAAAGCAAACCACATTCTTTCTGGAAAGCACTATAGTGCTGACTTTAATTTTTTAATTGCAGATAAAGAAAAAGTAGAAGTGCTAGAGTCATCTTCTTCAGAGCATATTAGTAAACTAAGAAAATGGGATAGTGACACTTTCCAAGACTCTACAAGTGACTCATCACAACAAATTTCGGTTGTAAACTGCTTTGCATTAAGAGTGCTTCCAAACAACTGTTATGATCCAAACAACATTGTTCGTTTATCTCGCTTTCATGAATTAACTAAATTTAATATAAAAAATCCGGCTACTTTAGAAAAACTTTCGTTAGTTATGCTTGATAGTAATAAATATTTGTATGAAATATTTAATACTAAAACATTGCAGTCAGTTATTTACAAACCTAGTAATAACAGTCTCTATTTATATGCATCATCTATAAATAATGAAAAAAAACAACCTCCTGAATACAAAGTTTACTTAGACATTATTAAAAAAAAGTCTACTAATTTTAGTCTATTATCGTTAATTGAAAAGTGGTTCAATTGGATTCTACTATTTTTCATGATCTCAATCATTGCTGTTTTCGGTAAAAAAAATAAAGAACAAAATATTTAATCCGCTATATCGTTATTTTTTTTTGGTGTTTTTTGGATAACTCTTTACCTTGTTCAAAGCGCTCTTGTAATGTCTCTTTAACAACATCAGGGTCAAAATTATTTAACGTTCCGCCACTCTCAAAGTGCTGTTGGAAAACCTTTCCAAGCGCATAAGTACTCGCGCTACCCATTGCTGCCATACCAACACCACCTGCGAATGTACCGATTCCTGGAATAATCTTGAG
The DNA here is from genome assembly GCF_003172895.1 of Leucothrix arctica. Lineage (GTDB taxonomy): Bacteria > Pseudomonadota > Gammaproteobacteria > Thiotrichales > Thiotrichaceae > Leucothrix > Leucothrix arctica. The sequence goes on along the minus strand of NZ_QGKL01000022.1, from coordinate 18,375 downwards.
TATACTTCCTAGAGCGGGTGACGCTGCTGTCGCAGTGAAGCTACTCATCAATGACGCCAGAAAGATTTTTGCTAACGTTTTGGAATAAGGTACACCATATAGTTTAGACAGCCGATATAGCATAATACGCTGAACTCCGACTAAACTCATCATATCCAGAAAAGGCACAGGTATGAAACCTGTGAGCGTAGACCCAAAAGCATAGTCTTTGATGATTTTATCTGCCTGTACTCTTAAATTATCCATAAACTACTTAAAAAACGCTCTTAAATTTTGGTAAAAAATACTACCTTAGTAATATTATGCGATATAATTTCTCACACGAACATAAAGAATTTTCTATAAACAAGTCAAAATTACGGTATAAGAATTGCTTAAACTAAGTGTCATTATTTTTATCCTAATAATAAGTATAACTAATGCATATTCTAATGATACCAAACCATACCAACTAAATGATAAGACGACCCTCGTTGATGTTTTTGATTATTCTAAGATACTTGAGGATAAATCAACAAAACTTGAAATAGAGGATGTAACCAACAGTATCAAACAATTCATCCCTCCCCTTAAGGAAGATACTCGCTCTAGTTTTGGCTTAACCAACTCTGCTTACTGGATGAAAATGGAAGTAGATAACCAAACACTGATGAAAAACACTTGGTTTATTAATATTCTAGGTGGTCCGAGCAAAGAAAGCTCTGCTTACATAAAATATCCTAACAAAGAAAAAGCGATACCATTGACATTATATCTTCAAACAAGATTTCCAACTTACCAGTTTAAACTTGAGCCAAATAAAAGTGCAGACTTATACTTTAGGGTAAGAGATACGCAAGTTCCATTAACAATGGGAGTAGCACTCCAAAGCGAGTCAGCCACACTGAGAATGGCTACATCAACATATTTTTTCTATGGCTTAGTAATTGGCGGATTGTTAATTCTAGCTCTTTATAATATTCTATATTACTTTAAAATAAAAGATTCTGGATTCTTTTCTCTTTCTATTTTCATTCTATCATTCGCCATGGAAATATCTGGTCATATGGGCTGGTATAATATTATACCAAACATGTCTGAAACACTCTCTCCACTAAAGACTTTCTTTGCTTTTTCTGCTACGACGAGTGCACTTCATCTTTTAATAAAATTATTAAAATTAAAAGACTACTTAAGATCATATTATATTATATTTAGAACAATATTTTTCATATCGTTACTACTAACAATACTTAGTCCATTCATAAAATTTGGCATGGCGATTGCGGCAATTTTAGGAATGGTAATATGCTTGTTGTCCTTATCTTTAGTGGTATCTAATTTCTTTAAAAAAGTTGATGTAGCCCCTTACTCTGCAATAGCTGGTTTTATTTTCGTAATTAGCATAATACCTTCCTTTCTTACTGCATTAGGGCTATTCGATATAGAGGGGCTAATCACCGATCTGTCTGCTCTTGTGCTACTCATTTCCTTAGTCATGCTTTCTCTTGATCAAGCAGAAAGAGTACGTATAAATGGCGAAAAAGCAGAGCGAGCAATTGCATCTTCTAAGGCAAAAGACGACTTTTTAACGACAATGAGTCACGAACTTAGAACACCTATGAACGCAGTCTTAGGTGCAGGAAAGCTTTTAGAGTTTACTTCGCTATCTTTTGATCAAAAAGAGTACGTATCTCGATTAAATAGCTCTTCTGAACATATGTTAAATTTAATCAATGACATACTATATTTATCTAGAACCGACCAAAAAGGTGTCGCTTTAAATAACAAGCCATTTGATATACAAAAAATTACTAATGATTTAGAAAAAATACTCATAGATGACTTCCAGAAAAAGAAATTAACCTTAATTATTAAAAATAAGGCTTTTCTTTTAAATAAAGAACTTATTGGCGATAAGCACAGAATACAGCAAATCCTCTTAAACCTGCTTTATAACGCTGTTAAGTTCACAGCAACGGGAGGTGTTATGTTAATCATAACACCGACTAATATCAGTAAGTGCATTGCAACCATCAACTTCCAAATAATTGATACAGGTATAGGTATCTCCTCAAGCCAGCAGAAAGACCTATTCAACCCATTTACACAAGCAGAAAGTAGTACCTCCAGAAAGTATGGAGGCTCAGGGCTAGGTTTAGCTATTTGTGACCGACTAGTATCAAAGATGGGAGGCAAAGTAGAGATTGACAGTACGCCTAATAAGGGTAGTCGATTTTTTTTCACATTAGACTTTCTGTTAACTGAAAAAAATCAAGTAGAGCCAGAAGCTACTTCTAGTTTGGTAAGGAAAAGTGTCATAAACGGCCAAAAAGTACTATTGGTTGATGATGATGAGATGAATCGTTTTTTTGGGGAAAAGCTACTTGAAGCATGTGGCGTTATACCTGTGGTTGCCGAAAGTGGCCAACAGGCTTTAGATTTTCTTGAACAGCATAGTTTCGATATCGTGCTTATGGATGTGAGTATGCCTGATATGGATGGATATGAAACTGTACAACGTATTCGCAAACACTCTTCCCTGAAAGCCATCCCTATCATTGCCTTAACGGCACATGCTATTGCAGGAGAGAAGGAGCGCTGTTTAGCTGCGGGTATGAATGATTACCTGACTAAACCTTTTGATATTGAAGAACTTAAAGAAGTGCTCAGTATCTGGCAATTATCAATTCAAACGCTTAAGAAAAGTTAAGTTTTTTCATCTAGTAGCGGAGCCCCTATTCTTTCGATATGCCAAAAGTTATTGGCCCAACAAGAAAACAAGCCCAACGAAGGGCTTTGTTTTCTTGCTAAAGTCATCACTGACTTCTAAATACAAACTTACGCTTTTGTACTTTTTGCGCTAGAAGTTGTTTTAACTGTAGACTTGTCATCCGCCACAACAGTTTCTTTAACCACTTCGGTTACTTCCGAAGCTGACTCTGCGGCTGCTTCTTTAACAATCTCAGTTACTTCAACAGCTGGCTCTAAAACAGTTTCAGTTGAAGCTACTAACTCTTCACTAACTTCTTCTTTCTTCTTAAAAAGACCTAAAATACCGCTTTTAAGCTTCAGCGCAGTTCCTGATACCTTTTCTTTTGCTTCATCATCTTTGTAAATGTAAGTAGAAAGTGCACCAACAGCGCTTCCAATTACAAAACTTGAAGTTAAAATCATTTTGATTCTCCATGATATCGACCAATGTGGCCAAAAAGTACAACCTGAGTTGCACCGCTATACACACGTAAAATGAACAAACTCTCAAATTACAATGTTTTCTAGGCTTTTGCTGTAATTAAACAAGGTAAGCACTCTAAAAGCTCCTCGCATAAGCACACTAAACCAATCTAAGCTTATCGGTGTGCAAGCTGGCCTCAAAGCATGCTTTACACTTCTTAACATTTAACCAAACTGTCTTGGTTTCAGGAGCTAAGAGCAATACTTACATTAGTTGAATGAATCTGTTTTTTTGATACTAGGAGCTACATCAGTATTGTGACGAACGTTATACCCAAGCTTTAAACCAGTGACGATATGCACATATCGAGAACCGCATAATTATAAATTTTCTTTTTGAAAAAACTAGGCTTGTCTAACTGCCACTGTTTCATGCTTTGAATAGGGGTCAAATGTCCAAGGTTTCTGTGAATAACGTGGTGATTGTATGTGTTTAAGTAGCGCAATAAAGAGGATCGGGACACCACCAAAAGGTCATACAACGATAATTACCTCTTGAACAGGTAGCAAAGCGGTTCTCAACCGGTTAGGCCGGTGAGATTTATCATTGGAACTCTCACGTTTACGCCACTTTATAATCGTGCCACGACTCACGTTAAAGTGCTTAGCGGCCACATCAATGGTCATATGGCCTTTACTAGCTCAATTTTTGTTATCTTCCAACCACTCATTAACAGTAGCAATGACAGAATCAAACTCTTGCAATATATCCGCACAAATTTTTGAAAGATTCTCAGTTGAATAACTCTGGTCCTTAACTTCTATTAGGAGCTTCTCTAAGCGATCAGACCCATATAGACGAATCGAACTGATAGTCCGATGCGCGCTATCAGTCGCTCTACTGGTATCACCCGAATCCAATAGCGCTAGTAACTCACTCTTTCTAGTTTCGATAATTGGCAATGCCTTAATAAGCAATTCACGTACATTATCAATCCCAATGGCACTTATTGATGCTTCTATTGCCGATTTACTTGATTTATTATTCATACTAATAGCCCTACATATATTCATTAACCAAAGCGAGCGTAGATGACTAGTGTCATATTCTTGACACCAGTACTAGCAATCTAAATTAAAACTACTACACGAAGATATAACCTTGGTATTATTTATTATTTATATCTTTAGTAGTTAGCCATTATTAAATGGTTCAACAGTATCGAACCTAAAAATACCTAACCTGGTAGAACATAAATCGTGCCTTGAGATATTCGAGTAAAAGGAAACACTTTATCGCCTACTGTCTTTTGCACACACTTCATTTCTCTCTTCAAACTAAATTGGTTGACTTCGCAACTACCATCAACAACTTTACCCTCTAAGGAAACTGCATCTCCAGAGTGAAATACCACAATATCTTTTTCTTGTAATTGAGAGCGAATAACCTCTACTTCAACACTATCTCTTAGTACCCAAAGACTTGATCGCTTTAAATCTAGCCCCTGAACCGAGTCAATATTGTTCGCGATATTGCCAGCTTGTAATAAAATATTTCGTGAAAAGAATGAAAACAACATTACCACTGATGCGGCCACTGGCTTTGATGCCATTAAGCTCCCTGCCACGCCAATAATTTCAAATACTACCATTGCTGAACGCTGCTTCCTCCTATCAGAATGCCTAAGCATTTTTGTAAAGTGATACGCGTTATACCCCACCAAAGGTAAACTAAAAAACGTTGCTGGCCAATAAAACAATGAGCCAGCAGAAGTTAATGCGAGCGTATAAAACGAAACTTTTTGGTAATGCTTCAATTCAGCTACATCATCAAATGATGCATCTACAGCTTTTACACTATCGATAGTCATCAACGCCTTATCTTCAAAATTTTCAACTGAATACTCTGGCCCCTTCTCTAGGCAGGCCTGTTTTTTCTGGGCTCGATCACGATAAATAGCCCCTGCAATACCACTAACTAATAATAAAGCACCAATATGGAGCATATCTAACCCTCTAAAATAAATTAACTCAATGACAACTTTTACTAAAAATTAAAATACACCCTAGCCAACGTAAACTAGACTCCTCCAGAATGACTTAAGTTCACGTCCTTCCGCCTTAATGACTCTTTCTTTTCTTTTAAACGATCAAGAAAGTGGCTTTTCCAGTCGCTAACTTTAAAGTTTTTAAGTGTTCCACCCTGCTCAAAGTGACTGATAAAAACCTGCCCTGTTGAATAAATAAGAGCACTTGTTAAAACACTCATACTGATTCCACCACCAACACTACCAATACCAGGCACCACTTTGGTTGCACTACTTAAACCCAGAACAGCAATAACGGGTAAAGAAGCACTTAGCAGAGAAGCCAATAAAACTTTGCTTTTTTGCTCGTCAAAATCGACCTCGTGGTGAAGACTTAATGCTCTCAACAGGTTCATCTGCGTTCCTGCTAACACCACAATATCAAATAACGGAACAGGTAAAAGCGCCAATGATGACCCAGCAACCATGTGGGTCTTTACAATATTTTGTGCTGAAACATGCTTCCCTTGAAGCCTCGCCGCTTGCAGTTGTATTTCTACATCAAGCAGCTTTTCACTTAATCCATCGATCAACTCAGCTTGATGATCGACTTCGCCCTTATCGCTAGCATCATCTAGATTACTCTGTTGACTTAATTCATTATGACGATTTTTTACTCTAAATATCGTTTTAAGTTTATTCAGCATGAGTCCTCGCCCCTTTTAAAAGATTAGACAACTTATGCATCTTTGACTTCGCTTTCTTCAACATTATTCGTCTGTTTTGCAGCAACTAACTCATCCTTTAAGCTACTGACAAAAGCCTTACCGTTATTGAATTCTCGCTTGAAATATGCCTTTGCGACCTTAGGGTCAAAATCCTCAAAAGTTCCTCCAGCCTCAAAATGCATGATAAAGACCTGTCCAATGGCATAAGTTACAGCACCTGCTGAGAGGCTCAAACTTGCACTGCCAATCAGGCTTCCGATACCAGGAATTAGCTTTGTCATACTACTTAGGCCCAATACGCTCGCAATAGGTAATGACCCTCCAATTAATGCTGTCACAAGGGACTTTTTATCAGAACCTTCCGATTCAACATCGTAGTATTCGCTCAAAGAGTTAAGCAAACTCATTTGGGTTGCTGTAAGTGCTGCAAGGTCAAATAAAGGTACTGGCACTAGCCCTAATGTCAAACTTGCAATGACATGGTTTTTAACGATATTGCTTGAGGCTGGGTCTGGAAATATATCCGTTTCAGTACTTTCAATACTTTCCTGCTCATCTAATGAGTTTTTTTCAGACTCTTGAACCATGACACTTACCTCGAGTGGGTTATTTTATCTAAAATAAATTGTACCCATTAACCCACTCAGTAAGCTGTTGATTTTAACAAAAATTTACAAAGTACTATAAGTTTTTAGCATGGTAGCCATTGACCCCGTTTTCTCCCGAAGTAGATAATAAGACTCACTCAACTATCATTTACTTAAGGAAAAATTATGCCACTTCCAGTTATTGCAGCACCTGGTACATTTGCATCAGTGGTAAGTGTAGGTAAAGCATTTGCAGTTACTCATCCTGTTGGTCTTGCTTTTGCTGGCGGCGCTTTACTGACACTCACGACAACTAAATATTTTAAAAACAAAAGACTGGCTAAGAAACTAGAGAAGGCCGAGCAATCACTGCAGGCACAAGCACAAGAGGATTAAGAAGACTCGGGTATTTTAAAGATATACCCTTTGCCCCTGCGAGTAAGAATAAATAAGGGGTCAGAGGGATCTATCTCAATTTTCTTGCGTAGCTTATTAATATGAATATCAATACTTCGATCTAGTGGGTTATGTTCAGCTCCCCTCACCTGCTCAGATATTTCATCGCGACTTAGCGTTATACCTGCATTTAAGTAGAGTAGCTTCAATATACCTGACTCAAGTACTGTTAGACGTATTTCACCATCTTCTCTAAGAATACGATTTTTATCCATATCAAATTTAATATCCCCCAAGTTCACTACTGTTGGACGTCGTTTGAAATATGGCACGCTTTTGAAAATATTGGCTATACGAATCAATAGTTCCTCTTCTTTGAACGGCTTAATAATATAGTCATGGGCACCACACTCTAGTCCTTTCAATCGATCGTCCTTATCAGACCTAGCAGACATCATGATGACTATAATATTTGGGTGATATTGCTTCATCCATTGAAGCCAATATAAACCACTTTTCCCTGGTAGCATCACATCCAGAACAACTATATCAAAACGCTTTTTTTCTAAAGTTTGGGGAATAGATTGATCCTCAGACAAACAGGTTGCATCATAATTATTTATCGATAAATGCATTTCCAAAAAGTCTAAAAGAATGACGTCATCTTCTACTATTAAAATTCTTTTTTTAGATTCACTAGGTGTTATACGCTGCAAAGCTTACTCCATTGAATTTTGTGATGCATTGCAATCAAGAGCGTAGCGTTCATCTCATACCTAACATATGTATTAATCGCTAACAAAATAAACCACTATTCTCTAAATTTAAGAAACAAATAAAGAGGCTGGTAACTAAGGAAATCGATGGGGGGAAAGATACTTAGCTAAAGAGTCTATCTGCACTGACACGCAATTTTGTTGCTCTAACAACGAGCAATAAGTGATGTCGTACGATTATACAGCCGTTACTCATCCTTAAACAAAGTCTTGACTAATAAGGCAGTGATTTAATTGATAAAAAAACATGAATCTAATCAACCCTATAGCACTAAACAAATTAATTGAGCCAACATAAGCTATCAATAAATAAATAGTGCGCAAATTAATAACTACAAATGAGAAATGTTAAGAAATGTTAAGCTAAAGCAACATCACCTTGATAGGTTAAATGTTTCACCTACTCACGAATCAGAAAGTTTTCCAAAAACACACAGGTATCTACAGATTAGTCCAGCGGAGTAAAAGTGTCGATAATGGCATTACAAATACCATTATCAGTCGTTTACCACTTTCTATGAATTCACAGAAAAAACAACTTGAACATAATTCCCCTACATTCTCCCGCTAAACTACCAACAACAGACCCACCGTATTCACTATTACTCTACTGGAGTTCTAAAATGATAAAAAATTCAAAAGCCCTACTACTAGGCGCTGTGTGTTGCTTTTCGATAAACGCTGCTAACAGTGAAACGAAGCCGCAGACAACCGCAGACGCATTCACTCTGAGCAGCTCGCAGCTATCTCAAGGCGCTAGCTTACCTACGACCTTCACCTGTGATGGCAAAAGCATAAGCCCACCACTAAATTGGAGCAATGCGCCAGCAGGTACAAAATCCTTCGCTATACTAATGGATCATCAATCCCCAGATGGCATGCATTGGTATTGGACGCTGTACAACATCTCGGCAGATGAAACACAAATAGAAAGTGGTGAAACCCTCGGAAAAATGGGCACCAATAGTGTTAACGGTCAAAACAAATACGCGCCACCTTGCTCTAAAGGCCCAGGCTTAAAAAGCTACACTTACACGGTTTATGCGCTCTCTGCTCCACTCATATTTGAAGACAACACGAAAGTAGACAGAGACGCGTTATTAGCCGCGATAAAAGACATCACCCTAGCCTCAGCAGATATGGACGTAAGCTACGAACGTAGCGGTCAAGGTAGTGCTAAACGTGGTGATGCTAAACGTCCACCTCGTGATGAAGGTGTTCGTGCAAAGCCTCCAGAAATGGTTAAGCCAGATTTAACCGTCAATATCGACTCACCACGTTGCGATGCTATTCGAGGCTCGGTAAACGACGCAGGTTTTAACAAGCGTGTGTCGGTGACGTGTAATGAAGAGTACGCGTACTTAGCATCAACGACTTACCCAGACCATGAGTTAATGACGGGCATTACTGGGACTAACGAACAGATCCCTGTACCGGCACTCGATTACGCAGCGCCTGTAAAACTTAACCCTAAAAAGGCGGCTGAGTTAACGTCGATTGATGCAGCGGTTGGTGTGGCGGTTAATGGTGTTCCCATCTACGATTACTCAGCACAAGGCGAACTAGACCTCACCGCTTATGACGCGACCAAAGACACCTTTATATTGGGTCAATTAGACGTTTGTGGTGGTCACTCTGGCCGTGGCGATGACTACCATTACCACGTATCACCTACCTGCATGATCGATACCATGAAAAACAAAGGTGATGATGCGATTATTGGTTGGGGATACGATGGCTACCCGCTTTATGGTCACAAAAACCCTGATGGGACTGAGATCACAGCAGGCACATTAGATGTCTGTAACGGCCAAACTGATGACACGTTTGGTTATCGCTACCAGACATCGGTAACACCGCCTTACATCATCCAATGTTTAGTCGGTGAAGTGGATACCAGTGTGCTACCGAGAGTGTCACCGCTGAGTGGCGATACCCAAAAAATACGTGCAGATCTTCGTCCACCTAAAGGCGGCGTTGAAAACCTAAAGCACGTAATTTCTGACGATGGCACACGCACCATGACTTATTCGTACCAAGGTGAAGAGTACTTCACAACGTACAGCCCATCTAAGCAGGGTGAAAACTGTTATGACTTCAAACAACGCACCATTAGTAATGGCGGTGATATTGAGTCAGGTACATTCTGCCGAGGCACACAGCCAAGTGAAGCTGCAGCTAGCACAGAGGCTAAACCACCTAAGCCAGCCGCTACTCCATTGGCTCAAACGACTGCCACTGGCCAATTTGCACCTGTCGCAGGTAAGCCAAACCTAAAGCTTGAAGCATGGGCTGACAATTGGTTTGCCGCTTACATCGGTGAAGACTTACTGATTGAAGACTCGGTATCAATTACCACTGAGCGTTCGTTTAATGCAGAGAGCATCGCGTTTTCAACAAGCTATCCTATTCAGCTGAATTTTATCTTAAAAGACTTTAAGCAAAACGACTCTGGATTGGAGTATATCGGTGCAAGTAATCAACAAATGGGTGATGGCGGTTTCATCATGCAAGTAACTGACACCGAGACTAACAACGTCGTCGCAGTCAGCGACAAAAGTTGGAAGTGTGAAGTACTGCATAAAGCACCGCTAGATAAGGCCTGCGAAAGTGAGTCTGACCCTGTCGCTGGCGAAGGCGCGTGTACCTTTATGGCTAAAGATGCACCTGCTAATTGGTTACAAAGCAGCTTTGATGATTCAGCGTGGGCAAATGCAACCGAGCATACTGTTGCATCAGTCAGTCCAAAAGATGGTTATGATGAAATCAAATGGGATGATAGCGCACAGCTTGTTTGGGGTGAGGACCTGGAGCAGGACAACACGTTGATCTGTCGAACGACTATTGAAAAACCAGCAGAATAAGCTGAGCAGGTAATGATTATGTCTTTATTTAAAAAACTTCGTTGGTACGTTTTAGTGTGTGTTTTGGCAAGCTTCACTGCCACAACTTATGCCCATGAGTTGAACGAAACCACTGCTCAAGTCATTCTAAGAGATGGACAGGTTGAAGTGAAAATCATCACAGCAACTGACCACTTAGTAGACGCATTACAGAGTGATCAAGCGTGGCTACTCGGTGATATTGATACAATCATGCCTGCTGGTTTGAGCGTTAAGCAGCAAGCCGAGTTTATTGAAAATACGCTTAAACAGAAAACGAGTTTAACGATCAATAAGCAAGTGATCAGTTTTGAACGTGTTACCTTTTCAAGTGACACTAACTCAGAGAATGGTGATATTACCCTTCAAGCAAAGCACGTGTTTCCTGAGGTGAAGGATATCGCTATTTCATTCCATAAGGCGTTAGGGACTGTGCATATGAGCGTAGTGAAGCCACAATACAAACTACTCAGTGCGGGTGAACCTGCGCACGTTGTCTTTTAAACGGCTAGAGAAACTGGGCAGTACAAGTCAGTGCTGCCCAGTTAACTTAACAACTAACCCTTGAGCGCTTGTGAAGTTAATACATAAATTCTTTTTGGCATTTTTCATTACGAACATCACGCTTGTTGGGCTGATGTTCGTTTTCATATACACCAATTTTTCTCACGAGTTTAATGACTTTGTTGAAAAAGCTGAGGCGAAACATGTCACTACCGTTAAGCAAAAACTCACTCGGTTTTATGCGCAATCTGAAAGCTGGCAACCCATTGCCGAAGATATGGTCTTGTGGCGCGCTATCGTTGACCCTGAAAAAGAACCAGTAAAGCCTATCGTTAGTGAGCCACGTGATACTGATGACTACCAAAAGAAGAACTCTGACAACCCTGCCCCTTCATTACTCTGGCTACACCACCCTGAAGACTTACTAAAAACAGGTCAGCGAATAAGCCTCTACGATCAGGACAAAAACGTGGTAATTGGTCGAACGACCTTAAATGAAAATACCCAAATCGAACCGATTTTATTAAGTAATAAGATTATTGGCTGGGTCGGTTTAGTCCCTTCTCGGCGGGTTAAAGATAGTCCTGCTAAAGCCTTTGTAAATGCACAGTTTCAGAATTATTTCATCTTTACCTTATTGGTTATTCTGCTCGCTTTTGTCATGGCGATTGTCCTATCTCGACACTTAACAAAGCCCATCAAACAGATTGTCGCAGGAACTAATGAACTCACTAAGGGAAACTTCGCCAGCAGAATAATACCCACGACCAAAGACGAGCTTGGCACCTTGTCCAATAACTTCAATGAGCTAGCAGACACCCTCGAACATAACAGAGAAATGCGCTACCAATGGATGTCGGATACCTCGCATGAATTACGAACACCACTGTCCGTATTACGCTCCCACTTATTGGCAGTGCAAGACGGCGTATTTGTGGCGGATGAAAAACGTATTAATACTCTGATTGGTCAGGTCGATAACTTGAATCACATCGTTGATGATATTGCTCAACTAGCTAACAGCGACACGGCTAAATTGACTTACGACGATGCTGAGATTGATGTTATCGAAGTACTTGAGAAGACGCTGGAGAGCTACACCGCACGCTTTGAAGAACAATCATTAACGCTTAATAGTGACGCACTAAAAAGCGCTGGCAAATGTATCGTGAGTGGGGATAAAGACCGATTACAACAGTTATTTACTAATTTGCTGGAAAACACCTGTCGATACACTCACCAAGGTGGGCAAGTCAACGTTACGGTCAACACAACGGAGACTAGCGTTGAATTGGTTTTACAAGACTCTGCACCTAGCGTGTTAGCTGCTGACAGAAGCAAATTATTCGAACGGTTTTATCGTGTTGAAAAGTCGCGAAACCGAGATTTTGGCGGCTCAGGACTTGGCTTGGCGCTATGTAAACAAATCGCAGAGGCGCATGGTGGCCATATCTCATTAGAAGACTCCCCATTAGGCGGTCTTGAAGTTAAGATCTCACTTCCCCTTGTAGGTTAAACATGACAACACACAAAATACTGATTGTTGAAGACGAAGAAAATATAGCCGAAGTACTGGTCGCTTACAGTGAACAGCAAGGCTACACCACTGAACACTTTAACAGCGGTAAAGGCGTGGTTAACTTTGTGAAGCAAAACCCTGTGGACTTGATACTGCTTGACCTGATGCTACCTGAGGTCAATGGCATCGATATTTGTCAAGAAGTTAGAAAGTTCTCCAGCGTGCCTATCATCATGCTCACTGCGAAGAGAGAGGAAATTGACCGTTTGCTTGGGTTGGAAGTCGGTGCAGATGATTACATCTGTAAACCGTTTAGCCCTAGAGAGGTTATGGCTAGGATAAAAGCGGTGTTACGAAGGACTAGCCAGCCTCGAACAGATATGCCGATTCAGTCAGGCTTTGAGATACATAAGGATAGTTATGTCGCGCTACTCAATGGAAAAAACCTTGGTTTTACGGCGATTGAATTAAAAATATTCACGATGTTTTTTGAGCAGATGGAGCACGTATTTAGTCGCGAAGACATTATCAATAGCGTGTATAGCGAGACGCTTGAGATGTCGGATCGGAGCGTTGATAACCACATCAAAAACATCCGTAAAAAAATCCATGAGATTGAGGATGGGTTAAACCCGATCATGGCGGTTTATGGCGTTGGGTATAAGTTTAGCCATGAAATCGCAAGTGACGATGGTGAATCAGGGAGGAAGTACACGCACAAAAATGCCCTGTGAAAACAGGGCATTTTAACTTTAGTCATTATCTTCTTTAACAGATTAAGAACTTCCTAAAGAAACCCTAACAATACTTCCCGTTGCAGATAACGAAATCGTTTGAGATGGCGATGGCGCTGAAGAATAGAACTGTGACCAAATAACATTCTCAGCATCATCTAAAACAGACACCGTGAAGTTAGTCAGCCTGCTAGTACAACAACTATCAGTTCGGTTAAACAAAGCAATCTGCCCAATAGTCGCCTCCTGAGGAAGCACAACTTGCCACCAAGCAGTGGTATTACTGCTATTAGTGTGAGTGACTGAATTTTGGCTATATGCGCCGCTAGTGTTGCCATCAATTGCTCGACTTGCAACACCACTATAATCGGTTGTTGACTGACTAGCGATACCAGATAACGCTAGGTTAGTTAAGTCAGTCGTGACCGCTACTGTTCCATATATCTGAACCTCTGCAAGTGACAATATTACATTTGTATTAGTCGCGGTACCATCCAAAGAAACGCGAACTGTTTTACCAGTAGCTGTTAGAGAAATAGTCAAAGAAGGCGATGGTGTTTCAGCGTATAGCTGTGACCATACGACACTACCCGCTTCATCCAAAACAGAGACAGTGAAGTCAGATAATCTCTGCGTGCAACAGTTCGTTCTGTTAAACAATACAATCTGTTCAAGGTTACTGTTCTGCGGTAACTCAAGCTCCCACCAAGCTGTTGTGCTCGTAGCATTGGTATGAGTAACCGTACCTTCGTTCCACTCCCCACTAGTATTGCCATCAATTGCTCGACTAGCCACACCACTATAGGCAGTTGTTGATTGTGTCGCAGTACCTGTCAATGCAAGGTTAGTAGACTCAACACCTTCAGATCCAAACACCTGAACTTCAGCAAGTGATAACGTCACGCTACACGTTGCATCAACAGTTGTTGTTGCATGCTGTATATCGCCTGTAAAACTTACCGCAATGGTATCTGTTGTTATATAGCTAAATTGATCAGTTCCACCTGTTACAGTCAATGCATCAGGCACACACGCTAGCTGGATATTGACCGTACCCTCGCCTTTAAACTCAAACGCTAAGTCAGTACCATCACCTGTTAACGTAACAAGCTCACCTCGCTTTGGAAGCTCAGTAATACGTGTCACAGCTGTATTTGTTGCGCCTAGGTTGATCTTATATTCACGGCCTGTGTTTGCTAGAAACACCTGAGTGTCATTGTAAGCATACCAATCATCAACCGAAGTAATGGTTTCACCATCAGCAACATTTAACGCAAATTTACCCGTATCAGAACTACTGACTTGAGCGGTGATCACATCATCCACTTTAGTCACGTTTAGACCCGTCGACTTAAATGACTTGATACGCTCAGCGAAGTCTTTACCTGTAATAAACTCACTGCCAAAGTCATGCGCTTTCGCGAGCAAGTTATCAAACATAGCAAAGGTATAGCCGCCATTATCTGAGTTAGTTGGACCATAGTCATGCCAAGGCCAATGGATCAGACCAAGATTAGAGTGCTTAACCAGCTCATCAAACTCACTAAACCAAGTTGCTTCTGCTTCCGCTGCAGTCTTGTTTTGGAACTCAACCAAGGTAAAGTCAAACGACATGTTAGGGCTTAGGTAAACCTTGGAATAACTTGGGTCAAGGAAACCAATTGCATTAGGATAGCCCGCACCAGTCCCAGAGTAACCACCTGACAAGTAGTCAACATGTTGAATGATTTCTCCAGCCGTACGAAGGTCTTCTGCTGCACCCGGTACCGCAGCACTCAAGTTCGTGATATTAAGATTTTCTTCGATAATCGTACGAGAGTCTGCAAACTCCTCTTCTAACTCAGCATCCGTCAGGATATTGGTATCATGCGGATGAGTGTAAGAGTGAGTTCCGATTTCATTACCAAGCGCCATGTATTGCTGGTATAGCGGCCCTGACACTGCCCAATCTGTCTCTTCTTGATTATCAGCATCGTTACCTACATTAATGTAGTAAGAGCTTACAAAGTCATAATTTGTTTTCCATAGCTGTAGGTACGTTAATAGCTCGCCTTCAACTTCCGCAGCTTGATCAATGAACATACTCTGGTCCATATCGTTACGACCAACGAAGACAGAGTTTTCACGTGTCATGTGTAGTGCCACTGGTGCTTTTTCACCATAGACACTCCACTGTAAAACTGACCATAGAATGTTCGGATCAGTCATTAGCTGTACAGTACCAAAGTGCGCATGACGACCGCCGTTCTCAGTCACAATTAGTGCATTCTGAACTGATGTACCATCAATCACTTGTTGAGCTAGCACAGTCGAAGGATAGTCACCTGTCGCAACAAAGTAGTCGGTATACGCTGCTGTATAGGTCTTTAGTACTTCATCCGTTGCAAACTCACTGCTTGTTACTGGATGTGTGCTGTTTGACACTTGGTAGCTAATGCTAAATGGACCACCACCGTCGGTACGAGTGATACCCATCAAAGACTTCATTCGAAGGTAAGCATCATCCGATAAGTTTGTCCCCGTCTCATCATTAGTTAGGAAGTTACCCGCAGTCACAATACCGACATTGTAATCATTTACCGCAGTCGTTAGATTTTGCTCAATACCTGCAATGATGTCTGCGGGTGCATTTGCTGCATAAGGGAAAACCAGTGTTTTGTAATTTTTGATCTTATCAAGATCTAACAGGTCATCTTCTGTCAGCAAATCAAACGGCAGTCCTGCCATCATCGCTTGAGCCTGCACACTCATAAATAACTGGGCGTAAGCCTTACTATCAAAGAACTGCGCTTCAGATGTCGCAGAGTAAACAATCGCTATCTGTGCAGTTTCTGTCTCATGCAATAGCGTGTAATTATTAGTGTTTGGGAAATATGAGCGAGGGAAATAGCTCGAGCCATTATTATCTAAAATGAAGGTAATACCCTCACCAGATGGAGAGCCCACTAATGATGCTGCTAGTTCAATTTCTAACGTAGTCGCGCTGAAACTATCTGTAACCGTGGCATAGTTTAGTGGACCATCAACCAACGTTTCGCCAGCACCACCCGTATAAAGGTATGGCTTACCATCAGCTGCAAAGTTGATGTTGTACTCAGCACCACCTGCATAACCAAGCACTTGCTCACCCGTAGTGAGGTCGTTATCCGTGTTAAGCCAGATCGTTGAGCCCTCTCCAATACTAGAAGAGCTTGAGTCATGGATTAAAAACTTATAAGTATTATCTTCAAAGCGTGCATAAATCTCAGCATCTGCTGTCGCAACCGTTTCATCAAGATCGACTCGATAGCTTGCATTCCAATCTGATTTATCACCATCGATGACAATACCAGCACCATCAAAAACAGTTTCCTTAGCCAAGATGTAATTGTTTTCATGTGGCCAGTAACTAGCTGGTAGGAACGATGTGTTGTTCACATCAATCAGCATATTGACGCCGTCACCTGTTGGTGTTCCAATTAAAGACTCAGGGATTTCAAGTTCAATATTTTCGCCACTGCCATCCGTTGAAATGTTGTAAGCAAGAGGTCCTGAAACCAGTGTTTGACCATCTGCATCTTGGTAAAGGTATGGCTGGCCATCAGCAGCAATATTGACGTTGTACTCAGCACCACCCGCATAGCCCCAAATAAGGTAACCCGTCGCACTGTCTTGGTCTGTATTCAGCCAGAACGTTGTACTCGTCGAGATTGTGCCAGTTAAGTTTCTTAATAAGATTTTGTATGAGTTACTTTCATAACGTCCAAAAAGCTCATAGCCATCAACAGGCGTTCTTGGGGAAAGCTCAAGACGGTCTTCTGAACTCCAGTCTGTAATGTCGCCATCAATCGTAATATCAGCGTTTGCACTACTGTAGCAAAAGAGGCTAGCAAGTAGGAAAAAAGCGGCTGATAGTCGCCTAGTTAAGTTAAGTTGCTTCATGGAAATACCTTTAAAAAGAGAAACTCAGCACGGGGGCCTTATTGTAATTACTCTTATTAAAACGTTTGAGACGAAGCGCGTGTATCTGTTCGAGAATGAACGGTTAGGATTTACTGATAGAGCTATTTCACGAGAGCCCCCGAACTTATACACTTTAAATCTTTCCGATAACAAAGTATCGTCAAGAGTTTCCGTACTTTCTCCGGTGATGATTGAATTTTAACAGCCGATTATAAAAAATGCGCTTGAAGTCATTTTCTGACATCCTGTGTAGTGGCAAGCCATTGTGATCATTGGCTTTGAAGCAATTTCAAATTTCACTTTACCGCAACGGCAATGACCTTCAATTTTATGAGAGGTATTGTGCATTATAATCTATCTCCAAGTTTAATATTATTAGAGCTTGCACCCATTTAAGGTGGTCAGGAACTCTAGGGCACATAGCGCCTTGCCAGCGGAAAAAAGCGAGCATAGCAGTATGTGCTGGCGTGTAGAGGCTTGTTAGGTATTTTTAAAATACTAGGACTAAGTTTCAGAAAAAGCAGTTAAGTTCATAGTCATTAGCGCTCCTTTCTTTGGAAGGTCAGCTACGCAGATGACCGTACGAGCTGGGAGATAAGAGCCAAATTCCTCTGCATACGCACGATTCATTTCTTGAAAGTCTTCGACTCGGATAAGAAATATATGAACATGTATTATGTCCTTGAGTGATGCGCCGACACCGCCAAGCATTGAGCTGAAATTTCGAACTATTTGCTTAGCTTGGCTGTACACGTCAACTCCTGCCATCTCTGAGGTCTCGGGATCAACACCGGGCGTGCCAGAAATAGTTATAAATGGTCCTACTTTGGTGAGGTGACTATATGGACCTATATGTTTAGATCCAACTGGTTATGGGCTTTCTAAATTTGATAAACTATACCATGCTCGTCAAGTGATGAAAGATCTTTTAAACCCTGGAAAGCAAACATGAATGTTCATCGTAACGCTCGAACCACTCCTAAGACTCGTGAAGAAATTCATGCCAGTAAAGGCCATATGACCATTGATGTGGCAGCAAAGCACTTTAATGTAAGTCGTGGCACGATTATAAAGTGGCGTAAGCGTAAGAACTTCAATGATAAATCTCACCGACCTAACCGGTT